>JAWKXJ010000001.1:0-1718 GCA_041397105.1 Paracoccaceae bacterium
ATCGGCAAAACCATGAACGCCTCGCCTCGCTTGACGAGGCGCTGGGCCGCGACAGCGCCACCCTGCGTCCCTCCCCTTGGGAAGAGGTTCGTGACTTCTTTCACTATTGCGACAATTACATCGATGCGGTCGACCGCGCGGCGGAGCGGTTTTCTTCCCCAGATAGTGGCGGAAGTGACCCCGGAAAGCGGGCGGAGAATACGCTCGCTGCCCTTGGCATAAATTTGTCTTTTTCCGACAATTCGCCGATGCGCGCGCTTTCCGGCAAGACGCTTTCGCTCGCGGCCGGGATGGGCGCGGCCACCCAGCGCTTCCAGCTTCTTCACCAGGTCGCACTTCTGACCCAGAACGAGCTCTTGGAGGCCACGCTCGACCTTGCCCGGTTCCAGACCGATACCGCCCGGGCGATCGCCAAGATCGGTCTGGCCAACTATTTCGCGGGGGCAGCACTTCTGCCCTACCGCGCCTTTCTGGAGGCGGCGGAGGAAACGCGCCACGATCTGGAACGGCTGGCCGACCGGTTCGGCGCCTCCATCGAACAGGTCGCCCATCGGCTCTCGACCCTGCAACGGCCGGGGCTGAAGGGCATTCCCTTCTTCTTCGTCCGCGTCGATCAGGCCGGCACGATCACCAAACGCCACTCCGCCACACGGCTACAATTCGCCCGGTTCGGTGGCGCCTGCCCCTTGTGGAACGTCCACAGTGCGTTTGAGATGCCCGGCCGGTTCCTCCGCCAACTGGCCGAGACACCGGATGGCGTCCGGTATTTCTGCCTTGCCCGCGATGTCTCGAAATCCGGCGGCTCTTTCCGCGCGCCGATGCGCCGCTTCGCCATCGGGCTCGGCTGCGAGATCAGCCACGCGAAAGGCATCGTCTATGCCGACGATCTGGACCTCGGCAATGCCCAGGCTTTCGAGCCCATCGGCATTTCCTGCCGTATCTGCGAGCGCAAGGAATGCCATCAGCGCTCGGTTCCGCCGCTTGAGCGGCAGTTGCGGATCGACCCGAACGAACGCGGGCTCCTGCCCTATGCCATCGACTAGCTGGCAGCGGCCCGGGCCAGAAGACGCGCGATTTCGTCCTTCAGCGCGGCGCGTTTCTTACGCAGTTCCGTCTCCGCCAGTTCCTCGACCGGCTCGACCCCGGTTTCGGCCCGGTGCACTGCGCGGTTGATCTCGTGATAGCTGTCGGCAAGCCGGGCGAAATGGGCGTCTTCGAGTTTCAGCCGGTGAATGGTTTCCGCCTGACCCGGAAAATCCTCGGCCAGTTCGTGGGGGGTATGGGACATGCGCGTCCTCCTTCTGTCTTTGCCCCACCTGCCTAGCCGCCGGGCGGCGCCGCGGCCTTGACCTCGATCAAGCCCGCCCTCCCCGGGCAGGGCGCGAACGGTCATCAAAGCGGCGGCGGCATGCTTGCGCTTGGCCGGTGTTGCGGCCACTTTGGGCATGACACCTTGCCTGCCCGGATGACTGCGGAAAAACCATGATCCTTGTCGAAGACGGGCCCTCCGGCCAAGCGGCGCTCTTTGACGCGCCTTGCGCGCTGATCCGCGCCGATACCGCGGCCGAGGTCGATGCTGCGCTTGCACGGCTCGATGCGGTGCGGGCCGAGGGCCGCTGGGTCGCGGGTTTCGCGAGTTATGAGCTTGGCTACGCGCTCGAACCCCGCCTCGCACCGCTCTTGTCCACGCGGCGCGATCTGCCGCTTCTCGTCTTCGG
>JAWKXJ010000002.1:0-937980 GCA_041397105.1 Paracoccaceae bacterium
ATGGCTTCGACCCAGGGCATGCTGGGATAAAGGGGGATGTGGTTAAGCAGTTTTTTCATGTGCTGTTGTTACCCCATTCTTGTGGGGTTGCGACAGGGCCAAGACCGGTGAGGTTGCTAGGAGGCAATAAAACAACGGTATTCTCAAGCCGCATCGGAATATGAGGATTTCTGCTAATTCCACAAGCCGCGTGACAGGCCGCTATCGTTTTCAATTTCTGCCGAAAGACGCATCCTGTCACATTCGCGCCCCGGAATCGTTCCGAAGAGTGAACACAATGTTAACGACTTCGCTGCCCGCCGACAGAGTAGCTCTGACGGCGGGCAATGCGGGGTTGTGTCAGGCCTTGGCGAGGTTCCGGAGAACGTAGTGCAGCACGCCGCCGTTCTCGACATATTCGATCTCGACCTCGGTATCGATCCGGCACTTGATCTGGATCGTCTTCGTCGTGCCGTCGCCATAGGTGATCGTGCAGGGCACGAGCGACAGCGGCTTCAGATCACCTTCGAGCCCGTCGATCGAGATGACCTCATCGCCCTTGAAGCCAAGGGTCTTGCGGTTGTCGCCGCCGGTGAACTCGAACGGGATGACGCCCATGCCGACGAGGTTCGACCGGTGGATGCGCTCGAACGATTCCGCGATGACCGCCTTGACGCCGAGAAGGTTGGTGCCCTTGGCCGCCCAGTCACGGCTGGAGCCCGCGCCGTACTCGATCCCGCCGATCACGATCAGCGGCGTGCCGGCCGCCTGAAAGTCCATCGAGGCCTCGAAGATCGAGGTCTGCGCACCGTCGGGCCCAAGCGTATAGCCGCCTTCCACGCCGTCCAGCATCTCGTTCTTGATGCGGATATTGGCGAAGGTGCCGCGCATCATGACCTCGTGGTTGCCGCGCCGCGAGCCGTAGGAGTTGAAGTCCTTCACCGCGACCTGCCGTTCGGTCAGGTACTGGCCCGCTGGCGTCGTCGCCTTGAAAGAGCCGGCCGGCGAGATGTGGTCGGTCGTGATCATGTCGCCCAGAAGCGCGAGGATGCGGGCGCCGTCGATGTTGTGGATCGCACCCTTGTCCTTGCCCATGCCGCGGAAATAGGGCGGGTTCTGGATATAGGTCGAGGTCGCGGGCCAGTCATAGGTTTCCGACTCCGTTACCTTCACGCCCTGCCACTTGGCATCGCCCTTGAAGACATCGGCGTATTTCTTCTGGAACGCCGCGCGCGTCACGGTGGCGTGGACGAGATCCGCGATCTCCTTGTTGGTCGGCCAGATGTCTTTCAGGTAGACCGGCTTGCCGTCCTTGGAGGTGCCCAAGGGCTCCGTCGTCAGGTCGATGTTCATGTCGCCGGCCAGCGCGTAGGCAACGACGAGGGGCGGCGAGGCTAGGTAGTTCGCCCGCACGTCCGGGCTGATCCGGCCCTCGAAGTTGCGGTTGCCCGATAGGACCGCGGTCGCCACAAGGTCACCCTCGGCGATGGCGGCGCTGATTTCCGGCTGGAGGGGGCCGGAGTTGCCGATGCAGGTGGTGCAGCCGTAGCCGACAAGGTTGAAGCCCACCGCGTCAAGGTCTTCCTGAAGGCCGGCGGCCTCAAGATATTCCGACACGACCTGCGAGCCGGGCGCGAGCGAGGTCTTGACCCAGGGTTTCCGGTTCAGCCCCAGTTCCCGCGCCTTGCGGGCGACAAGCCCCGCGCCGATGAGGACGTAGGGGTTCGAGGTGTTGGTGCAGGAGGTGATGGACGCAATGACCACCTTGCCCGAGGACATGGTGTAATCTTCGCCCTTCACCGCCACTTCCTTGCCCAAGGGACGCTTGAAGCTTGCGTCCATCTCCTTGGCGAAGCTCGCCTTGGCGTCGGTCAGCGCGAGGTAGTCCTGCGGCCGCTTCGGGCCCGAGATCGCCGGGACGATGGTCGACATGTCGAGATGCAGGGTCGAGGTGTAGACCGGATCGTAATCCGCGCCGCGCCAGAAGCCGTTTTCCTTGGCATAGGCTTCCACCAGCGCGATCCGGCTTTCGTCGCGGCCGGTCATGTGGAGGTAGCGCAGGGTTTCCGCGTCGATCGGGAAGAAGCCGCAGGTCGCGCCGTATTCCGGGGCCATGTTGGCGATCGTCGCGCGGTCGGCGAGCGGCAGGTGGTCAAGGCCCTCGCCGTAGAATTCGACGAACTTGCCGACGACGCCGTGCTTCCTGAGCATCTGCACGACCTTGAGGACGAGGTCGGTCGCGGTGGTGCCTTCCATCATCTGGCCGGTGAGCTTGAAGCCGACGACCTCCGGGATCAGCATCGAGACGGGCTGGCCCAGCATCGCGGCCTCGGCCTCGATCCCGCCGACGCCCCAGCCAAGGACCGCAAGGCCGTTGACCATGGTGGTGTGGCTGTCGGTGCCGACGAGCGTGTCCGGATAGGCGACTGTCGCGCCGGACTGGTCGGTGTCGGTCCAAACGGTCTGGGCGAGGTATTCGAGGTTCACCTGGTGGCAGATGCCGGTGCCGGGCGGGACGACTCGGAAGTTCTCGAACGCGTTCTGGCCCCATTTCAGGAAGACGTAGCGCTCCATGTTGCGTTCGTATTCGAGGTCCACGTTATGCTGGAAGGCGCGGGGATTGCCGAATTCGTCGATCATGACCGAGTGGTCGATGACGAGGTCAACCGGGTTCAGGGGGTTGATCTTCTGCGCGTCGCCGCCAAGCGCCTTGATCCCGTCGCGCATCGCGGCGAGGTCCACGACCGCCGGAACGCCGGTGAAATCCTGCATCAGGACGCGGGCCGGGCGATAGGCGATCTCGCGCGGGTTCTGGCCGCCCATCTTGCCCCAGTCCGAGAACGCCTTGATGTCGTCGACCGAGACCGTGCGCCCGCCGTCCTCGAACCGCAGCATGTTCTCAAGCACCACCTTCAGCGAGGCCGGCAGGCGCGCGAACTCACCCAGACCGGCGGCCTCGGCGGCCGGGATCGAGTAGTAGCTGACGGTCTTGCCGCCCGCGGTCAATGTTTTGCGCGTTTTGGCGGTGTCCTTGCCGGTGACGATGGTCATTTGTGGAACTCCCTATGGGACGTTGAGCGTAGCGTCGAATGGCTAATGCCGCATTGCAGATTGGGGTGCAAGTGCGGCGCTTGGTTTATGTATACCATTGTGTACAATCATTGACAAGACGAACGCGAACACGATTTTCGGCGTCGGGCGTGATCGGTTTCGGTTCGATCCGCTCTGTTCTTTTCAGCGTTTCTGCCATATATTGGCATCATGAAACACCTCTGCGCCGCCATCTCCCTTTGCCTGATTACCGCCGTCCCAGTCTCAGCCCAGTCGGCGGACGAGGGCGTGGGCGAGGGTTTGAGTCTTCTGGAACAGGGGGCCAAGATCATCATGCGGTCGATGCTCGATGAAATGGAACCGGCGCTGCGTGAACTCGATGGCGCGGCGGCGGTCATGGGGCCGCTCCTCAAGGAGTTTCTCGGCAGCATCGGCGATCTGAGCCAGTACCATCCGCCCGAAAAGCTGCCGAATGGCGATATCATCCTGCGCCGGAAATCGGCGGAGGAAATGGTCCCGGCCCTTCCAGACGGCGAAATCGAAATCTGAATCCGCGGCCGCTCAGGCTGGCTCGGCGATGCGAACCGTCGCCGTCGCGGCGAGTGAATCGGCCAGCGACTTGAAACGCGCCTGCGCGACTTCGCCGAAAAGCGGCTTAGTATCGGGCGAAAGCTCCAGCGTCAAATCCTTCCGGTCCGGCGACCAGATGAGCGCGCCTGCCTCTTCCGGCGACTTGATCGAGAACATCGCCCCGAAGCGCATGGCTTTGCCCAGAACCTCGGCCTCGTTGATCTGCTGGTCGGAAAGAAGCGCGAAAAGCGGTTCCAGCCGCGACCCCGCGCGCGAATTCTTGTAGCGGTGCAGCAGCGAAAGCCCGAGAAAGACCCTTTCGGTATGGCTCAGGCCGCCGAGATTGGCGCGGGTCGCATTGTCAAAGCAGACCTCGGCGCGATAATCCGGATGCGCCCGCCAGGTCGTGTCGTGTAAAAGGCAGGCGGCCTTGACCATGCGCAGTCGTTCTGGCGTGGCATCGGCATAGAGCGGTTTGAGGAAACCGAAGAGCTTCTTGCCGAAACCGGGCATCCGCGCCGTCGTCTTTTCGGCATAGCGGCAGGCCTCGATGAGCGGGTCGCGCATCCGCAGCCGTTCCGGCATCTGTTCGTAGAGCAGCCCCTCGCGGATACCATAGGAGGAAACGTCGATTTCCTTCGGGGCGAAGGTTTCCACCAGTTGGCGCAGGACGAGGCTGGCAAGCGGGACAAGTTCCATCCGGGCCGCCGAAGTGCCGGTCTTGGCCCGCAGCGCCGCAAGGTCCGACTTGCCGATCCAGTCGATCGTCTCAAGTAGTGCTGCCGGTTCCATCCGGTATTCGTGCAGGACGGTCATCGGATAGGCGCGGCGTTCCATGTCCAGCCGGGCGATGGCGCGCCAGGACCCGCCGACAAGGTAGATGCGGTCATGACCCGTGCCGATATCGGCGGCCAGGGACTTCATCACCTTGCGGATGAACCGGAGGATGCCTTTCGTTCCGCCCTTGATCTGCTGCAGCCGGAAGGGGCCAAGGGGCGATGACACCCTGCGCCCGACCTTGCCGCCCGACACCACGGCAAGCTCCATGGAGTTGCCGCCGATGTCGCAGACGACCCCTTCGGCCTCGGGCCATCCGAGGAGCACCCCCTGCGCCGAAAGCCGTGCCTCTTCCAGCCCGTCGATGACCCAGAGCTTCAGGCCGGTCTTCGCCTCGACCTCGGCCTGAAACTCCGCCCCGTCTGAAGCCTCGCGCACGGCGGCTGTCGCAACGCAGGTCAGCGCGGGCAGTTCCATGCCGTCTGCAAGGGCGGCGAAACGTTCCAGTGCGGCAAGCGCACGTACACGGCCTTCGGGGTTCAGGCGACCGGTTTCGACAAGGCCCTGGCCCAGACCGGCAAGCACCTTCTCGTTGTAGAAATAGGCCGGGCTTCGCGCAGCACCATCGAAGACGACCATCCGGACAGAGTTCGATCCGACATCGACAACGCCGACACGGCTGAGCGCGCGGGCCGAGGGGTCTTCGAAAATCGGGCGGCCGAAGGGGGCCCAGTCGTCGGCGTGAGAGTCGGCGGCTGCGTCCATGGGCCTCTTCCTTCCGGTTCGGTCTCTGGCTTTTTCTTTCGGCACGGGTCTACCCGCTAATCCATCGAATGGGCAAGCTTTGGCACGTCTTTCGCACCGGCCGAACCGCGCCCTGATAACGAGGGGTTCTCCATGAAGAACCGGTGGCAGTTGAACAGGTCGTCGCGCCCTTCAGGCAAGTCGCGCAGATAGCGGCCGTCGGGTTGCAGGACCCAGCTTTGCGCTTCGTCGGCAAGGTTTGCCGCCATGATCTGGCTGACGATCTGCGCCTTGACCGTATCATTGAGGATTTCGACAAGCGTCTCGACCCGCCGGTGCAGGTTCCGCGCCATCCAGTCGGCGGAAGAGATGAAGACCTTGGCCTTCTTGGAGGGCAGGCCATGGCCGTTGGCAAAGCAGACGATGCGGCTGTGTTCAAGAAAACGGCCGACGATGGACTTCACGCGGATATTGTCGCTCAGGCCCTTGATGCCGGGGCGCAGCCCGCAGATGCCACGCACGACGAGGTTGATCTTCACGCCGGCCTGACTGGCGGCATAGAGCGCGTCGATCACGTCGGGCTCGATGATGGAGTTCATCTTGGCCCAGATCTCGGCGGGCTTGCCGGCGCGGGCATGGGCAGCCTCGGCCGCGATGAGTTCCAGAAGGCGGGGTTTCAGAGAGATCGGGGAAATGGCAATGTTTTCAAGTCCTTCAGGCTGCACATAGCCGGAAAGATAGTTGAAGATCTTCGTCGCGTCGCGACCAAGCGCGGGATCGCAGGTGAAGAAGCTGAGATCGGTATAGATGCGTGCGGTGATCGGGTGGTAGTTCCCGGTCCCGTAATGGGTATAGGTGACAAGGTTCTCGCCCTCGCGCCGGACCACGGTCGAGATCTTGGCGTGCGTCTTGTAGTTGATGAAACCGTAGACGACGTGCGCGCCCGCGCGTTCCAGCCTGCGCGACTGACGGATATTCGCGGCCTCGTCGAATCGGGCCTTGAGTTCCACCAGCGCCGTGACGGATTTGCCCGCCTCGGCGGCTTCGCAAAGTGCCGAGACAATGGGGCTGTCGCGGGAGGTGCGGTAAAGCGTCTGCTTGATCGCGAGCACATCGGGGTCGGCCGCTGCCTGGGTCAGGAAGCGGATCACCATGTCGAAGGTCTCATAGGGATGGTGAAGCAACATGTCCTTCTTGCGGATCGCCGCAAACATGTCGCCGCCATGGTCCTGCACCCGTTCCGGCACACGTGGCGTGAAAGAGGGCCAGAGCAGATCGCGGCGGTTTTCGAGCACCAGTTCCTTCAGATCGGCCATGCCCACCATGCCCTTGACCTCCACCACCTCATCGACGGCAACGCCAAGTTCGTCCATGATGAGCGCGCGGAGCGCGGCGGGCGCCCCGGTCGTGATTTTCAGCCGGATCACCTGACCGCGGCGGCGGCGCTTCAGCGCCGTTTCGAACTCCCGGACAAGATCCTCGGCCTCATCCTCCACTTCCAGATCGCTGTCGCGCAGGACCCGGAAGGCGCAGTGGCCGGTGTCTCGATAACCGGGAAAGAGCGAGCCGAGATGAAGCAGCAGCAGCTCTTCGAGCGGCAGATACCGCGCTTCGCCCGGCAGCGCGATGAAGCGGGCAATCTGCTGGGGTATCGGCAGGAGCGCCTGCAGCGGCCGGGCATCGGTCATGCGTTCCAGTTGCAGCGCAAGACAGAAACCGGTGTTGGGAATGAACGGAAACGGGTGGGCCGGGTCGATGGCCAGAGGCGACAGAACCGGAAAGACCTTGTTGATGAAGTAGTCCTGCAGGAAGGCGTGGTCGCGCCGGTTCAGCTTGCTGCGCGCCAAAAGCAGGATGCCAGCCGCCTCCATCTCCTTCTTCAGCTTGTTCCAGCAACTTTGCTGCGCATTCATCAGGCGCCGGGCATCTTCGTTGATAAGAACCAGCTGTTCGGCGGGGCTGCGGCCGTCGGCGGCGGGTGTCGTGTTGCCGGCGCGGGCCAGTTCGCGCAGGCCGGCGACACGGACGGTATAGAATTCGTCCAGGTTGGTGGCCGAAATCGACAAAAACCTCAGACGTTCCAGCACCGGCACACGGGGGTTGCGGGCTTCGTCCAGCACGCGCCAGTTGAAGGCGAGCCAGCTTTGTTCGCGGTTGAAGAAGCGGCTGGCGCCGAGAATCTCGGCATCAGGCAGGGTTACGGGTGCGGGGAAGGGCGCCTTGAGGAAATCTGCCTGGGTCATGGAGCGCTTATCGGCCGGAATTGTAACAGTTTGGTAACGAGAAATGGGCGCGCAAAACGGCGACCCGTGGCCGTATCATTGCGCGTCGTGCCGCGCGCTGTCCAGCACCTCCGCCGCGATCTTGCGGCCGATGGGGCGACCGGTCGCCAGCGCCAGCGCGTCGATATCCGCAACGATCCGGTGCGCCGCGGCAAAGGAACGGTCCATCCGGCCGACGAGCCAGGGGATCAGCGACATCGGCACGGTGATCTGGCGGTCGGCAAACAGTTTTACGAGAACGGCGGCCAGAAGCGCATCGTCCGGCGGATCGAGCGTCACGAGCGGGCTGGCCTCCATCCGGCTCGCCAGATCGGGCAGGGCGAAACCGACTTGCCGGGGCGCCTGGCGGGTCGTGATCAGGAGATACCCGCCATCCGCCAGGACCAGATTGTGAAGGTGAAAGAGCGCGGTTTCGGCGGCTCTGTCGCCCGCGATCCTGTCGGCATCTTCGACGACGAGCGCCTGTGCCGCCGTCGGTTCCATGCGGGCAAGGTCGCCAGCATCCAGGATCCGGGCGCCGTGTGTGGCCGCCCAGACATGGACGAGATGGGTCTTCCCCGACCCTTCGGGGCCTGCAAGGATCAGCTTCCGTTCGGGCCAGTCTTCGGGGGCGTCAAGGCTCGCCACGGCGCGGGCGTTTGCGGGCGAGACGAAGAAATCGACCCGGCCGAGCGCCGAACGGACCGGCAGCTCGAAGATCAGCTGTCGCGGCATGTCACCCGTCGTCCCGGCCCGAAAGACCCTTGTAGAGCCGGCTGTCAAGATATTGTGACGCGGCGAACCGTGTCAGGACGCCAAGCGCGGCGGCAACCGGAACCGCAACGAGCATCCCGACAAAGCCGAAAACCGTGCCGAAGGCGGAAAGCGCGAAAAGCAGCCAGACGGGGTGCAGCCCGATGGATTTGCCGACCAGCCGGGGCGTGATGATATTGCCTTCGAGGAACTGGCCAATGGCGAATATGCCGGCGACGACGGCAATCGACACCCAGTCGCCCCAGAACTGGAAAAGCGCGAGCCCGATGGCAAGCGCGCCACCGATCAAAGCGCCCACATAGGGGATAAAGGTGATCAGCCCCGCGATGGCGCCGACGATCAGCCCGAAGTCGAGCCCCGCCATCATCAGCGTGACGGAATAGAAGGTCCCGAGGATCAGGCAGACCGAAACCTGCCCGCGGACAAACCCGGCCAGTACCGTGTCGATTTCCCGCGCAAGGCGGCGGACCACCGGCTGATGATCACGCGGCAGCATGTTGTCGATATTCGCGACCAGATTGTCCCAGTCGAGCAAAAGGTAAAAGGCCACGACCGGCACGACGACGATGAAGACGATGGCATTGATGAGCGAAAGCGCGGAGTTGAGGACGCCCCTTGCCAGTTCTCCGCCGCGCGACTTGATGGTCTCGCCGATTGCCGCCAGCGTGTCGCGCACGACGCTTTCTTGATCCATGATCTGCGGAAACGTGGCGGTCAGGAACCCTTGCAGCTTGGCCGATATCGTCGGCGCGGCTTCGACAAGCTGCACAAGCTGGCGCAGAAGCATCGGCACGATCAACAGCGCGAGCAAAACGAAAAGCAGAAGCGCGATCACCGAGATGACCGAGGTGGCGGTGGTTCGGCTCAGTCCGGCCCGTTCCAGCCGGTCGGCGACCGGGTCCATGAAATAGGCGATGGCGCCGCCAACGATGAAGGGCAGGATCACATTGCCGAGCCCCCAGAGCAGCAGAAAGAAGATCGCCGCCGCGATGCCCCAATATCTCAGCTGCTGTTTAACCGGCAGTGCCATGCCTTCACCCGCAAGAAGTCTTGGCCTGACATGACATGCCGCGCCACGGCGTGGCAAGCCCCGGGCAGGCAGTCAGCCTGAACGGCGCTTGGGTGCCGGTGGCATCACGACGGGCGCAGGGTCAAGCGGGAGGGTCACCATGGAGATCGTTTTCGGGGGCGGCGATGCGGCTCGACATGTTCTTGACTGGCTCTTGATCCTTGCCCTCGGTCTCGGCGCCGGCGCGGCTGGCCAGTTGGTCCGTGTTGTTATCGGCCTGAAAAAGGCTGGCGAGGCTGCCGCGCGAGGCAATCGCCTGCTTGCCGATGTCTTCGATGCCCCCAAGCTTTGGATCAGCCTCATGCTCGGCGCGCTCGCCGGAATGGTGGCAGCCATCGGCATTGTTCCTGCAGGGCTGCAACTGACGCGGGAAGCAGTGCTTGGGCTGCTTGCGGCGGGCTACACGGGTTCGGACTTTATCGAGGGCGCGTTGCAGCGCGCAGTCCCCGCTAACCCGCGCCGGGACTGAGTCGCGTTCCCGTCCGCAGGCGGCGTATTGCCGACCGGGCAACAATCCGCCGTCAGCAATCGCTTATGGGGCCTGTCCTAAGCGTTTGGCCCATCGACGGCACCGGTCGGGAACGCACATGTCCCGGTCAGTCGCGGCCAATGTCGCGATTGTTGCACCCGCAAGGGGCATACCCCCGAAAGAAAGGAAATCACGATGATCCGTACCATTTTCGCCGCGACGACGATTGCGGTCCTGCCGTTTGCCGCGCTCGCCATGCCGTCGGTCGGCGACGTGATCGGCACCAGCCCCGACGTGGCGAAGGCCGCGCTGGAAAAGGCCGGCTGCGTTGTCAGCGATTTCGAGGCCGAGGACGGCAAGATCGAGGCCAAGTGTGTTGAAACGGCGACGGGCAAGAACTGGGAAGTCTATCTCGATCCCAAGACGGGCGCTGTCGTCGACATGAAAAGCGAGAGCTAAGATGTCGCGGCCGCTGACCGGCGAACCCCCGGCACTGTGGGATCTGGTGGTCCGCTCCAGCCACTGGATCATCGCAGTTGTCGTGATCGGCAATGCCGTCTTCACCGGTGGCGGCAGTACCGTCCATGTCTGGCTTGGCTGGATCGGGATGACGGCGCTTGCCCTCAGACTTCTCTGGGGGCTTGTCGGCCCGGCGGAGGCGCGGTTCGCCGCGTTTCCACCCCGGCCCCGCGCGGCGGTTCTGCATCTGCGGGACCTCGCGCGACGGACACCAGGCGAATATCCGTCACACAATCCCGCAGGCGCGGTGATGGTCTATGCACTCTGGTCAACGCTGGCAGCCGTCATCCTGG
Source organism: Paracoccaceae bacterium (assembly GCA_041397105.1). Classification (GTDB taxonomy): domain Bacteria; phylum Pseudomonadota; class Alphaproteobacteria; order Rhodobacterales; family Rhodobacteraceae; genus Albidovulum. Next base: position 10,507 of record JAWKXJ010000002.1, read on the forward strand.
CGGGCCTGGTTATGACCAGCGGCGCGACACCGATGGAAGTGGCCCGTCAGAAGGCCGCCGTCGCCGCCGGCGACTGGGCCGCGCTGATCGTTGACAGCGATGATGCGGCCGATGGAAGTGACGCTGCCGCCAGCGGTATTCTGTCGCGGGAAACGAAGAAGGCGGTGAAGGAACTACATGAAATGGGCGGAAACCTGCTGCTTCTGCTGGCGGTCCTGCATGTCGGTGGTGTTCTGGCCGAAAGCCTCGTGTTGAAGCGCAACCTCGTCAAACCTATGTTGACCGGTGACACCCGATCCCCGGGTCGCCGAAGAACGGATGCAACGCAACGAAGCGGTTGATAGCGGGCGACAGCGGCGCAAAGCGGCGCTAGGCCTTTTTGCGGCGACGCAGGCGGTCGCCGCGGCATTCTTTGTGACTGATGCGACATCGGATCTCCTGCGGGGTGAAACCGCCTTTCATACCTTTGTCGAGGCGGCCATCGCGATCTGCCTGGTGGCCGGCAGCCTTTTCGGGATGCGGGAACTTCGCCGGTCCCATGCCCTGATATCCAGCCAGGAACGCTCGCTGGCCGTCGCCTCTGGCGCGCTTGTCGATGTGATCGAAACACAGTTCGATACCTGGGCGCTGACACCGGCTGAACGCGAAGTGGGCATGCTCGCGCTCAAGGGATTTGATCTGGCCGAGATTGCCAGCCTCCGCGGGGCCGCGCAGGGCACTGTCAGGGCCCAGATGACGGCAATCTACGCCAAGTCCGGCCTGTCCGGTCGCGCCCAGTTCGCGGCCTTCTTCGTCGAAGACCTGCTGACGAGCGGTATCATCGGCGATGCGCGCGCAATCCGGCCCGGTGACGCCGCCTGACGCCGCGCCCGCTTGCCTGTTGCTTGAGGGACGGCTAGGAACGCGGGAACGCCCCTGCAAGAAAGCCCGCCCATGCGCCTGACCCGCTACTTCCTGCCCGTCCTCAAGGAAAATCCTGCCGAGGCGCAGATCGTGTCGCATCGCTACATGCTGCGCGCCGGCATGATCAAGCAGCAGGCGGCCGGTATCTATTCCTGGCTGCCCATGGGCTTCAAGGTGCTCCGCCGGATCGAGGAGATCGTGCATCAGGAACAGATCCGCGCGGGCCATATCCCGATGCTGATGCCGACGCTTCAGCCCGCCGATCTCTGGCGGGAATCCGGCCGCTACGACGATTACGGCGAAGAGATGCTGCGCATCACCGACCGCCACAAGCGCGACATGCTCTACGGCCCCACGAACGAGGAGATGATCACCGACATCTTCCGCGCCCATGTCGGGTCCTACAAGGACCTGCCGATGACGCTCTATCACGTCCAGTGGAAATTCCGGGACGAAATCCGCCCGCGTTTCGGCGTCATGCGGGGCCGCGAATTCCTGATGAAGGACGGCTACAACTTCGACATCGACAAGGACGCCGCCCTTCATGCCTACAATCGGCACATGGTCAGCTATCTGCGCACCTATGAGCGGATGGGTCTGACGGCGATCCCGATGCGCGCGGCCTCCGGCCCCATCGGCGGCGACAACACGCATGAATTCCTGGTCCTTGCCCAGACGGGCGAGTCCGAGGTCTTCTATGATGACCGCGTCACCACGCTGAAGCTCGGCGCGCGTGACATCGACTATGACGACAAGGATCAGGTCGCCAAGGTCTGCGGCGAGTTCACCACACTTTATGCCCGCACCGACGAGACCCACGATGCGGCGGTCTTCGATCAGGTGCCTGAGGCGAATCGCAAGGTCGGGCGCGGCATCGAGGTTGGTCAGATCTTCTATTTCGGCACCAAATATTCCGAACCGATGGGCGCGACCGTGGTGACCCCCGACGGCACCCGCGTGCCGGTCCATATGGGTTCGCACGGGATCGGCGTTTCCCGGCTTCTCGGGGCGATCATCGAGGCCAGCCATGACGACAAGGGCATCATCTGGCCCGAAGGGGTCACGCCTTTCCATTGCGGCATAGTCAACCTCAAGCAAGGTGACAGCGCGACCGATGCCGCCTGCGACGGGCTCTATGCGGCCCTGAAGGCCAAGGGGCTCGATCCGCTCTACGACGACCGGGACGAACGGGCGGGTGCCAAATTCGCGACGATGGACCTGATCGGCCTGCCGTGGCGGATCACCGTCGGGCCGCGCGGACTGGCCAATGGCAAGGTGGAATTGACCTCGCGCCGCACCGGCGTCAGCGAGGAAATGAGCGCGGATGACGCCGTCGCCCGCGTCGCCTCCATCTACGAAGGCGTCTGACGGTTTGGCCGCGGTCCTGGCCTTCGGCGACAGCCTGACCTGGGGTCGCGATCCCGTGTCGGGCGGCCGCCATGCGCTTTCGGATCGCTGGCCGACCGTACTCGCCGCCGGGCTGCCGGGGGTCGAGGTCATTGCCGAAGGGCTGCGGGGCCGGATGACCGCATTTGACCAGACGGCGGGCGCGGCCGACATGAACGGTGCCCGTATCCTGCCGGTTCTTCTGCACAGCCATGCGCCGCTCGACCTCGTCATCGTCATGCTCGGCACGAACGACATCTACTATGGCCAGATGCCGGAACGGGTGGGGGACGGCTATGTCCGCATAGCGGAGGTGATCCGGGGGCACGGCTATCGGTTGGACGATTACCAACCACCCGTCATTCTATTCGTCGCGCCGCCGCCAATCGTGATCGGGGCCGATCCCCGCGCGACCGATGAGATGGTCGACCGTTCGCATCGTGTGACGGCGTTCATCCGAGAGGCTGCGGCTGAGGCGCAGGTCGCGTTCTTCGATGCCGGAATTGTCGCGCAAAGCTCGCCGCTCGATAGTACACATATGGATGTGGCCGCGACTCGGGCGCTGGGCGAGGCGCTGCGGCCGGTGGTCAGCGGGATGCTGGCCGCACGCGCGGCGCAAGGACGGGGCTGATCCCCCGGCGAAGGAGGCCCGAATGGTACTCAGGATGCTTGGTCTTGCTGGTGGTGTCGCGGGGGCGGCGGTTCTGTCGCAGTTTCCGGAGTTTTCGCAGCAATATTTGCAGCGTCTTGCCGGGCAGGTCGATGCCCTGACGCTTGTGACGGGCGATTTCGACGCCTCCGCCGAAAAGGCAAACCTCAGCCGCGAGGATGCGCTCGCGGCGATGAGCGGGACCGAGTTTCTCGGCTACCGGCAGGACGACATGCGGCGCGCCTTTGGCAGGCTCGAACGCCTCTCATCCGATCTCACGATCCTGCGCGAGGCCGGCCCGGTGGAGCGGATCGGCATGCCGCAGCGCTTCGGCGATGCCGAAACCTTTGCCGCGACATGGTCCGATTTCGCGCCCGCGATGCCTGTCACCTCGTCAGGCGCGATCACGGCCGGGGTCGGTTTCGTCGGGGGATGGGCGGGTGTGGCGGTGGTCCTGTCCTTTCTGACCGCACCCTTCCGGCGCCGACGGGCGCGGCACGGCTAGGCCGGTTCCAGCCAGCCTTCATACCGGACGACCGGGCCGATTATCGGCATGTCGATATCGACGTGAAATCGGAAACGCCCCTCCGCGGCGCTTTCGAAGGACTGGCCATGCGGCAGGAGGCTGGCTGGCAGGGGCAGGCCGAATATGCGCCACCCGCGCGGGACCAGAAAGAGCCGGTCGCCCCGGATCAGCACGGCCAGCGTGACCGCGACAGGACCGAAGCGCTCTATGATGTGGTGCAGGTTGCGGCCACGCCCGGCCTCCTGCCGCGACCGCATGGCGCGCCCGGCGAAGTTGCGCACCCAAAGTTCCCGCCCTTCGGCGTCCGTGGTGAACGTAACTTCGACCGGTATGTCTTTGCCCTGCTTCGGAAATCTGAACATGCCGGCGACGACTGCGGCAAGAAGCCCTGTCCCACGGATGACATCGGCGCGGCCGCGCCAGACGGACCGCGCGCCCGGCTGGTGAAGGGCCTGCACCTCTGCCGGCAGTCGGGCGAACCGGTCGCCGAGAAGCAGGGGGTAGAGCGATTTGCCTGCGGCATCGTGGGAGTCGCGCCAGCCCTGGCGGATATCGCGCCGGCGGAAGAGAACCTGGTAATCCGCCAGATCGAGATCGCCGATGGCGGCGCGGGCGCCTGCCGGAGGGCGATGGGTCAGCATCAGTTTACGAACGATGGCCTCGATTGCCATCGAGGGGATCAGCGGGCCGTCATCGCCCTCGGCCAGCAGGTGCCATGACCGTCGGACCGGTTGGCCATCCACCTCGCCCTCAGCCTCGATGAACATGCCGCCACGATGGGGGCCGAACCGGGCCGCGTTCAGAACCTTGTAGCAAAGGGGTGCAAGGGGGGTCAGCGATGGCAGCCTGAATATGCGCCTGAGCACAGCCAGCAGGCTCAGGAGACGGTGAAGGTATTCCGGCACCGGACCCGCCCCGACCCAGATATCGGTGATACCGGGCATCGCCGCTGGGATCAGCCGCAGGTCCGGCACATCGACAAGCGAGAAGCGGGTGCTGGCCAGCGGCAACTCACCCGGCGGCGCCACGGTGTAGCGCAGGTTATCGGCAAGGCCGGTCGCCGTCGTCTCAGTCCCGTTCCGCCAAAGGCGCACCGGGCTGCCAGCATAGCTCAGGACCGCCCGCATCACATTCATGCCGACCCCGGCATGGGGCGAAGGCGCGATGCCTGCCGTTACCTTGTGGATCGTCATGTGCTGGGCCATGTCGCGCAGCACGGCGGCGATCAGCACCGGAAAGCTGCTGACGCCGGACAGGATGAAGACCCCCTTTGCCTTCGCTTCCGCGTCGAACTGGCTGATCCTGCTGACAAAATCGGCGCCGTCGGCAAAGTCGAGATAGTCGATGCCGGCGTCGAGCGCGGCGCGAACCACCCTGTAAGGATCGTCGCCATAGGCCTGAAACGGCCCCGATGCGTCGATGATAAGGTCGGGGCGTTCCCCGGCAATTGCGGCCGCGACATTGGCACGGTCAAGCAGGATCGGCCGCAAGGAGGCCGACCCCATCCAGCCCTTGCAGAAGCGGCGCGCTTTTTCCGGGTCGCGCCCGGCGACAAGCACCTCGACGCCCAGAAGATCGCTGATCAGATGGACGAGCCGGCCGCCAAAGACGCCGTAGCCGCCAAGAAGCAGAATGCGCATTCCAAAACCCTTCCCCCAGGCCGACAGAAAGCGGATGGGGTGGAGAATTGCAAGCGGCCGTGCTGCCGCAGCCGCCTTGACCCCACCGGCCATTCGGCGCAGGTTCGCGCGCAACGAATAAGAAGGAGCAGAGCTTGGCCACCGCGCCCTTTTCCGGCTTTGAGTTCATGATCGCCTGGCGCTATCTGCGCGCCCGTCGCGCCGAGGGCGGCGTCAGCGTCATGACCTGGATCAGCCTCATCGGCATCGCGCTCGGCGTCATGGCGCTGGTGGCGACGATGGCGGTCAGGGCAGGTTTCCGCGCCGAATTCGTCGATACGATCCTCGGCGCGAATGCCCATGTTTCCGTCAGCCGCGCCACCTATGTGAACGAGGCGGGTGTCTCGACCGATGCGATTGCCGACTATGACGCGGTTGCGGGTCGCATCCGCGCGATTGCAGGCGTCACCCGGGCGGCGCCGGTCATCCGTGCCCAGGCGATGGTTTCGGCCCGCGACCGCGCCAATGTCGCCGAAATCTACGGGATCGCCCTCGACGATCTGAAAACCATTCCCCGCGTGGCGGGTTCGCCCGAGGCGCTGGGCGACATCGACCGGCTGGGGGAAGGCATCGCCATCGGCTCGGGCATCGCCCGCGACCTTGGGCTGACGGTTGGCGATGTCGTGAAACTCATCTCGCCCAACGGCGTGAAGACGGCCTTCGGAACCAGTCCCCGCGTCAATGCCTATGAGGTTGTCTATATCTTCACCGCCGGCCGTTGGGATATCGACCGCACCCGCATCTACATGCCCTTTGCCGAGGCGCAGAGCTATTTCAACCGCGAAGGTGGCGCGGATGAAATCGAGGTCTATGTCGCCGACCCAGAAGATGTGGATCGCTACGGCGATGCGCTGCTACAGGCGGGGGGCGCGGGAACGCTGCTCTGGAGCTGGCGTGACGCCTCGGGCGCGTTTCTGAGCGCGCTTGCCATCGAGGACGATGTGATGTTCCTGATCCTTGCCATCCTCGTCCTCATCGCGGCGATGAACATCACCTCCGGCTTGGTGATGCTGGTCAAGAACAAGGGCCGCGACATCGGCATTCTTCGCACGATGGGTCTGACCGAAGGCTCCATCCTTCGGGTCTTCTTCCTTTGTGGAGCGTTCACAGGCGTCATCGGAACCGTCGCCGGTGTCATCCTCGGCTGCCTGATCGCGTGGAATGTCGACGGCATCATGTCCTTCGCGAACTACATTTCCGGCGGCGGCGCCTGGGACCCTTCGATCCGGGGTATCTACCGGCTGCCAGCGAAGCTTCAGGCCTGGGATGTGACCCGGGCCATCGGCCTTTCACTCATCCTGTCTTTCGTCGTCACAATCTTCCCCGCCCGCCGCGCCGCGCGGATGAACCCGGTGGAGGCGCTGCGCTATGAGTGAGGCGGTGCTGGAGCTGACAGGCATCGAGAAGGCCTATCTGAAAGGCCTGCCGGGAGAGGTCGTGGTGCTGCGCGGGCTCGACCTCAGCCTTGCGCGGGGCGAGGTCGCGGCCCTTGTCGCGCCATCGGGCGCGGGCAAATCGACGCTTCTGCATATTGCGGGCCTGCTTGACACCGCCGATACCGGCACCGTCGCCATCGGGGGCAAGGTCATGACCGGGCTCTCGGACCGGGCGCGGACAGCGGCGCGGCGGCAGGATGTAGGGTTCATCTACCAGTTCCATCACCTCTTGCCGGAGTTTTCGGCCGCCGAAAACATCGTGCTGCCACAGCTTGCCAATGGTGTCGCGCGCGCGAAGGCCGAGGCGCGGGCAGCCGACCTTCTGGCCCGCGTTGGCGTCGCGGCCAGAGCGGATCATCGGCCGGCGGCGCTCTCAGGCGGGGAACAGCAGCGCGTCGCCTTCTGCCGCGCGCTCGCCAACGGTCCGCGGCTTTTGCTGGCGGACGAGCCTACCGGCAATCTCGACCCCGCGACCGCCAATCAGGTCTTTGCGACGCTCATGGAGCTTGTCCGCGAAACCGGCCTTTCGGCACTGATTGCGACGCATAACATGGAACTTGCCGCGCGGATGGACCGGGTCCTGCGGCTCGACGCGGGGCATCTGGCCTGAGGGGCCAACACCGGGGAAGGGAGTGCGCCGATGCCGACAGTCAGCATTGCCGAAATCGAAAAGGTCACGTCCCGCGCCCTCATCCGCCACGGGGCCGAACGCTGGATCGCGGCTGAGGTTGCCCGCGCGGTGGCGCGCGCCGAGGCGACCGGCAATGTGATCTGCGGTCTCTACTACCTTGAAAGCTATTGCCAGCAACTGGCCACGGGCCGCGTCAAAGGCGACGTCGAACCGGTCGTGACACGCCCACGCGCCGGATCGGTGCGGGTCGATGCGGGTTTCGGCTTCGCGCAGCCCGCTTTCGCCCGCGCGCTGCCCGCAGCCCTTGACGCGGTGCGGGACTGCGGCACGGCCTCGCTCGCCGTTGGCCATGCCCATACCTGCACCTCGCTCGGGTTCTTCACCGAACAGATCGCGGAAGAAGGGTTCATCGGCATCGGCTTCACCAATGCCACGCCCGTCGTTGCGGCCCCGGGCGGCCGGCGGCGGATCATCGGCACGAACCCCATCGCCTTTTCGCTGCCGGGGGCAGTGGCGGGTGATGTGGCGATGCAGTTCGATTTTTCCACCTCCGCCGTGGCGCTTGGCAAGATCACGATGGCCAAGGCGGCGGGGCAGCCGATCCCGCCCGGCTGGGCGGTCGATGCCGCGGGGCGCCCCACGACGGACCCGGGCGATGCGCTGAAAGGCGCGCTCCTGTCGGCGGGCGGCCACAAGGGCTGGGGCTTCGGTCTGATGGCAGAGATGCTGGCGGCGGGCATGACGGGTGGCCTCAACTCGCTTGATGTGCAGCCCTTGAAGGCGGCGGAGGGGCCGCCCCACGACCTCGGCCAGTTCTACCTGCTGATCGACCCCTCGCTTTCGCCCGACTTCGGCGCCCGCTTCGCCCGCCTGGCCGGGGCCGTCGCGGCGGAGGAGGGCGCGCGCCTGCCCGGCGCGGCCAGGACCCCGGCCGAGAAGGTCGCCGTGCCCGATCCGCTCTGGCAGCTCACCCGCGAACTGGCCGGCGCCATCTGATCAAGATCAAGGCGCCGGGCGGCAAGGCGGCGCAGCATGGGGCTGTCGGAGGCGGAAAGCGGAGGCTGATATGCGCGGGATCTTGTGGTTGACGGTTCTGGTTGCCCTTGCCGGCGGGCCGGCGCGCGGCGCGGACGACCTTATCCTCGGACAGGACACCTACAATGGCGCCTGCGCGGCCTGCCATGGCATCGAGCCGGGCCTGCAGGGGCCGATGGCCGAGTTCCTGAACATCCCGGTGCCCGACCTGACCCGGATCAGCGCCCGCAACGGCGGTGAGTTTCCCTGGCTCAAGGTCGTTCATATCGTCGACGGGCGCACCGGGCTGCGCGGACATGGCGGCGCGATGCCGGTCTTTGGCACCATCTTCCGCGGCGATACCGTCGCCGTCGACGGTCCGGACGGCACGCCGGTGATCGCCTCCGAACGGGTGCTGGCGGTTGTGGCCTATCTGCAGAGCCTGCAGACCAACGCGCCCTGAGACGACAGGCAACGGAACAGAGGAGACGACGATGACCCGCGCCATTCTGGCCCTTTCCGCCACCGCCGCACTGGCCGCCTGCGCGCCCGAACAGCAGGTTTCGGGCCGCGCGCTCTATCAGGATTACTGCCTTTCCTGCCACGGCGCCGATGGCAAGGGCGACATTCACGCGGCCGAGGGGCTCGGCAAGGCGCCCTCCGATCTGACCCGCATCGCAGCGCGGAACGGTGGCACCTTCCCGACACTTCGGGTGATGTCGGTCATCGACGGCTATACCCGCCGAGGGGATCGCGCCTCGGTCATGCCCGAACTTGGCGCCGCGCTGCAGGAAGGCCCGCTTGTCATGGTCGATACCGGCGATGGTGTGATGACGCCGACGCCCGCCAACCTTGTCGCCCTTGCCGATTACCTCAAATCCTTGCAGGAATGACCGCCCGTCAGTTGAGCGCCACCACCGACCGGCCAAGCCGGAAGGGCGCGGCGAAGGCCACAAGGCAAAGCGCAATCACCTGAAAGGTCAGGATCGGCGCATTGGCCTGCAGGTAGTCCCATTCTTCCTTCAACTCGCCGACCTGCGCGATCAGATCCTCATAGCTTGTCGCGATGACCTGATATTCGGCCGCGACTACCGCCAGATCCGGCACCGTGGCGAGCCCCGCCATGGCCGCGCGGGTCGCGTCATCCTGCGCCGCGAAGACGAGGAAATCGGCCGGGTCGAAGCGTTCGACCTCTGCCACCATTTCGGCATGGCTCATGGCATCCTCCGCCCCGGTCGCCGGTCCGAAGCCGAAGGCCCGTTTCGGCACGGCGGTTTCGGTGATGCCGAGGAAAAGCGGCAGGCTCGCGTTTTCGGCGGTCGAGGCGGACAGGAACTCCACCTTGTCGCAAAGGGTGCGGATATGGGGCTGATGGGGGCCGGGGTGGCGCCCCGCCTCGCAATGGACAAGGCGAAAGCGGGCGGCATCGCGGTCGAAGACGCGGGTGGCGGCAAAGGCGAGGTCGATCTGGCGGTCAAGATGCGACCGGTCGGCGGCATAGACCTCCGCCAGGATGGCGGCGAGCGCGCCAAGCCCGCCAAGCACCACCCAGACAAGATCGGCGAGCTTCCAGGCGCGACTTGCGGCCGGCTGGCGGAAGAGCGGCACGGTCGCCCCGATACCGAGGCAGAAGCAGCCGAAAAGCAGGATAACCTGATTGTCGAGTATGAAGCCCATGAAACCGCCCATCCGGCCCGAATGCGTCATTCGGGCCGCAAGGTGGCCGGGCGGGCCGGGGATGACAAGTAAAATCCCCGCGCGGGCTATGGGGGTTGGCAGCACCGGGCGGTTGGTCCGGGGCCGCCCGGGCCGCCGGCGTTATTTCACCTTCTTGCCCGCGATGGTGGTGTCGGCCTTGGCGCCGGAATTGGCGGTGGCGAGCACCTTCGGCTTTTCCTTCTTCGGCTTCTTGGCTTCCTTGTTGCCGCGGCTCTTTTCCTTGGACATTTTTATTCCCTCTATCGAACAGGTTCGCCCGGCGGATGCCGGGGCGTCTCGATGCTCAGGGCGGGGTGTCAGGGGAGCCTGCCTTTTTGGGGCAGGGCGATGATCCCGGTGGGCAGCAGGGGCCGGATGGCCAGGCCCTGCGCGGCGAAATCTAGCGCAGCCGTTGCGGCCCGCAAGGGGGATCGGCGGGGGGTGAGCGGAAATCGACTTGGGCCGCGTTCGGGGGCAAAGATCGTAGGGCGGGGTTCACCCCGCCATTCCGGGGGAAAGCCGGGGTGAACCCCGGCCTACGGTTCGGCGCCCGGTGAGAGGAGGCGCGATGGGGTGCGGTTTGGCCCGAGGACCGATCAGGGGACGTGCCGGTGGCACGTCACCCGGTCCGATTGGCCGGAGGCGCAAGCCGGAGGGCAAGGGGTTATCGGCTGGCTCTGTCAGTCGTAAATCGGGGCGCGGCTGCCTGGGTAGGCGCGGTAACGCGCCTGCCGGGGGCAGGCAGGCGCGGCCCGATTTGTCGCGGGACAAATCGGGCGAGAGATGGCGAGGTCGGGAGAAAGGGCCGGTGTTGGGTGTGGTCGGCGTGGTTGGAAGGTGCGTGCGAGCACACACCCTACGGCTCGCTAGGAAACGACGGAGAAGTCGTGGCCACTATCGATCATTTCACAAATCTTTTCGACAAATGCAGGCTCATAACGATAATCCTTGTCGACCGGATCATAGTAGCAGTACCTCGTATTGGTGACTCCCGGCTCGTCGTGCCCGGTTTCCGGTCGTACTTTCAATGTCTTCCACGCATTTACAAAATTTGTAAGGTGAAAATCTGGGTGACGCTCACGCACCTTTTCCACAACCATCTTGGGCTTCAACAAATCCTCTTTGAAAGGCATTTGTCGATCCCGGATCAGAGTTGCCATTCGGGTTGCCTTTTCTCTCTGCGCTTCCGTCAGACTACTCAATTTGAGAAACTCAATAGTGACGTCAGATGAATTCTCATGGTTTCCGATCTTCGGAATTAGAAATGCGCGAAAGGCGTACTTCGTGTCTTGCCAGACGCGCGGATCGAGTGAGTTGCGATATCTATCGATGAAGGATATCACGGATTTCTCATCCGAAGACTGTGGAATTGAGCGAGTAGAAGCAAACACGGAGATCGGCACGTAGAGGCCAATGTCGCCCAAAAGCTCGATATCAAACTCTGCTTGAAGAAAATCTTTCAGATTCAATAAAAGCGCTTGGCATTCAGGGGCAATATGTGCGTCCAAAGTTGCCATCTGCCGATGTTCGATCTTGTTACGCAGCTTAACAAATAGAGTTAAATTTGCCCGAACGTCGTCTGAAATATGTGTTCCTGTGTACTTGCTAATACAGGCTGAAAGCTCCCAAGCCTTCTTGTCGCCGTCGATCTTCTCAAACCGTCCGTTCTTTTTCTTGTGAAAATAAACTGTACCATCCCGCTCGAATACCGCATGTAATGCTGAGGTCCAAGCGATTACCATTAGGGCGGCATACGCTGCCGACCTGAATTGCACCGTAGGCTTGTTGTATACTTCGACCGCAAGGACAGTGCTTTCAATTGACTTGCAGACTAATTCCTTAACCGCCGCCTTGCGCGGCAGCTTTCCAACAAACCCGGTCATTTACACATCCAACTCCTCCACGAACCGCGCATTCTCGCTGATATATTGGAACCGGAGTTCCGGCTTCTTGCCCATCAGCCGTTCGACGAGGTCGCCGGTTTCGCCCGGCACCTCGTCGTGGATGCTGACCCGGATCAGTTTGCGGGTCGCGGGGTTCATGGTCGTGTCCTTCAGGTCCTTGGCGTCCATCTCTCCCAGACCCTTGAAGCGCTGGACGTCGATCTTGCCCTTGCCGCCGAGGCCGGTGGCCAGCATCCGCTCTTTCTCCGCATCGTCGGCCACATAGATGCGTTTGGCCCCTTGCGTCAGCCGGTACAAAGGCGGGCAGGCGAGGTAGAGGTGGCCCTTGTCGATCATCGGCCGCATCTGGGTGAAGAAGAAGGTCATCAGCAAGGACGCGATATGGGCGCCGTCGACATCGGCATCGGTCATGATGATGATCTTGTCATAGCGCAGGTCGTCGATGTTGAACCTTGTGCCGAGGCCCACGCCCAGCGCCTGCGTCAGATCGGCGATTTCCTGATTGGTGCCGAGCTTCGAGGACGCCGCGCCCAGCACGTTCAAAATCTTGCCCCTCAGCGGCAAGAGCGCCTGTGTCGCCCGGTCGCGCGCCATCTTGGCCGAACCGCCGGCCGAGTCGCCCTCCACGATGAAAAGCTCCGTCCCCTCGCGGCTTGTCGCCGAACAATCGACGAGCTTGCCTGGCAGGCGCAGCTTTTTCGTCGCGGTCTTGCGCTGGGTTTCCTTTTCCTGCCTGCGGCGCAGCCGTTCCTCGGCGCGCAGCACGAGGAAATCGAGGATGGCACCGGCGGATTTGGTATCCGCCGCCAGCCAGTTGTCGAAATGGTCTCGCACCGCCCCTTCGGTCATCTTCTGCGCCGCCTCGGTCGCCAGCCGGTCCTTCGTCTGACCCACGAATTGCGGTTCGCGGATGAAGCAGGAGACGAGCGCGCAGCCCCCTGCCAGAAGATCGTCGCGGGTGATCTGACCCGCCTTCTTGTTGTTCACCAACTCGCCGTAAGCGCGGATGCCGCGCAGGATCGCGGTCCAGAACCCCGCCTCATGTGTGCCGCCTTCGGGCGTGGGCACGGTGTTGCAATAGGACTGGATGAAACCGTCGCGCGACGGCGTCCAGTTGATCGCCCATTCGACGGAACCCGGCTCGCCGAACTTCTCCTGAAAGCTGACCTTGCCCGCGAAGGGACGCTCGGCATAGGTGGTGGAGCTTTCCAACTGTTCGCCGAGGTAATCGGCAAGGCCGCCGGGAAAGTGAAAGATGGCCTCTGCCGGGGTGTCGCCATCCTCGATGGCGCTTTTCCAGCGGATTTCCACGCCGGAGAAAAGGTAGGCCTTCGAGCGCACCATCTTCAAAAGCCGCGCGGGCTTGAACCGGTGATGGCCGAAGATCTCTTCGTCGGCATGGAAGGTGGTGGTTGTGCCGCGCCGGTTGGGCGCCGCGCCGATCTTCTTCACCGGGCCAAGGGGAATGCCGCGGGAAAAGCGCTGTTCGTACAGCTCCTTGTTCCGCGCGACTTCCACCACCATGCTGTCCGATAGCGCGTTGACGACCGAGGCGCCGACACCATGAAGACCCCCGCTCGTCTCATAGGACTTGCCGGAAAACTTGCCGCCGGAATGCAGCGTGCAGAGGATCACCTCCAAGGCCGACTTGCCGGGAAACTTCGGATGCGGATCGACCGGAATGCCGCGGCCATTGTCACGGATGGTGATGGCGTAGTCGGCATGAAGCTCCACCTCGATGCGGTTGGCATGGCCCGCCACCGCCTCGTCCATCGAGTTGTCGAGCACCTCGGCGACAAGGTGGTGGAGCGCGCGTTCATCGGTGCCGCCGATATACATGCCCGGCCGTTTGCGCACAGGTTCCAGCCCTTCGAGAACCTCGATGGAATGGGCGTCGTAATCGTCTGACCGGGTGGAAAGAAGGTCGTTCGGCATGGGCTGCTCGTCCCTGTTCTGATTGCGCGGGATTAGACCATGCGGGGCGCGGCGGGGCAAGCGGGCATGGCCTGGCGCTGGCCTGGGGACCACAACGAATTGGGGTTCCCGCGGCCGGTGCGGAAAGGCGCTAGTGCTCGCGCAGCCACGCCGCCAGCGCGCCGTCGTCCATCAGCCCCTGCGCCACGCGGATGATGATCTGGCCGACCTCTTCGGTGTTCCATTCGGGTTGAACGCCATTGGCTTCCAGACAGACCTCCATGGAACGATATGCGGTGCGCTTGTTGCCGTCATTGAAGCAGTGGCCCTGCGCGATGGCCATCGCATAGCTTGCCGCAAGGTCAAAGATATCGCCGATGAGCCCGTATCCAAGACGGTTCTCGACGCAGCTGAGCGCGCCCTCGAGCGACTTGTCCCCCGCGAGCCCAGGGAGTTCGCCGGGGTTCAGCACATCGTCATGGATCGCGATGACGGTTTCGACCGAAAGATAAAACACCGGCTGCCGTCACTTGTCTCTGAGGTAGTCGAGCACCGGCTGCGACCTTGCGCGTGTACGGTCAAGGATGGCGCGTACCTCCTCCATCGTCGCAGGCCGGTGCTGGTCGGGCCGGGCCGTCGCCTCGGCCGGGACCAGATACCCGACGAGCTGGGAGTTCTTCAGGATCGCCACAGGCTTGCCGTTGGCGCGGTCGAGCACCTTTTGCGGTTCCCTGAGTTCGGTAATCGTCGCGATCTGGTTGGTCAAGAGCGTAGCCATGGAAATCCTCATGAAGATACACGCCATAGTATACATGATAATGGGCAAAATCAAATCCAATTCCTTTTCGTTCCTTTCGGGGGCGGCGGCCCCTTCCCGTCGCCCTGCGAACCTGCAGCCCGGCGATATTCCGGACGGGCGCGCCACGCTCTTGCAGCGGGGGGCCATCACCGGAATAGTGCGGCAGGAACCGTTGTCAGGGTAAGGGCGGGTGAGATGTGGAACGAACGCTATGCGGGGGACGATTACCTCTTCGGAACCGCGCCTGCCGATTTCCTGCCGCGCACCGCACATTGGCTGACGCCGGGTGAAACGGCCCTCTGCATTGCCGATGGCGAGGGGCGCAATTCGGTCTGGCTGGCGGGGCAGGGGCTGGAGGTGACTGCCTTCGATCCCGCGCCGAACGCTGTAACCAAGGCGCGCAAGCTCGCCGGGGCGCGCGGCGTTCCGGTCGCGTTCCATGTCACCGATCTCGATGGCTGGGACTGGTCGCGGCAATTCGACGTGGTGGTCGGCATTTTCATCCAGTTTGTCGGCCCCGATGGGCGTGCGGAACTTTTCCGCCGGATCGACCGGGGGCTGAGGCCGGGCGGGCTTCTTCTCCTCCACGGCTATGCGCCACGTCAGGTCGGCTACGGCACCGGAGGGCCGCCCGATGCGGCCAACATGTATACGCTCGATCTGCTGCGTGAGAGCTTCGCGAACTATAAGGTTCTGAGGGCAGAGGATTTCGATGCCGATGTCGATGAGGGCCGGGGCCATTCGGGCCGCTCGGCGCTGATCGACTTTGTCGCGCGCAAGCCGGGAAAGGCCGGACAGGGGGCAGGATCATGAAGACCGACGCAGTCATCGACCATATCACCGGCTGGCTCGACACCTATTGCGCGGCCTCGGGGACGAAAGGATTTGTCGTCGGCGTGTCTGGCGGCATCGATTCGGCTGTTTCATCCGCCCTGGCGGCGCGGAGCGGCAGGCCGACGCTGCTGGTCGAGATGCCGATCCACCAAGGGCGCGATCAGGTCAGCCGGGCACGCGACCATATCGCTGCCCTGAAGGCCCGGCACAGGAATGTCGCGGGGCAGGAAGTTGAATTGACTGCGGTCTTCGATGGCCTCGTCGCCGCCTTGCCGGCAGGTCCCGAAGGCCCGTCGCGCGAGATGGCGCTGGTCAATACCCGCGCACGGCTGCGGATGACGACGCTTTACTATCTTGCCGGGCTTCATGGGCGTCTGGTTGTCGGCACCGGCAACAAGGTGGAGGATTTCGGCATCGGGTTTTTCACCAAATACGGCGATGGCGGGGTCGACCTGAGCCCGATCGCCGATCTGATGAAGACGGAAGTCTATGAAATCGGCCGGGCTCTGGGTGTTGGCGACGCGATCCTTGCCGCGCCGCCGACGGACGGACTCTGGGGCGACAGCCGGACGGACGAGGACCAGATCGGGGCGAGCTATCCCGAACTGGAATGGGCCATGACCTTCGATGGTGATGCCAACGGATTGAGCGGGCGGAAGGCCGAGGTGCTGGCGATCTACCGGCGTCTGAACCGGGCCAACCAGCACAAGATGGTGCCGATCCCGGTCTGCGAGATTCCTGACGAGTTGAGGTAGGCGCGTGGGCGCGAAGCCAACGGTGAAAATGTTCTGGATAAGAGCCAGGGAACCTTCCGATGCCCGGGGGCGCTGGCGCGCTGTTAACCCCGGGCGAGGCAAGCGCGGGCGCACCGCCTGTCGCCAGACTACCGACCCCACCCCTCCCCTGACACATCCTCAGGCCGGTTCGGCGTTGCGCGCCTCCACCATTGCCTTGAAGGCCGGGCGCGACTGGCAGGCTTTCAGCCATGCCTCGACCGCGGGATATTCGGCGATGAAGGCGGCTTCGGGCTGCGCATAGCGCAGGATTTCGGCCATGTTGATGTCGGCCACGGTGAAGCGGTCGCCCATCATGTGGCCCGTCGGGGCCAGATGGTTCTGCAAGACGGCCATTGGCCGACGAAGCGCCTCGATGTGGCGGGCGATCTCGGCCGCGCCCTCCGCCGTTTTGGCGCGCCGTTCGACATGGGCGTAGAGGATCGGCAGGGTATGAGGCTCTACCGCCGTCATCCCGTAAAGCGCCCATTGTTCCAAAAGCGCGGCCTCGCGGTCATTGGCCGGACCCATCGGCCCACCCGCCTTCCGCGCCAGATAGTCGTTGATCGCGAGCGATTCCGACAGGACGAAATCGCCATCCTTCAGGACCGGTACCGCACCCGCCGGACTGATCGCCAGAAAGGCGGGCGACAGCGTATTCATCGGCGCGTCGGTGGCGGCCGGGTCGTCCAGCCGGTAGCCCTGAATGACCCGGACCTGTTCGAAGGGCAGCCCAAGCTCGTTCAGGAGCCAGAAGTTGCGCGAGGCGCGGCTGCGATAGACGCCATAGAGGGTGAGCATGAATGACCTTTCGGCAAGGGGTTTGGATGTTCCGCCATGGCTAAGCCGGCCTCAGCCGCGTGAAAAGTAAATTCGGCGTCACTTGACCCGCATCAAGGCGCCGATAGCGGTATCTGCTAGACTCGGCGGCCATGAAAATGGAGGACACGCATGACAGGAACGCCCGAAACCCCCAGCACCGACCCGATTGTCGCGCCGGCCGCTTCACCAGTTCCCGGCAAGGACACGCCGTCGGCCAAGGCCGCGCCACCGGGCGATGGCCGCGAACCCGCCGGTCCGAAGCAGTTTCCGAAGGTCGACGCCAGCGCCATCCGCCACGCCTTTGAATCAGGCACCTATCCTTATGGGCGCAAACTGGCGCGACCGGTCTATGAGAAGGAAAAGGCGAAGCTCCAGGCCGAGTTGCTGAAGGTTCAGCTCTGGGCGCAGGAAACCGGGCAGAAGTTCGTGATCCTCTTCGAAGGGCGCGATGCCGCTGGCAAGGGCGGCACGATCAAGCGCTATACCGAACACCTCAACCCGCGCTTCGCCCGCGTCGTGGCGCTGAACAAGCCGACGGACGAGGAGCGCGGCCAGTGGTACTTCCAGCGCTACGTGCGCTGGTTGCCGACCGCCGGGGAAATGGTCTTCTATGACCGGTCCTGGTACAACCGCGCCGGTGTAGAGCGCGTGATGGGGTTCTGTTCGCCCACCGATTACCTCGAATTCATGCGTCAGGCGCCCGAGTTCGAGCGGATGCTCGTCCGGTCCGGCGTCAGGCTCTACAAATACTGGTTCTCGGTCACACAGGAAGAGCAGCGCGCGCGATTTGCGAGCCGTGAAACCGATCCGCTGAAACGGTGGAAGCTTTCCCCCATCGACAAGGCCTCGCTCGACAAGTGGGACGACTATACCGAGGCGAAGGAGGCGATGTTTTTCTATACCGACACCGCCGATGCGCCCTGGACGGTCGTGAAGTCGAACGACAAAAAGCGGGCGCGACTGAACTGCATGCGCCACTTCCTCGCCTCGCTCGACTATCCGGACAAAGATCCCGCCATCGTCGGGGCGCCCGACCCGCTGATTGTCGGCCGGGCGAGCCATGTGGTGCACGGGTCTGAACATATCCTCGGTGCCACCGTGCATCCCGATCTGCGCCGCAAGCCGCGCGAGACCGAACCGGCGGCTGCAGCGCCTGACGCTCCGGTCGCTGCAGGCGCCCCGGCCGCGGCCACTGCGCCGGCAAAACCGAAGCGGAAAATCGCGCCGTCGAAACCCGCCCCGGCAGCAAGAACTAACGGTGCGGCGGCAAAGAGCGGGGCCGAGGCCACCGCAGATGGCGGAAAGGCGCCGAAGGGGTCCGACTTGGGTGCAAAGCCGGCATGAGCTAATAGCAGGGCTTGCGTCATTGTTCCGTTCCGTTTTCGCGATAGGTTGATGCTGCGGCGCAGCGTTGCCGCGGAAGACGGAAGAACCTTTCGACATGGCCGGAACAGTGGCCCCCGACCTGCGCTACGTTCTTCCCGCGGATGGTAACCGCGGGTGGCGGTCCCGGCTTTTGGCGCATCTGCGGCGGCTTGGCCCCGCATCGCGGCGCAACCGGTTTCTGGCCGTTCTGGCCGATGACGGGTTGCGGCGCCATGCCGAAGGTGCGCGGCCCGAGGTCGTGATCTTTGCCGTTGTGGATGGCCGGCTGCGCGGCTGCGCCGAGGTTCACGCGACGGCGGGATCGCAGGGCCGATCCGCGGAAATCGCCCTTTCCGTCGAAGACAGCCATCAGAACCGGGGTATCGGTCAGGCGCTTTTGAAAGCCGCGCTGAAACAGTGCCGACACCACCATCTCGACCCCGTCTGGGTCGCCTATCTGCCGGGCAACCTGCCACTCAGGCATCTGATCGACGAGGCGGGCTTTGTTGAAATGCCCTCGGTCGATCCCCTTTATCGCGAGGCGCGCTACCGGTCGGTGCCGCCGGTCCTGCGCATCTGGCGCGCCTGTGTCCTGGTCGCCGGATGGATGTTCGAAGGGCTCTGGACCTTGTTCGGGGGGGCCTGTAAGGCTCGGGGATGACACCCCGGAACCGCTATCTCGCGGATGCGCGAAGCCTGCTGGCGCTTGCGCTGCCGCTCATCGGCAGCCATCTGGCGCAGATGATCCTGCATATCACCGATACGGTGATGCTGGGCTGGTACGGCGTGGACGAACTGGCCGCCGTGGTGCTTGGCAGCTCCACCTTCTTCGTTCTCTTCATTCTCGGCTCGGGCTTCGGCATCGGTGCGATGGGCATGGTCGCCGCTGCGCTCGGCCGGGGCGATGAGGTACAGGTTCGGCGCGACACGCGGATGGCGATGTGGCTGTCGATCCTGTCGGGCCTTCTGGCCCTGCCGGTGATGTGGTTTTCACACCCGCTGCTTGAGGCACTGGGGCAGGAGCCGTATCTGTCGACACTCGCGCAGGATTATCTCAGGATCGCGGGCTGGGGCATGGTGCCCGCGCTTCTGATCATGGCGCTGAAAAGCTACCTGTCCGCGCTGGAACGGGCCAAGATCGTGCTTTGGGCGACGCTGGCCGGCGCGGTCGTGAACGTGGCGCTGAACTGGGCACTCATCTTCGGCCATTGGGGCGCGCCGGAGCTTGGCGTACGTGGCGCGGCGGTTGCAACCACCGTCACGCAATACTGGACGCTCGCGATCATGGTCGCCTATGCGGCGCTCGTCCCCGGGCTCGCGCGGTTCCGCCTCTTCCAGCGGTTCTGGCGCCCGGACTGGCAGGCCTTCCGGCAGGTGTTCCGGCTCGGCTGGCCCATCGGACTGACCGGGCTTGCCGAAAGCGGCCTTTTCATCGCCGCCGCGTTGATGATGGGCTGGATCGGCACGGTGGAACTTGCCGCCCATGGCATCGCGATGGAGGTGGCGGCCGTCCTCTTCATGGTCCATCTCGGCCTGTCGAACGCGGTGACGATCCGGGTCGGCAGGTCGGACGGTGAGGGCGACCTACAAGGTCTTCGGGCGGTGTCGATCACAGGCATGGCACTGTCGATGATCTTTGCCACGGTCGGTGTCACGATGCTTCTGACCCTGCCGGCGCCGATCATCGGCCTTTTCCTTGATGAACGGCAGGAAGATACCGCCGCCATCATCGCCTTTGGCACGAAACTCCTGGCGATGGCGGCCCTTTTCCAGTTCTTCGATGCCGCGCAGGTCATGGCGCTTGGCATGTTGCGGGGCGTCCGCGACGCGCGCGCGCCGATGTGGATCGCGGCGGTCAGCTACTGGCTCATCGGGGTGCCGTCGAGCTATGCCCTGGCCTTTGGCTTTGGCATGGGCGGGATCGGGCTCTGGCTCGGCCTTGTCGTCGGCCTTGTCGCGGCGGCCATCGCGCTTCTGACGCGGTTCTGGCGTGGCTGGGGCCGGGCGGCGTTACCGGCCTGACAGGGCTTTCGCGGAAATTGCCGGCGTATTGCCCGGTTGCAAAACCCCCGTCACGAAATCCCGGTCACTCCTCACCTTCTTCGGCTGACATCAGGCGTTCCGATTTCTTCCGGACTAGGACGGTTCGCAGGTCGTGCATCGCCATCAAGAGGGCGTCCGTCACATCCTCCAGCTGCGCGTCGCTCGCCTTGGACTGAACCCAATGCGTCGTCAGGTTGAGGTAGTCGATGGCGCGGTGAATATCGTCGATGTCGCGCCGCGCAAGCAGCGCCTGCCGTTCGGCCATCCAGTCGCGGATCGTGGCCAGATCCGTCTCGCTCAGCACCCGCTCGCCATGGGCCTTGATCTCGCCATTGCGGATATTGGCGAGCGCGATCTGTTCCATTTCGATCCGCCGTTGCCGGTTCTCGGTATCGACTCGAAAAACGGCCGCGCCGTTTTCGCGGATGCGGAAGTAATAGTCCGGCAGATCGCCCGCCATGAAACCTCCCTCGTCGGCCGTTGTCAGCGCAGCCCGGCGCAGAAGGACTGGATGCGGCCGCAGGCCTCTTCCAGCGCCGTGTCGGCCGTAGCGTAGCTGACGCGGAAGTTCGGGGAAAGCCCGAAGGCCGCCCCGAAGACCACCGCAACGCCGGTTTCCTCAAGAAGCGCGGTCGCGAACGCCTCGTCATCCGTGATCACCGCGCCACCGGCCGATGTCTTGCCGATGCAGCCCGAAATGTCCGGATAGACATAAAAGGCGCCCTCGGGCCGGGGGCATTTGATACCTTTCGCCTGGTTCAGCATCGACACCACCAGATCACGGCGGCGCTGGAAGGTCTTCTTGTTCTCCGCCAGAAAATCCTGCGGCCCGTTCAGCGCCTCAAGGGCCGCGTATTGTGCGACAGAGCAGGGGTTCGAGGTCGACTGCGACTGGATCGTGCCCATCGCCTTGATCAGCGCTTCCGGCCCCGCCGCATAGCCGATCCGCCAGCCGGTCATCGCATAGGCCTTCGATACGCCATTGCAGGTCAGCGTCCGGTCATAAAGGCCCGGTTCGATCTGGGCGGGCGAGACGAATTCGAAATCGTCGAAGACGAGGTGTTCGTACATGTCGTCCGACATGACCCAGACATGCGGGTGGCGCATCAGAACGTCGGTCAGCGCCTTCAGCTCGGCCCGGCTGTAACCCGCCCCGGTCGGGTTCGAGGGCGAGTTGAAGATAAACCATTTGGTCTTCGGTGTGATCGCGGCTTCAAGTTGTGCCGGTGTCAGCTTGAAATTCGTCTCGATCCCGGCAACGACCGGAACCGGCGTGCCGCCAGCCAGAAGCACCATGTCGGGATAGCTGACCCAATAGGGCGCGGGGATGATGACCTCGTCGCCCGGATTGCAGGTCGCCATCAGCGCGTTATAGAGCGTCTGCTTGCCGCCGGTGCCGACGGTGATCTGCTTTGTCGTGTAGGTCAGCCCGTTCTCGCGCTTGAATTTTGCGGCAATGGCCGCCTTCAGTTCGGGGATGCCGTCGACGGCGGTATATTTGGTCTTGCCGGCGTCGATGGCGCGCTTCGCGGCGGCTTTGATATTGTCAGGCGTATCGAAATCCGGCTCGCCCGCGCCAAGGCCGATCACGTCCTTGCCCGTCGCCTTCAGTTCCGCCGCCTTGGTTGTGACGGCGATGGTGGGCGAGGGTTTTACCCGCGCCAGCGTGTCGGACAAAAAGGCCATGTCGGGGCTCCGGTTTGTAATCTGCGGTGCCATGTCTTAGGGTGCGCGCGAAACGCATTCAAGCATCATCGAAAAAGGAGTGGCACATTGCACGGGGCAACCGGCAACGCCTGGTACGGCGCGGAAACGGCAACATTTGGCGACAGGCTGGCGGCGGCGCGCGAAGCGTCCGGCATGAGCCAGCATGACTTGGCGCGGCGCATCGGCGTGCGTGCCAAGACCGTTGAGCAATGGGAAGCGGACGCCTCAGAACCGCGGGCGAACCGGCTCCAGATGCTGGCGGGGATGCTGAGTGTGTCGCTGACCTGGCTGCTTACAGGTGAAGGCGAGGGCGTCCTCGCGCCGGACGATTCTGCCGCAACCCATCCGCCGATAGCCGAACTTCTGACGGAAATGCGTCAGTTGCAGACCGAGATCACCCAGATCGCCGGGCGGATCGGCAAGATCGAAAAACGCCTGCGCCAGGATTTCGCAGATACCAGCCTCCGCGACGCCGAACCGGCCACGATGGTACCGGAAGACGCCCTGTGAAATCGGACAGTTCCGAAGATGCCGAAACCCGGCTGAAACGGCTGCGGATGCGCAGCTGGCGGCGCGGCATGAAGGAGATGGACATCGTCCTTGGCCCCTTCGCCGACCGCTGCCTTGCCGATCTGCCGGTCGTGACCGTCACGCTCTACGACCGCCTTCTCGGCGAGAACGATCAGGACATCTATGCCTGGATCACCGGCGCGGCCAAGCCGCCTGCCGAATTCGCGGCCCTTCTCGACACAATCGTCGCCGCGGTGCGACCGGCAGCGCGCTGAGGGGGCGCCTGCCGCGAACATCGGAAACGCGTTTGGCTTAACCAAAACTTCGGCTTTTCGTTCCAGTCTCTGCGCCGGGCAGGTCTGCATGGCGGAGACGACGATGACAGTACAACAAACAGTGCAGGATGGCGGCAGGCAGGGGTTTCTCACCTGCTATCTGGAAACGCTCGGTCTGGTGGAACGGCTGCACCGGCTGCTGCTCGACGTGATCAAGGATGAGTTTGAGCGTCTCGGCATTCTTGAAATCAATGCGGTGCAGGCGCTTTTGCTGTTCAATATCGGCGATCATGAGGTGACGGCGGGCGAGTTGAAAAGCCGTGGCTATTACCAGGGCTCCAATGTCAGCTACAACCTGAAGAAACTGGTCGAGGCCGGTTACATGCATCATCAGCGCTGCGAGGCCGACCGCCGCTCTGTCCGGGTCCGGCTGACCGACAAGGGCAGGGCGGTCCGGCTCGCCGTCGGCGCGCTGTTCCAGCGCCATGCGGGCGGCATGGAACAGCGCGGGGTGATCGGGCTCGACACGGTCGAAGGCGTGAACGCCACGCTGCGCCGGATGGAGCGCTACTGGGGCGACCAGATCCGCTATATCTACTAGCCACCGGCGGTCGTGTCGCGCATCCCCGTGGACCCACCCGCTCGCCTCCCGTTCAGCCCGCCGTATCGGTGTCGTGCCCCGGTGCGGGACCGCTGACGGCCAGCCCCGCAAGTTCCCGCAGAAGCTTTCGCTCCATCGCTGCGGCAAAATCCTCAAAGCCGAGTGCCACCTCGACAAAGGCGTCCGGTCCCCGGATGACCTCGGTCGCGAACCAGGCGCTCAGTTCGGCAACGCCGGGATCGCCCCCGTCCCAGCCTTCCTCGCCATTGATCGCAACGACAAGCGCATTGACGGTGATGGGCGATGGCCGGTCCGGCAGGCTGACGTCGCGCGGATCGGGGCCGGAATTCGACAGCCCGTCGCCCGTCAGGTCAAGGATGGCCTGCCCGCAGCGGGGCTGCCGCGCCAGAAGCGCGGCACCGTAAAGAAGCGCCGCCCCCACCCCCGTGGCGGGCGACCGCTCGATCCGGCCCGTGCCGGCGATCGCCCCGGCGACCCGCTCAAGGACTGCCGCGTCCGTCACCTCCACCCAGTCGAGGATCAGCCGCTGATCCGCCGCGCCCGACCAGTCGTAGACGGCCAGCGCGACCGTTGACCCCGGCGCGCCGAGCAGCACCTCGCGCACCGCGGGCGTGGTCAGCGCCGCCGCCAGCCCCTGCGTCTGCAATGCGAATTCCTGCGGATCGACCGAACCGGAGACATCGAGCCCGATGGCCAGCGCCTGCCGGCAGGCCGCCTTCGCCGGCGTCGTCATCGTCAGGGCCACGAACGCCGCAAGCCCCCACCGCCTCATCCCGGCCCCACCGGGACAAGCCAGCCGATCACCGGCCCCTGCAATTCGCGCAGCAGTTTCTCCCGCATCGCGCGTTCATAATCGCGAAACCCCGACGCCTCGATCACGAAGGCGCCGGGCCCGCGGATCAGGTGGTCACGGTAATAGTCGGCAACCCCCGCCTCGCCTCCGGCGATGGCCAGCCCGTTCACGGTGATCCCGTGCAGGGGATAGGCCCCATAGGCGGCGGCCGGTGGAAACCCGTCATTGTTGCGCCCGTCACCGGCGACATCGAGCGTGCGCGCCTCGCAATCGGGGCCGTCGCGAAAAAGGCCCGCCGCATGGCCAAGCGCGTATCCCAGCGCCGTCGGCATATCGTCGCGCGACCGTTTGGAACTGGCGATGGCGCCGGCCGCAAGCGCCAGATCCTCCGCCGTGGCGATTTCCAGCCAGGGCAGAAGCTCCGCCTGGCCGAACCGGCCGCTCCATTCAAAGATCGACAGCCAGACCGGATGCTCCGGGTCCAGCAGGAAGGCGTCCTGCACCGCCGGCGCCAAGAGCGCCCGCGCCAGCCCCCCCCGCTGCAATTCATCCTCCCGGCTGTCGACCGAGGCGGAAATGTCGACCGCCAGGACCAGCGCCAGCCGGCATGCCGCTGCCGAGGGTCCGGCCGCAAGAGCAAAGACCAGCGACAGGACCGGCAGGCGGGCCAGTTGCCGGACCGCCCACGCCGGGCCTGCGCCTACCAGTGGCCGGTATTGCCCATGCTTGCCCACGGCTCCTCCGGCGCTTTGGCCTGACCCTTCTGCAGAAGCTCCACCGAGACATTGTCAGGCGAGCGGACAAAGGCCATGCGCCCGTCGCGCGGCGGCCGGTTGATCGTCACGCCATTCGCCTGAAGATGGGCGCAGGTCGCGTAGATGTCGTCGACCTCATAGGCGAGATGCCCAAAATGGCGGCTGTCGGAGGGCAGGCCCTCATCGCCGTCCCAGTTATGGGTCAGTTCGACCGGGCAATCCGGCTGCCCCGGCGGCGCCATGAAGACGAGCGAAAAGCGCCCGCCCTCATTGTCGTAGCGCCGCGTCTCCTCCAGCCCCAGAAGCCGGTAGAACGCCATCGAGGCGTCCAGATCCTTCACCCTCACCATCGTATGCAGATATCGCAACGCCATGCCGGCCCTCCCGTCTTGTTCCGCCAAGCCTATCGCCGCCATTCGCCGCCGCCAAGCCGCCGCGCCCGCACAAATGCGGCATCGGGCCGGAAATTTCGCCTCACTACCGTCTATCGCGTTTACCGCGGCAACAACCCATAGATATAGTGGCCAACGATTCGAGATGCGGAGGATGAGAGATGACGCTGACCCCTGAACAACAGGCCGAAATCGCCGAGGCCCGCGCCAATCCGCGCCCGACGCTCCGGGCCGTGGCCGAGGGGATGGAAAAGCGGCTCTATGTGGCCCATCCGGTGCTCGACCACGGGCTTGTCCGCGTCATCGACTACATGGGCGACGACGCCGCCATCACCCAGGCCGCCCGCGTCAGCTATGGCCGCGGCACCAAGGCGGTGCAGAACGACGAAGGCCTCATCCGCTATCTCATGCGCCACTGGCACTCGACCCCGTTCGAGATGTGCGAGGTCAAGTTCCACGTCAAGCTGCCGGTCTTCGTCGCCCGCCAGTGGATCCGCCACCGCACCGCCAATGTGAACGAATATTCTGCCCGCTACTCGATCCTCGACCGCGAATTCTACATCCCCGCGCCGGAGCATCTGGCCGCGCAATCGACGGTGAACAATCAGGGCAGGGGAGAGTTGCTGGAAGGGGAGGAGGCGCAGCGCGTCCTCGACATCCTCCGCGATGACGCCACGCGGGCCTATGACCATTACGAGGATATGCTGAGCCAGGACGGCCAGAAGGGGCTGGCGCGAGAGCTTGCCCGCATGAACCTGCCCGCCAACGTCTATACCCAGTGGTACTGGAAGGTGGACCTGCACAACCTCTTCCACTTCCTGCGCCTCCGCGCCGACGCCCACGCCCAATACGAAATCCGCGCCTATGCCGAGGTGATGTGCGACATCGTCCGCGACTGGGTGCCCTTGGCCTATGGCGCGTTCGAGGACTACCGGATGGGAGGGGTGAACCTGTCGGGGAAGGGGGTAGAGGTGTTGAGGCGGCGTCTGGCCGGGGAGGTCGTGACGCAGGAGGATTCCGGCATGTCCAAGGGTGAATGGCGGGAGTTTGAGGGGGTTTGGGGGTGAGCGTGGAGCAATGTGCCTACGAGCACACGCTAGATAAATTGCGCAACCAGCAGGCTTACTTAGCCGCGCTCAGAAGTCAAGCGGCCGTCGCATCTGCGGTAACCGGACTTGTCGCTACGGTGTTTGCCACGTTGATAGGGAGGGAAGGAATGCAACCTAGCCTGCATTCAACGACAGGACCTCTCGGAATCTCTTTGCCCGTGATCTTCCTAATTTTTTGTTTCGGTGGTTCGCTTGCATGCTCGGTATTGGTTCTCGTGGGTTGGAGGCCGTTCACTTTCGAATTCGACATCGAAAAGCTCTTGGATAGGCGCGGCGAATACCCAACTACGAAGGACTTCTACGTCAAGTATTCGCGGGATGGTGAGTACTACTTCAAGCAGAGCGAGAGTAGTATCCAAGAAGCGCAGAACATGCTTTGGTTTGCAATGTTGCTCGGTTGGGTGCAGATTTTGCCTTGGTTGATGATACTTTTGGGGAGTCCGGATGTCTGACGACGAGAAGAAGGTGCCGGATACCGGCTCGACCACGAGGCGGGGCATACAAAACGATGATTCTGGCGGTCTGCGCCCGTCGTCTCCTCGCCCAACGAAGAATTCGGATGACGATTGAGCAAACCGTAGCAGGCCGTAGGGTGCGCATTCATTGCGCACCACACCCCTCGGGACCGCTTCCAAATTCGCCCCTTTTTTCCGCCATCCCCGCCCCCTCTTCACACCACCCGGGTGCGCAATGAATGCGCACCCTACGGGATCGCACCACCGTCGCGGTGGTATGACGAATACGGCCAATCCTCGGGCCGCTCGACCAGCCCGTGCTTCACCGGGTTGATCCAACAATACCGGACATGCGCCTGATAATCCGCCTCGTCCCGGATATGATGTTCCCAAAACCGCTTCTGCCATATTGGCGCTTCGCCCCGTAGGTCGGGGTTCACCCCGACTCTTTCCTCATACGCCCCACCCCGGCGCACCCGTCCGGCATTGGCGCCGTATCCGTTCCGGGGTGGAAGGGTCGGGGTGAACCCCGACCTACGGATGTCACGCGAAAACCGGGCCTTGATCGCGGCCATGCGGACGGAGAAATCCGCATCCCGCTCCGGCAAGGTCCACACGCAATGCATGTGATCCGGCAACACGACCCATGCGTTGATCGCAAACGGCCGCTCGGCCCGGGTCGCCCGGACGGCCTGCCGCAGACATTCGACCTCCGTGACAAGAAGGTCCGACCCGCGGTCGGCAAGGGCGACGGTGAAGAAGACCGTCGCGCCGGGTACCTTCGGGCGGATGTAGCGGGACATGGACGAGCGTTGCCCCGGAAAGATGAAGGGATGGTAAACTCACCGCCGGCGATAGGGCAAAGCGGCGCCGATGGCGGGCGTCAGGCGCCGGGGGCCGACCCGTGCCATACGTTTTGCCGACACTTGCCATACGTTTTGCCGACAGGGGCCCGGGGCGCGAGAACCGGCCGCTTACCCGAAAAGCCGGACCGGCCGGGTGACCGTTTCCACCGAGACGATCGTCGCCCCGCCGCCCGCCTGCGCGATCAGGTCGGATAGCGTCGGCGCGCTGTCGAAGAGGAACTCGTTCACCTCCGCGTCCGCGCCCATGACCTTCACCGCGACCTGCGGCGTGGCGGGCACCGTCAGGCGACGGCGCTCGATCAGGTTCTGCTGGCGCTGCCGTTCGCGGCACTTGCCCATGTAGTCGTACCGATCACAATAGGTCATCGCGGGTTCCCTTGTCGCAGCGGATCGCTTGCGCAACCGATAGGGAGAGCCTGCCCGAGGCCGGTGAATGTGGCAAGTTTAAGGCCGAAATCGCGCGTTTTCCGGCCGGATTCAGACGCGGCCCGTCAGCAATCGGCCCCGCATCGCGCGATTGTTCGCCAAACCGGCGCCCCGGCCTATTCCGCCGCGAGCAGAAGCCGCGCCCGCTGCCGGAGGCTCTGGCGCCGCATCTCGACCGAGACGACGTAGCAATCGGGGCCGACGCGATCCACGATCTGGCCGAGCGTGGGCGTCTTGTCGAACATCTCCTCGCGCAGCGTGCGCCCGTCGCGGGTAACTGTCACGCAGCAATGCGAAATCTTCGCGACGGCGGCCTTGCGCCCCTCGCGGGCCCGCTCCATCAGCCGACGACCGGTTTCACTGGACAGACGGTTGATCAACTCGTCCGAAATAGACATTAGAACCCCCTGCACGGTGACCATCGGCCGCCCGCGTGTTCTGAAGTGTTGATTTCCTGCACTGGTGAGATTGGTAATCGTAACAGCCCCGATTTTTGTCTAGAACTGTTGCCGAAATGGGTCAATGCCGGCCGAAACCGCGTGACGACCGCGACCGGAATCCCGCCGAAACGGGGGATTTTCGCCGATCAGCGCAAAGGTTCTGTGGATAAGAATGCGCCCTTGGACGCGGCGCCACGGCAATGGCCAGCCCCGGCCGCCGGCCGGGCTGTGCGTTCGCCGGCGAAATCGGTGCCCGGCTTGCCCTTTCGGGGCCGGCCCGGCAATGGTCAGGCTGCGTGTGATTCGATCTTCCCGGACAGCCCGGAACGGTCACGACAGGAGGCGCCATGATCCTTTACGGCATCAAAACCTGCGATACCTGCCGCAAGGCGCTGAAGGCGCTTGCCGCAGCCGGGCATAAGGTGCGTTTCCACGATGTCCGCGCCGTACCACTTGGCCCCGACGACCGGTCGCGGCTGATCGAAGCGCTGGGCGATGCCATCGTCAACCGCGCCTCGGCAACCTGGCGCGGCCTGCCGCCCGAGGCCCGTACGGGGACGACCGACGCCCTCATCGCCGCCCATCCGACGCTGATGAAGCGCCCCGTGATCGACACCGGCCGGGCGATCCACCTCGGCTGGGGTGCGGATGTGCAAGCGGCACTTCTGCAATAGAAAACGGCCCGCGCGCCGCCGGGCCGTCTTGTCTCTCGTCGCTGTCCGGACCGCCCTTAAAGCAGTTTCAGATCGCCGGCAGAAGAGCGGCCATCGCGGCCTTCCTGCATTTCGTAGGACACTTTCTGATTGTCATTCAGGGTCTTGAGGCCGGCCCGCTCCACAGCGGAAATATGCACGAATACGTCGTTCCCGCCGCTGTCGGGCGCGATAAAGCCAAAGCCCTTGGTCGAGTTGAACCACTTCACGGTGCCAGTGGGCATTCCGTTTCTCCCTATTTTGTTCACCGGTGGCGGCATTGCCTCCGGCTCGTGCAGCCAGGTCTTTCGGGTCTTCCGGCTGCCCCGTAAGAAGGGAGGCGGTAGGAAAGTCTGCGTCCACGCGAGCAAAATCATGCCGCATTCTGGCGAAAAATCAAGAATTTTGGCGGTGGGCGCGTCAGGAGCCGCTATTGCGGCCCGCGCCGGGCAAGAAACCGGTCAAGCGAAAGCGGGCCGGCCCCCATCAAAACCAGGGCGGAGAGCAAGACCACCCAGAGCGTACGCTGATCGAGGATGAGTGCTCCTGAGGCCGCGTCGAACCAGCGCCCTAGGTCGTCGCCGGCGACACCATGGCCAAGGATGTCGGTCGCGCTCTGGACGAGGATGAAGCCGATCATGCCGAGGGCAGCAAGCCGGGTGAAAAGACCGAGGAGGATCAGGAGCGGCAGCAGAAGCTCCGCCCATGTTCCGGCGAACGCCACCGCCCAGTGGAAGAGGCCGAGCTGCGAGGTGTCGTAACCCGCTGCCTCCACCGCCTTTGGAAATATCTGGATATAGGCGCCGTCCGACGGCCGGACGAGGCCGAGAATGCCGTCGCCGATCTTGGTCCGGGCTGAGTTCCAGAAATAGACGAGGAGGACGGCGGCGAAGGCCAGCCGCGCCAGCGTTGGCAGGGCCGCAGGGGCAATACGGGTAAGGCCGCCCGCGAGGCGGTCGTAAAGCGCGAGCATGTCGGTCAATCTCCGGTCTGGACGGCCACGATGGCGCGCGCGCCGATCAGGAGGCCGAGCGTGGCGGTCAGGTCAAACTCTCCCCCGGCGTCGAGCGCGGCGCCGACCGTTTCGCCTGCCATCAGCGCGGCGACGAAGGGGGCGGCGCCTTGCGGCAGGCGCAGGGGTTCGGGATCGTAGTCGGGGCGGGTGATCAGCACATCCTCGGCCTCCGCCGCCTTCGGGGCAGGGGTGCCGCGCGTATTCGCGGACCAGATCGCGAGGATCGGCCAGCGCGAGCGGACGAGCCGGCTGGCAGGCGCGAAGGTCAGCCGCGCGGTGACGAGTGCGTCGGGGGAAAGCGCCTGAAGTGCCTCGGGCGCGACGGGATCGGCGTCGGCGGCGTGGTAGGACCTACGCAGCGCGCCTTCGAGCCGGGCGATGTCGGGCAGATAGCCCAGATGCGCGACCGGCGGGAAGGTTTCGAGAAAGGCCGGCATGTCCTCGCCATAGAACATCAGCATGGGCGAGGTCGGCGGATGGGCGCGCAGGAATTCGCGCGCCATCGCGGTAAAAAACTCCTCGCCCACGAGTTTGCGTACGATTGGGAAGGCCTGCCGGAGCGCCTCGGTCAGCGAGACGGTGACATTGTTGCGGTAGACGTCGAAGCGACGCCCGGCGGGCCGGCCCTGCGGGTCGGTGACACCCGGCGGCGCCGGCCGATCAGGGTCGAGAAGGGCCGCGCGAAACTCGGACTGGCTCATGCCAGCACCTTGTCGAGGATGCGGGCGGCGCGCGTGGCCTCTTCGGCCAGAACCGGCCAGTCGGGCACGTCATTGTCCCATTCGATCAGCGTCGGTTTCGGCCCGCCCTTGCGGATTGTGTGATCGTAAAGCTGCCAGACCGGATCGACGACCTCGGATCCGTGCGCGTCGATCAGAAGACGCGCGCCCATGTCGTCCGCGTCCTCGTCATGGCCACCGAGGTGGATTTCACCGACGAGGTGATGCGGGAAGCGGTCGATGTAGTCGTAGGGATCGGTCTGCCGGTTGGTGCAGGAGACATAGACGTTGTTCACGTCGAGGAGGAGCCCACAGCCGGTGCGCTTCGCAATCTCGCTCAGGAACTCGATCTCGCCCATGTTGGTCTCGGTGAAGTTCACGTAGACCGAGGGGTTTTCAAGGAGCATGCGGCGGCCGACATGGTCCTGCACCTCGTCGATATGGTCGGCGACGCGGGCCAGCGTCTCGGCCGTGTAGGGGACGGGCAGGAGATCATTCAGGAATTCCGTGTCATGCGTCGACCAGGCGAGATGTTCGGAGAAGCTGGCCGGGTCGAGCCAGGCGCAAAGTGTCTTCAGCCGGGCAAGATGATCCTTATCAAGCGGCCCTTCGCCGCCGATGGAAAGGCCCACGCCGTGGACCGAGATCGGGAATCGCTCGGCCAGGTGGCGGAGCTGCGCGAGTGGACGGCCGCCATCGCCCATGTAGTTTTCTGCATGGATTTCGAGCCATTTTACTGGGTCGGCCCGGTCGATAATGTTCGAAAAGTGCTGGGCCTTGTATCCGACGCCGGGTCGCGCGGGCAGGTATTTCCTGGCAGTCTGGTCAAGCATCGTCTGGCCCCTCGTAATTGTGTGGCGCATCCCCGGCCAGTATCGGCGGGGATGCGCAGTCGGTCTTGCGATCAGCCCTGCGGCAGGTCGCGGTCGAGCGCTTCGAGCGAGCCCATGCGGCCATCCGGCAGTTCCATCGTGGCGCAGGTGCCGGCCGGGACCAGCTTCCAGGAGTTGCCCTGATAGTCGACTTTCGAGGTACCGGCGCAGGTCGTGCCCGGGCCAGCGGCGCAGTCGTTCTGACCGGCGAGCGCGACGCCGAAGCACTTTTCCTTGGCTTCCTGGGCGGAGGCCGGAGCAGCGAAATGCGCGGACAGAGCAGCGGCGAGCGAACCGGCGACGGCGAGGGTCTTCATGGAATGAGACATGTGTACTTCCCTTGTTTGGGTGTGAATTCGTCAACGTATCGTGACAAGGCAATGCATCGCACCCCTGCCGATGACATGCCATTCACGAAGCCGTGGCCCACGGCTGCGTGAAGCGATGAAACAGTGAAATTGATCGGCCGCCGGTCCCGGGCAGAGCCGCCCGTAGCCGCAAAGAGAAGTGCTATCGCCCTGATAACACTACTCTTTCATGTCCGGCGGCGCGGCTTCGCTGCGAAGCGTCGCGATCGCGGTTTCAAGCGGCTGCGTCTCGGTCCGTGTGTCACCAAGCCGGCGGATTGAAACAGTCCGGCCCGCGACCTCCTGCATGCCGATGGCCAGAATCACGGGCACCTTGCCTACGGAATGTTCGCGGACCTTGTAGTTGATCTTCTCGTTGCGCAAATCGGCCTCTGCGCGGAGGCCGGCCGAGGAGAGAAGACCGACGATTTCCTGCACATACGCGTCGGCATCCGAGACGATGGAGGCGACAACGACCTGCCGGGGGGCGAGCCAGAAGGGCATCTTGCCGGCATAGTTTTCGATCAGGATGCCGAGGAAACGCTCGAAAGACCCGAGGATCGCGCGGTGCAGCATGACGGGGCGGTGCTTGGCCCCGTCCTCGCCGACATATTCGGCGCCAAGGCGGACCGGCAGGTTGAAGTCGGCCTGAAACGTGCCGCACTGCCATTCCCGCCCGATCGCGTCGGTCAGCTTGAAGTCGAGCTTCGGCCCGTAGAAGGCGCCTTCGCCGGGGTCGATCTGATAATCGTTCGTGACCTTGCGAACCGCGTTTTCCAGCGCCGCTTCGGCCTTGTCCCAGATCTCATCGCTGCCGACGCGCACCTCGGGGCGGGTTGAGAGCTTCACGTCGAACTTGTTGAACCCGAGATCGCGATAGATCGACGACAGGAGGCCGATGAAATTCGCACATTCGCTTTCGATCTGATCCTCGGTGCAGAAGATATGTGCGTCATCCTGCGTGAAGCCACGCACCCGCATCAGCCCATGCATCGAGCCCGAGGATTCGTAGCGGTGACACGATCCGAACTCTGCCAGACGCAGCGGCAGATCGCGGTAGGATTTGAGGCCCTGATTGTAGACCTGCACGTGGCAGGGGCAGTTCATCGGTTTCAGCGCATTGATGCGCTTTTCCTTGGCATGTTCTTCCTCGACCTCGACGATGAACATGTTCTCGCGGTAGGCCTCCCAATGGCCGGACCGTTCCCAGAGGATGCGGTCGACGACCTGCGGGGTCTTGATTTCCTTATAGCCGGCGCGGGCGAGACGGCGGCGCATGTAATCTTCGAGCGCGCGGTAGATCGTCCAGCCGTTCGGGTGCCAGAAGACCATGCCGGGGGCTTCTTCCTGAAGGTGGAAAAGCTCCATCTCGCGCCCCAACTTGCGGTGGTCGCGCTTTGCTGCCTCTTCCAGCATCGTCAGATGCGCCTTGAGGTCGTCGCGGTTCTTGAAGGCGACGCCGTAGATGCGCTGAAGCTGCTTGTTGCGATGGTCCCCGCGCCAATAGGCGCCGGCGACGCTCATCAGTTTGAAGGCATCGGCGGGAAGCTGGCCTGTGTGCTGCAGATGGGGCCCGCGGCAGAGGTCCTGCCAGTGACCATGCCAGTACATGCGCAGGGGCTCATCGCCCGGGATCGCCTCGATCAGCTCGACCTTGAAAGGTTCGTTCTTGCGGATGTAATGCTCGATCGCACGCGAGCGGTCCCAGACCTCGGTCTTCACAAGGTCGCGCTCATTGATGATTGCCTTCATCTCCTTCTCGATCAGGCCAAGATCCTCCGGTGTGAAGGCCTCGTCCCGGTCGAAGTCGTAGTACCAGCCGTTCTCGATTACCGGGCCGATGGTGACCTTGACCTCAGGCCAGAGCTTCTGCACGGCGCGCGCCATCACATGGGCGAAGTCGTGGCGGATGAGCTCGAGCGCCTGGGCATCATCCTTCATCGTATGTATGGAAATTTTTGCATCCGCAAGAATGGGCCATTGCAGGTCCCAGTGCTTGCCGTCGATGCTGGCTGAAATCGCGGCTTTGGCGAGCGAAGGCGCGATGGACAGGGCCACATCGGCGGCGGTCACGCCCCTGTCGTAGTCGCGCGCGTTGCCATCGGGGAATGTCAGGGAAATCTGGGTCATCGGCCCATGCTCCTCGTCGGTTTGGCGCCCACGGAACGCCCGGTTGCGGGTTATGTCGCGCCTGATATCGGAAATCGCCGCGCGGAAGTCAACGCCCCGGGGGTTCCACCCCCGGCCCCCCGGGGGTATTTGTCGCAACGAAGAATGAGGAGTGTTCAATGAGCGACGGGTTTCAGACAGCGGAGGGGCGGCGGCTTGCCTATGACCGGCTGGGCGGGAAGGGGCCGGGGGTCGTCTTCCTCGGCGGTTTTCGGTCAGACAAGGAAGGGACGAAGGCGCTGGCGCTCGAGGACTGGGCACGGAAGGCGGGGCGGGCCTTTCTGCGCTTTGACTATTCGGGCCATGGCGCGTCGTCGGGCGAATTTCTGGACGGCTCTATCGGTGACTGGTTTGCCGATGCGCGCGCGGCGATCACGGGCCTGACCGAAGGGCCGCAGGTGCTGGTCGGGTCGTCCATGGGGGGGTGGATTGCGCTTCTTCTGGCGCGGGCGATGCCGGAGAAGGTGGCGGGCCTCGTCACCATCGCGGCCGCGCCGGATTTCACCGAGGACGGAATGTGGGCCTCATTCTCGGACGTTCAGCGACGGGAAATGAACGAGGCGGGGCAGGTGGCCCTGCCATCGGACTATTCGGATGAGCCCTACATCATCACACGGCGTCTGATCGAGGAGGGTCGGCAGCATCTGGTGCTGCGCGCGCCCCTCCATCTGCCCTTTCCGGTCCGGATGCTGCAGGGAACGGCGGACCGGGAGGTTTCGGTTGCGGTCGCAACCCGGCTCCTCGGCCATGCGACAGGACCCGATATCCGGCTGACACTTGTCAAAGGCGCCGATCACCGGTTTTCGACGCCCGATTGCCTGAAGCTGATCGCGCTGTCGGTGCAGAAGGTCGGGCTGCGCGGCTGACGGCCTTTCAGACCGCGCGGAGCTTGCCGCCTTTGGTCTTCGGCCGGGCGCCGCCGTTCCGGTCCATGAAGCGCAGCATCAAGGGACGGATGTTCCGCCGCCAGGACTTGCCGGCGAAGATGCCGTAATGGCCGGCGTCCGGTTCCAGATGGCTGGCCTTCTTCGTTTCCGGCAGGCCGGTGCAGAGCGCAAGCGCGGCAAGGCACTGGCCGGGGGCGGAGATGTCGTCCTTCTCGCCCTCGACGACCATGACTGCGACTTCGGTGATCTTGCCGATATCGACGGGCCGGCCGGCAACGGTGAAGGCATTGCGGGCAATATCGCGGTTCTTGAAGATGCGCTCGACCGTGGAGAGGTAGAATTCCGCGCTCATGTCCATGACCGAGAGATATTCGTCGTAAAAGCGGTTATGGGCGTCGCGTTCCCCGGCCTCGCCCTTCGCGGCGCGCATGATTTCGTCGGAGAAGGCCTGCGCATGGCGTTCGAGGTTCATCGAGATGAAGGAGGCGAGCTGCAGGAGCCCGGGATAGACGAGCCGGCCGGCGCCCGCGAACTTGAAGCCCACCCGCTGGATCGCGAGATGTTCGAGCTGACCCATGGTCAGGCGGCGGCCGAAATCGGTCACCTCGGTCGGGGCGGCGTCGGGGTCGATCGGGCCGCCGATAAGGGTGAGGGTGCGGGGCTGCGCGGCGGGCTCTTCCTCCGCCAGGTAGGCCGTTGCAGCAAGTGTAAGGGGTGCGGGCTGGCAGACGGCCACGACGTGAATGTCAGGCCCAAGACGGCGCATGAAATCGACGAGGTAGAGCGTATAATCCTCCACATCGAACTTGCCGTGCGAGACCGGGATGTCGCGGGCATTCTTCCAGTCGGTCACATAGACATCGCAATCGGGCAGAAGGCTCGTGACGGTCGAACGCAGGAGCGTGGAATAATGGCCCGACATCGGCGCGACGAGGAGGACGCGGCGTGCCATCGGTTCGCGGCCGGCGACCTTGAAATGGATGAGATCGCCGAAGGGGCGCGTCTCAATCGTCTCGATGGTGACGATGTGGTCACGCTCATCGGCGCCGACGACAGTATGGATGCCCCAGTCGGGCTTGATCACCATGCGGGCGAAGCTGCGTTCGGTGATTCGCCCCCAGGCCGACATGACCTTGAACATCGGATGGGGGACAAGACCCCAGACCGGGTAGGACGCCATGGCGCGCGCCGATGCCCCGAGCCATTCATTGGTGTTGCGGATGCTTTCCATCAGGTCGTAAGTGGCAATGCCCTTCATCGCAACTCCTCATGCCGGCCGCGGCCGGACCATTTCACCGCTTTGCAGACGCGGCAGTCGACGTTATGCTGCACTGCAGTAACGTAGGGAGGCAAGATCAAAATGACAACCGAACTTGATAATTCCTCCGTACCGACGGAAAAACTGCAGGCCAATATCGCAAAGATGGAAGCGCTTTCGCAGCGATTGGTTCAGGCCATTGCAAAGAAGCGCCTGCCGAATCCCAGTGTTGAAGCGCCGGGCCACGGGCTCTTTACCAAGGCGGTGACGGCCTACTGGTCCGAGATGTTGCAGAACCCCGGCAAGCTGATCGAGCAGCAGGCGGCCTTCTGGGGCAAGTCGCTGCAGCATTACATCGAAGCCCAGCAGGTACTGGCCAGCGGCAAGATCGCGGCGCCGGCCGACCCCACGCCGAAGGACCGGCGGTTTTCCAACCCGCTTTGGCAGAGCCATCCCTACTTCAACTTCGTCAAGCAGCAATACATGCGCAATGTCGACGCGATGAATGCCGCGGTCGATGCGATTGAGGGGCTTGAACCTTACGAACGCCAGCGCGTCGAGCATTTCGCGCGGCAGATGATGGATATGCTGGCGCCGACGAATTTCCTTGGCACCAACCCTGACGCGCTTGAACGCGCGGTGGAGACAGAGGGCGACAGCCTGGTGCGCGGGCTGGAAAATCTGGTGCGCGACATCGAGGCCAATAACGGCGACCTTCTGGTGACGCTGGCCGATCCGGAGGCCTTTGAACTCGGCGTCAATATCGGCGCGACCGAAGGGGCGGTTGTTTACCGCAACCGGATGATCGAGCTTATCCAGTACAAGGCGTCGACGGAAAAGGTCCGTGCGACCCCGCTGATCGTGTTTCCGCCCTGGATCAACAAGTTCTACATCATGGACATGAAACCCACGAATTCGCTGATCAAGTGGATCGTGGATCAGGGCTATACGCTCTTTGTGGTCAGCTGGAAGAACCCCGACAGGACCTATGCCGATACGGGGCTTGATGACTATGTGAAGGACGGGTTCATCGCCGGTATCGAGGCCGTGAAGGCGATCACCGGTGAGGACAAGGTGAATGCGGTCGGCTATTGCATCGCCGGAACGACGCTGACGATGACGCAGGCGGTCCTGAAGAAGCGCGGCGACAAGTCGGTGAATTCGGCCACGTTCTTCACGACCCTTACCGATTTCTCAGACCCGGGCGAAGTGTCGGTCTTTCTTGACGACGACTTCATCGACGGGATCGAGGGGCAGGTGGGCCGCGACGGCTATCTCGACAAGTATTTCATGGCGCGGACCTTTTCCTTCCTGCGCTCGAACGACCTCGTCTATGCGCCGGCGATCCGCAATTACATGCTGGGTGAAAAGCCGCCTGCCTTCGACCTGCTTTTCTGGAACGGCGACGGGACGAACCTGCCGGCAAGGATGGCGGTCGAATATCTTCGCTGGATTTGTCAGGACAACCGCCTTGCCGATGGCAAGATCACTATTTGCGGCGAGGAAATCGGGCTCAAGGATGTGAAGGTGCCGCTTTTTGCCGTCGCCTGCGAGGCCGATCACATTGCACCCTGGAAAGGGTCTTTCAACGGCATCCGGCAGTTCGGGTCGAAGGACAAGACCTTTGTCGTTTCCCAGTCCGGCCATATCGCCGGGATCATCAATCCGCCGGGCAAGGACAAATATGGCCATTACACGAATGATGGCGACATGGGCGAGGCGAACGACTGGCTGGCCGGCGCGACCTTTCACAAGGGAAGCTGGTGGCCGCGCTGGGAGGCCTGGCTTGCGACACGCTCCGGCAAGTGGATCGCGGCGCGAAAGATCGGCGATTCGAAGCATCCCCCGCTTTGTCCGGCGCCGGGAACCTATGTGACCGAAGTGCCAAGCGTCTGATATTCGGGGCAAAAGCGAGGCCAAGAAAATTTTTGCTGCAGCGCAGCGAATGGCCTTGAAATGCCGCACCGCAGCATGTATGTTCTTTGCAGTTGCAGAACGGGAGCACGCTCCCAAGCTCGTAAGGAACAAGACGATGCAAAAGGCTCAAGATTTCACCAAGGTCATGCAGGACATGGCCGCCTCTTTCCCGATCGACGCTGCGGCGCTTCAGGACTCCTTCAAGAACTCCGCCGTTCTGGGCGAGAAGTTCACCAAAGTCGCTCTGGAAGCGGCCGAGAAGTCGAACGAGATATCGTCCAAGTGGACGAAGGACACCATCGCGAAGTTCGGCGTGATGACCAAAGTCAAGGCCGAGCCGGCCGACTACACCAAAGCCTTCAGCGATTTCGCTGCCTCGGCTGCTGAAATGGCTGCAGAAAACCTGGCTGCCTATGCCGAAGTCGCCAAGAAAGTTCAGATGGAAACCGTCGAACTGATGCTGGCCGCTGGCAAGGACTTCTCGGAAGACGCGACCGCCGCTGTGAAGAAAGCCACCGCGGAAGTCACGACTGCTGCGAAAAAAGCCACCGCTTCGGTGAAGTAACAAGTTTCGCCTGACCGTTTCCTCCCTGTCGGTCGGACGTCAATCTGGCGGGTCCCCCAAGGCCCGCCTTTTTCTTTTTGTTGTGTTTTCTGCCGCGCGGCCTAATCTTGCTGCAATGCAAAAAGTCCCAGGGAGAGGGAAATGGCCGAAGATGCCAAGCCGCTGCTTATCAAGCGTTACGCCAGCCGCCGGCTCTATAACACAGAAACCAGCGACTATGTGACGCTGGAAGACATCGCCGCTTTCATCCGCGAAGGGCGCGAGGTTCAGATCGTGGATCTGAAATCCGGCGACGACCTGACACGTCAGTACCTTCTGCAGATCATCGCGGAACATGAAAGCCGGGGCGAAAGTGTGCTGCCGCTCGATGTGCTGACCGATCTGGTTCGCAGCTACACCACGCAGGCGCAAAGTGTGGTGCCGCAGTTTCTGGCCGCGTCATTCGAGATGCTGCGCGAAGGCCAGTCGAAGTTGATGGAAAACCTGTCGACCTTCCCCAACCCGATGGCCTCGATGCCGGGGTTCGAGGCGATGCAGCGTCAGCAGCAGGCATTCCTAAAGTCGATCATGGGCGGTTTCGGCTCGCAGTCCGCCAAGGCGGCCGAAGCGCCCGAACCGAAGGCCAAGGCCAAGGACGACGATCTGGAGGCCATAAAGAAGCAGCTCGCCGATCTGCAGAACAAGCTGTCGAAGCTCTGAGGGGCACGCCCTCAGCGCGAACCGGGCAGACTGTCTTTCGCAGCACCCATCAGGGCGCTGACGATATGGTCCAGGTCCTGCCGGGTCAGGCGGGTCGGCAGCCGCAGGTCGCAGGCCCGCATCAGCATCGCGCGTGTCCGCGGCAGATCGGGCTCTGGTCCAAGGAACTGCCAGTTCCAGAAGGCGCGCGCGTTGTCCGGCGAAAGCCCGAATATCTGCACGCTTACACCCCGCCGGTCGGCGGCCTTTTGAAAGGCGAGGGCATCTCCATCATTGGCGACGCCGCAGAGGTTGAACTGCAGCGAGTCGGGCGCACGCACTTCCTGGGGCAGGGCGGGCGGGACATGAAACCACGGGGCACTGTTCAGCCGCTCGGCAACGTAGTCGTGGTTCGCCCGGCCAGCGGCGACACGGGCCTCGATCAGGGGGATTTGCGGGCGGATGACTGCGGCTGACAGATTCTGCATCCGCATGTTGTAAAGCGGCAGGCGGTTTTGCCAGTGTAGATAGCTGTTTTGCAGGCCCGAGTGCTTTTTCCAGTTATGTTCGTAGGCCCCCGACATGATGACGGCGCGGGCGGCGATTTCAGGATCATCGGTCACGAGCATGCCGCCCTCGCCACCATTGACCATCTTGTAGGACTGGAATGAGAAGCAGCCGACCTTGCCGATCGTCCCGATTTTCCGGCCCGACCAGAGCGTGCCGAGCGAGTGGGCGGCGTCCTCGATCACCGGGATGCCGCGCGCGTCGCAGGCGGCCATAATCGCATCCATGTCGGAGGTGTGGCCGCGCATGTGGCTGATAAGGACGGCCGCCGCACCATCGAGTTTGGTCATGAAGTCGCCGAGGTCGATGCGGAAATTGTCGCCAACCTCGACCAGCACCGGATCGCAGCCGGCATGGACCACGGCGGAGGGTACGGCTGCGAACGTGAAGGCCGGGATCAGGACACGTGCGCCCGGCGGCAGATCAAGCGCGCGAAGCGACAGGAAGAGCGCCGCCGAACAGGACGAAACGGCCAGCGCATAGCTGCTGCCGATATGGGCCGCGAATTCCTTTTCCAGTAGCGCGACGGGGGCGCCTTCGGGCGCGGTATAGCGAAAGAGGTCGCCAGATTGCAGCAGGCGTTCAATTTCGGCCCGCGCCGCATCGGGAATAGGCTCTGCCGCATAGACGTCGGGGGTCTCCGACAGGGCTGTCTCCGTGGCCAGAGCTTCGCGGGACATGGGGGCCTCAACAGGTGGCTGATTTCGCCCTAGACCTAGGCCACAACACGGACAAAGGCCACCCCCAACGCGAGGGTGGCCCAAGTGGTTTCGGCCCGGCGAGTCTGCGGTTATCAGACGTTCAAGAGCAGATGCTCGCGTTCCCAGGGGCTGATGACCTGCAGGAATTCCTTGTACTCGTTGCGCTTGACGGCCTCGTAGATGCCACAGAATTCCGGTGTCAGCGCCTCACGCACCGGCGCACAGTCGGAGAAAAGGTCGAGGGCGTCACCGAGATTGGTCGGTAATTCGTCGGCGTTGATATAGGCGTTGCCGGTCGCTTCGGGGCGCGGCATCTTCTTTTCCATCAGGCCGATATAGCCGCAGACCATGGTCGCCGCGATGCCGAGATATGGGTTGCAATCCATGCCCGGCAGGCGGTTTTCGAGCCGCCGTGCGATGGGTTCGGAAATCGGGATCCGAAGGCCAGTTGTCCGGTTGTCGCGGCCCCATTCAAGGTTGATGGGCGCGGCGAAGTCCGGAACGTAGCGGCGGTAGGAATTCACATAGGGCGCCATCAGCGCCACAACGGCGGGCAGGTAATTCTGCATCCCCGCAATGAAATGCAGAAACTCCTTCGTCTCGCCGCCCTTGGCGTCGGAAAAGATGTTCCGGCCGGTCTTGATGTCGACCACCGACTGGTGGATGTGCATCGCGCTGCCCGGTTCGCCTTCGATCGGCTTGGCCATGAAGGTGCCGAAGCAGTCGTGGCGCAACGCGGCCTCGCGGATCAGGCGCTTGAAGTAGAAGACCTCATCCGCCAGGCTGACCGGATCGCCGTGATTGAGGTTGATTTCCACCTGCCCGGCACCGCCTTCCTGCACGATGCCGTCGATCTCGAAACCCTGCGCCTCGGCGAAATCGTAAATGTCGTCGATGACCTTGCCGTATTCATCGACCGCCGACATGGAGTAGGCCTGATTGGCCATCACACGGCGGCCCGAGCGGCCCATCGGCGGGATGATCGGCTGGTTCGGGTCGATGTTGCGGGCGACGAGGAAAAACTCCATTTCCGGCGCGACAATCGCCTTCCAGCCCTGCTTTTCATAAAGCTTGACGATCCGCTTGAGCACATTGCGCGGCGCCATCGGCACCGGATCGCCGGCTTGATCGTAGGCGTCATGGATGACCTGCAGCGTCGTGTCCGCCGTCCAGGGAACCGCCGTCGCGGTGGTGAAATCGGGTTTCAGGATCATGTCGGGCTCGGTGAATTCATCACCCCCCGGCATGTCGGCATAGTCGCCCGTGATGGTCTGGGCATAGATCGAGTTCGGCAGATGGAAGAACTTCTGCTTGGCGAACTTCGACGCCGGCATCGCTTTTCCCTTGGCCACGCCGGCAAGGTCGGAGACAAGGCATTCAACCTCGTCGAGCCTGCGGGTGGCGATGTAGTCCTGTGCCGCTGCGGGCAGTTTGCTGGTCCAGTCGGACATGAGTCACACTTTTCAGTTTCGGGGCTTCTTGAAGAAATCGGCGATCTGGTCGGCCATGTTCCGGGATGAGTTCGGTTCATCGAAACGCTGCCGCGCGGCATCCATCAGCGCATCGGGCACGAGGCCCTTGCCGCGGGTGCGCATCAGCCCGTCGATGAAACCGGAGCCGTATTCGGGATGCGCCTGCACGGTCAGCGCGCGGTCGTCGTAAAGTAGGGCGGCATATTCACAGAAATCGCTGCTGGCAATGGCCTTGGCGGCGGCGGGCTTTTCGACAACCTGATCCTGATGCCAGGCGTTCAGCGTCATCCGGTCACCACCGAAGTCATAGTCCTGGGGACCGACCGACCAGCCGCCTGAGAATTTTTCCACTTTGCCCCCCATCGCCTGGGCGATGATCTGGTGGCCGAAGCAGACGCCGACCAGCGGCACCTTTTCAGCATAGGCCTTGCGGATGAAGTCTTCGAGCGGCGGGATGAAGGGATGGTCCTCGTAAGCGCCGTGGCGGGACCCGGTGATCAGCCAGCCGTCGCAGTCATGCACGTCATCGGGAAATTCCATCCCTTCGACATGATAGGTGCGAAAATCGAGCCCGCGTTCTGCCAGTAGCCGCGCGAACATATCGGGATAGTCGCCGAATTCATCGCGCAGAACGTCAGGGGATTGTCCGGTTTGCAGAATGCCGATCAGCATGGATGCGTCTCTTGTGGATTGCGGTAAAGACTAGACCTGCCCTCGTCGCTGGCGCAAGGGGGCAGGGCAGTCTGTCGTCAAACGGTATCGAGATAGATTTCCGTCTGCTCTTGCGGGGAAAGCTCCGCCATGTAGCGCAGCTCCTGGCGTTTGGTCATGACCATGTTCCGGACCAGCTCCTTGGAAAAAATCCTTGTCATGATGTCGCTGTTCTCGAAGGCCTCGATCGCGCCTTCCCAGGTATCGGGAATGAGCGGCAGGTCGAGCGCATAGGCGTTGCCCGTGATGGGGGCGGGTGGCGACATCTTGTCCTCGATCCCGATCAGCGCGGCCCCGAGGATGCCCGCCAGCATCAGGTAGGGGTTCACATCGCCCCCAGCCACGCGGTGTTCGATCCGCCGCGCGGCCGGGTTGCCCGAAGGGATGCGGATCGCGGCGGTACGGTTTTC
The DNA here is from genome assembly GCA_041397105.1 of Paracoccaceae bacterium. Classification (GTDB taxonomy): domain Bacteria; phylum Pseudomonadota; class Alphaproteobacteria; order Rhodobacterales; family Rhodobacteraceae; genus Albidovulum. Next base: position 54,213 of record JAWKXJ010000002.1, read on the forward strand.
ATAGGCCCAGCAGACGGCGTTCGGGGCATGCGCCTCTGGTACCAGCCGGTCAAAGCTGTTGGCATGGGGCGCGAAAAGAAGCGTCGAATCCGGCATCGCGGCAAGGCAGCCCGCAACCGCATGTTTCAGCTTGGCCGACCCTTCCGGGCCGCCGTTCGAAAAGATGTTGCCACCATTCGCGTCGATGACCGAGAAATGCGTATGCAACCCGTTGCCGGAATATTCCGGATAGGGCTTGGCCATGAAGCTTGCGGCAAAGCCATGGCGTCGGGCGAGCCCCTTCACGAGCATCTTGAAAAGCCAGGCGTCGTCAGCGGCGCGCAGCGCGTCGTCGCAATGCATCAGGTTGATTTCGAACTGGCCAAGACCGGATTCCGAAATCGCAGTGTCAGCCGGAATGTCCATCGCCTCGCAGGCGTCGTAGAGGTCGGTGAAGAAGGTGTCGAAGGCGTCGAGGGCGCGGATCGACATGATCTCAGCCGCTTTTCGGCGCTTGCCAGAGCGGGGCGAGGGCGGCACCTGCAGCGTCTTGCCGGAATCGTCGATCAGGAAGAATTCCAGCTCCATCGCGCAGACCGGGGTCAGGCCATGGGCCTTGTAGCGGCTGACGATCTGGGCAAGCGCATGGCGGGGGTCGCCGTCATAGGGTTGGCCGTTGTCCCGATACATCCAGATCGGCAGAAGTGCCGTCGGTGCTTCGAGCCAGGGCATCGGCAGAAAGCCACGCTCGGTCGGTCGCAGGATGCCGTCAGCATCGCCGGAATCGAAGACAAGCGGGCTGTCCTCGATATCTTCGCCCCAGATGTCGAGGCTCATGACGGATAGCGGAAATCGCGTTCCATCCGCTTCCAGTTTTTCGGCAAAGCGTGACGGGATGCGTTTTCCCCGGGCCTGTCCGTTCAGATCTGCCGCCGCCACACGGATCGTGTGCACCTGCGGATGTTTTCTCAGCCAGTTCTTCATCTTCTCACCTGATTGGCGCATCCGCGAACCCCCCCCGCGTTGCGACCGTTCACGGTCCACGGCGTCGGGTTCGCCGGATCACGGCCATATCTTCTTTCTGATCAAATCACCTAGATTTCGCGGCGTGCACTAGCAGTTTCTATGAAACTGCTCGCGTGGCGGGGTCAAATAATTTGATCAAATATTGAATACAGCCGGACCACCGGCCGAAGCAAGAAGATTCTTGAGATGCGGTTCGGCCTGTCGCCTAGCGGACAAGTTGCGGGCGGATGCGCAGCTTTGTCTTGGTATTGGAGGGCAGGTGCCGGTTGAGCCGATTGTTGGCCAGGCCGAATATCCAGATGATGAAGAGAGTCAGGAGCACGAAATAGACGGCGATGATCGGATAGGCGACGAAGGGATTGAAGGTCTTGGCCGAGAAATAGGTCGCGTAATAGAGCGCATCGCCCTTCTGCTGAAACGCCGGAAAGCCCGAGAAATAGACAAGTGTCGTCGCATGGAAGAGGAAGATCGCCTCGTTCGTGTAGGAGGGCCAGGCCAGCCGCATCATCGTCGGCCAGATGATGCGACGGAAGCGCGACCAGCCGGACATGCCGTAGGCGTCGGCCGCCTCGATGTCGCCCTTGGGTACGGAGCGGAGCGCACCATAGAAAATCTCGCCGGAATAGGCGGCGGTGTTGAGGAAAAGGACGATCAGCGCGCCACCCCAGGCCTTGGAGAGCCAGGAAGTTTCCATCGTCACCGTCATGAAACCAAGCGGAATGTCGATTCCCGCGCGGGGCAGGAGGACGAAGGTTTCATAGGCCAGGAAAAACTGGATGAAGAGCGGCGAGCCACGGAAGACGAAGACGAACCACTCGGCAGGCTTGCGAATGAAGGGATTGTCGCTGGCCTTGGCGAGTGCCACGGCATTGGCAAGGAAAAATCCCAAGGCGAGCGCCAGCACGCCGAAATAGATGTTCCAGATCAGCCCCGATCCGATCAGAGTCACATGTTCGCAAAGCGTCAGGTCGGATTTGGGCAAAAGCCGTTCGCCGATACCGATGGAGCGCAGGCCATAGTCAGCGATTGTCTGAACGCAGCTCATCTTCCGGCCTTCCGCTGCTGTTCGCCCGCGAGTGTCGCCTGCCCATGGCTGAGCCGGATCGAAATGCGGTTCAGGATCAGTTCCGACAGCTTCGTCATGACGAGATAGAAAACGAGAAGGCCGACGAAATACCACAGACGCCAATCCGGGTGCGGGTAGTCGAAGGCCGATGTCTTGGTGCCGCCGAGTTCGCGCGCCCAGTAAACGATGTCTCGTACGCCGAGCAGGAAGAGGAGCGGCGTCGCCTTGATCAGGATCATCCAGAGGTTCGACAGGCCGGGCAGGGCATAGACCCACATCTGCGGCACGAGTATCCGGCGAAAGCTCTGCCGTGGTGTCATGCCATAGGCCTCAGCCGTTTCAAGCTGCGCCTTGGGTACGGCCTGCATCGCGCCATAGATGACGTTGGCCGCGAAGGCGCCAAAGACGACCGCAAATGCCAGCACGGCAAGCGTGAAACCATAGGCTTCGTGGATCCATTGCGGGCTTGTCGAAAGCGGAAGCTTGGCTTCCTGACAAACGACGAAATCATTGCCCTGCCAGACCGGCATGTCCCATTCGGGGCATTTGATCTTGTGGCGCACCCATTCGAACCCCTGATCCATCGCGATGGGCACGAAGAGAAAGAAGATGATGTCGGGAATGCCGCGCACCATTGACGTATAGGCCTTGCCGATGAACCGTAGCGGCGCGATCGGCGAACGCGCCGCCATCGCCCCGACGAAACCGAAGGCAAGTGATGCCGGCGCGGTGATCAGAAGAAGAAGCAGGACCGTCAGGACGGCACCATAGAGCAACAGGTGCTTGCCTGTCGTCAGGTAGCACATGAGCCAAACCAGGCCCTCGATGGATTTGGGGTCGGCGCAGGCGTCGAACATGCTGGTCCCGTCGCAAAAACGCGGGCAGGGGGTCCCTGCCCGCGAAGGGTCGTCTTACCAGAGCGTCGCTTCGTCGCCGAACCACTTGGTGATCATCGGGTTCAGCGTACCGTCGTCTTTCATCGACTGAATGGCCGCATCGAACTTGGCCTTCAACTCGGCGTCGGACTGACGCATCCCGATACCCACACCGCCGCCAAGCGGCACAGGTTCGCCCACAAAGGTCAGTTGGCCGCCCGATTCCGCGACGATCGGTTTCAGATAGTCGATATCGGCAAAGACGGCATCTGCCTCGCCATTGCGGACGGCGGCGATGGTTTCGTCGGGCGTCGGGAATTCCAGAAGCTGGGCGCCCGATTCGGCGATATAGCCGGACTGGATCGTCGCCGTCTGGGTCGCGATGATACCGCCTTCAAGATCGACGCCGTCGCTCAGCGCGACATAGACCGAAGGCGTGGGCGGCAGATAGGGGTCGCTGAAGGCGATGACAGCGGCGCGTTCCTCGGTGATCGACATCGCGGCGATGATCGTATCGTAGTTGCCCGAAACGAGGTTCGGGATGATGCTGTCCCATTCGTTGGAGACCCATTCGCAGGTCAGACCGGCGCGCTTGCAAAGCTCGTCGCCAAGCTCGCGTTCGAACCCGTCGATCTCGCCCTTGTCGTTGATGAAGTTGGACGGAGGGTAGGCGCCTTCCGTGCCCATGCGGACGGTCTGCGCCATGCCGAGCGATGTGCTGAGGGCAAGGGCGGCAGCCGCGAGAATTGCTGTCTTCATTGAGGTACTCCAGGATCAGATTGGAAAATGCAGGCCCGTCGGGCGGGTGGTGGAGCGCCCGAAAGCCAGGCGCGCCACCGCGTTGTTGAGGACAGGCAGGACCGGATCAGTAGCCCGGGGTACCTTCGCCGAACCATTTCGTGATCAGCGTGTTCAGCGAACCGTCGGCTTTCATGTCGGTGATGGCCGCATTGAACTTGTCCTTCAGCTCTGTGTCGCTTTCACGCAGACCCATGCCGACGCCGCCGCCAAGCTGGATATCCTCGCCGGCGAAAACGAGTTCACCGCCCGATTCCGCCACGATGGGTGCGAGATAGTCTTTGTCGGCGAAAACCGCGTCCGCCTCGCCGTTGCGGACGGCGGCGATGGTTTCGTCGGGGGTCGGAAACTCGATTAGCGTCGCACCGGATTCTGCCACATAGCCGGCCTGAATGGTCGCGGTCTGCGCGGCGATCACGCCGCCCTTGATGTCGGCATCTGCCGACAGCGCCGCATAGGCCGAAGCCGCGGGCGGGTAGTAGTCCTGCGTGAAGTCGATCACCTGATCACGCTCTGCAGTAATCGACATGCCGGCGATGATGGTGTCGTAGTTGCCGGAAACGAGGTTCGGGATGATGCTGTCCCACTCGTTCGTCACCCATTCGCAGGTCAGGCCCGCGCGCTTGCACATCTCGTCGCCAAGCTCGCGTTCGAAGCCGTCGACCTCGCCCTTGTCGTTGATGAAGTTGTACGGAGGATAGGCGCCCTCGGTCCCCATGCGGACGGTCTGCGCCATCGAAAGACCCGCCGAAAGGGCAAGTGCCGCTGTGGCGATCATTAGCGATTTCATGTCATTTCTCCCGGTTTTATTCGAGCAGCTTTGTTATCAGGCCGCGACAGTCGCGCTCAGGAACTGTTGCAGGCGCGCGGTTTTCGGCTGACCGAAGAGCTGATCGGGCCGACCCTCCTCCTCGATCTTGCCGAGATGCAGGAAGATCACGTGATCCGAGACATCAGCGGCCAGTCGCATGTCATGGGTGACGAGCAGCATTGTCCGCCCTTCGTCGGCAAGTTGCTTGATGACCTTGACGACCTCCTGTTCCAGTTCGGGGTCAAGTGCCGAGGTCGGCTCATCAAACAACAGCGCGGTTGGTTCCATGCAAAGCGCTCGGGCAATTGCCGCGCGCTGTTGCTGGCCGCCGGACAACTGGGCAGGGTAGACGTCGCATTTCTCGCCGATGCCGACCTTTTCGAGGTAGCTGCGCGCGGCCGCCTCGACTTCGGCCCGGTCGCGGTGCAGCACGGTCAGTGGCGCTTCCATGACGTTTTGCAGGATCGTCATATGCGACCAGAGATTGAACTGCTGGAACACCATCGAAAGGTTAGTGCGGATACGGATCATCTGCGCCTTATCGGCGGGATGGCGAAGGTCGCCGGTCCCTTTCCAATGAACCGCCTCGCCCTTGAAGACGACATCGCCCTGCTGGCTGTTTTCCAGAAGGTTGCAGCAGCGGAGAAGCGTCGATTTGCCGGAGCCGGACGACCCGATGAGCGAGATGACCTGACCGCGCCGGGCGGTCAGCGATACGCCCTTGATGACCTCAAGCTGTCCGTAGGCCTTGTGCAGGTCGCGGATTTCGATGACCGGTGTTTCTTGTTCTGGCACTTTGATTTCATCCCCCGGAGCCAGAGTAAGGATGATATTTATTGCCTTTTCAATGCGCTTTTTGATCGGTCTTCAAAGTTTTTTTCGGCGATATGGTCAGTCGGCTGGTGATAAGGCCGGCACGGTCGCCGGCGTCGGTACGGCGAGATAGGCCGCCGCCGGTATTCGGACAAAGCCGCGGATACCTGCCATTCGCGCGGTTTCTGGCGCAAGACTGGCGATGGCGGCGGCGACGGCGGCGGCAATCGTTTCTGTCTCTCTTTGGGCCGTGATCAGCGGCAGGCCCGGTGTCGGCGGGGTTCGCCCGAGGGATCTGAGCCCTGCGGCCAGTGCCGGCTGATGTCGTCGGATAAGCCGCCAGGTCACCGCGTCAATCGCCGCGATATCGGCGTGCCCGCTTGCCACCGCTTCGGCGCTGTGCCGGTGCGCGCCGGTCGGAAGGGCGGCTGAGAATCCGGCCCGCTGCGCCAGCGCCATGTTCTGGATCGAGGCCCAGCCGGACTGGCTGACAAATTCGTTGATCGCCAGCCGCCGGTCCAGAAAATCCGTGAAGGTGCCGGGTTGATCCGCCCGCACGACGATTTCGGAATAGTAATATCCCGGCGGCGCATCCGGCAGGCCGTAGTCCAGCGCACCGACGAGGCTGACAGATGGGTGAAGGCGGGTCCGGAACGGCAGGCCGCAGGTCTGGCCGAGCACGAGCGCCGGATCCTGCCAGAGCGCCCAGAGATTGTCCGACCGCGTCAACCCGGCAGGCGCGGGCACCCCCGCCGCGACAAGCGCCTTACGGATTGCGGACCAAAGCGCGTCGATCGTGGCCCGCTCCTCCGGCCAGTCATACATCGGCAGGCAGGCGATCATGATGGCCTGTCCGCCGCTTGCCGGGCCAGGGCGCTGTCCTGATCGGACACGCCAAGCAGGTCGGCGACCAGCCGGATCAGCGTATCTTCATGCGCGTCGCGGGCCCCATCGGCCAGCGCAACCGACCAGATCGCCCGCATCAGGCTCTTGCGGTCCTCATGCGGGACGGCCTCTTTCAGCGCGCGTGTGAAACGGACGGTGTCGGGGGCTTCGGCCTCCAGCACCTCGCCCTCCTGCCGCAAGGCGGCGGCATCGGCGGGCGAAAGCCCATACCGCTCGGCCAGAATGCGGTCGATCCGGTCGACCTCGGCGGCGGAATAGCTTTGGTCGGCCCGGGCAAGCCGCACGAGCAGCGCGGCAAGCGCGCGTTCCGCATCGGGACGGGCCAGCGGCGCCGGTTGCGGCGCCATGAGGGAAGAAAGGAGTTTGCCGAACATAGCGCCGATATAGGCGCAAACGTCGGGCGCTGCAAAGAGGGCGCGGCCGCGCGTGGCGGGTCAGACCGTGGCGAGGCCGGGCCGGACCTGCGTGCCGCCATCGTTGACGGCTGCCAGAAGCAGCGGGGCAAGCATGGCGACCGTCCCGACCAGCCACCAGACGATGAGGCCGAGCCAGACCGATGCGCCAAACCCGAAAACGGCGAGGCCGCCGGCAGCGACACCCGCGATTGTGCCCGCGATCAGGGCGCCAAGAAGCATGGCCTTCTCCTTCCGCTCACAGTTCACCAAAGACAGTGAACGCGGCAAAAATGGCACCAATAGGTTGATGGAATGATACGAATGCGGCGATTTTCCCGGCCTGCCAGCCGGATTGCTCACTGCCGCAGGCAGGACTGGCCATCGGTTCCGGCGACACCGGTCCCGCCGAAATTCTTCAGCGCCGTTCTGGCGGCAAGGCCGATCAGGCAATCCCATTCGTCCTGGCGGTCGGGGTTCGGTGTCTCAAGCGTGGCGCGGACACCGAAGACGGGCGTGCCGTCAATCGGGATCACATAGCTTTCGGGCGAAATGCCGATGGTGGCTGAAATCGTGTATATCCACGCCTTGCCGCTGCTCGTGCCCACCCAGCGCCCGACATCGCTCGCCGTCACGATATTGATGACGAGATCTGCGCCCGGGCCGTCCTTCGCCCGCATGCCAGATCGGCGAAGCACCTTCATCAGGGGCGGCAGAAGATAGGCGCCATAGCCGCTGTCGTATTGAGAGGAGGAAAGCTCCACGATATAGCTCTTGCCCTTCAGCGTCTCGGCGCCAGCCGGCGTGGCGAGGAGGAGCGCGATCAGGAACAGGCGAACGTGCATAGGGCACCGCGGTTTTCGGTTTCGCGTTGAACATAGGCCCGGCTGGCGGGTTCGTACAAGCATGCTGACGGCGCTTGATTGGCGGCTGCCCTGCTTCTACCGTGACAGCATTCTGCCGAGAAATTTCACAGCAATTCGAGGGGACCGCCCATGTGCCGACCAAAGCGCAATATCAAGGCCGCTCCGCCCAAGGTTGACCATAACACGCTAAGGAATGGCTACATTGCGCTCAATGCGGGCGAGACGGCCAATGTCGCCGGCGGCCCGCCGGTCACGGTGTCGACTCTGTCGGGCGGCGGCGCGAATTATGCCGGCAGTTCGGCCGGTGACGGCCATGCGGAGATGGACGCCCTGAACCAGATGCTGGCCGTACACAATGACCTCGACACGATCATCGCGCTTGCCGGCAAGACGGTGGATTGCAGGTCGAAACCGATCTGCTATCGCTGTGCCATTGTTCTGGGTCTTCTGGGCTTTCAGCCGGCAAACAACCAGACGCTCAAGACCCGCCAGGGGATGGGGCAGACTCAATGGTATCTGCCCGAACCGCTGCGGACGAAGATCACCGAGAAATACGGCGATCTGGCCGCAACGCTGCATCAGTTTCCCAATATCGGCAAATTGTAGGCGGCGGTGGGCGTCCTCGGGACCTACCGCCTGAATTGCTTCACAGCCCGGAGGACCGAATAGGCAAAGGTCCAGTGGACCTTTGCCCGGTCCGATTGGCCGGAGGCGAAGGGGTTATCTTCTGAGAGGAATATCGGAAACGGTCATGCGCTTCCACGGTTCGTTAACACCAGCTATCTCCAGCTTTTCCTGAAATGCGTGGAAGATAGGAAGCGGGTAGGGCGTAGGGCCAATTATAAGTCGGTCCAAAAGCTCCGGAATGGAAACTCCAGTAAGTCCCTCTTCAAGGACATTCTCCAGAGGAATCTCATAAACTATTTGAGGTACCCCAGTGACACAGCGATGAGCTTTTCGAATTCTTTTCACAGAGTCGCCACTGGGTGAATAGATAATGCGCCATTCGCGCTCTTCTGCAAACCCTGGGTGTTTCGCCGAGAGAATCGAGAACGCAAACACAGCAGTCAATAAATCTGCTAGTCTCTCGCCGGAAACCTTAGCGAGAAGTTTAGCGTTCTGGGCAACCCCATCTGTGAAAGTGGCGAATTCGGTTTTGAAGTCGTCTACGTCGCAATAGAAGACGGGCGAGGTGTACGCGTGAAGAGCATTTGTTTGCGAAAGAAACGGAGTATTATTAAGTACTAGCGCAACATTTGTGTCGCCTCCGTACGCTCTCCACATCGAGAGACGGCCATACCTATCTTCGTCAACACTTACTGCTCCACCCTCCTTATCCCCGTGTTCGCTAAGGCAAAGAATATAGGTCTGCGTTCTAAGCGAAAAATGCGATTGATTGAGCTTCTGCTGTATGTTGTCGAAAAGACCAGATTGAATTGAGTCTAGGGCTTGTTTTAGGTTTGCGCGCAGCTTGTCGTCTTCCCAGCATGCGATCAGACATTTTTGTCCGTGTTCAATCTCTGAAAAGTCATTCATCAATAGTGCATTTCTAAGCCAAACTGTACCATTCTCAATAATAGACATCGCAGTGGCCGCGCTACAATAGTGCACAAATCGCGTATTGTCTTCGCGAAGTTTTTTTTGTCTTCGGAATGCATAAGGAAAGAGAATCTTTTGAATGTGAATGTCGTCGTCTGCCGTGCTGCTATTCATTTATCTTCCCCCCTCACACCAACCGCTCCACCTCCTTCGCCGCCCGCACGAAATCGGCGAACAAGGGATGCGGGGCGAAGGGTTTGGACTTCAACTCGGGGTGGAACTGGACGCCGATGAACCACGGGTGGTCCTTCCATTCGACGATCTCGGGCAGGCGGCCGTCCGGGCTCATCCCCGAAAAGATCAGACCGCAGCTTTCCAGCCGGTCGCGGTACTTCACGTCCACCTCGTAACGGTGGCGGTGGCGTTCCTCGATCTCGGTCGCGCCATAGACCCCGGCGACCTTCGAGCCCGATTTCAGATGCGCGGTATAGGCGCCAAGGCGCATCGTGCCGCCCTTGTCGTCATCGGCCTTGCGTTGGACCGTATGATTGCCCTGCACCCATTCCTTCAGGTGGTAGACGACGGGTTCAAACCGCTTCGCACCTTTTTCGTGGTCAAACTCCTCCGATCCGGCCTTGGTCACGCCGGCAAGGTTGCGGGCGGCCTCGATCACCGCCATCTGCATGCCAAGGCAGATGCCGAGGTAGGGCGTGTTCTTTTCCCGCGCGAACTGGGCGGCCTTGATCTTGCCCTCGGTCCCCCGCTCGCCGAAGCCGCCGGGGACGAGGATCGCGTGGAAGCGTTCAAGGTAAGGGGCCGGGTCCTCGCGCTCGAAAATCTCCGCGTCGATCCATTCCGCCTTGACGCGCACCCGGTTGGCCATGCCGCCATGGGTCAGCGCCTCGGCGATGGATTTGTAGGCATCCTCAAGCTGGGTGTATTTGCCGACGATGGCGACGCGCACCTCGCCTTCCGCATTGGTCAGCCGGTCCATCACGTCTTCCCAGCGGGCAAGGTTCGGGCGCGGCGCCGGGGCGATGCCGAAGGCATCCAGCACTGCCTGATCGAGCCCTTCGCGGTGATAGGCAAGGGGCGCCTCGTAGATCGTCTTCAGGTCATAGGCAGGGATCACCGCGTCGGGGCGGACGTTGCAGAAAAGCGCGATCTTGGCGCGCTCCTTTTCCGGGATCGGATGTTCCGACCGGCAGACGAGCACGTCGGGCGCGAGGCCAATGGATTGCAGTTCCTTGACCGAGTGCTGCGTGGGCTTGGTCTTCAGCTCACCGCTCGCCGCGAGATAGGGCAGAAGCGTCAGATGCATCAGGATCGACTGGCCGCGCGGGCGTTCGTGGATGAATTGGCGGATCGCCTCGAAGAAGGGCAGGCCCTCGATATCGCCGACCGTGCCGCCGATCTCGCAGAGCATGAAGTCGACCTCATCCTCGCCGATCCTCAGGAAATCCTTGATCTCGTTGGTGACGTGGGGAATGACCTGGATGGTCTTGCCGAGGTAATCGCCGCGCCGCTCCTTCTCCAGCACGTTGGAATAGATACGGCCCGATGAGATGGAATCGGTCTTGCGGGCATGGACCCCGGTGAAACGCTCGTAATGGCCAAGGTCGAGGTCGGTTTCAGCCCCGTCATCAGTGACGAAGACCTCGCCATGCTCAAAAGGCGACATCGTGCCGGGATCGACGTTCAGATAGGGGTCGAGCTTTCTGAGCCGCACCGAATATCCGCGCGCCTGCAAGAGTGCCCCGAGCGCTGCCGAGGCCAGCCCCTTGCCAAGCGAAGAGACCACACCGCCGGTGATGAAAACGTAACGCGCCATGGTCGGATGCCCCCGTGAATGCCTCAAATTTTTTGGATTTGCCGGGCCTTTCGTGGCCTCGGCATCACGGGATTTAAGAAGTAACAGATTCGCGACCGGCCCGCAACCAACCGCAAGACGTAGTGGTGAATTCGCCTGCGCCTCTCAAACGCTTGTGGGCGCGCCTATTCGGCGGGTGGCGGCGTGACCGGCGCATCGGTGGGCGAGGGCGGCAGAAGGTTGCCTTCAGGCAAGGCCGGGATGGCCGGTGCGTCCGCGGGGGCGTCCTGACCGGACGTAATCTGGTCGACGACCGAATTGCCCTTCGACTTCTGCGCGGCCACAATGGTCAGCGCGATGGATGTCGTGATGAAAGCGGCCGCGAAAAGCCAGGTCAGCTTGGTCAGCGCGTTGGCGGCCTGCCGGCCGCTCATTACCCCGCCGCCGCTGAGCAGCCCGCCGCCTTCGGACCGTTGCAGAAGAACGATGCCGATCAGCAGGAGCGCCAGGATCAGGTGGACGGTGAGGATGACGTTTTCCATGGACCCTCGGGGGCTTTCATTTGCGGACGCGCCTATCTAGGCGCAAGCGGTCCGGGCCGCAACCCCTTCGTCACCCTGCTTCAGTCGCCAACATCATCCATGTCGGACTGCCCGGACAGGCGGCGGCGCACATGGCTCCATGACAATCCGACGCCGAGTATGAGCGACAATGCCAGGATACCGAGCCAGGCGTTCAGCGACGGGTTGTCGAGCGTCAGGAGCCCCTGATCGACCAGAACCCAGCCGAGCGCGGCAACGAGCGCGGCGACAAGGATCATCCCAAAGCCGCCGATGGAGCGCAGCGTCGCGCGCAGATAGATGACGTAGCCGATGAAAAGGACGATGCCCGCCAAGACGATCATCGGCATCTGTTGGCCGAGCGATTGTCGCGCCCAATGAGCGAAGCTGTAGCCGCTCGGGTTATATGTGGCCGAGAGGAGGCCGAGGGCGGCGAGCCAGCGGAGAATGAAAGCCATCTTGTCGGTCCCCGGAACTAGTCGTGGTGTCAGTGGTTGTCCGCGTCACTCGGCCCGGCGGCAAACGGCGGAGAGCTTGTTGCCGTCGGGATCGCGAATGTAGCAGGCGTAGAAGTTTTCGCCGTAGGGGCGAAGGCCCGGCTTGCCTTCGTCACTGCCGGAATGGGCCATCCCTGCGGCATGAAAGGCATCGACAGCCGCCCGCGTCGGCGCCGCAAGCGCCACCATCGTGCCATTGCCGGCAGTTGCCTCGCGACCGTCATAGGGGGTCACGATCCAGAGCGTCGAGCGGGCCGGATCACCGTCATTCTGGCCATAGCCGATCTCTTCGGCCGTGGTCACGAGGCGATGCAGGCCAAGCGCCGCCATCACGGCATCGTAAAAGGGCCGCGCACGGTCAAGGTTCCTGGTGCCCAGCGTTATATAGTCAATCACGATGCCGCTCTTCGATGTTGCCCTCACGTCGGCACGTTTCTAACGCCGCCGGGCCGGGTCTGTCGAGCGTGATGCGGTCTTGTCGCCCGGCGCATGCGATTTACCGGTTTCGCCTGCCCTTGCCAGAGGTTATACGGCGCATGGTTTCGTTTGCTGGCAAGGATCAGGCATGGCCAATGTCGTCGTCGTGGGCGCCCAGTGGGGCGACGAGGGAAAAGGCAAGATCGTCGATTGGCTGTCGGAACGCGCCGATATCATCGCGCGGTTTCAGGGCGGTCACAATGCCGGCCATACCATTGTCATCGACGGTAATGTTTACAAGCTCTCTCTTCTGCCCTCTGGCATCGTCCGCGGCGGCAAGCTGAGCGTCATCGGCAACGGTGTCGTGCTTGACCCCTGGCATCTGGTCAAGGAAATGGCTGCCCTGCGCGAAAAGGGGGTCGAGATCAATCCCGACAATCTGATGATCGCCGAAAACGCGCCCCTGATCCTGTCGATCCACGGGGAACTGGACCGCGCCCGCGAAAGCCAGAACTCGGTGGCCAAGATCGGGACGACGGGCCGCGGTATCGGGCCGGCCTATGAAGACAAGGTGGGCCGCAGGGCGATCCGCGTGGCCGATCTTGGCGATGACGAGACGCTGGAAAAGCGTGTGGACCGGCTGATGGTGCATCACGATGCGCTGCGCCGTGGGCTTGGGGTGGACCCGATCGACCGCGAGGCGTTGCTTTCGGAACTCAGGGCGATCGCGCCGCAGGTGCTGCCCTATGCCGCCCCGGTCTGGAAGGTCCTGAACGAGGCGCGCAGATCGGGCAAGCGCATCCTTTTCGAAGGCGCGCAGGGCGCGCTTCTTGACATTGACTTCGGCACCTATCCCTTTGTTACCTCATCGAATGTCATCGCCGGTCAGGCCGCGACCGGTACCGGGCTAGGCCCCGGGGCCATCGACTTCGTGCTTGGGATCGTCAAGGCCTATACGACGCGGGTGGGCGAGGGGCCCTTCCCGGCTGAGCTGCATGATGCCGATGGGCAGCGCCTTGGCGAGCGGGGGCATGAATTCGGCACTGTCACGGGGCGCAAGCGCCGCTGCGGCTGGTTCGATGCAGTGCTGGTGCGGCAAACCTGCGCGACCTCGGGCGTGTCGGGCATCGCGCTGACGAAGCTCGACGTGCTCGACGGGTTCAAGACGCTGAAAATCTGTGTGGCCTACGAACTGGATGGCGAACGGCTGGACTATCTGACGACCGCCGCCAATCTTCAGGCCCGCGTCAAACCGGTCTATGAGGAAATCGAAGGCTGGTCGGAAACCACCGCCGGCGCGCGAAGCTGGGCCGACCTGCCCGCCGCGGCGATCAAATATGTGCGCCGGGTCGAAGAACTGATCCAGTGCCCGGTCGCGCTGCTGTCGACCAGTCCCGAACGCGACGACACGATCCTTGTCACCGACCCCTTCGCCGACTGATGCTGAGCTATCGTACCCGCCGCCGCCTGTCGCTGCTGGTCCTTCTGGTCGGCCTGCCACTCTACATCATCGCGGCAGTGACGGTGATGAACTGGCTCGACGGGAAGTTCGGCCGCCAGCCGATCTGGATCGAGGCAATCGTCTATATCGTGCTCGGCTTTCTCTGGATCGTGCCCTGTCGGCCCATCTTCCGCGGCGTTGGCCAGCCTGACCCGGACGCAAAGGAAAAAGAGCGGCGCTGAGGCCGCTCTTTCGATCTTGACCAGGGGGTCATGGGTTCAGGCGCGCTTGCCGTCGGGCAGGAATCTTGACGCATCGGTGATCTTGAACTGGCCGCGGCGCAGTTTCTCGATCTTGCCTTCGCGCAGCAGCATTCCGAAGGTGCGCAGCCCGTCTTCGCGGCTGTAGCTCGCGTCATCGGCGACATGAGCCACTTTCAAAAGCACATGCGGGCGCGAGAAGTGTGGCAGCCCTTCGACGGTCGATGTGTAGACGGCCGCAGCCTCCAGCAGGTCCGAAAGGCCTGTGGCGCCCATCCGTTCGGCGAATTCGGCGAAATTCTTCGCGGTTTCGGGTGAGGGCATCGCGGCGATGATCGCGTCGGCGTCATCCTCGTCCTCATCCGGGCGCGGTGTCCGCGGCGCTTCGGGCTCGGGCGAGGGGGCAACGCGGTTCGGCACAATGCGCTGTTCGGAGACCAGAACCAGCGGCGGCTCATCGCCGCGCGGGCCGGCAAGATCGTCAGGGTCAGGACGATGTGGACGCACGACGCGGGACAGATCCTCGCGGTAGCGGTCAATCGCGGCGTCGCCGGCGTCTTCGCCTGTGCCATCGCTGTCACCCACCTTGAGCTTGCGGTCGGCGACAGTTGCGGCGACGGCCGCCTTCAGATGCGAAATGGCGGAAAACCGGCGGCGGTTCTCATCGCCCTCAAGGCGCGACTTTGCGACTTCCATCAGACGCGACAGCGCCTCCTCGTCGTCGCGAAGCGGCCCTTCCAGTATCGCGCGCCCTTCGCCTGGCTCGCGGCCGTCCCCGCCACGGGCAACCTCGGCAAGCTCGCGCATCAGTTCGGCCTCGGCCTCGGCGTCGAGGCCGGTCTCGCCGAGCGTGGCGCTGATTTCGGCCAGAAGCGTGTCTTCGCCCATGCCGTCCTTGTCCGCGCTTTCGTCGGTCGCGGGCGCCTCGGTTGTGGCTTGCCGGGGCGGTTCCGCGACAGATGCCGGTTCGCCCTTGACCGCCTCCGTGGCCGGTGCCGCAGGCGCGGCCGGGAAGACCGGTTGCGGCGCGGTATCGTGGCGGCGAATCTTGATGACCCTGGCGCGGGCGCGTTCGACAAAATTCGGGTCGAGCCCCGGCTGCGACGCCGGCGTTTCCGCCGCGATCGCGTCGGCATCCTCGTCCTCGTCGAAGTCCGGGCCAGTGGCGACCTCGGGGAATGACGGCGCCTCGTCGTCATAGATTTCGTCTGCCGCGCTTGGGGCCGTCGGCAGGATCGGGGCGGGTGCGGCGCTTTCGTCGGCGGCCTCACCCGTTGCGCCGCCGGTCAGGGGCGGCGGTGCCGGCAGGTCGAGATCGAAGCCGAAATCGGCATCGCTGACATCGCCGTAGGGTTGCCCGGCATCGTCGAGATCGGCGTCGACTGTCTCTGCCGTGCTGCCAAGGGCGACGCTGCGCTCGGCCACGACGGCCCGGATGCGCGACAGCTTGTCGGCGGCGCTGACCGGGGCGGGCCCGGATGCAACGGCGGGCGCCTGCGGCGCTTGCGGGGCCGGGATATCTGTTGTTGGCGCCGCGTGGGCGGCGGTCGTGGTCCGGGCCGCATCGGCCATGGCCGGTTTGGCCGCATTCAGCACGACACCATCGGCGCCGATTCTGGCATCGACGCGGCGCTGGATTTCACGCTCCGCGATCCTGTGAAGCATTTCTGCGTCCGGCGTCGGCGGCTCCGCACCGAAGTAGCGGTCGTCGGCGGCCAGATCGCGAAAATACTCCGCAATCGCTTTCATTGTTGAAAAGGGTTCGTCAAATCCCTCAAGCGTGCACGAGAACGTGCCGTAGGAAACCGTCAGGATTTTACTGGTACCGACCATCTACTTTTTGCCTTCACGTCCACCCACAAGACGACCATGACCTGCAACTGTTGCCTGCACATGGACAAAACAGGGTAAATTGATGGATTCTTTCAGGCCACGATTGTGCCCCGATGCCATATTTGCCATCAATACTGCCATGCCGGAACGCAAAGTCCAGTCATCCTTGCCTGTCACGCTTCTTGGTGCCGGTGAGACTAGTCCCGGCATGGTTAACGACGCCTTGCGCATCGCCCCCTGTCTGGTAGCCGCCGATGGTGGCGCGAATATGGCGGTGGCGACGGGATTTCTGCCCGAAGCGGTGATCGGCGATCTGGATTCCCTCGACCCCGCGACCATTGCGGCGATCCCCGCGGGGCGGCTCTGGCGGATCGCGGAACAGGAGACGACGGATTTCGAAAAATGCCTGAGCCGGATCGAGGCGCCCTTCATTCTGGGGCTCGGGTTTTCCGGCCCCCGCCTTGACCACGCGCTGGCCGTCTGGTCGGCGCTCTTGCGCTACCCGGACCGGCGCTGTGTGATTATCGGGCAGACCGACCTCGCCTTTCTTGCCCCAAAGGGGCAAATTCTGACCGTCGATCTTGCGCCAGATACCCGCGTGTCGCTCTTTCCACTCGGCCCCGTCCGGGGCGAAAGTACCGGATTGCGCTGGCCGATTGCCGATCTCGACTTTCGTCCCGAAGGGCGGATCGGCACGTCGAACGCGGCGACGGGTCCGGTGACGCTGATCTTCGATGCGGCGCGGATGATTGTCATCCTGCCGAAGGACTGTCTTGGTGCGGCTATCGCAGCTCTGGCGCCGGCGGATCGAGCGTAAGCCGCGCGGCACGGGCCAACTGGCGTTCCCGGTGGATGACGTAAAGCCCGGAGGCGACGATGATGGCAATGCCGAGCCATGTCAGCCCGTTCGGAAAATCGCCGAAGATAAGATAGCCAAGGAGTGTCGCCGTGACGATCTCCAGATAGTGGAGCGGCGCCAAAGTCGATGATGGCGCGAATTTCAGCGCATAGGTCATGGCGAGGTGGCTGACGGCCGATGCGAGCCCCATCGAGAAGCACCAGAGCCAGAAGATGCCTTCGGGCAGGCGGAAGGTCAGCGACGGCTCGCCTGCTGCCGTTCCGGCGACAAGGACCGGAATGCAAAGGAGGGCCGAAAAGGCGGCCGTGTGAAACTGCATGGCCACGGGATGCATTGTCCGCGACAGGTGTCGGGTGACAAGCATGTAGAGCGCGAAGGAGAGCGCGGTTCCGAGCGGAAAGAGCGCGACCGCCCCGAAAACGGCGAAGGAGGGCTGGATGACGAAGAGCGAACCGATGAAGCCGACCGCGCAGGCCGCGAGCCGGCGGGGGCCCACCTGCTCGGCCAGGATCAGACGGCCGATGAGGAGGATGATGAACGGTTCCACAAAGGCGATGGCGAGCGCGTCGGCGATGGGCATGACCCTGACCGCGGCCACGAAGCAATAGGTCGAGACGACAAGAAGAGCGGCCCGAAGAAGCGCGAGGCCAAGCGACCGGGGTGTCAGGCGCAGCGTCAGGCCCATGGCCAGCACCACGGGCAGCATGAGCCCGCCCTGAACAAGCCCGCGGCCAAGCACGATGACGCCCACCGGCACGCCTTGGGCGGCGAGTTTCGAGGCGACGTCGATGAGCGGCGCGAAGATGCAGAAACCGATCATCAGAAAGACGCCGGGCAGGATGCGGTCGGTCTGGCTCATAGCCCACCCGCTAGCGGGGCGGGGCGCTGGCGTCCAGAGCGAAAACGCGCGGCCGGCATGGCCTTTCTGGCGGAGGCCCGTTCCGGGCCACGTCATCTCTCGCGGTCCCGGCGTTGCCGGGGCCGATCGGGCCGCCTCCGGCGGGGGTATTTCGCCGACAGAAAGCGGATGGGCCGGGATCAGCAGTTGGGAATGCTGACGGCCAGCCCGCCGAGCGATGTTTCCTTGTATTTCTCGTGCATGTCGCGGCCGGTCTGGCGGAGGGATTCGATGGCCGCGTCGAGCGGCACGAGATGCTGGCCATCCCCCCTGAGCGCGAGCGAGGCGGCCGAGACGGCCTTGATCGCGCCAAGCCCGTTGCGTTCGATGCAAGGCACCTGGACGAGACCCTTGACCGGGTCGCAGGTCATGCCAAGATGGTGTTCTAGCGCGATTTCTGCTGCGTTTTCAACCTGTTCCGGTGTGCCGCCCAGAACGGCCGCAAAGCCGGCCGCGGCCATGGCGGCGGCGGAGCCGACCTCGGCCTGGCAGCCGCATTCGGCACCCGAGATGGAGGCGTTGGTCTTGACGATGCCGCCGATGGCGGCGGCGGTCAGGAGAAATTCGCCGATATTCTCTGGCGAGGCGCCCGGCACGTGATCGAGCCAGTAACGCATCACCGCCG
Source organism: Paracoccaceae bacterium (assembly GCA_041397105.1). Taxonomy (GTDB): domain Bacteria; phylum Pseudomonadota; class Alphaproteobacteria; order Rhodobacterales; family Rhodobacteraceae; genus Albidovulum. Next base: position 72,484 of record JAWKXJ010000002.1, read on the forward strand.
GCAGGACGCCTGCGGCGCCGTTTGTTGGGGCGGTGACGACCTGGCCGCCGGCCGCGTTTTCCTCGTTCACCGCCATGGCATAGGCCGACATCCAGTCGTTGATCGTGTGGGGGGCCGCGCGGTTTGCGCCGCGTTCGGCAAGAAGTGCTGCATGAATGGCGCGGGCGCGACGGCGGACCTTGAGACCGCCGGGCAGGATCCCCTCGGCCGCGAGGCCCCGGTCGATGCAGCCGTTCATCACCGACCAGAGGCGGGCGATGCCGTCGTCGAGTTCCGCCTCGCTGCGGAACATCAACTCGTTGGCGCGCTTCATTGCGGCGATGGATTGGCCCGAGGCGCGGGCCATGTCGAGCATCTGTGCGGCGTTCTGGAATGGATAGGGGCAACCTGAGGGCCTGGCGGCAAGTGCGGCGCTTTCGGCCTGCTCGGCCTCTGTCAGGACGAAACCGCCGCCGATGGAGTAATAGGTTTCACGGCAAAGCGTGAGGCCCGTGGCGTCGGTCGCGGTCAGGATCATGCCATTGGCGTGTCCCGGCAGGGACGGTCCGTAGTCGAAGACAAGGTCGGTCGCGGGGTCGAAGGCGAGGGGCGGCAGGCCGGGCGCGGCGATCTGCCGGGTCCTGGTGATGGCGTCGAGCGTGATATCGGCCGCCTGGGCGTCATAGGTTTCGGGCGAGAAACCGGCGAGGCCGAGGATCGTGGCGCGGTCGGTGGCGTGACCCTTGCCGGTAAAGGCGAGCGAGCCGTGAAGCGAGGCTTTCAGCGCCGCGGGCGGGACGGGCAGGGCGCGCAGCTTTTCGAGAAAGCGGGCGCCGGCGACCATGGGCCCCATCGTATGCGAGGAGGAGGGGCCGACCCCGATCTTGAACATCTCGAAAACGGACAGAAACATGGGTGATCCCTCAGGTGGCGCTGCCCTCGGGGGGCGTCGCATATGTTGGGGCTGTGAAGATCGTTGGGCCAAGGCCCTCGGCACGGGCGGCTGCGAGGGCGGCGGGGCGCGCCTGCAGGTCGGCGGCAATGGCCATGAGCGCGGGGACGCGGGCGGTATCGAACCAGCCGGCGCTTGCGGTAGGATAGAGCTGCGTCCAGCGCAGGCATGCCGAGAGATAGTAGCCGAGCGCGGATACAGAGCCGGGGCGAAGCCAGTCGGGTTTGTCGGCGGCGACCATCCGGTCGATCAGTTCGAAATGTTCAGCAACGCGGCGCCGCGTAAGCGCGGAGAAATCGGCAATGGCCGCGTTAGAGCCGGCGTATTTTTCGGAATAGAAAAGCTGCCGCAGCGCCGCATGCAGGGTGTTCGATGTAAAAAAGAGCCACGAGAGGAAGGCCGCGCGGCCCGGCGCCTCGATTGCGGGGACAAGGGCGCTATGGCGATCGCCGAGCCAGAGGAGGATCGCGCCGGTTTCGAAGACCGGTCCGACGGGTGTGACAAGGGCCGGGATGAGCCCGGCCGGATTGACGGCACGGTAGGCTGCACTGTCCTGCGCCTGCCGGGACCGGTCGACAAGGCTTGTCCGGTAGGGCAGACCCAGTTCTTCAAGCATCAGCCGCACGATCAGCGAGGCGTTGTCGGGGGCGTAGTGGAGCGTGTACATGTCGGACCCTCTTCGCGCGATCTAAGCGGCATCACGGCAAGACGCGAGGTGAAAAGCGACGCTTTGGCAGAATTTCCGGCAGGTCTGAGACACCTGGGTCTTCCGCGGGGGCAACCCGGTGGCCGGCAGCGTCGTGCCCGGGGATCGGGAGAGGGCCTTGGCGGCAACGGCCAGCGGGAACCTTCCGGCAGAGGACGCAGCCATCGTCTTGCCGCGCGGGGACAGGAACGAATTCGCGCTCGCAACCGGCCCATATCTTGCCTATAAGCGCTGACGTGACCACTATGGAGAGAGTCATGCCCGCAGAAATGTCTCCGATCGACCGCGCCAAGCTTGCCGCCGCGAAACGGGCTGTTGCCTTTGTCGAGGACGGGATGCGCGTGGGCCTTGGAACCGGGTCGACGGCGGCGTGGATGGTGCGGTCGCTGGCCGAACGGGTGAAGGCGGAGGGCCTGCGGATCACGGCGGTGCCGACCTCGACCAGGACGGCGGCGCTTGCGCGCGAGCAGGGCATCAATGTCGTGTCGCTCGACGAGGCGAAATGGCTCGATCTGACCATCGACGGAACGGATGAGTTCGACAGGAACCTGAACCTGATCAAGGGCGGCGGCGGGGCGCTCTTGCAGGAAAAGATCGTGGCGACGGCGTCGGACCAGATGATCGTGATCGCCGATGCCGCCAAGGAGGTCGCGCAGCTCGGCGCCTTTCCCCTTCCGGTCGAGGTGATCCGCTTCGGCTGGCAGACAACCAAGGCGCTGATCGAGGAATTGCTGGTTTCGCTCGATGTGCTGGGGCAGGCCACAGCGCTCAGGATGAACAAGGATGCGCCCTACCGCACGGATGAGGGGAACGTCATTCTCGACCTCCACCTGCAGCGGATCGGAAATGCGCGCCAACTCGCACTCGTGCTCAATCAGGTGCCGGGCGTGGTTGAAAATGGGCTTTTCATTGATATTTGTGACATGGTCGTTCTCGGCCACGGGGACGGCCGGGTCGAGTTGCGCGACATCACCACCGGATCGGTCGTCGAGGAACGGGTCGCGCTGGCCGAGGCCGAGAACATCTTCGCCGATCTCGGCGACTGAGCCGGCGGAGCGGCGGAGGCAGAAGGTTTGAGCGACGTTTTCGATTACGATCTTTTCGTCATTGGCGGGGGGTCCGGCGGGGTGCGGGCCGCGCGTATCGCGGCCGGCGAATACGGGGCCCGTGTCGGGCTGGCCGAAGAATACCGGATGGGCGGAACCTGTGTCATCCGCGGCTGCGTGCCGAAAAAGCTGATGGTCTTCGCCTCGTCCTATGCCGGGGCCATGGAAGATGCGGGGCAATACGGCTGGCAGGTGACACGGGGCGATTTCGACTGGACGACGTTTCGGGGAAAGCTCGATGCCGAACTTGACCGGCTGGAGGCGGCCTATCGGTCTGGCCTGACCAATGCCGGTGTGACGATCCATGATACCAGGGCGGTGGTGGAGGATGCGCATACCGTCCGTCTGGCCAGCGGCGAAACTGTCCGGACCAAACATATCCTTGTCGCCACCGGGGGGCATCCATTCGTGCCTGAGGTGCCTCGGGGTGTGGAGGTGATGACCTCCAATGACATTTTCAATCTGAACAGGCTGCCACGATCGGTCCTGATCGTCGGCGGTGGATTCATCGCCTGCGAATTTGCCTGCATCCTGAACGGGCTCGGGGTTCATGTGACGCAATACTACCGCGGCGCCCAGATTCTGCGCGGCTTTGATGGCGAGGCGCGCGGCCATATCGCCGAGATGATGATCGAGAGCGGCGTCAACCTTCATGTCGGCACCGATGTTCTTGAAATGCGGGCAGTCGATGGTGGCACCTGGGTCAAGTCAACGGACGGGCGCGAGGCGGTCTATGAGAAGGTTGTTTATGCCACAGGCCGTGTGCCGAACACGGCCGGGCTGGGGCTGGAGGCTGTGGGCGTCCAGCTCGGCCGCAAGGGCGAGGTTGTCGTCGACGCGTGGTCGCAGACGGCGGTTCCGTCGATCTACGCCGTCGGCGATGTGACAGACCGGATCAATCTGACACCTGTCGCGATCCGCGAAGGTCATGCCTTTGCCGACACGGTATTCGGCGCGAAACCGCGAAAGGCCGATCACGATCTGGTCGCAAGCGCCGTCTTTACCCAGCCGGAACTCGGGACTGTCGGCCTCAGCGAGGAAGACGCGGCAGAGAAGGGGCCAATCGAGGTTTACGCAACCTCGTTCAGACCGATGCAGTCTGCCTTTGCCGGCCGCCCGGACCGGGTGATGATGAAGCTGATCGTTTGCGCCGAGACGCGCAAGGTGCTTGGCTGCCATATCGTCGCGCCCGGGGCGGGCGAAATGATCCAGCTTGCCGCCATCGCGGTCAAGATGGGCGCGACCAAAGAGGATTTCGACCGCACTGTCGCCGTCCATCCGACCATGTCGGAAGAGCTGGTGACACTGCGCAAACCGGTCAGGACGGCTTGATTTATGGCTGTCAATGCCCAGTTGAGAGGATAGACTGTGACGATGAATATACGAGGGGATAATACCTGATGGCAGGCAGCGGAGGCCCATGGGGCGGCGGCTCGGGCGGTGGCAAGGACGATGACGACAAGCCGCGTGGCGGTCGCAGGCCGGGCGATGGCCCGCATATTCCCGAAATCGAAGAGATCATGAAGAAGGGCACCGAACAGCTTCGGGTGCTGATGGGCGGGCGCGGCAATCGCGGCGGCTTCAACGGACGCGGGCCGGATGGGCCGAGCGGGCCGAAACTGACGCGGGGAACGCTGGGTCTCGGTGTTTTGGCGGCGGCGGCTGTCTGGGCGTTTCAGTCCTTCTATACGGTCAAACCCGAAGAACAGTCTGTCGAGCTTTTCCTCGGTAAGTTCTCTGCCATCGGCGAACCGGGCCTGAACTTCGCGCCCTGGCCGGTCGTCAAGGCCAATGTCATCCCGGTCACGCCGGAACGGATCGAGGATATCGGTGTCGGCCGCGGCAGTTCGGCCGACAATGGTCTGATGCTGACCGGTGACGAGAATATCGTCGACATTGATTTCCAGGTGGTCTGGAACATCAATGACGCGCAGAAATACCTCTTCAACTTGCGCGACCCGCAACTGACCATTTCGGCGGTTGCCGAATCCGCGATGCGGGAAATCATCGCGCAGTCGCAGCTCGCGCCGATCCTGAACCGCGACCGGGGCGTCATCGCCGAACGGCTGAAAGAGCTGATCCAGACGACACTCGACAGCTACGAATCCGGTCTGAACATCGTGCGCGTCAACTTCAACCGCGCCGACCCGCCGCGCGAAGTCATCGACGCCTTCAAGAACGTGCAGTCGGCCGAACAGCAGCGCGACCGGCTGCAGAAAGAGGCGGACGCCTACGCCAACACAATTCTCGCCGGCGCGCGCGGCGAGGCGGCGCAGATCCTTGAAGAGGCGGAAGGCTACCGCGCGCAGGTCGTCAACCAGGCCGAAGGCGAGGCGAGCCGGTTTTCCGCCGTCCTGACCGAGTATGAAAAGGCGCCGGAAGTCACGCGAAAGCGGCTTTACCTTGAAACCATGGAAGAGGTGCTTGGCCGTGTCGACAAGGTGATCCTTGACGAAAACCAGTCCGGCCAGGGCGTCGTTCCCTATCTGCCGCTGAATGAGATCGGCCGCAAACCTGCCACGACAACCGGGGGGGCGAACTGATGAACCGCTCGACACTTCTCTTGCCCGTGGCGGTTCTTGCCATCGCGGCGGTGCTGTCTTCGATCTTCATCGTGGATGAACGGGAAAAGGCGCTGGTCCTGCAATTCGGCCAGATCAAGTCGGTCCACGAAGACCCGGGGCTCTATTTCAAGATCCCGCTCATTCAGGAAGTCGTCCGCTATGACGACCGGATCCTCGGCCGCGATATTCAGCCGCTCGAAATCACGCCTCTGGATGACCGGCGGCTGGTTGTCGATGCCTTCGCCCGGTACCGAATTACGGATGTGCAGCAATTCCGCAAGGCAACCGGCGTGGGCGGGATCGCCTTTGCCGAAAGCCGCATCGACACCATCCTGAATGCCCAGATCCGTGAAGTTCTTGGTTCCGTCACGTCGTCAGACATCCTGTCGGAAAACCGGGCCGACCTTGCCACCCGCATTCGTGGCGCCGCGGCAACGGAAGCAAACTCGCTCGGTGTGCAGATCATCGACGTGCGGCTGAAACGGACCGACCTGCCCGACCAGAACCTTGATGCGACCTTCGCGCGGATGCGGGCCGAACGGGAACGCGAGGCCGCCGACGAAGTGGCGCGCGGCAACGAGGCGGCGCAGCGGGTCAGGGCTTTGGCCGACCGGACCAAGGTTGAACTGGTGTCGGATGCGCAGCGTCAGGCCGATATCATCCGCGGTGAGGCCGATGCGCGGCGAAACGCCATCTTCGCCGCAGCCTATGGCGCCGATCCGGAGTTCTTCGACTTCTACCGCTCGCTCGCGGCCTATCGCGCGGCGCTTCTCGGCGGCAATTCGACGATGGTCATGGCCCCGGACAGTGAGTTCTTCGACTATCTGAAGTCGGCCGAAAAGCCCTGAGACATGTCGCCGGTTTCGGTTCTCTTGCTGGGGCTTGGACTTGTACTGACGCTGGAGGGGCTGGTGCTTGCGCTGGCCCCTTCGCGCATTGACGCCCTGTTGGAGATGTTGCGGCAGATGCCGGTGGAAACCCGCCGAAATCTCGGTTTGGGCGCGCTCAGCCTTGGCGTGGCCCTCATTTGGCTTGCCTGTGCCATCGCAGGCTGAGACACTGTGCCCCGAAATCCCGGGGCGCGCAGGGCGATCACATTGAGTTGACGGGGCGCGATGGCCTTTGAATTGCCTCCAGCGCCCCTTAACTTGACACTGAATACCGCGCAGGGGCGGCGGAAGGTCCGGCCCGGATGGACAAAAGGGAGTTGCGCATTGAAACCGCAGGTAACCACGCTTCAAGCAGAACCGGTGCATCCCGTTGCGGTGCTGCGGCTGATGTTGGCCACGCTGCTGGCAATGTTTTTCGCGATCGGTCAGGTCATTCAGGCCGAGGCGCGGGCCGCACCCGAGAGCTTCGCCGATCTGGCTGAGGCGATCAGCCCTTCGGTCGTCAACATCACGACGACAACGGTCGTTGCAGCCCCGACCGGACCTGACCCGATCGTGCCCGAAGGTTCGCCTTTTGAGGATTTCTTTCGCGATTTCGGCAATCCGAACGGCAATCGCGGCCCGCAGCGGTCGAATGCGCTCGGATCGGGGTTCGTGATTTCTGAAGATGGGTTCATCGTCACCAACAACCATGTGATCGAAGGCGCCGACGAAATCTCCATCGAGTTCTTCTCGGGCAAGAAGCTTGACGCGAAACTTGTCGGCACCGACCCGAAGACCGACATCGCGCTTCTGAAGGTCGAAAGCGATCAGCCGCTGCCCTTCGTGAATTTCGGCAATTCTGACCTCATGCGCGTCGGCGACTGGGTCATGGCGATGGGCAACCCGCTTGGTCAGGGGTTCTCGGTCTCGGCGGGCATCGTGTCAGCTCGCAACCGGGAGCTTTCGGGGACTTACGACGACTTCATCCAGACTGACGCCGCGATCAACCGTGGCAATTCGGGCGGTCCCCTCTTCAACATGGATGGCGAGGTGATCGGGGTGAATACCGCGATCCTCAGCCCCAATGGCGGCTCAATCGGCATCGGGTTCTCGATGGCGTCGAACGTCGTCTCGAAGGTTGTCGGCCAGCTCAAGGATTTCGGCGAAACCCGGCGCGGCTGGCTTGGCGTGCGTATTCAGGACGTGACGCCGGACGTGGCCGAAGCGATGGGCCTCGCCGATGCCAAGGGCGCGCTTGTCACCGATGTGCCGGACGGGCCGTCCAAGGATGGCGGTATCCTAGCCGGCGATGTCATCACCTCCTTTGACGGCGTCGAAGTGTCCGATACGCGCGAACTGGTGCGCCGCGTGGGCGACACCGAGATCGGCAAGGCGGTGCGGGTCGTGGTCCTGCGCGATGGCAAGAGCCAAACACTGCTCGTCACGCTCGGCCATCGCGAGGCCGCGGAAGGCGAGGCTGTGCCTGCCTCGGTCCAGTCAACGGAACCCGTCGAAAAGGACATGCTCGGCATGACCCTTGGCGTCGTCAACGATGAAAACCGCGCCGAACTCGGCCTGCCTGCCGATGCCGAAGGTCTTGTGATCGCCGAAATCGACGAGGCGAGCGAAGCTTATGGCAAGGGCCTGCGCGCGGGCGACGTGATTACCGAGGCTGGCCAGCAGAAGGTCGCATCAGCCGACGATCTGACTGCGCGGATTGACGAGGCGAAAGAGGCGGGCCGCAAATCGCTCCTCCTCCTGATCCGGCGGGCCGGCGAGCCGCGCTTCGTCGCGCTTTCGGTCGAATAACGGGATCGGCCGCGGCATGAGACGGGCGCCTTCGGGCGCCCTTTTCTTTGCCGCTCAAGACCCCTTCACTGCGCGCGTGGCGTCGGGCGTCGTCCCCGCCCGGTCACGACCAGGAAGATTGCCAGACTGCCAATGACAATCGCCCCGCCGATCAGCATCGGCAGCGTCAGCGGCTCTCCCGCGAAGGCCCAGACCCAGATCGGCCCCAGAACCGTCTCCAGCAGCATCAGGAGGCTGACATTGGCCGCGCTCGTGTGCCGTGACGCGAAGGTCAGCGCAAGAAACGACGCCGGCAGGATCACAAGGCCCGTCACGGCAATCGCCCAGACTTGGCCTTCGAGCATTGCCGCCGGCCCACCCGCCAGCACCAGTCCGGCCATGCCGGCCAGAAACGATCCGCCGCCGATGGCCGGAAGGATCGGAATGTCGCGCGCCTTTCGCAGGATGACGAAGGTGAGCGCGAGGGACGCCGCAACCCCAAGTCCGGCGGCGGCCCCGAGCGCGGAGGCGAGGTTGAACCCGACCCCACCGGTATCGCGCCCGAGAATGGCCACGAATATCCCCGCCAGAACCGCCGCCGTCGTGATCCATGTCGCGCGCCCGGCGGTTTCGCCGGCAATCGCCCAGGCGAAAAGCGCCGCGAAGACTGGAGAAACGGCAACGGCAAAAAGCACGACCGGCACCGGCGCTACCGCGATGCCGAGCGAAAAGAGCGTGGCATTGACCATGTGGCAGCCGATGATCGCAGCCCCCGTCCGGGTCGTCAGCGCCGCGCGTCCCGGCGCGCCGGAGCCGAGCCAGAGGATCAGCAGCAGCCCCCCCATCGTCAGCCCGCGCCAGGCCAGCATCTGAAACCCGCCCATGTCCGACCAGCGCATGAACATGGTGTCGGGCGTCAGGATCAGCGCGCCAAAGGTTGCAAGGCCGAGGCCGAAAAACGGGTGTCGTGTCATGTCCTGGCTGTCCGGTCCGCTCGATCTGATGCCGCTGGTGCCGTGAGGTCTATCACAGTCCGCAAGGCGCGCTATCGTGGTTCCGCCTGCTCGACCGCCGCTTGAAACTCCGCGCTCGAATTTCGTTGCGGAAACGGTTCGTCCGGAACCGGCAGGCCGAGATGCCGGCAAAGCGGGTCCCAGCCGGCACCGACCGGATAGATCAGCAGGCGATCCGGTGCGATCGTCGCCTTGACCTCCTCGACATGCGCCTCATAGGTGGCAATCGCGTGGGCACGGTCGTCTGGCCGGCCGCCGAAAACCTGCCTCGCAATCAACGCCACGCCAAGCGATTGCTCGTCCTGCGACGACCTGATCACCGGCAGGATGGTGCGTTCGAAGCTCGCCCACCAGCTTTCGGCCGAACGCCAGGTCAGGACCACCCTGGCATCCGGGCAAAAGGCGGCAAGCTCGCGCCAATAGGCGGTCGACGGCCAGTCCACGCAGGAGGCGTAGCCCGCAAAAAGCGCGGGCCAGTCCGGCGCGGCGCCCTGGGCCAGGGCCCGCCACATGTCTTGCTGCCGCTCGTCCCGGTTCACCTCGAACATGTGATGGCAGGGCCCGACGCCCAGCATGTTCAACGCCTCGCGCATCGAATCCGTACCCGTCCGGCCGAACCCGGCCCCGATCACCCGCAGCATCTTCGCCTCCCGCACCGTGCAGATTTTCCACAAGCTATCACAGAATCGCCAGGGGGGTGGAGCATGGCGCAGCGAGCGGCTAGATACGCGGGAACACGGAACGGAATGGAACGAGTCGATGGCCAAGATCACCTATGTCGAATTCAACGGAACCGAGCATGTCGTCGATGTGGCGAACGGACTCACGGTGATGGAGGGCGCGCGCGACAACGGCATCCCGGGGATCGAGGCCGATTGCGGCGGCGCCTGCGCCTGCTCGACCTGCCATGTCTATGTCGATCCGGGCTGGGTGGAAAAACTTCCCCAAAAGGACGCGATGGAAGAGGATATGCTTGATTTCGCCTATGAGCCGGACCCGTCCCGCTCGCGTCTGACCTGCCAGATCAAGGTGACGGATGCGCTCGACGGGCTGAAGGTCTTCATGCCCGAAAAGCAGATCTGATGCGGACGGCGGCGCTCGCCGCGGCTTTTCTCGCCCTTGCCGGCGCCGCCCCGGCGCAGATCGTCGCGGCGCGCTTCGACGATCCGACCACGCGCTACGATCACGGCGTCCTTGGCGATGCAGTGGAATATGGCGCGCTGGTTCTGAAGATGACATTCGGCCCGGCCCGCCGGATCACCTTGCCGCAGTCCCGCGTTTTCGAAGATATCGCCCCCCGCCTTGCCGATCTCGACGGCGACGGCGCCCCCGAGGTGATCGTGGTGGAAACCGACCTGCAGGCCGGCGCCCGTCTGGCCGTTTATGATGAAGACGGGCCGGTCGCCGCCACGCCCTTCATCGGCCGCCGCCACCGCTGGCTTGCGCCCGTCGGCGCAGCCGACCTCGATGGCGATGGCGCGGTTGAAATCGCCTATATCGACCGGCCGCATCTGGCAAAGACACTGCGCGTCTGGCGCTTCGCCGATGGCAGGCTGACCGAGATCGCGGCGCGTGACGGCCTGACCAACCACAGGATCGGCGATGCCTTCATCCAGGGCCGCATCGCCACCTGCGCGGGGCGCCCGACCGTCCTCACCGCCAATGCTGACTGGACCCGGATTGCCGGCACGACGCTCGCGGATGGCAGGCTCACCGTCCGCGATCTCGCCCCCTACAAGGGAGCAAAAAGCTTCGACCGGGTTGCAGGCTGCGACTGACCTCATCCCCGCTTTCTGTCGGAAAATACCCTGGGGGTCCGGGGGCAAGGCCCCCGGCGGGTCGGCCGAGGCGAAGCCGAGGACGAAACCCTAAAGCGCCCGCCAGCCGATATCGCGCCGGCAGAACCCGCCCGGCCAGTCGATCCTGTCGACCATGCCATAGGCCCGGTCGCGCGCCTCCGATAGCGTCGCGCCGCGCGCGGTCACATTCAGCACCCGGCCGCCTGCGGCCACGACAGACCCGTCCCGTGCCGCAGTCCCGGCATGGAAGACCATGTGCGACGAATCCTCGGCCAGTTCCTCAAGTCCCCGGATCTGCGAGCCCTTCGCATAGGCGCCCGGATAGCCCGCCGCCGCCATCACCACCGTCAAGGCATGATCCTCGGCCCAATTGACCTTCATCCCCCCCAGCCGTCCCTCGGCGCAGGCGTGGATCAGATCGAAGGCCTGCGCGCCAAGCCGCATCATCAGCACCTGACATTCCGGGTCGCCGAAACGGACATTATATTCGACAAGCCGCGCCTCATCGCCCCTGATCATCAGCCCCACATATAGGACCCCCTGAAACGGCGTGCCGCGTCGGGACATCTCGGTAATGGTCGGGCGCACGATCCGGTCCATCGTCTGGTGCAAAACCGCGTCCGACAGCACCGGCGCCGGGGAATAGGCTCCCATCCCGCCGGTATTCGGGCCGGTATCGCCGTCGCCCACCCGCTTGTGGTCCTGCGCGGTGCCGATGGGCAGAACATCCCTGCCGTCGCAAAGGACGAAAAGCGAAGCCTCCTCACCTTCCATGAATTCCTCGATGACCACCTCGGCACCAGCCGCGCCGAATTCACCACCGAACATGTCGTCAAGCGCCGAGAGCGCCTCCTCGGCGCTCATCGCCACGATCACGCCCTTGCCGGCGGCCAGCCCGTCGGCCTTGATCACGATCGGCGCGCCCGTCGCCCGGACATAGTCTGCCGCCGCGGTCTTGTCGGTGAAACGTGCATAGCCCGCGGTGGGTGCACCGCAGGCGTCACAGATTTCCTTGGTGAAACTCTTCGAGGCTTCGAGCCGCGCAGCCGCCGCCGAGGGGCCGAAGGTCAGAATGCCGGCAGTCCGGAGCGCGTCGGCCACGCCCGCGGCCAGGGGTGCCTCGGGTCCGACGATCACGAAGTCGACCGCGTTTTCCTCGGCGAATGTCACCACCGCCGCCCCGTCCATGATGTCGAGATCGGCGCATTCCGCCATCATCGCGATGCCGGCATTGCCCGGCGCCACGATCAGCCGGTCGCATTTCGGGTTCTGCTTGACCGCCCAGGCCAGCGCATGTTCACGCCCGCCACCGCCGAGAATGAGAATATTCATGCGCCCCCGCTTGGCCTTGCCCTGGCGGCGTTCTAAGGTCGGCGGGCGGAGGATACAAGCAAGGCCATGGAGTTATTCGAGGACAGTCCGGACGGCGCCGGTGGCAACGCCCATGAATTCACCGTCTCGGAGATTTCAGGCGCGGTCAAACGGGTGATCGAGGGCGAATTCGGTCAGGTCCGGGTCCGGGGCGAGGTGAGCCGCGTTTCCCGCCCGGCTTCGGGGCATCTCTATTTCGATCTGAAGGATGATCGCGCGGTCATTGCCGCCGTGTCCTGGAAGGGGCAGGTCGCGCGCATGAGCGTCCGGCCCGAAGAAGGTATGGAGGTCGTCGCGACCGGCCGGCTCACGACCTTTCCCGGACAGTCGAAATACCAACTGATCGTCGACGACATTGCCCCCGCCGGCATGGGGGCCCTGATGCTGATGCTGGAAAAGCGCAAGGCGGCGCTTGCCGCCGAGGGGCTCTTCGCGTCAGAACGCAAGAAACCCATCCCCTATCTGCCCGAGGTGATCGGCGTCGTCACCTCGCCCTCCGGTGCGGTGATCCGGGATATCCTGCATCGCCTTCGCGACCGGTTTCCGCGCCGGGTTCTCATCTGGCCCGTCGCCGTGCAGGGCGAAAAATGCGCCCCCGAGGTCGCCGCGGCGATCCGGGGCTTCAATGCCTTGCCGCCCGGCGGCTCGATCCCGCGCCCCGACCTGATCATTGTGGCGCGGGGTGGCGGCTCCATCGAGGATCTCTGGGGCTTCAATGAGGAAATTGTCGTCCGCGCCGCCGCCGACAGCGCCATACCGCTCATTTCCGCCGTCGGGCACGAAACCGACACGACTCTGATTGACCATGCCGCCGATCGCCGCGCCCCGACACCGACGGCAGCGGCGGAAATGGCGGTGCCCGTCCGGCTTGAATTACTGGCCTGGACCGGCGAGCAGGGCGCGCGACTGGCCCGCGCGATCGGTCAGCGCGTCGATGCCCGCCGCCAGCGGCTCGCCGATCTTGGCCGCGCGCTCGGCCGGCCGGAAGCGCTGGCCGCGCCCGCCCGCCAGCGCTTCGATTTTCTCGCGGGTCGCCTTGGTCCGGCGCTGTCAGCCGCGGCCACGCGCAAGCGTGCGGGGTTCAACGGCATTGCGGGACGTATGCGGCCGGGTCTTCTGGTGCGGTTCATCGCCGACGAGCGCCGGCGGCTCGGGGTCGTGGCCGGCCGGCTTGCACCGGCCTTCGCGCGCAACACGCGCGAGACCGAGCGTGAGATCGCCCGCGGGCGCGACCGTCTGGCGGAACTGGCGCTACGGCTTCATGCCGCGCCGGGCGCCCGGCTCGAGGACCTTTCCGGCAGGCTGGCGGCACTCGACCGGACGCGCCAGACCCTGGGCTACCGCGAAACGCTGAAGCGCGGCTACACCGTCGTCCGGTCCGGCGGGGCGGTCATTACCGCGGCGCGCGCCGCAGAAACCGCCGGGGCGCTGGAGATAGAGTTTCACGACGGGCGGGTTGCGGCCCAGACCGGTCCGGCGGCGAAACCGCGCCGGTCGAAGCCCACGCCGGACGGGCAGGGTAGCCTGCTTTGATCCATCTGGCCGGTGCGGGGCCGCTCAGACCCCGACATTGGGGCCAAGGCAGGCAATCGGCTCCGGGCTTTGTTCCACGGCAGTCAGCGGCGGGCTGTCGGGATAGTTGACGGACTGGGCGGCCAGCCCACCGGTGATCGTAAAGAAGAGCCAGCACTGCGGATCGGGATTGTCGTCATAGACAAAGCAGATCAGCCCGTTCTCGTCATACCAGCGGCCCTTGCGGCAATCGTCGCCGACAAAGGCCCAGACAACCTTCCTGTCAGGAAGATATTGTTCTACGCCATAGGGTTGGCCTGCAGAGTTGAAGTAAAGCGTGCGCCCCGTGACGGCCCGTTCAAACTCATCGCCGGTCAGGGGGGTGCCGGTATCGGCCGCCGTGGCAGCGGTTGCGACGCACATCCAGAGGGCGGCGGTCCTTGCGTGACGCATCGGGGTGTATCTCCGCTGTTGGCAGGTACTGCCGCAGCATGACAGACCCGGCGCCGGGACGCCAGTTCCCCCACCGGTCATGTGATCGGTCGTGACCAGCGGTCCGGCCGAAGGGCGCCAAGCCGCGCGTCCATGATCCGGAACCAGAGCCCGGGAACGAGCGCGATGGCTCCCATGACGGGCAAGGAATAGGGCAGGCGCGGCGCAACATCTTTCGGCGGAAGATCGAGCGTCGGGAATGGACGTGCAGGGTGGTAGTGATGATCGGAATGGCGCGGTGAATTCAACATCATGAAGGCCGATGCCGGGTGCGGCGCGTTCCAGCTGTGTTGCGGACCCACCGGTTCCAGATGGCCGTCGCGGTCCTTCTGCCGCAAGAGCCCGTAGTGCTGCACATAGTCCGAAAGATGCAACTGTAACTGCGCATAACCCGCAAGCGCCAGCAGGACCAGCAGTCCGAAGCCGCCGAAGGCCACCGTGACGACGATCATCGTGGCGAGTGCGCCCCCGATATAGATGGCATAGGGATGAAGATCGAAAAGTTTCTCCTTGCTGCGCTCGCTGCGCATCCCCGCCTCCATCTCGTACCCGGCAATGAAGGCCTCCCACCAGGCGCGGGGCAGGAAGGCATAGAATGTCTCGCCTGCGGCGGCGGTGTTCGGGTCATCCGTACTTGCGACAAAACGATGATGGATCAGCCGGTGTGCCGAGGTGTGATGGCCAAAGAGAAGCGAGGTAAAGACCGCCATGCCAAGGTTGAACTGTCGCTTGTCGGTCCGGTGGATCAACTCGTGGGCGACAGAGTTCGACACCTGGCCGAACCAGAGGCCGAAGGCGATGAATGTGGCAAGCCAGCCGAGGAGGCCGAGACCGCCGCCACCTGACAGGGCGTGAACAGCAATGATGAGAAGGACGAAATGCGTCAGCCCGAGCGCGACGGTGAGCTTTTCGGCCCGCGCAAGATCGGCTTCCTGAGCCGGAGGAGGGGATGGCAGGTTCAGCACGTGATCGAGCGCATAGACAAGCGCGGTCATCGTCAGGAAGGCGAGCAGCGCGAAAATGCCGCCGAGATAGGCCCCGAGGATCAGGATCGGAACCGGGCCAAGCGTTGCGAGTGCAAAGGGCCGCAGAGGACGCCAGTCCTGCCAGAGTACCCGGACCGACTGGCGCAGAGCATCGGCCCGCAAAGGCTGCCCGTTGGCCATAGGCGATGCGGCGGATTTCGCCATGGCAGGTGCCGCCTCCGCCCCGGCGTCAGCCGCGATGACCTCATCCGCGACCTCGTTCAGGTCCACCGGTCCCTCGGACAAGTCGTTATCGGGCAGGCGAGGCCCCTCATCCTCACCGCTCAGCGCCGAAGCGACACGGTCGAGAACCTCGGCATCGGCCTTGTCGGCGGCGGTTTCAGTGCCCGAAGCCGGGCTGCCCGAAGATTTCCTGAATGGCAACTTCATGGGGGTTCCATACCGCAGAATCCGGAAAAAATCATTGTCATATGTGCATATTGGCGCTGCCCGCCGCCAGACGTTGCCGATTTCCGCAAAGCGATATCTTTCCGCCACACCATGCGCCGGGGCCGTCGTTGGCAGCGGGGGCGCATACATGCCTGCGGAGACGGCCGGGTGGAGCCCCTTCCATCGCCGGGCCTAATTGACTAGGTGGGGGTAGCAAAACAGCCAGGGCGTGGCCGATGTCGTTCTTCAAGAAGCTCAAGGACAAACTCTTCAAGTCTTCGTCGAAGCTGGAAGAGGGTCTTGAGGCAATCGTCGCCGAGGGGGCAGAGGAAGAAGCACCCTTCCGCCCGGATTCCGCTGGCGAGGCGCAGGCCGAAACACCGGCGGATCTTGACGAAGGCCCGGCAATTGCGGATGCACCCACCGAACGCGCACCGGCACCTGTGACGCCGACGGTTGCTGAGCCGCCAGCGCCAATCGCGCCTCCGGAACCAAAGCCCCAGCCTTCGCCCGTCGTGGCCCCGAAAGCGCCCGCCGAGGCCGCGCCGAGGACGACCGCTCCGTCCGCCCCCGCGCCGACGGAGGGAGATAAACCGGCGAAGCCGGGGCTGATCGGGCGGCTGTTCGGCCGGACACCAGAGACGGCTGAACCGCGCCGTGTCCTCGATGACGCGATGCTTGAAAGCCTGGAAGAGCTGCTGATCCAGTCCGACATGGGCGTCGATACCGCGCTCAGGGTCGCGGCCAACCTTGCCGAAGGGCGCATGGGGCGCAAACTGTCGGTCAGCGAGATCAAGGGCCTTCTTGCCGCCGAAATCGCCCGGATCATGGAGCCGGTGGCCCGCCCGCTGCCGCTTTATCCCACAAAGCCGCAGGTCGTGCTGGTGGTGGGGGTCAACGGCTCCGGCAAGACGACGACCATCGGCAAACTCGCCAGCCAGTTTCGCGCCGCCGGCAAAAAAGTGGTGATCGCGGCGGGCGACACGTTTCGCGCCGCCGCCGTTGAACAGTTGCAGGTCTGGGGCGAACGGGCAGGGGTGCCGGTGATGACCGCACCGGAAGGCTCCGACCCTGCCTCACTAGCCTTCGATGCGATGACCCGGGCGTCGGAGGAAGGCGCGGACCTTCTGCTGATCGACACCGCAGGCCGGCTTCAGAACCGTCAGGACCTGATGGAGGAACTGGCCAAGATCGTCCGTGTCATCCGCAAGAAGGATGCCGATGCGCCGCACAACACGCTTCTGGTTCTCGATGCGACAACGGGCCAGAACGCGCTGAGCCAGGTCGATATCTTCCGCAAGATTTCCGATGTCTCGGGGCTCGTGATGACAAAGCTCGACGGTACCGCGAAGGGTGGCGTTCTGGTGGCGTTGGCCGACCGGTTCGGCCTGCCGATCCACGCCATCGGCGTCGGTGAACAGATCGACGATCTGTCGCCATTCGACCCGGAGGAGTTCGCGAGCGCCCTGGTCGGGGCGCCGAACTAGGGGTCCGGGCCAAAGGTGACAGACTGGATCCTTTCGATTGAGGGTACGGACGCGGGGCGGCAACTCGCCCTCATACTCGCCCTCTTTGCCGCTTTTTCCCACGCGCTTTTCGGTGCCCTGCAAAAGGGCCGCCACGACCCGTGGATCAGCCGGGCGGCAATCGACATCTGCTATGCGACGATGGCCGCGCCGGTCGCGTTCTTTGTCATGCCCTGGCCCGAGCCGCATCTTTGGCCGATCCTCGCAGGGGCCGGCATCATCCATGCCGGCTACAAGTTCAGCCAGGCGATGACCTATCAGCGCGGGGCCTATTCCGTCGTCTACCCCGTCGTGCGCGGGACAGCGCCGTTCTTTGCCGTCATCGGTGCCGGGCTCGTCTTCGGCGAACACTTCTCGGCCGGGCAATGGCTGGGCGTCGCGGTTCTTCTCAGTGGTATCTTCGGCCTTGCCATCTACAACCTGCGGACGGTGACGGTCGGGCGTGACACCATGGTTCCCGCGCTCGGGCTCGCAGTGCTCACAGGCTGCTTCGTCGCGCTTTACACGACCTATGACGCCTACGGCATCCGCTCGACGGCCGATCCCTTCACCTTTCTCGCCTGGTTTTTTCTGATCGACGGGCTTGTCATGCCGGCCTATCTGCTGCCGCGCCTGCGCCGATTGCCGCGCGCCGAGGTCGGGCCGCTTTTCCGCCGGGGTGTTTTCGGTGCCCTGACGGCGTTCTCGAGTTTCGGGGCGATCCTGATGGCGACACGGCTCGACAATGTCGGCGAGGCGGCGGTCCTGCGAGAAACCTCGACCGTCTTTGCGGCCGCCATCGCATGGCTGGTCCTGGGCGAAAAGGTGGGGCCGAGGCGGCTGTTCCTGATGACGCTGATCGCGGCTGGTGCAGTCATCGTAGAAATGGCAGGATAGTGGACATGGCAGGCAAGAAGATCAATGTGTGGCTGAAACTGGCGCTGGAACTCGGCCCGATCATTGCGTTTTTCGTGGCCTTCAGCCGGCTCAAGGATGACACGGTCATCATCGGCGGCACGGCTTATGGCGGGTTCATCGTCGCCACCGCGGCCTTCATCCCGCTAATCGCTATATCCACGCTGATCCTCTGGCGGCTGACGGGGCGGATCGCGCCCATGCAGATCGCGACGCTCGTGCTCGTGGTCGTCTTCGGCGGGCTGACCGTGTGGTTCAACGACGAACGCTTCTTCAAGATGAAGCCAACCATCATCTATCTGCTCTTTGCCGGCATTCTCGGCTTCGGTCTTCTGCGCGGCCGGTCCTATCTTGCCCTTGTCATGGAAGATGCCATGCCGCTGCAGGCCGAAGGCTGGATCATCCTCACCCGGCGCCTGGCGCTTTTCTTCGCCGGTCTCGCCGTTGCAAACGAGATCATCTGGCGCCTGATGTCCGATCAGGCCTGGGTCAATTTCAAGACCTTCGGTCTGCCGGCGGCCATCTTCCTTTTCTTCATGACACAGGGCAGCGTCTTTCAGAAATACGGAGTGGACGACAAGGCCTGATCCGTCAGGGCAGGGGCGTCGTTCGGTGCCTTTCGGGAAACACTCTTTTCCACCTTAGGTAGTCAATTTCCGCGCACCGCCTCTTTTCTTGCATATTCTTGCACCATTTCAACTCTACTGGAGATTGTTACCGGCGGCGCGCTTTGCGGGCCGGATGAAGAGGCTTCTGGTCGTTATTGGTGCGTGGAGTAGACAAGATGCAGAACATATCACCTCTGGTTTATGTCGCTCTGACGATGATGATGGCGGCATGTGTTGCGGGGGCGATCTTCTTTTTCGTCGTTGTCATGTCAGATGCACGACCGGAGGAAGGACGCAGCTCGTCGGTTGTCGCAGGTAAAGGACCCTCAACAGTGGTTGACGCCTTTCGCGACGAACGGATGCGGAAAATCGCCAATATCTACGGTCGCGAAGAACTCTAAGCCTTGGCTTGTGCTGTTCGCCGCGCGCGGTTTCTGCCTTAGACCCGGCCGCTGAAAAGCAGCTTCTGCGCCTCTCGGTCCTTCCGGAAATCCGACCGCAGTTCCGCCGCGACCGCGCGTCCGCGCTGGACACCGGGCCGGGCCGCCATCGTTGCCAGCCAACGCGCCATGTTCGGCTTGTCGTCGAGCACCTGCTGCTGACCTTCCCAGAGCGAGGCCCAGGGCCAGATGGCGAAATCGGCAATCGAAGGGAAATCGCCCGCGACGAATTCGCCCTGTGCAAGTTGCCGGTCGAGCACACCGTAGAGCCGGGCAACCTCATTGCGGTAGCGGTTCTTGGCATAGGGCAGGTCGTTAGGCGGGTCCATCGCCGGGGCGTATTTGAGGAAGTGATGCGCCTGTCCGGCCATCGGCCCGACACCGCCCATCTGCCACATCAGCCACTGATCGACGGCAATCCGGTCGCGCTCCGTCTGCCCGTAGAACGTGCCGGTCTTCCGCGCCAGATATTGCAGGATTGCCCCGCTTTCGAAGATGGAGACGGGCGCGCCATCCGGCCCGTCATGGTCGGTGATGGCGGGCATCCGGTTGTTGGGCGACAAGGCAAGGAAGTCCGGCTTGAACTGATCGCCTGCACCGATGTTGATCAGATGCACCTCGTAGGGTAGTCCCATCTCTTCCAGCGCGATGGCGATTTTCCAGCCATTCGGCGTAGGCCAGTAGTACAGGTCGATTGGGGTGGTCATGCGTCATCCTTTTACTTCGGACTAACATGGCCCCATTTGAACGAACAGCAATGCGAAGGCTCTGTCCGCCAGCGCGACTTCACAAATACGTGCGTCAGGGCAGATCGTTCAGAAGGTCCTGGGCGTTCAGGTAGTTGCGGAGTGACCAGTAGCAATCCGTTTCAGTCGGCTTGCGGCAATGAACGGGTTGGCCATTCACCAGAACCTGCCACACGGAAGGGTCACCGGAAGCGGCGCGGATCGGATAGCTTTGGCCCGCGAACTCAACCGAACCGACAACGCCTGAGGTAGCCGTCGTGAAGGTGCAGGCCGTGATGCCTGTGACGACCAGAAGCAACAGCAATCTCGGCATGGGATCCTTCTCGCGGCGTTTCTGCCATTCGACCGCGAATCCGGACTATCTGCAAGGGCGGTGCCCTTGCCAGGCTGAGGTTGACGTCGCCATGGCTTCGCGTTATCGCAGGGGCGTGGCGATTTGTTACCGGATTGCGGGCCACGTTAAACATGCCGCTAAAGAGGTTGGAGGCGATGGTGCCCCCACCTGTTCCGGTGGGGGCTTTTTTGTTGCCGGAGGCACGGGTCATGAACAACTGGAAGACACGCACGAAACTGGTTCATTCAGGCGCGCGGCGCAGCCAGTATGGCGAGATGTCCGAGGCGATCTTTCTGACCCAGGGCTTCGTCTATGACAGCGCCGAACAGGCCGAGGCACGGTTTATCGAAAGCGGGCCGGACGAGTTCATCTATGCCCGCTATGGCAACCCGACCGTGCGGATGTTCGAAGAGCGCATGGCGGTTCTCGAAGGGACCGAGGATGCCTTTGCCACCGCTTCCGGTATGGCGGCCGTGAACGGGGCGCTGACTTCGCTCCTGAAGGCGGGCGATCATGTCGTTGCGGCCCGGGCGCTCTTTGGCTCCTGCCTCTATGTATTGGAAATCCTTGGCAGGTTCGGCGTCGAGGTGACGCTGGTCGATGGCACCGATCTTGGCCAGTGGCGTTCGGCCGTTCGCTCGGGAACGAAGGCCGTCTTTCTCGAATCGGTGTCGAACCCGACGCTGGAGGTGATCGACGTCCGGGCCGTTTGTGACATCGCCCACGCCCACGGCGCGATCGTCATTGTCGACAATGTCTTTGCGACCCCCACCTTTTCGCAGGCCGTGGCGCTGGGCGCCGATGTGGTCGTCTATTCGGCGACCAAGCATATCGACGGGTCGGGCCGCTGCCTTGGCGGTGTCGTCTGCGGGTCGCGCGCCTACATTCGCAAGGTGCTGGAGCCCTACCTGAAGCACACCGGTGCGGCGCTGAGCCCTTTCAACGCATGGGTGATGCTGAAGGGGATGGAGACGCTTGACCTCCGGGTGCGGCAACAGGCCGCGAATGCGCAAGCTATTGCCGAGGCGCTTTCAGGCGATGCAAGGCTTGAACGCGTGATCTATCCTGGCCTGCTGGGTCATCCCCAGCACGCCATCGCCATGGATCAGATGGGGGCCGGCGGCACCGTCCTGTCGCTGGAGATTCGTGATGGTCAGGCGGGTGCCTTCCGCTTCCTCAACGCCCTGGAAATTGTCAAGATTTCCAACAACCTCGGCGATGCCAAGTCAATCATCACGCATCCCGCGACGACGACCCATCAGCGCCTGAGCGCAGAGCAGCGGACGAGCCTCGGGATTACACCGGGACTTGTGCGGCTGTCGGTCGGGATCGAGGATGTGGAGGACCTGATCGCCGATCTCCGGCAGGCGCTGGCTGCGGCCTGAGGTCGCGAAACCGACACGGGATACCGCGTAGGGTTGGACAAGTGGGCGCCCGTGCCCACATAATGGCGCATCCGGGGACAGGCCCGGTGACGAGGGAGCGTGCCATGAACTTCGTGGGCGAGATTGACCGGGAGCCGGATCGCGCGGATGCCGCCGAGGCGCTGCGGCTGCTGAGGCGTTGGGCTGAACAGGCCGACCCGAGCGAAGTTGCGCGCCTCGATCCGGCCATCGCGCGCCTTCTGCCGGGGCGCGAAGTTTCGAATTACCCCGATCTTTCAAGAACCTATCCTGAAGACTTCAAGTCCGACGCCGACTACCGCGCCTCCATGCCCGACCTGCAGAACGGCCCCTCCAGCCTGATCGTCGGTGCAAAGGCGCAGATCCAGCATGTCGGCATCTCCAACTTTCGCCTGCCGATCCGGTTTCACACGCGCGACGGCGGCGATGTGACGCTGGAAACCTCCGTTACCGGCACAGTGTCGCTTATCGGCGAAAAAAAGGGCATCAACATGAGCCGCATCATGCGGTCCTTTTATGCCCATGCGGAACGGACCTTTTCCTTTTCGGTGCTGGCTGCCGTGCTCGACGACTACAAGAAGGACCATGACAGCGTCGATGCGCGCCTGATGATGCGGTTTTCGTTCCCTGCGCGGGTGCAGTCGCTGCGCTCGGGCCTGTCCGGCTGGCAATATTACGACATCGCGCTCGAACTCATCGAACGTGAGGGGCGGCAGAAGCGGATCACCCATCTCGACTATGTCTATTCCTCGACCTGCCCATGTTCGCTGGAACTCAGTGAACATGCGCGTCAGGCCCGCGGTCAGCTCGCAACGCCTCATTCGCAGCGCTCCGTCGCGCGGATATCGGTCGTGGAAGAGGGTGGAAAACGGCTCTGGTACGAAGATCTGATCGACATCGCCCGTGCCGCCGTGCCGACCGAGACGCAAGTGATGGTCAAGCGAGAGGACGAACAGGCCTTTGCCGAACTGAACGCGGCCAACCCCATCTTCGTGGAAGATGCCGCGCGGAGCTTTGCAGAGCGGCTTCTGGCCGACGACCGGATCGGCGATTTCCGCATTGTCGCCAGCCATCAGGAAAGCCTGCACAGTCACGATGCGGTCAGCATCCTGACCGAGGGGCCGACCTTCGCGGATGCGAGCATCGACCCGCGGCTTTTCGCATCGCTGCACAAGCCGGGCTGAAAGCGGCCCCCGGAAGAGCGGGCGGATGGTTTCGGCCCGGCAGGGGACATCGCAGCAAGACCGACGCATCTTGACAGTTCCCTGCGCCGGGCGCATGGCTCCGCAGCATCATGGTCGATCTACGCCCTGTCGGTTATGTTATCGGGCTTGTCATTGCCGTTTTCGGGCTGACGATGACCATTCCGATGTTGACCGACCTCTTCCTCGGCGACGCGAACGGTTATGCTTTTGCCGAAGCGTCGATACTGACGACCCTTTCCGGTGCAGTCACGGCGCTGTCATGCCAGAACCACAAGAGCCGCAGCATGACGGTCCGGCAGGGATTTCTGCTGACCATCGGCATCTGGCTGGCGGTTCCCTTCTTTGCGGCGCTGCCGCTGGTCATCGGGGCGCCGGATGTGCGCCTGATCGACGCCTATTTCGAAGCGGTGTCCGGCATCACGACCACCGGCGCCTCGGTCTTTGTCAATGTCGAGGACCTGCCGGCGGGCGTCAATCTCTGGCGGGGGATGCTCAACTGGCTCGGCGGGCTTGGTATCGCGTTCATCGCCATGATCTTTCTGCCCGTGATGCGCCTCGGCGGGATGCAGTTCTTTCGGTCCGAGGGCTTCGATACTTTCGGCAAGGTACTGCCGCGCGCAACCGACATCGCCCGGCAGCTCTTTTTCGTCTATCTCGCGCTGACGCTCATCTGCATCGCAAGTTTCGCGCTGCTCGGCATGCCGGTCTTTGAGGCGATCCTGCACGGGCTGTCCACGACTTCGACGGGCGGATTTTCACCGCGATCGGCATCGTTCACCGGCTATTCGGGCATCATCGAATACGCGGCGGTCGTTTTCATGCTTCTGGGCAGCTTTCCCTATATCCGCTACGTGCAACTCGTCAGGGGCAAGGCGCGGCCGCTTCTTCGGGACCCGCAGATATGGGCCTATCTCAGCTGGGTCGGGACGGCGGTCCTGGCTGTCGCGCTCTGGCGGGCGCTGACAAGCGAACAGGCCTTCGAACCCGCGTTTCGGGGCGCTCTCTTCAATCTCGTGTCGATCATGTCCTCGACAGGCTTCGCGACCGGCGATTTCACGACCTGGGGCGCCTTCGGGATGATCGTCGCGATGTGGCTCGGCATCATCGGTGCCTGCTCGGGTTCCAGCGCGGCGGGGATGTCGGTCTTTCGGGTTCAGGTGATGCTGAGCGCGCTCGGCAGCGCCATACGCGGCGTGCACGAACCGCACCGGGTTGCGCCCGTCCGCTATGCCGGCCGGCCGGTCGACAACGACACGATGGACGCCATCGTGCTCTACCTCGGCGCCTTCATCCTGACCTTTGGCCTCATTTCCGTGCTTCTGCAGCAGACGGGGCTGGATTTCGTGACCGCGATCTTTGCGGCGTGGACCTCCATCGGAAACATCGGCTACAGCTATGGGCCCGGCCTGGCCGAAACCGGCACCTTCATCGGCTTTTCGGATACGGCCAAGCTCCTGATGATCCTTGCGATGGTGATGGGTCGGCTTTCGCTGCTCGCGGTTCTGGTCGTTGTCCTGCCACGCTTCTGGCGCGACTGACCGCCGCCCGGGGGCCGAGAGCCCCGCTTGACAGCGGCGTCGCCCCCCGCCATGCCAGAGCGCATGCTGGATATGCGCCCCATCGGATATGTGATCGGCCTGCTTTCGGCCGTTCTCGGGGCGACCATGTTCCTGCCGGCGATGGTGGATTTCGCCTATGACAACGATCACTGGAGCGCCTTTGTCGAAAGCGCCATCATCACCTGCACGTTCGGCGGCCTTCTCGCGCTTTCCTGCGCAAACGGTGTCGGCAGCCGGCTGACCCTGCAGCAGACCTTCCTGCTGGCGACTGGCGTCTGGGTGGTACTGCCCCTCTTTGGCGCGCTGCCTTTCCTTTTCGGCGCAACCGAGGCGCGCGGCGTCGATGCGATTTTCGAAGCGATTTCAGGGCTGACAACGACCGGGGCAACTGTCTTCGCCGGTCTGGAGCATCTGCCGCCGGGTCTGCTTTTCTGGCGCTCGATGCTGCAATGGTTCGGGGGCATCGGCATCATCGTCGTGGCCATGGTCTTTCTGCCGGAACTTCGCGTCGGCGGGATGCAGTTATTCCGATCCGAGGCGTTTGACACAGGCGGCAAGGTGCTGCCCCGCGCGACACAGATCGCCGCGCGGATCGGCATCGCCTATGTGATACTGACGATCATGTGCATCATCGCCTATGTCATGGTCGGCATGACCGGTTTCGAGGCGGTGAACCATGCGCTGACCACGATCTCGACCGGGGGATTTTCGACTTCGGACGCATCCTTCGGGGTCTATCAGGGCAGCCCGGAATATGTGGCCTCGGTCTTCATGGTGCTCGCGAGCCTGCCCTTCGTCCGCTATGTGCAGATCATGGCCGGATCGACCCGGCCGTTCCTGCGCGACAGCCAGGTCAGGGCCTTTCTCTGGGTGGTCTTCACTCTCGTCCTTGTCATTCTCGCCTATCGTGTCATCGCCAATGGCGATCACGCTGAACATGCCTTTCGCGAAGCGCTCTTCAATGTCACTTCGATCATTACCGGTACTGGCTATGCGAGCGTGGATTATCAGCTTTGGGGGGCGTTCCCCATTGTCCTTTTCTTCTTCATCGGGCTGATCGGCGGCTGCGCCGGTTCGACCTGCTGCTCGGTCAAGATTTTCCGCTATCAACTGCTGATCGCGGCGGTCAGTGCGCAGATCAGGCGCATCCATTCTCCAAACGGCGTCTTCACGCCGCGTTACGAGGGCAGGGCGGTGACCGATGAACTCCTGTCCTCCGTCATGGCGTTTTTCGGGGTCTTCATCCTGAGCCTTGGGGTCATTTCGGTCGCGCTCGGGATGACCGGGCTCGATTTCGTGACCTCGGTATCGGGGGCGGCGACGGCGATTGCCAATATCGGACCGGGCCTGGGCGAGATCATCGGCCCGGCGGGGAATTTCGCCGCGCTAAACGACCCGGCGAAATGGATCCTGTCGGTCGCGATGCTGTTCGGCCGCCTGGAACTGATGGTCGTGCTGGTGATTTTCCTGCCGCGCTTCTGGCGGCTCTGATCGCTATTGCCAGCAGGAAACGAGCACGGTCATATCCATGCCGATCCGGGTCAGGTCCTCGGCCGCCAAGGCGCCGCCGGCCACGACGTCGCCCGTCGAGGCCTGCTGCGCCAGCACCACGCCGCGTTCCGCCAGCGCCGTCGCGATAACGTCCGCGCGCAGCGCAAAACCGACATCGGCGGGCAGGACGCGGCCGTCCGCGTTCCGGCGAGGCAGGAGCATCCCCATGACCTTGCCGGAGGTGTCGAGAACCGGGCCGCCCGCGTCACCGGGAAGTGCGGTGAGCGACAGGCGCGCCAGATCGGCCTCGCCGTTAAGACCTTTCAGGTCGGCAAGCATGCCAAAGGTCATGACCGGTTCGGTAAGCGCGTCCTCATAGGAATAGCCCGCAACGGCGACCTCGCTGTTGATGCGGGCCGGTGTGGTCCGCAGGTCGGCATGGCCGCGGGGCGCAAGCGCGGCGCGCGGTTTCAGAACGGCCAGGCCAAGCGCGTCGTCCTGCAGGGTCACGTCGACCTCTTCGGCCCCGTCAATCGTGATGCGGCCGCATTGGTTGAGGACTTCCGACGTTGTGACGACAGTGCCGAGCGGGTCGATGAAGAACCCGCTACGCGATATGGTCGGCTTACGGACTTCCAGACCCGCAAGGATATCGGCGTGGTTTTCGCTCAGCGCGACACCGAGGCCGTCGTTCAGGGCCTGATCGCCGATCGGCCGGAAAGACGCCTTCATCGCGTCGACGACCCGCCTTGCCCGGTCGTCCTCTGCCCGCGGCCAGACCAGCGTGAACCCCTTGATCAGGCCCCCCTGCAGCGCGGCGTAGGTGTAGGACTGGATCCTGTCGTTTCGCCCCGTAATCTCGAACGAGGTGCGCCCGAGGTTGCGGTCGCCTTCCAGCGGTACGATTTCCAGCGTTTGAAGAATATCGTAGAGGCCGAAGAGTGTGCTTTGCTCGCCCTGCTGCGAAATCAGAAGCGCGCGAAAACCCGAGCCGTCTTTTTCCTTGAAATGCACGAAAGGCGGTTCATAGCGGTCGAAGGCGACGAGCGCCATCGGCAGGGTGATTTCGATCCCGGCTTCGCTTTCGGCTATCTGCTGGAGGCCAAGCGCGGCCCGCTCCGCCTCATAATCCTCGATCAGACGGCCGCGCTGATAGGTTGTCAGGATGCCGGTCGTCTCATAACCCATCGCGGCCTGCCAGTCCGACATGCTGTTGCGGGTGCCGGGCCCGAAGGCGCCGTCGATGGCCGCCGTGTAAAAGCCGTTCCACTGCAACGCCTCCTGCACCAGCATCCGCTCCTCGCCGGACAGGAGCGCTTCGGCGCGGCGCGCCTCGGCCGGGGTTTCGGTATCGACCGGTGCCGGGGTGGCGGGCTGACTTGCAGGCTGGGGCGTTTCCGGCGCGGTCGCAGGCGCCGTTTCGACCGCGGTGGCGGGCAGGCCGACAGGCCAGAACCTCTGGCGGTAGTTTTCGCCAGTGGCGATGTAGCTGTCGTCCGGGATCATCCGCTCGCCCTTCAAAAGGCTCAACTGCCGTACCGCTTCCTCTGCCGGGAAGGGGCCGAGCGCGATGGCGTACCAGCCCGTCGTCATGCGAAAACCCGCGACATTGGTGAAGACGCCGGAATAGGCGCGGGCGCGCACCTCGCCTTCGCCAAGCGAGGGCAGGGCTTCGACCTGAACCCATGTGTCCTGGGCAGAAGCGCTGGTGAAGGTGCCCGCCGTCAGGCAAATGACAATCAATGCCCGCCGCAGTAGAAATAGCATGAAAAACGTCCCTTCCGAGGTCATGTCCTGGCGAATCCGTTGCCGAACCTATCAGGATGGGCGCTGGCGTCACGCCAAAAAACCCTTGTGGGCCGATTGACCGCCCTCCGGCTGTTGCCTATTGAGAACGCGCTTTCCCGGCTTCAGGCAGATCATGACCACGACCGCCCCCCGATCGTTTCAGGAAATCATCCTCCGGCTTCAGACCTACTGGGCGGCGAAGGGTTGCGCCGTGCTGCAGCCCTATGACATGGAAGTCGGCGCGGGCACGTTTCACCCGGCCACGACGCTTCGCCCCCTTGGCCCGCGCCCCTGGGCCGCGGCCTATGTGCAGCCGTCGCGGCGGCCGACCGACGGGCGCTACGGCGAGAACCCGAACCGGCTTCAGCACTACTACCAGTATCAGGTCATCATCAAACCCTCGCCGCCCGATCTGCAGGATCTCTACCTCGGGTCGCTTGCCGCGATCGGCATGGACCTAGCTCTCCACGATGTCCGCTTCGTCGAGGACGACTGGGAAAGCCCGACGCTCGGCGCCTGGGGCCTTGGCTGGGAGGTCTGGTGTGACGGGATGGAGGTGAGCCAGTTCACCTATTTCCAGCAGCTTGCCGGCTATGACTGCAAGCCGGTGTCGGGCGAGCTGACCTATGGGCTGGAACGGCTGGCCATGTATGTGCTTGGCGTCGATCATGTGATGGACATGCCCTTCAACGACCCTGACAGCGCCATCCCGCTCAGCTATGGCGATATCTTCCGCCAGCCGGAACAGGAATATTCCCGCTGGAACTTCGATCAGGCCGATACCGGGATGCTGTTCCAGCATTTTCAGGATGCCGAGGCGGAATGCGACCGCATCCTCGGCGCCCCCGCCGCAGACGCAGCGGGCCGCCACATCGTCATGGCTCATCCCGCCTATGACCAGTGCATCAAGGCCTCGCACATCTTCAACCTGCTCGACGCGCGCGGCGTCATCTCGGTGACCGAACGGCAGGCCTATATCGGCCGTGTCCGGGCGCTGGCCAAGAAATGCGCCGATGCCTTCGTGACAACCGAGGCGGGCGGGGCGGTTTTGGAAGGCGCCGGGGCGTGAATGGCAAGTACATTGCGGGGATTCTGGTGGTAGCGGCATTGTTGGCCGGCGCAGCGGTCTATTACCTGCAGGTCTATGCTTTTTATGACGAGGTCGAACCGGCCTCTGCTGCCGCAGTCATTCGCCTGACATCGGTGACAGGCGCGGCGGAACCGATGCTGACCGAAGGCTTCGAAGGCATCGACGCGGATTCCTCGCCGCTGCGCTTTCGTGGCTGCTTCACGACGCCGATGACGCTCGCCATGCTGACCGAGACCTATGCGCTTTATGAGCGGCCCACACCCCTTATCGCGCCGAATTGGTTCACCTGTTTTGACGCCGGCCGGATCGGGGACGATCTGGCCAGTGGCACGGCGCTCGCCTTCCTGTCGGAAAAGGACATCCATCCCGGCGTCGACCGCGTCGTCGCGGTCTATCCCGATGGCCGGGCCTATGCCTGGCAGCAACTGAACGAAAGCGCGGATCAATAGATGCCCGATCTTCTCATCGAACTCTTTTCCGAGGAAATCCCCGCGCGGATGCAAGCGAAGGCCCGCGAGGACCTGAAACGTCTTGTCACCGACGGTCTGGTGGAGGCCGGGCTGACCTATGCAGGCGCCCACGCGCTGTCCACGCCGCGCCGGCTGGTGCTGGCGGTGGAGGGGCTGACGGCGGAAAGCAAGGCCACACGCGAGGAACGCAAGGGGCCGGCCGTCGGCGCGCCGGAAAAGGCCATCGAGGGGTTCCTACGCGCGACGGGCCTGACGATGGAGCAACTGGAGCGGCGCGAGGCAGGCAAGGGCGAGGCCTATTTCGCGGTAATCGAGAAACCCGGCCGCAAGGCGGCGGAGATTGTCGCAGAGGTTCTGGAAAGTGCGATTCGCAACTTTCCCTGGCCAAAGTCGATGCGCTGGGGGGCGGGGAACCTTCGCTGGGTGCGGCCCCTGCATTCGATCCTTTGCCTCCTGACCGATGAGGCCGGGGCGGAGGTGGTTCCCCTTGATGTCGACGGTATTGCCTCGGGCAACACGACGCGCGGTCACCGTTTCCTCGCGCCGGAGGCGTTTTCTGTAACCTCCTTCGAGGATTATGCGGCGAAGCTGAAGCGTGCCAAGGTGATGCTGGACCCCGAGGAGCGGGCCGAGCATATCTGGCATGACGCCACCAACGCCGCCTTCGCCGCCGGGCTTGAGGTGGTGGAGGACAGGGGCCTTCTGACCGAGGTTGCGGGGCTGGTCGAATGGCCGGTCGTGCTGATGGGCAAGATCGGCGAGGATTTCCTTGGCCTGCCGCCCGAGGTGTTGCAGACCAGCATGCGCGAACACCAGAAGTTCTTTTCCTGCCGCAATCCGAAGACGGGCCGGATCGAGGGCTTCATCACGGTCGCCAATACCGAGACGGCCGATCATGGGGCGACCATCCTGAAGGGCAACCAGAAGGTGCTGTCGGCGCGACTTTCCGACGCAAAATTCTTCTGGGAAAATGACTTGCGGACCGTTGCTCAGACGGGTCTGGAAGGCATGGCCGAGGGGCTGGCCCATGTCACCTTCCACAACAAACTCGGGTCGCAGAAGGACCGTATCGACCGGATCGAGGCACTGGCGCGCGAGATCGCGCCACTGGTGAAGGCAGATGAAGAGGAGGCCGCCAAGGCCGTACAGGTCGCCAAGGCAGACCTGCAATCGGCGATGGTCGGTGAATTCCCCGAGCTTCAGGGCACGATGGGCGTCTACTACGCCAAATCCGCCGGGCTGCCGGACGCCGTGGCCAATGCCTGCAAGGAGCACTACCAGCCGCTCGGCCCCTCGGACGCGGTGCCGGCCGAGCCGGTCTCGGTCGCCGTCGCGCTGGCCGACAAGATCGACACGCTCATAGAGTTTTGGTGGATTGCGGAGTTGCCGACCGGTTCTAAAGATCCGTTCGCATTGCGTCGGGCAGCCCTTGGCGCGACTAGGCTTTTCTTAGACAACTCTGTTCGTGTCGAATTGCTCAAACTAATAAATTGGTCGCTTTGGAACCAGATTGCGACCTTTGACGGCAACTATGGATCAGTGCTCGCAATTGGACCTGTGAAGACCGCAGAAGAAGGCGATGAAAGGTTTGCGGGTGGCAAGTTCAGATCATATCGCCATATCCGAAGCCCGGGAGCTTTGCGTGACGTTCGCCTAGAAGGTGACGAAGTGGAATTGGGCTTCTTTCCGCATGATCTAAAAGCGTTCGATGGCGCTGAGGATTTGGAATTCTATGACAGCGTAAGATTGGGGTTTGTTGATCCCAATACGGTAGCACAAGACCTCCTCGCCTTCTTCCACGACCGCCTCAAGGTCCATCTCCGCGACGAAGGCATCCGCCACGACGTCATCGACGCCTGCCTCGCCATGCCCGGCAATGACGACCTGACGCTGCTCGTCAAGCGCGCCGAGGCGCTCAGCGCCTTCCTCAAGACCGACGACGGCGAAAACCTCATCCAGGGATTCAAGCGGGCGAATAACATCCTGACGCAGGCGGAGGCAAAGGACGGGGTCGAATATTCCTATGGCGCCGATCCGAAATTCGCCGAAGACGTCGCCGAACGCATGCTTTTTGCCGCGCTCGACCGGGCAGAGGCCGAAATCGCCCCCGCGATGAAGGCGGAGGACTTTGCCAAGGCCATGTCCGCCATGGCCAGCCTCCGCGCCCCCATCGACGCCTTTTTCGAGGCGGTGCAGGTGAATACCGACAACGAGATCGTGCGGCGGAACCGGCTGAACCTGCTCAGCCGCATCCGCACGATCTGCCTTTCGGTGGCCGATCTGACCCGGATCGAGGGCTGAGACCGGACTTCCCCGACACAGTTAGCGATCCGCCGGAGCCAACCCCCCGGCTTTCGCTGGACACGAATCGGCAAGCGCGTATGCTGCACCCCGACGAAAGGATCGCCGCGGTGCAGAAACATACCGAGTTCACCGAATTCGCGGAGCTGACGCCAAGCGCGGCGGTCGAGGTCGCGCGCCATGGCTGGCGGGCCAAATGCCTGCAGCGGCTGATCCGGCTCGACCTGCCCGTCCCTAAGACCGTGGCGCTGCCCTGCGACACTGTGCGCGCCATCGCCGCGGGCCAGATGCCCGACATGACGAAGCTTGCGAAGCTTTTCGGGGCCTCGCCGCTTGTCTCGGTCCGCTCAAGCCCCGCCAAGACGGAGTGGGGTGGCCCGGGGACGGTGCTGAATGTCGGGATGAATGCCGAAAAGCACGCCGAACTCGCCGCCGAACACGGGGTCGAACTGGCCGATGCGCTTTATCTCGGTTTCGTTCAGTCCTATGCGATCCATGTCGCGCGGCTCGATCCCGACATGTTTTCCGCGCCCCCGTCGCCCACCGCGCTCGCCTCGGCGCTGGCCGCCTACGAATCCGAGACCGACGACGAGTTTCCCCAATCGACCGCCCGGCAACTGGGCGAGGTTCTGCGTTCAATGGCGCGGGCCTGGGAAGGCACCACCGCGCGTCTTCTGCGCGAGGCGAAAGGCGCGCCTGCCGATGCGGCGCTTGGCCTTGTCGTGCAGGATATGGCGCTGGCCGTCGGGCCGGGCCTTTCCGGGGCCGGCACGATCCAGCTGATCGAGGGCGTGACCGGTGCGCCGCAGGTGACGGGGCGGTTCCGTGGCCTGAACCCCGCCCACCCGGAAACTGCCGAGACGCTTTACCTTGTCCGCGACAAGCGCGGCCATTCGCTGGAAGAGGCCGCGCCCGAGGTCTTTGCCGCGCTGAAGCAGCATTGCGCGATCTGCCGGACGCGGCTCCGCGAAGAAATGCAGGTCGAATTCGCGCTGGAAAACGGCGCGCTGAAGGTGATCGACGCGGTGACGGTGGCGAAATCGTCGCGCGCGGCGGTGCGGGTGGCCGTGACGCTCGCCAAGGAAAACATCATCAGCCGCGATGAGGCGATCCTGAGGGTCGAGCCGCGCGCGGTGTCGGAACTGCTGCATTATCAGGTCGATCCGCGCGGCCCGCGCGACCGTTTTGCGCGCGGCATCCCGGCCAGCCCCGGTGCCGCGACGGGCCGTATCGTCTTTACCTCAGCCGCCGCGCAGGCAAGCGCGGCGCGCGACGAACGCTGTGTCCTTGTCCGCCGGGAAACCGCGCCCGAAGATATCCGGGGCATGCATGCAGCCGTCGCTGTCCTCACCGAACGGGGCGGCATCACCAGCCATGCGGCGGTGATCGCGCGGGGCCTCGGGCTGCCCTGCATCGTCGGTGCCTCCGACATCAGCCTCAACATGCGCGATCGGACGCTGACGGCGAAGGACGGCCGCGTCTTCCGCGAAGGCGATGTGATCACCGTCGATGGCAGCAACGGCGAGGTGCTGGCCGGCGCGGCCGAGATGCTGGAACCGGCGCTTGACGAATGGTTCAAGACGCTTCTGCACTGGGCCGACAATGTGCGCGACATCGGTGTGCGCGCCAATGCCGACACGCCCGACGACGCCCGCACCGCGCGGATGTTCGAGGCCGAGGGCATCGGCCTTTGCCGGACGGAGCATATGTTCTTCGACGAAGACCGCCTGACGGTGATGCGCGAGATGATCTTTGCCGACACCGCGAAAGATCGGAAGGTCGCGCTCGACCGCCTTCTGCCGATGCAGCGCGCCGATTTCATCGCGCTCTTCGACATCATGGCGGGCCTGCCGGTCTGCATCCGCCTTTTCGATCCGCCCCTGAACGAGTTTTTGCCGCAGGACCGTGACGGAATGCGCGAACTGGCCGAGGCGCTTGACCGGCCATTGTCCGAGGTCACGCGCCGGGTCGAGTCCTTGCGCGAATTCAACCCGATGCTGGGCCTGAGGGGCGTGCGCGTCGGCATCTCCGTTCCCGAAATCTATGACATGCAGGCGCGCGCCATTTTCGAGGCGACCGTCGAGGCCAACCGTCGCGGTGCGCCGGTCGTGCCGGAAATCATGATCCCGCTCGTGTCTGCCAAGCGCGAGGTGGAAATCGTCAAGACCCATATCGACGCAGTGGCGGCGGCGGTAAAGACCGAACAGGGAACCGATTTCGACTATCGCCTTGGTGTCATGGTCGAAACGCCCCGCGCGGCCCTGCGGGCGGGCGACATCGCGCAGCACGCCGCTTTCCTCTCCTTCGGCACGAATGACCTGACGCAGATGGCCTATGGCCTGTCGCGAGACGATGCCGGTCGCTTCATGGGCGAGTATGTGCGCCAGGGCGTCTACCCAGAGGATCCGTTCCATGTGCTCGACACCGAGGGCGTGGGCGAACTTTTGCTGATCGGCAGCGAAAGAGGGCGCAGGAACCACCCCGAAATCACGATTTCGGTCTGCGGTGAGCATGGCGGCAACCCCGAATCAATCAAGTTCTGCCGTCAATCGGGGTTCGACTACGTCTCCTGCTCGCCGTTCCGGGTGCCCGTGGCCCGCCTCGCGGCCGCGCATTTTGCGCTTCTCGACCCGCATCGTGAAGAAAAAACCGTTTGACACTGGTAGGTTATCGGGCGAAGCACGGTAGTAGAGCATGCCTTCGGAGTCGTTTCCGATTCGGAAACACTTGAAGGCCGGTAAGCCGCGTTGTTGACCGGCACCCTTCGGGGTGGACGAAATGTCATGGATCGGCTATTCCCGACGGGTCACACGCCTTGGGGGGCTGCGGCTCGACGAAGTAATTCGGGAAATTTAGGATGTCAGTGCTGAAGTGCTGGACCGGAAGCATGTTCATGCTTCTTGCCATGGCCGGAGGCTTGCATGCCGAAATGACGGTGAGCCAGTCGAATGACCCGGCTGCATCGATCGGGGTGAACCTCACCGCCCTTCTGGGGCAGGAAAAGGCGGCGCTTGGCGCCGTAAGTGCGGAACGGCTGGAAGCGATTGTTGCGACGCCTGCCGTGGCGGTTGTGCCGGCCGAGCCGGCCAAACCGAAAAAGGGCCTTTTCGCGAAGAAGGAGCCGGTGGTCTCCTACGACGCGGCCTGGATCGCGGGCCTGCCGGCGGCCAAGGGCGGGGCGGAGCTTGAGTGCCTGGCAAAGGCGCTTTACTTCGAGTCTCGCGGTGAAGGTGTGCGTGGGCAGGCGGCCGTTGCCGAAGTCGTTTTGAACCGGGTCGAAAGCCCGATGTTCCCCGGAACGATCTGCGGTGTCGTTCATCAGGGCGGGAAGGGCGGCTGCCAGTTTTCCTTCACCTGCGACGGCTATTCGGACGCCATTCGCGAAAAGGGTGCCTGGATGGTCGCGTCGAAGATTGCGATGGCGATGCTGAAAGGCGCGCCGCGGGCGCTGACACATGGCGCGACCTATTTCCATACGCCCTCCGTGCGGCCATCCTGGGCGCGCAAGTTCGAACAGACGGCCCAGATCGGATCGCATATCTTCTATCGCGCACCGGACCGGACGGCGTTGAACTGACCCGTTTGCAGGTTCGTCCCAGAATTTCGCCCGAAAGCGGCCGAATGCCGCTTTCATGCGCGTCGTTACAGGCGTATCGGGGTAGCGACAGGCGAGGCCGACCATCCCCATATCGCAGGCGCAACCGATGACCGATGACATCCGCCAGGCCTTTGCCCATCCGGAAGAGCGTGCAGCGGCAATCGCCAACGGGCCGGTGGCTGACCGGCTCAGCCTGCGCGACTACATCGTCAGCGCCGATATCGGGGCCTTTCAGCAGGAAAGGGGCCAGGCGCAGCGGCTTCGCTTCAACATCGTCGTGGAGATTGCGCCACAGGGGGCGGCAGGCGACGATGTGGACCGCATCCTGTCCTACGATACGCTGACCGGGGCCATCGGGGCGGAGTTGGCGGCAGAACGGCTGAACCTGCTTGAGACGCTGGCTGAAAAGATCGCCGCGCGCATCCTGACGGAACCGCAACCCCGAAGGGTCTTTGTCCGTGTCGAGAAGCTTGACCGGGGGCCCGGCGCGCTCGGCGTCGAAATCGTCCGTGACCGGCTGGACGCGGCGCCTGTGCCTGAGGCGGCGGCAACGGTACCCCTCGTCGTGTTTCTGGCGAATGACGCGATGGCGGCGGATGGGCTGCCGGCAGAGGTCGAGGACCTGATGACGGGTGGTCTGCCGCTGGTCTTGACAGTTGACGCGCCTCAGACGGCGCGGCCGGCGGCGGCAACGGAGGCAGCGCAGAGGCGGATCGCTCTTCTCGCGGTCGAGCAGAACGCCTGGGCGCTGGCCGCACGCGACCCGCGCCTGAATGTGGTGGCCACGCGGACCGAACTCGACTGGGCGATCCGGAACCGGCAATGCGTCGTATGGGCGCCATCAAAGATGATTTGCGACACGCCGGACGCGCCACTGGACAAGGCCGGCAATGGCATCGAACTGTCGGTCTGGCTTGCCGGCCTGCTTGGTGCCGCTGAACTCCGCGTTCACGGTTCTGTTTCGCTTCCGGCAGGAAGCCGCGTGCCTGTCCGGCGTGGCTGAACAACGCGCTTGCCTCGGGTGCCGCAGGGCCGCAAAACCGCGGTCATGACAGCAGAAAAACTCTATTACCGGCCCGTGCCATCAACCGACCCCGCGCGCCCGGCCGGCGCACGCGATCTTGCCGGCGGCTGGTGCTGGTTCGACCGGGTGGAGGTGCTGACCCGCAGCGGCACCGCCGGCATCATCGGTCCGGCCGAGTTGCCGGTGAAAGTGCGGGACAGGTTTTCGGCGCCCCGGACCCCCATGATGGGGCTGACATTTGACCGGCCAAGGCTGATGGGCATTCTCAATGTCACGCCCGACAGTTTTTCCGATGGCGGCCGCTTTGCCGCGCCGGAGCGCGCGCTTGATCATGCGCGCGCGATGCTGGCGGATGGCGCGGACATGCTCGACATCGGCGGCGAAAGCACGAGGCCGGGTGCCGAGCCGGTGCCGGTGGAAAGAGAGATCGGGCGCACATCGCCGATCATATCGGCCCTGCGGGGCAGCGGCGTGACCGCGCCGATTTCCATCGACACTCGGAAGTCGGCGGTTGCCTTGGCGGCCCTGTCGGCGGGAGCGTCGATGGTAAATGACGTGGCCGCGTTGCGCTATGATCCCGGGCTGGCGGATTGCGCGGCCCGGGCGGAGGTTCCGGTCTGCCTGATGCATGCGCAGGGCGATCCGGCGACCATGCAGAACGACCCGAGGTACGTTAACGTCCTTCTGGATGTCTATGATTTTCTGGAAGAAAGGGTTGAGGCTACCGTCGCCTCAGGCATCGCGCGCGACCGTATCATCGTCGATCCGGGCATCGGGTTCGGCAAGACCGTCGCCCATAATCTGGCGCTGATCCGGGGGCTTTCGCTCTTTCACGCGCTTGGCTGCGTGGTGCTGCTCGGTGCGTCGCGGAAGCGCTTCATCGGATCGCTCGGCGGTGCTGTTGCGACCGATGACCGTGGTCCCGGCTCTCTCGCCGTGACCCTCGCCGGTGTCGCGCAGGGTGTGCAGTTGCACCGAGTTCATGATATCAGAGAGACGAGACAGGCGCTCAGCCTCTGGCAGGCGTCCACGACCGGAGGTGCGGCATGAGCAGGAAGTTATTCGGCACCGATGGTGTGCGCGGCACCGCCAACAGTCATCCGATGACAGCAGAGATTGCGCTAAGGCTCGGTGCGGCGGCGGGGCGTTTCTTTCGCACCGACGGGCGGAACGGGCACCGCGTGGTGATCGGCAAGGATACGCGGCTGTCGGGCTACATGCTTGAAAACGCGCTGACGGCGGGGTTGACGTCGACCGGCATGAACGTCCTTCTCCTCGGGCCGGTGCCGACGCCCGCCGTGGGGTTTCTGACACGCTCCATGCGTGCCGATCTCGGCATCATGATTTCCGCCAGCCACAATCAGGCGCAGGACAATGGGATCAAGTTTTTCGGTCCGGACGGGTTCAAGCTGTCAGATGAGGCCGAGGCGGAAATCGAAAGCATCATCGCCGGTGAAATCGGACTGGCGCAACCGGCGAATATCGGTCGGGCGAAGCGCATCGACGACGGGCTTGGCCGCTATGTGGAATACGCCAAGACCACGTTTCCCGCGCGTGGCCAGCTTTCGAACCTGAAGGTCGTGATCGACTGCGCCAATGGCGCCGCCTACAAGGCCGCGCCCGAGGTTCTTTGGGAACTCGGCGCCGAGGTCGTACCGGTTGGCGTGAACCCGAATGGCCACAACATCAACGAACGCTGCGGATCGACCCACACCCAGACAGCCGCCGAGGCGGTCGTCGCGCACGGGGCCGACCTTGGGATCTGCCTCGATGGTGATGCGGACCGCGTGATGATCCTTGATGAGCGGGGTCAGGTCGCCGACGGCGATCAGATCATGGCGCTTCTGGCGGCACGCTGGGCGGATGCGCAGATGTTGCGGGGCGGGGCTCTGGTGGCGACCGTGATGTCCAATCTCGGGCTGGAGCGGTTTCTTACAGATCGCGGGCTCAGGCTGGAACGGACCGCCGTCGGCGACCGCTATGTCGTGGAACGGATGCGGGCAGGGGGGTTCAACCTCGGCGGCGAACAGTCCGGCCATATCGTGATGACGGATTTCGCGACGACCGGAGACGGGCTGATCGCCGGGTTGCAGTTTCTCGCGGCGATGGCGGAAACCGGACAGCCGGCGTCAAAACTCTCCCAGCAATTCGAAACCGTGCCTCAGATGCTCAAAAATGTCCGCTATGCCGCAGGCAAGGAGCCTTTGACGGCGCCAGCCGTTCAGGCGGCAATATCCGGGGGCGAGGCGCGGTTGAACGGCACGGGCCGGCTCCTGATCCGCAAGTCGGGGACGGAACCTTTGATCCGCGTGATGGCGGAATGTGAGGATGAGGTCGTTCTTCGGGAAGTGGTCGACGGCATCGTTGCGGCGGTCGAGGCGGCGGCCTGACATTTGCAACGTCGCTGGGACACGATGCTCGGGCCGAGATTTTCTGGCAACTCACATTTAGGGCACGCCCGGGGTTAACAGCGCGTCAGCGCCCCCGGGCAGCGGATGGCAGCCCCGGAGGCCAGCCGCTTTGGTGCTCTTCGCGCGGGGATCGAGGTTGTCCGGACTTGGCGGGATAAAGTAACGATCACGCATGGCAGGCGCGGCTGGCCGCGGCCAGACGCTGCCCTATTCCGTGCCTCGGCATGGGTCCCACCGCGTCCTACGCCCTTACCCGATCCGACAACGGGACAAGAAATAACCCCCGGGGGCGCGCTACGGCCGCCGGGGGGTATGGATGCTTCGCTCTCAGGCGGTCTTAACCGCGGCGGCGGCGGCCACCCTCGCGGCCGGCGCGTCCGGCGCTGGCGATCATGGTGGAGGCTTCGGCGAAGGGCATCCCTTCCTTCACGGCGTCAAGTACGCGGGCGAACTTGATCCACTCCGTCCCGTTCGCGTCGTGGTTCATCAGGAAGTTCGCGGCGCGGATCGCTTCCATTTCCACCGGCCGGACTGGGTTCATGATCGCCGAAGTCATCCCGGCGCCGATGGCCATCGGCAGGAAGGCCGCGTTGATGCCGTGCCGGTTCGGCAGGCCGAAGGAGATGTTGGATGCGCCGCAGGTCGTGTTGACGCCCAACTCGTCACGCAGGCGGCGGACCAGCGTGAAGACTTGCCGCCCGGCATCACCGAGCGCACCCACCGGCATGACAAGGGGATCGACCACGATGTCATGGGCCGGTATGCCGTGATCCGCGGCGCGTTCCACGATCTTCTTTGCAACGGCAAAGCGCACATCGGGGTCCATCGAGATGCCGGTATCGTCGTTGGAAATCGCCACAACCGGCACGTTGTACTTCTTCACCAGCGGCAGGACGAGTTCCAACCGCTCTTCCTCGCCCGTGACCGAGTTCAAAAGCGGGCGGCCCTGTGCCGCCGCCAGACCGGCCTCCAGCGCGCCGGGGACGGAACTGTCGATGCACAAGGGAACATCGACCAGACCCTGGACGATCTCGATCATCTTAGTCATCAGGGGCGGTTCGGTCTCATTCGGGTTGGGGTTGGAGTTGTAGACAACACCCGCATTCACATCGAGAACCATGGCGCCGCAGGCGACCTGTTCCAACGCGTCCTTCTCGACGGTCGAAAAATCGCCCGCCTCAAGCTCGGCGGCAAGCTTCTTGCGGCCAGTGGGATTGATCCGCTCCCCGATCACGCAGAAGGGCTCGTCAAAGCCGATGACAACGGTCTTGGATTTCGATTCGATGACGGTACGGGTCATATTTCTCTCTTCTCAGGCGTGGCTGGCCGGAACGGCGGACGCGCCGCCAT
Organism: Paracoccaceae bacterium; assembly: GCA_041397105.1. Classification (GTDB taxonomy): domain Bacteria; phylum Pseudomonadota; class Alphaproteobacteria; order Rhodobacterales; family Rhodobacteraceae; genus Albidovulum. The sequence goes on from JAWKXJ010000002.1 coordinate 112,291, forward strand.
GCTCGATGGCCCAGGTTGCGTTGGTGTTGATACCGCCGAGCGGGAAGAAATGCACGGCCTCGATCCCGATTTCCGGATGAGCGGCCTTGTGGGCGGCCAGTTCGGTGACGAATTCGGTCGGCTCATAGGGCAAGAGCAGCTTCGTCACGTCGAGCGCGCGCTTCTGCAGAACCTTCAGCGACGGGCCGACACCACAGGCGATCGCGAACTTGATGAGGGTCTGGAGCTTTGCCGGCCCGGCGACCCCGATATGGATCGGCAGGTCGATCCCCTCGGCCTTCAGCCGGTTGGCCCATTTGATGACCGGCGCGGCTTCGAAACAGAACTGGGTGGCAAGCGCCATCTTTGCGTCAGTGCGCGCCGAGAAAGCCTGCTTCCAGCGCAGCGCCTCCATAACGTTCTTGTCCGATCCATCGGGGTCGATGTCCCGGTTGCCTTCCGGGTGACCGGCGACATGCAATCTGTCGAACCCGTCGAAAAGGCCGCTTTCAAGAAGCTGCATCGAGGTATGGAAGTCTCCATGCGGGGTCGCGACGCCACCGGCCAGCAGAAGCGCCTGGCGCACATCCGCCTCACTCTGGTAGCGGACGATCCAGTCCGCGAGCATCGCCTTGTCCTTGATGATCCGCGCGGGGAAATGCGGCATCACGGTATAGCCTTCGCCGCGCAGCCGTTTGGCGGTCGCCACCATATCCTCGATAGGGGTCCCCTCGATATGGGCGATATAGACGCGCGTGCCTTCCGGCAGAATGTCGCGGAAACTCGCCACCTTTTCGGCGGTACGGGGCATGACCTCGATCGAGTAGTTCTTCAGGAACGCCTCGACATCGGCGTTGGGGCCGGTCGTGACGACTTCCTTGCGGCGGAAATTGAGTAGTGCCATTGCAACTCTCCTGAACCAGTCTGGTTTATGCCCAGCCATCATTCGCGATCAGTATCTTGATGCGGTCCTGATCGTATTCGGCGACGATCCGCGCCACTTCGGCATCCGCGACCGCGTCATCCTCGCCCTCGACGATGACTGGCGCGGCCTTGCGCCATTCGGCAAGATAGGCATCGGTGTCGCGCGCGCCGATCTTCATGGCGCAGCGGTCGATTGCCTGCTCGAACCTTTCGGGAAGCGGGCGCTTGGTGCCGCGACGGCCCTTGCCCACAATGACCTGCGCGGGAATGTCGCGCCAGTACACGATTGTCACTTCCGCCATTGCGATTCCCCTTTTCTGGCCCCTCCATATCCTGCGTCGGGCACGGGCCGAAGGCGGATTTCGACATTGTGCGCAATCAGAGCGACCCACCCGCCGACGTGATATTCGGTCACGGCCTTATGACGATCCAGTGGCGCCCCGGCAACGACGCCATACTTGCGGGATGGCGCTGCTGCGACTAGGTTGAAGCCAACAACATATCGGAGGGCGCGACCATGGCGCCCAGGCGTCCAGGAGGGGCGGGCGCGTTCCCGAGGTCGGTCGAGCCGCCTGCCCACCCAAGGCCGGATCCCGCGCAGCTTTATGCGGCGCTGGATCTTGGCACCAATAGTTGCCGCATGCTGATTGCCCAGCCGAAGGGCAGCCAGTTCCATGTGGTTGACAGCTTTTCCAAATCTGTCCAGCTCGGCCACGGGCTGGAAGCGTCAGGGCGGCTTGGGCGCGCCTCGATCGGACGCACCATCCAGGCATTGCAGATCTGCCGACGCAAGATCGAACAGCATGAGGTGTCGCGGATGCGCCTTGTGGCGACGGAGGCCTGTCGCCGCGCACTGAATTCGGCAGAGTTCCTGAAGCTCGTCCGCCGCGAAACCGGCCTGCCCCTGGAAATCATCAGCACCGAGGAAGAGGCGCGGCTTGCCGTCGTGTCCTGCGCGCCGCTCGTTTCGACCAAGACCGAACAGCTTCTGGTCGTCGATATCGGCGGCGGCTCGACCGAGCTTGTCTGGATCGACCTCTCGGCAGTGCCGCGCGCGGAACGGCCGCGCGCCATCATGCGGCTGCATGCCGGTTTCCATCCGGCTGAAAGCCCGTTTCCGGCCGCGAAGGTCGTCGACTGGATATCGGTGCCGCTTGGCGTGGCGACGCTGAAGGACCAGTTCACCGATGTCGACAATGATGCGGCACGCTTTGCGCTGATGAGCTGGTATTTCGAGGAAAATCTGTCGAAGTTCTCGCCCTATAACGCGAACCAGCCGCGCGAGGGGTTCCAGATCATTGGCACCTCGGGCACGGTGACGACCGTGGCGGCAAGCCACCTGGGGCTCAAGCGCTATGACCGGACCAAGGTCGACGGGTTGCGGATGACGAGCGACCAGATCGACCGGGTCATACAGGAATATCTCAGCCTCGGGCCCGAAGGGCGGCGGAACGATCCCCGGATTGGCCGCGACCGGCATTCGCTGATCATGTCGGGGGCCGCGATCCTGCAGGCGCTGATGCGGATCTGGCCGACCGACCGCTTGTCGGTCGCCGACAGGGGGCTGCGCGAGGGCCTTCTTTACGCGCAGATGTCGGCCGACGGGGTGCTGGAGGACGGGGCGCTCTGACGGTACCGCCCGCGCGTGTTCATGAATGCGCAATTGCGGTCGAGGGGTAGAGCGGCTATCTGCATGGTCTGTCCCAGGATCAGGCTGCGGGAAATCCGGCATGACAAAGCCACCGACCAAGAAATCCTCCGGCCGCGGTGCGCGCGACCTGCGGGTGCGGGTCAAGACGGCGAAGGGGCGGAAACTTTCCTCCACGCTCTGGCTCGAACGGCAGTTGAACGACCCCTACGTCCAGCGTGCCCAGAAGGAAGGCTATCGGGGCCGGGCGGCCTTCAAGATCATCGAGCTTGACGACAAGTTCCGGTTTCTTGTCCCCGGTGCGCGTGTCGTCGATCTGGGCTGCGCGCCGGGCGGATGGTGCCAGGTGGCCGTCGCCCGCGTCAACGCATTGGGTGAAAAATCCGGCAAGCGCCAGGGCCGCGTGATCGGTGTGGACCTGCAGGAGGTGGAGCCGATTGCCGGGGCAGAACTGCACGTGCTCGATTTTCTTGCCGACGATGCGGATGACAGGGTCAAGGCCTGGCTCGGTGGCAAGGCCGATGTCGTCATGTCGGATATGGCGGCGGCGGCGTCGGGGCACAAGGGCACTGACCACCTCAGGATCATCGCGCTTTGCGAAGCGGCGGCCCATTTCGCCTTCGATGTGCTGGAAGACGGCGGGACATTCGTGGCCAAGGTGCTGGCTGGTGGGGCAGAGGGCGAGTTGCAGGCCCTCTTGAAACGGGCGTTCACCAAGGTCATCCACGTCAAACCGCCAGCGAGCCGGTCGGACAGTTCCGAGAAATTCGTCGTGGCGACAGGGTTTCGTGGCCGCCCCGGGGATGCCCGGGATGGCCACGATGTGTCATCCGAAGGCTAGGCCATCACTATCCGGGCAGCACATTGGCCCAGACGCCGTCGACCTTTACACCGACCGGCATCGTGCAATGGAACAGGTAATAGGTCAGGACCGTCACTGGCTGCCGTAGGACACCCGGCCGGTCTTCCAGATCGCGCGCGAGGCAATATTCCTGCCGGAATTGCACGGGACTCGCGTCGATCCGCTGATGCGGTGAGACGATCAGGTCCTGTTCGGGCTTGTTCGGTCCAAGGCTGCCGGCACGGATCAGGATCGGCCGCGCATCGGGGTGGGTCCGCAGGAATTCTTCATCCAGATGGACCTTGTTCACCCAGGCGACAGTGGCGATCGCGCCGGAGGGCGTTCTTAGCGGGTCTCGCAGGCGCATGGCCTGAATCGGCAGATCGCCGAAGGATGTTGTGATCTTAGACGTCCCGACAAAACCGGGAAGAGTCCAGGTCGTGTCCCGCACCGGCAGATAACGCGCATTGCTGCTGCTGTGGATCGGTGTCGGTTGAGGAGGGCGAGGGGGAAGGGGAATGTGCGTGGAAGGGGTACGCACGAATGGATGATAGGATTTCGCTTCAGTCATGTCCGTTCTACTCACTACAAAAGCACTAGTTACGCCGCGCCAACATGCCGGGGTGGAGCTGCTCACCCCGGCATGAAAGCGCGGTTGTCCTAACCACCGGCCACTTGCCGGTCTTACTCATACAAATAAGTCAACAACCGCACTCATTACTCGACCGGACCACTTTCCGGCCGTCACTGGATGCTAGAAGCCGGGCAAATCAGGCCGACATAAGGCGTCATTTCCCCCAAATGTGGGGCGGACCAAGGCACGGGCTACCAGCTGTCCCCGGGGGGTTAACCTTCACGGTCGCAAAGGACGAAACAATGCCGCCGACCTTGTAAAGATAATTTCAGTGATCGCGGGTTCGGCCTGTCTTTTTGTCCACGATCCGTGTCCCAACATTAACCCTGGATGAACGGAGAATTGTGGCGAAACCGCCAGAAAGCGGTTGTCTTGTCATTGGAAACACAGAGTTTTTCAGACAATTTGACAGATCGGACCGATATTTGAGGTTCGCCGTGGCATGGAATCGGGGCGTCGACTGTTGCGTCAGTCACAAGAGATTCTCGCCTATCGGGCCGTGAAACCGAATGGCGGGGCAGGTACTGGTGTCACCCAGTCGCGGCTTGGGCCTAGGAAAGGCCGGTTTGCTGGGCTATGACCCGCGCCATGAGCACGGGTTTTGCATATCATATAGTAGCGACCGACGGGTCGGCGCGCACGGCCGTCATTTCGACCCCGCGCGGCGAGATCCGCACACCGGCCTTCATGCCTGTCGGCACAGCCGCCACCGTGAAGGCGATGCTGCCCGAAAACGTCCGTGCCACGGGCGCCGACATTCTGCTTGGCAACACCTATCATCTGATGCTTCGGCCGACGGCCGAGCGAATTGCGCGGATGGGCGGGTTGCACCGGTTCATGAACTGGGACCGGCCGATCCTGACCGACAGCGGCGGCTTTCAGGTCATGAGCCTTGCGGCACTGCGCAAGCTGACCGAAGAGGGCGTGCGTTTTTCAAGCCATATCGACGGGTCAAAGCACCTTTTGACCCCGGAACGCAGCATGGAGATTCAGCGGCTTCTGGGCAGCGACATCGTCATGTGCTTCGACGAATGCCCCGCGTTGCCTGCGACCGAGGCGGAAGTGGCAAAATCCATGCGCCTTTCCATGCGCTGGGCGCAAAGATCGCGCGACGCCTTTGGCGACCGGCCGGGCCATGCGCTTTTCGGCATCATGCAGGGCGGCGTTACGCGCGACCTGCGCGAAGAAAGCGCCGAAGCGCTGAAGGCCATCGGTTTTGACGGCTATGCGGTCGGCGGGCTGGCGGTCGGCGAGGGGCAGGAGGCGATGTTCTCCGTTCTCGACTATGCACCGGGGATGCTGCCCGAGAATGCGCCACGCTACCTGATGGGTGTTGGCAAACCCGACGATATCGTCGGCGCGGTGATGCGCGGCATCGACATGATGGACTGCGTTCTTCCCAGCCGATCAGGGCGAACCGGGCAGGCATGGACCCGGCGGGGCCAGGTCAATATCAAGAACGCCCGCCATCAGGACGATCCGCGCCCGCTCGACGAGGCCTGCACCTGCCCGGCCTGCCGGAACTATTCGCGCGCCTATCTGCATCATGTCTTCCGCGCGGGCGAAATCATTTCCTCCATGCTGCTGACATGGCACAACCTGCACTACTATCAGGAACTGATGGCCGGTTTGCGCACTGCCATCGCCGCGGGCGGCCTTGCCGCCTTCGTTGCCGATTTCCATGCGGTCCGGTCCGAAGGCGATATCGAGCCGATCTGAGCGGCGGTCAATCTTTCGGCAACGGCAACGGCCGTTCAGGCGTGGGTCAGATAGATCGACATCTGGCGCAAGGTGTCATGAATGTCGGGGCTGAGCACCATCATGCCGAGCGTCTCGTCATGAAGTGCCTTCAGATCCTTGTGGATCGCCGCCATTTCCAGATCGGTCATTTCCCGGTCGCCCCGCGCGAATCCCGCGATGGACCGCGATGAGCCGCGCACGACCGCAACCGCCGCTCCGTAGGTCATACCGTATTCCGCCGCCTCCTTCAGGACGCCAAGGGGGTCCTGACCTGCGATCTCGCTCCAGCGGACGAAGCCCTCGTTGGAAAAGCCCCAGTGGACGATCGGGTCGTACATGACGAAGCCCTTGGCCGAGTAGGCGTCCAGCCAGTCCTTCGAATAGGACTGAAAAAAATAGCGCGGCGTCGTGTACTGGATATGCAGCCCGATTGCAAAGCCTGCCGGGCTGCGCCCATGAAGACGGCGCAGTATCTCGTTTGCGTTTGAAACTTGTCCCACCCCCGGCGCGCTCCTCCGCTGATTGTGTTCTTTCTTTGCCTCGCCTTACATGCCATAATTCATAATTGCATCTTTTTTGGCCGGAACGCAAAACTCTTGACTAAGGAATTTCTCCGGGCGGAGCGGGTTGACGGAGGCGCCCGCAGCGAAGAGTTCTCTGCTCTCGCGCCGGCCGGCTATTATATAGCCTTGCGCGTTGGTTTCGCCTTTCCGCTCGCCGAACACAATGCCCTGCCGCCGGCTTGGATCGACTGCTATACATCGCAAAGTTATATGGTCTTCGATCCGGTCATGCAGTGGGTCTACCGGAATTTCGGAACCATCCGCTGGAGCGAGATCACGCTTCCCGACCCGAGAGGGGTGCTGCGTGAGGCCGCAAAGCACGGGCTGCGTTACGGTGTCGCCGTCAGCTTCGATGATCCGAGCCCCAAGGGCCAACGGTCCTTTGGCAGTTTCGCCCGCGCCGACCGGGAATTCACCGACGATGAGGTGGAGACTCTGATTCGCAGACTGCAATGGCTGCATGTCGTCTCGGCTCCGCCCACCAACCTGACCCGCGCCGAACTTGAGGCGCTGAAAATGGTCAAGGACGGGATGCTCTTGAAGGAAATCGCCAACAAGCTTGGCGTTTCCGAGGGGGCAGTCAAGCAGCGGCTCAAGAATGCCAAGGCGAAACTGGGTGCAAAGACGGGCAGCCAGGCGGTGTCAGCCGCGACCGGCTATGGTCTTATCTAGGGTGTGTGCGTGGAGTAGGCACATCGTCTGGTAGAAAACTAAAGACACTTACATCTAAAAGATTATAAAGCGCCAGCTTTGGTGCTCTAATTGTCCCGCCAGGAAAATGGAGGGGCAACAATGCACAGTATCACGTTCGACCTGTCGGAGATGCATCGCTACGGCACGGCATTCTTCGAGTACCTCAAGCTTCGCAAGCAATACTTCGTCGATACCCTGAACTGGGACATCCCGCATAATGACGATGTGGAGATGGACCAGTATGACAATCCGCTCGCGCATTACTCTCTTGTCGTCAAGGATGGCAAAGTCGTCGGCGGCGCGCGGGCCATGCCCACCACGTCGAAATGGGGCGAGCATACCTACATGCTTCGCGATGCGGCGGCGGGCAAGCTGCCCGGCATTCCCGACCATCTGATGGCAAATGCCATCGTCACCCCGCAGGTCTGGGAATGCACGCGGCTTATCACGGCCGATTCCGTCGACAATCACGCCGATCGCGGCCGTGTGTTGTCGATGGTGATGCAGGGTGTCTCGGACATCGCGCAACGTCATGGTGCCAGCGAATTGATCGCCATCGCGCCGGTGCTTCTTGTGCGCGCGATGCGGCAACTGGGCTGGCCGGTCAGCCGCGCCAGCGACCCCTATTTCGGCAAGGAGGACGGGCGTTGCTATGCTGTTTTGTCCATGCCGGTTGCCCCGATGCGTGTCGCCGCCGAATAGGGCGCCGCAGGCATAGGGCCGCGCCGCCGGCCGTCGTTACAAGCACGCCCGTCCGGCAGGGTGGGCTGCGCCGTGGCGTTTCGTCGGCCAATCGCGGCTTGCGCGCGGTTGCCAGCACTCTATTGTCACGACAAACAACGGTGAAGGCCGGTTGAAGAGGGCATCTGGCACCCTTAGATACCGTTCCTGAACAGGGGAGGGCCGAGTGTCGCCTTTGACCGGGGCCAGCGCCTTCCTGCGAGACAAGGAAAAATGATGTCTGACAAAAGTACCCCTTGCTACCCGGTATTGCCGCTGCGCGATATCGTCGTCTTTCCGCATATGATCGTGCCGCTTTTCGTGGGCCGCGAAAAATCGGTGCGCGCACTTGAAGAGGTGATGCGGGAAGACAAGCAGATTCTGCTGTCGTCGCAGATCGACCCGACGGTCGACGACCCGACCACGAAGGGTATCTACAAGACTGGCGTTCTGGCCAATGTCCTGCAACTGCTGAAACTGCCGGACGGGACCGTCAAGGTATTGGTCGAAGGCAAGTCGCGCGTCCGCATTGTCGAGTTCACCGGCAATGAGGCCTATTTCGAGGCCACCGCCGAAGAGCTGGAGGAAGTGCCGGGCGACAAGGCCACCATCGAAGCGCTGCTGCGGTCCGTGGCCGAGGAATTCGAACGCTACGCCAAGATCAAGAAGAACGTCCCCGAAGAAGCGCTGTCGGCGGTGTCCGAAAGCCGTGAGGCCGCGCGCCTGGCCGATCTTGTATCCGGCCACCTCGGGATCGACGTGAGCCAGAAGCAGGAGCTTCTGGAAACGCTCGATGTCGCAGAGCGGCTGGAGAAGGTTTACGGCCTCATGCAGGGCGAAATGTCGGTCCTGCAAGTCGAGAAGAAGATCAAGACCCGCGTGAAAAGCCAGATGGAGCGCACCCAGCGCGAGTACTATCTGAACGAGCAGATGAAGGCCATTCAGAAGGAACTCGGTGACGGCGAAGAGGGTCAGAACGAGATCAACGAACTGACCGAGAAGATCGCCAACACGAAATTCTCCAAGGAAGCGCGCGACAAGGCCGAGGCGGAACTGAAGAAGCTGAAGTCGATGTCGCCGATGTCGGCCGAAGCGACCGTCGTCAGGAACTATCTCGACTGGCTTCTGAGCCTGCCATGGGGTGTGAAAAGCCGCGTGAAGAAAGACCTGAACGCCGCCCAGAAGGTTCTGGACGACGATCATTACGGTCTGGAAAAGGTCAAGGAGCGGATCGTCGAATACCTTGCCGTGCAGCAGCGGTCGGCCAAGATGAAAGGCCCGATCCTTTGCCTCGTCGGCCCTCCGGGCGTTGGTAAGACCTCGCTCGGCAAGTCGGTGGCGCGGGCCACGGGGCGCGAATTCATCCGCATCTCGCTTGGCGGCGTCAGGGATGAAAGCGAAATTCGCGGCCACCGGCGGACCTATATCGGCTCCATGCCCGGCAAGATCATTCAGGCGCTGAAGAAGGCGAAAACGACGAACCCGCTGATCCTGCTCGATGAGATCGACAAGATGGGGCAGGATTTCCGTGGCGATCCGGCCTCGGCGATGCTGGAAGTGCTCGATCCCGAACAGAACGCGACCTTTGTCGACCACTATCTGGAGGTCGAATACGATCTGTCGAACGTGATGTTCCTGACCACGGCGAACAGCTACAACATGCCGTCGCCGCTTCTGGACCGGATGGAGATCATCCCACTCGCCGGCTACACGGAGGATGAAAAGCGCGAGATCGCCAAGCAGCATCTGATCCCGAAGCAGATCAAGAATCACGGGCTGAAAAAGGCCGAGTTCAAGCTGACGGACGCGGCGCTGCAGGAAATCATCCGCACCTATACGCGCGAAGCCGGGGTCCGGAACCTCGAACGCGAGATTTCCAAACTCGCCCGGAAGGCCCTGACGCGGATCGTCCGCAAGGATACGGAGCGCGTGGAAATCGCACCGGAGGCTCTGGAGGACTTCCTTGGGGTGAAACGGTTCCGCTACGGGCTGGCCGAACAGGAGGATCAGGTCGGCGTGGTTACCGGGCTAGCCTGGACTTCCGTCGGGGGCGATCTGCTGTCGATTGAGGCGCTGCAGCTGCCCGGCAAGGGCCGGATGAAGACGACCGGCAAGCTGGGCGACGTGATGAAGGAATCGATCGAGGCGGCGGCAAGCTTTGTCCGCTCGATCAGCCCCGAGCTCGGGGTGAAGCCGCCCCGGTTCGAGAAAGTGGATATTCACGTTCACGTCCCCGAAGGTGCAACGCCGAAGGACGGGCCGTCTGCCGGCGTCGCGATGGTGACGTCGATTGTCTCGGTCCTGACCCAGATTCCCGTCCGCAAGGACATTGCCATGACGGGCGAGGTGACGCTCAGGGGCAATGTGCTCGCGATCGGAGGGCTGAAGGAGAAATTGCTGGCTGCGTTGCGCGGCGGGATCAAGACCGTGCTGATTCCGCAGGAAAACGCCAAGGACCTACCGGAGATTCCGGAGAACGTGAAATCCGGGCTCGACATCATTCCGGTAGGCCATGTCCGCGAAGTGCTGAAACACGCACTGGTGCGCGAGCCGGAGCCGATTGTCTGGGACGCGGAGGCCGAGGAGGCGGCCGCCAAGGCAACCCTGCAGGGCAGTGGTGACGGCGCCTCTGCGACGGCACATTAATATCGGCTCGTAAGCCATTTTAAAATATGGAAAAGGACGCCAATCTGGCGCCCTTTTTCTTCCACGGCCATGGCTTCGTTGGGCCGCGCCGGGTCGTCCAGCCTTGGCCAGATCGGTCGTTGCCGCTTCGACAAACCTGCCGCCCAATTGTACCTGAAGCTGCGCTTGCAGCGTTGTCCTGTGGCGGATTGTTTACGAATTCGGTATAGTGCCCGACAAGAAAACAACCTGACAGGGACTGGACCGAATGACATCGAGCAAGCCGACCACACCTAAAGCGACACCGAGGAAATCAGCATCGGCGAGCAAGGCCGCAAAACCGCGCAGCGCTGCCCCGGCCAAGGCGGCCGCGACGACGAAGAAACCGGCCCTGAAGGCCGTCGCCACCCCCGCGCCGAAGCCTGTCCAGCCGGCAAAGCCGGAACTGCAGGCCGCGGGATTGCAGGCGGTACTTCGCAAGAAGGGCCTGATTGAGCGTGTCGTCAAAGTATCGGGCGCGAAGAAAAAGGATGTGAAGGGCATCGTCGAGGCGACGCTTCAGGTTCTCGGCGATGCGCTCGCCGCGGGCGAGTCGCTGGCGCTGCCCCCGCTCGGCCGGGCGAAAGTGAACCGTCAGAAGGACTTGGCGACCGGCGAGATGATGGTGGTCAAGCTGCGCCGGTCGTCGGAAGACACGGACAAGGCCGCGGATCGCGAAGATGCCTCGGCCCTTGCGGAGGCGATGCAATAAGGCTAGTAAGCCCGCCGATGGGTGATTAGCTCAGTGGTAGAGCGCTTCGTTCACATCGAAGATGTCAGGGGTTCAAATCCCTTATCACCCACCATCGTTTCATCTGCTGGCCCGGGGTCAAGGCGCTCTCGCCGAGGTCTTTGACCGGCCTCAGCCGGTGCCGGATCAGCCGGGTTTGCGCGCTTTCAGATGGGTCGGGCAATGTTCGCCGGTGTTCAGTACCACCAGCATCTTTGACCAGATCGCGATGTTCTCGTCGACAAAGGCCCGCCCGACTGTCTGGGCGGCCGCATCGCCAATGGGCCCCTTGAGGCGCTCAAGCTCGGCCTTTGCGGTTTCGCGGTACCAGGCATTCCGGCTTGTGACCGCGACATCGCCAAAGCCGGCCTGCCGCATCGCATCGGCATAGCGTTCGGGCGATGCCATGCCGAAGTCGAGCCCTTCGGAGGCGATGTATTCACGCATTTCCGGGCTTGGCGTTCCATCATGCCCGATCAGCCAGTCCGAAGCGACGAAGTGGCCGCCGGGTTTGAGGATACGGAAGGCATCACGCATCAACGCGTGTTTGTCGGGGATATGGACAATCGAGTCCTTGGAAAAAACGATGTCGAAGGTCGCGGGCGGAAATGGCAACGGACCCGGCGCCACCTTGAGGCAGCCGATCTGGCCGCCAAGCCCGGCCTCGGCCACAAGGGTGCGCGCGCGGGCCAGAACCGTGTCTTCGACATCAATGCCACAGACATAACCGGCGCCGTGGTTCCGGACGAGCGTGATGTCGATCCCGCCTGCGCCGCAGCCAATGTCGAGCACGCTCTTGCCGGAAAAGTCGTTGTTGCCGACCAGGCGGGCGATTTCGTCGGGGCCGCCCGGCGACAGGAAGCCTTCGCCCCAGATCGCTTCCAGCATGCCGATCAGCCGGGCGTGGTAGAGTTCGCCGCCTTCCGCTTCCATGTCGTTCCTCCCCGAATTGTTGCCGTCACGCCGTCAAGCGTAGCGCGTCCAGTTCCGCCCAGTCTGACGCAGGTATGACCGTTGCGCTTTCAGCCACATCGCGTGTCCAGCCGAAAATGCAAAGAAAGGGTATGGGACCCACCTTGGTTGCATGTGGCGCGAAGGGTTCGTTCCAGACCGGTTGGTGGGCTGGGCGCGAGATGAGCGGCATATCAGGTCCAAAGCGCCAGCCATGGGGGCCGGTCAGTGGCGCATATAGTTCCGGCGCGGCATGGCGATGATCGCGGTAGAACACATGGGGCGCAATGAGGAACAGCCCAAGATCGTAGTCGTCAGCCGGGATCGGGGCGCCGCCGCCGACGAGCGAGGCAAAGGCGTGGCCCATGCGGAAATCGGGGCCGATTTCTTCCGGGGGGTAATCGTCATATGTCACCCAGTGGAGGAGAGGTGCTGCGGCCCGTATCGCGCCGGAAAGCGCCGGGTGGGTATCCTCCAGCGCCGTCAGAGTTGCATCAAGAAAGCTCGATACAACCTTGTTACCGCGTGACTTTGGCAGATTGAGCGAACGCTCCCGTGCCTCTGCGATACCCATGCGGACCTCGGCGACACCGGGGCTTTCGAGGGCCGAAAGATAGCGGTCGACCTCATCGACCAGCGACCGGATGCAAAGCTCCGGCGACGTGACCTCGACATCGAGCAAGGGCACGGTCAGGCCCCGGTCCCGCAGCAACCCGCCCGGGTCCTCGCCGTCATCGGGCGAGCAGATGCGAAAGACCTCCAGCGCCTCATTCGAAAGCAGGCCCTTGCGGTTGAAATGCATCGCGGCGGCATAGCGCAGACGGCCTGACCCCTGTTGCCCGAGTGTCGCGCGAAGGTTGGCGAGCGCGCGCTGATCCTTCCGTGAGGTGATGTCGACCATGCCTTGCCTGCGCCTCAGTTATTGTCCCGATAGGCCATCTGCGCGTCGAGGTCGCGGCGTTTTTCGGCCCGGTTGAGCAGCCAGCCCGCAATGGCGACACCGATGCCGACGACGACGACCGTGATCGTGGCAAGGGCGTTGATGTCGGGTGTCACGCCGAGCTTCACCTTCGACCAGATCAGGATTGGCAGCGTTGTCGCGCCGGGGCCTGTCGTGAAATTGGTGATGACCACATCGTCGAGCGAGATCGTGAAGGCCAGAAGCCATCCCGACAGGATCGCGGGCGAGATCACCGGCAGCGTGATGTCCTTCATCACCTGCCAGGGACGGGAGCCGAGATCCATCGCCGCCTCCTCGATGGCATCATCGGCCTGGACGAGGCGGGAATGGATGATCGTCGTCACGAAGACCATGGAGAAGGTGATGTGGGCGAGTGTGACGGTGGTGAAGCCACGTTTCGACGGCCAGCCGATATATTCCGCCATCAGGATGAAGAGCATGAGCGAGGCGATGCCCGTGATCACCTCCGGCATGACAAGCGGGGCAGTAACAAGCCCGGAAAAAAGCGTCCGACCCCGGAATTTCTTGAACCGCGCCAGTGCGATACCGGCCATAGTTCCCAAGATCGTCGCCATCGTCGCACTGACGAGCGCGATCTTCAGCGACAGAAGCACCGCCGCCAGGACCTGCCTGTTGGCAAACAGAGAGACGTACCATTTCGTCGAAAAGCCGCCCCAGACGGTGGCCAGCCGCGACCCGTTGAAGGAAAAGACCATCATCGACAGGATCGGGATGTAGAAGAAGGCAAAGCCGAAGCAAAGCATGGTGATCAGAAAGACGGGGCGCCTGTTCATTCGCTCGCCCCTTCGGCCTTGCGCACCTTCTCATGCGACTTGCCGTCGTAATAGGTGTAGATCATCAGCGGAACGACGAGGAGGACGAGCAGGGCGACGGCGACCGCCGAGGCCATCGGCCAGTCCCTTGCCGAGGCGAATTCGTCGGAAATGACGCGCCCGATCATGGGTCGCGACGCCGATCCGACCAGTGACGGGATGATCAACTCGCCCGAGGCCGGTATGAAGACAAGCAGGCCGCCAGCGATGATGCCGGGCACCGATTGCGGCAGCGTTACATCGAGAAAGACGCGGAAGGGCCGCGACCCGAGATCCATCGCCGCCTCGTTCAGCGTGAAGTCAAGCTTTTCGAGATTGGCGAAAAGCGGGAGGATCATGAATGGCAGATAGGAATAGACCGTGACAAGAACGACTGCGAAATTCGTGTTCATCATCGGGATGAAGCGCAGCGCGTAGTCGTCGGGCATGATGCCGTTGTAGAGAGATGTCAGCAGTTTGTTGAACCAGCTGTTGGACCCCATGAGCCCCATCCACGCATAAACACGCAGAAGGAACGAGGTCCAGAAGGGCAGGATCACGAGCATCAGAAGGACATTGCGCCATGACCGCGACACCCGCGTCAGGCCAAGTGCCATCGGATAACCGATCAGCAGGCAAAGGAACGTCGCGATCAGCGCGTTGAAGATCGAGGTCAGGTAGGCGCGGATATAGAGGCTGTCACTGAAAAGCCGTTCATAGGTCGCCGTGTTCAAGAGCGGATAGTCGCCCCCGAAGGAAAAGGGCGGCGCGGTCGGTGTGCGCGTCGCAAAGCTCATCGCAAGGACGATGGCAAAGGGCAGCAGGAAGAAGAGAGCAAGCCACACATAGGGGGTCGAGATCGTCAGGTTGATCCAGCCGCGCCGGTTGAACCATCGCTGAAACCTATTGTCGTGATGGACGCCCGCCATGACTTATTCCAGCAGCAGAATTGCGGCGGCCGGATCGAAGGACAGCCAGACGTCGTCTTCCCAATCGGCGACACGCTCGTCTTCCTGAATGCGGCGCGCATTGACCGAATTGATCGAGATGACGCGGCCAGAGGGCAGGCCGATGCGGTAAAGCGAGTCTTTCCCGAAATAGGCAAGGTCGCGGACGACGCCGGCAAAGGCATTCGCGCCGGCGGGCCGGTCACGTTCCAGCACGAATTTTTCGGGCCGGATCGCGATCGTCAATGCCATGCCAGCGCTGACGCCGGGGATGGTGCGGGCCTCTACCCGGCCGCCAAGATCGGGAACATCGACGATGGTCGTCGACTGGCCAACCTCGGCAACCGTTCCGTCGAAGAAATTGATCGAGCCGATGAAGCCCGCGACAAAGCGGCTGTTCGGGTATTCATAGACGCTCGTCGCCGTGCCGATCTGCATGATCCGGCCCTTGTCCATGACGGCAAGACGCGATGACAGCGTCATCGCCTCTTCCTGGTCATGGGTCACGACGATGAAGGTCGTGCCGGTCTTGTCCTGAATGTCCATCAGTTCGAACTGCGTATGTTCGCGCAGCTTCTTGTCGAGCGCGGCCAGGGGTTCATCAAGGAGGAGCAGCTTTGGCTGCCGGGCAAGCGCGCGGGCGAGGGCCACGCGCTGACGCTGGCCACCGGAAATCTGGTGCGGCTTCCGCGCGGCGAAGTCTGACAGTTGCACGAGGCTGAGCATATCCTTCACGCGCTCGTCGCGCTGGGCCGGGGTCATGTCTTCGTGCTTCAGCCCATAGGCGATGTTCTTGGCCACCGTCATATGCGGGAAAAGCGCGTAGGACTGGAACATCATGTTCACGGGCCGCTCGTAGGGCGGCATGTCGGTCATGTCCTGGCCGTCGATATGGATGCGGCCCGCAGTAGGGTCCTCAAACCCCGCGAGCATCCGCAGAAGGGTCGTCTTGCCGCATCCGGAACCACCCAGAAGGGAGAAGATCTCTCCCTTCCGGATTTCGAGGTTGACCGAGTCGACGGCGGTGAACGTGCCGAATTTCTTCGTCACGCCCGCGATGCGAATGAAGGCATCTGACTTGTCGCCGGATATATCGCCGGCGGTTGCAGGTTTCGCCGCTGTCCTGGCGGTTCCAGCTGATGCAGCCATTCGTCGTCTTCCCCCCGTCGCTCGGTCGATCTTTGTGACGCAAGTTCCGCGACTTAGCCGGTCTTGATCGTCTGCCAGGCACGGGTGATGGCGCGGTCCTGTTCCTCGTTGAACGGCTTGGGCGCCCACATGCGGCTGATCGTTTCGGCATCAGGATAGACGGCCGGATCGTTCAGGACCTCAGGCAGGATGAATTCCCGTGCCGGAACGTTGGCTGTTGCGTAATAGGTGTAGTTCGTGTCACCCGCCGCAACTTGAGGCTCCATCATGAAGTTCATGAATTTGTAGGCATTTTCCCGGTTGGGCGCGTCCGAGGTGATCGCCATGCAATCGACCCAGGCAGGTGCCCCCGTCTTCGGCACAAAATAGGCCAGGTTCATCTCGATCCCGGCTTCGGCGGCGCGGCCGGCTGCCGTCGCATAGTCGCCCGACCAGTTGTTGATGACGCAAAGCTCGCCGTTCGGGATCGCGTTCAGGTAGTTCGTGTTGTCGAAGGTGCGGATGTACTGGCGGACGGGTTTGAAAGCCTCGACGACCTTGTCATAATCGGCCACATTGGTCGTATCCCCGTCGAGGCCGAGGTACTTCAGCACCATCAGCATCGTATCGACCGGGCTGTCGAGGATCGAGATGCCGCAATCTGCGAGCTTGGCCGCGTTTTCCGGGTTGAACACCAGATCCATGGAGGTCATGTCGGCATCCGGGATGCGCTCCTTGACCATGTCCACATTGTAGGTGAAGCCGACGGAACCCCACATATAGGGCATTCCGTATTTGTTGCCTTCATCCCAGCCAGACAGGATACGCAGAATCTCGGGGTCGAGGTTTTGCCAGTTGGGCAGCATCGACTTGTCGAGTTCTTCATAGATGCCGGCGGCGATGGCACGCGGCATGTCGATGCCAGCGTGATCGACGACATCGTAGCCGGTCGATCCGGCCAGCATCTTGGCCTGCATCTCTTCGGCCGAGGAATAAGTGTCGTAGACGACGCCGATACCCGTTGCCGCCTCGAAATCCTGCAATGTTGTCTCGCCGATGTAGTCGGCCCAGTTATAGACGTTTACGGTGCCGGCCTGCGCCCAGGAGGGGCGGACATAAGGTATGGCAAGCGCACCGCCGATGGCCGTGAGTGTTGTACGTCTGGACAGTTTCATTTGTTTCGTTCTCCTCTGTTGTCGACGTTTTTTTATTTTGAAGTCTAAGCAGGTTTTTTCTGCTGCAGAAGCAATTCCTCGTTCAGTGCGGCAATTTCCTCTTCGGCGGGAGCGTCCACTATTCTTACAACTGGAAGTACCCCCCGTACCTGATCGTGATGCGCGCGAACGCCGTATTCCATGTCCGACAGATGAAAGCCGTCGAAGGCCGTCGATTTCATGGATTCGTTCGACCAGATCGACAGTTGCTGATCTTCGGCCGATGTATCGCGGTCGATCCGATAGGCGAGGTAGCGCGCAACCCGCATTTCGCGTGTCTCGTGGGCGCGTCGGTACATCCGGCCGGTAATGCGCGTCTTGGTGCGAGAAATCGGAATGTCCTGATAGAATTGCGCGCCTTCCGGCGTGAAGGCGATGACGGCATTGGGAAAGACACCGTAGTAGGTCCAGGCCTGCCGCAGGTGTTCGGGCAGCCACTCCTGTGGCTGCGATGCCTCGACATATTTGCGCACGGACCAGCGTCGACCCGGCTGGTCGCCGAAGACGGCATGGGAACTGACAAGCCCCGACGGATGGACAATGTCGCGGTAGCTGCGGCCATAAAGGTCTTGCAGCGAGGGATGCGCCATCGCCACGTGATAACCCTCGTTGTCAACGTCGCGGACGGATTTCCAGTTGACAGGCAGGACCGTTCCCCAACCCGCGCGGCGGCTGGCAGGAAGAAGCTCGTCGGACCTGTATCCGGTGAAATCGGCGTCATAGTCGCCCAGCATGTCGCGGACCGAGGGCTGATCGCTCGGCAGGAAGCGAATGAAAATGAAGCCATGCCAGATTTCGAGGTCGATCGGCTTCAGGCCAAATTCGCTGCGATCCATCTGGCCGAAGGTTTCAGGGCGCGACGGTCCGCGCAAGGTCCCGTCGAGATTGTAGACCCAGCCGTGAAAGGGGCAGACCATGGCGTTCTTGCAATGGCCGGCCTCGCCATCGGCGAGCCGCGCGCCGCGATGGCGGCAGAGGTTGTGAAACGCGCGGACCACGCCATCCTTGCCGCGCATGATCAGGCCGCGTTCGTCGAGAATGTCGAATGTCAGCCAGTCGCCGGGTGCGGGAATGTCATTGACGTGCCCGGCGATCTGCCAGTGCTTGAGAAAAATCTCGGATTTCTCCAGTTCGAACAGCGCCTCGGAGTGGTAGGTCCAGCCAGGCAGGCCGCTTCGATCCCAGTTCTCGGGGATGTTGGTCGAGTTTGGCCTTGTCGTCATATTCATGGTCAGTCTCCGGGGTAGTTTGCCATCCGGGCCTCGACCCAGCGATGGAAGCGGTGAATGTCGAATTCCTGCGGCATCAGACGGGCACGTCGGAAGCGTTGCGACTTCAGCCCGCGCTGGTTCATTTCGCAGGCATCGCCGTCCTGAAGCATGACAATCTTGGCAAAATCGGCGACGGCGGCCGCGTCGAAACCGGCTTGCGCCATGGTTTCGGGGGAGAATAGCCATTCGGCCGTCAGCCGCGTGCGTTCCGGCCCGAGGGGGGTCAGCGTGACGCTGCGGACATAGTCGACATGCGCGACGATATACATCGTCGGATAAAGCGTGACGAAGTTGAAGCCGTTGGCGCGTTCCTCGGCGCTCAGACCCGGAAATTCAGGGCCGCAGGGCGCCCCTGTCATGGTCCAGCTTGCCGCCCCGTCCTTCAGTGGGCGGGGGCGGCCCGCGCCCGGTTCCCAATTCTGATCCTCCTCCGGCGCCATGATGCCCTTGCGGTAGATCGGAACCATGTCGCAAAGCTCCGGATGGACACCCGGGCAGTGCAGGCATTCGTTGTAGTTTTCCCAGAAAATTTTCCAGTTGCAGGCGATTTCCTTCGTCAGCCGGTGCCCGGTGACGAGGCTGTCCATCGGCCAGTTGTCAAGCGCGGCAAGTCCCATGTCCGGGGCGAGGGCAGGGGGTTCGTCGGCCAGGCAGACAAAGAGGAACCCGTTCCAGATTTTCGTATGGACGGGGAAAAGCCCGTGATCTTCCTTGCGGAAATCCTCGGTCGGGGTGGCGAAGGCGACCGAGACCAGCCGGCCATCGGTCGCGTAGGCCCAGGCGTGATAGGGGCAGGTGATCAGCTTGCCAAGCGGCTGTTCGTCGGCGCTGCACAGCTCCGCGCCGCGATGACGGCAGGTGTTATGAAAGCAGGAAATCTGTCCGGTGGCATTCCGGCAGAGGATCAGGTTCTGCCCGCCCACCTCGATGCGGCGCATGGTCGAGTAGGGAAGGTCCGAAACGCGCCCCACGCAAACCCAAGTCTGCGCCCAGATCGCGCGTTCCTCGCGCGCATACCATGCGGGGTCGAAATAGCTTTCGACAGGCAGGCCCTCCGGGCAGCGGTCCAGAAGCGGCGATACGGGCGGACGATGTTCGGTCATGGCGCTATCAGAATTGGCCCGGCGGCGTTGCGCGCCGGCGGGGCGGGTTGAAGAAGGGGCGCCCGGTCACGGTCGCCTTGAGCATCAGCTTGACATATTGCAGTTCGCGCAGGGCATAGACCTCGACCCAGAGATTGCCTTTCTTTTCAGCATGGTAAGGCCGGCGCAGCTGGGCGAGCGCGATGTTGCGTTTCGTCACGGGCGACCATGCCGCCGCGGTCACATGACCGACCTCGTGCTTCTTGTTGTCGTAGATGATGGAGCCTTCGGTCGAGACGTTGCTCTCGATATCAAGCCCGACAAGCGCCCAGGCCGATATCTTGCCGTCCCTCTCGGCGCGTAGTGCCCGGCGGCCATTGAAATGGCCCTTGTCCCAGTCGATCATCCAGTCGAGACCCAGTTCGAAGGGCGACCTGACACGATCCTCGCGTAGCGCCTGATGTGCCGGGACGAAGTCGAGATTGGTGACGATGAAGCCGGCCTCGATCCGGGCCGTATCCAGCGCATGGGTGCCGATCGGGCGGATGCCCCAGGGAGCGCCGGCCTTCATCAGCCTGTCCCAGAGGGCAAGGGCTGCCTTCGGGTCGATCCAGAGCTCATAGCCGAGATCGCCGGTGAAACCGGTCCGAGAAATTGTCAGTTCCGTTCCCGAGAGGGAAAACCGGGCCATGTGGAAGGGCTTCAGCGCCGACACATCGAACCCCGCGCTGGCAAGAACGGCGGCCGTGCAGGGGCCCTGCAGGGACAAGGCGGCAACCTCTTCGGTGATTTCCGCGATGGTCACGTCAAAGCCGGGGGCGCTGTCGAGAAGCCATGGAAGGTGGCGTTCCTGACAGCAAAGCAGGTAGTCGCCATCGGCGCGGTGAAAGAGCGTTCCATCGTCCAGAATCTTGCCCGCATCGTCGCACCAGGCCGTATAGTGAACGCGGCCAACCGGCAGTGCGCTGGCCTTGCGGAGTGTCAGGCGGTCCAGATAGGCGCCGGCCTCAGCACCGGCGATCCGGTACTTGACCATGGGGCAGAGGTCATAAAGGCTCGCGCCGTTGCGGATGGCGGTATATTCCATCTCGCCGTCGCTGAGTTCCAGCGCGGTCGTGTAGCCGCCCCAGGCACCCCACTGGTTCAGGACATTGGCCGCAGCGATGCGCGGATGGAACGGGGTCTGCCGCAGAGGCGTCTTGAAATGCAGTCTTTCGTCCTTCACGGCTGCGCCCCCGTCAGAATGCGTTCGGCAGCGTTCCAACCCGCCGCGCCGGAAATGCCGCCACCCGGATGATTGCCCGCGCCCGCCAGCCAGAAGCCGGAGATCGGCGTCGAATATTGCGATACCGCCGGGAAAGGTCGCAGGAAAAGCATCTGTTCGACAGCGAGTTCGCCGTGGTGCCAGTTGCCGCCGGCCATGCCATAGCGCGCCTCAATGTCGTAGGGCATGAGGAGTTCGGAATGCACGATTTGCTTGCCGATACCGGGGGCGGAGGTCTCCAGCACCGCCAGCGTGTTGGCGAGCATCGCCTTGCGGGCCACGTTCGCACCCGCCTTCGGCGCGTGGGGCGCAAACTGCACGACCGCCGACAGAAGGTGATGGCCCTCGGGCGCATGACCCCCCTCCATCGCGGAGGGAAGAAGGATTTCCATCACCGGCGTATCCGGCACTTCGCCGTACTTGACGGCGTTGAAGGCGTTTTCGACAGCGCCGATGGACGGCGCGATGACAAGGCGGGATTGCAGGTCGGCGCCACGGAAATCGGGGGTGCCCTTCAAGGCCAGATGCAGCTTGGCCGCCCCGCCGCGCGAACGAAGATCGGCGACGCGATTCATGAAACCGGTATCGAGATGGCGCGGTCCTATCAGGGTCTGGAAAGTCGTCTTCGGATTGATGGCGGAAATGACGGTGGCTGCGGAAAGTGTTTCACCACCGGCCAGTTCCACGCCGGTCGCCCGGTCGCCCTCGATCACGACTTTCGCCACCACCGCGTCCCGGCGGATTGTCACGCCCGATGCAATGGCCGATTTTTCCATCGCGGCGGCGACGGCGTCCATCCCGCCCGCGGGCAATGCGAGTGCGCCTTGCTGGCCTGCTGCGGCACCCGCCAGCCGATTGAGATAGAGGAAGAGCGAATTCGGGGAGCGAGGTCCAAGCCAGGCGCCGAGAACGGTGTCGAAAGCGATCGTGCCGCGCAGCCGGTCATCGGTCAGATCGTCCTCCATAACGTCCGCGACATTGATCAGTGCCATGCGCAGAAATTCGCGAAACTCCTCCCGCCCCAGACGGCGAAGCCCCAGGGCGATCTGCCCGAGCTTCATGTAGGGGTTGCCAGCCCCTTTGGCGATGCGCGGCGGCGTCATTTCGCGGAAAGGCGCGAGCGCTGCGGCAAAGGCCATCAGGCGCGCCCGCAGTGCAGACCAGGCCGCTTTGTCGGCTTCGGCGATATTGCCCAGAAGCTTGGCACCTGCAGCGCCCGACAAGGTCAGGTGATTTCCGCCGGGATCAAGGGCGGTTGTCGGCAGGTTGCCGGTCACGAAACGAAGCCCGTGGTCTTCCAGCCGCATCTTGTCGACGACACGCCGGTCAAGGTGGGTCAAGAGATGGGCGAGGGCGGGCATGCGGTAGCCGTCCCAGCCAGTACCACCCGCCGCGCCGCCGCCAAGGCGGTCGCGCCCTTCCAGCAGCAGCACCTTCTGCCCTGCGGAAGCAAGCCGGCCGGCACAGGCAAGCCCGTTGGTGCCGCCGCCGATGATGATCGCATCATAGGACGGCATAGGCATCGCTCATGTTCGACGGTGCGCTGATGTCGCGAAGGATTTCGGCGGCCGCGTTCCGACCCGGGGCGCCCATCACGCCGCCGCCCGGATGGGTCGATGAGCCGCAGATCCAGAGATCGCGGATGGGCGAGCGGTATTGGGCATAACCCGGTACGGGGCGGTTGAAGAGAAGCTGGTCGAAGGTCAGTTCGCCCTGGAAGATGTTGCCCTCCGTCAGGCCGACCTCGGCCTCCAGTTCGCGGGGGGCGCGGACCTCCACATGCAGGACGAGGTTCTTGAAGCCGGGCGCGTATGCTTCGATCTGGTCAAGGCAGGTCTGCCCGAAGGCGTCCCGATCGGCATCCGACCAGTCGTTCCCGTCGATCTTGGGCGGGGCATATTGCACGAAGGAAGACATGAAGTGCTTGCCGGGCGGTGTCATCGTCGGGTCGATCATCGTCGGGATCATGACATCCTGGAACGGATCGCGGCTGAAGCGTCCCGCCTTCCAGTCGTCATAGGCACGTTCCATCCGTTCGATGCTGTCGGTGAAGTGGAGATCGCCCTTCAGCATCGGCGCGCCCTCGGGCAGGGCCGTGAATTTCGGCGCGGCGTCGAGCGCGATGTTCAGCTTGCCGGAGGAACCGCGGATCTTGAATTTTTCGACCTGCCGGACGAAGGAGGCGGGCAATTCCTCCGCATCGACATGCTTCAGGAACGTGCGCTTCACATCCATGTTGGAGATGACGCGCTTTGCCTTGATCTCCTCCCCGCCTTCCAGCCGGACACCGACGGCACGGTTGTTGGCGACAAGCACCTTCTCCACGCCCTTGCCGGTCCGCACTTCGCCGCCGCTCTCGGCGAGTGAGGCGTTGAGCGCCTTTGTGATCGACCCCATGCCGCCGCGGGCAAAACCCCAGGCGCCGACATTGCCGTCCACGTCGCCCATGTAATGGTGCAGGAGGACATAGGCCGAACCCGGTGACATCGGGCCAAGCGCGGTGCCGATGATCGCCGAAACGGCGAGATAGGCCTTGACGACGGGGCTTTCGAAATACTCGTCGAGAAAGTCGGAAATCGACATCGTCCAGAAACGGATCATCTCGTAAATCTGCGCTTCGGAAAGCTCGAAGGTCTTCTTGCCGAGCCAGGCCAGTTCCGTCAGATCGCGCGGGCGGAAGCGCGAAGGGTCGGGCGGCGTGCGCATCAGCATCGGCCGGATGAAGCGGCAGTGACGCATGATATCGCGCGAATAGCGGTCATAGGCCTCGGCATCACGGGGCGAATGGCGGGCAAATTCGCGGCGATTGGCATCGTGGTCGCGGAAAATGGCAAGATAACCACCATCGCGCTGCATCACCGCGCCGCCCTCGTAAGGCAGGACCTGCAGCCCGTACTTCGGCAAATCGAGATCGCGCATGATCTCGGGCCGGAAAAGCGAACTGACATAGGAACAGTTGGAATAGGTGAAACCGGGATGGAGCGAGCGCGACACCGCCGCGCCGCCCACCCAGTCGTTCTTTTCGACAACGACCACTTTCAGACCGGCGCGGGCCAGATAGCAGGCCGTCACCAGCCCGTTATGCCCCGCGCCGATGATGGCGGCATCGTAGATCATGCGCGCGACGCGGCCTCGAAATGTTCCAGCGTCAGGTCGACGGCCGTTTCGACCGCCTTGAGCGTATCGGTCAGGCAGGATGCATCGTGGCCATGCGCCTCGCACATGAACCAGGGCTCGCGCGAATCCGGTTCGCAGATGACGCCGAGGTCGTGCAGGAAATGCGCCATCTGGTCGTAGAAGGAATAGTCCGACGTCTTCCAGTCGCGGTAGTTGTCCGGTGCCTTCTCGGCGAAGAAAAGCCCGAACATGGACGGATGACCGGTGTAGGAATGCACGATGCCACGGGCGTTGAGTATCTTGGAGATACCCGCCATCAGTGCCGTTCCGTAATTCGCAATCGTCTCCAGCGCCGGCGTCTCGTCGAGAATGCGCAGGCATTCCTCGGCCGCGGCCAGGCTGACCGAATGCGCGGTATAGGTTCCGCCATGTGACGCGCCGCCGAAGCGGAAGGTCCGCATCACGTCCTCGCGCCCGCCGATGGCCGAGATCGGGTAACCGTTGGCGACGGCCTTAGCGAAGGTGGTGATATCGGGTTTCACGCCCATGATGCCCTGAATGCCGCCCTTGCCGACACGGAAACCGGTCTTGACCTCGTCGATGATCAGAAGAACGCCGTACTGGTCGCAAAGCCGCCGGGCCAGCTGGACATATTCCACCTGGGCCATGATGCCGCAGCAATTGCCCTGAATGGGTTCGATCAGCATGGCGGCGAGCGTGTCGCCATGGCGCTTGAACGTATCTTCAAGCCGCTGGAAGTCGTTCATGGGGACGAGATGGGCGAGTTTCTTCACCGTCTCCGGAATGCCCTGACCATAGGGGACGACTTCCGGGTCTTTGTTGGACCTGTGGTCCCATTCGTCGAGATTTGCCATCCACATGGCCGCATCGAAAAGCCCGTGATAGCCGCCTTCGACCAGAAGGTAGCTTTCGCGCCCGGTATAGGCGCGGGCGAGCCGGAGGGAGGCCATGACCGCCTCTGTCCCGGAATTCGAGAACCGGACGAGTTCGGCGGCCGGGACCATTTTCGAGATGCGGTCGGCGACGGTCAGTTCCTTTTCCGTCGAAAGCGCGAAGACACCGCCGACCTCCATGCCGCGCCGGGCTGCCGCATCGACGCGGTCGTCGGCATAGCCGAGGATGGCCGGACCGTAGCCGAGCCGGTAGTCGACATAGTTATTGCCGTCGATGTCCCAGAAACGGCCGCCCTTGCCATGGTCGACATAGATCGTTCGGTCATCACCCCAGTAGCGGAAACTGGAGGAAACGCCGAGGGGCAGGCGCTTCAGGGCCTTCTTGAATTGTGCGTTGGATTTGGTCAGATCCCGCACTGGCTCGGCCAGGGGTTTTCCGGCGGTTGCGTGCATCGCTGCATCCGCCCGGTTCGGGTTCTGATTTGTCGCGGTCGTCATTTTCTGTCCTTTGATTTTGGGGCGGCTCCGCAGGCACATCTCACCTGGACGGTGCGGCCGGGATGCCGCCTGGGCGCATCCAGCCAGATATTGACTGTCCTGTCAATCAGAATTTGGTTGGCGGACCAGTCAATATGCTGTAAACCTTGTACTTGCCGCGCAAAGGCATAAGTCTAGGCTCCGCCGAACAGGCGCGATTTGACGGGAAGACTAATGGCCGCGATGACTGCGAACAGCCCCACCGATGCGCCCCAGCCACGGAAGCTGAGCCGGGAGACACGCCGGCAGCAACTTATCGAGGCGACGATAGAAACGCTGGCCCGTCGCGGCTATGCGCGCACGACACTGACCGATGTCGCCCGGCTTGCCGGTCTTTCGCATGGGCTCGTCAATTTCCATTTCGAGACAAAGGAAAAGCTGCTGAGCGAGACGCTGCTTTATCTTGCCGAAGAGTATAAGCAGAACTGGAAGTCGGCGCTCGAAGCGGCGGGGTCAACCGCCGCTGAGCAATTGGACGCGCTTCTTCGTGCCGATTTCAAACCGGAGATATGCACTGAGTCCCGCTTGTCGGCCTGGTGTGCATTCTGGGGGGAGGCACAATGCCGCCCGATGTATCAGGAACAATGCGGTTCGAACGACGCAGCCTACAACGCGCTGCTGGCGAGTATATGCGCCCGAATGAACAAGGAAAGCGGCGCATCATTTCATCCCGAACGTGTGGCCAGGGTCCTTCGGGTAACCGTAGAGGGCGTCTGGCTCGACCTGATGACGATGAGCACGCCCTATGCGCGTGACGAGGCGATGCGAACCGTCTACACGAGCGCTTCGGCCTTTTACCCTAAACACTTCACCGAGGCCGGTTTGATCGCCAAAGGCTGATTGTGCTGGCCGCCGCTTGCCTGTCTCTGGACGGCATCCTCACATCTTATCAGACCAAAGGCCATTTGCCTAACCGACCGGTACAGGTATGGATGGGCTGACCGGCCGAAGAGACCTGACCCAGTGACCCTGACCCAGGCGTGGAACGAAAAATCCCTGGCAACGCAATTCGCAATCGCGGGTGGCATCGTCATGCTCATTTCCGCGGTCATCATCGGCAACTGGGTTTCGGGGCGCATTGAGGACATTGTCGTCCGCAATGCGGCGAACGCAACATCGCAGTACATGGAAAGCTTCATCGCGCCGCTCAGCCAGGATCTTGCGACGGGCGACACGCTTTCTCCCGGCGCGCGCCGGGCGCTTGAGGAGGTATTCGTCGATACGCCCCTTGGCGAGCGGGTCATCTCCTACAAGCTCTGGAATCGCGAGGGGCTGGTGGTCGAGGCAAGCGACAAGTCCCTTGTCGGGCAACGCTTCGATGTCACCGAAGGGCTGGCGGCGGCACTGGCCGGTGAGGTACAGGCCGAATTCGAAGGGCATGAAAGGGCCGAGAATGCCGGCGAAAATGCACTCGGCATTCCGCTTCTGGAAATCTACAGCCCCCTCAGGGAGGTCTGGTCGGGACAGATCATCGGCGTGGCCGAATTTTACGAGGTGGCGACCGGCCTGCAGCGCGACCTTGTCGATGCCCGCCGCAAGAGCTGGCTGGCCGTCGTGGCGGTCTTTGCGACAATCGGGGCAAGCCTCTATCTGATCGTGCGGCGCGGCAGCCGGACCATCGACCGACAGATCGAGGAGCTTGCCACGCTGTCGGATCACAATGCCGGGCTGCGTCGGCGGGTTCTGCAGGCCGCGTCGCGAACGTCAGCGATGAACGAACAGGTCCTGCGGCGGATCGGCGCGGATTTGCATGACGGGCCGGCACAGCAGCTCGGCTATGCGGCGCTGCGTCTTGACAGTCTTCGGGGGGCGGTCAAGGACCCGGCCGAGCTTGATGCAGTGGCGCGTGCCATCAAGGACGCGCTGGGCGAGATGCGGCACATGTCGCGCGGCCTGTCGCTGCCCGATATCGAGACGCGCGATCCCTGCGACATCATCCGCGGCGTGGTTGATGCCCATGTCGCCCGGTTCGGGGCGGACGTGGCGGTCGACTGCCATGTGCCCGATGGAACCGTGCTGCCCTCCGCCATAAAGATATGCCTTTACCGGTTCGTTCAGGAAGGGTTGAACAACGCCTGGCGTTATGCGGGTGGGGCCGGGGTGGCGGTGCGGCTCGACTGCGCGGATGAGATGCTGGAGCTTCTGGTGCGTGATCAGGGTCCCGGCTTCCCGCCCGCCACCGCTGCAAAGGCCGCGAGCGAAGACAACATGCACGGCCTTGGCCTGAACGGGTTGCGGGATCGGGTGGAGAGCATTGGTGGAACGTTCGAGGCGCGGAACCGGAACGACGGTCCGGGCGCGGAAGTTCGAATGGTCGTGGATATGAAGGCACTTTGATGGACAGAATTCGCGTTGTCGTTGCAGATGATCACCCGCTCTACCGGGAAGGTGTTTCAAGAAGCCTTTCCGAAGACCCCGATATCGAGGTCCTCGGCGAGGCCGCGGATGCGGATGCGGCAGTGGCGCTTGTCGAAAAGCTTCAGCCGGATATCGCTCTTCTCGACATCTCGATGCCGGCAGGCGGCGGCATCTCGGCGCTGAAGCGTATCTGTCAGGCTGGCACGAAAGTGAAGCCGGTCATGTTGACGGTCTCAGAGAACGATGACGACGTCATGCAAGCGCTGAAGTCAGGCGCGGCCGGCTACATTCTGAAAGGTGTCGGGTCGCGCGACCTGATCGCGATCGTGAAGGATATCGCGCAGGGCCGGTCCTATGTCGCGCCAAGTCTTGCGGCGCGTATCCTGAACGCCATGCGCGCGGGCGGCAAGCCGCAGGCACCGCGCAGCGCGGTCGATGACCTGACAAAGCGCGAAGAGGACATTCTGCGCCTGGTCGCGGCAGGGCGCAGCAACAAGGAAGTCGGGCTTGAGCTTGACCTGCAGGAAAAGACCGTGAAGCACTATATGACGTCGATCCTGCAAAAATTGCAGGTCCGGAATCGTGTGGAGGCTGCGATCATGGCGCGCGAGCATTGGAAAGACGATTGACCGCGTCAAAGTCCCAGGAGGGCGCGCAATCGTTTGAGGTCAGATGACTTGACCCGCCGGGACTTGACCAGCCTGCCATCGGGATCGGTCAGCACATAGGCCCCATCATCCAGCACCTCGCGCCAGCCGCGAAAGTCGAGGATTTCGGCCGAGGTCATGTTGGGATTGAAGCGCAAGACGACGAGGACAGAGGTTCCGCCGGCGCCGGAGGCCAGAGACCGGCTGAGGCCCTCCAGCCGCGCGCGATCTATCGACTGCGCGGACCGGCTGGCCGTTATGTGGCCCTGTGCGTCCAATGTCTGGAACTGATCGCCAAGGATGCGCTCGATATGGCCGTCGGCAAACTGAATCTGCAGGTTGCCGCCGGTGATCACGCTCTTGCCGTGACCGCTCTTGCCAGATGACGAACTGCTGCCGCTCGACGAAGAACCACTGCTGCCCGAACCACTGCTGCCAGACCCGCTGTTCCCTGATCCATGGCCGCTGTTGCCGGAATCGTCGTCATCGTCATCGTCATCGTCGTCGTCCGACCCGCTGCCAGAGCCTGACCCCCCGCCCGAACCGCCGCCGCCGGACCCGCTGTTGCTGCCTTTTGCGGTGGCCGCACCGTGGTCGGTACCGACAAGATCATCCATCGCCGGAATGGCAAGCCAGAGCCCAAGGGCCACAAGCAAAGCAAAAAAGGCCCGTGCGACGACCCGCGCGGGAAATCTTAGGTTGCTTATCCTTTGCGTCCTGTCCACGTTACCCTTCGGCGCCGGTCATCGGGCGCGTTCGGGAAGAGGCGGCGCTTTCGGCCCCCACCAACCAAATCCGTCGCCCATTACGTCCGAAGTCTGCGCCATCGCCGCGGCAAAGTCATCAGACCATGGTCCGGCATTTCCGCCGATGGAGGTCAGGCAACGGCCTTTTGATTAAGCGCGAGCTTTGCGTCGACGGTTTCGACGGTCTTGTCGAGAACGGGATGGCTGATGCCTAGTGCCTTTCCGGTCAGGCGGATGAGTTTGTCGACGCGCTCGATATTCGTGGCGCCGCCAAAGACGGCGCGGGCCGCCGAAGAAGGCTTTTGCAGGCCAAGTGCTGCGTCCGCATATTTGGCGAAGGGGACCATATCTGCGGCATCGGCCCCGAGGCGCAGGACAAGGTCGCAGACAAAGCCGTAGATCTCCTCCGACCTGGCCAGATCGCTGTGGACGGCATCGCGGATGGATTGCGCTCCTGTCGGCGTGATGCAGCGATAGTTTCCAGTCGCGAGCATGGCCCATTTGGCAAAGGGCACGTAGAGAGAATCGTAGACGCGAAGCTTGACCGGAACGTCCTTGCCGTCGATGCGATAGGCCTCGATCCCGGCTTCAAGCTCCGTGAGCATGGCGTCGAGTTTTTCGTCGTGGAACTTCGCAACCTTGAAGTTGGTCGGCAATCCGACATGCAGGATATTCGCGCCCTCTTCCGGCGGGCGGAAGGCCTGCGGGTCCGGCGAGCAGAGTGTCATGAGGGCCGGGTCGAACTGTTCCCAGATGGATGCGTTGAGGAAGGCGGGTGCCAGCCCGGAGCAATCAAGGCCCGGGATGCGTTTCAGATAGGGCAGGGGCGGCATGTTCATGATCGACATGCAGGCGACCCGCGCCGCCGCGATACGCCCCAGAAGCTCTTTCAGCGCCGGATGCGAATATTGCGGTTCCTGCATGGCGAGGCAGACCAGATCGTATTCCGCCGGGTTCGCATCTTCGGGCGTCACCGCCTTCACGGTTCCGGGAAGATCGCCGGAAAGAAAGCGGCGGTGTTCGGCCTCATCGCGCAGCTTGATGCGAACCTCGGTGCCCTTCGCGTTGATCAAGGCGGCCGTTTCGGCCCGGCAGACCAGCGTAACATCATGCCCGGTCGCCGCGAGTTTGGTTCCGAGAAGCGAGCCATAGGAGGCGCCGAGAATGAGAATCTTGTAGGCCATTGATCCAGTCCTTCGATTTGACTTGCCAGCTATACCCCTGATGGGATTGTCGATTCCTTAAAAAAAGTGTTGAAATGTGGTACCAAAGGGTAAACAAAGCCGCAGAATGTAAATTTGTGAATATCCAGAGTCACTATGGCGAAAGCATACATTGGCCCGCAACTGCGACGATTGCGTCTGGAGCGTGAACAGACGCAGGCCGATATGGCCCGTGCTCTGGGCGTCAGCCCGGCCTATGTGAACATGCTGGAAAATAACCAGCGCAGCCTTTCGGTAAAAATGCTGCTGGCCGTGTCGGAGGCCTATCAGGTCGACTGGCGCAACCTCGTCAAGGACCCGCCGCGCAATCTTCTTGTCGATCTGCGCAACGTTCTCAACGATCCGATGTTCGGTGCCGATGGCCCTGACCTGCCGGAGCTGCGCGCTGCCATCGACCACGCGCCGCGTCTGGTGGCCAGCTTCCTGAACCTCTACGCCGAACATAGCCGGACGCTCGAAAAGATCGTGCGGCAGGATGAGCTTGGCCCGCGCGAGGCGCTCCTGGAGGCGTCGCCGGAAACGCTGATCTACAATTTCTTCCGCGCCAACGACAATTATTTCGACGTGCTGGAACGTGCCGCCGAACGCCTGCGGGACGAGGCGCCCTGCACCAGCGAGGATGTATTTTCCGTCCTGAAGGCGCGGCTGCTGGCGGCGCATGGCATCACGGTGCGCACGCGGCCCATGGAAGACATGCAAGAAGCGCTGCGCCTTTATGAAAAGCGGTCACGGTACGTCTACCTGTCGGAGGCGCTGGATTTCCAGAACCGCGTCTTCCAACTGGCGCATGTCCTTTGCCTCGTCGAATTTCAGGAAATCCTTGAGACGCTGGCCGCCAGCAGTGGCATCGCCTCCGAACGCGGGATCGCGCGGTGTCATGTGGAGCTTGCCAACTATTTCGCGGCGGCGTTCCTCATGCCCTATCAGGACTTCAAGCGGACGGCCGAGAAGACCCGTTACGATGTCGAACGCATCGCGGCAAAGTTCAACTGTTCCTACGAACAGGTCTGCCACCGCCTGACGACCTTGCAGCGCCCCTCGGCCAAGGGGGTGCCGTTCTTCTTCCTGCGGATCGACAAGGCGGGGAACGTCACCAAACGGTTCAACGCGACGTCCTTCAACCTTGCCGAATTCGGTGGTTCCTGCCCGGTCTGGAACATCCATATGGCCTTCCGCTCGCCCGGCGAGGTGCTGCCGCAATTCGTCGAACTGCCTGACGGAAAACGGTTTTTCACGCTCAGCCGAACGACGGACAGGCCCGCCTTCAACAAGGAAACGCAAAACCACCGCCTGACGGTCGCCATCGGCTGCGAGATGCAGTACGCGCATCTCGTCGGCTATGCGAAGGCCTTCAACATGCAGGTGCCCAATCTTTTCAGCGAGATCGGTATCAACTGCCACATCTGCCCGCGCCAGGCCTGCCCGCAGCGGGCGCATCAGCCCCTGATCACGGAATTGCCGATCGACCCGCGCCGACGCGGCAATACCCGTTACGAAAGCTGACTACTTCAGATGCTCGACCAGCGTCTGCCCGAGTTTCGCCGGCGAAGGCGAAATGCGGATACCAGCGGATTGCATCGCCTCGATCTTGTCTTCCGCGCCGCCCTTGCCGCCCGAGATCACAGCGCCCGCATGGCCCATGGTGCGGCCCGGCGGAGCGGTGCGGCCAGCGATGAAGCCGACCGTCGGCTTCTTCCGCCCGCGCTTTGCCTCATCCTTCAGGAATTGCGCGGCGGCCTCTTCGGCCGATCCGCCGATTTCGCCGATCATGATGATCGACTGGGTCTCCGGGTCGGCAAGGAAAAGCTCCAGAATGTCGATGAACTCGGTCCCCTTGACCGGATCGCCGCCGATGCCGACCGCTGTCGTCTGGCCAAGCCCCGCCATGCTGGTCTGAAAGACGGCCTCATAGGTCAGGGTGCCGGACCGCGACAGAACGCCGACCGATCCCTTGCGGAAGATGGAACCGGGCATGATGCCGATCTTGCATTCTTCCGGGGTCAGGAGACCGGGGCAGTTTGGCCCGATCAGGCGCGATGTGGAGGCGTCGAGTTTCTCCTTCACGCGCACCATGTCCATGACCGGAACGCCTTCGGTGATGCAGGTGATCAGGTCGATGCCGGCGTCGATCGCCTCTTCAATGGCCGCCGCCGCGCCTGCGGGGGGCACGTAGATGACACTTGCAGTGGCACCGGTTGCCGCCTTTGCCTCTGCCACACTGGCATAGATGGGCAGGCGTTCGCCGTTCGCGCCTTCCCAGGTCTCGCCACCCTTCTTGGGATGGGTGCCGGCGACCATCTTCGTGCCGTGATAGGCCAGTGCCTGTTCGGTATGGAACGATCCCGTCTTGCCCGTCAGGCCCTGAACGATGACCTTGGTCTCGCGATTGATGAGAATGGACATCGCTTATCCTTTCACGGCCTTGACGATTTTCTGCGCGGCGTCGTCAAGGTCATCGGCGGCGATGACGTTGAGACCGCTTTCATTGATGATGGCCTTGCCTTCCGCAACCTTGGTTCCTTCCAGCCGGACGACCAGCGGCACCTTCAGCCCCACATCGCGAACAGCGGCGACGACCCCCTCGGCGATTACGTCGCAGCGCATGATGCCGCCGAAGATGTTGACGAGGATGCCTTTGACGTTCTTGTCCGAGGTGATGATCTTGAAGGCCGCCGTCACTTTCTCTTTCGTCGCCCCGCCGCCGACATCGAGGAAGTTTGCCGGTTCCGCGCCGTAGAGCTTGATGATGTCCATCGTCGCCATGGCGAGGCCCGCGCCGTTGACCATGCAGCCGATCTCGCCATCAAGCGCGATATAGGCGAGGTCGTATTTCGACGCCTCGATTTCCTTAGCGTCTTCCTCGGTCTCATCGCGATAGGCCATGATGTCGGGATGACGGAAAAGCGCGTTGCCGTCGAAGGATACCTTGGCGTCCAGCACCTGCACGTCATTGGCCTTGGTCACGATCAGCGGGTTGATCTCCAAAAGGCTCATGTCCTTTTCGGTGAAGGCGGTGTAGAGCGCCTTGAAAAGGGCGGCGCCCTGGCTGCGCGCGGTTCCGACGAGTTTCAGCGCATCGGCGATCCGTTCCGCGTCTGCCGTCGTGCAGCCGGTGGAGGCATTGATTGCGATGGTGTGGATGAGTTCCGGGGTCTTCTCGGCCACCGTCTCGATGTCCATCCCGCCTTCGGTGGAGGCGACGAAGGAAGTCTTGCCATTTTCCCGGTCGACCAGAATGGAAAGATAAAGCTCGCGGTCGATCTCGGCCCCCGCTTCGACATAGAGCCGGTTGACCTGCTTGCCTGCCGGTCCGGTCTGCTTCGTGACGAGCGTCTTGCCCAGCATTTCGCGGACGTTGGCAAGCGCCTCGGCGGCTGAAAAGGACACGCGGACGCCGCCCTTGGCGTCAGGCCCGAGTTCCTTGAACTTGCCCTTGCCGCGGCCGCCGGCGTGAATCTGGCTCTTGACCACCCAGACAGGACCCGGCAGCGCCGCGACGGCACCTTCCGCCTCGGACAGGTCCGTGATGGCGACGCCTTTCGCGACAGGCGCACCATAGGCTTTCAGGATTTCTTTCGCTTGATGCTCGTGGACGTTCATCAATACTCCTTTCGGTGTTTACCGTATCAGCGGCAATAGATCGCGGAAGGCCTGAGTACCAGCCCTGCCCAGCCATTCAAATATGACCATCTCGGTCGTGACAATGCTGATGCCCGCCGCGCTCAAGCGGCGGAGGCACGCCTTTTCGCTTTCGAGTGTGCGGGACGCGGTGGCATCGGACACGACAAAGACCTCATAGCCCTCCTCGACGAGGCTCGCGGCCGTCTGCATGACGCAGATATGCGCCTCCATCCCCGTCAATACGGCCTGCTTTCGGCCCAATGCGCGGAAGTGACGGGCGAAGCCTTCGTCCTCCATGCAGGAAAAGTGAATCTTGGGCAGGATCGCCGCACCGCCCGCAACCGAACGGATCGCGTCGACCGTGTGCCCAAGCCCTTGGGGATATTGTTCTGTCAATATGGCCGGGACACCGGTCTTTTCGGCGGCGGTCAACAGAAGCCGGGTGTTCTGGATCGTTCGCGCCGGCGCCTGCATGGCCGGAACGAGGCGTTCCTGCATGTCGATTACGACAAGGGCCGACTCACCGCCGCGGATCAGCATTTTCTTGGTCCTGACACGATCGCAATGATGGCATGTGGTATACCACAGAGACGCTTGTCAATAGAAAACCGCAATAAACAAAGGAAAAAATCTCAATTGACCGATGTGAGATTAGGCGTATGGTATACCACATACGAGATTACGGCGAGTCGACATCGCCGCGTCTCAAAGGGGGGAACTGCGTGTCGATAGGCGACAAGCTCAAGCCGATAGCTGAAAGCTTCACCTTGAAGGATCATACCTTCAAGGTCCTTCGTGACGCGATTCTCGATATGGATATCTACGGACCGGATTCCGATCTGCGGCTTGACGAGCGGCAGATGGCCGAGAAACTGGGAATATCGCGCACGCCGATCCGCGAAGCGCTGGCGCGTCTGGCGCAAGAAGGTCTGGTGCAGATCGTGCCGCGCAAGGGCGTCTTCGTGCACCGCAAGTCGCGTGAGGAAATCCTTGACATGGTTGTCGTCTGGGCGGCGCTGGAAAGCATGGCGGCGCGGCTTGCGACGGAAAACGCCACGGACGGGGAGTTGAAGGCGCTCAAGAAATTCGCGATGCGCCACAGCATCGACGCTGAAAGCGCGAATATCGAGGAATACAGCGACGCGAATATCCGGTTCCACCAGACCATTCTGGAACTTTCGGGCTGCCCGCTGCTCGGGTCGACGGCCGATGGGCTTTTCATGCACATGCAGGCGATCCGCCGCAGGGCCATGGGCGAAAACGACCGAGCGCGCCGTTCGGTCGTCGATCATATGGGGATCATTGATGCACTGATGCATCGCGATGCTGATCTGGCGGCGCAGCGTGTGCTTGAACACACCATGCGGCTGCATGACCACATCAGCAGGACGTGGACGCGGCTCGAAGGCCGTAGCGCAACACAGACGCAGGCGCGTTGAGAACAGCAGGAACGGAGACTCTGAGGATGTCACAGGCGGCAATTGCGGAAAAAACCAAGTCCGACGGGGGCGAGGGTGCGGCGACGGGCGAACTGACGGACGGGTTTCA
The DNA here is from genome assembly GCA_041397105.1 of Paracoccaceae bacterium. Taxonomy (GTDB): domain Bacteria; phylum Pseudomonadota; class Alphaproteobacteria; order Rhodobacterales; family Rhodobacteraceae; genus Albidovulum. The sequence continues at coordinate 147,768 of JAWKXJ010000002.1, forward strand.
CCTGATCATCGACGCGTTGAAGCTCAATGACGTGAAGACAATCTACGGTGTCCCCGGAATCCCTATCACCGATTTCGGGCGGATGGCGCAAGCGGCCGGTATTCGTGTCCTATCGTTCCGGCATGAACAGAATGCCGGCAATGCTGCGGCAATCGCCGGTTATCTGACAAAGAAGCCCGGCATCTGCCTGACAGTTTCGGCGCCCGGCTTCCTGAACGGTCTTACCGCGCTTGCCCATGCGACGACGAATTGCTGGCCGATGATCCTCATCTCCGGATCGTCCGAGCGTGAAATCGTCGACCTTCAGCAGGGCGACTATGAAGAGATGGACCAACTCGCCATCGCAAAACCGCTTTGCAAGGCCGCCTACCGTATCCTTCATGCCGAAGATATCGGCATCGGGGTCGCGCGCGCGATCCGGGCCGCCGTCTCCGGCCGGCCGGGCGGCGTCTATCTGGACCTGCCAGCGAAGCTTTTCGGGCAGGTGATGGATGCGGCCGCAGGGGCCAAGTCGCTAGTCAAGGTCATTGATCCGGCGCCAGCGCAGATACCGGCGCCCGATGCGGTGAAGCGCGCGCTTGACGTCTTGAAGGGCGCGAAGAAGCCGTTGATTATTCTCGGCAAAGGCGCGGCCTATGCCCAGGCCGACGACAAGATCCGGGCGCTGGTGGAAAAGACCGGCATTCCCTTCCTGCCGATGAGCATGGCCAAGGGGCTTTTGCCCGATATTCACCCGCTTTCCGCCAGCGCCTCGCGATCGCTCGTCTTGAAGGAATCCGATGTCGTCCTGATGATCGGGGCCCGGCTCAACTGGCTCCTGAGCCACGGCAAGGGCAAGCAGTGGGGAAGCGCGCCGAAGAAATTCGTCCAGATCGACATCGAGCCGAAGGAAATGGATTCGAATGTCGAGATTGCCGCCCCGCTTGTGGGCGACATCGATTCCTGCGTCTCGGCGCTTCTGAAAGGCATGTCGGACCAGTGGGCGCCGCCGCCGGCCGCCTGGATCAACGAGGTCAACAAGATCAAGGAAACCAATCTGGCCAAGATGTCGACCAAGCTGATGAACAACTCCGTCCCGATGGATTATCACAGCGCGCTCGGCGTACTGCGCAAGGTGATCGACGAACGGCCGGAGACGATCCTTGTGAACGAAGGGGCCAATACGCTCGATTTTGCCCGCTCCATCATCAACATGCACAAGCCCCGCAAGCGGCTTGATGTCGGCACCTGGGGTGTCATGGGCATCGGCATGGGCACGGCCATCGCGGCCGCTGTCGAAACCGGCCACCGTGTGCTGGCCGTCGAGGGCGACAGCGCCTTCGGTTTCTCGGGCATGGAAGTGGAGACGATCTGCCGCTACAACCTGCCGGTCTGTGTGGTCGTCTTCAACAACAACGGCATCTACCGCGGTACCGATGTGAACCCTTCGGGTGGCGAGGATGTGGCGACGACCGTTTTCGTCAAGGACGCGCGCTACGACCTGATGATGCAGGCCTTCGGGGGTGTCGGTGTCAACGCGACAACGCCTGACGAACTTTTCCGCGCCGTCAACGAGGCGATGGACAGCGGCAAGCCGACACTCATCAACGCGGTCATCGACCCGCAGGCCGGTACCGAAAGCGGCCGGATCGGCAACCTCAACCCGCAAAGCGTGGTTACGAAGAAATAACTGTCACCAATAAACGAATTTCGACAACGGAATGACCTGATGAAAGCACTGGACGGCATCAAAGTACTCGATTTCACCCACGTTCAGTCGGGCCCGACCTGCACGCAGCTGCTGGCATGGTTTGGCGCCGACGTCATCAAGGTCGAGCGTCCCGGCGTCGGCGATGCGACCCGCAAGCAACTGGTCGATGTGCCGGGGGCGGACAGCCTCTATTTCACCATGCTCAACCACAACAAGCGTTCGATCGAGCTCGATTCGAAGAACCCTGCCGGCAAGGAGGTTCTCGTCCGCCTGATCAAGGAATGCGATGTTCTGGTGGAAAACTTCGCCCCCGGTGCGCTCGACCGGATGGGGTTCTCCTGGGAAAACATCCAGAAGATCAATCCGCGGATCATCCTGGCGTCGATCAAGGGCTTTGGGCCCGGCAAGTATCAGGACTGCAAGGTTTACGAAAACGTCGCGCAATGCGCGGGCGGCTCGGCCTCGACCACCGGCTTCCGTGACGGACCGCCCTTGGTAACGGGGGCGCAGATCGGCGATTCCGGCACCGGTCTTCACCTCTGCCTTGGCATCGTCACAGCACTTTTCCAGCGCGAAAAGACGGGCAGGGGGCAGAAGGTATCGGCGGCGATGCAGGATGCGGTGCTGAACCTCGCCCGCGTCAAGATGCGCGACCAACAGCGTCTGGCCGCGGGGCCACTCACGGAATATTCGCAGTTTGGCGAGGGCATTCCCTTCGGCGATGCGACCCCGCGCGCCGGCAACGACAGCGGCGGTGGCCAGCCGGGCCGCATCCTGAAATGCAAGGGCTGGGAGACGGATCCCAACGCCTATACTTATTTCATCATTCAGGCCGCGATCTGGGAAAAGGTCTGCGATGTCATCGGCGAGCCCGATTGGAAGACGGGGGATGGCTACGCCAAGCCGAAGGACCGTCTGGACAAGCTGAACCAGATTTTCGACCGGATCGAGGAATGGACCAAGACCAAGACGAAGTTTGAGGTCATGGATATCTGCAACCCGCATGACATCCCGGTCGGCCCGATCCTGTCGATGAAGGAAATTGCCGAGGATGACGGTCTTTACGCCACCGGTACGCTTGTCCGCGTTCCGCATCCGGAACGTGGCGAGTATATTTCCGTCGGCTGCCCGATCAAGTTGTCGGATTGCCCGGTGGAGGTGACACGCTCGCCGCTTCTTGGTGAACACACGCGGGAAATTCTGACCGACGTTCTGGGCTATTCAGGGACGGAGCTCGACACCGTGATCGCGTCCGGCGCGGTTGGGGAGGCTCGCTGATGCGCCTGATCGTGATGGGTCAGCAGGCCTTCGGCAAGGACGTGCTCGCCAAGATTCTGGCAACGGGTACGGACGAGGTCGTGGCGGTCTATTGCGAGCCCGACAAGGAGGGCAAGCCCGTCGACCCGATCAAGGAACTTGCGGTTGAAAAGGGCCTGCCGGTCCGTCAGCCCGCGCATTTCAAGGATCAGGCGACGATCGACGAACTGGCGTCGTTCAACGCCGATCTGATGGTGATGGCCTTCGTCAATGTCTTCGTGCCCGAAGCGGCGCGCGATACGCCGCGGCTCGGCTCGATCTGCTTTCATCCCTCGCTTCTGCCGCTGCATCGGGGACCCTCCGCCGTCAACTGGCCGATCATCATGGGCAGCACGAAATCAGGCTATTCCTGGTTCTACCCCACCGACGGGCTGGACGAGGGCGATGTGCTCTTGCAGTGGGAGTGTGAGATCGGCCCCGACGACACGGTGATCGACCTCTACTTCAAGAAGATCTACCCATCGGCCGTGGATTCCGTTCTCAAGGTTTGTGACCTTTTCCGGTCGGGCAATCCGCCCCATAGCGAGCAGGACGAAGCCGAGGCGACCTATGAACGACGTTGCACAAAGGCCCATGCCCGGATCGACTGGCACAAGCCGGTGGCGCAGGTCTACAACCTCATCCGCGGCACCAATCCGGCGCCGGGCGCCTGGACCACGCTGAACGGCGATGAAGTGTCCGTTTTCGATAGCGTGCGCGAACCGGGCGATGGTATCTCGGGCCGCATCATTGCGATCTCCGATGCCGGTGTTACAGTTCAATGTGTTGGTGGACGGATTCTACTTAAGCGGGTGAAGCCCGGTAAAGGCGAGAAACAGGCCGCTGCCGTCTGGGCGACCGAGGCCGGGGTAAAGCCCGGCGACAGTCTGGGAACGTGAGTGCTGTCATGATCAGTGGCTCCGGGCGGCGGAACGATACGACTACCGGCGGGCGGCGAAAGGCCGGACCTGCTGGGCAAAGGGAGATAACGCGATGATTCACAAGATTATCGTTCCGGTACGCGGTGACGGCAAAGGTGACAATGTGCTCGCCCACGCGGCGGCGCTCGCGCATAGGCACAAGTCCCATATCGAGATCGTTCATTGCCGCCCGCGGCCAGAGGACCTCATGCCCTATGGGGTCGCCATACCCGAGTTTCTGCGCAAGCAGATTCTCAAACAGTCCTATCAGGTTGCCGATATGGAAGAGATCGGGCTGCGCGACGAGGTGACGGTACTCGCCGGTAAGCTGAAACTCGATCTCAGCGGAACCAAGATCGGCAAGGCCGCAACGGCGAGTTTTGTGGAAGAGGCCGGCCGGCAGGTCGATGTCATCAAGCGCCACGGCCGCCTCGCGGATATCATCGCGGTCGCCAAGCCGGATCGTGATCGCAACCTCGGCCATAACACGCTGAAGGCAGCGCTTTTTCAGTCGGGCCGCCCGGTCCTGATGTGCCCGCCGGCCGCCGAACCGCCGGCGACGCTGGGCGAGAAGGTGACAATCGCCTGGAACGGCAGCGCCGAATCCGCCCGCGCGCTTGCGCAGTGCAAAAGCGTCCTTCGCGCCGCCAAGACGGTCTGGGTTCTGTCAAACGGCTCCGATGCTGGCCCCGGGACCTCGGCGGATGAACTTGTCGCCTATCTGGCGCTGCACGGCATCCCGGCCACGGTCGAGCTTTTCAAGGCCAGCCGCAAGGTCGGCACCGAATTGCTGGGCAGAAGCATGGAACTGGGCGCTGACATGCTGATCATGGGTGCCTATGGCGACAGCCATGAACGCGAAACCGTGTTTGGCGGAAATACCCAAACGGTTGTGGATACGGCAAAAATGCCAGTACTCTTGAATCACTAGGTAAGGAGCAGGACGACATCGGAAGACCTAGAAGACCCGAAGGCCGCAACAAGAACGGTCTCGATGAGCCGAACCAACGTCTCGTAAGTACTTGATGCCAAAGGGAGGACCAAATGGCGATTACTTCGAACATCTTTACGAAAATGGTCGGTGCCGCGGCACTCGGCCTGATGACGCTGACCGGGACCGCTCAGGCCTGGGAGCCGAATAAGCCGATCGATTTCGTGATCATGGCCGGTGCCGGTGGCGGCGCGGACCAGATCGCGCGGTTTCTCCAGTCGGTGGCTGAGAAAAAGGATCTGACCAGCCGTCCGCTGGTGCCCAACAACAAGGGTGGCGGCTCGGGTGCCGAGGCGCTGATCGCGCTCAAGGGCACGTCGGACCCGGATCACACGATCCTCGTGACGCTCAACTCCTTCTTCACCACACCTCTGCGCCAGCCCGACCTCGGCATCGACGTGACGACGTTCACGCCGATTGCGATGATGGGTGTGGACCCCTTCGTTCTCTGGGTTCACAAGGACAGCGGCATCACCAGCTTCGAACAGTGGCTTGAGACGGTGAAGGCGGCCAATGGCGAATATGTCATGGGCGGCACGGGTACCGGGCAGGAAGACTCGCTCGTCATCACCTTCATGGAGCAGAACTTCGACATCAAGGTGAAGTACATCCCCTACAAGGGCGGCGGTGCTGTTGCCAAGGACCTTGCCGGCAAGCAGATCATGGCGACCGTGAACAACCCGTCTGAAGCCAAGGGCTTCTATCTTTCGGGCGATGTCGTTCCGCTTCTGGCCTTCTCGGACGAGCGGCTTGCCGCGCTTCCGGATGTCCGGACCGTGAAGGAACTCGGCAAGGACTTCAGCTACTACAACCAGCGGGCTGTCGTCGGTGCGCCGGGCATGTCGGCTGAAGCTGCCGAATACTACCAGGGCCTCTTCACGACGATCTACGAATCCGAAGAGTGGCAGGGCTACATGGAGTCCGAAAGCCTGTCGCCCCTGTGGATGGATCCGGCTGCCCAGCTCGACTACTGGAAGCTTCAGATCGAAAACCACAAGGAACTCTTGGCCAAGATGGAAGGCTAAGCAGGTCGGTCAACCGGTACTCAGGGGAGGGGCGCAATGCGGCGCGGAGAATTCATCACAGCGGGCATTCTGGCCCTCCTGTCCATCTACATGATGGTCAAAAGTACCGAGCTGAATATCGGCTACATCAAAGGCGAAGGACCGGGAGGCGGGGCGTGGCCGTTCTGGCTCTCGGGGATCATGCTGATCTGCACGGCCATCATCGCCTTCAACGCGTTTCGGCGGACCTCTCCGCCGTCGCAATCGGACGAACCGGTGCTCGATGCAGAAGGCCGCAAGATGATCTTGCAGGTGTTCGGCGGCATCTTCGTCTTCGTCGCGCTGGTCGGCATCGTCTCGATGTATGGCGCGATGATGATCTTCCTCTTCTACTACGTCTGGTTTCTCGGACGGCACCGTCTGTCGACGTCACTTCTGATCTCCATCCTAACGCCCGTGATATTCTTCTTCTTCTTTGAGGCGTTGATGCGCATCACCTTGCCCAAGGGCATGAAGTTCACAGAGCCGCTCTTCAACTGGCTCAACACGATCATCTACTGACTCAGCCTGCGGAAACCTTCCGGCGGGACAGGGAGTAATCGGACATCATGGAAATACTAGCACATCTGTCGGGCGGTCTTCTGGACGCGCTCCAGCCGATCAATCTCATCATGATCGTGGTGGGGGTCACGCTCGGGCTCTTCATCGGGGCGATGCCCGGTCTCGGTTCGGTCAATGGCGTTGCCATTCTCCTGCCGATCACCTTTCTGGTCCCGCCCGCCTCTGCGATCATCTTCCTGGCGGCCATCTACTACGGCGCCATGTATGGCGGGGCCATCAGTTCGATCACGCTCGGCATTCCGGGTGCGTCGACAGCGGTGGCAACCACATTCGACGGGCGGCCATTGGCGATGCAGGGCAAGGCGAGCCTCGCGCTTGTGACTGCAGCGGTTGCGTCCTTCGTCGGTGGCACCGTCTCGATCGTGCTCTTTACGATGTTCGCGCCGCTTCTCGCCTCTGTCGCGCTGAGCTTCGGCAACCCTGAAATCTTCGCGCTGATGCTGCTGGCCTTCGCGACCTTCGTCGGCCTCGGCGGTGATGACATCCCGAAAACGATCCTGTCGATCTGCCTCGGCCTTGTCTTCGCGGCGGTCGGGTTCGACGAAATCTCGGGCGCACCGCGGCTCGTCTTCTTCGATATCTCCGGCTTCCTGCATGGCATCAACTTCCTCGTCCTCGCCATCGGCGTCTACGGCATCGGGGAAATGCTCTGGACGATTGACACGACGCGCGGAAAGATCACCTCGACCGAGGCCAAGATGTCGATCCGTGGTGTCATCGCGGATACCAAGACGAGCCTTCAGCAAGGCTGGAAGGGTATGTCCATCGGCTCCATGCTCGGCTTCTTCGTGGGAATTCTGCCAGCAGCCGGCGCCACGCCGGGCTCGCTCATGGCCTATGGCGTCTCGAAACTGACATCACGCGATCCGGACTCTTACGGCAAGGGCAACCCGGACGGTGTCGCCGCGCCGGAATCGGCCAACAACTCCGCCTCGACCGGGTCGATGCTGCCGATGCTGACGCTTGGCATTCCCGGCTCCCCCACCACCGCCATTCTTCTTGGCGGGATGGTGATCTGGGGGTTGACACCGGGTCCGCGCCTCTTCGCGGATGAGCCCGAGTTCGTCTGGGGGCTGATCGGGTCCTTCTACGTGTCGAACTTCTTCGCGCTTCTGATCAACCTGTCATTCATCCCGCTCTTCATCTGGATGCTGCGGATGCCCTTCACCATCCTTGCGCCGATGATCTTCGTCCTGTCGGTGGTGGGCGGATATGCCGCGACGACAGATATGCACGACGTCTGGCTGATGATCGCCTTCGGCCTCAGCGCCTTCTTCCTGCGGAAGTTCGACTATCCGCTGGCGCCGGCCGTGCTTGCCATCGTTCTTGGCCCGATTGCGGAACCGACGCTGCGGCAATCGCTTCTTTTGTCGTCGGGCGATCCGATGATCTTCTTCAACCGGCCGATTGCCGGTCCGATCACGATCGTCGCGATCATCCTGATCCTCTTGCCGCTCTTCAAGGTGATCCGCGACAAGTTGCGTGGCGAACGCATGGGTAATGCCTGATCCCGTCGGACCCTCCGAAAGCGCGCCGGCCGCGCCGGTGAGGGTCCGATGACCGACCATCATGACGCCTGGAATCCCGGACTGACCTCCGAGATTCCTGCGCGGTTGATGCCGGAGGTCACGCTCTACCGGCCGGAAAACTCGACCGTCAGCTATGCCGAGGCGCGCGAGGCCGCCGATTTTTGCGGGCTGAAACCGCAGGAGATGGTTGCCTTCACTGTCAGACGACTTGTCGTGCATGAAGTCCTGATCCGGGTGACGGCCGATTTCTATGTACCCGATGGCCCGGCCTACGAAGAGCTTGGGCTCAATCTGCGCGCGATGGCCGCGCGGATCATAGACGGCCATATCCTGCCACGGATCAACGAGGTTGAGGCGCATTTCCGGGCGCTTCGGCTGGACGCCGAAAAGGCAATCGACACCATCCTCGCGCGCGACATCTTTGAGCGGCACAAGGCCACCCCTGTCGCACCCGCGCCGCAGGGTCTCATCGCGCGGCTCTTGCGGCGACCGGCACCGGCAACCCCGCCGCTACCGCAATTGCCCGAAATCGCGGCGCTTGCCGATTGGGGCCACGCGGCGCAGGTGGACGCCGACGATCTGGAAACGGCCTGCCGCGCGGCGCTCCAGACCATCGTCGGCGGCATTGTCGGGCGACGTGGCCGGCTGATGGCCGACAGGGCGCTGGTGCAGAAACTGGCGGCGAACCTGGTCTGCAATGGCTATGGCAGCCGGCAGATCGGAAGGTTCATCAACCCCATGATCCTGGAGGCCGCGAAGGCCGAAGGGTTCAGGTTGCTTCCCTATCAGGCCGAACCCTTCATCATGAACGTCAAGGGCGCGTCCGGTGCGGGCAAAAGCACGATCCGACCGCTCCAGCGCGACCTTGCCGAACGGCTTGGCATCCCCTGGCAGGACTTCGCGCTGATCAGCCCGGATTACTGGCGCAAGTACATGCTCGACTACAAAAGCATGGGCGAAGACTACAAATACGCGGCGATGCTGACCGGGCAGGAACTGGAAGTCATCGACAAGAAGCTCGACGGCTATATCGAGGAAAAGGCGATGCGGCAGGAAATCCCGCATCTTCTGATTGACCGGTTTCGGTTCGACAGTTTTTCGTCTGTCAGCACCACCCAGACCGATGGCCGCCTTCTCAGCCGTTTCGGGGCGACCGTGTTTCTCTTCTTCGTCATCACGCCGCCGCCGCAGACCGTTGAACGTGCCTGGCGGCGGGGCATCGACACGGGGCGATACAAGGCCGTGGACGACCTGCTTTACCACAATATCGAAGCCTATACCGGCATGCCGCAGCTCTTCTTTTCCTGGGTCAACAAGGAGCGGCAGAAGATCCACTTCGAGTTTCTCGACAACGATGTCCCCTATGGCCAGCGGCCCAAGACCGCGGCTTTCGGCTGGAACGGACAGATCACCATTCTCGACCCCGACTGCATGCAGCGCCTGAGCCGGTACAAGCATGTCAACGTCGATGCCCACCGGGCAGAGGACGTCTATCTGCCGCCGACCGGGTCAGAACCCGATATGCTGACGGAATGCATAAGGAACGTTCCCGAGGTTCTGATCGCCGACCCGGAAGACATGGCCGTGAAGGTGCGTTTCCAGAACGGCCGGTGTACCTATATCGAGCCCGGATATGCGGGTGCCTTGCCGCCCTCCCTCACATCACTGGCAAACGCCGCGGATTCGGGCCAGACGGGCAGGGTGGCATCACCTCGGCCAGCGCCCATCGACGCGGCCTACGAAGGCCGCTTCATCGTCGGGGCAAGCGCGGCCTCGGTCGGCCGTCCCGGTTAGGCCCGGCGCGTTGGTGCCACCCGGGCGGCCACAAGCCTTTCAACCAAGCCGGTCAGTCAAAGCCTTCTTCCAGAGCTTCCGCAATGGACCGGTGAAACCAGACCATCCCCAGAATGAACAGCATCGCGGGCAGGCTCTTGATCAGCCCGATTGTCAGGATTTCGCCGGTCGTATCGAAGGTGAATAGTTTTTCGAGTTGCCGCACGACGATCAGGCTTTGGAAAAAGCACATGATCGTGGCGAAACCGAAGATGACCTGCGCCCCCTTCGGCAGCCAGTTTGCCCGCGCGATCAGGAAGGCGAGCGGGATAAAGAGTATGGCGAGGTAATGCGCCCAGATGACGGGCGAAATGACGATGACGAGCAGCAAGGCGGTGCAATAGATCAGATGGCGGCGAAGGCCCGGATCGGTCGCCAGCAGCCATTGGCGACGAAGCGCCCAGAGGAGCGCGGCGCCAACCCCGAGACGCGCAAGCGTTTCGATCAGACGAACGCCCGCAGGCAATTCGCTGGCGCCGCGATAGTCCTCTGGCGCAACGAAGAATGGCTCGATCCAGGAAAAGGGGCTGCTGTTCATCCACGGCCGCAAGAGAACCCGGTTTTCCTCAAGAATTCGCGCAAGAAATTCTCGGTGCAGTTCCCAGCCGAAAAGCATGAATGACAGCCCGCCGACGATGGCCGCCGCCAGCAGCGCCGTCACCCGGAACCGGTTCGACGACAGCACGAAAAGAAGGAATGCGGCCGGCCCGAAGACCGGTTTGATCACCACGATCAGGCTGAAGATCAGCGCCGTCCATACGAAGGCGCCGCGCACATAGGCCATATTGCCGAGAACCAGCAGCAGGAAAACGAACGGCGTCGTCTGTCCGCCGACGCGATAGATCGTCCAGAAGGGTTGAAAAAACAGCGCCGCAACGGCGAAGAGGCCGAAATATATGGCCTCCTCGTTTTGTGACGTGCCGACGAGCGACTTAGCCTCCCGGTAAAGCAGGACCAGCGCCAGCAACATCGCGGCCGTGCCCAGTGCCTTGAAGACGAATAGCGCCATATGCGGGGAGAGCGCGGCCAGAGGGGCATAGAAATAGCTCGTGACTGGCGCGCTGAAGAAGGTCATGTGGCTGAGCGGTTCCCTCCCCGCGATCAGCGCGAAGGGGTCGTAGAGCGACCCGAATTCCCCCGCCCGGGCCTTCTGGCCCGCGTCGTAGAAATTGGCAAAGTCGATCCCGAGACCCCAGGGCTTGATCAGCCCGATGACGACAAGACCCGCGATCAGTGCAATCGCAACCCAGCCAAATGCGCGCAGACGATCGGAAAAAGTCATAATGAGCCGCAATGCCCCCGATTGTACAAGAAAACCAACACTCTCACGCTCCCGTCGCCATGCTTGCCGTGCATTTCCAGGTGCCAGGCACGTCGCGAATGGACATTATCCGCGATCGCCGGCATTGCGAACCTTCTCATATCCCCAAAGGTTCTTCCGATCCGTCAGAAGCCGATAAGATTTTGATATGATGGGAGAAATGCGGGATGCAATTTTGCAGAGGGAGCCGGCGTCTCACGCCGGCATTCGGTGCAATTACCCCCCATGGTTCGCCTTCGTTGCCGTATGATCGACATTCAGGCGGGCAGGGCACCCGATTGCCTGTGCCAGCCTCAGTGATGTAATTCTTGATTCCACAAGTCCTGTGGTACACTCCTTCGTGGATTTGAGGGCGGGCAACATGACGCGCGCGACAATGTTTTTCGACGGTAACGATTAGGGCGGACAGGACATGATCGTCTCTGAGCAAAGCAAGGCACCGGCCTCGGTTTCAGACTACATCGCGATTGCGCGGCCGGATCACTGGTTGAAGAACATTTTCATGCTGCCAGGTGCGGCGTTGGCACTGATCGTCGACAAGGAAACCGGTGCAGGTTCGCTCATCAATCTCCTGATCGGCTTCGGGTCCACCTGCCTCGTCGCCTCGGCGAATTACACGATCAACGAATATCTTGATGGCGCGTCGGATAGGTTTCACCCGACGAAATCCAGCCGTCCGACGGCGCAGGGCCGCATCCGCCCGCATCTCGTGCTGCTTCAGTATCTTGCGCTGGCCGGCACCGGGCTTTGGATTGCGAGTTTTCTCAACCCCGTCTTCCTCTATGCCAGCATGTTCCTGCTCTTCATGGGCATCCTTTACAATGTGGAGCCGATCCGCACGAAGGATCGCGCCTATGTCGATGTGCTGTCGGAATCGATCAACAACCCGATCCGCCTGATCCTCGGCTGGGCGGCGATATCGACCATCGCACTGCCGCCGTCGTCAATGCTGATCAGCTATTGGATGGGGGGCGCTTATCTGATGGCGATCAAGCGCTATGCCGAATATCGGGTCATTAACGACCCGGTGCGCGCTGGGCTCTACCGCAAGTCATTCTCGGTCTATTCGGAAAGCTCCCTGCAGCTGTCGTCCTTCTTCTACGCGCTCACCTCGGTCTTTTTCCTTGGCATCTTCCTGATCAAGTACAAGATCGAGTTCATCATCTCCTTCCCGTTCTTCGCACTTCTTTTCGTTTGGTATCAGTATATTGCGTCGCAACCTTCATCTTCCGCCGCCAACCCGGAAAAGATCTATCTGGAAAGAAAATTCCTGTTCTACGTCGCGTTTCTGGTCGTCCTCGTCTTCGTGCTCTTCCTTGTGCATATCCCGGGGCTGCAGTACCTGACCGATCATTCCGTCGTGAAAGACCTGCGGCTGCCCTGAGCCGCCGCTGGTCCAACCTCACCCGAAAACCGAGAGCCATCGCAGATGTCGAAATACTTCGTATTCATCCTCGTGACCGTCATTCTGAACGCCATGTCGCAAATCCTGATGAAGTCCGGGATGAGCCAGGTCGGGCAGGCGGAACTGTCGGCCTCGCGCATGGGCGGCTTGCTTTGGAACGCGGCCTTCAACCCGCTGATCCTTGCGGGGCTCTTCACGATGACGGTCAGCATGGGCACGCATCTCATGTCGCTGTCGCGGTTCGATGTCAGCTTCGCCTTCCCGTTCCTGTCGCTCGCCTATGTGATCGTCGCCTTCTGGGGGCATTTCGCACTGGGCGAGACGGTCAACCTGACCCGCATCGCCGGCATCGGTACGATCGTGCTGGGCACCATCATTCTGGCGCGGAGCTGAGGCGCGGGAATGAAACATGTTCTGATTGGCGGAAACGGGTTTCTCGGGCGTGAGGTCGTGCGCCAGCTGGTGGCACGCGGCGGGCAGGACATTGTCGTTGTCGACCTGCCATCCTCCTACGGTCGTTTTCCGGAGGTGGCACAACCCGGTGTTTCGCATGTCCGCGCTGACATCTCGGTGCCCGGGGCGCTGGATGCCATCGCTCTCAACCCCGAGGATGTTGTTCATCACCTTGCGACCCAGCTGATCACGCCGAACAAGCCGCGTTTCGGGCGGGATGCCTATTTTCGCGTCTGTGCCGTCGATGGAACACGAGAGTTGCTGGCCTGGATGAAGCGCCAGAAAAACCGCCATCTGGTGTTCTGGAGCACGGACATGGTCTATGGCCCGGCGGTTGTGATCCCGCGCCCGGAAAACCATCCGAAGCAGCCCTTTGGCCCCTATGGCCGGTCCAAGGTCGCGGCAGAGGAAATCGTCGCCGCGGCCGTTGCCGCTGGCGATGTGACCTCCACGATCTTCCGCCCGCGGCTCATCCTCGGGCCTGGCCGGCTCGGCATTCTCGAAGTCCTCTTCAAGATGATCGACAAGGGCCGCCCGGTGCCGCTGATCGGGCAGGGGACCAACCGGTTCCAGTTCGTCTCGGTCGCCGACTGCGCGCGTGCCACGATCCGTGCTGCCGATCTCGGCTGTCCGAACGGGGCGTATAATCTCGGGTCCGAAAACTCACCGACCGTCTATGAGCTGATGACCGAATTCATCGCGCGCACTGGATCGAAGTCGCGCATCGTGCGCACCCCGGGCTGGCTGGTGAAGGGCGTCTTGCGCTTTCTTCACCTTTTCAAGTTGGCCCCGATGGACCCTGAGCAATTTGAGATCGCCGATCTCGAAGTCTCGCTCGACATCTCGGCGGCCAAGCGCGATCTCGGCTGGGTTCCGCAGCATGCCGATACCGACCTTTTGACCGCCGCCTATCGGGCCTATAGGGGCGAAGACGCGCGGCTGCCGTGACGGCTTCAGGGCAGCGTCAGCGTGGCCGCAAAACCGCCATCCGACCCCGGACGTGGCGAACGGAAGACGACGCTGGCCCCGGATTGGGCGCAGAGCGAATGCACGATCGACAGGCCGATCCCGTATCCATCCATCGCACTCGATCTGCGAATGAAGCGCTGGTTGATCTTGGCAAGGTCGTCCGCGGTCAGCGGATCGCAATCATTGGCCACTGTGACCTGCCCCGGGCTGGCCGCATCGAGTGTGACTGGCGCGCCGGGGCGCCCGTATTTGACAGCATTGTCGATCAGGTTTGACAGGATGATGGCCAGCGCGTCGGGGTCGATGGAGCTGAGGAACTGACCCTCGGGCATCGTCACATCGAAGGCCCGTGTCCCGTCGCTCCGCTCCGCCACCTCGGTCAGGAGCAGCCTGATCACCGCGTTTGCGTCCGATGTTTCCTCGGCCGCCCCAAGACCCGACTGGGCGCGCGAGAACTGCAACAGACGTTCCACCAGATGGATCAGTTTCTTCAGTCCCGCCTCGATGGCGCCTGCGCGGTCCTGCAGCGCGGGGTCCGTCGTGGCCGCTTTCAGCCGCTGGGTATGGGCCAGCGACACGGCCAGAGGTGTGCGCAACTCATGCGCGGCATTGGTGGCAAAACTGCGCTCGGCCTCGACCGCCTTTGACAGCCGCGCCATCAGTGCATTGACGGTATCCACCGCAGGCGTCATCTCGCCCAGCGCGCCGGTCGCGTCGATGGGCGCCAGATTGTGTTCGTCGCGCCTGCCGATGTCGCTGCTCAGCCGCGCGACTGAGGCCTGGACCTGCACGATGGAGCGTCGCATGACGGCAAAGGCCACGAGGCTCAGCACCGCCATGCTGAAAGCGATCCCCATCAGGCTGTCGAGCGCGGCCTCGTTGCGTTCGACCAGCGGTTCACCGACCTTCAGCATGTGGCCATTGGTGTTGGCCTCTGTCACGAAGAACCGGTAGCCTTTCAGCGTCGAAAATCCCGGTTGCGTGACATCGGCAGGATCAAGATCCGCCCGGCTGTATTCAGATTGCCGGAGGATCGCGCCGCTCGTATCCGTGAGCCAGAAAACGGCCTTCTCGTTTTCGTCCACATTCAGGCCGGGGATCTGCGAAAAGTCGTGCCTTGGGGCGGCTGCCGGCAACGACTCCTCCGCCGAAAGCAGCGGCAGCATGAGCTGCGCCTTGGTGATGAGAGCGACATCGAGAAGCTCGTCATATTCCGCCTGCGCGATATAGACGGAAATCGCGGTCCCGAGCGTCAGGGCGACGCCCAGCGCCAACAGGAGTGTTCGTGTCAGGATACGGCTGAGACTGCGGGCCTTGGTGCTCATTTCTCGATGCTATAGCCGAGCCCGCGATGTGTCACGATACTGTCCCGCCCGAGCTTCGTCCTCAGCCGGCTGATATGCGCCTCGATCGAATTGCTTTCGACTTCCTTGCCGAAGGCATAGAGCGCCTCTTCCAGAACGGTCTTGGACACGACCGCGCCTGATCGGCGCAGAAGGCATTCCATCAGTGACCATTCCGTCGCGGTCAACGGAACCGGCGCGCCGCCGCGATGAACGCGGTGTTCGGCCAGCGAAAACTCCAGATCGCCGTGGCGGATCGTGTTTGACGCATTGTCGAGCCGGCGGCGGGCAACGGTGTTGATCCGCGCCGACAGCTCATTCAGGTCGAAGGGCTTGATGACATAGTCGTCCGCCCCGAGGTTCAGCCCCTTGATGCGGTCGCTGACCTTGTCACGTGCCGTCATGATGATGACCGGCGTGTAGGCGGGCTGGCGGCGGAGCGTTTGAAGAAGGTCGAGCCCGTCGCCATCAGGCAACTTCAGGTCCAGAAGCACCATGTCATAGTCAAGCGTCAGGATGGCAGCCCTGGCCTCGTCAAGCGTCGCGAACCAGTCTGTCAGGTGATGTTCGGCCTGAAGATGTTCCAGAACCGCCTGGGCAAGCGATGCCTCGTCTTCTACCAGCAGGATGCGCATCGGCGTCTTTCCATGGTCAGCGGCCTGTCACTGCCTTAGCACCGTGGCCACGGTCAGGCCATGAGGACATGCCGGGCGGTCACGATGCCGAGGACGATGGCTGCGATCAGTAGCATGCACATGACCGCGAGCGAACCGAGGTCCTTGGCGTCCCGGGCGAAGACCGCCCATTCGGGCGAGACATGATCGACGATGCACTCGACTGCGGTGTTGATGGCCTCGACCGCGACGAGCATCAGGAAAACCGCGCAAAGAACCGCGAATTCGATCAGGGTCGCCCCGATGAAGGCAGACCAGCCGAGGGCGAGCACGAAGGCCAGCACCTCATGCCGCAGCGCCGTTTCCTGCCAGAGCCGACGCACCCCCCCGAGGGAATAGGTCAGCGCGGCGAAGAGGTGCCCTGCGCCGGTGATCCGCGCGGGTCTGGCCCGTGTCGCTTCCGGCTTCATTGTTGCGCCACCTCGCTTTTGATCCGGCAATCCGCGAAAATGTCGAGGGCCGCATCGTAATCCTTCGTGGTGACGTCTAGCATGCCGAGGACGGAATGAAAGAGATTATCGTGGCTGAGAGGGGTGTCGGCTTTTGCCGAGAGGCAACCCGGCCGGACGAGGAACTGCCGTTCGAACTCTGGCGACATCCACAGGATCATCGGTACTTTCGTCTGTTCCTCGGGCGCCATGAAATAGGGCGTTCCGTGCAGGTAGAGCCCGTTTTCGCCCAGCGATTCCCCATGATCTGAGACGTAGAGAAGCGAGGTCACAAATCCGTCCTGCGCGGCGAGGAAGTCGATCGTCTGGCTCAGGATATGGTCGGTATAGGCGATGGTATTGTCATAGCTGTTGACGATTTCGGCCGGCGTACAGGTCTTGAATTCGGCCGTCCGGCAGGCGGGTTTGAAGGTCTCGAACGCGTCCGGGTAGCGCAGGTAATAGGTCGGGCCATGGCTGCCGATCTGATGGAAGACGAGCACGGTATCCTCCGTGATCGTCTCGGCATAGTCTTTCAGGTGCTTGAGGAAAATGCCGTCATCGCATTCGCCGCTCGGGCAGAATTCGGTGTCATCCTCGTTGGTGAACTTGCGGCGCGGCAGGCGGACCGCGTTGTCCTTGTCGCCGGTATTGTTATCCCACCACTCGACAGCAAACCCGGCGTGATGGAGCACGTCGAGCAGGTTTTCGGTCGCGAGCCCCTTTTCGAACGTGTAGTCGGCCCGCCCGTATTTGGAGAACATGCAAGGCAGCGAGGTCGCCGTCGCCGTGCCGCAGGAACTGACATCGGTGAAGTTGATGATGGGCAATTGGGAAAGTTCGGGGTTGGTTGGCCGGTCATAGCCATTCAAGCTGAAATTCTGCGCCCGCGCCGTTTCGCCGGCGACGATGATCGTCAGGACAGGTTTATTCGCCGTCTGGTAGGCATGACCCTTGGCGGCGTCGAGGCCGAGCGGCGTGACCACCGTGTTGACCGTATGTGTGACCATCTTCGCGTAGCGGATCGCGCCGACCAGCGGTGCGCCGGGCTGGTAGCTGCCAAGAAGGTCCTTGTGCTCGCGCGCGACGGCCGAAAAATCCTTGTAATTCAGCATTAAGACCGCCACGGCGACCGCCCAGCTTGCAACAAAGATCGCGATAGGAAGGCCGAGGGCCGCCAAGGGCCGCTGGCGCTTGATCCGCACCCAGTGGAGCATGGCGGCGGGTAGGATGCCGAAAAGAGCGACATGGGTGACAAAATCGGCCGTGATCAGGTGCTTGGATTCGGTGAATGTCGTTGTCACGACGTTCTGGATCATGTCACGGTCGATCATCACGCCGAGACGGTCCATGTAATAGGAGGTAACGGCGCTCAGGATCAGGATGAAGCCAAGGAACGGTTTCACCACCCAGCGAAAGCTGAAAAGGGAAAATGCGGCCAGTGTCAGGCAATAGACGATCAGCGCGTATCCGGCCAGTTGGAAGACCTGATCGCCAAAGATGTCGATGCCCTTTCGCCAGAAGGTGGCATTGTCGACGAAAAGGACAAAGGTCGTAACGAAGATCATCAGCGTGGTCGCCGCCATCTCGATACGGCGGTTGAACGGGCTTGATGACTGCGGTGTCGGGGAGGCGGGGCGCACTGCTCTAATGTCCAGCAATTGTTTCGCGCCGGTTGATCACCGCAACCTTACGGGAACCTTATGATCGCCTGTCCTGTTGGTGCGGAATGCGGTAAAGCCGTTTGACATTTCCCCGCCGTCCGGGGTGAGATCGGGCGGCCATCCGCGGACAGATTGCGGCGGGTCTGGCGACGGTAACCTATTCACGGGGGGGCGCATGACTTCGGCCGAAATACTGGCAAGGCTGATCGCCTTCGATACCGTCAGCCGCAATCCCAATATCGACCTCATGCACTACGTCATGGCGATGTTGTCGGAGGTGGGGATCGCGGCAACGCTTATCCCGAACGGTGATGGGACTAAGGCCAACCTTCTTGCGACGATCGGGCCGGATGACAGGGGCGGGGTCATGCTGTCGGGTCATACCGATGTGGTACCCGTCGACGGGCAAAACTGGACGAAACCACCGTTTGAGCTGACGAAAGCCGATGGCCGGTATTACGGGCGCGGGACAGCGGACATGAAGGGCTTTGTCGCCTGCGCGCTTGCGGCCGGTCTGAAGGCCGCCCGCCGACCGTTGAAGACGCCGCTGCATCTGGCGTTTTCCTATGATGAGGAAATCGGCTGCCAGGGCGTCCGGTCGATGGTCGATCTACTCGCGACTGCGCCCGTCCGGCCAGCAATGTGCATCGTGGGCGAGCCGACCGCGCTTGCCGTTGCGTCCGGTCACAAGGGCAAGGTCCAGATGAAGGCGCGCTGCATCGGGCGCGAAGGGCATTCGGCGCTGGCACCGATGGCGCTGAATGCGCTGCATCTTGGCTGCGATCTGGTCGCCATCCTGCGCGATGTGCAGGCCGGGCTGGTTTCCGGCGGTCATCAGGATGCCGATTACGACGTGCCCTATACGACCGTCCATGCGGCGCGCATGACCGGAGGTGTCGCGCTAAATATCGTGCCCAATCTCTGCGAGCTTGATTTCGAGATTCGCAATGTCGCGGAGGATGATCCTTCGCAGATACTGGATACGATCCGGGCGCGGGCCGGGGCGATTGTCGAAACCGCCCGCCGGCAGGCGCCAGAGGCTGATATCGTCTTTGAGGAAAATTTCTCCTATCCGGGTCTGAATACGCCGCCAAACGCCGATGTCGTCCGTTTCGTCCAGTCCCTGACCGGGGCCAACAGCACCTGCAAGGTTGCCTTTGGAACCGAAGGGGGGATTTTCGCCCGCGATCTTGACGTGCCCACGGTGATCTGTGGCCCGGGCTCCATGACGCAGGGCCACAAGCCCGACGAATTCGTCGAGGTGGCGCAGATCGAACGCTGCGATGCGATGCTGGAAACGCTTATCGCGCGGCTCGAAGCGGGGCTATGACGGCAGCGTTCAGGGATCGCCAGCCACGCCGTAACTTGGCGCGGCTTGTGGGTCGATGGCCCGGTTGAGGTAGTCCAGCATCTGGGGTTCATAGTCGCGCCACACTGCACGGAGTTTTCCGATGGGATCGTCGTCTTCCCAGTCGACCCTGAGGTCGACCAGCGGGAAGGGCATCTTATCCACGACCTTCAGCGCCGCGGAATGGACGGGGCCTTCCTCACCCCCGGCGGCAAGCCCGGCCTCCAGCCCCGACAGGAGGCGTTCGGCCAAATGAGCCGCCGGATTGGCGTTGAACCCGGCGGTCATGGCGGCCGCCACGCCCTCCTGCAACAGAAGGTTTCCCGCCGCAACGCAATCCGGCCCCTCGCTGACCGCATTCCGGCCGAGGATGCGGGCGCCGGTGAAATGCGCGGTCCGCCCCCGCGCATCGACCGCGGTCAACTGGCGGAAGTCGATATGCGCGCGGCCCTCGACGACACCGGCAATCGCCGTGGCCGCGTCCTGTCCCGCCGCCATCGCGTCGAGAACGAGCGTGGCGAGGTGAGGGTCGGTGACGTTCTGCGTTGCCACCGCGCCGACACCGGCCCGCGCATGGGGGCAGCGCGACCCGACAGCGATGGAAGACGTGGTGATCGCCACGCCGAACATGCCCGTGCGCGCGCAGCGCCCCGCAATGGAAAACGTCATCGGTGTCCCTCCTGCCGGTCATGCACCAGGCGGCGCGCGAGATATTTCTGGAAGTCGTGGATCTCGCGCTCCAGCCAGCTGAGCTGGCCCGGTGCGGCGAAACCTGACCGCGAACCGGCATAGATGCCTTCGACCACCTGCCGGTCTTCAGTATTGACGTGGTCGAAAAAGGTGACCAGTTCGCGCACCCAGGCGTCGCGGGCATCGGTGTGGCCGAGCATCTCGTCAACTTCCGGGGCGATGGCCACGCCGAAGCGGACTTGTACCTCGCCCACGCCCTTCGGTCTCAGCGACAGATACCAGAGATGATCGGGTGCCAGCACATACATATGGGTCGGAAAGACGGTCGGCAGGATCGACGTGTTGCGCCATTCGCCCTCAAGCGCGGTGTTTTTCGGATGCGCCTTGCCGTAGGTCGCGTCGCCCGTCTTCTTGAAAGTCTGATAGGTAAAGCCCTCGTAGACATCTTCTGGGAACCAGGTTTCCTTGACCGGGAACCACGCGCCGACTGTGGCCTTGTGGGCGACCGGCAGGTGGTAGCCTTCCATGAAGTTCTCGGTCAAAAGCTTCCAGTTCGTCTTCCAGACATGATCTTCCTTCACGACCGGGACGTAGCGTTCCATACCATAGCGCGCCACGACCTCTGCCAGCGGCGCGAGCGTCTGGGCCACCGGCGGGGCATCCGCGTTCAGCGTCACATAGATCCAGCCATTCCATATCTCGGTGCGGATTTCCGGCAGGCAGATCGCTTTCTTGTCGAACCCGTCGCTGCGTTCCATATGGCCCGCGCCGATCAGCTGCCCGCCAAGGTCATAGCTCCACGCGTGATAGGGACAGATGACGCGCGATGTGCGGCCCGAACCGTCGAGAAGCTGCATCATCCGGTGGCGGCAGACGTTGGAAAAGCTGCGCACCGCGCCGGACTTGTCGCGGATGGAGTAGATCGGTTCCCCCGCGACAGTGAAGGTCATGTAATCGCCCGGTTCCGGGATTTCGGCGGCAAGCCCCGGGCAGACCCAGTCCTTGCGGAAGATCGCGGCTTCTTCCGCCGCCGCAATCTCTTCGTTCCAGTAAAGCGCGGGATGGGCGCCGGTCGCCTGTGACAGCGGCCCCGATGCTACTTGGGCGAGATGGGACAGAAGTTCAGCCGCGTTCATGGGCCGGGCCTCAATCGGGGATGACGGCGGTAACTTCGATCTCCACCACCCATTCGGGTCGGGCGAGGGCGGGCACGACGAGCCCGGTCGAGCAGGGGTGAACCCCCTTCAGCCATTTCCCCATTTCCTGATAGACCGCCTCGCGGTAGCGGATGTCCGTCAGGTAGACGACGATCCGGCAGACGGCATCCATTGTGGTCCCGGCCTCTTCCAGCAGCATCTTGATATTGGCCATGGCCTTGGCCGTCTGTTTGCCGGCATCGCCGACATGCATGCTTTCGCGGGTGTCGAGGTCCTGGGCAACCTGGCCGCGCAGGAAGACCATCGTGCCCCGGGCCACAACCGCCTGACAAAGATCGTTGTCGAGCTTTTGTTCCGGGTAGGTGACCTTGGTGTTGAAAGGTCGGATGCGTTTATGGAGCATGATCGGTCCTTGTCGATAGAAGTAGGGGGCGGGTCAGCCGTTGACCCTTGCGTTCAGATAACAGGCAAAGTCGTAATTCGGCCGTTCCAGATGCGACAGATGGCCCGGTCGGGCCAGATCGGAACAAAGACCGGCATAGACCTTTTCGGTGCAGCCCCTGTCCTCCACGTTCACCGCGTCAAGAAGCGTCTTGACGCTAGCGAAATGGGTCGCGGCATCGGGGTCGTTCACGAAATGGGGCGACATGCCGCCGCCGAAACGGATGCGAACCTGCCCGACGCCCTCGGGGTGAAGCGAGAGGTACCAGAAATAGCCGGGCGTCAGCGTGATCAGAAGGCTCGGATAGATGGCCAGAAGGAAGGTCATCCGCCGCCTGTCGCCCTTCAGGCGGGTGTTCGTCGGATGAGCGTTTGCCAGTTTGAAATCCGGGTCCTTGAATATCCAGTGGTAGTTGAAGGCCGCCTTGCCGGGCGGGCAGACCATCTCGTCCAGCTTCGACAGCCCGCCGATGGTGCCCGCATGGCAGACCGGCAGGTGATAGCTTTCCATGAAGTTCTCGGCCAGAACCTTCCAGTTCGTGTCCCAGACATGGGTTTCAAAGAAGGTCTGGCGGTAGTCCTCCATGCCGAAATCGCCGATCAGCGCCGTTACTTCACCGAGCGCTTCGGCCACCGGCGGCGCATCCGGGTTGAGCGTGATCATCACCCAGCCGAGCCATTCCTCGCAGCGGATTTGTGGCAGGGCATAGGCGTCCTTGCAGAACCCCTCGTTCAGGCTCATCGCCGGGGCGCCCCGCAAAGTCCCATCGAGGTTGTAGGTCCAGGCATGGTAGGGGCAGACAATGCTGCGCGTGCTGCCTGACCCTTCTAGTAGCGTCGACATCCTGTGCAGGCAGACATTCGATTGCGCGCGCAGCCTGCCGTCGCGGTCGCGAATGACCATGATCGGCTGACCGGCAAGGTCCAGAGTCGTATAGTCGCCGGGGTTCGCCAGCGCGTCCGACCGGGTGACGCAGAACCAGTCCTTGCGGAAAATTTCCGACAGTTCTGCCGCAAGAAAGGCCTCGCTCGTATAGACGCTGCGCGGCATCGCCCGCGCGCGCTCGAATGGCTCGGCCACATTCGCCGACAGTTCCGACAGCGCGTTCAGCTTCGCCTCATGTTTGGTCATCGCGCCCTCTCAGTTCCGGCCGCTCTTCCCCCAGACGCGCGCCGACAGCCCTGCCGCTTTGTGTGCGAATTCCAGCGGCCCGTTCCAGTCGAAGTTCCGATAAACGGCCGCAAGCTGGGCAAAGGGCGGCGACTGCGCGAAGAGCTGGAATGTCAGCCGGTGGCCCGCATAGTCCGAGTTCAGAAGGTCGCGCGCAAGCCCCAGAAGACGACGGCGGTCATCGGCCACCCATTCGTCATTGATCGTGTAGAACTTGTCGAGCCAGGGCTTGGTGCCTGGTGCAGCAAAACTTGCCGCATCCGGTGTGACGCAGATCTGCCCGCCGCAAAGCTCGCGGGCCAGATGCATCATGTGCGGCAAGCCGTTCAGGGCGTGAACCCGGCCAGACATCAGCATCGACTGGTTGGGCATCAGAAGGCCGCTCGGGCTTTCCTCCGCCAGTGCGACTGAGGCGGTCAGGAAAGCGTCGATCCCTTCACGCCAGACTGCCAACTCGGCCAGTTTCTCCTGCACCGCCTGCTGCTTGTCGAGGCCGGTCTGGCGCACGTTCCAAAGGGCGGCCCCGATCATCAGATCGGCGAAGGAAAGGGTCCTTTGCACGAAGGGAAAGGCCGAATAGCGGTGCAGCGTGGCGCGGATGAAGCTGGCCGCTCGGGTGTGCTGGTAGAATAGCACATCCTCCCACGGGATCAGCACATCATCGAGGATCATCAGCGTGTCGATCTCATCGACGCGGTTTGAAAGCGGATAGTCGGCTTCAGGCGCCCGCCCGGCAAAGCCGGTCCGGCAGATATGCCGTACCCCGGGGGCATTCATCTTGACGATGCAGCCAAGCGCATAGTCCGACAGCGCGGCGTTGCCCCAGTTTGCGATGGTGGGCTTCAGGAAGGCTTGATTGGAATAGGCCGCAGCGGTTTCGTATTTCGCGCCCCGGATGATGATACCCGCATCGGTTTCCCTGACCACATGGACCAGCATGTCCGGGTCCTGGTCCTGCGGCGCCTTGGAACGGTCGCCCTTCGGGTCGGTATTAGCCGAAACGTGAAAGGGGTCGTCCTTCAGTACGGTATGAATATGGCGTTCGATATTCTCGGCAAAACGGGGGTCGATTTCGTTCAGGATGTCCTTACCGTCGCGGAGCGACCACATCTCGCCCACCGTCTCGTCACCCATCCGGGTTACGACGCCGCCGATATCGTGCATCACCAGATCGACGGCATCGCGCTTGTCCTGCCAGTCCTTCGGCTCATGTGGCAGCCGCAGCCCGATCGCAAAGCGTTCGCCGCCTTCCTCGAAGGTCATTTTGCCCTGGGTCGCGGGATCGTGCTGCAGGTCATAGATGCGGGCGCGGATGTCGATCACGGGCTTGAACTGCGGATGGGCGCAGACATCATCGACCCGTTCGCCATTGATCCAGACCTCGCGGCCGTCGCGGATGGAGTTTCGGTAAGCGTCACCTGTTCGGATCATGGGTCTTTTCTTTCGGGATCAAGGAAATGGCTCAGAGCGGGCGCAAGGCCTGGTAGCTGCGTTGCGAGAAGGCCAGCGGATCGCGGGTTGAGGACAGCGCCGCCAGAACCCGCCCGACGAAAATGCGATGCGTGCCGGCGTCGTAGGCGCTGTCGATCAGGCAGTCGAAATTCGCTGTCGCGTGGTCAAGGACCGGGGCGCCGCTTTCTGCCGTGGCCCAGCTCGCGGTGGCGAAGTCATAGGGGGCCAGCGGGCCGGGCCGGCCCGCGAAGCAATCCGCCAGTGCGGCCTGATCATCGCCGAGGAGATTGACGCAGAAGCCGCCATTGGCTTCGATGGCAGCCACGGCAGGGCTGCGCCTGTTGATACAGACAAGAACCATCGGCGGCTCTGCCGAGACGGAGGAAAAGGCGCTGACCGTCACGCCGAAGCGTCCGGCCGGCCCATCTGTCGTGACGACTGAAACCTGTGTCGCCGCACGCGCCATCGCGGCGACAAAACTTGCCGCGCTGACGGAAACGCCCGCATTCGCCTCTACCGGTGCCGCATAGCCCATTGTCCGCGTCCCGCTGAATTGTGGTCCTGTTCGATGTCGATGTTAGCGGTGGCCATGCCATAGCGAAAATAAGTTCTTTATTAGGATTGATTAGATAAATATTATCCAATCCATGCACCGCTTCACCCTGCGCCAGCTCGAATACCTCGTCGCCACGATTGACAGCGGGTCGATTGCGGCAGCGGCCGAACAGCTGGGTGTGTCACAGCCGACAATCTCGGTCGCATTGGCGAAGCTCGAAGATCAGATCGGGGCGCAACTGCTCTTGCGTCATCACGCCATGGGCGTGACCGCAACGGCCAGCGCCGACAACATCCTGCAATCGGCCCGCAGCCTTCTCGCCCACGCGACCGATCTGCAGCGGCAGGCCGTGATGACCGGTACGGCGGTTTCCGGTGAGTTGCGGCTTGGCAGTTTCGTGACGCTCGCCCCTGCCTTCCTGCCGGGGCTGATCGCCACGCTTCGCCGGGAGTTTCCGGAAATCACGCTTCGCCTCAGCGAAGGCACGCAGGAACAGCTGATCGACGGGCTCTATGGCGGGCGGCTGGAAATGGCGCTGATCTATGATCTCGGCCTGCCCGACGACATTCGCCGCACCCCGCTGGCCGAGCTTGCGCCCTATGCCGCGCTGCCCGCGGGGCATCGGCTGGCCGAATTGCCGGCCGTGTCACTGGCCGATCTCGCGCCCGCGCCGATGATCCTGCTCGATGTGCCGCCGAGCCGGGACTATTTCACCGGTCTCTTTCATGCCGAGGGGTTGGTGCCGAACATTGCCTACAGTTCCCCGTCGCTCGAACTCGTTCGGGGCATGGTGGGGCAGGGGCTTGGTTATTCGCTTCTCGTCACGCGGCCCGATGGCGACCGGACCTATGACGGTCAGTCGATCGTCGCCCGTCCACTACTCGGCCAGCCCGATAGAAGCCGTGTCGTTCTCGCCAGTCTCGCCGCGTTACGCCCGACCCAGTTGATGACCAGTTTCGAAGAGGTCGCAGGGCGGTTCGTTCCTGCGGTGCGGCCGCTTTGAACGGCCAAATGCCGGACCTTGACGCTGCGCTAGGGGTTCTGACCGTCACCGATTTTCACGCGATGCTGCAATTGCCTTGTTTCGGCGTCGAATATCAGGATCTCGTCCGTGTCCGTGACAACGGCGTACCAGCCGCGCCCGTAGGTGACTGCCTGGGCATGCTGGCCTTCGGGCAGCGTGATCGCTTCGGGCAGCGCCGGGGCAGGGGCCGTCATCTTCGGTAGGCGGATGACAAGCAGCGCAACGATGGTTATGAGACCGGCAATCATCGTGCCCGCGAGAACCGTCACGAGAAGTTTCAGGAACCGCAGATCGGGCGTCGGTTCCGGAGTTGAGTTCATGTCGGACATTCCGTCCCAGTCCCTTCGCGTCACCATCGGGCCGAACCCGCCTGACCGCCTTGATAAGGCGCTGGCCCGCGATGTGCCAGAGGCGGCGGCCCTGTCGCGGTCGCGCCTTGCCCGTCTTCTGGCCGAAGGCAGCGTGACACAGGGCGGCATCGCGGTCACGGACGCCAAGGCGAAACCGGCCGAAGGCGCGGTCTACAACATCCGGATCGGCGCGCCCGAGGCGGTTGAGACCGTGGCGGAGGACATTCCCCTGACCGTTGTCTGGGAGGATGACGACCTCATCGTCATCGACAAGCCAGCAGGTCTTGTGGTGCACCCCGCCCCGGGTTCGCCGGCCGGGACACTGGTCAATGCCTTGCTGCATCATTGTGGCGAAAGCCTGTCCGGTGTCGGCGGCGAACGCCGCCCGGGCATCGTCCACCGGATCGACAAGGATACGTCGGGCCTGCTTGTCGTGGCGAAATCCGACCGTGCCCATCACGGGCTCGCAGCCCAGTTTGAGAAGCACACGGTCAACCGCCGATATCTGGCGGTCATTCACGGTGTTCCGGACGCAAGCGACCCGCGCCTGCATGGCGTGAGAGGGACGAGCTTCGAACCGGGCGGCATCCTGAAGATCACCACCCAGCTTGCCCGCCACAAGCATGACCGGCAGCGGCAGGCGGTCCTGTTTCAGGGCGGACGCCACGCAGTGACACGCGTGCGCGTTCTGGAATCCTTCGGCACACCTCCGGCCGTGGCACTGGTCGAATGCTGGCTGGAAACAGGCCGCACACATCAGATCCGGGTGCATCTGGCCCATGTGGGTCACGGTCTGGTCGGTGACACCGTCTATGGCGGGCGCCGCAAGCCGGCGGCGCGGGCGCTCGGCATGATGGCGGCGGATGCCGCCGCCTCCTTCCCGCGCCAGGCGCTTCATGCGGCGACGCTCGGGTTTCGCCATCCGGTCAGCGACGCCATGCTGGAATTCGAAAGCCCGCTGCCTGCCGACATGCACGGGCTTCTTGAGGCGCTGGCGCGTCCGGCCGCACCATTGGCATGATCGCGGGCGCTGACAAGCCCGTGAAAACCCTGACACAATACTTGGAACTGAACCGTCCGGTATTAATTTGATGTAAAACCGGGCGTGTTAGGGCGGCAACGCTTGTACGCGCGACAAAGGGACCATAGATTGCATGGTCCTTCGAATGACAGAGGGCCAGAGATGAGCACATATGCCAACCTTCCCGCACCCAGCCCCGAACAGGGGCTGAACCGCTACCTGCAGGAAATCCGCAAATTCCCGCTGCTGGAGCCGGAAGAGGAATACATGCTGGCCAAGCGTTGGGCCGACCACGAAGACCCGCAAGCCGCGCATCGGCTTGTGACCTCGCACCTGCGACTCGCGGCCAAGATCGCGATGGGCTATCGCGGTTATGGACTGCCGCAGTCGGAAGTGATCTCGGAGGCGAATGTCGGCCTCATGCAGGCGGTCAAGCGGTTCGACCCTGAAAAGGGCTTCCGTCTTGCCACCTATGCGATGTGGTGGATTCGCGCCTCGATCCAGGAATACATCCTGCGGTCGTGGAGCCTTGTGAAGCTTGGCACCACCTCCGCGCAGAAAAAGCTCTTCTTCAACCTGAGGAAAGCCAAATCGAAGATCGGCGCCTTGGAAGAAGGCGATCTTCGCCCCGAAAACGTTGCCCAGATCGCCCGCGATCTGAACGTGACCGAAGATGAGGTCATCGACATGAACCGCCGCCTGTCGGGTGGCGACGCCTCGCTGAACGCCACTGTCGGTGCGGAAGGCGAAGGCACGGCGCAATGGCAGGACTGGCTGGAAGACGAGGATGCCGACCAGGCCGGCGCCTATGAAGAGGCAGACGAGCTTTCCGCCCGCCGCGAGCTTTTGGTGCGCGCGATGGAGACCCTGAACGACCGCGAAAAGGACATCCTGATGCAGCGCCGGCTGGTGGATGAGCCGCAGACGCTTGAGGATCTGTCGGCTCAATACAATGTCAGCCGCGAACGCATCCGCCAGATTGAGGTCCGCGCCTTCGAGAAGCTGCAATCGGAAATGCGCAACCTGGCCAAGGAAAAGGGCATGCTGGCGCCGGCATGAGATCACCATTCTGGCACCGGCAGGACCGCCGGATTGTCCTTGCCCGGCAGAACGCCTAACCTGCTACAAAATGGCATTGGGCAGGGGGTAATGGATGAAACCGATCAACTGGGGCGTCCTTGGCGCGTCGAATTTTGCGCTCAATCACATGGCGCGGGCGATCGACGAGGCCGATGGCGCCCGACTGGCCGCGCTGGCAACATCCGATCCGGCGAAGGCCGCGCCGTTTCAGGCCTTCTGCCCCGATCTTCGGGTCCATGACAGCTATGAGGCACTGCTTGCCGATCCGGATATCGAGGCGGTCTACATCCCGCTGCCGAACCATCTGCATGTCGACTGGACGTTGAAAGCCATCGCTGCGGGCAAGCATGTGCTGACCGAAAAGCCCATTGCCATGGCAGCGGCAGAGATTGATCCCCTGATCGCCGCGCGCGACCAAAGCGGGCTTTTCGCGACCGAAGCCTATATGATCGTGCATCATCCCCAGTGGCAGCGGGCAAAGGCGCTGATCGCCGAGGGCGCCATCGGCCGGATTCTTCATGCCGATGCCGCCTTTAGCTACGACAACCGCGACGAGCCCGGAAACATTCGCAACCGGCCCGAAACGGGCGGCGGTTCGATCCCGGATATCGGGGTTTATGCCTATGGCTCGCTGCGCTGGGCGACAGGGGCCGAACCGGTCGACCTTGCCGCCCGGATCAAGCGCGAGAACGGCGTCGATGTCTGGGCGCAGGTCACGGGCGAAATGGCCGGGCCGCTCGGGCAGTTCAGCTTCGCTGCAATGACCTCCATGCGCCTTTTCCCGCGTCAGGAGGTTGTCTTTCAGGGCGAACGCGGCTTGATGCGCCTGACGGCCCCGTTCAACGCCGGCCTTTTCGGTGAGGCGCAGCTTCACCTGTTCCGGTCAGGCCAGGCCGACCATATCGAACGGTTTCCCGGCGCGCGGCAATACAGGTTGCAGGTCGAGGCCTTCGGCCGGACGATCCTCGACAAGGCGCCATATCCGTGGCATCTGGAGGATGCAAAGGGGACGCAGGCCATGATCGACAGGGTTTTTGCCGCCGCGGCATAATTGCCGGGCGACAGCCGTCATCTTGTTCGCGGGAATGCCTGACCTATCTGAATGATGCCTGCACCCCACACAGTGCGGGCAGACTATGGAAGGAGGTTTCCCATGGCACGAAAACCGGCAAAATTCGACGGCGAGGCCGATGAGGTTCCCGAGGCGGAGATCGTCCTGGAAGAACCGGGGCCGGACAAACCCCGCGACATCGGCGAGAAGATGCGTGACAAGTCGGTCTGGATGCGCGGGCTTCAGATGCTGATTGTGGCGGTCCTGACCAGCTTTGCCGTCACGCTGCTGGGGCTTTCGGCCCTTCTGCAATTTGGCTGGCTGCTTCTGGCGGGGCGTCGCAATGACCATATTGCCGGCTTCGGCCGGGGTCTGTCCGGCTGGCTGGCGGGTTCTGCGCGGTTCCAGACCGCTGTGACTGAGGAAAAACCCTTTCCCTGGTCCGCCTGGCCCAAAGGGTAGGGCCCTAGTTTTCCGGCAGGCTGTCCTGAAGAAACCGGACCAGATTGCCGCCCATGATCTTTGCGATCACCGGCTCATCCAGCCCCCTGTCGATCAGCGCCTGCGTCAGCGCGGCGAGTTCGGAGGCGTCGAAGGCGGTTTCGACCGCGCCATCGAAATCCGACCCAAGCGCCACGTGATCCTCGCCGACCAGCGCCACGGCCGCCATGATCGCGCCCGCGACGCCGGCAGGTGTCGCATCACAGGTGACATCGGCCCAGAACCCGATGCCGATCAGCCCGCCACGGGCCGCGATCTTCCGCATCAGATCGTCAGGAAAGTTTCGCGGCGTCTGGCAATGGCTGTAGATGCCGGTGTGGCTGACGACGACCGGGACATCGGTCATCGCAAGAACGTCCTCGGCGGTCTGAAGGCCGGCATGGGCGAGGTCGATGATCATGTGCCTGCGCACCATTTCGGTGACCACCTGACGGCCGAACTCGGACAGGCCGGCGTTACCATCCGCCTCGCCATGGAGGGATGCGCCAAGGGCGTTATCGAAGAAATGCGTCAGACCGATCAGCCGGAACCCGGCATCATAGAGCCGGGCGAGATTGGCCCCGTCGCCGCCCAAGGCATGCCCGCCCTCGGCCCCGAGCAGGCCACCGACGACCCTTTCGCCGGCGGCGCGGCGGTCCAGCACCTCTGCCAGATCGGCGCGGGTGCGGATGATCTTCAACATGTCCGGCGCCTTGGCCTCGGCCAGCGCCAGCTGGCGGGCCTGTTCGAGCGCGCGTTCGGTCAGGTCAAGCCAGCTTCGCAGCGGGCGAAGCTGGGCGATGTAGAGAAGCGTGATGTCATCCCGCGCAACCGCGGCGTTGCGGTTGTAATTGAGGCCGGCGGGGCTTTTCGTCACGGTTGTGAAGATCTGCACGGCGACATTGCCGTCGATCAGGCGAGGCAGATCAACCTGGCCACGTGTGGCGCGGAGGGTCAGATCACGGTCCCAAAGCAGGGAATCGGCATGCATGTCGCCAATGACCAGCCTTTCATGCATCGCGCGCGCCGCCGGGCTGACCGGCCAGGGATCATGGGGGGTAACAGGATTTCGGCCCTCGTCAACGATGCCAGGGCCGACCGTTACGACAGCCAGCAGGCCGACGACGACGATGAAGAGAAAGAGCCTGACCAGAAACCGTAACATCGCGCCGTCCTGATCCGCGTTGGTTCGGCGCAAGTGTCGGACAAGCCGGAACGCGGGTCAATCGCCGCTAAACAGTTCGTCCGTCTCGATGGCGTGGTGCCGCAACCGCACCAAAAGGTCATCGACAAGCGTCTCGCTACCGGCATTCAGCATGTTCTGCCCAAGAAACCAGTAAAGAAACGCGGCGAAAGGATAGGGCCGTGCGACCACCTCGCGGAGCGCTTCGGCGATATCGCCGGGGTTGCGGGTGGTTGCGGCGCAATGATGCAGGTCGCTTTGTCCGCAAAGGATGACCGGCACTCCGTGCAGCATGGATTCGAGCGCCGTGGCCGAGGTCGTCGTAACGGTCACAGCCGCAGAGGCCAGAATATCGTGGACATTGGCGTCGGTGATGGTCACGCCGGGCGTTCGTGCCGCAAGTGCCATGATGGCCGTCGTGTCACCTGTCGTATTGCGCGGATGCGGTTTCACCGCGACCGGGCGCGGCCCGCGCGCCGCCAGCACAGCGGCGAACATCTCGGCCTCGGTCATGTAGCGGGCGCGGTCGACAGGGTCGCTCGCACCCTGCAGGAAAAGGGCGATGTGGCCGGCGGCAAAGTGCCTGCGGTCCTGTGGCTGGTCGTAACGGCTTTGCCGCCCTATGACGAGGCGACGGTGAAGCCGCGCGTGAAAGTCGGCGGCTTTGGCAGGGTCAATCTCGGTCGGATCGAAACGGGCGCCGACCAGACTGGAGTCGCCGAAAATGCCGATCGGGTCGCAATACCAGTAGGGGAATACATAGGCCAGACCGGTGTTGAGCAGGCGCGGATGCGTAAAACCGCCATTGTGAACGAGGTGGACATCAGGGGTTTCCGTCATGCGGATGAGTGCCTCGGCGTCGCGCCAGCGCAGTTCCGTTTCGGCGCCGCGATGGCGAAGGCCCGATGAGAGCTTTCGGAACAGCCCTGGCATCGCGGCGCCATCGTTGTCGAGCATATGGCCGGGCAGGTGGAAGACGACGCGCGGCTTCGTCAATCGCTCGGTTCCGGCGCAGCGGAGGGTTTCGGCAGAGAGAGCCGCAGGATGTGTTGGGGCCCGGAATTGCCACCTTCATAAGTGGCGCCGGTATCAAGCCATCCGCCCGAAAGATAGACCCGAAGCGCTGTGGGGTTGCGGCAATTGACCGTCAGGAGCACGGCGTCATGCTTCGGCAGGAACCGGGCAAGATAGCCGGGCAGGGCGGCCATCGCGGCCTTGCCGTAGCCGCGCCCCTGATACTGTGCCCCGATCAGCATCCCCCTCAGCCCCGGTTCGCCCGGTCGGGCGAAACCGTGACGGTCGGCATAGCCAATGTCGGTCTTAAAGAAGCCGACCGCCTGCGTACCCGCCCGAATGACGTGAAAATCAACACCCGGGCGATCTTCCCGCACCATATCGGCGATCGGGTGAACGAAGTCCTGCTGGCCCTCGCCAAGTTCCAGATGCAGGACTTCGCCACATCTAGTTCTTGGCAGCGGCGCCAGGCCGATCATTCCTCCATCGCCTCCAGTTCGTCGATCATCCCGGCGATCATGCTTAGGCCCTTGTCCCAGAACTTCGGGTCAGAGGCATCGAGCCCGAAGGGCGCGAGCAGTTCCTTGTGATGTTTCGACCCGCCGGCCTTCAGCATCGCGAAATACTTCTCCTCGAACCCGGGCAGGCCCTCCTCATAGACGGCATAAAGCGCGTTCACGAGCCCGTCGCCGAAGGCATAGGCATAGACGTAGAAGGGCGAATGGATGAAATGCGGGATGTAGGACCAGAAGGTTTCATACCCTTCCATGAACTCGAAGACCGGGCCAAGGCTTTCGCCCTGAACGCTCATCCAGAGGTCATTGATCGCCTCAGGCGTCAGTTCGCCCTCGTGCCGCGCCGCGTGCAGCTTGCATTCGAAATCGTAAAAGGCGATCTGGCGCACGACCGTGTTGATCATGTCCTCGACTTTGCCGGCGAGCAGGGTCTTGCGTTCGTTACGGTCCTTGGCGGCGCCAAGAAGCTTGCGGAAGGTCAGCATCTCGCCGAAAACAGAGGCCGTCTCGGCCAGGGTCAGTGGGGTGGAGGCCAGCATTTCGCCTTGCGGTGCGGCCAGAACCTGATGGACACCGTGGCCAAGCTCATGGGCGAGCGTCATGACGTCGCGCGGCTTGCCGAGATAGTTCAGCATCACGTAAGGATGCACATCCGTGACGGTCGGATGCGCGAAGGCGCCGGGGGCCTTGCCGGGTTTCACTGCCGCGTCGATCCACCCCTTGTTGAAGAATGGCTGAGCAAGATCAGCCATTTGCGGTGAGAACTTTGTGTAGGCGTCGAGAACGGTCTGCCGCGCCTCATCCCATCCGACCGTGCGTTTCGCCTCAATCGGCAACGGCGCGTTGCGATCCCAGACCTGCAACTTGTCGAGCCCCATCCACTTGGCCTTCAGCGCATAGTAGCGATGCGACAGCTTCGGATAGGCCGCCACAACGGCGTTGCGAAGTGCTTCGACGACCTCGGGCTCCACATGGTTCGACAGGTGGCGGCCATGCTGCGAAGACGGCATCTTGCGCCAGCGATCCTCGATCTCCTTCTCTTTGGCGAGCGTATTATGAACCCGCGCGAAGAGCTTGATATTCTGTCCAAAAACGACGGCGAGCGCCCGCGCGCCGGCCTCGCGCCGGTCCCTTTCTGGCTCTGACAGGAGGTTCAGCGTCGCTTCGAGGTTCAACGCGGTTTCTTCGCCCGCGACATTGAATTCAAGCCCGGCCATCGTTTCATCGAAAAGCTTGTTCCATGCAGAGGCGCCGACAGTCGACTGATCGTGCAGAAACTTTTCCAGTTCGTCCGACAGCTGATGGGGCCGCATCGCCCGCATGCGGTCGAAAACGGGCTTGTATCGCGCAACGGCTGCATCGCGGAAGACATCCTGATAACGCGCCTCGTCGATCCGGTTGAATTCGAGGCTGAAGAAGACGAGCGGCGTGGTGAAGGTCGTGATCCTGTCCTGACAGTCGGACATGAACTTGGCGCGGGTTCCATCGACGGTGTTCTGATAGTAGCGCAGCCCGGCGAAGGACATGATGCGCCCGGCAATGGCTTCGATCCGCTCGTATCTGGCGATGCATTCGGCCATTTCGGCGGCGCCGAGGCCCGCGAGCTTTCCCTCATAGTCCTTCGCGAAATCGGCGCAGGCGGCTTCGAGCCAGGCCATGTCACGGGACAGTTCCGGTGCATCCTGACCCGTGTAGAGATCGCTGAGATCCCATTCGGGCAGATCGCCAAGCCCCCCGGCGCTGGCATTCGCATCAAAGACCGGTCGGGGCAGGCGGATCGTCATCGGGTCACTCCTTTGGCTGTCGGCCCAACACATAGGGGGCAGGACGGTGCCAAGACAAGGGCGGGAGATCGGTTTCGGCCCATTGCGCATGGGTCCGGCCACCAATACTGTGGCAGCCGGGGATGCCAGCGGGACAGTGAAATGACCTATTGTGTCGGTTTGCGGCTGAGGGAAGGGGCGGTTTTCCTTTCCGATACCCGCACGAATGCGGGGCTCGACAACATATCGAGCTATCGCAAGATGTTTACCTTCGAAGACCCCGGTGAACGCGTGATCGTCATCATGACGGCAGGCAGCCTGTCGGTCACGCAGACCGCGCTGGCCAAACTGCAGGAAGCGATCGACGACCCGGAGGCGACAGCCGACAGCTCGATCATGCTCGCTGGCTCGATGCTGCACGTGGCCGAGTTGATCGGGAATGCGCTGGCCGAGGTGCGCGCCGATGTTGACCGCAGGCTGGGCCAGCCGACCGGCGCCTCGATGATCGTTGCGGGTCAGCGGCGGGGCGGCATCCTGCGAATGTTCCTTGTCTATCCGGAAGGCAATTTCATCGAGGCGACCGAAGACACGCCCTTCCTGCAGATCGGCGAGCACAAATACGGCAAGCCTATTCTCGACCGGACCATGCGCTACGACAGTACGCTGGAAGAGGGCGAGAAGGCCGTGCTCCTGTCGATGGATTCAACGCTGCGGTCCAACCTTTCGGTCGGCATGCCGCTCGACCTAACCGTGCTGCGTGCGGGCGAATGCCGGATCGACCGCCAACGGCGGATCGAGCCCGGAGACGCCGATTTCCGCCGCATCAGCGACGCCTGGTCAAAGGCGCTGCGGCAGAGCTTCGCCAAGGTCAGGATTTGAACTGGCAGCGTCAGCGATTGGCGTCGAAATGGGCGGCCGCGGCATCAAAGAAACGCGCGCGGATGTCGGTGCCTTCCATAATCACTTCATGTTCCGCCCCATCGACAAGGTCGAGCCGTCCCCCCGGCCAGCGCGCCATGCGTCGGTGAATGGCCGCTGTGTCAACCACGCGTTCGAGCCGGCCGAGAACGGTCAGGGCGGGGCAGGCGGGTGAGGGCAGGGCGGCCAGCGCCCGGGTTTCCGACAGGGCCTCGTGCAGCCATCTGAGCGTCGGTCCGCCGATGGCCAATTCGGGGTGCTGGGTCAGTTGACGCTGCATGAAGGCGTACATGGCGGGGTCGCGGGTCAGCACATTGCCTTCGAAAGGGGCGTCGAGAACATAGGTCTTGGGCTTCGTTCCCGGCACGAGCTTGTGGCCCATACCGATGCGCGGCGCCATGAAGCCAAGGCTGATGGCGACAGGCCGCAGGGCAGGGGTCATGCCGATGCCCCACATCGGTGCCGAAAAGACGGCGGCGCGTGCCCCGCAGCCTTCGTGCAGCGACCGCAGGCCGATGCAGCCACCCATGGAATGCGCAAGCAGGTAATAAGGTTTCGGCAGATCCTCGGCCGAGACGAAGGCCAAAAGCGCTGCGACGTCCTTCTGATAGTCGCGGAACCGGCTGATATGGCCGGGCGCGGGATCGGGCAGCAGACGTTCGGCCAGCCCCTGGCCACGCCAGTCGAGCGTCGCCATCGCATAGCCCCGCGCCGACAACTCGCCCGCCGCCGGGCCGTATTTCTCGATATATTCGGTGCGCCCGGGAAAGAGGAAAACGGTGCCCTTGTCGCCACCCCGCCATATGGCCGCGCGGAGCCTTACGCCGTCTGCGGCTGTCAACCAGCGGCAGATCGCACCGGCCGGGGCGTCGGCGACATCGTCGAAAAAGGGCGCGTCTTCCATCGTCAGGCGAGCGCGGCCCCGAGTTGCATCGCCAGACCCATGTCACCATCGACAGTCAGCTTGCCCTGCATGAAGGCCGCAGTCGGATTGACGTCGCCGCTCATGATTCCCTGGAAGGTATCGGCGTCGGCCGTCAGGGTGACGTCCGCGTCCTCGTCACCGGCGCGGACACCCGTTCCGTCGAGCATCAGCGCCCCTTCGCCTTCGATGACGAACTTCGCCACGCCGGCAAACCCGCCCGACAGTTTCGCGTTCAGCGCCTCGACAGCGGCATCGACAACCTTGCTCATCCAATCCTCCAAATGTGACTGCGCGACCTCTCGCTTTTTGGCGCGCTTCGGCTACACTCTGCCCCGTTATGCGTAGCGGCACCACCCTTCTTGGATCAACTTTGGCGGTCTGTGCCGCAGCGTTATTTCTGCTTGTCGGGCAAACGGGGCCGGCGCTGTCACAGGCCAGCACGCTTGACGAGCTTTATGAACAGCTTGCCGATCCCGATAACGACAAATGGCATAGGACCCAGTCCGACATTCAGCGCGAATGGTCCAAATCCGGCTCGCCCGCGATGGACCTGCTGCTGAAACGCGGGCAGGACGCGATTCAGGAAGGCGATCTGGCCGCGGCTATCGAACATTTGACCGCGCTGACGGATCATGCCCCGGACTTCGCCGAGGGCTGGAATGCGCGGGCGACCGCCTATTTCCTGGCCGGTATGTTCGGCCCCTCGGTGGCCGATATCCGGCGTACACTGGCGCTCAACCCGCATCACTATGGCGCGCTGGCCGGCCTTGGCATGATTCTGGAACAGACGGAGCGCGATCAGTCCGCGATCGAGGCCTATCGCGCCTCGCTCGCTATACATCCGCATCAAGAGGGCATAAAGGAAGCGCTCAAACGGCTTGAGCAGAAGACCTCGGGCACCGAGCTTTAGGAGCAGCCCCGATGACTGTGGACGCGAGGATCACGGCGGTCCTCGGACCCACCAACACCGGCAAGACACATTACGCAATCGAACGGATGCTCAGCCATCGGACGGGCGTGATCGGCCTGCCGCTGAGGCTGTTGGCGCGGGAGGTCTATGACCGGATCGTCGCGGCCCGCGGTCCGTCCGTCGTCGCGCTGGTGACCGGTGAGGAGCGCATCGTCCCCGAGCGTACCCAATATTGGGTCTGTACGACCGAGGCGATGCCGGATGCCATTGGCGCCGACTTCGTTGCCATCGACGAAATTCAGCTTTGCGCGGACCCGGAGCGTGGGCACGTCTTTACCGAACGCCTCCTGCGGTCGCGCGGCCTTCTGGAAACGCTCTTCCTCGGCGCCGATACGATGCGCGGCGCGATTGCCGCGCTGGTGCCGAAAGCCCAGTTCATGCGGCGCGAGCGGTTTTCGACACTGAGCTATGCGGGGTCCAAAAAAATCAGCCGGATGCCAGCCCGATCCGCCATCGTCGGGTTTTCGGTCGACAACGTCTATGCCATCGCCGAACTGATCCGCCGGCAGAAGGGCGGCTGTGCGGTCGTGATGGGGGCCTTGTCGCCGCGCACCCGAAACGCCCAGGTGGCGATGTATCAGAACGGCGATGTCGACTATCTGGTCGCGACCGACGCCATCGGCATGGGCCTCAACCTCGATATCGGGCATGTCGGCTTTTCCGCCACCGCGAAATTTGACGGCCACCGGATGCGGGGCCTTTTCCCGCATGAGCTGGCACAGATCGCGGGCCGGGCAGGGCGACACATGCAACCCGGCACGTTCGGCTTGACAGGCGAGGCGCGGCCACTGAGCGACGAGGTGGTGGCGGCCATCGAAAACCACCGGTTTTCACCGATCCGCCGGCTGCACTGGCGCAACCCCGATCTGGAATTCGGCACCATCGACCGGCTTGTCGCGGCGTTGGAGGCGACCCCGGCGGATGAATGGCTGACGCGGGGGCGCGAGGCTGACGATCTGGCGGCGCTGAAATCCCTTGGTGAAATGCCCGAGGTTCGTGACCGTATCCGCCATCCGCGAGAGTTGCGTCTTCTCTGGGATGTCTGCCGCATCCCGGACTTCCGGTCGGTTTCCGCGCAGGAACACGCGGCACTGCTTTTGCGGATATTCGGCTTTCTGCAAGATGCCGGCCATGTGCCGGAAGACTGGCTTGCCGGTCAGATTACGCGCATCGACAATACCGCCGGCGACATCGACACATTGTCGAAACGTCTGGCATATATCCGCACATGGACCTATGTCGCCCAGCGTTCGGGATGGGTTGCCGACGAAAACCATTGGCGCGGCGAAACACGCGCTGTAGAAGACCGCCTGTCAGACGCGCTTCACAATGCGCTGACACAGAGATTTGTGGACCGGCGCACATCCGTTCTTATGCGCCGGCTCAAACAGAAGGAGAGCCTGGTGGCCGAGGTGAACGACAAGGGCGAAGTGACCGTCGAGGGCGAGTTCGTCGGCAAGCTGGACGGGTTTCGCGTCAGCCTTGATGCTGGCGCCGGCACCGATGAGGGCCGGACACTTCGTCAGGCGGCGTATGAGGCGCTTCGCCCCGAATTTCACCTGCGCGCGGACCGGTTCTACAACGCGCCTGATACAGAGCTCGATTTCACCGAACAGGGTGGCCTCATGTGGGGTTCTTCCGCGGTCGGCAAGCTCGTCAAGGGCGCTGACGCGCTGAAACCGCAGGTCGAGGCCTTTGTTGATGAAGAGGCGGGATATGAAGTTGCGGAGAAAGTGCGCCGCCGGCTTCAGCATTTCATCGACCGCAAGACCGCGACCCTTTTCGAGCCGCTTCTCAATCTCGGCCGCGACGAAACCCTGACGGGTCTTGCGCGCGGCTTCGCCTTCCGGCTGGTGGAGGCGCTGGGCGTCCTGCCGCGCGAGGTTGTTGCCGATGAGGTCAAGGCGCTCGATCAGGACATGCGCGGCGCATTGCGCAAGCACGGCGTGCGCTTCGGGCAATATACGGTCTTCCTGCCGCTTCTCCTCAAACCCGCGCCAACCCGGTTGCGTCTGGTGCTGTCGTCGCTTTTCGAGGGGCTGGCCGAATTTCCCGAAAGCCCGCCTGCCGGGCTTGTGACGGTTCCGAACCTGCCTGATGTGCCCAAACAGCATTATACGCTGTCGGGCTATCATCCGGCAGGCGCGCGCGCGATCCGCATCGACATGCTGGAAAGGCTCGCCGATATTCTGCGCACCAAGGACAGCCGCGCGGGGTTTGAGACCGAGGCCGACATGCTGTCTATCACCGGCATGACCCAGGACCAGTTCGCCGATCTGATGGCCGGGCTCGGCTACAAGGGCGAACGCGGCGAGCGTGAAAAGGTTCGGGTGGAACCCGTGGCCGCCCCCTCGGAGGAGGGCCAAACCGTCAACCCGATTACCGAGGACGAGGCGGCCGTGCAGACGGTCGCGGAGACCGAGGTCTATTATACCTTCACATGGGCACCCCGGCCGCGCGCACCGCGCCCGCCACGTGACGATGCGCGTGGTGGCAAGCGACAGCGTTCCGACGCGCCCCGCGGCGATGGTGACAAACGGGCCGGTGGCCGACCCTCCGGCGACAAGCGCGACGGCGGCAGGCCACGCGGCGACCGGGACCGTCCTGGTGGCAAGGGCGAAGGCAAAGGGGCCAAGGGCAAGCCGCAGGGCAAGGGCAAGCGCGAGGATCAGGGCAACCGGAACTTTGAGGCGCGTCCGGCCCGGAAAGAGCGGATCGACCCGGACAACCCCTTCGCCGCTGCCCTTATGGGGCTGCGCGACAAGCTCTGAATGGCCGCGCGGCAGGAAACGACGACGGCATCCGGGCGCATCCGGATCGACAAGTGGCTTTGGCAGGCGCGGTTCTTCAAGACCCGCAGCCTTGCCGCCGCGACGGTCGCCGGCGGGCATCTGCGCATCAACGGCGACAAGACCGACAAGCCCGGGCGGGCGGTCGGCCCCGGCGATGTCCTGACCTTCCGACAGGCTGGCCGGGTGCGGGTGGTGCGCATTCTGGACTGCGGTCTCAGGCGGGGCCCGGCGAACGAGGCGCAGCGTCTTTATTCCGATCTCGACGCGCCGGAGGGCGATCCTGTCACAAGGGCGAACGGTTTGCCGGAATGATGTTTCGCGGACGCCATTGCCCGGAGGCTGGCAGACTTTCCGGTGCCCCCCTCCCTTGAATGATCGCGGCCTTGGGGCTAGGTAACGGCCAGTTCCAACGCCGGATTCCCGCCATGACCTATATCGTCAACGACAATTGCATCGCCTGCAAATACACCGATTGCGTCGAAGTCTGCCCGGTCGACTGCTTTTACGAAGGCGAGAACATGCTGGTCATCCACCCGGACGAATGCATTGATTGCGGCGTCTGCGAACCGGAATGCCCGGCCGACGCGATCCGGCCTGACACGGAGCCCGACACCGAAAAATGGGTCGAGTTCAACAGGAAATATTCCGAACTCTGGCCCGTCATCACCCAGCGCAAGGATCCCTTGCCCGACGCGGAGGCGCGCGATGGCGAACAGGGGAAGCTGGAGAAATACTTCTCCGAGGCGCCCGGTACAGGCGACTGATTCGATTCGCGCAGGTCAGCAGCCGAATCACCAGATTTAGGTGAGAATCGGTTGCATCTTCGCTGAATAAGCCTTTGGGGCGGCTGGATTTATCGGGCGCGCCCTGTCGCGGCACTTTGAAAATGCCGTTTTTCGTGCTATGTTCCTGTTACAAATGGATGAGGATACCTGGGTGCGCGGCGGCTCCACCAGCTGACGAGCGGGCAATTCTGACACAAGTAAGTTTCTGACCGGTGTTGCAACGACTCCGGCCTTTATTTTGTCACTGTAGCGGCAGGGTCCATGCGAGGAAGCTGAATACATGAGCAAGAACAAGAAATCGGATTTCCGTCCCAATGACTTCGTGGTCTATCCGGCGCATGGCGTCGGCAAGATCATGTCGATCGAGGAGCAGGAGATCGCAGGGCTGAAGCTGGAGCTTTTCGTCATCTCCTTCGAGAAGGACAAGATGACGCTCCGCGTGCCGACGCATAAGGCGACCGAGATCGGCATGCGCCAGCTGTCCTCGCCGGATCTGATCACCAAGGCGCTCGACACGCTGAAAGGCAAGGCGAAGGTCAAGCGCGCCATGTGGTCGCGCCGGGCGCAGGAATATGAGCAGAAGATCAATTCCGGCGACCTGATGGCGATTGCCGAGGTGGTGCGCGACCTGCACCGGACCGACGATCAGCGCGAACAGTCCTATTCCGAGCGTCAGCTTTATGAGGCGGCACTGGAACGGCTGACGCGTGAGGTTGCGGCGGTGGCTGGCTTCGATGAGGCGGGCGCGCAGAAGGCTGTGGGCGACGTTCTGGTGTCGCGCGCGGCCTGAGTTTTGCGGCGCCGGCAGGATGCCGGTACCGCAGCAGGGAGGTAAGAATGCCGCAGGCCTTTCACCGGGCCTGCGGTTTTCTTTTGGATGCGGGTTTCCCGCCAGGCCGGATCAGGCCGCGTCGCTGTCCTTGTCCTTTCGCTTCTTGTCGGAAAAACTCGACAGAAGTGCGGCTTCAAGTTCGCGGTTCAACTCGCGCGCGCGGGCAATGTATTCGGGGTTCTTGTCGCTCGGCACGCCGGGTTTCCAAACCTCGGCGAGGTCACGAACGGCTGCGCGGTCGAGCTTGTAGAAGGTCTTTTCCAGCTCCGCCGCCTCGAATTCCGAAAGACCAACATTCTCAAGGACATACCGGCCGACCCTGAGGCTCGCGTCGAAATATTCGCGGACGATGTCATCGGCCCCGGCCCGATGCAGTTCAAAGACATGTTCGCGGTCCTGCGCGCGTACGATGATATGAAGGTCCTCGCGCTGGCGGCGGGCATAGTGAACAAGCTGTGTTGCCGATGAGCGATCATCAAGGCAGATGACGAGGACCTGAGCGGTTTCGAGACCGGCAGCCATCAGGAGTTCCGGCCGGGTCGGGTCGCCGACATAGCCCTTGAAGCCAAACTTCCGGAGAAGCTGGATGACCTTCAGATCGTGGTCGATGACCGTGGTCTTGAAGCCCGACATGGTCACCATGCGGTTGACGACCTGACCGAAGCGTCCAACGCCTGCAATGATGATGGGTTGCTGTTCGTCAATCTCATCTTCCTCAGCCGGGGCGCCGTCTTCGGACATGCGCCGGGCAATGAAGTCGTGAAGGATGAAGAACAGCGGTGTCAGGAACATGCTGAGAGCGATGACCAGCAGAAGCGACTGTGCCAGGGCATCGGGCAGGATGCGCTGCTTCAGTGAGAAGGAGGTGAGGACGAAGCCAAACTCACCCGCCTGGGCAAGGCCGAGCGTGAAAAGCCATTGGTTTCTGCCTCTTAGCTTGAAGAGATAACCTAATGCATAAAGAACAAGTCCTTTGACCGACATCAGGGCGAGCGTCAGCCCGATCAGCGTGACCGGCTGCCGGAGAAAAAGGTCGACATTGATGCCGGCGCCGACGGTAATGAAGAAAAGCCCCAGAAGCAGGCCCTTGAACGGGGCGATGTCCGATTCAAGCTCGTGCTTGAACTCCGAGTTTGCCAGCACGACCCCGGCAAGGAAGGCGCCGAGCGCCGGTGACAGCCCTACAAGCAACATCAGCGAGGCGATGGTCACGACGATCATCAGGGCAAGCGCGGTATTCACCTCGCGCAGGCGCGCCCGGTGGACATAGGCGTAAAGCGGGCGGACAAGATACTGCCCGGCAAGGGCCGTCGCGGCGACCGCGCCGAGTGTGACGAGCGTCACCCCCCAGGGCGGCAGTTCCTGCAGGAAACTCATCGCGGTGTGGCTTTCAGCGGCTTGTGCCTTGGCCAGCGCCCGCGCGCCTGGCAAGGCGAGAAGCGGCAGGAAAGCGAGGATCGGGATGACCGCGATGTCCTGCATGAGAAGGACGGAAAAGGCCGAACGCCCGCCGGCGGTGGGCATCAGCCGCTTTTCCGACAGGGTCTGAAGGACGATAGCGGTCGAGGACAGCGACAGGATCACCCCGAGCGTCAGTGCGATGCGCCAGGATTGGCCAAGCGCCAGTGCGCCGGCCGTCACCGCGAGCGCTGTCACCAGAATCTGCAAACCGCCAAGCCCCACTAGCCGGTCGCGCATCGCCCAGAGCGATTTCGGTTCCAGTTCCAGCCCGATCAGGAACAGCATCATGACGACGCCGAATTCCGCGAAGTGCTGCAAGTCCTTGGTTTCCGAGCCGACGAGCCCGAAGACGGGTCCGATCAGGATGCCCGCGACGAGATAGCCGAGCACGGAGCCGAGCCCCAGCCGCGATGCGATGGGCACCGCCAGGACAACGGCGATCAGGTAAAGCGAGGCCTGAAAGAGAAAGCCTTCCATCTTGTCCCTTGTTGCGGCACCCCGATGGGCGTCAGGTCTAAAGTTACGTCGGTAGCGGAGCGTCGGCCTTGAACTGGTCCATCACGATCTGGCTTTGGACCCGCGCGACGGTCGGATGGGCCAGAAGAACTTGA
The DNA here is from genome assembly GCA_041397105.1 of Paracoccaceae bacterium. Taxonomy (GTDB): domain Bacteria; phylum Pseudomonadota; class Alphaproteobacteria; order Rhodobacterales; family Rhodobacteraceae; genus Albidovulum. The sequence goes on from JAWKXJ010000002.1 coordinate 191,499, forward strand.
TGGATCAATCTGTTCAGAGCGGTCAGGCTTTCACAATAGACCCTGAGGAGATAATCGGCCTCGCCCGTCAGGGTCCACGCAGATGTGATTTCAGGCTGGGTCGCCACAAGCCGGGAAAAGCTCGCCGTCGTTTCCGCCCCGTGGCGCACCATCTGAACCTGGATAAAGGCCTGAACGGCGAGCCCGAGCCGAGTAGGGTCAAGCCGCGCGGCATAGCCCGTGATCAGCCCCTCCGCTTCCAGCCGCTGGCGTCGCCGCCCGGCCTGGCTGGCCGACAGGTTCAGCGCTTCGCCCAGCTCCTGGGCGGTCAAATGCGCATTGCGCTGCAACGCGGCCAGAAGCCGTGAGTCGGTTTCATCAAGCGTGATGCGCGTTTCGTGCATGGTTTTCGATCCTAGTGAGATTCCTTCGCATAATCACATCAATAATTAATTTCATTCGCGCAATATTAGCGTGACACATGCGGTATCCTGTCGCAACGCGCAAACAGGAGGTTAACGCCATGGGTCCATTTCCGCATTCCGCCCCGAAAGCGGTCATTTCGGAGGCCAATCCCGCCGGTACCGACGGGTTCGAATTCGTCGAATTCGCCCATCCTGAGCCTGCGGCGCTGCGCGAGCTTTTCGGCCGCATGGGGTACCGGCTGACGGCACGCCACAAGACCAAGGCCGTCGAGCTTTGGCAGCAGGGCGACATCACCTATGTCCTCAATGCCGAGCCGGGAAGCCACGCCATGCGGTTTGTTGACGAGCATGGGCCCTGTGCGCCGTCCATGGCCTGGCGGGTCGTTGACGCTGCCCATGCCTATGCTCATGCCTTGGCCCAGGGCGCGACGCCCTATGATGCGCCCGACCGGGTACTTGATGTGCCGGCCATCGTCGGCATCGGCGGTTCGCTCATCTATTTCGTCGAACAGTACGGCGATACCAATCCTTATGGTGGCGCGTTTGACTGGGTGGCCGGGGCCAAGCCGGAAGGCGTCGGCTTTTACTATCTCGACCACCTGACCCATAACGTCCATCGCGGCAACATGGATCACTGGTTCGACTTCTACGGGCGCATCTTCAATTTCAAGCAGATCCGTTTCTTCGACATTGAAGGCAAGTTCACGGGGCTGCACAGCCGCGCCCTGACCTCGCCCTGCGGGCGTATCCGCATCCCGGTCAACGAAGACCGTGGCGAAAAGGGGCAGATCGTCGAATATCTCAAGCGCTACAAGGGCGAAGGCATTCAGCATATCGCCGTCGGCACCGATGATATCTACGCGGCGACCGACCGTATCCATGACGCCGGACTGCGCTTCATGCCGAAACCCCCGATGGCCTATTACGAGATGAGCCGCGAGCGGGTGCATGGCCATGACGAACCGCTCGACAAGCTGGAAAAGCACGGCATCCTGATCGACGGCGAGGGCGTGGTCGACGGACAGGAAACGAAGATCCTGCTGCAGATCTTCTCGAAGACGGTGATCGGGCCGATCTTCTTCGAATTCATCCAAAGAAAGGGTGATGACGGTTTCGGCGAAGGCAATTTCAAGGCGCTCTTCGAATCGATCGAGGCCGATCAGATCGCGCGTGGCGTCTTGAAGGGCAAGGACGCCGCCTGACCGACGCTCATGCCGGTCCGCGAAAGGCAAGCGCCTTGCGGATGCCGTCGACAAGATGCGCAAGGTCAGCCGGGTTTTCGCACACAAAACCGGCGCTTACCCGTTCGATGTGGTCCCAGCCAGGGGCGAGTTTCTCGGCGCGGGCGAGCGTGTCAAGAGCCGCCTCGCGCGCGCCGAGCTGGGCGTAGCAGGCCGCCAGACGCGAATGCTGGCGCAACGAAAGGCGGGGCAGGGTCAACAGGGAATTGACCGCATCGTCATACTGCCCGAGGTAGTAGAGCGCCTCTGATCGGATGATTTCGTAATGCGACGGGAAAAGCGGGTCGATCTCTTCGGCGCGCGCGAGCCAGTCGAGGCAATCCCGGTGCCGGCCCCTGATGAGTGAGACGAACGCCATTTCGAAGAGCGCCTCTGCGTAGCAGGGGTTAAGCGCAATGGCCCGGAGTGCCGCAACTTCGGCGGCCGCAAAATCGCCGGTCATCGCCCGGAAATAGGCGACGATCCGCCAGGCTGCGGCTTCGTCCGGGGCCAGGGTCAGGCCATGTTCCGCCTTTGCCCGGGCGGCTGTCTTCACTGCCTTCGGGGCCAAACCGTAGTCATGTGCCGCCAAATCGGCGAAGGCGTAGAAACAATAGGCGAGACCAAAATTCGGATCGACAGCGATGGCGCGGCTGAAATGGTCGCGCGCGGCATCATTGGCGCCGATGGCATAGCTGCGCAGAAAGCTCAGACCGCGCGCGAGATGGTCAAAGGCCGTCAGCCGTTCGGGCGGCAGGTGAACGGCACGCATCTGGCCGTCGGTTTCCAGCGACAAGGCGAGCCGCTGCACGATCCGGCGTGGCACGATATCCTGCAAGGACAGGATATCGGCGGTTCCAAGGTCATAGCGTTCATTCCAGATCGCGCGGCCGTCGGCGACGGTGGTCAGGGACAGGGTCACTGACAGTCCCGCCTGTGTCGGCCAGGCGGTGCCTTCGACGACATAGTCGGCGCCAAGCCGCCGTCCCGCCTGCATCGGATCGCCCCGCGCCTCCGCCGCCGCCGCGAATGCGGATTGGCGGGCGAGAACGGCAAGTGTGCGGAACTTGCCGAGGCCCCCCGCGATCGCTTCGGCCAGCGCGTCAAGAAGCGGTCGCCGTTCGGCCGGGCCGGCCGGGTCTTGAAACGGCAAGACCGCGATGCGGGGCAAGGCGGAAAGGCAGGGCAGGTCAGCCGGTATCCGGGGCGGATCGAGGAGATAGCCCCGCCGGGGGATCGTGCGCAGCAATGTTCCCGCCTCGTCGCCAAGCGCTAGGCGAATGTCCCGTACCGCCTGCGTCAGCGAGTTTTCGGTGACCGTTAGCCCCGGCCAGACCGCGTCCAGAAGCTCATCCTTCGTCGCCACACGACCGGGCTGTTGCGCCAGATGACAAAGAAGCGCGAAGGATCTGGCGCGCAGGGTGATGAGTTCGCCCTCGCGGCTGAGCGTGCCTTTCGCGAGGTCGAGAAGGAATGGTCCCAGGGCGACCTGCTCATTTTCCGGCATCTGCGGATCACCCACCAAAAACCTCGTTCGTGCGACAAGGTCCAAGGGCGGGCTGTGGCTGTCAAGTGCGTCCGACACAGGGCGCGAGCGCGTTCGGTCCCGGATCAATGTCCGATGCTTTGCCGACACCGATATCGTCGAGGTAATGCGGCGACAGATCGCCAAGGCGTTCGATGGCGGCCAGCGCTTTCTGCTGCTTCTGACTTGCCAGCCGGCTTTCGCGCCAGTTTTGAACCCAGGCGATCAGGGGCGACAGCGGGCCCGGACCAAAGCCTGTGAATGCCCTCGTTTCCATTTCTGCCTCCTCTCCGGGTCGGAGAACAAGGACCCGACCTTGGCCTCATCTTCGGCCATGGCGGTTGGGAAGTCTGGAAACCGGGATTAATTCGATGTGAAAGTTTTCTGAATGCCGCCGTGTCGTCAACCGGCGTACCGGCACAGTCGCCACGTTGCCGCCGGCTCAGCCGTTCTTCAGGATCTTCAGAACGATGGTGCGGCCGTTCTTGACATAGCTGAGTTCGCTGTCGCCGATCGCTGCGACCTTGCCGCCGTCGATGCGGTCGCCGATCTTGACCTTGACATAACGGCCATTCGGCATCCGGATCAGCGCCCGGCGATTTGCGGCCGATCCGTAAATGCCGATCAGGTTCACCTCGCTCAGATTGAGCGCATTCTTGATTGTCGCCTGTTTTGAGACCGTGATGGAGGTCGGCAGGTCCGGGGCAGGTGCGGTAACCTCGGGTTCGTCGATTTCGACCGTGGCGCTCGCCTCGGGCGCAGGTTCGGGTTCCGGCAAAGGCTCGGCGACGGCAGCTGCGATGGCGGCCTCCACGGCCAGCGACATGGCGGCGGGACGCGTGGCGGGGCGGCGCGAGGTGGCGACGGCGAGGGCGGAGGCATTGGCCTCGGCCCGGCGGGCCGCTTCGGCTGCCTCCTCGATGGCGGCTTGCGCGGCGCGGATCGACTCGGCCCGTGCCATGATTGCCGCCGGGCGGGTGCGCGGTTTCAGCGCCGCCAGCGCGGGGTCGGGCGCCGCGACAGCGAGTTCTTCCGCCGGTGCTTCCGGTTCTGTCAGCAGGGCGACGTCGGTTTCGGCTGGTGCTGCTGCATCCGGCTCCGTCAGCGCACCTGCGTCGGTTTCCGGTGGGGTGACGGAAGCGGGGACAAGTCCTTCCGGCCGCGCGCGCGGCAGCTTTCCTTCCAGCGGGTTTGGTGTGACCTCTGTCGCTGGCGCCCCGGGGCGTGTTGCAGGTACGCGCGGCGGGCGTCCGGCGAAAAGTGTGAATCCCTCAGGCGTCTGAACACCGTCTTCTGTCGGGATGATGAACCCTTCCGCGTCATAGCGGACCAGGGCGCCGAATGGCGGTGGAGCAGGCTGGGGCAGGAGCTGCGGATCGGGGTTGAGCCTTGCGACCTCAGGCATTATGGCCGCAGTCTGATCAGTTGGCCCCGGTGTAGCGGCGGGAATATCGGGCGCGCCCGCATCTGCCGCCGGTACGGTTGCAGTGGCCGGTGCAGCGGACCAGATGACCGATCCATCGACGTCACGCAGACTGCGGTCAACCGGCGGCGCAGGTTCCGCCACAACCTCGCTGGCAGCGGTCGCAGTCGGACCATCGGGAACCGGCACGGTAGCCGGGCCGACATCACCGGGTTCGGCCATGGCCAGCTCCGGCAATGCCGCACGGCCGACCTCTGCGGGGTTTGGCAAGGCATTCGTGTCCGCCGGTTCCGCCATGGCCGCTTCCTCGGATGACGGCGCGGTGCCGGGCGGGGTTGGGGCGGCATCAAAGGGTGCCTCTGCGCTGGCCGCCGGAGAGATGTCGCTGACCGTGGCGACGGCGGTCGCCGGTTCGGCGGCGCTGTCAACCGCCGGTTCGCCTGCCTGCGGCTCCGGCCAGAGTGCCCAGATGACGGCAAAGACGGCGATCAATCCGGCGGCGAGTGCCGCGCCTATCCGCAGCGACCCGCGGCCAAGGGTGATTGCCGGTGCCCGCCCGGTCCGGGCCGCGGCAGGTTCCGGCCGACGCTGGCCGGCAAGGCTCGGGGCTTGCCCCGGCCTGATTTCCGGGCGGGTGACACGGGTGTCGGGCAACGTCTTCAGCAATGCCCGGCCGAAAAGACCCGCTGCGCGTGCAGGGTCGCGCCAGTTGGCCAGCGGGTTTGGCGGCAATGGTGGCGCGTCGCCGAACGGCACGTCGCCAGCGGTGATGCCCAGCCCGCCGGCGGCGACATCGGCCGCTTCGAAATTCGCCTCGGGTATGTGGACGGTTTCCGCCTCGGCCAGGTTGATCCGCGCGACAACGGCCGTCAGCGCCTCGGCCGGTTTGGCCGTGGCAGCCTCCTGATTGTCGGGATGGGTAGGAGACTCGCCGTCGGCGTCCGGTTCCCGTGGGGCGGCGGATCGGCGGCTTTGAAACGGCAAGGCTTCCACTGGCGGTTCAGCGGCAACCGGATCGGGTGAAGCCGCCAACGTTGGCTCACCAGTCGCATCGCTGACGTTGGCATCGCTATCCGCCGGCGGTGCTTCGGCATCAGGTGTATCCGAGGCCAGCGCTTCGGCCAGAGCCGATTCCAGTGCCGCGTCGTCTTCCGCCACCTCTGGCTCGGCCGCGGTTGCATCGGATGGGACTGTATCGGCCGGTTCCGGTACCGGATCGGCCATCTCTGCGCTGCCATCCCAGTCGACGGGGACGATGGCCGGAACCGGATCCTGGTCGCGGTCAATGCGTTCGCCGGGCGGCGTGTGTTTCGGCGCGACCTTTGTCAGGCCGAAGAACGGTTCGCCCGCGAAGGACCCCGGCGCCGGACGGGTGACGAAGGAGACGGGGTTGAAGCGGTGGCGTTCGGCAAATCCCTCAGCCTCTTCCAGCGTGACCTTCGCCACGACCGCGACCTGCAACTGCCGCGCCTTTCCGGACCAATCGAAGACCAGTTCCTCCGGCGCATAGGGCGTACGCCCATCCAGCGCGGCGGCGATCGCGCGCCTGCGGCCGGCCTGATCACTGTTGCCGGCATCGAGTTCGAAGTAGAGAATCTGCGACGGCGGCAGGATCAGCTTGGTCGCAAATCCGTTAGGCGCCAGCACCCGCGCCGCACGGCGAAGGGCGGCGAGTTTCTTCCCAAGATCGGGGTCGTTGAGGTCGGCCTCGCCAATGGACTGCCAGCCCTGCGCCGAACGGTGCAAAAGGCTGATGTTGTCGTGACTTAGGTCGAGGGCGAAACCTGGTTTCATTCCGGGCGTCTAGCATGTTTGCAGCGATGATCGCCACCGCCAAGAGACAGGGAACAGTCCTAAAGCAGATTTTTGCGCATGAAAAGCCGCCGGTCCAAGGATCGGCTTGCGGGGCGCGTCAAAAGGCGCAGAGTCCCCGCAGCCATCCAGGAGGTTTTGATGCGCAAACTCGCCAGCTTGTTCATGGTTATCGTTCTTCTATTGCCAGCCAGCACCATTCATGCCGAAGAAACCCGCGCCACGGTTACCGTCACCGGTGAAGGCCGGGTCGATGTGACGCCGGACATGGCGACACTGTCGCTCGGCGTCAATACCGAGGCCGATACGGCAAAGGCGGCGCTCGACCTCAATTCCGCACAACTTGCCAAGGTCCTTGAAGGATTGAAGAATTTGGGGATCGAGCCGCGCGACATCCAGACATCCGGCCTGTCGCTTGGCCCGCGCTACGACTACAACAGTTCGAACAGCGGCCCGAAACTTGTGGGCTATGTCGCAAGCAATGTCGTCACGGTGCGTATCCGGGCGCTCGACACGCTTGGCGGGGTTCTGGACGGGGTCGTCGCGGAAGGCGCCAATACGCTGAACGGTCTGAGCTTCGGCCTGCAGGATACTGCGGGGCCGACCGACGAGGCGCGCCGCCGCGCCGTCGCCGATGCGCGGCACCGGGCAGAACTTTATGCCGAGGCCGCCGGCGTGAAACTCGGCACGGTCCTGTCGATTTCCGAACAGATGGGCATGTCGCAGCCGATGCCGATGATGATGGCCGAAGCGGCAATGACCAAAGGCGCCGGGGTTCCTGTGGAGGCCGGGGAACTGACCCTGGCCACCACTTTGACCGTCGTCTACGAAATCGCGCGCTGATCTGGTTGTCGGGCGCGCGCTGGGGCGCGCGCCCGACACGTTCGGTCAGGCCGTCGCTTTCGCCAGCGCCTGATCCAGGTCGGCGATGATGTCGGCAGCATCCTCGATCCCGATTGACACGCGAACCACGTTGGCCGCCGCCCCGGCGGCCTTCTGCTGTTCGGGGGTCAACTGGCGGTGGGTCGTGGAGGCCGAGTGGATGATCAGCGACCTTGTGTCGCCGAGATTGGCGACATGGCTGAAAAGTTCCAGCGAATCTACGAGCTTTACGCAGGCATCATAACCGCCCTTGACCGCGAAGGTGAAAAGCGCGCCCGCGCCTTTCGGGCAGACCGTCGCCACCCGTCCGTTGTATGGCGAGGATTTCAGGCCGGCATAGGTCACGTGTTCGATGCGCGGGTCGTTCTCCAGCCAGCTTGCGACCTTCATCGCGTTCTGGACATGCCGCTCCATCCGCAAGGACAGGGTTTCGATCCCCATCAGCGTGTAATGCGCGCCTTGCGGGTTCATCGTCATGCCAAGATCGCGAAGGCCAATGGCGATGGAGTGGAAGGTGAAGGCCATGCCGCCGAGTGCACCGTGGAAATTCAGCCCGTGATAGGCGGGTTCGGGTTCGGAAAGCGATGGAAACTTGCCGGAGGTCGACCAGTCGAACTTGCCGCTATCGACAACGCAGCCGCCGGTCACGGTGCCGTTGCCGGTCAGGTATTTTGTTGTCGAATGCACGACAAGTGTCGCGCCAAGCTCGATCGGGCGGCAAAGATAGGGCGTGGCGGAGGTGTTATCGACGATCAGCGGCAGGCCGACCTTGTCCGCGACTTTTGCCACGGCCGGTATGTCGGTGATGTAGCCGCCGGGGTTGGCGATGGATTCGCAGAAGATGGCGCGTGTCTTGTCATCGACGGCCGCCTCCAGCGCGGCGAGATCGTCGAAATCGACGAATTTCGCCGACCAGCCGAACTTGCGGATCGTGTTGGAAAACTGCTGCACCGTGCCGCCGTAAAGCCGGGTGGAGGCGATGATGTTGCAGCCCGGCTGCATCAGCGGGAAGAGCGCCATGATCTGGGCGGCGTGGCCGGACGAACAGCAGACCGCCCCCGCGCCACCTTCCAGCGCGCCGATTCGTTCGGCTAGGGCCGATACGGTCGGGTTCGTCAGGCGGGAATAGATGTAACCCACTTCCTGAAGGTTGAAGAGCGCGGCCGCATGTTCGGCATCGCGAAAGACATAGGCCGTTGTCTGATAGATCGGCACCTGCCGCGCGCCGGTTGCCGGGTCGGGCCGGGCGCCCGCATGAATCTGCAGGGTGTCGAAACCAAGTGTCTTGCTCATCCGCTCCTCCGTAAGAAAGTTGCCGGTCACGTTAGGGCAAGGCCGCCCAAGCTACAACTGGCACTTCGTGCGGCGGGGCGTTATGAGGGGCGCGACCGGAGGACCCGCCATGCCCACGCCTTTTCACCTCGCCTTTCATGTTGATGACCTTGCCGATGCGCGCCGCTTCTATGGCGGGGTGCTCGGCTGTGCCGAGGGGCGTTCGACCGGGACCTGGGTCGATTTCGACTTTTTCGGCCATCAGATCAGCCTGCATCTCGGCGCGCCCTTCGCCAATGCGCCGACCGGCAAGGTGGGCGATCATATGGTACCGATGCCCCATTTCGGCGTGGTGCTGGCGCTGACCGACTGGCGGGCGCTGGCCGAGCGGCTGGAGGCGGCCGGAACCGACTGGATCATCGCGCCGTCGGTGCGCTTCGAGGGTGAACCGGGCGAACAATGGACGATGTTCTTTCGTGACCCGTCCGGCAACCCGATCGAGATCAAGGGCTTTCGCGACATGTCCGGGGTGTTTGCGGCCTGACGGGCCAAGACTATCCGCCCGAAAGCCGGATCAAGGCCCGCTTGCCGTCGCGCATGAATTCGATCTGCCAGCGGCGGGTCGGATTTTCCGCGACCGCCCGGAAATCCTCGGGCGTCGCAATATCGACCCCGTTCAGCGACAGGACGATATCGCCCGGTTGCAGGCGCGAGGCGCGGGACTTGCCGGAAACGCCGGTGACGACCACGCCTTCGACCGTCAGTGGCAGACGAAGCTCCGCGATCAGCGCGGGATCAATCGGCGCGATGGTCAGGCCCTGAAAAAGGCCGCCGCCGGCAATCGTCAGCATCGCCGCGCTGCTGCCGCCCGGTGCAGGCGTCAAGACGATTTCGGCGGTCGCCTCATGGCCGTCACGCCAGTAGGTGACTGCCACATGCGCGCCGGTGCCGCGTGTTGCCAGCCGGAAGTCGAGTTCCTGCGGGCCGTCGACGGCAAGGCCGCCGATGGCGGTGATCACGTCGCCTGGGATCAGCCCTGCGGCCGCGAAGGGGCTTTCGGGATGCAGGTGGCTGACAATCACGCCATTTGGCGAGGGCAGGCCGGTCGCCTCGGCCAGATCGGCGTCAATCGGTTGCACATCGACCCCCGACCACGGACGTTCGGCCGTGCTGCGGCCGGCCGCTGCCTGACGTACGTATTCGGCGACCAGATTGGCCGGAATGGCGAAACCGATGCCGTTCGATCCGCCGGACCGTGTCAGGATCGAGGTGTTGATGCCAAGAAGCCGGCCCTTCATGTCGACCAGCGCGCCGCCCGAATTGCCGGGGTTGATCGCGGCATCGGTCTGGATGAAATAGCCCGCCCCGCGGCCCCCCGGGCCGCCCGCGCGCGCCAGGCCCGAGACGATGCCGGTGGTGACCGTCTGCCCGATGCCGAAGGGATTGCCGATGGCAAGGACGAGATCGCCGACCTGGGCGAGGTCGGAATCGGCGAAGTCGAGCGCGGGCAGGGTGGTGTCGGTTTCCAGCCGGATGACGGCCAGATCGTTCGCCTGATCCGCCAGAATGACATGGCCCGCGAATTCGCGCTTGTCGGTCAGGACGACCCGGATGTCATCCGCCTCGCCGACGACATGGTAGTTGGATACGACGATCCCGTCCGCCGCGACGATCACGCCTGACCCCAGAGAATTCTGTACCCGTGGCGCGGCAGGGCCGAAATCGAAGAACTGCGAAAAGAACGGATCGTCGGCAAAAAGGCTCCGCCGGGTTTCGACGACGCGGCGCGCGTAGATATTGACGACGGCTGGGGCGGCCTGCCGGACAACCGGCGCGAAGCTGAGGGTGATGTCCGCGGATGTTTCCGGCACCGCCGTCTGGGCGGTCAGGTTCCCCGGCAGGGTGACGAGGCTGGCGCTCAGAAGAAGGGCGGCGAGACGCATTGGCTTGGTCCTGATTGCTGGGCGGTTGGCCTTAAGGTCTGTCCTGCCGGCGGAATTTTCAAGAACCGTTGTCGGTGCGGTCCGACGCGGCCGCTACCGGAACCAGTAGCCTTCGGCCTTCAGCCGGTTACGGATCGCCTGTTCCCGTCGGGGCAGGTCGGCCCGGTCAAAAAGCGCCCGCGCCTTGCGGCCGCGCCCCTGATAGACGAGCCGGAGAAAGGGCTCATAGGTCTTCAGCACCTTCTTGACCTTGTTCGGGGTCGCCACCGCCTCCAGCATCTCCACGACAGCGTCGCTCTCACGGGCGTAGAGAAGCGAGAGGACACGCCAGTGACAGCTGACATCGCCGTCAAGACCGGCGAGTTCCGGCCCCGGTCGGCCGCCCCCAAGGGAATGGACAACCAACGGCAGCGCCACCTGATCCAGCCAGGGGTCGAGCGACTGGCAGACGAGCGTTTCGGGCGGATCATCCCGGATGGCAAGCGCATAGTCGAGGAACCGCTGCCCGAACGCATGCGGGCAACGGTAGAAAAACCAGCCCGCGTTGAAATAGAGATAGCGTTCCCAATATTCGTCCGGCTGGGCCAGATCGAGTGTCGCGTTATAGTCGAGTCCGAACTTGTCATAGAGCGACTTCCAGATGTCACCGTAACCGGGTCCGTAAAGCTCTATCTGCGGCCAGGTGCCTTCGCGCCGCATGGACGCGGAGGGGCGGTTGAAGTCAAAGCCGACGGCGTTGAGCGGGCCGGTAAAGAGCGTATCGGTATCGAAAAAGACGAAGGGTTCGTCTGCGGGCAGGGCCAGCAGCGCCTCGATCTTGTTGCCATAGGGGTAGCTCTGCCCGAAATGCCGGTTCTCGAACGGAACGATTTCTGAGCCCAGGCTTTCGAGGAGTTCGCGCACGGGATGGCTCAGCCGCGGGTCGTCGCGCCAAAGCGGCCCTTTGACAGGTTCGGCAACGATGAGGCGGCCGGAAAACTCGGGGTTGGCGGCGCGGAAGGATGCTGTGAAGATGATCGCCTCAAAGCCCAGCCGGCCGTTCTGACCGATGCAGACGACATTTGGCGACTTGCCTATCTTCGTTGCGCCCTTCATGCCCGCCCGATCCTCCCGCCGCCCGTTGTCCAGCGGCTTTCTGCCATCATAGGGCCGATTGCGTTGGCGCGAAAGCGCAGGGCGTGCGCCCCACGCTCAGTTTTCCGGAAAGAAGCAGGCAACCCGATGCGCGCGGGTGTCGAGTTCGGGCCGTTCCTTGCGGCACCTGTCCTGCGCTTTCCAGCAACGCGGCGCGAAGGCGCAGCCGACCGGGATGTTCAGCGGCGAGGGCAGCTCGCCCTCAAGCTTGATCCTGACCTTCTTTGCCTTCGGGTCCGCGATGGGCGTCGCCGACAAAAGTGCCTTGGTATAGGGATGGCGCGGCCTGGCAAAGAGATCGGCCTTTGGCCCTGTTTCGACCGGCCTGCCGAGATACATGACGATAATGTCGTCGGCCATGTGCTTGACCACCGAAAGGTCATGGCTGATGAAAAGATAGGCGAGGCCAAGCCGTTCCTGCAGATCGACCAGAAGGTTCAGGATCTGGCTCTGGATCGAAAGATCGAGCGCCGAGACGGGTTCATCGAGCACCAGAACCTTCGGTTCCAGCATCAGGGCACGCGCAACCGCGATCCGCTGACGCTGACCGCCGGAAAACATATGCGGATAACGGTCGAAATGTTCGGGCCGTAGCCCGACAAGTTCCAGCATTTCCCGCGCCTTGGCGTTGCGTTCGGCAGCGGCGAGGTCCGGCCGGTTGATCTTCAGCGGCTCTTCAAGAATGACGCCGATGCGCTGGCGCGGGTTGAGCGACCCGTAAGGGTCCTGAAAGACGATCTGCACCGAGGTTCTGAGTTCGGCGGCATGTTCCGGCGCGGCAGGCGTGCCGGCGATGGAAAAACTGCCCTCCGTCGGCTCCTCGATCATGGTGATGACGCGCGCCAGGGTTGACTTGCCGCAGCCGCTTTCACCGACGACGGCGAGCGTCTTTCCCGGTGCCAGTTCGAAACTCGTGTCCGACAGCGCCCGAACGGTCTTGGCCCCGCCGAAATAGCCGTCCTTGACCTCATAAAACCGCGACAGGTTCTTTGCGACGACAACGGGTGCGGTCATGCCTGGGCCTCCGCCTTTGCGCTCAGGGGGTAGTGGCAGCGCGCAAGACCGAGCGACTTGTCGGCTGCCACCGGTGGCACGGACCGGCAGCGGTCGTCGGCATGGCTGCAACGTGGCGCGAAAAGGCAGCCGGGCGGCCGGTCGAACTGGCCGGGCACAACACCGGGAATTGTCGGCAACCTGCGCTGGGTGGCACGTTCGGGCAGGGCGGCAAGAAGGGCCGCGGTATAGGGGTGATGAGGCGTCGCGAATAGGTCGCCGACCGGCTGCTCTTCGACCTTTTGTCCGGCATATTGCACCGTCACCCGTTCGGCCGTCTCGGCCACCACCCCCATGTCGTGGGTGATCAGGATCAGCGCCATGCCGGTATCCTTCTGCAGGCTCGTCAGAAGGTCGAGTATCTGGGCCTGGATCGTCACGTCGAGCGCGGTTGTGGGTTCATCCGCGATCAGGAGTTTCGGCTGACAGGCAATCGCCATGGCGATCATGACCCGCTGGTTCATCCCGCCCGACAGCTGGTGCGGAAACGCCCCGAGCCGCTGTTCGGGGGCGGGAATGCCCACCATCTCGAACAGCTCGATGGCGCGGGCGTGGCGTTCGGCCCGGTCAAGTCCGAGATGGAGCCTGAGCGCCTCCTTGATCTGGTAGCCGGCGGTAAAGCAGGGGTTGAGCGAGGACATGGGTTCCTGAAAGATCATCGCCATGTCCTTGCCGACGATCCGCCGCCGTTCGCCCGGTGTGACGGCCCGCAGGTCGCGCCCGCCGAAGGACATCACATCGGCCGTGACGGTCGCCGTCCAGGGCAAGAGCCCCATCATCGCGAGCATCGAGACGGACTTTCCCGAACCGCTTTCGCCGACAATCGCCAGAATTTCACCCGTATCGACCGAGACATCGACGGAATCGACCGCCCGAAAACTGCCGGAGGCCGTGGCGAAATCGACGGAGAGGTTGCGGATTTCGAGTAGCGGCATCTAAGGTCTCACGTCATTCATTGAAAAGTTACCTTCCAATTGCTATCTTTTTCGTATGGAAAGGTGTCGGTAGTCGACATCCCCGAACCTGAAAGCCGCCGCAATGACCGAACGCCACAAAGACGATCAGAAGCCCGGCAGCGAACCGCCGTCCAAGGGCATATACGAGCCTGACCGGTTCTTTTAGGCGGCACGCTTCGCCTCCTCTCGCAGCACGGTTTCGCGACGGATACGCATTTCCATCGAAACTTGGCTTGTTGTCCTTCCAAGCATGGTTTTTTCAAGCGCTATCAGCGCCTTGCATGCTTCTTCTTCCGTCTGAATCTCCAGCTTTGTCAGGTTGATGAGCGCCTTTTCCTTGCGGTCAAGTGACAGGCCGGCAAAGGTCGGGTCGCGCATGGTCTTCGCCATCTGGTTCAGCCGAGATAACTGGTGATAGAAACGGACGATGGGCTCGATCTCGCCGAACTCCAACAGGGCGACATCTTCGACAAGTTGGGCGCTGAAAAGGGGTTCGGCCGCAGGCACGGCAAATGGCGTATAGGTCTTGTCATTCTCGGTCCGCGCCCGCGCAAAGGCACCTTCGACGTTGGAGAGCTTGTCATCGGGTGATCCAAGCCGGAACAGTCCCGTCCAGATCGGCAGAATATCGCTCCACACGGCAAGCCGAAGGTCCTGTTTCCGGTCTTCGAGCCGTGCGGCCTGGTCGTCCCGTTCCTTCTTGCGGTTCAAGAGCCAGGTCACGATGGCGGCGAGGCCGGTCAGAAGCACACCGAGAAAGCTCAGTACGCCCGCCTGCACTTCTGCATTTTCAGTCGCAAAGCCGAGGACTGAAAAGATCGCCAACATCCGGTCAGCTCCGCTTCAGCTTGGGGTCGAGTGCGTCGCGCAGGCCGTCGCCCATCAGATTGATGGCGAGAACCGTGATCAGGATCGCAAGGCCCGGGAAGGTCACGACCCACCAGGCGCGCAGGATGAATTCGCGCGCTTCGGCCAGCATCGTGCCCCATTCCGGGGTTGGCGGCTGCGCGCCCATGCCGAGAAAGCCAAGCGCCGCCGCATCAAGGATCGCGGTCGAGAAGGACAGCGCCCCCTGCACGATGATCGGCGACAGGCAGTTCGGAAGAACGGTGATGAACATCAGCCGCCAGATGTCCGCCCCCGTCACCCGCGCCGCCGTCACATAGTCTTTCGACCGTTCCGACAGGACGCTGGCCCGCGTCAGCCGCACGTAATGTGGCTGCAGGACGATGGCGATGGCGATCATCGCATTTGTCAGGGAGGGGCCGAGAATGGCCACGAGCACGAGTGCGAGCAAGAGGGACGGGAAGGCGAGGATGATGTCCATCACCCGCATGATGATCGTGTCGAGCCACTTTGGCGCGAAACCCGCCAGAAGGCCGATGATGATGCCGCCCGAGGCGGCAAAGGCGACGACGATGATCCCGACATAGAAGGAATAGCGGGCGCCGTGCAGAAGCCGCGACAGCATGTCCCGGCCAACCGCGTCGGTCCCGAGCGGGAAGGCAAGCTCGCCACCCTCCTGCCAGAAGGGCGGTTGCAGCAGATGTTCGCGGAACTGCTGGGTCGGGTCGTGCGGTGCGATGACCCCGGCGAGGAGCGCGACCGCGACGAAGGCCACAAAGACCCACATGCCGATCACCGCGCCGCGGTTTTCACGGAAATAGTACCAGAACTCCTGCAAGCCGCCGGGGCGGGTGCGCGCGGTCGGGGCGGGTATGGTCGAGAGAGCCATCAGCGCTTCCGGATCTTGGGGTTGATGAGCCCGTAAAGGACATCAACGGTCAGGTTGACGATCATCACCATGACGGCGATCAGAAGAAGCCCGCCCTGCACAACGGGATAGTCGCGGCGGAAGATGGAATCGACCATCCATTTTCCGATGCCGGGCCAGCTGAAAATCGTCTCGGTTAGGATGGCGCCTGCCAGGAGTGTGCCGACCGAAAGGCCGATCACCGTGATCACCGGGATCAGCGCGTTGCGCAGCGCATGGACGCCGTTCACGCGGAAGGGGGCAAGCCCCTTGGCGCGGGCAGTGCGGATGTAATCCTCGCTCAGCACCTCCAGCATGGCCGAACGGGTCTGCCGGGCGATCACGGCAAGCGGGATGGTGCCCAGCACGATTGTCGGCAGGATCAGATGATGAAGCGCCGATCCGAAGGCGCCCTTCTGTCCCGACAGGAGGCTGTCGATCAGCATGAAGCCGGTAGTGTTGTCAAAATAGTATAGCAGGCTGATGCGCCCCGAAACCGGTGTCAGCCCCAGCCATCCAGAGACGACGATGATCAGCAGGAGCGCCCACCAGAAGATCGGCATCGAATAGCCGACAAGCGCGGTCGACATCAGCGTGCGGTCGAAAAACTTGCCACGATTGACGGCGGCGATCACGCCAGCGGGCAGGCCGAGCGCCACAGCGAAGATCATCGCGCAAAGCGACAGTTCTAGCGTTGCGGGGAAGAGCGCGAAGAACTCGTTCCAGACCGGTTTCTTGGTAACGAAGGACTGACCGAGATTGCCTTGCAGGACGCCACCAAGATAGTCGAAATACTGAACGTAAAGCGGCCGGTCGAAGCCGAATTGCTGCACCAGTTCCTGATAGCGTTCCGGCGACACGCCGCGTTCGCCGGCCATCACCATGATCGGGTCGCCCGGCAGAAGCCGGATGAAGGAAAACGAGATGATCGTGACGCCGAAGAAGGTCGGCAGGAATGTCAGCAGGCGCGATAGAAGGTATCTGAGCATCAGCCAATCACCGTCAGCGTCTTGGGGAATGTCGTCAGTGACCGGCAGCCGGTTTCGGTGACAAGAACGTCATCTTCGATCCGAACTCCGAAATTGCCGATCTGGTAAAGCCCCGGTTCGTTGGTAAAGACCATGCCGGCTTCGAGAACCTGATGGTTGCCGCGCATGATATAGGGCGCCTCATGCACATCGCGGCCCAGACCGTGGCCGGTCTTGGTGCGGATGCGGTCGGCATAGGGCGAGGCTTCGAGAACGGAAATGACCGCGTCGTCCACGTCATGCGCCGTGACCCCGGCGCGTGTGGCCGCATGGCCGGCGAGATTGGCGCGCAGGACTGTGTCATGGACCTCATGCGCCTCGTCGCTTGCATGGCCGACGAAGAAGGTGCGTGTGATATCCGCGCAATACCCCGCCTTTCTGGCCCCAAAGTCGAGAAGCAGGGCATCGCCCGGCTTGATCCGGTAATCGGCGCGGGCATGGGCATGGGGGCGGGCCGAGTTGTCGCCCGCGGCAACGATGGCACCGAAGGACTGTTCTTCCGCCCCATGGGTGAAAAGCGCGCGGATAAGAAGGCTTTCGACCTCGGTCTCGGTCATGCCGGCGCGGACCTCGGCCAGCACCTCCGACAAGGCTTTTTCCGAAATGGCGATGGCTGCCTCTAGCGCTGCCACATCGGCATCGCTCTTGCGCAGGCGCAGTCCGGCGATTTCCTTTTCGGCGTCTATGACGGTCAGGCCGGGATTGGCACCGACAAGGGCGTGATGAACGAAGACCCGCATCACCTGACCTTCGACAGCGACCGACCGCAGCGGCATGTGCCCTGCCATCGCCGCGAAAGCTCCGGTATAGCCGACCTGATCGCGCCAGTCGAAGACCTCGCCTTCAAAGCCGATCTGGTCGAAGGATCGCAGTTCGAGATTTGGCACCAGCGCGGCGGGCAGACCTTCCTGCGGGATCAGGATGACCAGCGGCCGCTCATGGCTGTGAAAGCTCTGATGGAAGAGATGATCGAAGTTTGATCCGGGGACGAGAGCGACCGCATCGACGTTCAAATCACGCGCAATGCGCCGGTGCGCGGCGTAACGGTCGGTCATACTGGCAATCCCCCGAAATGGCGGGGCGGGGCCGTCCAGCGGTCCCGCCCCAGTCGCATGTTCTTATTCGGCGATATCGACGCCGTAGAAGATGTGGCCGCCGAGCGGATGCACGATGTAGTTCTGCACCTTCGGGCTCATCGCCATGAAGACGACCGAATGGGCGATCGTGGCCCAGGGCGCCTCGCGCTTGAAGATCACCTGCGCTTCTTCATAAAGCTTGGTGCGCTCGGCCGGGTCAGAGATCGTCTTGGCCTTCTGGATGATGTCGTCGAACTCCTTGTTGCACCACTGGGCGCGGTTCGAACGGGTCACACCGTCACAGCCCAGAAGCACGGCAAGGAAGTTGTCGGGATCACCGTTGTCGCCGGTCCAGCCGAGAAGAACGGCGCCGTCACGGTCGATGGCCTTCGAACGCTCAAGGTATTCGCCCCACTCGTAAGAGACGATTTCGACGTTCACGCCGACCTTGGCGAAGTCGGCCTGGATCAGTTCGGCCATGCGCCGCGCGTTCGGGTTGTAGGGGCGCTGCACCGGCATCGCCCAGACCTTCATCGACAGATCCTTGACGCCTTCGGCCTCGAGCATCGCCTTGGCGGCTTCGGGGTCGTACTTGTCGTCCTCGATTGCGTCGTTATAGGACCACATGGTCGGCGGGATCGGGTTCTTGGCGGCCTTGCCCGAGCCCTGGAACACCACGTCGATGATGGCGTTCTTGTCGATTGCCATGTTCAGGGCCTTGCGGACATTGGTGTTGTCGAAAGGCGCGACCTGCGTGTTATAGGCGAGGTAGCCGACGTTCAGGCCTTCCTGTTCCATCATCTGGACATCCGGATCCGCCTTCATCGCCGAGATATCGGCCGGGTTCGGATAGGGAATGACGTGGCATTCGCCCGCCTTCAGCTTCTGGTAGCGCACCGAAGCGTCCGGCGTGATCGCGAAGACGAGATCGTCGATGGCGGCCTTGCCGCCCCAGTAGTCCGCATTCGCCTTGTAGCGGATGACCGCGTCTTTCTGGTAGGCGACGAACTGGAAGGGGCCAGTGCCAATCGGGGCCTGATTGACCATTTCCGGCGTGCCGGCGGCCAGCATGGCGTCGGCATATTCCTTCGACACGATGGAGGCGAAGCCCATCGCCAGGTTGGCGATCATCGGCGCTTCGGGGCGGTTCAGCACGAACTTGACCGTGTTGTCGTCGACCTTGACGATTTCCTTGATCAGGTCCGGCATCGACATGCCGTTGAAATATTCCCAGGTGCCGCCCGAGACGGTGTAGTACGGGTTGCTGTCGAGCCGCTGCCGGTCGAACGAGAAGATCACGTCATCGGCGTTGAAGTCGCGGGTCGGGGTGAAGGTGTCGCTGGAATGGAACTTCACGCCCTTGCGGAGGTTGAAGGTGTATTCCAGCCCGTCTTCGGAGGCTTCCCAGCTTTCGGCGAGGCCGGGGATGACCTCGGTCGTGCCGGTCTTGAACAGGACGAGCTTGTCATAGATCGTGTGTTCCGACGCGTCGAACGTCGTACCGGATGTGTAGAGTGCGGCGTCAAAGCCTTCGGGCGAACCCTCCGAACAATAGACGAGCGTCTTGGCCGAAGCCGCCCCGGCGCCCATGGCAGCCAGAAGCAGACCTGCGGTCAGGTAGCGATTGAGACTCATGGTCTTCCTCCCAGATATACGGAATTCTGATCCGTTTCACTTTTGTCGTTGCTGACGGACGGTCGTCCGATACGCCAGCGTGGTGCCCCTGAGCATGTCCTGTCAAGACATTGAGATCAAGGGATTTCATGTCCGCGTCGCTGCCGTTGCGGCAACTGTGCGGGAAAGCTTCCTTCCGGGTTTTTTTCTTTCAACCCGTCCGCGGAAATCGCAATATTCGTCAGATTGCCGCGGCTCTCCTATGACTATCTCTCATTGCTTTCATCGCCGCCGGTAATTTGCGTCCGAATTGCCGGTCCATCCGGTCAAGGGCTGGCTTGTGGCCTTCGCGGCTGGCGGCGCCGTGACAGTACCCGAGGGTTGACCGAAATTCGCGGGTGTCCATGAAGGCGTGGGGCCCCTTGGCGGCTGTGCTGCCTTTCATTGATAGAGCCAAAAAGAATTTTGTCAGCAGAAAACTGTCGGGCATTGCCTTAGGGGCGCTTTGCCTCCTCGGCCGGGCACACGGCGATCCGGATTGGTGCGCCTGCCTCGGTCCCAAGGTCGTGGCAATTGTCCTGGGCACATAAGCGCCAGCCCCCGTTGGTCGCGCCCGAGGCGGCCAGTAAGAGCTCCTCGACTGGCGCGAGGTCGGGTGTCCAGACCCACCATGTTCCCTCAAGTCGCGCATCCGGCCCAGGGTCCATTCCCGCGCCCGACCCTTTGACCGCCGCTTCTTCAAGGCGAAGAAGCCCGCGCTCGACCCGCCAGTTTTCGCGCCAGCCGGTCTTTTCTACGGAGTGCTGCCAGCTGAGCTGGAACTCCGGACTTGTCAGATGCAGCGTCAGCGCCCCGGCCAGAAGGCAGATGCCGCTCATGTCGCCAGTGCGGCCCGGCGACGCCAGACCAGCGCGGCGAAGGCGACAGCCAGTGCCAGGCCGATCTCGTCGGTCAGGGGCAGGGCGGCGATGAGTGTGATCGCGGCCGTGGCGGCCAGTGCCCTGAGAGGCCAGCCGAGCGGGTGGCCGAGCCAGCCGATGACGGCGGCCCCCCAAAGGCCGATGGCAATCGCCGTCTTCGTGACGATATAGGCAACCGCCGGCCAGAACCCGAAGGCCTCGGCCAGCGGGCCGCCATCCTGCAGCATCAGCGTCGGTGTATAGACCGCCATGAAGGGAATGACGAAACCGGCGGCGGCGACCTTGATCGCCTCCATGGAGATTTTCAGCCCGTTCTCCTTGGCTATCGGCGCGGCGGCGAAACAGGCGAGTGCCACGGGCGGCGTCAGGTCGGCGAGGATGCCGAAGTAGAAGACGAACATGTGGCTGACGATCAGCGGCACGCCGAGGGCCAAGAGCGCAGGTCCGGCAATGGAGGAGGTGATGATGTAGTTCGGGATTGTCGGGATCCCCATGCCAAGGACGATACAGGTTATCATGGTCAGGATCAGCGACAGGATCAGGCTGTTTTCCCCGACATGGACGATGAATTGGCCGAACGTGTTTGCCGCCCCGGTCAGGGTCATCGTGCCGATGATGATGCCGACGAGCGCGCAGGCGATGCCGACGGGCAGGGCGGTCTTGGCGCCCTCCGCCAGACTGTCGCGGCAGAGCGCCAGCGTCTCGCGCCCGCCTTTCGAGGCCGCGTTCCACGCGATCAGCCCGGCGATGGCGGCGGCTACCGGCAGTATACCAAACTCGAAGAAGGCGGCGGCGATGGCACCGAGGACGATCCAGAAGAGAATACGGATCACACCCTCGGGCAGCCCCAAAGCAACGGAACCGCCGAGGATCAGCATGACGGTCATCGCCAGCCCGATGGTTCCGGCGAAAAGCGGCGTGAAGCCGGAGAAGAGCAGGTAGACCAGCGCGGCCAGAGGCAGGATCAGGTACCAGTTTTCCTTCAGCGCCTTCACGGGCGACGGAAGGTCGGCCTTCGCCATGCCTTTTAACCCGTGCCGCCCGGCTTCCAGATGCACCATCCAGAAGGCCGAGGCGAAATAAAGGATCGCCGGAACAAGGGCGGCCTTGACCACCTCGACATATTCGACACCGAGCGTTTCAGCCATGATGAAGGCGACGGCACCCATGACAGGCGGCATTAACTGCCCGCCCATCGAGGAGGTCGACTCGACGCCGCCCGCAAAGGCGGGGCGGTAGCCGAAGCTCTTCATCAAGGGGATGGTGAATTGCCCGGTGGTGACGACATTGGCCACGCCGGAGCCGGAGATCGTGCCCATGAGGCCAGAGGAGACAACCGCGACCTTTGCCGCGCCGCCCTGCTTGTGGCCGACAAGGCCGAGCGAGACATCGGTGAAGAGCTTGATCATACCGGCGCGTTCGAGGAACGAGCCGAAGAGGATGAAGAGGAAGATATAGGACGAGGACACATAGGTCGGGATGCCGTAGATGCCTTCGGTTCCATACGCCATATGGTCGATGACCTGGGCGAAATCATAGCCCCGGTGATTGAGCGGCGAGGGCAGGTATTCGCCCCAGAGACAATAGGCCAGAAAACAGCCCGCGATGATCGGCAGGGCCGGCCCCATAAGCCACCAGGCGGCGATGAAGACCGTGGCGAGTGCCACGATGCCAAGCGCGATGTCGCGGGGCAGCGGGTCTCCCGCCCTGAGGATCAGGGGCGTGTACTCCCACCATTGGTAGAGCGCGACTACGATGCCCGCCAGTGCCAGCCCCCAGGCGACCGCCCTCAGTGGCGGCGCCTTTCCCTTCAGCGCGGCGAGCAACGGAAACCCGAGAAGCGTCAGAAAACCGACATGAAAGGCCCGGACGATCTGGCTGGAGAGGTCCAGCAGATGTGCAGCCGTGGCGATCTGGAAGGCCGAGAAGACGACCGCGATCCAGAAAAGCGCGCGGCCTTCAGGGGTCGCGGGAAAGCTTTCTGCCAAGGGGTCGTGCAGCCCGAGGTCAGGCGCATCCTTCGGCATGTCGTGATGCGGTGTCGCCATCGCGGTTTTCGCCTCCCCGGAAATCCGTGATCCCCGGGCGGTCGTTCCGCCCGGGAGGTGAGAGTGCAACGGCCTTCCAGCTTGCCCCTTCTGTCGCCCGTTCCTTCCCGTCCCGGACTTGATCCGGGACCTCGGGATCGGGGAAGAGGCGCCGGATCAGGTCCGGCGCGCGCGCCCGCGCGCCGGGCATGCCGGAGCGGCCGTTGCCTCTGGATTACATGAGGCCGGCTTCCTTATAGAACCGTTCGGCCCCCGGATGCAGCGGGATGGGCATGCCGTTCAGCGCGTTTTCAAGCTTGATCTGGGCCGCGGCCTTGTGGGCGGCTTCCAGTTCGCCGAGGTTTTCGAAGAGAAGCTTCGTCATCTGATAGGCGGTTTCCTCCGACACGTCCTCATGCGTCACAAGGAAGTTGACGACGGCCACCGTCGGCACGTCGGCGTCCTGGCCCTGATAGGTGCCCGCCGGGATCGTCGCGGCGATATAGGGCGCGCCGAGCGAGGCGACGACATCGGCCGGCACCGCGACCATCTGGATGTCGATCGAGGTCGAGAGGTCCTTGATCGAGGCCACGCCCAGGCCCGCCGATTGCAGCGTCGCGTCAAGCTGGCGGTTCTTGATCAGTTCGACCGATTCCGCGAAGGGCAGGTATTCGGTCTTGCCGAGGTCGTCATAGCTCATTCCCGCGGCAGCAAAGATCTTGCGGGCGTTGAGCTCCGTCCCGGATTTCGCTGCGCCCACCGACAGGCTTTTGCCCTTCAGCCCGGCGAAGTCGGTGATGCCCGATTCCTTGGAGGCGACGATCTGGATGTAGTTGGGATAGACCGCCGCAATCCCGCGGAGCTTGGACAATGGCGCGCTGAAGCCCGCCTCCGCATCGCCTTCCCAGGCCAGCTTGACCGAGTCGCCAAGCGCCAGCGCCAGTTCGCCCTTGCCTTGCTGCAGGAGGTTGAGGTTCTCGACCGAGGCCTTGGTCGATTGCACCTGCGTCCGGGCGCCCGGGATGTTGTCGGCATAGATTTTGGAAAGCCCGACACCCAGCGGATAATAGACGCCAGAGGTGCCGCCGGTCAGGATGTTGATGAATTCTTCTGCCGTCGAAGCGCCCGGCAGGGCGAGTACCGCCGCGGCAGCGAATGTCGCGAGTTTCTGTCTGAACGTGATCATGCTTTCCTCCCAATGTTATTTCGCCTGCCGCGGTTGTCCCGATGCGAGCCACGCGGAAAGTCATGGCAGACCCGGCCGAACGGATCAATGCAAATGCCACCGCATTCCAGAGTGTTGCGATGCACAGAAACGGTCTGGCCTTGGACATGCGGCTGTCTGTAAGCTCCGTCCGGAAGGAAGTGCGACACGATGAGACGCGCCGCAGCGCTGGCAATCTATGTGACGATGGCCGCCGCCATCACCGCCGCCGCATGGTGGTTCGCGCTGAACGATTCGCTGACGCGGCTTGAGGAACGGGGCCGGTCCGATCTGGCGCTGGCCGGCGACCGTCTGACCGGGCAGTTGCAAAGCTATCGTGAAATCGCGGTCCTCATGGCGGACCATCCCGATATTCACGCGATGCTCTTGCGGCAAGCGCCGCCTGAGGGGTCGGACCCCTTGCTGCTCCGGGCCGCCGACATGACGGCGCTGCACGAATTGCTGCTGGTGGACGCGACCGGCCGCGTCGTCGGCTCGTCGCGCGCGGTGACGGACAAGTCGATTGCCGGTGCCTCCTATTTTGAGCGGGCGTTGCAAGGCGCGCTCGGGTTTCATCACGAAATCGACGAGCGGACGGGACAGCGACTGTTCGTCTACGCGGCACCGGTCTTTTCGCGGGGCGGGCCGGTTCAAGGGGCCGTTGTCGTCCGGATCGCGACCGAGGCGGTCGAAGCAACATGGCGGGGCGAGCCGATGATCGTGTTTTTCACCGATCGGGAGGGGCTCGCCTTTGTCTCGAACCGCGATGAGCTGCTGCTGACACGCCGCGCCGGCACCCGGGCGGCGGAGCCCGGCCGGGTTGTTCCGCATCAGGCGCGGCAGATCGGCGGGCATGACGTCTGGCGCATCGACGGGGGGCGCCACCTGCCGGATCAAGCGCTGCATCTGACGCAGGTTCTGCCGGTGATCGAGATGACCGGTGAGGCGCTGCTCGACATCGCGCCGGCCAAGCGTTTTGCGGCGCTCGTGGCACTCGTCTCGGCGCTCGCATCGCTCGGGCTGGGCGCGGTGCTTTTCGCGCTGCTGGAACGGCGGCGCGCGTTGGCCGAGCGGCTTGCCGTGGAGGCGGAGGCCAACGCGCGGCTTGAAGGCCGGGTTCGGGAACGGACGCGGGAGTTGTCGGAGGCGAATGAACGCCTGCGTCGCGCGCAGGCCGATCTTGTGCAGGCGGGCAAGCTCTCGGCGCTCGGGCAGATGTCGGCCGGGATCAGCCATGAACTGAACCAGCCTTTGATGGCGATCCAGTCCTTTGCCGAGAATGCGGGACTGTTTCTTGAACGCGGCCAGTCGGACAAGGCGGGCGATAATCTTGGGCGCATCTCCGACATGGCGCGGCGGATGGCCCGCATCATCCGCAACCTGCGCGCCTTCGCGCGGCAGGAAAGCGAGGGGATGAGCAATGTCGACCTCGTGCCCATCGTGAATGCCGCGCTGGAGCTGACGGAGACGCGGCTGCGCGGCGCCGGGGCGGCGGTCGACTGGCATCCGCCGCCGGGTCCGGTCTGGGTGAGGGGTGGCGAAGTGAGGTTGCAGCAGGTGGTCGTAAACCTGCTGTCCAACGCCGCCGACGCGATGGCCGGACCGGAACGGCGGATCGACATAACGCTTGTGGAAAGGGCCGGGCGCGTGCGGCTGACAATTGGCGATACGGGGGCCGGCATCGCCGACCCGGGCCGGGTGTTCGACCCGTTCTATACCACGAAAGAGGTCGGCGCCGGCGAGGGGCTGGGGCTTGGCCTGTCCATCTCCTACGGAATCGTGCAGAGTTTCGGCGGCTCGATATCTGGGCGGAACCGGCCGGAGGGCGGGGCGGAATTCAGCGTCGAGCTCGATGCGGCGGCACGGGTGGAAGCGGCATGATCCGGAAGGTTCTGGTGGTCGATGACGACCGCGCGGTGCGCGAGGCGCTGGGCCAGAGCCTCGAACTCGCCGATCTGACACCGGTGCTCGCGGGCAGCTACATCGTCGCCAAGGACCATATCACGCCTGCCTTCGACGGGGTGATCGTGTCGGACATCCGGATGCCCGGCAAGGACGGGTTCGCGCTTTTGGAATTCGCGCGGAAGACGGACCCGGAACTTCCCGTCATCCTCCTGACGGGGCAGGGCGATATTCCGATGGCAGTGAAGGGGATGTCGGGGGGCGCCTTCGACTTTCTGGAAAAACCCTGTGCGCCGGCCGATCTGCTTGCGGTGGTCGGAAAGGCGCTCAAGACCCGCGACCTTGTTCTCGAAAACCGGGCGCTGAAGCGCGAAATCCGTCGGGGCGATGCGGCGGCGCGGATGCTTGTTGGCACCTCCGACCTGTCCGAACAGATGCGCGAGGCGGCGCGGGCCGCAGCGCGGAGCTCGGCCGAGGTCCTGATAACGGGGCCGACCGGCGCGGGCACGGCGAAGGTGGCCGAGGTCATTCACCTCATGTCGGCGGCAGCGATGCGGCCGTTCCAGAAGGTTCCCTCTGCGACAGCGACACCAGAGACGCTGGCCCAGGCCTTCGAACGCGCCGATGGCGGGTCGATCTTTATCGACGAGGTCGCGGCGCTTTCGGTGGCATCGCAGGTGGCCTTGACGGATCTGATCGACCGAAATGCCGGCATCCGCGTTATCGCCGGGACCTACCGGGACCTTCGGCAGGAGACAGGGGAAGGCCGGTTCAACCCGGACCTTTACTACAAGCTCGACGTGCTGCGCGTTCGCATCCCGTCGCTGCGTGAACGTCCCGAAGACATTCCGGTACTCTTCCGGCATTATGTGGCGCTGGCCTGTGAACAGTCCGACCTGCCCTTGCCGGACATCACCCCTGAGGTGATCGCCGGCCTGATGACCGAGGATTGGCCGGGCAATGCCCGGGCCTTGATGAACACGGCGATGCGTTTTGCCATGGGGGTCGGCGAAAGCCATGATGACGCGGCCGCCCCGGGCCTTGCCGGCCAGATGGCGCGTGTGGAGCGTTCGTTCCTGACCGATGCGCTACAGCGCTGCAATGGTAACGCGACAGAGGCCGCCGCCGCGCTGCATCTGCCGCGAAAGACCTTCTATGACAAACTGGCGCGACACGGGATTCGGCCCGAGACCTACCGCAGCTAGTGTGCGGAAAACCGCACATGATTGCGATGTGCCTGTGTGGAATCTCGCCCGCCGGAATTTCCTGCGGTGCCGGTGCTAGCTGCAAACGATTGAAAAGACGGTGTTTGGCCGCAAGAATCGCCATCTGAAAGAAACAGTTGCCGCAACGATGTTTCACGGCTTTCCTGCGCATGGGCGTCGTGGTCGGAGGGGACGAGGTCTGTCATTGGTCGGTTCAAGAAGACCCGTGCGGATACCTGACGGCGCGAGCGGCGCAACTGCGTTTTGTCTCACGGGAGGAACTGAAATGAAATTCACATCAACCATGACTGCCGTCGCGCTTGTGCTTTCGGCGGGTGGCGCGCTGGCTTCGGCCGGATGCGACGAAGGCGAAATCGTCATGAAATTCGCCCATGTCACCAATGCCGACAAGCATCCCAAGGGCATTGCCGCCACGCTCTTCGCCGAGCGTGTAAATGCCGAGATGGACGGCAAGGCCTGCATGGAAGTCTACCCGAACTCCACGCTTTATGACGACGATCAGGTGCTAGAGGCGATGCTGCAGGGCGACGTGCAGTTCGCGGCACCTTCGCTGTCGAAGTTCGAGGCCTTCACCAAGCAGTTCCAGATTTTCGATCTGCCTTTCATGTTCAAGAATATCGCGGCAGTCGACGCTTTCCAGAACTCCGAAACCGGTCAGGCCATGAAAGACTCGATGGCACGTCGCGGCCTGCAAGGGCTGGAATTCTGGCATAACGGGCTGAAGCAGATGTCGGCGAACAAGCCGCTCGTGCTGCCGGGCGACATGGCGGGCCTGAAAATCCGCGTTCAGCCGTCCGACGTCATCGTGGCTCAGATGGAGGCGCTCGGCGCCTCGCCGCAGCCGATGGCATTTGCCGAGGTTTATGGCGCGCTGCAGACTGGCGTTGTTGACGGTCAGGAAAACACCTGGTCGAACGTCTATGGCCAGAAGTTCTACGAAGTGCAGGACGGCACGACCGAAACCAACCACGGTGTGCTCGACTACCTCGTCGTGGCCTCGGTGGACTGGCTCGACAGCCTCGATCCGGCGGTCAAGGATCAGGTTCTGACCATCCTGAACGAAGTGACGGTGGAGCGGAACGCGGCGGTCAATCAGGTCGACGCCGATGCACGGCAGGCGATCCTCGACAATGGCGGCGTGATCCGTGAACTGACGGACGAACAGCGTCAGGCCTGGGTCGACGCGATGAAACCGGTCTGGGACAAGTTCGCCGAAGGCATTGGCCAGGCGAATATCGACGCGGCGCAAGCGTTCAACGCCGGCAGCTAAGCCAGGCGTTTCGGGAAAGAAGACCGGGTCCGGCGAATTTCGCCGGGCCCGGATCGCAAAGGGGGACACAGCATGAGCAGCAAGTACGAACCCGCGCCCGGGTTCGGGCGTTTTGTGCATGAGTTTGAAGAAACCGTGATCGCGGTCATTCTCGGGCTCATGACGCTGATTACATTCATCAATGTGGTTCTGCGTTATGGCTTCAATTCCTCGCTGATCTGGGGGCTGGAGCTGACATCGGCGCTTTTTGCCTGGCTGGTCCTCTTCGGCATGTCCTATGCTGTGAAGGTGACGGCCCATCTTGGCGTCGATGCCATCATCAATATTCTGCCCCATCGCGGGCGGCGTATCCTCGCGCTGATCGCGGCTGTCTGCTGTTTGGCCTACGCCTTCTTGCTGATGAAGGGCGCATGGGATTACTGGGCGCCATTCGGCGGT
This sequence comes from Paracoccaceae bacterium, assembly GCA_041397105.1. Classification (GTDB taxonomy): domain Bacteria; phylum Pseudomonadota; class Alphaproteobacteria; order Rhodobacterales; family Rhodobacteraceae; genus Albidovulum. The sequence continues at coordinate 219,581 of JAWKXJ010000002.1, forward strand.
TTTGAGCAGACCGGCGGGCGCTGGTTCCCCGAAGGTTTCATCAAGACGCGCGATCAGGCCTGGTACGAGACCGAGCAGATCCCGATGGTGGATTGGCTCCGGTTCATCGAACCGATCTTCAATCAGGGCGAGCATTACGAAAAGCTGCCGCGCTTCATTCCCTATGCGATGTTGCCCATCGGCTGCGCGCTGCTTCTTTTCCGGCTGGCGCAGGCGACCTGGGGTCTGATTGCCGGCACCCGCGAAAGCCTGATCGTCAGCCACGAAGCCGAGGACGCCGTCGAGGATGTCCGTCACATGAATTACGAGGAGTAAGACATGGAAGTCGTTCTTCTTTTCGTGATGGTGATCGGCTTCATGCTGATCGGCGTGCCGATCGCGATTTCGCTCGGCCTGTCCTCCACGCTCTTCCTTTTGTGGTTCTCTGACACGTCACTCGCCTCGATCGCCCAGACGCTTTATCAGGCGATGGAGGGGCATTCGACGCTGCTTGCCATTCCGTTCTTCATCCTCGCCTCCAGCTTCATGTCGACGGGGGGCGTGGCGAAACGGATCATCCGCTTTTCCATCGCCTGCGTCGGACACCTGCCGGGCGGGCTTGCCATTGCCGGCGTCTTCGCCTGCATGCTTTTCGCCGCCCTTTCCGGGTCGAGCCCCGCGACCGTGGTCGCCATCGGTTCCATCGTCATCGCTGCGATGCGGCAGGTGGGTTATTCCAAGGATTTCGCCGCGGGCGTCATCTGTAACGCCGGCACACTCGGCATCCTCATCCCGCCCTCCATCGTCATGGTCGTCTATGCTTCCGCCACCGACGTGTCGGTCGGACGCATGTTCCTTGCCGGTGTCTTCCCCGGGCTTCTCGCCGGCGGGATGCTGATGGCGACGATCCTGATCTGGGCGATCTGGAAGAACCTTCCGAAAGGCGACTGGCTCGGCTGGGGCGAAATCGCCGAAAGCTTCGGCGAGGCATTCTGGGGCCTGATGCTGATCGTCATCATCATGGTCGGACTTTACGGCATACCCGGCATCACCGCGGCGATCTTTACCCCGACCGAGGCCGCCGCTGTCGCCGCGATCTGGGCCTTCATCGTCGCCACCTTCATCTACCGGGACATGGGGCCGCTGGCGCAGGACGGTGGAAATCTGACCTTGGTAATGAAGCCCATCGCGCTGCTGACCGCATTCTTCCATCGCGACACCAAGGCGACGCTTTTCGAGGCGGGCAAGCTGACCGTCACGCTGATGTTCATCATCGCCAACGCGCTGATCCTGAAACATGTGCTGACGGATGAGCAGATCCCGCAGCAGATCGCTGCGGCGATGCTCGATGCCGGTTTTGGCAAGATCGTCTTCCTGATCATCGTCAACGTGATCCTCCTGATCGGCGGCCAGTTCATGGAACCGTCGGGCCTCATTCTGATCGTGGCACCGCTCGTCTTCCCCATCGCTATCTCGCTCGGCGTCGATCCGATCCATCTCGGCATCATCATGGTGGTGAACATGGAGATCGGGATGATCACCCCGCCGGTCGGCCTCAACCTCTTCGTGACCTCCGGTGTCGCGGGCATGTCGATGATGCGTGTGGTGAAGGCGGCAGCGCCGTTCCTGGCCGTGCTCTTCGTCTTCCTGATCATCGTGACCTATGTGCCGATCCTGTCGACCTGGCTGCCGACAGAGATCATGGGGCCGGAGACCATCGTGAAGTAGGTTCAGCCGCCAATTGCATCTGGCAAGTCGCCGCTCGGGTTCCCGGGCGGCGTTTTGTTTGAAAATCAGGTGGCGCGGCGCAGCGCCTGCGCCATGCAGTGGATGCCGCCGCCGGTTTTGGAAATCTCGGCCGTATCGACCGCCGCCACCTCGAACCCGCGCGCCTTCAGCTGGCCGATCAGCGTCTGGGACGAGGTCGGCGCGATGACCTTGTCATTACCCAAAGCCATGAAGTTGCAGCCGAGCGCCATCGTGTCGGCGAAGGGCACGTCGATGATCTCATGCCCCTTGGATTTCAGCCAGTCGACGATCCAGGGATCGGTGCAGGTCAGGCAGACGGCGGTCAGCTTTTCGGCGATCGGTACCACCATCAGGTCGATATGGACGTAATATTCGTCGATGAAGGCGATGCGCGTTTCCCAGCCTTCCTTCTCGAACCAGGACGCCACCTGACGCGCGCCTTCCTCCTGCGTGCGGGCGCCGCCGCAGCCGATCAGGACGCAGCCCTCCTCGATCACGTTGAAATCGCCACCCTCGAAGGTGCCCGCCGTCACCATGTCATAGATCGGGATACCCATCGCCTCGTAGGCGCGGAGTGCCGCATAGTTCTCGCCCCGCCGCCACCAGTTGGCCATCGCGGTGATGACCGCGCCATAGGGTGTCATGAACGACGAATCGCGGGAATAGACCTGCATGGTCAGTTCGGGTTCCGCCGGCAGCATATGCACCTTCACACCGAAATGTTCGTAGGCCGAGACAAGCTCCGCATGCTGGGCCTGCGCCACCTGAATGTTGCAGGGCGCCTCGCGCAGATGCTTGCGCGACAGGCTCGATGTCGCGCGGTGAAAGAGATAGGCGGGCGAGCCGAGAAGAACGTCGCTTAGTGGATCGGTTTCATTCTTCAGACCCCAATATCGCATCGGTGTGGTGCCGCCTTTGGGGTTGCGGCGCTGCAGGGTGAAGCCTTCGGCATGAGGCAGGCGGTCGAGTGGCATGGGTCGCTCCTACAATGGCTACGCGCCGGGCATCGTGGCGGGAATCCACCAATCCCGCCCGCGCGGGGTTTCGACATATTCAGGCCAGCGGAAATGGATGGGCGGGTCATAGTCGCAAAGGGGTGGCATCCATTTGGTGCCGCCGATGCCGCCGCCGGTGCGCGTCTTGAATTCCTCCATGGCGGCGTCTCGGGCGGACTTGTCCTCGAGCAGGCGCAGCGCTGTGACCGCCAGAACCTTGGCTGCGGTCGTCACCATGGGGTCGATGGTCGCCGGAATGCCCCCAAGTGCATTCATGACCCAGTTCGGATAGGCAAAACCCTCTGGCGCCCGTAAGGCGGGCCGGGCGATATAGAACCGCGCCGTCGGCGCGTGCCAGCACATGTCGGTGTAATCGTCCGAGGTGGAATGCGTCTGTGATGGCGGCAGATCCTGGCGGAGGATCGCCTCGGCCGTTTCCGGGACGACCAGTTCTGTCATTTCGCGGATGAAGGGTTCAGCCATCGGGTCCAGTCCCAGGCCGGCCTGTATGTCCCGCGCGACCGACTTTGCCGCTTCGTCCCAGACCGGCGCGCCCACGGATTGCAGCGCGTCCCAGACGACCCGGGCCATCGCATGATTGGCAAGGCCGGGGCGCGATTTGCAAACCCAGTGGCGTTCCCAGCGACAGCCCGATATCATCGCGGCAGCTTCGGCATTGCGGTCAAGAACCGCGGTGATCTGTTCGGCCATCGCCACCGTTGGCGTCCGCATCATGTACTGAATTTCGGCGAGCCCCGCGGGCAGGTTGTCGGCCGTCGCCTGTCCCGCGGTCAGGATCGCCTCGCTGACCGACCAGCCGCCCTGATGGGGCAGCATCGCCTCGCGCAGGGCTTTCGAAGACTGATACATGATCATCAGCGCGTCATTGGCGCCGGGCGCCCGGACGGCCGAGTGCGACTGAGGGATCGGTGCGGCGTCGGTGCGGCCCCAAGCCTCGGGCGTGTCGCAGATGAAGCGGTAGATCATCGCATAGCCCGCGCCGCAATGCGTGTCCCAGCGGACGGTATTGCACATCGGCAGCATGTAGAACGGATGGAACGACAGCATCGCGGCCAGACCGTCGTAGTAGCCCTTGGCCGCATGGATCGGCTTGGACCCTCTGACCTTCTCCGCCGGTTCACCGGTGAACCGCAGCCCGCCTTTCACCCCATGCTTTTCCATCGCCGCCTTCGTGGCGAGAAGCCCGCCAAGCGCGCCGATACCCAGTCCCGAATGCGGGTCGGTGTGGCCGCCGGCCTGATAGCCGAGGCCAGTGCGGGGTTCGCGGCGGGTCGAGGCGGCCTGGCAGTTTCCCGGCACGGCGTCGTATTCGCCGTACATGCCGATCACCGGGCCGTCGCCATTCGACCAGTTGGCGCAGAAGGCGGTCGGCATGCCGGCGGAGCCTTCCTCCACCGTGAAACCTTCCTTGCGAAGGCGGTTCACGTACCATTCGGCTGATCGGTATTCGCGCCAGGCCGTTTCGCCGAAGTCGAAGATGGTCGCGCACCAGGACGACAGTTCGGCTGCCCTAGCATCTACTGATGCGACGGAATCGCGCTGGGCGGACGTCAAGGGGGGATGGGTTTCAACTTGCTGATGTGTCATCTCGGCGCCTGGTCGCTCTGGTCTTCGAATCCCGGTAAGGCGACTATTCAGCTTCCTCTCAGGAAAATCAAATGAATACAGGGAAATAGAGGCCTAAGGCCCGAAAGTGCCTGTCGGCTGCGCCCGGACTTGCGCATTGGATTGACTCGAAAGGGAATTTCGGCCGAGAGTGAGAGGCGAGACTCGGTTGGGTGACCGTTTCTGTAAAACGCAGGGGGTACAAAAAATGCAATCGCAATGGAAGACGACCGTGATCGGAACAGCCATCGGCGCGGCGCTGGCCCTGGGCCCGATCGGCGCCTCGGCGCAGGAATCGACCGATCCGATCAAGATCGCGCTCTTCGACTGGACGAGCGTCAATATCAACGCCAAGGTTCTTGGCGGCATTCTGGAGCGGCTCGGCTACACGGTCGAATACCCGACAGGTGACTACCTTTCTAGCCTTACGACCAGTCTGACCAACGGCGATGTCACGGTCGGCGTCGAGTATTGGGATACGACGGCGGGTGAGGCCATGGCGGCCTCAGAGGCGACGGGCCAGACCGAACGGCTGGGCACGCTCGGGCCGAAGGCCAAGGAAGAGTGGTGGTACCCGCTCTACATGAAAGAAAAATGCCCCGGCCTGCCGAACTGGGAAGCGCTGAAGGATCCGGCCTGCGCCGAGGCCTTCTCGGTCCCGGAAACTGCGCCGAACGGTCGCTATGTCGGCGGCCCGGTGACTTGGGAAGGCTTCGATGACGAACGTGTCGAGGCGCTTGGCCTGCCCTTTACCGTCATTCATGCCGGAACCGACGCTGCCATGTTCGCCGAACTGGAATCGGCCTATCAGCGGCAAGCGCCGATCATGCTCTGGGTCTATTCGCCGCATTGGGCGCCCGCGAAATATGAGGGCGAGTGGGTGGAGTTCCCGGAATATTCCGATGCCTGCTACAATGACCCGAGCGTCGGTGTGAACCCCGACATGGCCTATGACTGTGGCAAGCCGTTCGGCGATATCTGGAAATTCGCCTGGGCTGGCATGAAGGACAAATGGCCGGTCGCCTACAAGGTCGCCAAGGCCTATCAGATCGAAACAGGCGACCTGAACGCGATGTCGGGGCAAGTCGATCTTGACGGCAAGTCGATCGAGGAGGTTGCAAGCGCCTGGGTCGATGCGAACGAGGCCACATGGAAAGCCTGGGCCGAATAAGTGACCCAAGCCGCAGGTGGAGTTGAAACAGCAATGCTGGGCGCGGAGGATCCGCGCCCAGTCAAATTGAGTTGCCGCAATCTGTGGAAGATATTCGGGCCGGGCGGCGCACAGTTCCTGCGCGACCGGAATGGCGAGCCAAGCAGCGCCGATCTTTCGGCCGCGCATCTGATCGCGGCGGTCCGAAATGCCTCGCTTGAGGTCCGCGAGGGCGAGATATTCATCGTCATGGGGCTGTCGGGGTCCGGCAAGTCAACGCTTGTGCGTTGCCTTTCGCGGCTGATCGAACCGACGGCCGGGGCGCTGGAGTTCGATGGCCGCGACCTACTGAAAGCCAACGAGGCGGAGCTGATCGACATCCGCCGCCACAAGATGGGCATGGTCTTTCAGCATTTCGCGCTGCTGCCTCATCTCAGCGTGCTTGAAAACGTCGCCTTCCCGCTGTTCATCCAGGGGATCGGGCGGGCCGAACGCGAGGCCCGGGCGCGCGAGATGATCACGCTGGTCGGCCTCGGGGGGCGCGAACAGCATTTTCCAGCCCAGCTATCGGGCGGTCAGCAGCAGCGCGTCGGTATTGCGCGCTCGCTGGCGGTGGAGCCGGAAATCTGGTTTCTCGACGAACCGTTTTCGGCCCTTGACCCGCTCATCCGGCGCGAGATGCAGTCAGAGCTTATCCGTCTGCAAAGCGTCCTGAAGAAGACCATCGTCTTCATCACCCATGATTTCGACGAAGCGATACGCCTCGCTGACCGGATCGCGATCATGAAGGATGGCGCCATCATCCAGATCGGCACGCCGGAAGAGCTCGTCAGCCATCCGGCGACGGATTATGTTGCGGAATTCACCCGCGACGTGAACCGGTCGAAGGTTCTGTCGGCACGGGCGGTCATGCGGGGCGCGGGCGAGGGGGCGCAACGCTACCGCACGGTGGACGCAAAGGCGAAGATCGCCGATTTCGCGGCGGAAATCGTCGATTCCAGCGATCCCTTCGCGGTGCTTGACGACCACGGCGGGATCATCGGCGAAGTCAGCCCCAAGACGGTCATCGACCTCTTGTCCGGCAAGGACTGGGAAGCGCGGGCATGAGCGATCAGGCATCGACCGGCACGGGGCCGGTGGCCCTGCGGTTTCCGGCGGGTCGCTGGCTCATACCGGCGGCGGTAATCATTGCTCTGCTCATCTGGGTTTTTGGGGCGTCATGGCCGGCGCTTGTCGATTACCCGAACAGCGCCGTCATTCCGTTCAAGAACTGGGTCGGGGCCGCCATGGCCTGGATCAAGAACAATTTCACCTGGGCGACCCGATCCCTGTCGGCCGTGATCGACGTGCCGCTCAGCTTCGCCTTCGATCTGCTTTCGAAGGGCTTCAAGATCGGCCATGGCGAGGAGGCCGTCCTGCTGCCGCGGCTGTCCTGGCTCGGCGTGACGGTTGTCATGGCGATGCTCGGCTACATCTATGGCGGGTTGCGGCTTGCCCTGCTTTGCGGCGCAGGCTTTTTCGCGCTGGCCCTATTCGGGCTTTGGGACAACGCCATGCTGACGCTGGCGCTGATCATCATCTGTGTGCCCTTCTGCGTTGTCACCGGCCTCCTGATCGGCATCTGGGGCTATTTCTCGCCGCGCTTCAACCGCTGGTTCATCTCGCCCGCGCTTGACCTGATGCAGACGATTCCGACCTTTGCCTACCTGATTCCGATGCTGCTTCTCTTCGGGGCGAGCCCGGTTTCGGCGCTTCTGGCAACCGGGTTATTCGCCACGCCACCGATGGTGCGTGCCACCGTCCTCGGCCTCAGCAAGGTACCGCAGGAGATCAAGGATTTTGCCGACATGGCAGGCTGCACGCGGCAGCAGAAACTCTGGCGGGTGCTCGTGCCTTCGGCGAAGCCGATGCTGATGATCGGCGTCAATCAGGTCATCATGCTGGCGCTGAACATGGTCATCATCTCGTCGATGATCGGGGCTGGCGGTCTTGGCTATGACGTGCTGCTCGCGCTTCGGCGGCTGAATGTCGGGCAGGCGATGGAGGCTGGTCTGGCGATTGTCGTGATTGCCATCGTCCTTGACCGGTTGAGCCAGGCGATTGCGCGGAAAAGACCCGTTCCGGAGATGGCGCCGGAAGGGTGGCAGCGCTACAGGAACCTTATCCTTGCTGTGGTGGTTCTGGTGGCGACGACGCTACTCGGGCTCGTCATGCCCGCGCTCGCGAAAATGCCTGACAGCGTCACGATCACGACCGCGCCCTACTGGAAGGCGGCCGTCGACTGGATCGTCGTCAACTGGTTTGACGCGATCGAGGCGGTGCGGGTCTTTGTGCTCCTGAATTTCCTCAACCCGATGCGGTCCGCCTTTGAACATCTGCCCTGGTTCGGTGTTCTGCTGGTCCTGGCTGCCGCTGGCTACCGGCTTGGCGGTATCGGGCTTGCCGCACTTGTCTCCGTGCTCACGCTCCTTTGTGCCACGACCGGGCTATGGGTGCCGGCGATGCAAACGCTTTACCTTTGCGGGGCGGCCGTGCTTGTCGCCTGCCTGATCGGCATTCCGATCGGCATGTGGGCGGCGCGGAGCGACCGTGTGCAGGCGATCGTCATCCCGATCATCGACACGCTGCAGACAATTCCCTCCTTCTGCTTCATCATTCCCGTTGTCATGCTTTTCCGGGTCGGTGACGTGACGGCGATGATCGCCACCGTGGCCTTCGCCATCGTACCGTCCATTCGCTACACCAATCACGGCCTGCGCCACGTGCCACAGGAACTGATCGAGGCCGGACGCGTTTCGGGCTGTACGCGCTGGCAGTTGTTCCGCCACGTGGAACTGCCGGTGGCGCTGCCCGAAATCATGCTTGGCATCAACCAGACGATCCTTCTAGCGCTGAGCATGATCATCATCTGCGCGATGATCGGCACCCGCGACCTGGGACAGGAGATATTCAAGGCGCTTGCCAAGGCGGATTCGGGTCGCGGCATCGTTGCCGGCTTGGTCATCGCCTTCATCGGCATCATGGCTGACCGGCTCATCACCTCGGCCGTCCGGTCGATGCGGGCCCGCAGGGGGATGGCATGACCCCGGCCGAGGACATCGTTCGCGGCCTCAGCCTCTGGAATGATCTGCAGGACATCGTGCCTCTGAAAGGCGGCGTCAGCAATGCGAGCTTCACCGTAAGGGACCGGACCGGCACCTATGTCGCGCGTGTCGGCGAGGATTATCCCTGTCATCAGGTCTCGCGCGAGCGCGAGGTCATCGCCAGCCGCGCCGCCTTCGATGCGGGATTGTCGCCCGAGGTCGTATTCAGCGGCCCCGGCGTCATGGTCGTGCGGTTTCTGGAGGCCCGCACCTATGGTGAGGCCGATGTCCGGGCGAATACCGAAGCAGTCGTGGACATCGTCACGCGCTGTCACCGCGAAATGGGGCGACGGATCACGGGACAGGGCGCGATTTTCTGGGTCTTTCAGGTCTTGCGCGACTATGCCCACACGCTGAAGGCCGGCGCCCATCGTTCGGTTCCCGAATTGCCGCGCCTCATGGCCATCACCGATGCGCTGGAGGCCGCGCAGGTGCCGATGCCCGTCGTCTTCGGCCACCATGACCTGTTGCCGACAAATTTCATGGATGACGGCGCGCGCCTGTGGCTGATCGACTGGGAATATGGCGCCTTCGGGACGGCGATGTTCGACCTTGCCAACATCGCCGCGAACAACTCCTTCGCCGAGGATGACGAAATCGCGCTGCTCGACGCCTATTTCGGCCGCCGGCCCGAGGAAAGCCTCCTGCGGGCCTATCATGCGATGAAATCGGCCAGCGCGCTGCGCGAGGCGCTGTGGGGCATGGTGTCGGAACTGCACCTGAACGCGCCGGGTGTCGACTACGTCGCCTATGCTGCCGAATACCTCGCCCGGTTCGACCGGGTTCATGCCGCCTATCTCAACCGGTTCGGATAATCATGACGCAAGTCCCAAGTCACGCGCAGATCGTCGTCATCGGCGGCGGTATCATCGGCTGTTCCACCGCCTACCATCTGGCGCGCGACCACAAGGCGGATGTGCTGCTTCTTGAGCAGGGGAAACTGACGAGCGGGTCTACCTGGCATGCCGCGGGATTGGTGGGGCAGCTCCGCTCTTCCGCCTCCATCACCCGGGTGCTGAAATACTCGGTCGAGCTTTACAAGGGGCTGGCCGCGGAGACAGGGCTTGAGACGGGCTGGAAGATGACAGGCTGCCTCAGGCTCGCCACGAACGAGGATCGCTGGACGGAATACAAGCGGCTCGCCACCACGGCGGGTTCCTTCGGGATGGATATGCATCTGATCTCTCCGGATGAGGTCAAACGGATGTGGCCCCTGATGGATGTATCCGACCTTGTCGGTGCCAGCTGGTTGCCGACCGATGGCCAAGCCTCACCTTCCGACATTGCACAAAGCCTTGCCAAGGGCGCGCGGATGCATGGCGCGAAGATCGTGGAGGGGGTTCGGGTCACTGGCTTCCGCATGGATGGTGCGCGGATCACGGCGGTGAAAACGACGGCGGGCGAGATCGCCTGCGAAAAGGTCGTCAACTGCGCGGGCCAGTGGGCGCGGCAGGTGGGCGCGATGGCGGGGATCAACGTCCCGCTGCAAGCGGTCCGGCATCAGTACATCGTGACCGAAAAGGTGCCGGGCCTTGCCGCCGACGCGCCGACGCTGCGTGACCCCGACCGGCGCACCTATTTCAAGGAGGAGGTCGGCGGGCTCGTCATGGGCGGTTACGAGCCCAATCCGCAGCCCTTGCCCACCGACGATATTCCCAACGACTGGCAGTTTCACCTCTTTGACGACGACTACGACCATTTCGAACAGCACCTCGTGCAGGCGATCGCCCGCGTGCCCGCGCTGGAAGAGGTCGGTGTCAAACAGATGATCAACGGCCCGGAAAGCTTTACCCCGGATGGTAATTTCATCCTCGGTCCCGCACCGGAATGCACGAACATGTATGTCGGCGCCGGGTTCAACGCCTTCGGCATCGCCTCGGGTGGCGGCGCTGGCTGGGTTCTGGCCGACTGGGTGGTCAATGGCGAGGCGCCGCTTGATCTCTGGGTTGTCGATATCCGGCGCTTCTCCGAAATGCACGGCGACCGGCAATGGGTGTCTGACCGCACCTGCGAAGCCTATGGCAAGCACTACACGATCGGGTTTCCGCACGAGGAATATACTTCCGGCCGTCCGCGGATCGTGTCGCCGCTCTATGAGCGGCTGAAGGCGCATCGGGCGGTATTCGGTTCCAAACTCGGGTGGGAAAGGCCGAACTGGTTTGCTCCGGAAGCAGTGGAGGCACGAGACGTCTATTCGATGGGCCGCCAAAACTGGTTTGCCTATGTCGGGGCAGAACACCGGCATGTGCGCGAAGCGGTGGGTATTTTCGACCAATCCTCCTTCGCCAAATACGAGGTGACGGGCAAGGACGCGGCCCCCGCGCTCGACTATGTCTGTGCCAATGACGTCACAAAAGCGCCGGGGCGGCTGACCTATACCCAGCTTCTGAACACGCGCGGCGGGATCGAATGCGACCTGACCGTCGCGCGGCTGGCCGAGGACCGGTTCTACATCGTCACCGGCACCGGTTTCCGCACCCATGACCTCGGCTGGATCGCGGAGCATCTGCCAAAGGGCGACGTGACGATCCGCGATATTACCGAAGATTGGGGGACGCTGTCGCTGATGGGGCCGAAGTCGCGCGATGTGCTGGCGCGGGTGACGGATGCCGATGTCTCGAATGCGGCATTCCCCTTCGGCCATGTGCGCGAGATCGCCATCGCCGGTGCGACGGTCCGGGCGCTGCGGATCACCTATGTCGGCGAACTGGGCTGGGAGCTTCACGTCCCCATCGACGCGACGGGCGCGGTCTTCGATGCGCTGATGGCGGCGGGCGCGGGCGAGGGCATCCGGCCCGTGGGCTATCGCGCGATAGAATCGCTCCGGCTGGAAAAGGGGTATCGCGCCTGGTCGGCCGATATCACACCGAATGACACACCCATCGAGGCCGGGCTGGGCTGGGCCGTCAAGATGCGCGGAAACGCGGATTTCATCGGGCGCAAGGCGCTGGCGGCAGCAACGGGCCGGCTGCCCGCTAAGCGGCTCGCCGGCTTCACGCTCGACGATCGCGATGCCGTTCTCGTCGGGCGCGAGACGATCCTGAGGGACGGCAAGCCTGTCGGCTACCTGACCTCTGGCGGGTATGGATACACGGTCGGAAAATCAATCGGTTACGGTTATATCCGCAACACGGATGGTGTCGATGACGCCTTTCTGAGCAGCGGGCAATATGAGCTTGTGGTCGCGAACGAACGCCTTCCGGCGAGGATCGCGCTTGGCCCCCTCTATGACCCTGAGAACCGGCGGGCCCGCGCCTGACCTCAGTTGCGGCGAAGCGCCAGGGCGATGCTCGGGACCGTCCCGTGTTCGCCGGGCATCGAGACATAGGGTTCGCTGCATTCGAGTGTCGAGACCATTGGCTGAAGCGCCGCCACGTGGTCGGCGAAACCGCCTGACCAAAGCGTCGTCTTGACGGTCAGGACGATCACACCGCCGGGGCGGCAGATCCGGACCAGTTCGTCCAGACCCTCCGGGCCGACATGGCCCGTGGTGAAGACACCGGCCGACACCACGGCGGCAAATGTCCCGTCCGCAAAGGGCAGGGGGCCGCCGAGCGCGAGCCTGTGGAGCCGTGTATAGACACCTTTCCGCGCGGCGACCGCCAGCATCCCTTCGGACAGATCGAGCGCCTCGGCCTCCGGATAGCCGACAATGCCCAGCCATTCGCCGACAAGGCCGGTTCCGGCGCCGGCATCGAGGATGGGGCCCGCGCCGCGCGGCAGGTATCGCGCGAGCAGCGCGAGGCAGATGCTCGGGTGGCGATAGCCGGCGGTGGCCATTTCGGCCTCATAGCTGTCGGCCCACTTGTCGTAGAGCGTTGCGATCTCATCCGGTGTGCTGGCGTGATAGACCGCACCCAGATGGCCATCATGATCATGCCCTGTCATCGCATCCCCCAAGACCGCCCGGCAACGATAGCCAGGGCCGAGAAAATGTGAAATTCTTCCTGAAGGCAAGGAAGGAGATGGGGATGACGGGCGATCCCGAACTGGAAGAGGCGTTGCGGACGATCCCGGTCCTTGCGGGCATGTCGGGCAAGGCAGAGCGGCTCGGCGGGCTGACGAACCGGGTCTACCGGCTGGGCGATCTTTGCCTGCGCATTCCGGGGAAGGGAACCGAGGAATACATCGACCGAAAGAACGAGGCCGTGGCGGCCGAAGCGGCCGCAAAGGCAGGCGTCAGCCCGGAGATGGTCTTTGTCGACCCGGCCACCGGCACGATGGTGACACGGTTCATCGACGGCGCCACTACGATGAGTCCCGAGAACTTTCGCAAGATCGGCGGCACGCCGGAACGGGCGGGCCGGGCATTTCGCCAGCTGCATGATTCAGGCGCTGCCTTTCCGTTCCGTTTCGAACTATTCGCGATGATCGACGAATATCTGGGCATCCTCGCCGGCAAGGATGTCGATCTGCCGCAGGGCTATCACGATGTTGTCGCCGAAGCGGGCGCAGTGCGCGCGGCGCTGGACCGCCATCCTCTGCCTCTTCGGCCATGCCATTGCGACCCCTTGTGCGAGAACTTTCTCGATACCGGCGACCGGATGTGGATCGTCGACTGGGAATATTCGGGGATGAACGACCCGATGTGGGATCTCGGCGACCTGTCGGTCGAGGGCGGTTTCGACGCGGCGCAGGATGACGCGATGATGCGCGCCTATTTCGGCGGCGAGCCGAGCGACCGCGACCGGGGGCGCATGGTGATCTACAAGGCGATGTGCGATCTTCTCTGGACGCTCTGGGGGCTCATCCAGCTTGCCAACGGCAACCCAGCGGACAACTTTCGTGCCTATGCGGACGGGCGGTTTGCCCGTTGCAAGGCGCTGATGGCCGACCCGGACTTTGCCCGGCACCTGCGCGCCGTCGCCCAGTGATCACGCGTGGCTATGGGCGGTGCGACGCCGAAAGGCGGCTGGCGAGCAGGTCGCCGGTTTCCGACAGGATCGGATAGGCGATCATCGAAAAGGCGGTATTGACCTGTTTGAGCGCGCGCAGCGTTTCCTGATGGATGTTCGATGTCTCGATGCTTTCGACAAGGCCCTGTTTCAGCCGGTCGAGATGCGACCTTTGCAGCGCCTGTTCAATGTCGCGCACATTTTCCTTTTCTTCGACAAGGGCGCGCGCGGCATCGGGGTTCAGCGTCATCAGAACGTTCAGCGCGGCCTGGGCATTGGCCAGAACACGGTCGTGGAAATCCCTGATCTCATGGCCGCCCTTTTCGGAAAAGGCGGTCCCTCCCTCGTCGAGCCGTTTCGCAAGGCCGAGCATCGTCTGGGAAATGGCATTGCCCGCGCTTTCAAGATTGACGGCCATCTCGGCCAGTTCCAATCCGCGTCTGCCGGTGTCGTCATCCGCCGAACTTCGCTGTAACTTTGCCAGATAAAGCTTTGTTTCGATGTGCATCTTGTCGATTTCTTTTTCCTTCAGGCGGATCGCCTCGGCGGTCTTGTCGTCCCAGTGATCGTATAGCCCGCCGACAGAGCGAAGCATGGCCTCGACCCCTTCGCCCATTTGCAGGACCTCCCGCGATGCGCAGGCGAGCGCCCGGTGCGGGTCGCCAAGCGCGGCCGGGTCGAGCGCGCTGATCCGCGATAGGTTCGGCGTCTCGGCCGGATCGGCGACGAGCGAGCTGGCAAATCGCATCACCGGTCCGATCGCTGGCAGGGCCAGCAAGGCGAGCGCCACGTTGAAAGCCAGGTGCAGGTTGATGACCTGACGTGCCGGCGTGGCGCCGAAGACGTCCAGGGGCGGGTCGGTCATCGACAGCGCAAGCAGGCAGACCGCGGCCCCGCCGCCGCGCAGGACCAGGTTCGCCACGATCACGCGGCGCGCCGTGACGGACGAATTCAGGGTGAGGACATAGGCAATGACGGCCCCTCCAAGATTGGCGCCAAGGACCATGGCAACGCCGGCCGTCAAAGGCATCATGCCGGTGGCCGACAGGGTGACGAAGAGAAGGACGGCGGCGACCGAGGAATGAACGGCCCAGGCAAAGACGGCGCCGATGAGAAAGCCCGTCACAGGATCGCCGCCGAGGTAGCGCATCGCTGCGGCAAGGCCGGCGCTGCCGCGCAGCGGCTCGGTCGCGTCGCGGATCATGGTCAGCGAAACGAAGATGAGCGCGAGGCCGATCAGGACCCGGCCCGCCATGCGGTAGTCGCGGCTCGTCGAGCGCAGGAAGAGGACCACACCGGTCAGAAGCAAGACCGGCACCAGCCAGTCGGCCCGCGCGAGCAGGATCTGCGCGACGATGGCCGAACCGAGATCGGCACCGAGAAGGATGGCGAGACCCGCGATGCCGGCCAACGTTCCCGCGCCGACGAAATTGGCGGTCAGGATGGCGACGGCGGTGGAACTTTGCAGCAGGATCGCCGCGCCGGTTCCAGACAGGGCCGCGATCCAGCGGTTGTTCGATCCCTTCCGCAAGAGCCGTCTCAGCGGCACCGACCAGCCCCTTTCCACACCTGTCCGGACAAGACGGACGGCCCAGATCAGGAGCGCGGCCGCGCCTGCAACATGGATCAGAAAGAGGATCGGCGAGGTTTCCTGCAAGATGGGGGCGTTCCTGGTGTCGGCGGCGACCGAGTCGCGTTGTTACAAAACTGTCATAAAACCTTCACATTCCGCCGCCGGGTACAATGGAGAAGTTTCGGCTTTCGGATCGTCTCCTGATCATATACTAAAAAGTATTTAATTACAGATTGATATAAGACGGAGTTAAGTCATCCGTTGGCGTTGGCGGATGCTAGGGCTTCGGCAACAATAGCGGGTACCGAGGCATGGCACCCGATCGGGTCGAGACAGTGCCCGGCGAATCCGGCCCGTTCGAGCGCCGCCGGAATGTCCTTCTCCACATGGCCCCAGCGGCCGACGAAGAGAGGCAGGCACAGGCTCCTTGCGTCTGTATCTTGGGCGGCGGCGTCAAGATACGGGGCCTCCTCGATAAAGCCGAGGCGGATGTCGCGGAAAGCCATCCGCGATCCGATTGCTGCGGCCGTTTCCGCCGCGACCTGCGCCGGGTTCCGGCTGCGCCCCGAACCGTGGGCCGCAAGGATCAATGTTGTATCGCGAACCGGATGCCCAAAGGCCTTTGCGGCGTCCGCCGCGATATCGGCGGCGAGGGCGTGGCTGGCGGCCATGCAGCCAAAGGGGCGAAGGATCTGCTGCGGTGCTACGCCGCTCTTTTCCGCGTCTCGGGGCAAGACATGGTTGATGAACCAGCCGTCAGACATGAAGAAGGGGAAGATAAGCGCATCTTTTCGATCACCGATGGCTTCAGCCAGACGCCCCGGCTGGGCCAGCGTTGCGCCAGCCACGGTCCATCCCGGCAATTGGTTCCTTACGGCTGCGGCGAGTTCACCAAGCGTCGCCTCGGCCGGGGCAGGATCGGACGGCTGGCCGTGGGCGACGATGACGGCATGACGGGGCATGGCGCGACCCTAGACGATGCATCGGGCAATGCAATGGCAGCCCATCGTCAGATTTGTGCCAGCGCGACGGATTTCACGACCGCGTAGCAGGCTGACCCGGGCCGGAGGTCGAGTGCCGCAACCGACCGGCGGGTGATCCGGGCGCGAATCCGGGCCTCGCCGCAGGTCAGCTCGATTTCGCAGGAGGCGGGGGCGACCTCTGTCACCCCGGCAATGCGGGCGGCCAGAATGTTGAGCGCGCTCAGCCCTTCGGGTCGGTCGCGCGCGATCATCACGTCGCGCGCCCGGATGAAAAGCCGGACGTCGGCGCCTGCCGGCCCCATGGGTTCTGGGGTCAGGATCACACCGCCGGAAAATGTCAGCGGCCAGAGCCCGTCTTCGGTGACGGCGCCGATCCGCGCCGCGATCAGGCTGCCGCTGTCCCGGGCTTCAAGTCCCGGTACGGCGCTGATGGTATTCAGGAAATCGTCTGCCGGGCCGAAGGCGACTGTGTGGCCCTCGGCAATCGTGAGGACATGGGACGCAAGGCGGGCAATCTCCGCAATGTCATGGCTGACATAAAGGATGGGGACGCGCCCTTCGTCACGCAGGGCCTCAATATAGGGCAGGATCGCCGCGCGCCGGTCGCGGTCCAGCGCCGAAAGCGGTTCGTCCATCAGCAAGAGCTGCGGATCGCTGAGGATCGCGCGGGCGAGCGCAACGCGCTGTGCTTCGCCGCCCGAAAGCGTCGCGGTTCGGCGGGTGAGGAGCGGGCCGAGGTCGAACCGGCCCACGATATCGCCAACGGGCGGCCCGGCCGGCGCGCGCCGGGCTGCGTATCGGAGGTTTCCAGCGACGTCGAGATGATCGAAAAGCCGCGGCTGTTGAAAGACGGTTGCGACGCGGCGGCGGTGCGGGGGCAGAAATCTTTTGGCATCTTCCCAGATGGTTTGGCCATAGGCGATGCGGCCGCCGCTATGTTGGAAACCGGCGATGACGCGCAGAAGGGTTGTCTTGCCCGAACCGCTCGGCCCGAAGATCGCGGTGATGCCCGCCGCCGGGATCGCCTGCTGAAGGTCGAGCGTGAAGCCGCCGAGGCGGGTGTGGACGGAGAGGTCGAGCAGCGTCATGTCTGGCGGCCGTCCCGGCGGCCATTGATCCAGTAAAGCGCGAGGAGAGTCATGAAGGCAAAGCCGAGAAGGATCGCCGAAAGCACATGGGCGGCGCCGTAGTCGAGCGTTTCCACCTGTTCATAGATGGCGATGGAGATGACGCGGGTTTGCCCGGGAATATTGCCGCCGACCATCAGCACGACCCCGAATTCGCCCAGTGTATGTGCAAAGGTCAGGACGGCTGCGGTCAGGTAGCCACGGGCGGCGAGTGGCGCGATGACGGTAAGGAACGCGTCGAGTGGTCCTGCCCCGAGGCTCGCCGCCGCTTCGGACGGGCCGCGACCGATGGCCGTGAAGGCCGCTTGCAGCGGTTGCACAGCGAATGGCAACGAATAGAAGAGCGAGGCGATGACGAGGCCAGCAAAGGAAAAGGTGAGCGTTGTGCCCGTTGCCGAAACCCAGAATGCCCCCAACGGCGCCGTCGGGTTGAGAAGTATCAAGAGATAAAAGCCGATCACCGTCGGCGGCAGGACAAGGGGCAAGGCCGTCACCGCCTCCACCACCGGCCGCAAAGGGGAGGTGCTGCGCGCCAGCCAGAGCGCGAGCGGCGTTGCGATGGCGATCAGCAGGACAGTCACGGTTGCGGCAAGCTTGGCCGTAAGCCAGAGGGAGGCGACGTCGCCGGCCGTCACGGTGCAACCCCATAGCCTGCCGCGCCGATGGACCTGCGCGCCTCATCTGAACGCAGGTAGTCGAGAAACCCCAGGGCGGCGGCGTTGTCCGCACCGTGGCTGAGAAGAACGGCATCCTGCAAGATAGGGTCATGTGCGTCGTCAGGCACGCGCCAGTAGCTGTCGGCGGCTCCGGTCCGGCCGACAAGGCTGGAGGCCGCGACAAAGCCCAGATCGGCCGCGCCCGTCTCGACCAGCGCGAAGGCCTGACCCACGTTCTCGCCCGTCACGAGTTTCGGGGCGACAGCCTCCTGCAGGCCAAGCGACCGGAGCGCCTTCATTGCGGCGCGGCCATAGGGCGCCAGCGCGGGGTTGGCGATGGCGACATGGCGCGCCTGACGAAGTGCGGCGCCGGGGTCGGCAAGCGAAAGACCCGACCGGCCGGACCAGAGGACAAGCGCGCCGATGGCATAGGTTTGCCGGTGTCCGTCCGGCGCCAGCCCCGCCTCGATCAGCCTGTCCACGGTTTCCGTATCGGCCGAAAGAAACGCATCATAAGGGGCGCCGGCCGCGACCTGGGCGAAGAGCTTTCCAGTGGCACCGGGAATGACCTCCACGTCGTGGCCGGTGGCTGCGTTGAAGGCCTCGGCGAGGCTGCGCGCCGTTTCGGCGAAATTGGTGGCCGCGGCGATCCGTGCCGTCTCGGCAAATGCCGCGATGGTCGTGCTGGTGAATAGCAGAAGTGTCAGCGTAAACAGGCGCATGGAAAATCCGTTATTTCCACGCGGAGATAACGACATTGCCGCTCCGTCGGCAAGCGTTATTTCTGCTGGGGAATATCGCGAAGGCGGGAGAGCATTTCCAGTTCCCGCGCCAGCGCCTTGGGGGCACGGTCCTGCATCGTGCGGAAAATCGTCAGCACCGTCCGCCCGGTTTCCGTCAGCTCTGCCCCGCCATGTGCGGCGCCGCCGCGGCTCGCGCTCACAAGCGGTTCGGCGAACATCTTGTTCAGCACCTCCACCAGCCCCCAGGCGCGCTTGTAGCTCATCCCCATCTTCCTTCCCGCCGCCGAGATCGACCCGGTTTCGGCGATGTATTCGAGCAGGTCGGCCTTGCCGGGGCCAAGCCAGTCACCGCCCTCGACCACGACCCGCAGCTTCAGCCCGGGGGTCGGCGTCGGTCTGGCGGAGGGGGGCAGTCGGGTCATGTTTGTGCGACGATCTGGTTGCTGTGGTCGTGGCCCGATCCTTCCCGCGGGGGCGGGCTTGCGTCAAGCACCCGCTTCGCCGGGCGTGAGGTCAGAGTTTCGGCGGTCGTGCGGCCGGCCAGTCGGTGGCCCCATGATAGGCCTGACCCATGGCGAGCATTCTGGCATCGCTGCCGGTCGGGCCGAATAGCTGGACCCCCATGGGCAGTCCGGTCGCGCCGAAACCGGCTGGCAATGACAGGCATGGCAGGCCGATCAGACTAACCGGAACAACGATTTCCATCCAGCGGTGATAGGTGTCCATCTCTCGCCCGGCAACCTCGCGCGGCCAGGTCCAGTCGGCGGGGAAGGGCCAGACCTGCGCGGCGGGCATGGCGAGGGCGTCGAACCGGTCAAAGAGCCGGGCCGCGGTTGCGTACCAGCGCGAGCGGATGGTGCTGGCACGGAAGATGTCCGCTGCACTGCGGGTCAGGCCGGTTTCGATTTCCCAAAGCGTCTCGGGCTTGGTCAGGGCGCGTTTGGCCGGGTCATTGATGAGGTCGCGCTTTCCATGAGCATTGATGGCAGAGCGCAAGACCGTCCAGCTTTCCCAGATGTCTTCGGCCGGAAAGGGGGCGGCAACCGGCTCGACCGCGGCGCCGAGGTCTTCGAAGACGGCAAGGGCAGCGCGGCAAAGGTCGGTTATACCGCCCTCTATCGGATAGGCGCCGTCCCAGTCGGCAAGCCAGCCGATGCGCTTGCCCCTGAGGTCGGCGGCAAGCAGACGGGAATAGGGCTCGACTGGCCGTCCGAACGGGGTTTCAGGATTGGGTCCGGCCAGAATTTCAAGGAAATGCGCGACATCCTCGGGGCTGCGGCCCATCGGGCCGTCGGTGGAGAGGGTCGAGATGAACGTATCGCCATCCGCATCCTGCGGCACCAGCCCCCAGGTCGGGCGGAAGCCGTAGACATTGCAGAAGGCCGCAGGGTTGCGAAGCGAACCCATCATGTCGGACCCGTCCGCCACCGGGAGGAGCCGTGCGGCCAGCGCCGCCGCCGCGCCGCCAGAGGAGCCCCCCGCGCTCCGGGTCAGGTCATAGGGGTTGCGCGTGACGCCATGGACGGGGTTGTAGCTGTGCGAGCCTTGACCCCATTCCGGCGCATTGGTCTTGCCGACAAAAATCGCGCCCGCGCCCCGCATCCGCGCGGCGATCAGGTCGTCGGTTGCCGGAATGAAACCGGCATGAATAGGGGAACCGTAGGTGGTCCTTATTCCCTTCGTCGCCACTAGATCCTTCACGGCCAGTGGCATGCCGTGCAGCCATCCGCGCCTTGGCGACCGGTCTGCGGCATCAGCCTCCGCAAGAAGGTCTTCGGCGGGCCTGAGCGAGACAATGGCGTTCAGGCCGGGGTTCACGGCGGCGATACGGTCAAGGCAGGCCTCCATGACGCCCCGCGCCGTCAAGGTGCCCGCTGCCATCAGGCGGGAAAGCTCCGTCGCAGATAGAGCGCAGATATTCATGTCGACCTCACGACCTTTTGCAATGCAGCACTAGCCTGCGCAAGGGATGCGGTCCAGCCGCGTCGCCGGGAGGGAAACGGTCGGGCAAAATCTTTGAAAGATTTTGCCAGGAAAATTCGAATTTTCCTGATGCCGCCCGGTGAGCGGGCACTTCAGGTCCACCAGCCCTTGCAGCCCCCGATACGCGCCACTAAGACTCAGTCAAGGTTCGGTGCATAAGCATGGGATCAGGGAACAGCGAGAGGCGGACGAGCATGAAAGACCCGTTGGACATCTACATGAACACCCTCGTGCCGATGGTCGTCGAACAGACCTCGCGCGGTGAACGTGCCTATGACATCTATTCGCGGCTGTTGAAGGAACGGATCATTTTCCTGTCCGGTCCGGTTCATGACGGCATGTCGACCCTGATCTGCGCGCAGCTTCTGTTCCTTGAGGCGGAAAATCCGTCGAAGGAAATCGCCATGTACATCAACTCGCCCGGCGGCGTGGTGACGAGCGGTCTGTCGATCTACGACACGATGCAATACATCCGGCCGAAGATTTCGACGCTCGTCATCGGTCAGGCAGCCTCCATGGGCTCGCTTCTCTTGACCGCGGGCGAGAAGGGGATGCGCTTTTCCCTACCGAACTCGCGCATCATGGTTCACCAGCCCTCCGGCGGCTATCAGGGGCAGGCGACGGATATCATGATCCACGCGCAGGAGACCCAGAAGCTGAAGGACCGGCTGAACCACATCTATGGCAAACATACCGGCCAGACCGTCAAGAAGGTGGAAGCGGCGCTGGAACGTGACAACTTCATGTCGCCGGAAGAGGCCAAGGATTGGGGCCTCATCGACGAGATTCTGGAGGCGCGGGCGCCGACCGAAGGCGATGGCAAGTAACGCACATGGGACCATCCGAATTCCGACATATCGTATTTTCGGATTGTGATGATGGGGGCGCTGCCCTAATCTTGTCCAAAAGAGCAGGTCTAGATAACGCGGGCACCCGTTCAAATCAGTCCGCGGAGGGTAAAAATGGCAAGTAATTCCGGCGGCAGCGATAGCAAGAACACACTTTACTGTTCGTTCTGCGGCAAGAGCCAGCATGAGGTTCGCAAGCTGATTGCCGGGCCGACCGTGTTCATTTGCGACGAATGCGTCGAATTGTGCATGGACATCATCCGCGAGGAAACCAAGACCACCGGCCTGAAATCGTCGGATGGCGTGCCGACGCCGCGCGATATCTGCAAGGTGCTCGACGATTATGTCATTGGTCAGATGCATGCCAAGCGGGTGTTGTCCGTCGCGGTTCACAACCATTACAAGCGCCTGAATCATTCGGCGAAGTCCGCCGATATTGAGCTGGCGAAATCCAACATCCTCCTGATCGGCCCCACCGGCTGCGGCAAGACTTTGCTCGCCCAGACGCTGGCCCGCATCCTCGACGTGCCCTTTACGATGGCCGATGCGACCACGCTGACTGAGGCCGGTTACGTGGGCGAGGATGTCGAGAACATCATCCTGAAGCTTCTCCAGGCATCGGAATACAACGTCGAACGCGCGCAACGCGGTATCGTCTATATCGACGAGGTCGACAAGATAACGCGGAAGTCCGACAACCCCTCGATCACCCGCGACGTGTCGGGCGAAGGCGTGCAGCAGGCGCTTTTGAAGATCATGGAGGGCACCGTCGCCTCCGTGCCGCCGCAGGGCGGGCGCAAGCATCCGCAGCAGGAATTCCTGCAGGTGGACACGACGAACATCCTTTTCATCTGCGGCGGTGCGTTTTCCGGCCTTGAACGGATCATCGCGCAGCGCGGCAAGGGTTCTGCCATCGGCTTCGGCGCCGATGTGAAGGACCCGGACGCACGTGGCGTTGGCGAGCTTTTCGGCGAATTGGAACCGGAAGACCTGCTGAAATTCGGTCTTATCCCCGAATTCGTCGGCCGCCTGCCGGTGATCGCCACGCTGACCGACCTCGACGAGGCGGCGCTGGTCACGATCCTGACCCAGCCGAAAAATGCGCTCGTCAAGCAATATCAGCGGCTTTTCGACATCGAAGGGGTCAAGCTGACCTTCACCGCCGATGCCCTGACCGCCATCGCCAAGCGCGCGATCAAGCGCAAGACCGGTGCGCGGGGACTGCGTTCGATCATGGAAGATATCCTCTTGGATACGATGTTCGAACTGCCCGGCATGGCCTCGGTCGAAGAGGTTGTCGTGAACGAAGAGGCGGTGGAATCCGGCGCAAAGCCGCTGCTGATCCATGCCGACACCAAGGGCGAAAAGGCGGCGACGGCGGGGTGACAACTTGCGCCATGCCGTCGGACCGCGTTGGTCTGCTTTGCGCCCTGTGCGGACATTGCCATAGGAGGAACGTGAGCCGGGCGAGCGCCTGCCCGTGGGGTGGCGCGGCAACGATTGGGCTATGCGCTTTATGGTAGCCAGATCCTTCTCCTGTCCGAGCTAAGCGCTGGCGTCGCCAAAGCGCCAGCCCGCCGGGACGGGCAGGCGCTTGCCCGGCGCCTTCGGCTTGTTCCGGGCGGTTGGCGCTCCCGTCGGTCGTCCGCTTCGTCCCGCTGTTTGACCGCCACAGGTTCCGGGCCTGGCCTCAACCATCTCACAGGTTCCCTAGGGTGGTCTTGTCACTGGACCTCGCCCGCGCCTGCGCTATAAGGGGGCAGACCCAGCCCCTTGAAGGAGTGTCGGATGAACTTTCTGCTTCGCCTGTTGACCTGGTGGAACGGCCAGACGCTCGGTACCCAGCTTTTCACCTGGCGCAAGGGGCAGAAGGTCGGCGAGGACGCGCAAGGCAATGCCTTTTACCAGACGCGTGACGGCAAGCGCCGCTGGGTGATCTATAACGGCGAATGCGAGGCGTCGCGGATCAGCCCGGACTGGCACGGCTGGCTGCATTTCACCTGGGATGAACCGCCGACCACGTCGGCGCTCGCCCACAAGCCCTGGGAAAAGCCGCATCAGGAAAACCTGACCGGTACCGCGCTTGCCTATGCGCCTGCCGGGTCGATCCGCCGCGTGGCCCCCGCTGAACGGCGCGACTACGAAGCCTGGTCGCCGGAATAAGCATGGCCGAGAGTACGACAGAGGTTCTGACGGGCGCCGGCGTCCTTGCCGTTGCGCTCGGGTTTCTTGTCTACGCGGGGCAGGGCGCGAGCTTTGGCTCCGGTGCGGACAACTATACCCTGACCGCAAGCTTCCGGTCCGTGGAAGGGATCACTGTCGGCACCGATGTCCGCATGGCGGGTGTGAAGGTTGGTGCTGTCACGGCGCTCGAACTCAACCCGCAGAGCTTCTTTGCCGACGCGACCGTCACGGTCCGGGACGGCATCAAGGTTCCCGACGATTCCACCATTCTTGTCACGTCGGAAGGTTTGCTCGGCGGATCGTTTGTGGAAATCCTGCCTGGCGGCAGCCCTGTCGATCTGGAGCCGGGGGCAGAGATCGAGGATACGCAAGGCGCTGTCAGCCTGATCGCTCTTTTGATGAAGTTCGTCGGCGCCGCTGCAGGCAATGGCGGCAGCGACACAGATACACAATGATGCGGTGCCTTCTTGCGTCGTCCTGCCTCGTCTGGGCGGCGGCCGCAGTTGCGCAGGACGTTGCCAGCGCGCCTTCGGCGGCACTCTTGTGGCTCGACAAGGTGTCCGGCATCACGACGGAACTCGACATCGGTGTCGGCCAGACGAAACCTTTCGGCCGACTTGAGGTGACGCTTGGCGATTGCCGCTATCCTGTCGAGGACCCGACATCGAATGCCTTTGCGTTCTTGACCATCCGTGACCCGGCAGCGTCCGCGCCTGTCTTCGATGGCTGGATGATCGCGTCGAGCCCGGCGCTGAGAGCGCTTGACGATCCGCGCTACGATATCTGGGTCCTGCGCTGCAACAGCGACTGAGCGTCCGGCAGGGGCTGCGGGCCGCGAAAGGCCGCCTGCCGCCGCGTGAGCGCGTTTGCCAACATCGTCAGATAGGCCGCGCGCGCGATTTCGACGGCACCGAGGCTTGCCAGATGCGGCGTCAGGAACTGGGTGTCGAAAAGCGAAAAACCTGTCTGGCGAAGTCGGTCGACGAGATAGGCAAGTGCGATCTTCGACATGTCGGTCCGCCGAGAAAACATGCTTTCACCGAAGAAGGCGCCTGCGAGCGTGACGCCGAAAACTCCGCCGACCAGTTCTCCATCCTGCCAGACCTCCAAACTTTCGGCATGGCCGAGGTTGTGGAGCTCGTCGTATAGCCGTTCCAGCGGCCGGTTGATCCATGTCTCATCCCGGTCCCCGCAAAGTGCGACGACCCTGCTGAAAGCGGTGTTGATCCGGATGACGTAGTCTTCCCTGCCGATGCGGCGACGCAGGGACCGGGAAATCCGGAATCCGTCGAGCGGAAAGATTCCGCGCAGCCGGGGGTTCACCCAGTGCAGATGTGCCCCGTCGCGGCTTTCAGCCATCGGGAAAATGCCCTGGGCATAGCCGGCAAGCAACGTTCCGGCTGTCAGGTCGGACGGATGCTCATGCATTGCCACACCGCATATGCGCCCCGAAACGGTTCAAAGGGGCCGAGGCGAATGGCGGGCGGTCGTTGCCGTCATTCACCGCGCAGGCCTATTGGCCGAACGTGCGCGCGAGCCACTTTTCAAGCCAGTGGATCGAATAGTTGCCCGCCCGGATGTCCTCTTCCTCCAAAAGGGCGTGGAAGAGCGGCACTGTCGTGTCGATGCCATCGACGATCAGTTCCGACAGGGCCCGTTTCAGCCGCGCCAATGCCTCGGGCCGGTCGCGGCCATGCACGATCAGCTTGCCGATCAGGCTGTCGTAGTAGGGCGGAATGACATAGCCGTCATAAAGGGCGGAATCCATCCGCACGCCCAAGCCACCAGGTGCGTGATACTGGGTAATCTTGCCGGGGCAGGGGGCGAAACTTGGCAGCTTTTCGGCGTTGATCCGCACCTCGATGGCATGGCCGTTGATGACCAGATCATCCTGCGTGAAGGACATCGGTAATCCTTCCGCGACACGGATCTGCTCGCGGACCAGATCGACGCCGAAAATGCCTTCGGTCACAGGATGTTCCACCTGCAGGCGGGTGTTCATCTCGATGAAGTAAAACTCGCCATCCTCGAACAGGAACTCGATGGTGCCGGCGCCGGCATAGCCGATCTTGGCCACCGCATCCGCACAGATCTTGCCGATCTTCGTGCGCTGTTCAGGGGTGATGACGGGGCCGGGCGCCTCTTCGAAAACCTTTTGATGGCGGCGTTGGAGCGAACAGTCACGTTCGCCGAGATGCACCGCTTTGCCCTTGCCGTCGCCGAAGACCTGAATCTCGATATGGCGCGGCTTCTGCAGGTATTTCTCGATATAGACCTCGTCATTGCCGAAGGCCGCCTTCGCCTCTGATCGCGCGGTGCGGAAGGCGATTTCGAGACCCGCCGCGTCCTGCGCCACCTTCATGCCACGCCCGCCGCCGCCGGCGGTCGCCTTGATGATGACGGGGTAACCGATCTCGGTCGCCACGGTCCGGGCGGCGTCCAGATCGGCCACGCCGCCGTCAGAGCCGGGAACGACCGGAATGCCAAGCGACTTCGCCGTCTCTTTCGCTGTGATCTTGTCGCCCATGATGCGGATATGTTCCGCGGAGGGGCCGATGAAGGTGATCCCGTGATCTTCGAGCGCTTGCACGAAATTCGCGTTTTCCGACAGAAAGCCGTAGCCGGGATGGATCGCCTGCGCGCCGGTAATCTCGCAGGCCGAAATCACCGCGGGCACGGACAGGTAACTTTGCGACGACGGGTTCGGGCCAATGCAGACGGATTCGTCGGCCATCCGCACATGCATCGCGTCCGTATCGGCGGTGGAATGAACCGCGACCGACTTGATGCCCATCTCGCGCGCCGCACGGATGACCCTGAGGGCGATTTCGCCGCGATTGGCGATCAGGATTTTGTCGAACATGGCCCGCCTCACTCGATGATGAGGAGCGGTGCGCCGTATTCGACGGGGCTGCCATCCTCCACGAGGATGCGCTTCACGGTTCCGGCCTTCGGAGCCGGGATGTGGTTCATGGTCTTCATCGCCTCGATGATCAGGACGGTCTGGCCTTCCTTGACGGCCGCGCCGACCGAGATGAAGGGATCGGCGCCGGGTTCGGCGGCCAGATAAACGGTTCCGACCATGGGCGAGGTCACGGCCCCGGGATGGGATGCCGGATCGGCGCCGCCTGCGGCCTGCGGGGCCGGGGATGCGGCGGGTGCCGCTGCCGGGGCATGGGCCGCGGCGGCGGGCGCCGGGGCAGTTGGTGCGGCGGGCGCGGCACTGGCCTGAACCTGCGCGGCATATTTCGACACCCGAACATTCAGCCTGTCGTTTTCGCCATACTCGCGCTTGACCGTGATTTCGGCGAGACCCTTCGCATTCACGAGTTCCGCCAGCGCTTCGATGAAAGCCACATCATTGTCTTGGGGTGTCTTGGTCATTCGGTCCTCGATGGTCCTGTCAGGCGGTCCGTCTTTCCTTGCGGACCTTTGGGTATTTTGCCGCTTATACGCGGTTGCGCGCGGCGAGGAAAGCCGCGACTTTTCGGAGCGCGAGGCCGTGCCCGGCGTGGGTTTTCCATCGACTGATCAAAAAATTTACCAGTTGATAAAAAATGGAATCGGTGGCACCTTTCCTTCAAGCCATAGCGAGGGAGGTCGCCCGTGACAAACAGCCAGCTGACACCCGGCATTGCCGCCGGACGTCTGTCCGCCGACGACTACTGCCGGAATTTTGCCGATATCGCGCCCCGCCTCGATGCGCATGAAGCGCGGGTGGCGGCAGACAGGTGCTACTTCTGTCACGACGCGCCCTGCATGACGGCCTGCCCGACCTCCATCGACATTCCGCTTTTCATCCGCCAGATCGCGACCGGCACACCGGAAGCGGCGGCAAGAACGATCTTTTCGCAGAACATCCTTGGCGGCATGTGCGCCCGCGTCTGCCCGACCGAACAGCTTTGCGAAGAGGTCTGCGTAAGGGAAGTCGCGGAAGGAAAGCCGGTGGAAATCGGGCGGCTCCAGCGGTTCGCGACCGATACGCTGATGGCGGAGGGCGCGCATCCTTTCGTGCGCGGCGCAGCGACCGGCAAGCGCATCGCCGTTGTCGGTGCGGGCCCGGCAGGGCTTTCGGCGGCGCACCGGCTGGCCATGAAGGGCCACGATGTCGTGCTGTTCGATGGGCGGGCGAAGGCCGGGGGCCTGAACGAATATGGCATCGCCAGTTACAAGACCCCGGGCGGTTTCGCGCAGGCCGAGGTTGACTGGCTGATGCAGATCGGCGGCATCACCCTGCGGAGCGGATCAACTATCGGCAACGGCCTGACGCTGGGCCAGTTGCAGGCGGATCATGACGCCGTGGTGCTGGCCATCGGGCTTGCCGGGGTCAATGCGCTCCGCGCCGATGGCGAGGGGCTGAAAAATGTCGTCTCTGCCGTCGATTTCATTGCCGATCTTCGTCAGGCCGCCGATGTCGCCACATTGCCCGTCGGGCGTGATGTCGTGGTCATCGGGGGCGGCATGACGGCGGTGGACGCCGCCGTGCAATCAAAACTTCTCGGCGCTGAAAACGTGACAATCGTCTATCGGCGCGGGCAGGGGAAGATGTCTGCCTCCTCAGACGAGCAGGAACATGCAACCTCGGTCGGGGTGCGGATCATTCACCATGCCGCGCCAGTGCGGGTCATCGGCAACGGCGCGGTACAGGAGGTGGAATTCGCCTATACCGAGGACGGGCCGTCAGGATTGGCGCTGAAGGA
Organism: Paracoccaceae bacterium; assembly: GCA_041397105.1. Taxonomy (GTDB): domain Bacteria; phylum Pseudomonadota; class Alphaproteobacteria; order Rhodobacterales; family Rhodobacteraceae; genus Albidovulum. Next base: position 247,915 of record JAWKXJ010000002.1, read on the forward strand.
GGAAACCTTCCGGATCAGGGCCGATCAGGTGATGAAGGCCATCGGCCAGACGCTGACTGGCCAGCCCGAGGGGCTGAAGATCGAGGGCGGCAAGATCGCCGTCACCGGGGCCGGTCGTACAAGCCTCGCCGGCGTCTGGGCCGCCGGGGACTGCGCGAGCGGTGGCGACGACCTGACCGTCACCGCTGTTGCGGAAGGGCGCGACGCAGCCGAGGATATTCATGCCAGCCTGATGGGGTAGGTCATGCTGAAACGTATCAATTTTCAGTCGATCCCGGTCACCGATCAGCAGCGGGCGCTCGAATTCTATCGCGACAAGCTGGGCATGACTGTCGAGACGGATGCGCCCTATGAGGAAGGCTGGCGCTGGATCTTTCTGAAGATACCGGGCGCGGAGACGATGCTGCATTTTGCGGCGGATGATGAGGTCAGTGTCAAGTCCGGCACACCGGCCTTGTGCCTCGTGACCGATGACGTCGATGCCGAAATTGCCAGGATGAAGGCGGCGGGTGTGAAAGTCACCCATGATCCGGCACCTGCGCCATGGCACTCGGCTGTCCGCTGGGCGATGTTTCGCGACAGCGAGGACAACCTTTTGCTCATTCAGTCCAGTTCCGCGGAAGGGGCCTGACCGATGGCTATTCTCGATGCCGTGGTCATCCCTGTGCCAGTGGCGAACCGCGCGGCCTATCTTCGCGAGGCAAGAAAGCTCGCGAAGCTTTTCCTCAACTGCGGCGCAAGCGAAATGATCGACGGTTGGGGCGCGGACGTTCCCGAAGGCAAGGTGACATCTTTCACCCGCGCGGTGAAGCGCCGGGAGGGGGAGGCGGTGGCCATCGGCTTTGTCCTTTGGCCGTCGAAGCGCGCCCGTGACAGCGGCTGGAAAAAGGCGCTCGCCGATCCGCGGATGCCGCAGCCGCCGTCGCAGATCTATGATGGCAAACGCATGTTTTTTGGCGGATTCGACGTGATCCTGCACCAACGCAAGGAGGCCTGACCCATGGCTGATCTGACAACCGATTTCATCGGCATCAAGTCCCCGAACCCGTTCTGGCTGGCCTCGGCCCCGCCGACGGACAAGGAATACAACGTCCGCCGCGCCTTTGAGGCAGGCTGGGGGGGTGTCGTCTGGAAGACGCTCGGGTCCGAAGGGCCGCCAGTCGTCAATGTCAATGGCCCGCGCTATGGCGCGATCTGGGGCGCGGACCGGCGGCTTTTGGGGCTGAACAACATCGAACTGATCACCGACCGGCCCCTGGAGGTGAACCTGCGCGAAATCAAGCAGGTCAAGCGCGACTACCCCGACCGGGCGCTGATCATTTCGCTGATGGTGCCTTGTGACGAGGAAAGCTGGAAGGCGATCCTCAAGGCTGTTGAGGACACCGGGGCTGACGGGGTGGAACTGAACTTCGGCTGCCCGCACGGGATGAGCGAGCGGGGCATGGGATCGGCCGTTGGTCAGGTGCCGGAATATATCGAGATGGTGACGCGCTGGGTGAAGCAGCATTCCCGCATGCCCTGCATCGTGAAACTGACGCCAAACATCACCGATGTGAGGAAACCCGCGGAGGCCGCGAAGCGCGGCGGTGCGGATGCGGTCAGCCTGATCAACACGATCAACTCCATCACATCCGTCAATCTCGACAGTTTCAGCCCGGAACCTTCCATCGACGGAAAGGGTGCCCATGGAGGTTATTGCGGCCCGGCGGTGAAACCCATCGCGCTCAGCATGGTGTCAGAGATCGCGCGCAACCGCGAAACCCACGGCCTGCCGATTTCCGGCATCGGCGGTGTGACCACCTGGCGCGACGCGGCAGAGTTCATGGCCTTGGGCTGTGGCACGGTGCAGGTATGTACCGCCGCCATGACCTATGGTTTCAAGATCGTGCAGGAGATGATTTCGGGCCTGTCGCAATATCTTGACGAACGGCAGATGTCGGTTGCCGACCTCGTCGGCCGCGCCGTGCCGAACGTCACCGACTGGCAATACCTGAACCTCAACTACGTGACCAAAGCCGAGATCGACCAGGACCTCTGCATCAAATGCGGCCGCTGCTATGCGGCTTGCGAGGACACGAGCCATCAGGCGATCTGGATGAAGGAAGGCCGCGTTTTCGAGGTGAATGACGCCGAATGCGTTGCCTGCAACCTCTGCATCGACGTGTGCCCGGTGGAAAACTGCATCACCATGCGGCCGCTGGCCAAGGGCGAGGTCGATCCGCGCACGGGCAAGACAGTGAGCGATTATGCCAACTGGACAACCCATCCGAACAACCCGATGTCGCAGGCGGCCGAATAGATGCCTCACGGTTTGGTGGTTTGACAGCATTGCTGCAGCCTGCTCCCCTCACGGGTATTGACCCGTGGCAGGAGGAAGGATGCCCCCTTTGAACCCGAAACTCTGCGCCGCAATGATCTGTCTTGCCGGGCCGTCGATGGCGGCAGACTGGGCCATCCGATCGGGCGAGGTACCGTTCACGCCGGACGGTTTGCGCGACTTCATCGCGGCGAACGAGGTGCGGTTCTACGATGGCGGCCGGTCGGTCTACGGCCCCGGCACGGCCTATGCCTATGTCTATTCGAATGACGACCGGGCCGAAGGCGTCTACCGGATCGAAGCGGACGGCTCGGTCTGCGTTGATTTCATCAATGGATTTTCGCGTTGCGATCTTTACGTCCGAAGCGGCGACCGGGTGATCCTGCTGGACGAAAAAGGCGACCGCTACCCGCTGCGCTGATGGGCCGGGCGCATATCAGCGAATGAGGTCGAGGTGTGGCCGGGCAGGCCGCGCATCAACAACCACCCGCGCGAGTTCGTCGCGCGAGGCTGCGCCCGGCGGATCGGGAGCTGCCATGCGCCGGGAAATGGGCGCAGGTTCCCGCCGCAGTTGCGGCTCGCCCCTGGCATCAAGGACATTCGCCTCGAAGGCCGGTGGCGGTCCGGTCGGACGATCTGGATCAACCGGCGGATCGACTTTTGCCTTTGGCCGGCTCGTTCGCACCGCGCTGCGCAGATCACCCATATTGCCCCCGCTATCAGCGCCGGTGGCAGCGGGCGTGATACCGGTCGGTGCGGGGACCTTCGCGAGGTTCACGAGGCCCGGCAGCGGTAGTAACGGCGCCACGGCCCTGATCAAGTCTGACATTGCTCAAGCTCCCCTTCGGGAGCCCCCACAGCGCGTCAGTCTATATCCCGGCGGGTTAATCGCGGGTTAAGCCCGGCAGCCGCCGTCAGACGCGCGGCGGGGCCAGAAGCCGCGAAAAGAGTTGCGTCAGATAGTCTTCCGCCTCAGCGTATGGATCGTGGCCGGGGCCGAGCACCGCACGCACCTGAACGTCGAAATCGGCATAGTGCTGGGTCAGCGACCAGATCGAGAAGAGCAGATGATGCGGATGCACCGGCGCGATCCGGCCGGCCTCGGACCAGGCGCGGATGACCTCGGCCGTCTCGTCGACCAATGTCTTCAGTTCCCCCGTCAGCAGGTCCATGATCCGCGGCGCGCCCTGCAGGACCTCATTCGCGAAAAGCCGGCTTTCGCGCGGGTAGTCGCGGCTGAGGTCAAGCTTGCGGCGCATGTAGGACAGTATCTCGTCCAGCGGTTCGCCTTGGGGGTCTACGGCGCGAAGCGGGTCGAGCCAGGTATCGAGAAGCGTATTGAGAAGTGCGCTATGCATCGCCTCCTTCGAGGGGAAGTAATAAAGCAGGTTCGGTTTCGACAGCCCCGACACCTCGGCGATCTGGTCAAGCGTCGCGCCGCGAAACCCCTGCTGGGAAAATACATCAAGCGCCGCGTCGAGAATCGTCTGGCGATTCTTGCGCTGGATGCGTGTCGCGCGTTTGCGCTGCGGCTGCTGGTCGTTCAAAAGCGCGGGTCCCCTGCTTCGTCCTTCCGGTCTAGCTTGACCGCGCAGGGCGGGCCAGACAAGATTTCTTTGCCGGTTGCAATCGCGAGCCTCCGGTCAGCGTTGAAAGAGAGTAGAGGTACCTTGATGCTGCAGAACTGCGCAGCGACCCAGATGATCGACGATGACCGGGTGCGGGTGACACGGTTCGATTTCGCGCCCGGTGCCGAAACCGGGTGGCACCGGCATGCGATGGACTATGTCATCACCACACTGACCGATTGCGAGATGCTTCTGGAAGAGCCCGGCGGCGGGTCGCGACGTGTCTTCGTTCCGGCCGGAACCGCCTATCGCCGGACCAAGGGGGTGGAGCACAATGTCGTCAATGGTGGCGCGGCGCCGATGAGCTTTGTCGAGGTCGAGCTGAAGTGACGGCCCTGTCCATACGGCCGATGACGCCCGAGGATGTGGGCGAGACGCTGGCATTGAGGGCGCGCACGCGGGAAAACGCCATTGACACCGAAGAACTTGCTGAAGTCTACGGCATTACGCCTGAAAGCGCGGCTGAGGCGCTGCGCAGCGTGCAGGCAGGGTGGGTTTGCGAAACCGAAGGCCGGATCGTCGGTTTTGCCATTGGCGACCGCAGCAACGGCGAGGTTGTCGTCGTCGCGGTACTACCCGATTTTGAAGGCAGGGGCGTTGGCCGGACGCTTCTGACGCGGGTGGAAGAGATGCTTCATGCCGCGGGCCATGACTCCATCTGGCTGTGGGCGAACCCGGATCCGGCCGTCCGGGCAAGCGGCTTCTACCACCACCTCGGCTGGCGCGACAGCGGCATTGTCGAACACGGCGACGCGCGGCTTGAAAAACTTCTTTGGCGCTAAACAGCGGCCCGTCGAAGACGGCGCGATGCCGCAACCGGTCACGCGGCGGCGGTTCTGGGCGGCCCCTGTGGCGGCAGATCACAGTGTCAAGGCGGGTTCGTGATGGTGTCCAGCCTTGCAGGCGGGCGCTAACAGGGCCGCATTGCCGGACCCGGCCGGCTTGAATGCAAGTACCATCACATATTTGCGTCGGCCCGCCCGGAAATCCTCATAGATCCATGATCCTCTGGTGCCTGTCCAAAGCGCGGCAAGGCGGCGCGTGCCGAGGGGAAACCAGCGCCTGATCTCGCGCCGCCGTCTGGCGTCGTCGTGATCGAGCCCGTGCAGGATCGCATCGGTAATGTCGCGTTCTGTCGCGACCGTCAGCCCGGCCTCTTTGAGGGCCGCCGTCAACTCGGCGATCTCGGCGGCCGGGTCACGGCCGGGGCGCGTGAAGTCGCTGAAGTGAAATGTGCCGCCGGGGGCGAGAACGCGGAACACTTCGGCGAAAAAGGCGTCCCTGTCAGGGTAGCAATGCGCGCTTTCGACATTCAGGACGGCCCCGAACGCATTGTCCTTGAAGGGAAGATCGGTCGCGTTGCCGCGAACGAAACGCAACCCCTCGATATCCCGGTATGTACTTTCGCAGAACCGGATCGCGGCCTGAGCAAGGTCGCAACCGACCGTTTCAAGCGGAGCGAAATAGCGGTGGACATGCGCCGCGCCACCGCCACGGCCCGATCCGATATCGAGCACATGCTTGCCTGAAAGATCATGCAGGGCCGCCGCCGCGTGGTAGAGCTGCGCGCAATACCGTTCGGCCTCATCCTCGGGTGCGAGCGGCGGGGGATCGCCGTCGTCATAGCCGTAATTCATGAATCTCAGATGGTCGGCCTTGCGGAAGTTCCAGCCGATCAGTTCGTAAAGCAGCCGTGCGCGGGACCCGAAGAAATACTGACGCTGGCTAATCTGCCGGGGTGCCATGGAATAACCGTCTTGGTTCGTAAATCGCCTTCACGCTCGCCACCCCGCCCGGCCGCGTCAAACGTTAACAGGCGCCTGGTACCATTGGGGCGGTCGACTGTGATCAAATGGACAGCATGCCGGCGAACACGGGCCGGACAGAGCCGGCCGGGCGCCGGTCAGAGCGCGCCAATGCCGTGCAGGATGATCCGCCTGACGCTGTCTTTCGCGGCCTTCCACTGTTTTTCGGACAGTTTGCGGCCCCCGTTCAGCGTTTCGATCTGATGGCCGAAATCGGCGTAATGCTGGGTAGTGGCCCAAAGCATGTAAAGAAGGTGTTCGGGGTCGATGGGGTCCATCTTGCCCTCGTCGATCCATTTCTGGATCAGCCGCGACCGCCCGGTCGTCCAGTCGCGCAGCGTGGTTTCCAGATAGTCCTGAATCACCGGCGCACCATGCATCACCTCGGACGCCCAGACCTTCGATCCCTCCGGGTGGCGGCGCGAGATCTCCATCTTTGCCTCGATATAGGCACCGATGCCTTCGACCGGACCGGGTGCATTGTCAAAGACATCGGCGGCATGAAGCCAGATTTCGAAGATGTTCTGGACGACCTTCCGGTAAAGCTCTTCCTTCGTCGCGAAATAGTAGTGCAGGTTGGCCTTGGGCAGCCCCGCCATATCGGCAATCAGCTGCATCGTCGCGCCGCCGAACCCGGCCTCGGCAAAGACCTTTTCCGCCGCCGCGAGGATGCGCGCCTCGTTTTCCCGCCGTGTGGCGTCCCGCTTGGACAGTCGGATCGGCTCTGCCATCATCCCGTAAGAAATTTGTTGACCGGTTGGTCAGGTTGTGGTCGTCTCAACCTTGACCATACGGTCAGAAAACGAGTCGCCGCAAGGGGCAAGAAGACCCCGGGACGCGAGACCGACAGGAGGACATGATGCCAGCCCCCGGAGAGAATCTCAGGATCGACCCCGCTCGCCTTTGGGACAGCCTGATGGAGATGGCCAAGATCGGCCCCGGCGTGGCGGGCGGCAACAACCGCCAGACGCTGACGGACGACGACGCCAAGGGCCGGGCGCTCTTCCAGAAATGGTGCGAGGCGGCGGGCATGACGATGGGCGTCGATACGATGGGCAACATGTTCGCCACGCGGGCCGGCGAGGACCCGGACGCGCTGCCTGTCTACATGGGCAGCCACCTCGATACCCAGCCGACGGGCGGCAAGTATGACGGGGTCCTGGGGGTTCTGGGCGCGCTGGAAGCGGTGCGCACGATGAACGACCTTGGGATCAAGACCAAACACCCGATCGTGGTGGTCAACTGGACGAATGAGGAGGGCACGCGCTTTGCCCCCGCCATGCTCGCCTCCGGTGTCTTCGCGGGCAAGCATAGCCAGGACTGGGCCTATGACCGGACCGACGCCAAGGGGCTGAAATTCGGTGATGAGCTGAAGCGGATCGGCTGGCAGGGCGACGAGACGGTGGGCGCGCGCAAGATGCATGCGCTTTTTGAACTGCACATCGAACAGGGCCCGATCCTGGAGGCCGAGGGGAAGGATATCGGCGTCGTCACCCACGGGCAGGGCCTGCGCTGGATCGAATGCACCGTGACGGGGAAGGAAAGCCATACCGGCTCCACCCCCATGCATATGCGCAAGAATGCGGGCCGTGGTTTGGCGCTAGTGACGGAACTGGTGCATGAGATCGCCATGGCGAACCAGCCGAACGCGGTGGGGGCCATCGGCCATATCGACGTCTACCCCAACAGCCGCAACATCATCCCGGGCCGCGTCGTCTTTACCGTCGACATGCGCACCCATATCCTGCCGAAGCTGAACGCGATGGTCGCGGAGTTCATCGAGCGCGCGCCGAAACTCTGCGCCGATATCGGCGTCGGGTTCGAGAGCAAGATCGTCGGCCAGTTCGACCCGCCCGCCTTCAATGAAGGCTGCGTGAAGGCCGTGCGTTCGGCGGCAGAGCGGCTCGGCTACAGCCACATGGATATCGTCTCGGGCGCGGGCCACGACGCCTGCTGGATCAACGACGTCGCCCCCACCGCGATGATCATGTGCCCCTGCGTGGATGGCCTCAGCCACAACGAGGCCGAGGAGATTTCCCCTGAGTGGGCGGCGGCGGGGACGGATGTGCTGCTGCACGCGGTCTTGGAGACGGCGGAGGTCGTGGGGTGAAAAGATGGATTTAGAAGATTTTGTCGAGAAGACGCTCCTGAGCATCACGGAAGGTGTTACAAAAGCCCAGCAAAAATCTCGCCTGTTCATCGCGCCCGGTTTTGTCGAGAACCAGAAAGTTGTTGAACCTCAAATGGTTGGGTTTGAGGTTTCCGTGACAACCGGAAAAGAAGCAGGGGGCGGTATCAAAGTCCTTACGTTCGGTGATGCCAAGGCAATCGGGAAATCTGAGAACCGAAACACGATCACATTTCAGGTTCCAGTATACTTTCAAGCGCCAACGCCACTTAACGAACGGCATTTCTCACGCAAAGAAAAGAAAGAGAAGCAAACCGGAAAAGCTGCAGGCGGTAGTGGCGGTGGCGGCGGTTGGGACCCTGATGGAAAACACATCATCGCCGAGTCCCCCAAAGACTAAGGAGGGAATCCATCATGACCACAGTTATCAAGAACGGCACCATCGTCACCGCCGATCTGACCTATGGGGCGTTGGTCGCATGACCACGGTCGTCGGAAAAAATACCATCGCCACCGCCGCTCCGGCCGCCCGGACTGTAGTTGCGGGCCGATTGGACCTTTGGCATGGTCAGCTCCAGCGGATGGGAGACGGATGAGCCCGAGGGTCCAGAATTTGGCGGAAGAACGTACCGCGTTCTGGTGGTGCCGGACATGACGGCATTGGCGCGACCCGATCCGGCGCTTGGGCTTCGCTTGCCGCCCCTGCAGGTCGAACGGGCCCTGCTTGTCCCGCCGACCGGCCCGGAGCGACCGCAGCCCTGCGGTGTCTTTGATGCCGGGGACGCGCCGGTATTGCTTGGCCAGTGCTTTTCCGGTGCGCCCGACGATCCGTCCACGGTCTTTCCCGAACCCCGCGCGCCGGAAGAGGCGCTGGCCGGCACTCACCTTTTCGGCGGCGTCCTGCCGGGGCATTTTGGCCATATTCTCTGCGAGGGTCTGAGCCGGCTTTGGGCGCTCGATCATTGCGGACCTGTCGATGGCGTGGTCTTTTTCGCGCGCCCCTTTGACAAGACCCGGCGCGTGGCGCGTGGCTTCGCCGCACTGGCCGAAATACTGGGTTTGCCGCCGGTCCGCATCGTGACCGTCCCGACACGGGTCGGGCGGCTCATCCTGGGCGAACAGGGCCTTGGCGCGGGCGAGATGATGAGCGGGCGGCCCGAATCCCGTGCCTATCTGCGCCGGCGGTTTTCCGGTGTGGCGGCGGAAGGGGCGGGACGGCGGCTCTACATCACGCGGTCTGGCCTTGCCGCCCGTCGCGGGCGGCTTTTCGACGAGGCGGGTCTGGAGGTGCTTTTCGAGGCCGCCGGATACGAGGTGGTCCGGCCCGAAGAACGACCGCTGCGTGACCAGATCGCGATGCTGCGGGGGGCAAGCCACGTTGTCGGCGCCGATGGGACGCCGTTTCATCTTTTGGGGTTTTCGGCCGCTGAAAGCTGCCGTGCGGCGGTGATCATGCGCAGGTCGGCGCCGGTTTACGACCAGATTTGCCACAGCCTTTCGGTCTTCACCGGACAGCCGCCGCTTATGCTCGACGAGACCCGTGCTGCCTTCTCCGGCAGGATCCGGGGAAATGCCAATACGCTCTATCTCGAACCGTCGCGGCGCGCCATGCGGACTGCACTTGTCGCAGCCGGGTTTCTGCCCGCTGAGACGCCGGACTGGCCGGAACTGGACGAAACCCGGCGCGCGGCGGAATGCGCCGCGCTGGCCAGAGAAATCGGGACCGCGGTAACGCAGGTTTCGGTCCCCGAACGTCAGATCATCAGAACCGGCACGCCGGAAAAGGCGCCCGACATCGAACATGAAGGAGTAGCGCTATGCTGACTGTGATCAAGAACGGCACCGTCGTCACCGCCGATCTGACCTACAAGGCGGATGTGCTGGTTGAGGGCGGCACGATCGCCCAGATCGGGGTAAATCTGAAAGGCGACAAGGAGTTGGACGCCACCGGCTGCTATGTCATGCCGGGCGGGATCGACCCGCATACGCATCTGGAAATGCCCTTCATGGGCACCTATTCCTCGGACGATTTCGAAAGCGGCACCCGCGCGGCGCTGGCGGGCGGCACGACGATGGTCGTCGACTTCGCACTGCCCGCGCCGGGGCAGGGCCTGCATGACGCGCTTCAGATGTGGCACAACAAGTCGGGCCGCGCGAACTGCGATTACAGCTACCACATGGCCGTGACCTGGTGGGGCGAGAAGGTCTTTGATGACATGAAGACCGTGATCGAGAAGGAGGGCATCACGACCTTCAAGCATTTCATGGCCTATAAGGGCGCTCTCATGGTCAATGACGAGGAGATGTACGCCTCCTTCAAGCGGCTCGCCGAACTGGGCGGCATCGCGCTTGTCCATGCCGAGAACGGCGATGTGGTGGCGGAGCTTTCGGCCAAGCTTCTGGCCGACGGCAATGTGGGGCCTGAGGCGCATGCCTATTCCCGCCCGCCGCAGGTCGAGGGCGAGGCGACGAACCGCGCGATCATGATCGCCGATATGGCGGGGGTGCCGCTTTACGTGGTGCATACGAGCTGCGAGGACGCGCATGAGGCCATTCGGCGGGCCCGGATGCAGGGGAAAAGGGTCTGGGGCGAGCCGCTGATCCAGCATCTAACCCTCGATGAGACTGAATATTTCAACAAGGACTGGGATCACGCCGCCCGCCGGGTGATGTCACCTCCGTTCCGCAACAAGAAGCATCAGGACAGCCTCTGGGCCGGGCTTCAGTCGGGCTCGCTCTCGGTCGTCGCGACCGATCACTGTGCGTTTACCACCGAGCAGAAGCGCTTTGGCGTCGGCGATTTCACCAAGATCCCGAACGGGACGGGGGGGCTGGAGGACCGGATGCCGATGCTCTGGACCCACGGGGTGAATACCGGCCGCCTGACGCCGAACGAATTCGTCGCGGTTACCTCAACAAACATCGCCAAGATATTGAATTGCTACCCGAAAAAGGGCGCGGTTCTTGTGGGTGCCGACGCCGATCTGGTGGTCTGGGACCCGGAGCGCACAAAGACGATTTCGACCAAGTCGCAGCAATCGGCCATCGACTACAACGTTTTCGAGGGCCACGAGGTCAAGGGCCTGCCGCGCTACACGTTGACCCGGGGTATGGTTGCCGTGAACGACGGCAAGGTCGAGACCCGCGAGGGCCATGGCGAGTTCGTGGCCCGCAAGGCCGGTAACCCGGTCAACAAGGCCTTGTCTTCGTGGAAGGAATTGACCTCGCCCCGTCCCGTGCAACGGACCGGCATTCCGGCGAGTGGGGTGTAAGTTGAAGGACACCGCCGCATTATCGCCGGTGATCGAGGCGAAGGGGCTGGGGCTGACGTTTCAGACGAATGACGGCCCGGTCCATGCGCTGAAGGATGTGAACCTGACGGTGGAGAAGGGCGATTTCGTCTCGTTCATCGGGCCGTCGGGTTGTGGCAAGACCACCTTCCTGCGGGCGGTCGCGGCGTTGGAGCATCCGACAGAGGGCACCCTGACCGTGAACGGGATGAGCCCGGACGCTGCGCGGCAGGCGCGGGCTTACGGCTATGTGTTTCAGGCGGCGGGGCTTTATCCCTGGCGGACGATTGCCGGGAATATCCGGCTTCCCCTTGAAATCATGGGGTTTTCACGTGCCGAGCAGGTGGCGCGGGTGGAAAAGGTGCTGGCGCTTGTCGATCTGGAGGGGTTCGGCAAGAAGTTCCCCTGGCAGCTTTCGGGCGGCATGCAGCAGCGCGCCTCCATCGCCCGGGCGCTCGCCTTCGACGCCGATATCCTGCTGATGGACGAACCCTTCGGGGCGCTGGATGAGATCGTGCGGGACCGGCTGAACGAGGAACTTCTGAAGCTCTGGGCGCGCACCGAAAAGACCATCGGGTTCGTCACCCATTCGATCCCCGAGGCGGTGTACCTCTCGACAAAGATCGTGGTGATGTCGCCCCGTCCGGGGCGGATTACGGACGTGATCGACAGTCCGCTGCCGAGGGAAAGGCCGCTCGATATTCGCGACTCGAAAGAGTTCATCGAGATCGCGCACCGGGTGCGTGAGGGGCTGAGGGCGGGGCATGGCGATGAGGTCTGATCCCCGTCTGCAGAGCGTCGGCGAAACGTACGGCATGCGTATGGCAGGCGTCGGGATGGATGCGAGCGCAGGCGGGGGGCTGTCTGCCCCCCGGTCCCCGATCAAGTCGGGGACGCCCCCTGAGGATATTTGGAAACAGGTGATGGGAGGGGTGGTGTGAGGTCGCTTCTGCCCATCCTGACCGTCGTCGCCGCCATCGTCGCGCTCTGGTACGGGGCGACGGTCTGGCTGAACAGTCAGTGGAGCTACGATCAGGCGGCCCGCGCCGGGGTGGAGATTTCCTTTTCCGAGATGGTCGCCGACACGATGGCGCAGGAGCGCCCCGTCCTGCCCGCGCCGCATCAGGTGGCCGAGGGGCTCTGGCAGGGGGTGGCAGGGCAGAAGATCACCTCCAAGCGCAGCCTTGTCTATCATGGGTGGATTACCTTTTCGGCCACGATGCTCGGTTTTGCCATCGGCACGGGGCTGGGCGTGTTGCTGGCCGTGGGGATCGTTCATGACCGGGCGATGGACATGAGTGTGATGCCCTGGGCGATTGCCAGCCAGACGGTGCCGATCCTTGCCATTGCGCCGATGGTGATCGTGGTGCTGGGCGGACCGCCCTTGAACGTGCCGCCCCTCTTTTCCAAGGCGGTGATCGCGGCCTATCTGACCTTCTTCCCGGTCGTCGTCGGCATGGTGAAGGGATTGCGGAGCCCCGACGGCATGCAGATGGACCTTCTGAAGACCTACAATGCCTCCAACCGCCAGACCTTCTGGAAGCTGAGGTTGCCGGCCTCCATGCCCTATCTCTTCGCCTCGCTGAAGGTGGCCGTTGCCGCCGCTGTCGTCGGCACGATCGTGGCCGAACTGCCTTCGGGCGCCGTCGCGGGTCTTGGCGCGCGGCTTTTGCAGGGGAGCTATTACGGCCAGACCGTGCAGATCTGGGCCGCGCTTTTCGCCGCGGCGACGCTGGCGGCGGGGCTTGTCGTCATCATCGGGGTGGTCGAGCGGGTGACGCTGGCCCGCATGGGGATGGCGCGGTGATGTGGTTCTGGGGCGCGATCCTTTTCTGGCTGGCGGCCTGGGGCTTCAACGCCTGGCTTGCGCGGCAGCCGGTGGCGAAGACAAGGGCTGTCAGGCTCTTCGTGCCCGCGCTTTTCGGCGTGACGCTCCTCATCCTCTGGGAAGGGGTCGTGCGGGGGCTGAATGTGCCGGGCGTGATTCTGCCCGCGCCATCGGTCATCTGGGGCACGATCAAGGCCTCGGTGCCGGTCCTCTGGATCGACTTTGTTCAGACGATCCTGAAAGGCGCGCTCTCTGGCTATGCCATCGGCTGCGGCGCGGCGGTCCTGACGGCGATCCTGATCGACCGCTCGCCCTTCCTGCAGCGGGGGCTTCTGCCGGTGGGGAATTTCGTGGCGGCCCTGCCCATCGTCGGCATCGCGCCGATCCTCGTCATGTGGTTCGGCTTCGACTGGCAGTCGAAGGCGGCCGTGGTCGTGGTGATGGTCTTCTTCCCGGTCCTCGTGAACACGGTGGCGGGGCTCGCAGCAACCGAGCGGATGCAGCGCGACCTGATGGCGACCTATTCGGCGAGCTACGGACAGACGCTGATGAAGCTGCGCCTTCCCGCCGCCATGCCCTTCATCTTCAACGGGCTGAAAATCGCCACGACTCTGGCGCTCATTGGCGCTATCGTGGCGGAGTTCTTCGGGTCGCCGACGCGGGGCATGGGATTTCGGATTTCGACAGCCGTCGGGCAACTTGCGCTCGACATGGTCTGGGCGGAAATTGCCGTGGCGGCGCTGGCCGGTTCGGCATTTTACGGTTTGGTGGCGGGGATCGAGAAATCCGTCACCTTCTGGCATCCCTCGCAAAGAGGGAGGAGATAACAACATGGAGGTTGTGAAGATGAGAAAACTGATGACTTCGGTTCTGGCCGCGGGGCTTTTCGCCTCGGCCGCCCAGGCCGCCGACGATGTGACGCTGCAGCTGAAATGGGTGACCCAGGCCCAGTTCGCAGGCTATTTCGTCGCCAAGGACAAGGGCTTTTACGACGAGGAGGGGCTGAACGTCACCATCCTGCCGGGCGGGCCGGACATTGCGCCGACGCAGGTTGTCGCCGGCGGCGGGGCCGATGTGGTGATCGACTGGATGCCCTCGGCGCTCGCCGCGCGGGAAAAGGGGCTGCCCCTTGTCAATATCGCCCAGCCCTTCAAGTCGTCGGGCATGATGCTGACCTGCCTGAAGGAAAGCGGTGTCGCGGCGCCTGAGGATTTCAGGGGCAAGACGCTGGGCGTCTGGTTCTTCGGCAACGAATATCCGTTCCTGAGCTGGATGGCGACCTTGGGCATCCCGACCACCGGCGGGGCCGACGGGGTGGAGGTGCTGAAGCAGGGCTTCAACGTCGATCCGCTGCTGCAGAAGCAGGCCGCCTGCATCTCGACCATGACCTATAACGAATACTGGCAGGTGATCGACGCCGGGATCAGCCCGGACGACCTCGTCACCTTCAAGTATCAGGATATGGGCGTGGCCACGATGGAAGACGGGCTTTACGTGCTGGAAGACAAGCTCACCGACCCCGCCTTCGAGGACAAGATGGTGCGCTTTGTCCGCGCTTCCATGAAGGGCTGGAAATGGGCCGAAGAAAACCCCGATGACGCGGCGATGATCGTTCTCGACAATGACGAGACGGGCGCGCAGACCGAAGGCCACCAGAAGCGCATGATGGGCGAGATTGCGAAGCTCACGGCCGGTTCCAACGGTGCGCTTGACCCGGCCGATTACGAGCGGACGGTGGCGACGCTGCTGGCGGGTGGGTCGGACCCGGTCATCTCCAAGGCGCCGGAAGGGGCCTGGACGCATCAGATCACCGACAAGGCGCTTCAGTAGCCTGCGATCCTGACGGAATTGGACGGCCCGGCGGCGCAGGTCTCCGGGCCGTCCTGCGTTTCGCCGGGGGGCCGCAACGGGAAAAACCGCTTTTCCCTTGCGCCCTGTGCCCTTTCAGGGTGAATAGGGTCAGGGGTGTCGGTGACGGAGAGATAGAGGATGCGGATCGGGATTATCGCGCTTGTGGCACTGGCGATGCTGACCGGCTGCAACCGCAACAAGCCGAAGTTGACCGAATGCGTCGATGGCCGGCCGGTGGTCGAGCGGACGCTGGATGTCGCGCCGCCGAATTGCTGACATTCTGAAAACCGCGCCACAACCTCTTTGAAACGCACTCTCTTTCTGTAAAGATGGGCACTGTCGGGATGATCCCGCAGGGGGGAGAGGATGGCGCGGTCTGCCCTGACCGGGACGCGGGTGCGCGAAAGGCGGCTGCTGATCGGGCTGAAACAGGCCGATCTGGCGCGGGCGGCGGGGATATCGCCGGCCTATCTCAACCTGATCGAACATAACCGCCGCAAGGTCAGCGCCGATCTGGTGGAACGGCTGGCCGGTGCCCTGGGCGTGGAGGCCGCGGCGCTGGCCGAGGGTGCCGAAACGGCCATTTTCGAAAGCCTGAGGGAAGCGGCGGCGGGCGCGGGACCGGAAGATCACGCGCCGGAGGTCGAGCGGATCGAGGAGTTTCTGGGCCGCTTCCCGGGCTGGGCCGCGCTGCTGGCGGCGCGACAGGCGCGTCTTGTCGCGCTGGAGAGATCCTTTGAGGCGCTGAACGAACGGATGGCGCATGATCCGTTTCTGTCCGCCTCGCTGCATGAGGTTGTGTCGGCGGTGACATCGGTCCGCTCGACCGCCGCCATTCTGGCCGAAAGCGAGGAGATCGACCCCGAATGGCGGGCGCGGTTTCACCGCAATGTCTATGAGGACAGCATCCGGCTCAGCGAGGCGGCGGCGGCGCTGACAGCCTATCTCGACGCGAGCCAGGAAAGCGAGACGGGCCTTCTGTCGCCGCAGGAGGAGGTGGAGGCCTGGCTCGCCCGGCGCGACTATCACCTTGCGGCGTTGGAGCGAAGCTCTGCGCCCGATCCCGACAGTCTGATCGAAGGTGTGCCGGAACTCGCGAGCCTTGCGGCGCGCAAACTGGCGCGGGCCTATGTGGTCGGGCGGCGGCGCGATGCGGAGATGTTGCCGCTTGACCGGTTTCGCGCCGCGCTTCGCGAAGACGGGCCGGACCCGGGGCAGATCGCCGCGCGCTTCGGTTGCGGGCTGGGGCCAGTCTTTCGCCGTCTTGCGGCGCTGCCCCCCGATCCCGAACTGCCGCCCATCGGACTGGTCGCCTGCGACGCGTCGGGCACGCTGACCTTTCGGAAGCCCGCCCCGGGCTTTGCCCTGCCGCGGTTCGGGGCGGCCTGTCCGCTCTGGCCGCTTTATGAGGCTTTGGCGCGGCCGATGGTGCCGATCCGGGCGATGGTGGAACTGGCGGGGCAGGTGCCGCAGCGGTTCCTGACCTATGCCTTTTCCGAACCGCGCCACCCCGGTGGTTTCGACGGGCCTGCCGTGGTGGAAGCGCTGATGCTGATCCTGCCGGCCCCGGTCGCGCGGGCGGGGCAGGACCGGCCCATCGGGTCGTCCTGCCGGATCTGTACGCGGGGCGGGTGCCCGGCGCGGCGTGAACCGTCGATCCTGACCGAGGTGGCGTGACGGCTGGTCAAGCCCCGGGGGCTGCCCCCGGGGACCGAAATGGCGTTTTGACACCGCCCGCCCGCTTCGGCGATACTGACCGGGCGGAGCCGACGCAGGGGAGGAGCGGCGAATGGGAAAGCGGATTCTTCTGATCGAAGACGAGCCGCATATCGCCGAGGCGATCCGCTATATCCTGCAGCGTGACGGCTGGAGCGTGGCGACCCATGCGAACGGGGCCGATGCGATGGAGGCGATCCGCCGCGAGGCGCCGGAGGTTGTCGTCCTCGACGTGATGCTGCCGGGCCGGTCGGGGTATGAAATTCTCGCCGATCTGCGCGCCGATACCGATCTGGCGGCGATGCCGGTTCTGGTCCTGAGCGCGCGGGGACAGGACAGCGAGCGCCATCGCGCCGAAGCCGCCGGGGCCAGCCGGTTCATGTCGAAGCCCTTCGCCAACGATGCCATCGTCGCGGCGCTGCGCGATCTTGCCGGCGTGGCATGAAGCGGCCGCGCCAACCGCTTTTTCATGCCCGTCAGGGCTATCGCCGGCGGCGGCTGACCGATGCGGCGCGGCTCTTGCCGATTCTCGGTCTTTTCCTTTTCTTCCTGCCGGTGCTCTGGCGGCCAGCCGCCACGCCCGAACCCGATACCGCCGGAGGCGGGGTCTACCTTTTTGCCGTCTGGTTCATCCTGATCCTTGTCGCGGGCCTTCTGGCGCGGCTTCTGTCGGGTGGTGAACCCGGGCGGCCGCAGGACGGCGAGGAGCGGGACTGATGGTGCCATTCAACATCCTCGTCGCGGTCTGTCTGGCCTATGTCTGCCTTCTGTTCCTCGTCGCCTTCGCTGCCGAACGTCGGGCGGAACGGGGGCAAGTGGGCTGGCTGCGCTCGCCCATCGTCTACACGCTTTCGCTGTCGATCTACTGCACCGCCTGGACCTTTTACGGGGCGGTCGGCTATGCCGCGCGGTCGGGTCTCGAATTCATCACGATCTATCTTGGCCCCACGCTGGTTCTGATCGGCTGGTGGTGGGTCCTGCGCAAACTTGTCCGGATCGGGCGCAATCATCGCGTTACTTCCATCGCCGACCTCATATCGGCGCGCTATGGCAAGTCGAATGCGCTTGGCGTCATCGTGACGGTGATCTCGGTCGTCGCGGCGACGCCCTATATCGCGCTGCAATTGCAATCGGTCACACTGTCCTTCGGGGTCTTCGCCTCGCACACGCCGGAAGGCTGGGGAATGCCGGATCAGGGGGCAACCGCGCTATGGGTCGCGGGCGGGTTGACACTGTTCACCATCCTTTTCGGCACCCGCAACCTCGATGCGAACGAACGCCATCATGGCGTTGTCATGGCCATCGCGCTTGAGGCGGTGGTGAAACTCGTGGCGTTGCTGGCCGTCGGGGTCTTCACCGTCTGGGTTGTCGCCGGCGGCGTCGGTGACGTGATGGCGAAGATCGACGCCTCGCCCATTGCCGACTGGCCGTTGCAGCCGGGGCGCTGGATGGGGCTGACCTTCGTGTCGGCGGCGGCGATCCTGACCCTGCCCCGGATGTTTCAGGTGATGGTCGTCGAAAACTCGGACGAACGGCATTTGGCCACGGCATCCTGGGCCTTTCCGCTTTACCTTCTGCTGATGAGCCTTTTCGTCATTCCGATTGCCGTTGTCGGGCTTGCGACCCTGCCCGAAGGCGCCAATCCCGACCTTTTCGTGCTGACGCTGCCTTTGGCGGTGGGGCAGGAGAAACTTGCGATGCTGGCCTTCCTTGGCGGGTTTTCCTCGGCCACCTCGATGGTGATCGTGGCGGCAATCGCGCTGGCGACGATGGTGTCGAACCATGTCGTAACCCCCTTGTGGCTGAGCCTGCGGCGGGGCGGCGCGCGGGCACCGGGCGATGTCCGGGGGCTTGTCCTGATGTCGCGGCGGGTATCCATCGCGGGCATCCTCGGGCTTGGCTATGCCTACTATGCGCTTTCGGGCGGCTCGGCGGCGCTGGCGGCCATCGGGCTCATTTCCTTCGTCGGCGTGTCGCAGATCCTGCCCGCGCTCATTGGCGGCATCTTCTGGCGTGGCGGCACCGGGACAGGTGCGGCGCTGGGGCTCGGGACCGGCTTTCTCGTCTGGCTCTACGCGCTCTATCTGCCGTCCTTCGGCAGTGGCGGGCTCTTGTCACCGTCGCTTCTGGCCGAGGGGCCATGGGGAATAGGCTGGCTGAGGCCGCAGGCGCTTTTCGGGATTGCGACGCTCGATCCGCTTCTTCACGCGCTTTTCTGGTCGATGGTGCTGAACACGGCGGCCTATGTCATGGGCTCGCTTCTGACCTTTCCAGGCCCGATTGAGCGGATGCAGGGTGTCGCCTTCGTCAATGTCTTCGATCACGACCCGGTGGCGCGGGGATGGTCGCGCGGCGGGGCCGAGGCGGAGGACCTGCTGGCGATGAGCCAGGGCATTCTCGGCGCGGAGGAGGCGCAGCGCTTCTTTCAGAACGCGGCTGAGGCGCAGGGCAAGGGCGGCTTCCTACCCGACACCACGCCCGATTTCATCGAGGCGCTGGAACGGCGGCTTGGCGGCGCGGTCGGCGCGGCGACGGCCCACGCGATGATTGCCCAGTTCGCGGTCGGTGCGGCGGTGTCGGCCCAGGACCTGATGGCGGTCGCCTCCGAGGCACAGCAGATCCTTGAATATTCCACCCAGCTTGAGGCGAAATCGGAGGAACTGGCCCGCACCGCCCGCCAGCTTGGCGAGGCCAATGACAAGCTGACCGAGCTTTCGGTGCAGAAGGATGCCTTTCTCAGCCAGATCAGCCATGAGCTGAGAACCCCGATGACCTCGATCCGGGCGTTTTCGGAAATTCTCATGGACCCGGAACTGCCGGGCGAGATGCAGCAGAAATATGCCAGCATCATCCATGAAGAGGCGATCCGCCTGACCCGGCTTCTGGACGATCTTCTCGACCTTTCGGTTCTGGAAAACCGCAAGGTGCAGCTGAACATGAAGGTCGCGAACCTGCATGATCTGATCAACCGCGCGGTGCAGGCGGCAAGCAATACGCGGCCCGAACGCGTCTTCACGATGCATCGCGACTTTCCGACCGAACATATGCCGGTCATTACCGATACCGACCGGCTGGTGCAGGTCTTCATCAATCTCGTCTCGAACGCCCGCAAGTATTGCGATGCCGAGCGGCCGAGCCTGACCATCAGTGTGCGTCAGCGGCGGGGGCGGATCACGGTCGATTTCATCGACAACGGCACCGGCATTCCGCGCAAGTCACAGTCGCTGATCTTCGAGAAGTTTTCCCGCCTGACCGATACGGCGCGGGCCGGGGGTGCGGGGCTTGGTCTGGCCATCTGCCGGGAGATCATGGTCAATCTCGGCGGCACTATCGCTTACCTGCCGGGGCAAGGGGGGGCGGCCTTCCGCGTCACGCTGCCGGTGCGGCCCGAGCGGAAGGACGAAGCCGAAGCCGCCTGAGCGGCTCTGTCAGTAGATCGTCTGGCGCGAACGGGACAGGAAGAATCCGTGGCCGTCGAGGTTGCGGCAGTCGAGCCCTTTCTCGGTCGACAGGCAGGTAAAGCCGCCGAACTGGCCCGTCACGCCATAATCGGCGCGGTCGAAACCGTCCTTGTTGCGGTTCAGCGGCTCGCACATCATCATCACCGGCCCTCGGTCGCGCATGAAGAACGTATGCCCCCAGTCGGACTGGCAACCGGACGGACGCGGGGCGGCGGGTGGACCGTTGCGTTCGATAATCGTGCAATAGATGTCGGAGATGTCGATTTCCTGCCCGACAGTACATTGGATGTTCTCGGACGGGGTTTCGAATGTCCAGACATCGGCGCAGGCGGGTGTGGCGGCGAAAAGACCCAAAATGATGGCAGCGCGGATCATGAATACCTCCGGTTTGAATGGGTGAAGTCTAGCCCGGTTCAAAACGGTCTGTCCAACCCGCGATTGGGGTATGCGCCCCGGATTGGGTGGTTGCGGGTCAACATTTTGGTAACCGCGATCTGGCAGACCGGTGGGGCAGGGCAGTTTTCGCCGGAAGGGCCAGACGACGGGCATGACCGAGATCACGCGGCAATCCGTGCTTCGGCGCAAGGCCGAGGCGGGCGCGGCGAGCCGCGGCGCCGTGGCGATGACGCCGGCGCGAGCGCTGCACCATGCGCTGGCCAAGACGGCGCAGGACCTGCTGCGCCTGCCGATCGACATTGCTTCCATGCGTGAATTGCGCCTGTCCCTGAGCGAGATACCCGAGCAGCTGGACGAACGCGCGCTTCTGATGGTGCTTGCCGGCCCGGAGGAGACGCTGGGCCTGATGGTCCTGTCGCCGACGGCGGTTTCGACGCTGATCGAGGTGCAGACAACCGGCCGGGTCGGCAAGGCGCCGGTTGCCCCCCGTCGCCCGACGCGCACCGATGCCGCCATGTGCAGCCGGTTCGTGAACCAGACACTGTCGGAACTGGAACTGCTTCTGGCCACGGACCCCGCCATCATCTGGGCGGGAGGGTTCCGTCAGAGCAGCTTTCTCGACGATCCGCGTCCTTTGGCGCTCTTGCTTGAGGATGTGCCCTACCGGACCTTCAAGATTTCGCTCCGCTTCGGGGAGGGGCGCGAAGGCGCCGTTCTCCTGGCCCTGCCGGCCGAGGGGCGCGGGCCCGCACCTGAACGCGGCGCTGGGGCCGATCCGGGTGCGGCGGCCGAACCGCCCGATGGCCACAACCCTGCCGAATGGGCCGGTCGGATGGAGGCTGCGGTTCTGGACGCAAGGGCGGGGATCGAAGCGGTCCTTGACCGCATAAGCCTGCCATTGGCGGAATTGCTGGCGCTTCGTCCTGGCGCGTTGCTGCCCTTGCCGCCCGATGCGCTGAGCCGGCTCAGGATCGAAGGTCAGGGCGGGCGCCTCATCGTCCGCGGCAGGCTTGGCCAGTGCCGGGGGCAGATGGCGGTACGGGTCTATCTGGATGCGGAGCCGGAGGATGCCGAGATTGCAGGCGCAGTCGGGCGGACGGCCTTGCAGGTCAGCCCCGGCGCGGCAAGGCCCGACATGGCGGAACCCGCCGCGTCCTGAACCGGCGAGCGGCCGGACATCCGCGCCTCAGTGGTGGCCGTAGTCCGGGCCATCCTCGCTCAGCATCGCGCGCAGCCGGTAGAGAAGGCCGGGTTCCTTGGCCAGATCGACGGCGCTGAGGCCGTAGCTGGCCGCGGCGGACCGGCGGTCGCAGGACTGCAGCCGCGCGGGCTGGACGAAGGGAAGGATCGTGGCGCTGGCAGGCGTCGCCGGGCTGGTCTGGTCAAGTCGCATCATGGACCTCGAGCAGGTTGGTCTCAGCCTCAGACTGGGCATGGATTTCGGCGCTCGCGCGGCGGGAATTGGCCGCGTTCGGTGTCTTTTCGCGATGGTTTCGCGGCAATCGCCGGATGATGGGCCGCGGAAGGCGCCATGGCCGATGCCATTCAGCCTTCCAGCGCGGGGCGGATCGGTTCGAGATTGTAGCCCCACTCGGCCGCCGTTCCGATCAGGCGGTCGGCCGGAACCTCGCCCGCCTGCGCCAGCGCCCAGACGATGGACGACCTGTTGCCCGATGCGCAATAGGCAAAGACGGGGCCTTTGGCCGAACTCATCGCTGCCTTCTGCGCGGCGACGTTTTCGCGCGTGATGGCGCCGCCGATTACCGGATTGAAGACAAATTCCAGCCCCGCCGCCTCGACCGCCTGCCGCATCGCCTCGGCCTGTATGTCGGGCGCGATTTCGGCATCGGGCCGGTTGCAGATGACCCGGGTGAAGCCCGCGGCCTTGATGGCGGCAACGTCCGCAGGGGTGATCTGCGGCGAAACGGCATAGGTAGGTGTCAGTTTGCGGGCGTCCATGGCAGCGGTATCTCCTCAGGCGGCGAGCCGGTCGAGCCGGACCCGCAGCGCGGGCGCGCCATACATACCGGCCATCATTGCCAAAAGAAAGACGATGCCGCCGGTGCCGCCATAGCTTAACGAGGCGACGGCCGGGCCGGGGCAAAGGCCCGCAAGCCCCCAGCCCGCCCCGAAGAGGAAGGAGCCGATGACGAGGTTATGGCCGATCTTCGGTGCGGGTGGGACAGGGAAGTCGATGCCAAGGGTGGAGCGCTGCATCCGAGCCGCGACGCGCCATGCGACAGCCATGGGCAGGATCGCCCCGCCAAGGACGAAGGCGAGCGTCGGGTCCCAACTGCCGAATATGTCGAGCCAGCCCTGAACCTTCGTTGTGTCGGTCATGCCCGACAGATGCAGGCCGAGCCCGAAAAGACCGCCGGCGATCAGTGAAAAGATGTTGCGGCCCATCAGATCACCCCGATCAGATGGCGGAAGATCAGGACGGAAAGCCCGCCACCGAGCAGGTAGAAGACGGTAGCGACGATGCCGCGCAGCGACAGCCGCGAGATGCCGCAGACCCCGTGACCGGATGTGCAGCCATTGGCAAGCCGTGTGCCTGCGCCGACCAGAAGACCGGCCACGACGACAACCGGCAAAATCGGCGTCAGATGCGTGTCGGGGCGGCCGAAAATCAGCATCGCGGCCGCCGGCACCGCCGCGAGGCCGAGAAGGAACATCAGGTTTTCAGACCCCCGCGCGCGGTCCGACCCGTCGACAACGCCGCCGATGATCCCCGATGCGCCCATGATCCGTCCGTTCACGAGCAGGAATATCGCGGCGGCGAGGCCGATCATGATCCCGCCCGCAAATCCCCAAATCCAATCTGCCTGCATCCCAGTCTCCTCGTCTTTGACGGGCATGGAATCGCCCGCCCCGGCATAGTGGCATATCGGCCGCGGCGTTCATATCTGACAAAGTGAATATGTGATTGTCCCGGGGCCGCGCCATGCCCGAAAGGCCGAGATTGACAGAAATCCGTGGGCCGTCGCAGGTTTGACTTGCATCAAGGCCGCGTGAGGCCGAGCCTGTAACGAATGGCCCATGGGGTAAAGGAGACGCGAATGAAATCCGACGCCGTAAGAAAGGCCGAACTGGAGGCCCGCCAGGCCGATCTCTTGAACCGGATCGCCGGGATCGGTGCCGAGCTTGACACGCATCAGGCCAAAGATTGGGAAGAGATGGCCGTCGAGCGCGAAACCGACGAGGTTCTGGAGGATCTGGGCCAGGCCGCCCAGCAGGAGCTGCGGATGATCGAGGCGGCGCTCGGCCGGCTGGCGGATGGCGAATACGGCGATTGCGTGCGCTGCGGCGAGCGGATTTCTGAGGAGCGGCTCGACCTCCTGCCGGCGACCCCCTTCTGCCGCAACTGCGCGCCATGACCGGCGGGCCCCGGGTTTCTGCTGTCAAACCCGGCGGCGGCCGTAAGATCGTGACGCGTGCGGCGCGGATGGAAAGACCGAGATGCCGGAACCAGTGAGCCTTCGTATCGCCGGCGCCGTGGCGGTGATCACCATCGACAATCCCCCGGTCAATGCCCTTGCAGCCGCGGTGCGGGCGGGCCTTCGGGATGCGCTGGCCCGGGCCGGGGCCGATCAGTCCATTCGGGTCATAGTGCTGGCTGCGGCCGGCCGGACCTGGCCCGCGGGCGCCGATATTCGCGAATTCGGGCAGCCGCCGGCCGATCCGGACTTGCCGACGCTGTGCACGACCCTTGCCGGCAGCGCCAAGCCGGTGATCGCGGCGCTTCATGGCACCGCGCTTGGTGGCGGGCTGGAACTGGCGCTTGCCGCCGGCTGTCGCATCGCCGCGCCGGGCACCCGGCTTGGCCTGCCGGAAGTATCGCTCGGCATCCTGCCCGGCGCGGGGGGCACGCAGCGGCTGCCAAGGCTGATCGGAGCGAAGGCCGCGCTCGGGCTGATGCTGTCGGGCCTGCCGATTGCCGCTGAACGGGGGCAGGAGATGGGGCTCGTCGACCTGGTGACGCCCGATACGGATGTGACTGGGGCGGCCGAGGCGCTGGCCCATGCCGTGGCCGACGGTACGGCGGTGCTGCCGGGCGGCGCGCGGCCGAACCGGGCGCTGGCCGATCCCGCCGCCTTTCTGGCGGCGGTGGAGGAGGCGCGTGCAGGCCTGCCGCCGCCGCACCAGCGGCTGCCCGCGCCGGGGCGGATCATCGACTGCGTGGAGGCGGCGATTCTTCTGCCCGAGGCGGAGGGGCATGTCTACGAACGCGCGGCCTTCGAGGATTTACTCGCCACGCCGCAATCGGCTGGACTTCGGCACGCGTTTTTCGCCGAACGGCGGGCGGCGCGGCCACGGGAACTGGCGGGCGTGCCGCCGCGCCCGGTCGAGCGGATCGGCATTGTCGGCTCCGGCACGACCGGGACGACGCTTGCCACCGCGCTGATCGGGGCGGGTCATCGCGTCACGATCATCGACGGCGACGACGCCGCACTGTCCGTTGGCCTCAACCGGGTTGCGGAACGGCTGACGCAGGCGGTCACGGCCGGAACGCTCACCGCGGGCGACAGCGACAGGGATTGGGCGCGCCTTGAGGGCGGGACCGATCTGACGCTGCTTTCCGCCTGTGATCTGGTCGTCATTGCCGCCGGTGCAGGCCAGCAGGAGAAAGCCACGATCCTCGCGGGGCTTGATCCGGTGCTGCGGGCAAGCACGGTTCTGGCCGTCGCGGTCGATGCGCTTGGCCATGGCGGCGGCGCGGCCGTGGCGCTGGACGCCGCTGCGGACGCAGCGGGCCGGCCTGATGATGTCATGGCGCTTCATCTTCTTGCGCCAGCAGAGCGCGGCAAGCTGATCGAGGTGGCCACCGCCACGCGGACGGCGCCGGCGGCGCTGGCGACGCTTCTGGGGGTGCTTGGCCGGATCGGGCGCCGCGTCGTCCGCCAGCGCGCGGCAGGGGGCCTGATCAGTCACCGGATGATCGGTGCGCTTGCCATGGCGATGGACCGCATGGTCGAGGCGGGCGCCACGCCCTATGAGGTGGACCGGGCATTGACCGGTTTCGGCTTTGCGCAAGGCCTTTACCGGCTGACCGACCGGCTTGGGCTCGATGCGCCCTGCTGGCCCGAGGCAAGCGCGTTCCGCCAGCGGCTTCGCGCCGCCGGACGGCACGGAATGGCCGCAGGGCGCGGGGTTTACCGGTATGAGGAGGATGAGCGGCAGGGCAACGAGGATACCGATATCCTCGCGCTTCTCTCCGGCTTGCGGAGCGAGCTTGGGATCGTCGCCGAACGCCCGTTGCAGCGCGACATCCGGCGGCGGGCGGTCGCCGCGCTAGCCAATGAGGGCGCGCGGCTTCTGGACGAGGGCACAGCCTTCGGCCCCGGCGATATCGACGTAGTGATGATGACGGGCTTTGGTTATCCGCGCTGGCGGGGCGGGCCGATGCAAACCGCCGATCAGGCGGGTCTGTTGCAGGTTTTGAACGACCTGAGGGATTTGGCGCGTGACGGCGATCCGTTCTGGCAGCCATCGCCCATCTGGCAGGACCTGATCAAGAACGGACGCGCTTTCGCCGACCTTGACCGGGACTGAGGCGCGCGGTCAGCCGAGCAGGATGCCGGTCACGACCATCATTAGCCCGAGGGCGGAGAGAAAAAGCGCCGCGAGATTGAGCGCCATTGCCCGGCGCAGCTCTGCGCGCAGCTTGGCCTCGTCACTGCCACCGCGGCGGGCCCGGGCAACGCCGGCGATGGCCCAGATAAGTCCGGCAAGCCCCGCCAGCGTCACCGCCGCGCCGATCCAGATCAGCCAGTCCATCCTACCGTTCCTCCCCGCGTTTCCTGCCGGTCGGGGCGGGGGTAGCGCGAAGGGCCGCCCCTTGGCAAGAGCGGGACTTGATGCGGCGCGGACAAGCGTCTAGTCAGGGCGCCTGTCCCAGGAAGGAGTGCCAGATGACCGCCGACGCGACCGATGCCGCCTATAACGTGACCGCCGACGAGCTTCGCCAGTTCATCGAGCGCTACGAACATCTTGAGGCTGAGAAGAAGGACATCGCCGACCAGCAGAAAGAGGTGATGGCCGAGGCCAAGGGGCGCGGTTACGACACCAAGGTGATCCGCAAGGTCATCGCGCTGCGAAAGCGCGACAAGGACGATCTGGCCGAGGAAGAGGCGGTTCTGGAAATGTACAAGGCCGCGCTCGGGATGGCCTGAGGCCCCGCCCTACATCGTCATCGAAACGTTACCGCATCGTCACGCCAGCCACACAGGCCGGGTCCATAGCCGGGACCGAAAGCAACTGGTCCCGGAGGACGATTCGATGGCACGTGTAACCACTTCGCTATGCGCCATTGTTGCGGCGATACCGGCCTTCGCCGGCGATTTCGGCGCCGATGTCGATGCGCTGCTCGCCCAGCGGTCGGCCGAGCTTTTCGGTCTGGCCGCGCCGCTTGCGGCTTCGGCCGAAGCGACGCCCGAGGAAGGCTATCGCACCGAGGCGCAGGGCGCCTTCGACCAGATCATGCTCGCCGAAGGGCTGACGGCGGAGTATGTGACGCGGGCTGCCGGCAATCACCTCGACATGATGACCTTCTGGCCGGAAGAGGCGCCGACCCATCTTGTCGGCTGCATCGAGGGCGGCGTCGGGGAGATTGCGGCGGGCAAGCTGAACCCGTCGATCCAGTCGATCGACCTTGCGACCGGCGAGGTGAAGACGCTGGTGCGCGGCATGGACCGCTGCGACGGCATCCGCACAACCGCCTGGGGCACGATCCTTGCGACCGAGGAAACCGATGACGGCGCGGCTTATGAGCTGATCGACCCGCTCGGGCTCGACAACGCGGTTGTCACCGACCGTGCAACCGGTGCGGTCAGCGACCCCGTCCGCATCGCCAAGCGGCCGGCCCTGCCGATCATCTCCTGGGAAGGGCTGACCGTAACCGCGGATGGCGTGGTGATCGGCGGCGACGAACTGCGCCCAGGCACCGATACGGCCGACGCCGATGGCGGCGCGATGTTCAAGTTCATCCCCGCTTTGGCCCATACCGGCGGCATGATCGCGAGCCTCGATGCCTCGCCGCTCGCTGCTGGCAAGAGCTACGCGATGCAGGTCTCTTGCGTGAAAGGGAAGATTCAGGCCGGACAGGGCTGCGAGATCGGCAATGCCGCCTGGATCGAGATCGACCCGGCAAAGGCCCGGGCCGACGCCGACGCCAAGGGGGCCACGGGCTATTACCGCCCGGAGGACCTGCATGCCGACCCCGTCTATTCCGGGCCGGGCGTGCGGTTCTGCTGGACGAATACCGGCAATGAAGGCGGCAAGAACTATGGCGAGGTGATCTGCGGGATCGACACCGATCCGATGGCCGCGCCGCAGCCCGATGCCGAGGGCAAGCTCGACATGACGGTGACGGTGAACCGCTTCATCGAAGGCGACAGCGACCTGAACTCGGTCGACAACCTCGCCTTCCAGCCGGGGACCGGCATTCTCTATGTGATCGAGGATCACGAGAACGGCGATGTCTGGGCCTGTCTGCCGGACGGCGCGGACCGGAACGTCAAATCCGATGGGTGTGTGCGGATGCTCTCGGTCGTGGACAGCTCGGCCGAACCGACCGGCTTCATCTTCGCGCCGGACGGGCTGACGGCCTATGTCTCGGTCCAGCATTCGGACGACACGAACATGCCGAAGGTCGACGACTACGCGACGGATGATCTGATCCGCATCTCCGGCTTCGCCCGGCCCTGAGCGGCTATGGAAGTTGGACGGGCGGCCTCTAAAGGGCCGCCCGTTTCCATTGCGCGGAAACCCCGGAGCCGTGGGAGGCAAATCCGGTTGTGCGCCTTTCAGGCGCAAGTCCTTGCCTCGCCGGGGCTGACGCTGCAGCCCCGGCTCAGGCGACTGGCGCGACGTTTCAGGGCAGGATCAGGTCGATGCCGGGCAAGGCGGCAATATCGGCGATGTCGGCGGCATAGCGTTCGGTCAGCCCGGCGACGAGATCGTCGGTCCAGCCGGGCATCGGGACCTCCATCTCCACCTCGTCGGCAAGCGCGAACTTGTCGAGAAAGGCGCTGACGATGCGCCGGCGCTGGGCGATGGAGCGGGGCGGGTGGGTTTCCAGAAACGTCTTCAGCCGCGACATGCCGGTTTCCGACATGATCGTGGCGAGAAGATCGAAATCGCCCTCCATCTCGGCATCGAAACCAAGCCCGGCCAGCGTCCGCAGGAGTTCCGGCCAGATGAGCGGCGTATCCTCGTTGCACCATACGGTCAGGTCGATATCGGGAAGCGCCTCCAGCATCCGCTCGATCACTGGCGCCCATCGGAGGTTGAAGGGTTCGACCCCTTCCATGAGCGAGGCGTAGCTTGCATCCGGGACACGCTGGACAAGCGCGGGGATGAGCGTTGCGGGGTTGCGCAGGGCCAGCAGAAACTCCGCCTCGGCCTCGGGGAAGAGATTGGTGAAGGCGGTGACGCGGCTGCCGATGTTGCGGTAGAACCCTTCGGCCGAAATCGCCGCGCGCGGATAGCCGATCAGGAAGTCATGGCTGAAAACCAGCCGTTCGGGCCGCTCGCCCTCGGCGACGGCGTCGAGAATGACCTTCTGGGTTTCGCGGCCGGCCGGGCCGTCATCGAGCGACTGGACGATGCGGGGCAACAGTTGCCGGTAAAGCCTCGGGGCCGGCACGACGATACCCTGCGGCGCCAGCACGCCGCGGTTCTTCAGAAGGCTGCGGACGAGCCGGTCCTCGTCGGTGCAATGGGCGCCGAGATGGTATGCGATCTGCATCGGTGGTCAGTCCTGCGTCGTGCTGCCTTGCGGGCGACCCTATACGCCCTTTCTGGACAGGAAAACCGCTTTCCTGTAACCCGCAAGGCCATGATGGCCGAGCAGACTGGACCGCAGACGGGAGCGCAGACGGGGACGAGCCTTTTGCGTCGGCTGACCGCCCTTGGCGGCATCTGGTCGTTCGGCGCGCTCGCCATCGCGGCGCTGGTGGTTCTGCCGATCCTGTCGGTGCTGGTCCTCGCGGCGAACCCGACCGAAAACATCTGGCCGCATCTCATCGCAACGACGCTGCCGCGCTATCTGGCCAATACTACGATCCTGACGCTTTCGGCGGCGGCGCTGGCGGCGGCGATGGGGGCGGGCGCGGCCTGGCTTGTCACCATGTACCGCTTTCCGGGCAGCTGGCTTCTGGAATGGCTGCTGCTCCTGCCGCTGGCCATACCGGCCTATGTCGGGGCCTATGCGCTCGTCGATTTTCTCGACTATTCGGGCCCGGTCCAGGGCGCCCTGCGCGAGGCCATGGGCTGGACATCCGCCCGCGACTACTGGTTTCCGCAGATCCGGTCGCGGACGGCGGCGGTGATCGTGCTGGCGGCCGCCCTTTACCCTTACGTCTACATGCTGGCCCGCGCCGCCTATCGCGAACAATCCGCCGGCTGTTACGAGGTCGCCCGCGCGCTCGGCGCCGGTCCGGTCGCGCTTTTCTGGCGCGTGGGCCTGCCCTTGGCGCGACCCGCAATCGCCGCCGGTGCGGCCATCGTGATGATGGAGACGGTCAACGATTTCGGCGTGGTCGATTATTTCAGCGTGCAGACCCTGACCACAGGCATATTCACCGTCTGGCTGGAAAGCGGCAATGCGGGTGGCGCCGCCCAGAT
Source organism: Paracoccaceae bacterium (assembly GCA_041397105.1). Classification (GTDB taxonomy): domain Bacteria; phylum Pseudomonadota; class Alphaproteobacteria; order Rhodobacterales; family Rhodobacteraceae; genus Albidovulum. The sequence continues at coordinate 277,962 of JAWKXJ010000002.1, forward strand.
CGCCTGCGTCATCCTTGCTGTCATCCTGATCCTTGTGACGCTGGAAAAGACCAGCCGGCGCAATTCGCGCTACTATCAGTCGGCCCGGCAGAACCGGCCGGTCCTGCGCATTCCGCTAAGGGGCGCGGCGGGCTGGATCGCGACTGGCCTTTGCCTTGTGCCGGTAGCGATGGGGTTTCTTCTGCCGCTGGGCGTCATCGCGGGCCATGCCTTCGACCGGCCCGCCGTCTGGATCAGCGAGGGCCTGACAACGGCGCTGATGAATACGCTTTTCGTCGGCGGTATGGCGGCGGTGCTGACCGTGGCTGGCGCGCTCTTCATGGTTTACGGGGTGCGGCTGACGGGGCTGAGGGTGCCGCGGCTGCTGCTTCCCGTCACGACCATCGGCTACGCGGCGCCGGGGGCGGTGCTGGCCGTCGGCATCCTCATCCCGCTTGCAGCCTTCGATCACCGGATCGCCGACGCCATTCTGGCCGTGACAGGGCACGATCCGGGGCTGATTCTGACCGGCACGGCGGCGGCGATCGTTCTTGCCTATGTGGTGCGGTTCTTTGCCATCGCGCAAGGCGCGGCGGATGCGGCGTTCGGTCGTGTCGCGCCGGCCTTGCCGATGGCGGCACGCTCGCTCGGCCGGGCGCCCGGCGCGACCTTGCGGGAGGTCTATCTGCCCCTGATGAAAGGGTCGGTCGGGACCGCGCTTCTTCTCGTCTTCGTCGATTGTGTGAAGGAATTGCCGGCGACGCTGCTCCTCAGGCCCTTCAACTACGATACGCTGGCGACCCGCGTTCATGAAAAGGCGAGCCTCGAAAATCTGGCGGAGGCCGCGCCACCGGCGCTTGTCGTCATCGCCGTCGGCCTTGTCGCCGTGGCGTTTCTGGCCCGCGCGAACCGAAGCGGGCGCGGTGGCTGAGGTGCTGCGCGGGTGACATCGCAACGGTCGGTTTTCGCCACGCGGGTCCGGCGGACCTGCGCTATGTGGCGAAGGACAAGCAAAGGACATACCGATGCAGCACCTTGAAAACCCTTTCCGTGGCAAGGCCACCGGGCCCATGGGGCTGGATGGCGTTCCCTTTCCGGCCAGCGATGCCGCGCCGGTTCTGACGCTTCTTGCGCGCTGCCCGCAGGCGAGGGCGACGCCAGTTGTCGCGGCCCCGGCGCTGGCCGCGATGGCTGGGGTGGGATCGCTTCACATCAAGGATGAACGCGGGCGCATGGGGCTTGGCAGTTTCAAGGCGCTTGGTGCGGCCTATGTGATCGCCTGCGATGCCGTCGCGGCAGCGAAGGGCGGCGACTTGGCCAAAGCGCTGGCGGGGCGCACCTATGTGACGGCAAGCGCGGGCAATCACGGCATGTCGGTCGCCGCCGGGGCGCGGGTCTTTGGCGCGGGCGCGGTCGTCTATATCGCCGAGACGGTGCCCGAAAGCTTTGCCGCGCGGCTGAGAGCCAAAGGCGCGGATGTGGTCCGCGAGGGGGCGGAATATGAGGCGAGCATGGCCGCCTCGGAAAAGGCCGCCGGGCAGAACGGCTGGCAGCTTCTGTCCGACAGTTCCTGGCCGGGCTACATGGAGGTGCCGCACCGGCTGATGGAAGGCTATCTGGCCATGGCCGAGGAGGCTGCCGATGCGCTCGACGAAGCGCCAAGCCACATTTTCCTGCAAGCGGGTGTCGGCGGTCTGGCAGGCGCGGTCGCGGCCCATGCCCGGGCGCGCTGGGGCAGGGGGCCATCTATTGTCGTGGTGGAGCCGGCGGCGGCCTCGGCGCTTTACGAAGGAATCCGCGCCGGCCGGCCGGTTCTGACCGAGGGGCCTGTCTCCGTCATGGGGCGGCTTGACTGCAAGATGCCCTCGCTCATCGCGCTGAAAGGTCTGGCGCGCGATGCCGATCACTTCATGACGATCACCGAGGCGGAGGCCGAGGCGGCAATGGCCCCGCTGGCGGAGGCGGGGTTTGCGACGACGCCCTCTGGCGGGGCAGGACTTGCGGGTCTATTCGCGGCCAGGGGGGCCTTCGGGCTGAACGGCCAGTCGCGGGTCCTGACCTTTCTGAGCGAGGGACCGGAGGCATGACCCCGCGCGGCTTTCCGGCGGCGGAGTTTCAGGCGCGGACCCGGCGGGCGCAGGGGCTGATGCAGGCAGCGGGGCTTGCCGCATTATTCGTGACCACGGAAGCCGATCTGCGCTATTTCTCGGGCTTTCTTACGCGGTTCTGGGAAAGCCCGACGCGGCCCTGGTTTCTGGTTCTGCCCGCCTCGGGCGATCCGATTGCGGTGATCCCGGCCATCGGGGCGGAGCTGATGGGCAAGACCTGGGTCCGCGACATCCACACCTGGCGCGCGCCCGACTACGCGGATGACGGTGTGTCGCTGTTGGCCGATACGCTGGCAGAGGTTGCTGGCAAAACAGGGCGCATCGGCACACCTATGGGGCTGGAAAGCCATCTCAGGATGCCGCTGGCGGGTTTCGCTGCCCTGCAGGCGCGGCTCGGGGCAGGGCGGATCGTCAGCGACGAGGGCATTGTCGCCCGGTTGCGCGCGGTGAAATCCGAGGCGGAGATCGCCAAGATCGGCACCGCCTGCGCGATCGCCGGTCGCGCCTTTGTCCGGGTCGGTGAGTTTGCGGCCGAAGGGGTGCCGCTAGACCAGATATTCCGGCGGTTTCAGATCAGCTGTCTGGACGAGGGTGCCGACTGGGTTCCCTATCTGGCCGGGGGGGCGGGGCCGGATGGCTATGGCGATGTGATTTCTCCGGCGACGGAAGTGCCGTTGGCGCGGGGCGACATCCTGATGCTCGATACCGGGCTCGTCCATGACGGGTATTTCTGCGACTACGACCGCAACTTTGCCATGGGTGCGCCTTCAGATGCCGCCCGGCGCGGATATGACCGCCTGATCGAGGCTGTGGCGGCGGCGCTGCCCTTGGCGCGGCCGGGCAATACTGCCGCCGATCTTTTCCATGCGATGGACCGCATTGTCACCGGCGGCGCTGGCGGGTCGGAGGCCGGCCGGCTGGGCCATGGTCTGGGAATGCAGCTGACCGAGGGACTGTCGCTGATCCCCGCCGATCACACGGTGTTGGAAGCGGGCATGGTGCTGACGCTGGAGCCGGGGATCGAGATCGCGCCGGGCCGTATCCTTGTTCATGAAGAAAACATCGTCGTGCGGGAGAGCGGGGCAGAGATGCTGTCGCCCGCCGCGCCGGTGGAGTTGCCGGTTCTGGCACGCGATACGGTTTGACAAATCGCCCCCGCGCGCATCTGCTTTCAGCCGGAACCTGCCCTTTCCACAGGAGCTTGCCGTGAGGATAACCGCGATCCGGGCCTATCAGGTCGACCTGCCGCTGAAGGAAGGCCGCTACAGCTGGTCGAACGGCAACTACGTCGAGGTTTTCGATGCGACCGTGGTCGAGGTCGTGACCGATGCCGGGATCACCGGCTGGGGCGAATGCTGCCCACTCGGTTCTGCCTATCTGCCGGCCTATGCGCTTGGCGTGCGTTCGGGCCTGGCCGAGATTGCCCCGAAGGTCATCGGCATGGATCCGCGCGACCTTGGCACGCTCAACCGCCACATGGATGCGGTCCTGCGCGGGCATCCCTATGTGAAGGCGGCGATTGATGTCGCCTGCTGGGATATCCTCGGCAAGGCGACGGGCCTGCCCGTCTATCAGCTTCTCGGCGGCAAGGCGCAGGAGGACATTCACCTTTACCGCGCGATTTCACAGATCGAACCGGCCGAGATGGCCGCCAATGTCGCGGGCTACCGGGACGAGGGCTATACGAAATTCCAGCTCAAGGTCGGCGCGGATGCCGACAGCGATATCGAACGTATCCGATTGTCGGCAAAGGAAATGCGACGGGGGGATGTCCTCGTCGCCGATGCCAATACCGGCTGGACCATGCAGGAAGCGGCGCGGGTGGTGAATGCGGTGCGCGATGTCGATGTCTATATCGAACAGCCCTGCCCGAGCTATGAGGAATGCCTTGTCACCCGCCGCCGTACCAGCCTGCCTTTCGTTCTGGATGAGGTGATCGGATCGGTCGGCGATCTGACGCGGGGCATCGCCGACGGAGCGATGGATGTGATCAACCTCAAGATTTCCAAGGTTGGTGGTCTGACCAAGGCGCGGCTGATGCGCGACCTTTGCGTTCATGCCGGTATCCCGATGACCATCGAGGATACCTGGGGCGGCGATATCGTCACCGCCACTATCGCCCATCTGGCGCAATCGACGCCGGAGGAGTTCAGCTTTTCCGCCACGGACTTCAATTCCTATGGCACGAAGGACATCGCGACTGGCGCGCCCCGCCGTGTGAACGGCAAGATGCGGGCCTCGGACGCGCCGGGTCTGGGGGTGGTGCCGATCATGGCGGCCCTCGGCCGGCCTGTTCTGGAGGTCTGAATGCGGTCCGACCGGACGATCCAGATCGTCGGCTGCCATGCCGAGGGCGAGGTCGGCGATGTCATCGTCGGCGGTGTGGCACCGCCTCCGGGGGCGACGATCTGGGAACAGTCGCGCTGGATCGCGGCCGACAACCGGCTGCGCAACTTCGTCCTGAACGAGCCGCGCGGCGGGGTCTTTCGCCACGTCAACCTGCTCGTCCCGCCGAAACACCCCGAGGCCGCGATGGGGTTCATCATCATGGAACCCGTCCATACCCCGCCGATGTCGGGGTCGAACTCGATCTGCGTGGCGACAGTGCTGCTCGATACCGGGATCGTGCCGATGGTGGAACCGGTGACGCGCTTCAGGTTGGAAGCGCCGGGCGGGTTGGTGGAGATCGAGGCGGAGTGCAGGGATGGCAAGGCGCAGTCGATCCGCGTGACCAATGTGCCAAGCTTCGCCCAGAATCTCGGCGTGGCACTGGAGGTCGCGGGCCTTGGCACGCTGACGGTGGATACCGCCTATGGCGGCGACAGCTTCGTGCTGGCGGATGCGGCGGCATTGGGATTTGCACTGACACCGGATGAGGCGCGCGATCTGGCCGGGACGGGGATGAAGATCACCCGTGCCGCGACCGAACAGCTTGGCTTTCACCACCCGACCAATCCTGACTGGACCCATTTCTCCTTCTGCCAGTTCACTGCGCCGGTGACGGTTGAGAACGGCGTCAAGACCGGCCGCAACACGGTGGCGATCGAGCCGGGCAAGCTTGACCGGTCGCCCACAGGCACCGGCTGTTCGGCCCGCATGGCGGTCTTGCATGCCAGGGGCGAGATGGCCTTGGGCGAGATCTTCACCGCCATATCCATCATCGGCAGCCGCTTTCACGGGCGGATCGAGGCGGAAACCGATCTGGAAGGTGTGCGCGCCATCGTGCCCTCGATTGCCGGGCGCGGCTGGATCACCGAAACGCGACAACTGCTGCTTGATCCCGACGATCCCTGGCCGGGCGGCTACCGGGTTGGCGATACCTGGCCGATGCCCACGCAGAGGTAGGACTGCCTCCTGCGGTTCAGATGCTTTCGCCGCCGTCGATCACCAGCGCATGGCCGGTGATGAAGGAGGACTGGTCGGAGGCAAGGAAAACGACGCTGTCGGCGATTTCCTCGGGCGTTGCCCAACGGCCCATCGGAATGGTGTTGGCCACGTAATCCTCCAGCACCTTGCGCCCGCCCATCTGCTGTTCGAACCCGGCATTGAAAACGGTGTCGACGAATCCCGGGCAAAGCGCATTGCAGCGGATATTGTGGCGTGCGAAATCCGCCGCGATTTGCCGCGCCATGGCGATGACCGCATGTTTCGTCGTGGCATAGGCGATCATACCCCGGTCGATCTGGATGCCGGAATTGGAGGCGGTGATGATGATCGTGCCCTTGCCTTGCGCCTTCATTGGCGCCAGTGCCGCCTGTGCGGCCAGGAAATGCGCGCGGACGTTCAGCGCCCAGGATTGATCCATCGCGTCCGGCGTCACCTCGTCAAGGCGGCCCGCGACCTGCACACCGGCGTGGGAATGAAGGATGTCGAGCCTGCCGTGGCGTGACGCCGCCGCCCCGATCGCATCGGTCAGCGCTCGGTCGTCGGCAACGTCGAGTCCAAAGGCCTCGGCCCAGCCGCCCTCCGCGACAATCTCGTCGCGGACCTTCTCCGCCCGTCCGGGCAGAAGGTCGGTGACAATGACGACCGCGCCCGCGCGTGCCATCGCCCGTGCGCCCGCCCGGCCGATGCCCGCGCCGGCACCGGTAACGAAAGCGACCCGATCGGCAAGCGGTTGGTGCGCGGTGGTCCCTGTCATGCTGCGGCCTTTCGACGGCCGCGCTGCAAGATTGCCTGCGCCAGGACAAGGATCGCGAGCGAAGCGGCCAGCACCATTGTGCCGATGGCGTTGATTTCGGGTGTGACGCCACGCCGGATGGAGGAAAAGACATAGATCGGCAGCGTGGTTTCCGACCCCGCGACGAAGAAGGCGATGATGAAATCGTCGAAGCTGAAGGTGAAGCTGAGAAGGAAACCGGCAAGGATGCCCGGGAAAATCTGCGGCAGCGTCACCTGCCGGAAGGTGCCGAAGGGTGTCGCGTAAAGGTCCGCGGATGCCTCGATCAGAGAACGGTCCATACCGGCGATGCGGGCGCGCACGATAATGATGACGAGCGCCATGGTGAACAGACCATGGGCCGCGATCAGCGAACCGTAGCCCATCGACAGTTTCGGCGCCGCATCTGCCACTGGCCAAAGCGCGGCGAGCAGGGGATTGAGCCAGTTGAAAACGGTGACAAGCGCGATGAGCGTCGCGATGCCGATGACGATGCCGGGAACCATGACGGCGATATAGATGAGGGCGTCGAAGACGGCCCGAACCCGGCCCTTCACCGATTGCAGCGCAAGCGCCGCCATGGTGCCGAATATGCTGGCCAGAAGTGCGGAGACGAGGGCCACGGTGAAACTCGTCCCAAGCGCGTCCATCACGAAGGGATTGGCCAGCGCCTTGCCGTACCATTGGGTCGAAAAGCCCTGAAACTGGCTGGCATGGCGGCCGGCATTGAAGCTGAAAAGCGCGATGATCCCGATCGGGACATAGAGGAAGACATAGACCGCGATGGCGTAGATCCGCATGCCCGGCCTCACATCAGCGATACATCGTCGCGCCCGCCTGCCCAGCGCCGGGTCAGGCGCATATAGGCGGTGACGGTGATCAGCATGATCGCGACCAGCGTCACGGCCACCGCCGATCCATAGGCCCAGTTGCGCGATTGCAGGAAGAGATCGACGAGCGCATTGCCGACGAAAAAGACCTTGCCGCCGCCGAGTATGGCGGGGATCAGAAACTCACCCATTAACAGGATGAAGACGAGCATGCAGCCGGTCGCAACGCCCGGCATCGAAAGCGGCAGCGTGACGTTGAGGAACGTCCGCCATGGCGGGCTGCCGAGGTCCGATGACGCCTCAAGCAGACGCTTGTCGAGCCGTTCGAGGCTGACGAAGATCGGAAAGACCATCAGCGGCAAATAGCCATAGACGATGCCCGTCAGAACCGCGAAGGGCGTGTTGATCAGCTGGATGTCGCCAAGGCCAAGGCCGGCGATGAGTGCGGGCAACCCCCGCCCGCCCAGAATGAATATCCAGGCATAGCTGCGGATCAGGATCGAGGTCCAGAAAGGAACGATAACAAGAATAAGAAGTAGCGTCCGCCACTTGGGGCTTGTCTTTAACGCAAGATAATAGGCCAGCGGATAAGCGATGATAAGGCAGAGAAGGGTTCCGACCGGTGCCAGTGTCAGCGTATTGCGGAAGGCCGCCCACCGGGCGGGCAGATTGGCATATTGGTCGAGCGTGAGGGCCGGGACATAACCGCCCGCGGCCCCCCGTTCACCGAAGCTGAAGATGAAAACGACCGCGAGCGGCAGGACAAGCATGGTCAGAAACCATAGTCCTGCCGGCATCAGAAAGAGCCAGGTCTTCGCCCGTGGTCGCATCGCGTGGTGCTCAGGCCGACTTGAAGCGGGCCAGAAGCTCCGCCCGGTTCGGATCGGTCAATGTCGCCGCCGCGCCGAATTCAAGCGCGTTGAGAAGCTCGGCCGCCGGGTAGAGGATCGGGTCGTTCTGAACCTCAGCCGGAAGCAGCGCGTTCACCCGCGCATCCGCAACCGGATAGCCGTGGAAAAGCGCCTCTTTCGCATTGACCTCGGGCGTCAGCAGGAAGTCGATGAGCGCATAGGCCGCATCCATATGCGGGGCGCCCTTCGGGATGGCGTAGAAATCCGACCAAAGCTCGCCGCCCTCCTTGCCAAGGACATAGGCGATTTCGGGCATGTCGCGGTTCAGCTGCTTGCCGTCACCGGTCCAGCACATCGTCATCCAGGCGTCGCCCGACCGCATGGAGGGCTGGTAATCGGAATTGATGGCAAAGAGATGCGGCTTGGCGTCCAAAAGCAGCTTTTCGGCGTCCGCCAGTTCCGCCGGGTCGACGGAGTTGAAGGAGTATCCGAAGTATTTCAAGGCGTTGCCGATCGTTGTTAACTGGTAGTCATGCACCATGGTCCGGCCAGAGAAGCTGTCCATGGTCATGTCCCAGAATTCCTTCCAGGTGGTCGGCGTCACGCCGCCGTTCTTGGCGGTGTTGATTGCGTAGCCGGTCGTCCCCCAGTTCTTGGAAACGGCATAGAGCTTGCCGTCGACGGTCCCTGGCCCGGCAAAGCGCGGGTCAAGCGCCGAGGCGTCGTAGTTTGGCAGGCGGGCGGCGTCGATGAGCTCGATCAGGTCCTCGCCGACATAGGTGGTGATGGTGTAGTTCGTCGGCACGAATACGTCCCATCCCGAACCGCCCGCCTGCAGCTTTGCCAGCATCTCTTCGTTTGAGCCGAAGACATTGACCTGCACCGCCGCGCCGGTCGCCGCCGTGAAGGCATCGAAATTGGCCGGGTCGTGGTAGTTGGGCCAGGTCGCGAGCACTACCCTGTCGCCGATATTGGACTGGCTCCAGGCCGGGCGGGGCATCAACCCTGGCATGGCGGCGCCGAGAACGGCGGTCGCGGTGCCAAGGCCGGTCACGCCCAGAAAATGCCGCCGCGTCACGGAGCCGCGCTTGTAGCGCCAGAGTTCGGCCATGAACTTCTCGCGTGAGATTGGGCCCTTGTGGTCTGTCATATTGCTTCTCCCCGTTTCAGGTTACGTTGCGGTCAGTCACGTTTCAGAACCAGCGCTGTATCGGTACGCCAGGTCGCCCAAGCGCTTGTGCCGGGCTCGAAGGCGCCCTCGGCCGCCTCAGCCTGGCGCGGCACCAGCACCAGAAAATCCCCGAACCGTTCGGTGTGGGTCAGGTATTCGGTATGTTCGCCCAGAAAGATCCGGTTGATCACGGTGACAGGCAGGCTCACGCCTCCATCTGCTGTTTCAGGCTCCTTGCGGTCGAGGCTGATCTGTTCGGGCCGCAGGCTGAGCACGGCGGCATCGCCGGCACCCACCTCTCCCGCGTGGCGGCCCGCCAGATGCTGACCATCTGCTGTCTTGAGGCCAGCCATGCTGCCGGTGATTTCGCTGACGGTCCCGTCGATGAAGTTCGACTTGCCGACGAAATCGGCGACATAACGGCTTTGTGGCCGGTCGTAGAGATCACGGGGCGAGCCGATCTGGACGATCCGGCCGCCGCGCATGATGGCGATGCGGTCGCTCATCGACAGGGCTTCTTCCTGATCATGGGTCACCAGAACGAAGGTGATGCCAAGCTGCCGCTGAAGCCCCTGCAACTCGATCTGCATGTCGCGCCTGAGCTTGCGGTCAAGTGCCGCCATCGGTTCGTCGAGCAGAAGGAGCTTTGGCTGATTGATAAGCGCACGGGCAAGCGCGACGCGCTGCTGCTGGCCGCCTGACATCTCCCAGATGCGCCTCGCGCCGAAGCCTGGTAGGCGAACGGTTTCAAGCGTCTGCTGGACCGCTTCGTCAATCGCCGCTCTGGGTGGTCTCGGCCGTTGCTGGCGCAGCCCATAGGCGATGTTGTCGGCGACATTCAGATGCGGGAACAGCGCGTAGTGCTGAAAGACCATGTTCACCGGGCGGCGATGCGCGGGCAGGGTGTTCACCACCACGCCGTCGATAAGAACCTCGCCCGCTGTCGGTTCTTCAAACCCGGCGAGCATCCTCAGCGCGGTTGTCTTGCCGCAGCCGGACGGGCCGAGGAACGACAGGAATTCGCCCTTGCGGATGGTCAGGTCCAGCGTGTCGGCTGCCAGGACCTCGCCATAACGCTTGGTCGCGCCACGAAAGGCGGCAATTGCCGTCGCGGCCTCGCTGTCGACCTGTGCGATCTGTTCCACCCGGATGTGGCCCACCACCTGACGCATATGCTTTGTTTCCGATAAAATCGTATGAAATGCGCCTTTTGCTGTATATATCCCAAATTGCATAGACCGCCGGATCAGGATGGCAGGATGACGAGGCCCGAGCTTTTTCCCCTTCTGGGCGATGTGATTGCCGCCATCGGCTCGGAGTCGTTTCCCGGCGCGCTGGCCGGTTTCCTGCGCAGCATCGCGCCATTCACCTATACGGTCGTCTTCGGCTATAGGGGTGCGGGCCGCCCGCTCGACCTTCATGACGATTTTCCCGCGGGCAAGCGCAAGATATTCGTCACTGACTATCAGGAGGGGCCCTATCTGCTCGATCCGTTCTATCTGGCCAGCGCGCGGCCGGTGCCCGCTGGACTTTACCGGATGCGCGATCTTGCGCCGGACCGTTTCTATCAGGGCGAATATTTCCGCAGCTATTATGTCCAGACCGGCCTCGCGGAGGAAATCGGCTTTTTCGTCGACATGCCGGATGCAGGGATGATCGTGCTGTCCCTGATGCGGGCCGAACGGGTCTTTTCAGCACGCGAGTTCCGCGCGCTGGAAGAGGTGCGGCCGGTTGTCGAACCCTGCCTCAGGCGACATTGGTCCGATCTGGCGCAACGCTTCGACGGATCGGTTGCAGGCCGCGACGAACGGCGACTGCAACGTCAGATCGAGCGGTCGTTCCTGACCTTCGGGGACAATCTTCTGACGCCACGCGAACGTGAGATTTCCGAATATACGCTGAAGGGGCATTCCGCCGAGGCGATTGGCAAACTATTCGGAATTTCGCCCGGCACGGTGCGCATTCATCGGCGAAATATCTACGGCAAGCTGCATATCAGCTCTCAGGGCGAACTATTTTCCAAGTTTATCGAGACGTTGTCGTCGAGCCGCTGATCTGGCGGTTGAGATAGGCCGCGCATCCGGTCAAAGCGGCATAGTCGTCCTCGATCACATGCACCGGGAAAGCGCCCATGAAATCGGAAAACCGGCCCTTGTCGCGGAACGCCGCAGTAAAGCCGAACCGGTCGAACCAGGGGGCGAAGGCCCGGGCGACGCCGCCAATGAGATAGATGCCGCCGAAGGGCAGGTGGACCAGCGCGAGATCGCCTGCAACGCGGCCCAAAAGTGTCACGAAGAGGCGGCCCACCGCCTCGGCCACCGGGTCCTCCCCGGCACCGATCGCGGCCATGATGTCGGCGGCCTTGGCATCGGCGGGTTTTCCGGCCTCGGTGGCGCACCAGCCATGAAGCCGTTCCAGCCCGCGGCCGGACAACACATCCTCGACGCCGGCAAAGCCATGAACCTTCTCGACATGGCGGGCCAGCCGAAGGTCGCTTTCGGTGCGGACCGGCAGGCTCATGTGCCCACATTCGGAGGCGGTGACGATCCGGCCGCCAGGCGTTTCGTGGACCGGCGCTGCGTTGAAGCCGGTGCCGACACCTATGACGAGTCGCGTCGCCTTCGGCTCAGCCGGTGTTTCCGGCGCGATGACGGTGCGGAGACTGCCGGGTGCAAGCCGGCCAAGCCCGTGGCCCTGCGCCTGCAGATCGTTCAGGACTGCGACCTCGGCGGCGCCGGTCGCGGCGGCCACGCCGGCCCGGTCGATTGTCCAGTCGAGATTGGTCAGGGTGGCCACGCCGTCATGGACAGGGCCGGCGACGGCGACACAGGCGCCGGTGCAGCCTGCCAGCCCGGCATCGGCAAGGTAGCGCCGCAGAACCGGGGCCAGCCCGTCATGATCGGCATTGGCAAAGCGGCGGATGCTGTCGGGCAGAACCGTCGCCCCGTCCGTCAGGGCGACGCGGGTATTGGTGCCGCCGATATCGGCCACGATAGACCGCGATGAGGACATGCAATCGCTCTTCTGCCAAGGCCCGTGCGGGCCGCCTCAGCGGGTCATAGGATGCTTTGGCGTCAGGCTTCAAGCCCTTCGCGCGGCGCCTATTCGGCCGCGATGGTGATGACCGGCTCCATGCTGCGCAATTCGGCATCCGACAGATGGCACTTGATCTGATGGCCCTCGGCCAAAGTGACCATCGGCGGCATCTCGGATTCGCACTTGTTGCCCGGCACCTTCGACTTCCAGCGGCAGCGCGTCTGGAAGGGGCAGCCGGGCGGCGGGTTCATCGCCGACGGGATGTCGCCTTCAAGCACGACCCGCTTTTTCTGCACCTTTGTATCGGCGATGGGAACCGCGGAGAGAAGCGCTTCGGTATAGGGATGGTAGGGCGGCGAGAAGACCTGATCGGTCGAGCCGAGTTCCACCACATGGCCGAGATACATCACCATCACCCGGTCCGAGAGGTAGCGGACGATGGACAGGTCGTGGGAGATGAATAGGAGCGTCGTACGGTTCTTGCGCTGAATTTCCATCAGAAGGTCGGTGACAGCCGCCTGTACCGACACGTCGAGCGCCGAGACGGGTTCGTCGGCGATGACGATCTTGGCGCCGCCGGCGAAGGCGCGGGCGATGCCGACGCGCTGCTTCTGGCCGCCCGACAGTTGTCGCGGCATCCGTTCGGCGAATTCGCGCGGCAGCTTCACAAGGTCGAGAAGCTCCAGCATCCGGTTGCGGCGATCCTCCTCGCTCTTGCCTTCGCCGAAGATTTCGAGCGCCCGGATGATCTGCCGGCCGACGGTCATCGACGGATTGAGCGTGTCGAAGGGGTTCTGGAAGACCATCTGAACGCCCGAGACGGTTTCGGTCGAGCGTTTCTCGATCGGCGTGTCCTGAATATCCTCGCCATAAAGCATGATGGAACCCGAGGTCGCGGTTTCCAGCCCCATCAGCACCTTGGCGAATGTGGACTTGCCGCAGCCGCTTTCGCCCACGATGGCGAGCGTTTCGCCTTCATGGGCCTCGAAGCTCAGCGTTTCGTTGGCCTTCACGACCTTGGTGTCGCCGCCGCCGAAGAGCTTGTTGGCGCTGACCTCGTAATACTTGCGGAGATCGTCCATCTTCAGGACGACTTCGCCGATGGGGGTCTTTTCCGCCGTCTTGACCGCCTTCAGGGGCGCGTTCCAGTCGATCTCGTCAACCCGGAGACAGCGCGACCCGTGGCGGTCGTCGCCGGCAATGTCGTGCATCTTGATGTCGCCGACATTGCAAATGCCATCCTTGAAGTAGTCGCAGCGCGGGCCGAAGTTACACCCCTGCGGGCGTTCGTGGGGCAGGGGGAAGTTCCCGGGAATGGCGACGAGCGGGCGCGAATTCTTGTCCGCGCCGGGCAGCGGGATCGAGCGGAAGAGCGCCTGTGTGTAGGGATGCTGCATCTTGTCGAAGACATCGGCAATGGAGCCGGTTTCGACCGCCTCGCCCGAATACATCACGCAAAGCCGGTTGCAGGTATCGAGGACGAGACCAAGGTTGTGGCTGATGAAGAGCATCGAGGTGCCGTATTTCTCGCCAAGATCCTTGACGAGATCGACCACGGCAGCCTCGACCGTCACATCAAGCGCGGTCGTGGGTTCGTCGAGGATGAGGAGCGCGGGCTTCGACATCAGCGCCATGGCAATGACGATGCGCTGCTGCTGGCCGCCGGAAAGCTGGTGGGGGAAGGAATTGAGGATGCGCGCAGGGTCGGGCAGGCGCACGTCGGCCACGACTTCGAGCGCGCGTTTATGTGCTTCCTCGGCCGAGATGCCTTCGTGGATCATCGGCACTTCCATCAGCTGCTTGCCGATCTTCATCGCCGGATTGAGCGAGGCCATTGGTTCCTGATAGATCATCGCGATTTCCGAGCCTCGGATGTCGCGCAGCTCCTCCTCGCTCATCGTGGTCAGGTCGCGGCCCTTGAACTTGATCGTGCCGCCGACGATGCGGCCGTTCTTGCCGAGATCGCGCATCACGGCGAGGGCGACGGTGGATTTGCCGCAGCCCGATTCGCCGACAAGCCCCATCGCCTCGCCGGGCTGGACCACGCAGGAGAAATCCATCACGGCCGGGATTTCCCGGAGCCGGGTGAAGAACGAGATCGAGAGGTTCTCGATCTCCAGGATCGGGCCGTCATAGTCCCATTTGGTCATGGTCTGTCTCCCTGGCGGAGAGGCCGGGGGCGCTGCCCCCGGACCCCCGAGGTATTTTGGGCAAGATGAAAGCAGGGGAAGGGCATGGGTGTCAGTCCCTCAGGCTTTCTTCGCGCAGGCCGTCGGCGAGAAGGTTGAGGCCGAGAACGAGGCTCATCAGCGCGAGTGCGGGCACGATGGCGGGGTGGGGTGCGATGCTCATCAGCTTGCGCCCGGCATTGATGGTGGAACCCCAGTCCGGGCTTTCAGGGGAAAGGCCGAGGCCGAAGAAACCGAGCGTGCCGAGGAGGATCGTCGTGTAGCCGATCCTGAGGCAGAAATCGACGATAAGCGGCCCCCGCGCGTTGGGCAGGATTTCCCAGAGCATGATGTACCAGGGGCCTTCGCCACGGGTCTGGGCGGCGGCGACATAGTCGCGTGTCTTGATGTCGAGAACGATGCCGCGGATGATACGATAGACGGTGGGGGCGTTCACAAACACGACCGACACGAAAACGATCAGGATATTGCCGGGCAGCGCGATGAAATCCATCGCCTTGGGCAGGAGCGCGACGCGCGAGCCTGGTTCGGAGACAAGCGCAAGATAGGCCCAGCCGCCGATCAGGATGACCCCCGCGATCAGCATGTTGCGCAGGTCCGGCCGCACATAATAGCGCGAGTTCAGAAGCACGATGAGGAAGATCAGGGGGAAGAGGAAGAGGACGACCGCCATGTATTGCGGCAGGCCGGTCTGCACCATTTCCGGCGTCACGAGGAGATAGAAGAGCAGGATGACCGGAAAGGCGAGGATGAGGTTGGCCAGAAAGCTGAGCACGGTGTCGAGCTTGCCGCCGTAGTAGCCGGCGGGCAGGCCGAGCGTGATGCCGACCATGAAGGCGAAGACCGTTGCCATCGGCGCGATCTGGATCACGACCCGGCTGCCGAGGACCATGCGGCTGAAGACATCGCGCCCGAGGTGATCGCCGCCGAGGATATACCAGCTCGCCCCGTCGGGTGTGACGGTGCCGGGCGACTTGTTCTTCATCTGGCTGATCTGGCTCAGCGTGTCATGGGTGACGATCATGTCGGCGAAAAAGGCCGTGAAGACCCAGAACATGACGATGGCGAAGCCGATCATGCCGATATTGGAATCGAAGAGCTTGCCGTAAAGGCCAAGACGGCGCTTGTAGCGGATCGAGACCGCGAAGGTGATGACGAGCGCCAGCCAGACCGGCCAGAACTGGGTGAGAAAGGCGGCGATGATAGAGCCCCAACCGTGGTCTTCCATGTCAGCTGATCCTGATTCTGGGGTTGAGATAGACATAGCCCACATCGGAGATGAGCTGGGTCACGAGCACGACGACGACGGCGACGACCGAACAGCCGAGAAGAAGCTGGATGTCGTTGTTGCCGGCAGCCTGCACCAGCGTCCAGCCGAAGCCCTTGTAGTTGAAGAGCGTCTCGACGATCACGACGCCGTTCAGGAGCCAGGGGAACTGCAGCATGATCACCGTGAAGGGCGCGATCAGCGCGTTTCTCAGCGCATGTTTCATGACCACGTTCTTGAAGCTGACGCCCTTCAGCCGCGCGGTGCGGATATACTGGGCGGTCATCACCTCGGTCATCGAGGCGCGGGTCATCCTGGCGATATAGCCGATGCCGTAGAGGGCGATGGTCAGGACCGGCAGGAAGAAGTTTTCGAAGGTGATGCCATCCATCGCGCTGGTCGCGGTGCCCTTGAACCATTTCAGGCCGACGATGGAGGAGGAGAAGACAACGATGAGGATGACGCCCGAGACATATTCGGGCGTGGCCGTCGTCGCGATGGAGAAGGTGGAGAGCGTGCGGTCGAGTTTCGAGCCTTCGCGCATTCCGGCCAGAACGCCGATAATGAGCGAGACGGGAACCATCAGGACCATGACCCAGAACATGAGCGTGCCGGTCAGGGCAAGACGTGTGCCGATAATGCCGGAAACGCCTTCCTTGAAGACGGTCGAGAAACCCCAGTAGCCCTGCAGGACACCGCAATAGCGGGCAGCCGTGGCAGCATCCGTCCCGGCCGCGACGCAGCGCCCGGTGACGGCGCCGGCCTCATCGATATGGGTCCAGCCCGGCGCGACGCCGAGCCATTCGCCGTAGCGGACGAGGACCGGGCGGGCATAGCCGTTCTTTTCAAGCCAGCTTGCCACCTCGGCATCGGTGATCCGCGAACCGGCCTCGGACTTGGCGACCTTTTCGAGGTTCGGGGGAAGATTGGTCAGGTAGAACACGATGAAGGTCAGGCAAAGCGCCGTCAGAACCATCGTGAAAATGCGCCTGAGAAGGAATTTCAGCATGTCTCAACCTCTCCTGCCCGATTCCCGGACGGATCGCAGGTGCCGGAGCGCCCGGTTGGAGTGAGAACCCGGGGGCAGGGCGCAGGCCCGCCCCCGGGGATGCGACAACGGACGCTTAGGCGTCGATCCACCACTTGTAGTGGTGCATTTCGAAGGTCGGGTGCATGTCGGTGCCCTTCACGCCGGCGCGGTAGTGGCGGTAGACGTTGCGCCAGTAAGGCTGGATCAACACGCCTTCGCTTTGCATGATGCCTTCGATCTTGGCCATGACCTCGCGCCGCTTGTCGGCGTCGGCGATGGACATCGCTTCGGCCAGCGCGGCATCGAATTCAGCGTTGTTGAACGCTGTCTCGTTCCAGGCCACGCCGCCCTTGTAGGCGAGCGCGAGGACCTGCACGCCAAGCGGGCGCATGTTCCATTCGGTGGCCGAGAACGGGTACTTCGTCCAGTCGTTCCAGAAGGTCGAGCCGGGCAGGATCGTCCGCTTGATGTTGATGCCCGCATCGCGAATTTGCGCGGCCACCGCATCGCAGGAGGCTGCCTGCCAGGCGTCGTCGATCGAGATCAGCTCGAACTCGGCATCGCCGAGACCGGCTTCGTCCACCATGGCCTTGCCGGCCGCCGCATCGACCACGAGCGGGTCGAGCTTGGCATATTCGGGATGGATCGGGCAGACATGGTGGTTTTCGGCCGGCGCGCCGAGCCCGGCATAGCCGAGTTCGAGGACAACGGCGTTGTCGACCATCTTCTGGAAGCCGGTGCGGACGCGGACGTCCTTATAAAGATCGGCGTCCTGGTTGAAGCGGACGGCGAGCGTCGCCGAGGTGACCGCTTCGGATTTTTCCCAGCCGAGCCCGTCGAAGACTTCGACGAATTCGCCATCCGTCCGGTAGGTGACGTCGATCTCTTCGGATTCGGCCGCCGCAACCAGCGCCGAGGGATCGGTGCCGAGGTCGATGAATTCGATCCGGTCGAGATAGGGGCCGCCGTAGACCTCCGTCCCCCACCAGGTGTGGTTGGGGTTGCGGACAAGCACCTGCTTCACGCCAACGTCGTTCGTTTCCGGCAGCCAGGCGCCGGTACCGATGGGGTTGGCGCGCGGATCTCCGTTGTCATAGGACGAATGCACGACAGCGGCCGGATAGTCGGCCATGCCGACGATGATCGTGATGTCAGGCGCCGGCAGGGTCAGTTTGACGGTATTGGCGTCGACCGCAGTGATGGCGCCTGCACGGG
Organism: Paracoccaceae bacterium; assembly: GCA_041397105.1. Lineage (GTDB taxonomy): Bacteria > Pseudomonadota > Alphaproteobacteria > Rhodobacterales > Rhodobacteraceae > Albidovulum. The sequence goes on from JAWKXJ010000002.1 coordinate 295,797, forward strand.
CCATCTTCGTGTCGGCATCGACAAGCGCGCCCATCCGCGCGGCCATCGAGTTGCCCTCGACATTGGCGTCGCACCAGCGGGTGATGTTGTTGACGACATCATCGGCGGTGAAGTCATCGCCGTTGTTCCACTTCACGCCCTTGCGGACGTTCAATGTGTATTCGGTGGCGTCTTCGTTGACTTCCCAGCTTTCCAGAAGCATGCCACGCAGCGATCCGTCGCCGTTATACTCGACGAGGTAGTCGAGCCAGCCACGGTCGAAGTTCGCGAGTTCCGACCAGTCCCACGTGCGCGGGTCCTTGCCGGCCTTCGTCTCGAGACTGACGCGGAGCGTGCCGCCCATCTTCGGGGTGTCCTGCGCCTGCACGGGCGCGTCGAGGCCGAGGAGCCCGTAGGCTGCAACGGATGTCGCACCGAGCGCGGAAGCGCGGGTCAGGAATTCGCGCCGGCTGAGCGTTCCGGCGGCCACTTCATTGGCATAGTCGATGACGGCCGGGTGCAACTTACCCGGCGTGGTGACGTCTTTCATACTTGTTCTCCCTGTGAGTTCGTTTTTCGGCAGGCCACGTCCCAAAAAGGCATGGTGATTGATTTTGGCGCGCAGCTTTATTTCCCACCCAATCATAGCGCGCAGATTTTCGATCGGAGTCATTGTTTATTTGCGGCACGGATCGTCGAATTTGCGACCAGTTTAGCCCAGTCGGAAATCCGATCAACCCTGTCGCCGGAATGCTGAGGGCGTCAGACCGGTGCGGTGCTGGAACGCGCGCGAAAAATAGGCCGCAGATGTGAAGCCGAGATGGTCGGCAACGCGGCTGATCGGCAGCCTTGTTTCGTTCAGGAGCTTGCGCGCTTCGAAGATGACGCGGTCATGGAGAAGATCGGAGGCCGAGCGGCCGCAGGTCTGGTTGCAGACACGTGACAGATGCGTCGTCGTGACACCAAGTTCCTGCGCGAAATGGGCGACAGTCTTGCCGGACTTGAAGTCGCGTTCGAGAAGGGCGGTGTAGCGGCGCACAAGCCTGAGGGCGGCGCCCGGTTTGCGGCTGTCGCCACCGGCAATATCGGCCTGCCGTTCGAGCCAGACGCCAAGCAGCCCGAGATAGTTCTGCGCGGCGCGGTCATGGCCGGGCTTCGCGCTCGACAGTTCGCGCTGGATGCTGTCGATCAGGAGCGAAAGTTCACCCTGAGGGCCGGTTTCGCGTACCCTGAGGTGCATGACCTCGGTCGGCAGGTTGACGGTTTCCTTGCCAAAGAATACCGCAGAACCAAAGGTTTGCGCGCCGACCTCAAAGCCGTGCATGACGCCGGCCGGAATGAAGATCGCGTTATGTGCGCCGTAGCCCCGCGTCACCCCGGCGATGGTGATCCGTCCCTGGCCGCGGGTGAACCAGAGCAGCATTGGTTCGGACAGCGAGCGCATCGCTTCCACCCGCCAGCGCCCGCCGGCGGCAAGGCGCGGGATCGGCACAACGCGCAGGCGGCTTTCAGGTGCTTCGGGAATAACGACCGTGCCACGTGCCGCGGGTTTCTTCGGGGCGGCAGGCTTTGCCGCGACGGGTGCGGCCTTTGCGGTGGCCGGTTCCTTCGCGGGTTTATCGCCTGGCCGGTCGGAAAACTGAGACAGCGGCGTGCCAGAGAATAGTTTCACGGAAGGCGGTGTCCCTGGATCCGGCCCGCTGTCCTTGCAGGCGCTTATTGGTGAGTGTGGCAGCGTCGAGCGACCGGCAGACTTTAGGCTCTGCGACCGGGAAACCCAAGCAAAAAAATTCCCGGGGCTTAGGCGCAACCTTTTTGATGCGCGGACCCCCGCCGGTCGTTCAGCGGGCGGGCCAGGGTACCCAAGCCGACATGCGGCCCCGAAACCAGCTTCGCTGGCGCTTGGCATATTGCCGGGTCGCCGCCTTTGCCGCCGTCACCGCCTCGGCCAGCGGCAGCGCGCCTGTCAGGTGGGTGACGAGTTCGGGTGCGCCGATGGCTTTCGCCCAAAGCGCCCCGGCGTCCCAGATCGGAAGGACCGCCCGCACCTCGTCAAGCGCGCCGGTCCCGATCATCGCATCAAAGCGCCGGTTGATCCGGTCGGCCAGCCAGTCCCGGTCGGCCTCGATCACCAGTGCCGTCGTGTCGCTGATGGGAAGGAGCGGCGCGGGCGTCTCGCCTTGCCAGTCGGCCAGCCCCCTGCCGGTCGCCTGCAGAACCTCCCAGGCGCGCTGGACACGAACGGGGTTTCGCTGGTCGATCCGGGCCAGCGTTTCCGAATCGAGTGTGTCGAGCAGGGCCCCGATTCCGCCGTCGGCCAGCCGTTCGGCGGACTTGCGCCGGATGTCCGGCGGAACGGGCGGAATTTCCGCCAGCCCCTCCGTCAGTGCCGCGAAGTAAAGCCCGGTACCGCCGGTCACGATCAAGCGGGCGCCTGAAGCGCGGATCGACGCGACCTCGGCAAGCCATTTGCCGACGGAATAGTCGGTGCCCGGCGCGACATGGCCATAAAGCTTGTGCGGCGCGGCGGCCTCATCCGCCGGGGCGGGCCGGGCGGTAAGAATCCGCCAGCAGGCCCAGACCTGCAGCGCATCGGCATTAACAATGGTGCCGCCTTGCCGGGACGCGATTTCAAGCGCGAGCGCGGACTTGCCCGATGCCGTTGGGCCGGCAATCAGGACATGTTTTTCTGGGTCAATATTATTGATATTTTTCAGGTTTTTATCTGCCGTTCTTGATGTTCCTAGCGCGGCACATCGCCGTGCGGAACCGTATTCGTGCCGAGGCCGGTTGAACCTCTGTCCGATTTCCTTCATTTTGCGCGCGAAAATATGAGGCGGCAAGTGGAGCATGGCATGGACCGGGCGCAAGACACCACGGTGACCTATAAACGCGTCCTTCTGAAGATATCCGGCGAGGCCTTGATGGGCGATCAGGGTTACGGGCTGCATCCGCCGACGGTCAGCCGCATCGCCGCCGAGGTGAAGTCGGTCCATGACCTCGGTGTCGAAATCTGCATGGTGATTGGCGGCGGCAACATCTTTCGCGGGCTGCAAGGTTCAGCGCAGGGGATGGAGCGGACGACGGCCGACTACATGGGGATGCTCGCCACGGTGATGAACGCGCTTGCCATGCAATCCTCGCTGGAGGCGCTTGGCGTACATACGCGGGTCATCTCGGCCATTCCGATGGATCAGGTCTGCGAGCCCTATATCCGTCGCCGTGCCGTCCGCCATCTGGAAAAAAAACGGGTCTGCATTTTCGCTGCGGGCACCGGCAATCCCTATTTCACGACCGACACCGCCGCGACACTGCGCGCCAACGAGATGAGCTGCGAGGCGATTTTCAAGGGCACGAAGGTGGACGGCGTCTACGACAAGGACCCCAAGAAGCACGCCGACGCGAAACGCTACGACACGGTGAGCTATGACGAGGTGTTGCAGAAGCACCTCGGCGTCATGGACGCGTCGGCCATCGCGCTTGCCCGCGACAACGCGCTGCCGATCATTGTCTTTTCCCTCGATGAGCCGGGCGGTTTCCGGGGTATCCTGTCGGGGCGGGGCACCTATACCAAGGTGGGCGGCTGAAACGGTATCATTTCGGGGCGTTTGCCTGTAAAAGGGCGCGCGGCGATATGTGAGTCACGACCAAGAGACCGGGAAATACAATGTCCGACGAAATCGAAATCGACACCGACGACCTTGAGCGCCGGATGGATGGCGCGATGGTCGCGCTGCGGCATGAATTCGCCAGCCTCAGGACCGGCCGCGCCTCTGCTGCGATGGTCGAACCGGTGATGGTGGATGCCTATGGCGCGCTGACGCCGATCAATCAGGTGGGTACCGTCAACGTCCCCGAACCGCGCATGGTCACGATCAACGTCTGGGACAAGGCGCTGGTCGGCAAGGTCGAAAAGGCGATCCGCGACAGCGGCCTTGGCATCAATCCGCAGCTCAACGGCACGATCATCATGCTGCCCATCCCGGAGCTGAACGAGGAACGCCGGCGCGAGTTGACCCGCGTGGCCGCGCAATATGCCGAACATGCGCGCGTGGCGATCCGCAATGTGCGGCGTGACGGGATGGACCAGATCAAGAAGGCGAAATCCGCCGGCATGAGCGAGGACGACCAAAAATTCTGGACGGATGAGGTGCAAAGCCTCACGGATGCTGCTATTGCCAATGTCGACAAGGCACTGGACGCGAAGCAAGCCGAAATCATGCAGGTCTGAACTTGCAGACGGCGCCGGAAAGGGCAGGGCCGATGGCCGCGAAGGACATATCGGACGGTGCGCATCCGGCACATGTCGCGATCATCATGGATGGCAACGGACGCTGGGCGACCTCGCGCGGCTGGCCACGCCTTGTCGGACACCGGCGCGGGGCGGAATGCGTCCGCACTATAGTGGAGGCCGCACCCGGCCTCGGTATCCGTTACCTGACGATCTACGCCTTTTCGACGGAGAACTGGAAACGGTCGACCGAAGAGGTCATCGGCCTGATGAAGATCTTCGCCCGCTATATCCAGAGCGAGGCCGACCGGCTGGCCGCTGAAGGGGTGCGGCTGAGGTTCATCGGCGGGCGCGACCGGCTCGACAAGAAGCTGCAGAAGCTGATGGCGGGGATCGAGGCGAAGACCGCTGGCAATGACCGGCTGCATCTGACCGTGGCCATCAACTATGGCGGGCGCGATGAACTGGCCCGCGCCGCGCGGAAGCTGGCGGAGGATGTGGCGGCCGGCAAGATCGCGCCCGATGCCGTTGACGAAGGCGCGCTGGCCGCAAGGCTCGACACGGCCGATCTGCCGGACCCCGACCTGATCATCCGGACCTCGGGCGAAACGCGCACGTCCAACTACCTGATCTGGCAGTCCGCCTATGCGGAGTACGAATTCACCGATACGCTCTGGCCCGATTTCACGCCGGCGGAACTCAAGACAATTCTGGCGCGTTACGGCTTGCGCGAACGTCGCTTTGGCGGTGCGCTCAGCGCATGACGACTTCCGCAAAATGGGAAGATCTGGCGCGGCGGACAGCGTCCGGCATCGCCATGGCCGTGGTGGGCCTTGGGGCGATCTGGTCTGGCGGCGCGGCGCTTGCGATCCTCGCGGCGATCGTCACTGGGCTGATGATCTGGGAACTGGCGATGATGACGGCCGGCGCGCGCGCGCGCATCGCCGCACCGCTACTCGGCCTCTTTGCGGCGGGCATCCTTTACGGGGCCGTCACCAACCACGCCGCGCCGGTCTTTCTGGCCGCGCTGGCCTTGCCGCCGGTCGCGGCGGCCATCGTCGCGACACGGCTCCGGGTGGCGGTGCTGGCCTATGGTACGGCAATTCTCCTGACCGGTTATGCGCTGGTCGCGTTTCGGGCGGGCTACGGGCTTGGCTTTGTGCTTTGGCTTGTGCTCCTGGTCGTCGTCACGGATGTGATGGGGTATTTCGGCGGCCGGCTTATCGGTGGGCCGAAATTCTGGCCAAAGGTCTCGCCGAAAAAGACCTGGTCGGGAACGCTGGCCGGCTGGGCCGGTGCGGCGGTGCTGGCGGCATGTTTCGTGCTCTGGGCCGGCGCGCCGGCATGGCTGATCGGGTTTTCGGTGATCGTGGCCTTCGCCTCGCAACTTGGCGACATCGCGGAATCGGCCATCAAGCGCCGGACCGGCGTGAAGGATTCGAGCAATATCCTTCCCGGCCACGGCGGTGTGCTCGACCGGTTCGACGGGCTGATCGGGGCTGTGACGCTGCTGGTCCTTTGGGGGTTCGTCCTGCCTTTGCCCGGCTTCGGAGGCTAGGCCATGCGGTCGGTTTCGGTTTTCGGCGCGACCGGTTCCATCGGCGAAAGTACCTTTGACCTTCTCATGCGGCAGGGCGGAGCTGAGCGCTACCGTACCGTGGCGCTGACGGCTGGGCGGAATGTCGCACGTCTGGCCGAACAGGCCCGCGCGCTTCGCCCCGACATCGCGGTCATCGCCGATGAGGCCAGTCTTGGCGATCTGCGGGCGGCGCTGGCCGGTACCGGCATTGCCGTCGCTGCAGGTCAATCGGCCATCGCCGAGGCCGCGGACCGCCCGGCCGAATGGGTGATGTCGGGCATCGTCGGGGCGGCGGGGCTGATTCCGGGGTTTCAGGCGCTCCGCCATGGCGGCGCGCTGGCGCTCGCCAACAAGGAAAGCCTGGTGACGGCGGGCCCCTTGCTGATGGCGGAAGCCGCGCGTCACAAGGCACGTATCCTGCCGGTTGACAGCGAGCATTCAGCTGTCTTTCAGGCGCTGGTCGGCGAAGATATGGACAGTGTGGAGCGGATCACCATCACCGCGTCGGGTGGTGCCTTTCGCGACTGGCCGCTGGACAGGCTGGCAAGCGCTACGGTGGCCGAAGCCTCACGCCATCCGAACTGGTCGATGGGCCAGCGGATCACCATCGATTCGGCTTCCATGTTCAACAAGGCTCTGGAAATTATTGAGACAAAAGAATTTTTTGGCATTGCTCCAGAGCAGATAGAAGTCCTCATCCACCCCGAATCCCTCTTGCATGCGCTGGTCGGGTTTCGCGACGGCGGCATGATCGGGCATCTTGGCGCGCCGGACATGCGCCATGCCATCGGCTATGCGCTGAACTGGCCGGAACGTGGTCATCTGCCGGTGGCGCGGCTCGATCTGGCGGAAATCGGGCGGCTGACCTTTGCCGCGCCCGATCCGGCGCGCTATCCGGCGCTACGGCTGGCACGCGAGGTGATGGCGGTTGGCGGGCTTTCCGGCGCAGCCTTCAACGCCGCGAAGGAAGTCGCGCTTGACGCCTTTATCGACAGCCGCATCGGGTTCACCGCGATGGCGCATGTTGTCGAAGAGGTACTGACCCGACTTTCGGCGGTCGAGGGACTTGGCAAGGCGCCCGAGAGCCTCGATATCGTCTTGGATATGAATCAGGAGGCGCGCCGACAGGCCGCCGAGGTGATCGCAACGAAAAAGTGGACCTGAGTTTTGGAATTTTCGGCGTTATTGCAGTCTTCTGGCAGCTTTCTCTATACGGCCGCGGTCTTCATCATCGGCCTGTCGATCATCGTCGCCGTGCACGAATTCGGCCATTACATCGTCGGCCGCTGGTCGGGCATCCATGCAGAGGTTTTTTCCCTCGGCTTCGGGCCGCGCCTTGTCAGCCGGATCGACCGGCGAGGCACACGCTGGCAGATCGCGGCAATTCCCTTTGGCGGCTACGTGAAGTTTCTCGGTGACGCCAACGCGGCCTCGGCCGGTGCCGACGAGGCGACGATGGCCCGCCTGACGGAGGCCGAACGCCGCCACACCATGCATGGCGCGCCGCTTTGGGCGCGGGCGGCGACTGTCGCCGCCGGGCCGATCTTCAACTTCATTCTGTCGATCGTGGTCTTTGCCACGATGGTTTTCGTGTCGGGCCTGCCAACCGAGGCGCCGGAGATTGCGGCGGTGAAGACGCTGCCCGTGACGAACGGCCTGCAGCCGGGCGACCGCATTCTGGCGCTGAATGGCACAGATACGGCAGACTACAAGGCGCTGAGTGCGGCTGGCGAAGGCGTGCCAGAAGGGGATAGCTACCTCTACCGCGTCGACCGGGCCGGCACCGTGGCAGAGGTCGAGGGGCCACCGCTTTTCCCCGCGCTCGTCGCGTCGGTTCTACCCAAAAGTGCGGCCATCGATGCGGGCCTGCGTGAAGGCGACGTCATCCTTTCGGCGAACGGCGCGCCGACACCGCGCTTCGTCGACCTGCAGGATGCCGTCAAGGCGAGCCAGGGGCGGCCGGTTCTCTTGAAGGTCTGGCGGGACGGCGCGGAGTTTGAGGCGAACCTCATTCCGCGCGAACGGCCCATCCAGCTTGCCGACGGATCGCTTGAAACCGGCTATCAGATCGGGATCGCGGCGGGGTATCTTTTTGAGCCCGCCACACGGTCCCCCGGCCTCGGCGAGGCCGCGGCCCTGGGCGTCAGGCAGACCTGGGGCATCATCGAGACGACGTTTTCCGCGATGTCGAGCATGTTTGCCGGCAAGATTTCGACTTGCAATCTGAACGGCCCCATCGGTATGGCGCAGGCGACGGGGGCAGCGGCCAGCGCCGGCCTGACCTCCTTCGTCTGGCTCGTCGCGGCGCTTTCGACCGCGATCGGGCTGCTCAACCTCTTCCCCATTCCGGTCCTCGATGGCGGGCATCTGGTCTTTCACGCCTATGAATGGGCGACAGGCCGTGCGCCCTCTGACCGGGTGATGAATGTCGCGATGGCGATTGGCCTGACGCTTGTCCTTTCGCTGATGCTTTTCGGGCTGACAAACGACCTTTTCTGTACCTGACACCGGGACAGATCGTCGCGACCGAGGGGGCGGATGGGCGCAATGCCGCCCGCTCCTCGCCGCATTCGTGCCACATTCGCCTTCTAGGTTCCCTGTAACCAAACCGTCAACGGCAAGAGAAGGCACAAGTCCCATGCAGATGATCCAGAGCAGCTACCGTGGCCTTTCGCTCGTGCTCGATCTCGGGCTCGACCGCGTTCTCATTCCGCTGGCCATCGTCGTCGGCCTCGCAGGCGGGGCGATGATCGGCTCGGAACTTGCCGAATTGCAGACGCCGCCGGTGCAGAACATCCGCTAATTTCCGTCGTTTTTGCGTTCGTTGTATGTTGTCCGGCGCGGCCCCTCACAGGGCCGCGCCGCGCCTTTTGACAAGCCCCGATAATCAAGTTAGTCACTCTTAGGCGGTTATAAAAATCAGTATTGCAGGGGGCAAATCATGGTGGCGCAAAAGCGGCAGGGCGGCTTTGGCAAGATCGCGACGGGCGCGCTCCACCGTGTGGTACTTTTCCTTGTCCTTACAATTGGTTTGAACGCGATCTTTACCCCCGCGTCGGCGCAGAGCTATGCCTTCTCGACCATCGTGGTCGAAGGAAACGAGCGGATCGAACCCGCGACCATCGTCAAATTCGCCGGAATCACCCGCGGTCAACCGGTCAGCGCAGGCGGTCTGAATGACGCTTTCCAGCGGCTGACGGCTTCGGGTCTTTTTGCCAGTGTCGAGGTTATCCCCTCGGGCAGCACGCTGATCCTTCGGGTCCGCGAAAACCCGACGATCAACATCGTCAACTTCGAAGGCAACGAGCGGATCAAGGATGAAGATCTGGCCAAGGTCGTACAGTCGAAGTCGAACCGCGTCTACACCATCAGCCAGGCCGAGGCCGATGCCGCCGCCATTACCCAGATTTATGCCGACCAGAGCCGGCTGGCTGCCCGGGTCGAACCGCGCATCATCGACCGCGGCGACAACCGCGTCGACCTCGTCTTCGAAGTGCGCGAGGGCCGGGTGACGGAGGTTGACCGGCTGTCCTTTACCGGCAACCGCTCCTATTCGGACCGCCGCCTTCGCCAGGTGCTCGGCACGAAACAGGCCGGACTTCTGCGCAACATCATCCAGCGCGACACGTTCATCCCGGACCGGATCGAGTTCGACAAGCAGGTGCTTACCGATTTCTACCGCTCGCGCGGCTTCATCGACTTTCAGGTGCTTGGCGTGTCGTCGGAATTTTCGCGGGAACGGGATTCCTTCTTCCTGACCTTCAATGTCCGCGAGGGGCTGAGCTACAAGTTCGGCAAGATCACTGCCGTCAGCGAATATGAAGGCGTGGATGTCGCGCCCTACGAGGCGGAAATTCGCATCCGCCCCGGTGTTACCTATTCGCCCCTGGCCGTCGACACGACGATCAGCCGGATGGAGGCGGTGGCGCTGAAGCAGGGCATCGATTTCGTCAGCATCGTCCCGCGCATCACGCGCAACGAGCGCGACCAGACGCTGGATGTCGTCTTTGCCGTGACCAAGGGCCCACGCGTCTTTGTCGAACGCATCGACATCGAGGGCAATGCGACAACGCTCGACAAGGTCATCCGCCGGCAGTTCCGGATCGTCGAGGGCGACCCCTTCAACCCGCGCGAAATTCGTCAGGCGGCGGAACGCACCCGCGCGCTTGACTTCTTCGCGACGACCGATGTCCAGGCGAAACCGGGCACGCAATCCGATCAGGTCATCGTCGACGTGAACGTCGAGGAAAAGCCGACCGGGTCGCTTTCCTTCGGAGCGAGCTACAGCGTTTCGGATGGTGTCGGCTTCAACGTGTCGCTGTCAGAAGGTAACTTTCTTGGGCGCGGCCAATTTGTCGGGGTCAGCATAGCGACAGCATCGGATACGCAGGCCAATTCCATAACCTTCATCGAGCCTGCGTTTCTTGGTCGTGACCTGCGGTTCCGCTTCAATGCATTCTACAACACGACCGACAACGACAACTCGTTCTACAACACGCAGCGTGCTGGGTTCACGCCGTCAATCGAGTTCCCCATCAGCGAATTCGGCCGGCTGGAATTGCGTTACAAGGCATCGAACGACAAGATTTTCGATGTCGACCCAGTGAACTCCTCGGCACTTCTCGTGACCGAACAGAGCCGGGGCAGCGAGTTGACCAGCGGGTTCGGTTATACATACAGCTATGATACGCGGATCGGTGGAATCAACCCGAAGTCAAACGTTTCCTTCCGCTTTGGACAGGACTTCGCCGGGTTTGGCGGCGATATCGAGTCGATCACCACAACCGCATTGGCCATTGCCCAGACCAAGGCCTTCCGTGAGGAAGTGACACTGCGGGCCGAGCTTGAGGGTGGCGTTGTCTACACACGCGGTGGCAACAGCCGGCTCATCGACCGGTTCACGGGCAACGGCAAGATTCGGGGCTTCGAGCCCAACGGGTACGGGCCGCGCGACCTCACGGCCACAAACCTGGACGCGGTGGGTGGCAACTATTTCGCGGCCCTGCGGCTTGAGGCCGAATTCCCCCTTGGGCTGCCAGAAGAGTATGGGCTCACAGGCGGGCTTTTCGCGGATGTGGGTTCCGTCTGGGGGCTGGATGACAATCTGGGCGGCATAATCGACGATGACCTGCACCTGCGTTCCTCCATCGGGTTCTCGATCTTCTGGACAACGGCGATTGGCCCCTTGCGGTTCAACTTCTCTCACGCGCTCGGGAAAGAAAGCTACGATAAGGTCCAGAACTTCGATCTGACCGTATCGACACGCTTCTGATGGGCCGTGCGCTGCGTGCCGTATTGCTGGCCGCGGCGCTCGCCGTATCGGCCGGGTTAGGTGTCGCCCAACAGCAGCCATTGCGCAGCCCGATCCTGACGCTGGATCAGGAGCGTTTCTTCAACGGCTCTCTCTGGGGTCAGCGGGCGCAGGCGGAGGTGGATGCCGCCTCGGCCACGCTTTCGGCCGAAAACCGCAGGATCGAGGCGGAACTGACCGGCGAAGAAAAGGAGCTGACCGAAAAGCGCGCGACGATGCCAGCGGACGAATTCCGGACTGCTGCCGACGCTTTCGACGCCCGTGTGACCGAAATCCGCCGGGAGCAGGACGGCAAGGCGCGCGAGATCGGGCGTATTCTGGAGACGGAGCGCCAACAGTTCTATCAGGCGGCGTTGCCGATCCTCGGCGAGGTGCTGCAAAGCAGGGGTGCGGTCGCCATCCTGGATGTCCGGGCCATTTTCGTGTCGGCGGACGCGATTGATGTCACCGACGATGTCATCGCGACGGTCAACGCGCGTCTCGGTTCAGGTGCGCCAGAGGCGCAGGATGCGCCCCCCGTAACCCCGCCGGACGAAGGCGCGCCGGGAACGCCAGAAACGACGGGCGGCAACTGACCCGCGGCTCAGCCTTGCCAGCCTGCCGGTCACTTGCTAGCAAGGCGCGACAGGATGGCTGCGCGGGGGCAGCGGGCCGTGGCCCGGCGCCCGGCGCGACGAGGAAGGGACCCGTATGACAGACGCCGCGATCACCGAGGCCGATATCCATCTGATTCAGCGCATCATTCCGCATCGCTACCCGTTTCTCCTGATCGACAAGGTCCGCGATATCGTTCCGAACAAGGGCTGCGTCGGGATCAAGAACGTCACCTTCAACGAACCGCATTTTCAGGGCCATTTCCCAGCAAAACCGATCATGCCGGGTGTGACCATTGTCGAGGCGATGGCCCAGTCGGCTGCGGTTTTGGTTGGCATTTCGATGGATGTGGTGGGGCGTGACCTCCTGACCTATTTCCTGTCCATCGAAGGCTGCAAATTCCGACGCATGGTCGTGCCGGGCGATGTTCTGGAACTGCACATGACGGTGAAGCGCGGCGGCGGCAAGATCTGGAAGTTCGATGGACGCGCGATGGTTGGCGACGAACTGGCCTGCGAGGCCGAAGTGACGGCGATGATGGATCTCAGGGACTGAGATGGGCATTCACCCGACGGCCGAAATTCACGACAAGGCGCATGTCGAGCCGGGTGCCGAGATCGGCGCAGGTTCGGTCATCGGTCCCTTTGCCGTCATCGGTGCATCCGTCCGGCTGGCGGAACGGGTGATCGTGAAGAACCATGCCGTCATCACCGGTTGCACCGACATTGACGATGATACCGTCGTCTTCCCCTTCGCTGTTCTCGGCGAAATTCCCCAGGACATGAAGTTCAAGGGCGAAACGACGCAGCTTCTGATTGGCAAGCGCAATCGCATCCGTGAACATGTGACGATGAATACCGGCACCGAAGGTGGCGGCGGTATTACCCGCATTGGCGATGACGGGCTTTTCATGGCCGGTTGCCACGTCGCCCATGACTGCCAGATCGGTGACAGGGTCATTCTGGTCAACGGATCGGCGGCGGCCGGCCATTGCATCATCGAGGATGATGTGATCGTCGGCGGCATGTCGGGTTTGCACCAATGGGTGCGGATCGGGCGGGGCGCGATCATCGGTGCGGTGACGATGGTCACGGCCGATGTCATGCCCTACGGGCTGGTTCAGGGGCCGCGTGGAACGCTCGACGGGCTCAACCTCGTCGGCTTGAAAAGGCGCGGCGTCAGCAAGGCAGACATTGCCGCGCTGCGCGACCTCTTCATGGCGCTTGGCGCGGGCAATTTTCGCGAAACCGCGCGAAACCGGGCGGAGGAAGAGGGCAACGGTGCATTGGTGCGAGAGGTTCTGGATTTCATCCTCGGCCCGTCGGACCGGTCCTATCTGACGCCGAGATGACCCGGACGGCGATCATCGCCGGGCAGGGGGCGCTGCCGGCGATTCTTTCGGCCCGGCTCGACGCGGCCGGAACACCCGCGCTTCTGGCCGAGATGGACGGGTTTCCCGCTGAGGTTCCCGGCAAGTCGCCGGTCCGCTTCCGGATCGAGCGGCTGGTTCCATTTCTCGACCATCTGATCGAGGAAGGCGTCAGTCAGGTCATCTTCGCCGGGGCCGTCCGCCGCCCCAAACTGGAGCCCGAATTCTTCGATGCGCGGACCGCGACACTTGTGCCGCGGCTGCTTGGCGCGATCCAGTCGGGCGATGACGCCGCGCTGCGCGAGATCATCGCCATCTTCGGTGAATGGGGCCTGACGGTCATCGGCGCGGATGCCGTTGCGCCCGATCTCGTTCCCGGCGCCGGGGTTCTGGCTGGCCAACCTTCGGAGGCCGACCGCCACGATGCCGCGAGGGCGGCCGTGATCGTGGCCGGACTCGGGGCGGCAGATATTGGTCAGGGGGCGGTTGTGATGCAGGGTCTTTGTCTGGCGGTGGAGACGTTGCCCGGCACCGATGCGATGCTCGCCTTCGCGGCGGAACATGCCGCCCGCTTGCGGCCCGATCCAAAGGGCGCGCGGGGTGTGTTTTACAAGGCGCCAAAGCCCGGACAGGACCGGCGCATCGACCTGCCCGCGCTTGGCCCGGCCACGGTCGCGGCCGCTGCCCGCGCGGGCCTTGCCGGCATCGCGTGGGAGGCCGGGGGCGTCCTGCTTCTGGACCGCGACGCCATGATTGCGGCGGCGGATGAGGCGGGCCTTTTCCTTTGGGCGCGGGAACCGTGAAGCTCTTCCTCATCGCCGGCGAAGCATCGGGCGATGCGCTTGGCGCGGCCTTGATGGCAGGGCTGAAGGCGCTTGCCCCTGCGGTGTCGTTCGAAGGCGTCGGCGGCCCGCTGATGGAAGCGGAAGGTCTGACATCGCGGTTCCCGATGGAGGAACTGTCGGTGATGGGCCTTCTGGAGGTTCTGCCGAAGTACCGCCAGCTAAAGGCCCGTATCGCCGAAACCGCCGCAGCGGTACATGCGGCCGAACCGGCGGCGCTGATCACCATCGACAGCCCGGATTTTTGCCTGCGTGTGGCGCGGCTGGTTCGCGCCGGGCGGCCGAAGCAGAAAACCATTCATTATGTCGCCCCGACCGTCTGGGCCTGGCGCCCGGGGCGGGCGGCCAAGATGGCAGAGGTCATCGACCATGTACTGGCGCTCTTTCCCTTCGAGCCGCCTTACATGGAGCGTGCGGGGATGACCTGCGATTTTGTCGGCCATCCGGTGGTCGCGGCAGGGCGCGCCACGGCCGATGAGGCCGCCGCCTTTCGCGAAACCCAGATGATCGGGCTGGAACAGCCGCTTCTGCTCTGCCTGCCGGGGTCGCGGCGGGGCGAGGTCACACGGCTTGCGCCGCGCTTCGAAGAGGCCATCGCCCGGCTTCGCGACCGTGAACCAGGCCTGCGCGTTTTGATCCCGACCGTGCGCGGTGTGGCACCGCTCGTCCGCAAGATCGCAGCGGGCTGGAAAACGGTGCCGCTGGTCGTGGAGGCCGAACAGGACCGGCACGCCGCCTTCGCCGCCGCTGATCTGGCGCTTGCCGCCTCTGGCACGGTCAGTCTGGAACTCGCGGCGCATCAGGTGCCGATGGTGATCGCGCATGACTTCAACCGCCTGACATGGTGGATGATGAAACGCGCGGCGCTGATCGACTCAGTGACGCTGGTCAATATCGTGTCCGAGACGCGGGCAGTGCCGGAATTCCTCGGCCCCGCCTGCCGCCCCGGCCGCATCGCGCGGGCATTGGCCCGTCTTATCGACGATGAAGGCGCCCGCGCGGAACAGATCGCCGCCATGTCGCTGACGATGGAGCGGCTCGGTCAGGGTGGCGAGGCGCCGGGTCTTCGTGCTGCTCGGTCAGTCCTGGACCATCTGGATTAGGGGGGCGCTGCCCCCGTCCCCGCGAATGCGGGGACCCCCCCGAGGTATTTTCGGCAAGATGAAAAGGGGTCAGTACCCGCGCCAGATCCAGCCGCCGCCGAAGATGCGGCTGCCGCCTATTTCATAAAAGACGCAGGCCTGTCCGGGGCTGACGCCTTCCTCGGCATCGAAAAGTTCGACCTCGGCCGTCGTTGCCGACAATGGCCGGATCAGCGCTGGCTTCGGCGGCCGGGTGGAGCGGATGCGGACGGAAACTTGCCATTCCGCGCGGCTGTCGAACGGTTCGTCACCCAGCCAGTTGATTTCGCGAACCGGCACGATCTTCGTCGACAACGCCTCTTTCGGCCCCACGATGACACGGCGGGTGTCGGGGTCGAGCTTCACGACATAGATAGGGTCTTCCAGCCCGCCGATGCCAAGGCCCCGGCGTTGCCCGATCGTGTAATGGATGACGCCGCGATGCTGCCCAAGGACGTTGCCGTCCATATCCACGATCTCGCCCGGATCGGCCGCGCCGGGGCGCAGCTTTTCGATGACGCTGGCATAGTTGCCGTTCGGGACAAAGCAGATGTCCTGGCTGTCGGGCTTGTCGGCGACGCTCAGCCCGTATTTCGCGGCCAGTGCCCGCGTCTCTGCCTTCGATGCCAGCTCCCCGAGCGGAAAGCGCAGGTAGGCAAGCTGTTCCGGCGTCGTCGAGAAGAGGAAATAGGACTGGTCGCGGTTCGGGTCGGCGGCGGAATGCAGCTCCGGTCCCATCGCGCCCATCTCGCGACGGATGTAGTGGCCTGTCGCCATGCAGTCGGCGTCGAGGTCTTTCGCGGTCGCGAGGAGGTCCTTGAACTTCACCCTCTCGTTGCAGCGGATGCAGGGCACAGGCGTTGCGCCGGCCAGATAGGCGTCGGCAAACTCGTCGATCACCGCCTCGCGGAACATGTTCTCGTAATCAAGGACGTAATGCGGGAACCCCATCGCCTCGGCCACGCGGCGCGCGTCATGGATGTCTTGCCCCGCGCAGCAGGCGCCCTTTTTCGCTAGCGCCGCGCCGTGGTCGTAAAGCTGCAAGGTCACACCCACGACATCATAGCCTTCCTCGGCCAGCATCGCCGCCACGACGGAAGAATCGACACCACCCGACATGGCCACGACGACGCGCGTGTCGGCCGGTGCCTTTGGCAGGCCAAGCGAATTGAGGGGCGGTGCAGGGTCGAGGGGCATCGGACGCTCCGGGGGAAGATGGCAAGGAATATAGGAAAATCGAAGACACTCACAAGCGGGGGTTTCACCCGTCATTAAGTCTCGGGCGGCAGGTTGGCCGCGGGTCAGGACCAAGGGGTGAACTATGTACCTGAGAAAGATAGACGGGCCAAGGACCGTCACGCTGCCGGATGGCAGCACCATGACGCGGGCCGATCTGCCGTCCACCGAGACCCGCCGCTGGGTGGCGAGCCGGAAGGCGCGCGTCATTCGAGCTGTGGCTGCAGGGTTGATCACGCGGAAGGAGGCGCTAGAGCGCTATGCCCTGTCTGACGAGGAGTTCGACATCTGGCGCGAGGCTGTCGAGCAGCATGGCGAAAAGGGGCTGAAAGTCACCGCGATCCAGAAATTCCGGCAACTTTAGGTTGAAATCGTCGCGCAATCCGCCACGGTAACGTGCAGTTAACCATTCTCGGCCAGTGTCCCGGTGATCGAGGGATTAATGCGGAGTGCGCCCGATGAGAATTCTTTTGGTAGAAGACGACCCCACCACATCGCGCAGCATCGAATT
The DNA here is from genome assembly GCA_041397105.1 of Paracoccaceae bacterium. Taxonomy (GTDB): domain Bacteria; phylum Pseudomonadota; class Alphaproteobacteria; order Rhodobacterales; family Rhodobacteraceae; genus Albidovulum. Next base: position 312,570 of record JAWKXJ010000002.1, read on the forward strand.
GATGCTGACCCACGCCAATCTGAACGTCTATTGCACCGATCTGGGGGAAGAGGGCGTCGATCTTGCCAAACTCTACGACTACGATCTGATCCTTCTCGACCTGAACCTGCCGGACATGAACGGGCATGAGGTCTTGCGGCAGCTTCGCATGGCCAGGATCGAAACGCCGATCCTGATCCTTTCAGGTGCCGACGATACAGAAAACAAGATCAGGGGCTTTGGCTTCGGTGCCGACGACTACATGACAAAACCGTTTCACCGCGAGGAACTGGTGGCGCGCATTCACGCGATCATTCGCCGGTCGAAGGGGCATGCGCAGTCGGTTATCAGGACCGGGCCGATCAATGTCAATCTCGATGCCAAGACCGTCGATGTCGACAATCAGGCCGTGCACCTGACCGGCAAGGAATACCAGATGCTGGAGCTTTTGTCGCTTCGCAAGGGAACGACCCTGACGAAGGAAATGTTTCTGAACCACCTTTACGGGGGCATGGATGAGCCCGAACTGAAGATCATCGACGTCTTCATCTGCAAGCTGAGGAAGAAGCTCGCCGAGGCGACGGGTGGGGAAAGCTATATCGAAACCGTCTGGGGACGCGGCTATGTGCTGCGCGAGCCCGCGCAATCCTCGGCCGGTGCACGTCTCGCGGTCGGTGCCTGAGTCTTTCGGGCGATCCGCCCGCACGACGAGCAAGGCGCGACAGATCGCCAAGGATGTCGGACGGTAGGGCGCGCAACCGGTCATGCGAACCGCCGTCGCGATGCGGCAAGGCTGGACCTCTCTTGCCTCTCATCCTAACACTTGAGGGATGATGCCGGGGAGGGTCCTTCATGTCTGTGCGGCAGCAAAGCCCGGATGCCGGCCGGGATGGCGACGGGCCGGTCGAGGCGCTTGATGCCGATGCCGCCGCTCGCGAATGGGCGCGTCTGGCCGGCGAGGTCGCGCGGGCAAATGTCGCCTATCACGGCGAGGACGCGCCGGAGATTTCTGACGCCGACTACGACCGGCTGAAACGGCGGCTTCAGGCCATCGAGGCGCGGTTTCCCGACCTGGCGCGGCCCGACAGTCCCACTGCCGCCGTCGGTGCGGCGCCTTCGGAAACCTTCGCGAAGGTGCGCCACGAGGTGCGGATGCTGAGCCTCGAAAACGCGTTCGGGGCGGATGAGGTGCAGGATTTCGACGACCGCATCCGGAAGTACCTGAACCTCGGCCCCGAGGCCGGTCTCGCCTATACGGCGGAGCCAAAAATCGACGGGCTGTCGCTGTCCCTGCGCTACGAAAACGGCCGCCTTGTGCAGGCCGCCACGCGCGGCGATGGCGAGACAGGTGAAAACGTCACCGCCAATGCCCGCACCATCACCGACATTCCCGAACGGCTGACCGGGGCGCCGGCAGTGCTGGAGGTGCGCGGCGAGGTCTATATGCGCCATGACGATTTCGCCGAGCTGAATGCCCGGCAGGCGGAAACCGGCGGCAAGACCTTTGCCAACCCAAGGAATGCAGCGGCGGGGTCGCTGCGCCAGCTCGACGCCGGGATCACGGCAGCAAGGCCGCTCCGCTTTTTTGCCTATGCATGGGGGGCGCTGTCCGAACCGCTGGCTGACACCCAGTTCGGCGCGATCGAGCGGCTGGCCGCGCTCGGCTTTGCTACCAATCCCCTGACGCAGCGCTGCGACGGGCCGGAAGCGCTTCTGGCGACATATCGCGCCATCGAGGCCGCCCGCGCCACGCTTGGCTATGACATCGACGGTGTCGTCTACAAGGTGGACGATCTGGCGCTGCAACGGCGACTCGGCTTCCGGTCCACCACGCCACGATGGGCGATTGCGCACAAGTTTCCCGCCGAACTCGCCTGGACCTGGCTGGAGGCCATCGACATTCAGGTGGGCCGGACCGGGGCGCTCAGCCCGGTCGCGCGGCTGAAACCGATCACTGTCGGCGGCGTGGTTGTATCAAACGCGACGCTGCACAACGAGGACTATATCGCGGGCCGGGATTCCCGGGGGGAACCCATTCGCGGCGGCAAGGATATCCGTGTCGGCGACTGGGTGCAGGTCTATCGCGCGGGCGATGTGATCCCGAAAATCGCCGATGTCGACCTGATGAAGCGGCCTGAAGGCGCAATGCCATTCGTCTTTCCCACGGTCTGTCCCGAATGCGGGTCAGATGCCGTTCGCGAAGAAGGCGACGCCGTCCGGCGCTGTACCGGCGGGCTCATCTGCCCCGCGCAGGCCGTTGAAAAGCTGAGGCATTTCGTTTCTCGCGGGGCCTTCGATATCGAAGGGCTCGGCGCGAAACAGATCGAGATGTTTTTTGCTGACGATCAGCTTCCGGTCAGGGAACCGGCCGATATCTTCACGCTGGAACGGCGCGACGCGGCCAATCTGGCGAAGTTGAAGAACCGCGACGGCTTTGGCGAAAAGTCTGTGAAGAACCTCTTTCAAGCGATAGAAGATAAACGGAAAATACCGCTAAACAGGCTGATCTTCGCGCTCGGTATCCGCCATGTCGGCGAAAGCTCCGCCAACCTTCTGGCCAACCACTACGGCACCTGGCAGGCTTTCGAGGCGGCGATGACCTCGGCAAGCGTCGGCGAGGGCGCGGCCTGGGACGACCTTACTTCGATCGACGGCGTGGGCGATGTCCTTGCGGCCTCTGTGGTGAATACCTTCCACCAGACGGCGGAGCGGGCCTCCATCGACAGGCTGGTGGCGGAACTCGATGTTCAGGAAACCCGCCGTCGCGTGGCCAGCGACAACCCGGTCGCGGGCAAGACGCTGGTCTTCACCGGGACGCTTGATAAGATGACCCGCGCCGAGGCCAAGGCAAGGGCGGAAGAGCTTGGCGCGAAGGTGGCGGGCTCTGTCTCGGCGAAGACCGACCTCGTCATCGCCGGACCCGGCGCGGGATCAAAGGCGAAGGCGGCCGAGGCGCTCGGGGTCGAGATCATCGACGAGGAGGCCTGGCTGAGGCTCATCGGCGTATGAGTCGGCCGCCCGTTCTCTTTCCGCTTTTCGCGGAGCTTGAGACGCTGCCGGGCATTGGGGCGAAGACGGCGCAGCACTTCGCGCAGCTCGGCATCGAACGGCCGCGCGACCTTCTTTTCACCTTGCCCTATGCCGGGGTCGACCGCCGGCTGAAGCGGTCGATCCGGGAGGTCGTGCCCCCCGCGACAGTGACGGTGGAGGTGGAGGTCGGCGGTCATGTGGCCCCGCGCCGCAAGGGCGGGCCGGCGCGGGTTTTCGTACGCGATGCCGCGACGGAGTTTCAGCTCGTTTTCTTCCACGCAAAGGCCGATTACCTGCAAAAGCAGCTTCCGACCGGGCAGCGGCGGATCGTGTCGGGCAAGCTTGAGATATTCGACGGCATCGCCCAGATCGTTCATCCCGATCACATCCTGCGCCCCGAGGAGGCCACCGACCTGCCCGCGTTTGAGCCTGTCTATCCCCTGACGGCGGGCGTGACGCAAAAGCTCATGATACGTGCTGTCGGTGGTGCGCTGGCCCGTGTGCCGGCGCTTGAGGACTGGATCGACCCGGCCCTGAAGGCGCGCGAAGGCTGGCCGGACTGGGCAGGTGCGGTCCGTGCGGCCCATGCGCCGGCCGGGCCGGATGCCCTGGCGGCAGAGGCCCCGGCGCGGCAGCGGTTGGCCTATGATGAGCTTTTTGCCCATCAATTGACGCTGGCACTGGCCCGCCAGTCGATCCGGCGCGGCAAGGGGCGCGCGAGCCGGGCCACAGGCAAGTTGCAGGGCAAGGTTCTGGCGGCGCTGCCCTATCGGCCGACCGGGGCGCAGGGGCGGGCGATGGCAGAGATTGCCGAGGACATGGCATCCGACCGGCGCATGAACCGGCTCTTGCAGGGCGATGTGGGGTCGGGCAAGACGCTCGTCGCCTTCATGGCGCTTCTCGGGGCAGTGGAGGCGGGCGGGCAAGGTGTCATGATGGCGCCGACCGAGATTCTCGCGCGTCAGCATCTGGAAAGCCTGCGGCCCCTTGCCGAAAGCGCCGGGGTGGTGCTGGAACTTTTGACGGGGCGCGACAAGGGGAGCGAACGGGCCGCCAAGCTCGCCGCTCTGGCCGGGGGTGATATCCATATTTTGGTCGGCACCCATGCCGTCTTTCAGAAGGACGTGGTCTTTCAGGACCTGCGGCTTGCCGTGGTCGACGAACAGCACCGTTTCGGCGTGGCCCAGCGGATGGAACTTGGCGCCAAGGGGCAGGGGGCGGATGTGCTCGTCATGACCGCGACGCCGATCCCGCGTTCGCTGAGCCTTGCGCAATATGGCGATATGGACCTGTCGATCCTGGATGAAAAGCCGGCCGGTCGGCTGCCGGTGGCCACGGCCCTGATTTCTGCCGGTCGGATCGACGAGGTGATCTCGCATCTGAGAAATGCAGTTGCCGAAGGGCGGCAGGCCTATTGGGTTTGCCCCCTCGTCGAGGAAAGCGAGGCCGTCGACCTGACCGCCGCCGAGGACCGTTTCCGGAGCCTTCGCGCGGCCTTTGGCGAAGGTGTCGTGGGTCTTGTCCATGGCCAGCTTCCCCCAGCGGAGAAGGATGCCGAAATGGCCGCTTTCGCTGCGGGCCGGACAAAGGTTCTGGTCGCAACGACCGTCATTGAGGTCGGGGTCAACGTCCCCAATGCCTCCATCATGGTGATCGAGCGGGCCGAAACCTTCGGGCTCGCCCAGCTTCACCAGTTGCGGGGAAGGGTCGGGCGGGGATCGGCCTCTTCCACCTGTCTTCTAATGTATCAGCCGCCTCTTTCACCTTCGGCCGAGCGGCGACTTTCGGTGCTCAGGGAAACCGAGGACGGGTTTCGGATCGCCGATGAGGATCTGGCGATTCGCGGGGCGGGTGACCTGATCGGCACGGCCCAATCGGGCCTGCCGAAGTTTCGTATCGCCGATCTTGAGCGGCAATCGGCCCTGATGGCGGTCGCACAGAGCGATGCCCGCAAGCTCCTGTCGGATGACCCCGGGCTCGTCAGCGCACGGGGCCAGGCGGCCCGGACGTTTCTTTGGCTGATGGAGCAGGACCGGGCGATCCGCCTGATTGCCGTCGGCTAGCCGGCTTTGGGGCCGATTCGCTCACAATTCCATTTATGTTCACATATGTTCTCAAAAAGTTCTTTACAGGCGCGGCGGAATATGAGAACAAATGAGCAACCTAGAGAAAGACACGAGGTGACATCATGATGGCCAGCATTCGATCCTTCCTCTCCCGGTCGTCGGGTACGCTGATCGAGGATGCCGCAGGCGTCGCATCTTTGGCCGTGATGCTGATTGCCGCCTTACATCTGTCCGGTTCTTTCTGACCTCCCGCTTCTGCCTCGCGATTTTCCCACCGGATCTTGCGCCTGTCCCCTGAGTTCTTGTGGCTTCCCCAAGCCTGCGCGACCGGACACCAGGAAAACTCGCTCACTGCCGCCGCTGTCCCCGCGACAGCGGCGGTTTTTTCTTTTCCGCCATGGGGGTTCGGTCAGGCGGCCGCTTCGGCCGCGGCCATCGCGTCTGCGGTGGCTTCGAGCACCAGAAGGATGGAGGCGTGACGGTTCTTGTAGTCGCGTGCCGGCAGCAGAACCTCGTAGCCGTCAAAGGGGGCGGCAGGCACCGGGCCTTCCGCCTTCAGCATCGCCTTCAATTCGTCACGGGCCTTTTCCACCTCGGCCCGGTTGCGCCCGATCAAGGCGGCGCCCGCGATCGCGGCCGAGGCCTGGCCAAGGGCACAGGCCTTCACGTCCTGCCCGAAACCGGTGATGCGGCCATCATCGACCATCACATCGACGGTGACCGTCGATCCGCAAAGCGGCGAGCGGCGGCGCATGGTGGCTGTCGGGGTCGCGAGCCTTTCAGTATGCGGAATATCGGCCGCCAGCGCCAGGATGCGCTTGGAGTAAAGGTTGATGAGTTCCGTATCGCTCATGGCCATCCTTCGGCGGCAGTCGGGTCCAGAGTTCCGGCTTTCGCCCGGAATGGCAAGCCCGGTGTCTTGCGGGTTCAACAGGTCTGGCCTGCGGGCTATAGATAGGCGGAAGTTTTCCTGTTGCAAAGGCACCCCCATGCGTTTCGATCCCGCAAGTCTGGTTTACGACGCGCGCGGCCTAATCCCCGCGATTGCGCAGGACCATGTAACGGGGGAGGTTCTGATGCTGGCCTGGATGAATGCCGAGGCCGTTCAGCGAACGATTGATACCGGGCGCGTGACCTATTGGTCGCGGTCGCGGCAGGCCTTCTGGGTCAAGGGCGAGACTTCGGGCCATGTGCAGCAACTGGTGGAGATGCGGCTGGATTGCGACCGGGATTGTCTGCTTCTGCACGTGGCGCAGACGGGGCCGGCCTGCCATACCGGGCGGCGGTCCTGTTTCTTCACCGCGCTGCGGGACGGCGTGGAAACCGAGACGATGACGCCGGAGGTCTGAGCCTCTGGCGCGCGAGGACGCCTCCGGCGGGGGTATTTTGGCAACAAAGAAATCTGGGAGTGTTCAGGCGAGGCCGATCATCCGGCGGATGTCCTGAGGAGAAGCGCCGGCGCTCCGATAGCTGCGGATCGCGCGGGCATCGTCGCGCTTGGCCAGACGTTTGCCGGTGTCGTCACGGATCAGTCGGTGGTGATGATAGACGGGTGTCGGCAGGCCAAGAAGGCGCTGCAGGACAACATGAATCTGCGTCGCCACGAAAAGGTCGGCGCCACGGGTGACATGGGTGATGCCTTGCGCGGCGTCGTCGACGACGACCGACAGGTGATAGGATGTGCCCATGTCGCGGCGGGAAAGAATGATGTCGCCCACGGAGGCGATGAAGGATTCGGGTGTGAATTCGACGCGGCCGCGCAAGATGCCCTCGCCGTCCCCGGTTTCATCGAACCCCGGCCGGTCGATCCCTGTGGCCATTGCGGCCGCGGCGTCGAGCCTGAGATGGCAATCCGTCGGTCGCGGCAGGTCTTCGTCATGTCCGGCAAGACGACCTCTGCACGTGCCCGGATAGATCAGGCCATCCGGCCCGGTGAGGGGTTCGCCCTCGTTCGGGGCGGCGCTGGCGGCGGCAATGTCGCGGCGGTTGCAGTGGCAGGGATAGAGTAGCCGGCCGCGCCAGAGCTGGTCGAGCGCGGCGTCATAGGCGGTGTCACGGTCGGACTGGCGCAGGACCGGGGTTTCCCAGGCGAGGCCGAGCCAGGCGAGATCGTCATATATCTGGTCTTCCCATTCCGGGCGCGCCCGCGCGCGGTCGATATCCTCGATCCGGAGGAGGAAGTCACCGCCCGCCGCCCGCGCCATGTCATGGGCGCGGATGGCGGCAAAGGCGTGGCCGAGATGCAGGGGGCCGGTCGGCGAGGGCGCAAAGCGGGTCCGCATCAGCCTTGCGCCGCAAGCCATTCGGAAAACGCCATTTTCGCGCGATCCGTATAGGCCTTGTAGCGATCCTTCCGGCCCCTCCGGCCACCCTTGGCGTCGATCGGCGGGAAGAGGCCGAAATTCACGTTCATCGGCTGGAAGGTCTTTGCCTCCGCCCCGCCGGTGATGTGGGTCACAAGCGCGCCCATGGCGGTTTCAGGCGGTGGCGGGCCGAGCCTGCGGCCGGTCAGATCGGCCGCGGCGAGCCGTCCGGCAAGAAGCCCCATTGCCGCGCTTTCGACATAACCCTCCACGCCGGTGATCTGACCGGCGAAGCGGATGTTCGGCCGGGACCGGAGTCGCAACCGGGCGTCGAGAAGCGTGGGCGAATTGATGAACGTGTTGCGGTGAATGCCGCCGAGGCGCGCGAAACTGGCACCCTCAAGCCCGGGAATCATCTTGAAAACAGAGGTTTGCGCACCGTATTTCATCTTCGTCTGAAATCCGACGATGTTGTAGAGCGTACCGAGCGCATTGTCGCGTCGGAGCTGAACGACGGCATAGGGCTTCACGTCGGGCCGGTGGGCGTTGGTCAGGCCGACGGGTTTCATCGGCCCGAAGCGGAGCGTTTCGCGGCCGCGTTCGGCCATGACCTCAATGGGCAGGCAGCCGTCGAAATAGCCCGCAGTCTCACCTTCGTGGAATTCGGTCTTTTCGGCGGCGAGAAGCGCGTCGATGAAGGCCTCATACTCATCCCGGGTCATCGGGCAGTTCATATAGGCGGTCTGTTCCTCGGCGGTTTCGCCCTTGTCATAGCGCGACTGCATCCAGGCGACCGACATGTCGACCGTGTCGGCATAGACGATGGGGGCGATGGCGTCGAAGAAGGCGAGCGCCTCGGCGCCGGTTGCGGCGCGGACGCTTTCGGCGAGCGCGGGTGACGTCAGGGGGCCGGTTGCGATGATCCACTGACCCCGGTCGGGCAGCTCGGCGACCTCCTCGTCAACGATCGTGATGCGGGGATGCGCGCGGAGTACCGCCGAGACATCGTCGGCAAAGGCGTCGCGGTCGACGGCAAGCGCGCCGCCGGCCGGCAGGCGGTGGCGGTCGGCCATGCGCATGATGAGCCCGCCCGCCGCGCGCATTTCCCAATGCAGCAGCCCGACGGCGTTGCGTTCGTCATCGTCGGAGCGGAAGGAGTTGGAGCAGACCATCTCGGCCAGATGGCCGGTCTTGTGGGCAAACGTGGCGACGGCGGGCCGCATTTCATGCAAGACGACCGCGCAGCCGGTCTCCGCAGCCTGCCACGCGGCCTCCGATCCGGCCATACCGCCGCCGACGATGTGAATTGTCTCGCCCATGAGGGCGACTTAGGCCATGCCGTCTGATTTGAAAAGGGCCGCGCCGGGGACCGGCTGATGAGACAGGGTCAGAAACCCCCGGCCATGCCGATATCGGCAAGATAGGCCTTTTCGGCCTCTCTGCGGCTGATTTCCCTGGCGCTCAAAGGGGATTCGGTCACGACATCCGCCTCATCGCGCCCGTGCCAGCGGGCCATGAGGGCAGAGAATGCCGCGGCAATGCCGAGTTGCGGGCCAACGCCGTCGAGCCCGGTCCTGCCGATGTCGTGAGAATAGTCCAGTTGGCTCATTTCCAATCCCCTGAGTGGTGGCGGCGCGTTTGGCAGGTGGCCTTGGTGCCGCGGCCGGTTGCTATTCCATTGGTTGTGGGGGTTCGTTCCCTGACCCCGTCTTTTCCATTCAACCAAAACGATAAATTGTGGAAACAATGTGGCTGCGACGAATTAATATTGCGTAAACGACGGAAAAGCCTCTCCCAAAGGTTGTGGCGGCGGGTGATCCGGTCGCCAAACGCAACGAAGGCCCGCCATTGCAGGCGAGCCTTGTCTCTTGCGTCAGGTGAAAGGGTCTCAGGCCTCGGTTTCGTCCTCTTCGCCCTGTTCGGCGATGCGGGCGACCGACACGACCTCTTCCGCGGCGGCGGTGTCAAAGACCTTGACGCCACCAGCCGACCGCGAACGGAAGCTGATCCCGTCCACCGGGCAGCGGATCGACTGGCCGGTGGAGGTCGCGAGCATGATCTGGTCGTCGGGTTCAACCGGGAAGCAGGCGACAAGCTGGCCGCCGCGCGGGCCTTGCGAGATGGCCTTGACACCCTGACCGCCGCGTCCGCGTACAGGGTAGTCATGGCTGGAGCTGAGCTTGCCAAGCCCCGAGGCGGTGACAGTCAGGATCAGATCCTCGGCCGCGGACATTTCGGCATAGCGTTCCTGGCTCAGCTGGCCCGCCGCCACGTCTTCTTCCTCATCATCGGCCTCGTCCTCGGTCACGCCGGCCATCAGGCGGCGCTGCTTGAGATAGGCGGCGCGTTCGGCGGGGTCAGCCTCGAAATGGCGGATGACGGACATGGAGACGACCTCATCCTTTGCCGCCAGGCGGATGCCGCGCACCCCGGTGGAATCACGGCCCTTGAAGACCCGCACCTCAGTCGTCGGGAAACGGATCGCGCGGCCGCCGGCGGTGACCAGCATCACATCGTCATTTTCGTCGCAGATGCGCGCATTCACGAGGCTGACGCCCTCGGGCAGCTTCATCGCGATCTTGCCGTTCGATTTGACATTGGTGAAATCGGACAGGGCGTTGCGGCGCACGTCGCCTTCGGAGGTGGCGAAGAATATCTGCAGGTCGTCCCATTCCTCCTCGGGCGCATCGACGGGCATCAGCGCGGCAATCGTGACGCCGTTCGGGATCGGCAGGATATTGACGATGGCCTTGCCCTTCGCGGTCCGCCCGGCGAGCGGCAGACGCCACGTCTTCAGCTTGTAGACCATGCCGTCGGTCGTGAAGAAAAGAAGCTGCGTGTGGGTATTGGCGACGAAGAGCGTTGTGACGACATCGTCCTCCTTCGTCGCCATCGAGGCCAAGCCCTTGCCGCCCCGCCGCTGGCTGCGAAACTCGGCAAGGGGCGTGCGCTTGATATAGCCGCCGGAGGTGATCGTCACGACCATGTCTTCGCGTTCGATCAGGTCCTCGTCGTCCATGTCGCCGGCCCAGTCGGTGATCTCGGTCCGGCGGGGGACGGCGAATTGTTCGCGGACCTCCTTCAGCTCGTCCGAGATGATCGCCATGATCCGTTCGCGCGAGCCGAGAATGTCGAGGTAGTCCTTGATCTTCGCGGCGAGGTCTTCGAGTTCGTCGGTGATCGTCTTGACACCGAGCTGGGTCAGGCGCTGCAGCTGAAGATCGAGGATCGCGCGGGCCTGACGTTCAGAGAGGTTATAGGTGCCGTCCTCGTTGATCGGATGGGTCGGATCGTCGATAAGCCGGATGTATTCGACGATGTCATGCGCAGGCCAGCGCCGCGTCATCAGCCTGTCGCGCGCATCCGCCGGGGTGGCAGAGGCGCGGATTGTCGCCACGACCTCATCCACATTCGAAACGGCCACTGCGAGACCGCAAAGGATATGGCTGCGTTCCCGCGCCTTGCGGAGTTCGAATGCGGTCCGCCGTGCGACAACTTCTTCGCGGAACGTTATGAAATGGCTCAGGAAATCCCGCAACGTCAGCTGTTCCGGCCGGCCGCCGTTGAGGGCCAGCATGTTGCAGCCGAAGGATGTCTGCATGGGGGTGAAGCGGAAGAGCTGGTTCAGCACCACCTCGGGCGTCGCATCCCGTTTCAGCTCGATTACGACGCGCACGCCAACGCGGTCGCTTTCGTCCTGAACATGGGAAATGCCCTCGATCCGCTTGTCGCGCGCGGCCTCCGCGATGCGCTCGATCATCGTGGCCTTGTTCACCTGATAGGGAATCTCGTCGATGATGATGGCGTAGCGTTCCTTGCGGATTTCTTCCACCCGGGTCTTGGAACGGATGATGACGGAGCCGCGCCCTTCGAGATAGGCCTTGCGGGCGCCGGACCGGCCAAGGATCAGGCCGCCGGTCGGGAAATCCGGGGCAGGGACAATCTCGATCAATGCCTCGGTCGACATGTCGGGATTGTCGATCAGCGCCAATGTGGCGTCGATCACCTCGCCAAGGTTGTGGGGCGGAATATTGGTGGCCATGCCGACCGCGATGCCGCCTGCGCCATTGACGAGCATGTTCGGGAAGCGCGCCGGCAGAACCGTCGGTTCCCGGTCCTTGCCGTCGTAATTGTCTTGAAAGTCGACAGTGTCCTTTTCGATATCGGTCAGAAGGAACGCGGCCGGCTTGTCCATGCGCACTTCGGTGTAGCGCATGGCTGCGGGGTTGTCGCCGTCCATGGATCCGAAGTTGCCCTGCCCGTCGAGAAGCGGCAGCGACATGGAGAAATCCTGCGCCATCCTGACGAGCGCGTCATAGATCGCGGCATCGCCATGCGGGTGGTATTTGCCCATCACGTCGCCCACGGGCCGCGCGGATTTCCGGTAGGGCTTGTCATGCGCGTTGCCGGTTTCGTGCATCGCATAAAGGATGCGCCGGTGCACCGGTTTCAGCCCGTCGCGCAAGTCCGGAATGGCGCGACTGACGATCACGCTCATCGCATAGTCGAGATAGGCGGTCTTCATCTCGTCGGCGATGGATACGCTCGGGCCGGCATGGGCCATTCGATGCGAGAAATCGTCCGTGTTTTCAGGGGGTTCCGGCGTGTCTGTCACTTTGCTGCTCGGCCTTGTCGTTCTTGTCTAGATGTTGTTGGCGAGAGTATAGCTCATCCCAAGACTTGGGTGCAATGGTCGGGGCGCGCGATTGCGCCAGACCATGTAACACAATGATAACATAATCTTTTCATCAGTTCGCAGCGCGACTCGGCTAGGCTTGCCTTGGAAGTGGCACTTTCGGAGGCGGCGATGCGCGCGGACGGACCTGGGGCCGAGACCGAACTGATGTTGCGGGGCTATGGCCTGACGACGGCGGAGCTTTACTACCGGATGCCGGATTACCGGCATGTTCTCAACAGCTTCATCTGGCAGGAATACGATCTGGCGCCGGATTATCCGGAATTGTTCCGCTTCATCGAATTCTGGCAGGACAGTATCGACGGTCCCTTGCATTCGGTGCGTTTCTGCCACCGGCGGCTGATCGGGCCGGGCGACTGGCGGAACGTGGTGGGCGAGTTTCACCTGCACTGATCGCGCGGCTGCAGGAAGGAACTAGCGGCGGCCCGGCCCCTCTGGCACCGGAAAGATGACGTCGTAGCCCCAGTTGAACGCGAAAGCGTAGACCATATAGAAAACCACGAAATAGATATCGACAAGCAGCGCCTGCCAGAGCCCGATGCCGAGATACCAGGCGGCAAGCGGCACCAGAATGACGGTCAGCCCGACCTCGAACAAGACGGTGTGGGCCGCGCGGATGGCAAGGGACTTCCTGACATGGCCGAGGCGCATTTGCATCAGCCGGTCGAAGCCGAGGTTGAAGGCATAGGTCCAAATGGTCGCGATAAGGCTGCCGACGACGCTCAGAACCCCGATATCCAGCACCGGAAATCCGAATGTCCAGGCCCCAAGCGGTGTGATCAGGACCAGAGCCGTGATTTCGAAGCTGATCGCATGGCGTATCCGGTCAGCGGTTCCACGCATGGGGTGGCAGCCTTTTCAAATGTGCCGCGCGGGCGGCGTTCCAGACAGCGCAAAGCCGTGCTGCCCCGCCGGACCATAGTGGAAGTGCGATGCCCCGCAATTCCTATTCTCCGACCTGTCGCCGTATTCCCGCTGGCTGGCCTTGAAGCCGACCGCCGCGAGCGCCAATATGGCGGCAGCTCGTGAAACCGGAGGAAGCATGAAAGCGCGCGTCAGTTGGGTCGAAGACAGGACCTTTACGGGGGCCGTGGAGGCAGGCCACCAGATCGTCCTCGGCAACGCCCATGGCGAGAGCCTGAAGCCGGGGCCAAGCCCGATGGAACTCCTCCTCATCGGCACCGGCGGCTGCGCGGCCTATGACGTGGTTCATATCCTTGAAAAGGGGCGCGACGCCGTCGAGGGCTGCGTCTGCGATGTCACTGCAGAACGCGCGGAGACGGAGCCGAAGGTCTTCACCAAGATCCACCTGCATTTCGTGGTGAGGGGCAAGGGCCTGAACCCCGCCAAGGTCGAACGCGCGGTGCAGCTTTCGGCGGAGAAATACTGCTCGGCGTCGGCGATGATGGCGAAGACGGCTGAGGTGACGCATTCGGTCGAGGTGGTGGATACGGGGGCGTGAAGCCTGCTTTGGGTCCCAGCCTTCTGATGCCGCGCAAGGTTTCGGTGGTCGCTATCTGGCCAAGCCTACCATAGAGTACGCAGGCCGTTCGGCGTTTCAATCTCGACTTGGTATCGAAAAACCGGACCGGGCCGAATCTCCGGCGGCCGGTCAATCTTCAATCTGGCATAGATAGCGACGACCTCCTCAGGCTCTGGGTGCTGGAGGGTGAAAGACGCCAGGCGTGCGCCAAGGTCCGGGATGTCCGACATTCGAGTCGGATCACCCTGGTGGTCGATTAACGAAGGAAGAATGCCGCCCAAAGGCAAGGAACCATCGACCGGAACGGCAAAGGCAAATTCGGGTGTTGTGAATGGTAGCGGAACGACTTCGCCAAACTCGGGCCGCTTGCGGATAAATCCTTCGATAGAGGCGACTGCGGCAACCCATCCCCGCAGCCGCCGCTTCTGTTCCCAGTCCGAACGAACTTGTGCCCGATCGTCGAGGCCAAACCAGCGTGGCCGCCCCGGATCAACCCCATCGGGATCAAGTGCGACAATTTCCAGATAGACGTTCCCGCCCAGCTGAAGGCGATGGTTATGGGTTCCCATATAGTGATGCCGTGTTCCAAACGGCACCTTGATTCCAAGACATTCGCTGACGTGCTCAACACCCTCATCAAGGGACGGAGCGATAACCGTGAGGTGATCAAGTCTGAGCATGGAGCCTCTGTATCACTGGTCGGGATTGTCGCAGAAGCGGGAAGTCATAGAATGGCAGAGAAGGCCCGTGCCGGTTCACTTGCGTACCCTTCCCGAGCATATGCGGAGCCAAGGGCCTTGGCCCGGAGCCTGCAGGCAACAGTTCTGTCAGTTGCTGGCGCGGACAAGATCGCCCGCCGTGCCCTTCACATAGCGCAGCCAGGCGCCGGAGGCGGTCGTAAGGTCCCATTCCGCGCTGATATCGCCGGGCAGTTGCTGTCGGAGCGACGTCACATCCGCCACCGGCCCGCAGAACGCGATGAGCGCGCGGGTCGTGTGGTTCCAGATGCCGCAGTCCCTTCCCGGCCCCCGCAGCGGCCGAAGAAAGAGCTCCAGACCGCTCTTGTGCGCGAAATCGAATTGCCAGTTGGCGAAGACGAGCCAAAGCCGATCTGTCCCGGCAATGGCCGCCATCGAGGCGCGATAGTACTCCGGGCGCATGCCGCTGTCGTCGTCGAAACGGGCCAGCCGAAGCCAGCGCGCATTGCTTGACGTGTGCGGCAGAAGGCCCAGAGCGGGGCTGCCCTGACCTTCCATCCAACCGGGCCGGAGTGTCCGGATGATCGGTTGTGCCCCGTAATAGGCCCAGACCGGCGCGCCCGAGGCCTCGATACGGTCGATCATGTCGCCGATCAGGTTGCGGGGCCGTGTCGAGCCGATCACCGAAAGCGCGATGCTGGTCACGGCCAGCGCCGCGATGACGACATTCGCCACGCGGGGTGTGCGGATCATGCCGGCCAGCCGTCGGATGATCGCGACAAGACCGACCACCAGTACCGGGCCGACAAGAGGTGCGGCAAAAAGGTGCTGACGCACACCTGAGAACGGGACGGCGCCGGCCATGTTCAGCAGCAGCGTGAGTGCCGGGGCCGCGACGGCGCAAAGAACCCAGAAAGGCGCGCGTCGCCAAAGCGTATATAGGCCCGCAACATAGAGTGGCAGCACCGGCAGGGCCATTATGATCCGGATGCGCCGCTCCGGCGTTTCGAATTCCTCCAGACCGAGTTCGAAGAACTTGAACAGATAGGTTCCGTACTCCAGTGCCGTCCGGAGCGACTGTTGCGACAGTGGGGCGAAGGGTTCGATGTGCCTGGCGGCATCGCGGTCGGCGAAAGCGACGAGGTCATAGACGGTGACCACCCGCGTGTAGCCGAGGTAAAAGAACCCGGCGATGGCGACAAGGGTCAACCCAAGCGTCAGCGTCCGCGCGATCCTCTGTCTTTTCTCCGGCGCCGGCAGGTTTTTTGCCGCGCTCTCCTTTGCCTGCACGGCCAGCACCGCAAGGCCGATGGCGGCGATGATCAACGGCGCCGTAAAGGCAAACAGCGAGACGGCCAGCCCTGCCATCACCACTATCAGGCCCCTGCGCAGCGATGGGTGACGAAGATAGTACATCGCCGCCGCCAGCAGCATGATTGTCGCGATGAATTCGAAACCGTAATGCTTGGAATTGGCCGAAAAGACCACCGTCGTCGGCGAACTGCCAAGGATCGCAACGCTCAGGATGGCCTCCGTCGGCGTCAGACCTGCGCGCAGAACGGCATAGAACAGGGGCAGTGCGGCACAGAAGGCGAGCGCCGTCAAAAGCCGGATCGCGTCAATCCGGGCCATGCCTTCGGGGCCGAAGACGCGACCCAGGAGGTCCATGAGGATCGCATGGCCAAGCGTTGTCGTCTGTTCGAAATAGGGAAGCGGCCGCAGGACATCTGCCGGGTGGGAAAGCGGGAAATTCGCCAGGAGCATCGACTGGTCATAGGCAGGATCGAAATGCGTCGAGACAAGGATCAGCCGCGCCGCCAGCATCACGAGGACGACGGCGGCCACGACAAGCCATTCTGCTTTTCGGATGACGGGTCTTTCCAAGCTCCGGCCGATCATTTGATTGCGGACAAACTGAACTCTGAACCGAACCAGCGCGATCGTGACATCGCTGCGGCGGCGCCGACTTCGCTGCGCCGGGAACGTAGTGCCACCGGGTGAGGAAGGGAAGTAAAGCCCTGACCCGGATGGCAAAATCCGACAATCCGGCAGGCGTAAGCCGATTGTCGATTGAAGGCCATGGGATCAGCCACCACCCATATCAGGGAAAGGCGTATCGCGTGACCCGAACTGAGATGAAAGAATCGCTCTGCCTCAGCCCGACTTTGCCTGCCGCTTGCGCTCATGCGGGTCAAGGAAGCGCTTTCTCAGCCGCACGATCTTTGGCGTGACCTCCACGAGTTCATCATCCTCGACATAGGCGATGGCCTCTTCGAGGCTCATGCGCACGGGCGGCGTCAGGCGGACCGCCTCGTCCGTGCCGGAGGCGCGGATGTTGGTCAGCTTCTTGCCCTTCAAGGGATTTACCTCAAGGTCGTTGTCGCGGGAATGTTCGCCGATGATCATCCCCTCATAGACCTGCTCCTGCGCGCCGATGAAAAGCTTGCCGCGCTCTTCGAGGTTCCAGAGCGCATAGGCGACCGAAACCCCGTTCTCCATGGAGATCAGAACGCCAACCCGGCGGCCCTCGATCGGCCCCTTGTGCGGCGCCCAGCCGTGGAAGATGCGGTTCAGAACGCCGGTGCCGCGCGTGTCGGTCAGGAACTGGCCGTGATAGCCAATGAGCCCGCGCGAAGGCACATGTGCGACGATGCGGGTCTTGCCGACACCCGCAGGCTTCATCTCCACCAGATCGCCCTTGCGCTGGCCGGTCAGCTTTTCGATGACGGCGCCGGAATATTCGTCATCGACATCGACGATGACCTCCTCCACCGGTTCCATCCGTTGGCCACCTTCCTCGCGGAAGATCACGCGGGGGCGGGAGATACTGAGTTCGAACCCTTCGCGGCGCATGTTCTCGATCAGGACGCCCATCTGCAATTCACCCCGGCCCGAGACGACAAAGGCCTCGCCGCCCGGCGTATCGGCGATCTTGATCGCGACATTGCTCTCGGCTTCCTTCATCAGCCTGTCGCGGATGACACGGGACTGCACCTTGTTGCCGTCGCGGCCGGCAAGCGGGCTGTCATTGATCCCGAATGTCACGGAAATCGTTGGCGGATCAATCGGTTGCGCAGGCAAAGGCAGGTCGATGGAAAGATCGCAAAGCGTGTCGGCCACCGTCGCCTTCGTCATCCCGGCCAGCGTGACGACATCGCCCGCGACCGCCTCGTCGATCGGCTGCTGGCTGAGGCCCCGGAAAGCGAGGATCTTCGTCACGCGGAACTGTTCGATCCGCTCGCCCTTGCGGGAAAGCGCCTTGATCGTGTCCCCCAGTTTCAACCTGCCGCTTTCAACGCGGCCGGTCAGGATGCGGCCGATGAACGGGTCGGCCGAGAGCGTGGTCGCCAGCATGCGGAAAGGTTTGTCCGCATCGGCGATCTGCCGGGGCGCGGGAACGTGACGCACGATCAGGTCGAAAAGCGCGTCGAGGTTCTCGCGCGGTCCGTCAAGCGCGGCATCGGCCCAGCCGGCGCGGCCCGAGGCATAAAGATGCGGAAAATCGAGCTGGTCGTCATCGGCGCCAAGGTTGGCGAAAAGGTCGAAGACCTCGTTCAGCGCCCGGTCAGGCTCGGCATCCGGCTTGTCGACCTTGTTGAGCACCACGATCGGACGCAGCCCCAGCGCCAGCGCCTTGGAGGTGACGAATTTCGTCTGCGGCATCGGCCCCTCGGCCGCATCGACGAGAAGGACGACACCGTCGACCATGTTCAGGATCCGCTCTACCTCGCCGCCGAAATCGGCGTGGCCGGGCGTGTCGACGATGTTGATGCGCACCCCGTCATGTTCGACGCTGGTGCATTTGGCGAGGATGGTGATGCCGCGCTCGCGCTCGATGTCGTTGGAATCCATCGCCCGTTCGGCAACGGACTGGTTTTCCCGGAACGCGCCGGATTGCTTGAGAAGCTCGTCCACAAGCGTGGTCTTGCCGTGATCGACATGCGCGATGATCGCGATATTGCGAAGGTCCATTTGATCCGCCGTGTTCCGATGTGCCGGTGCGGTAGTCGAATTGCACCGGAATGGCCAGAGCGAAACATCCCCGACCGGCCAGAAAGCCGGCCCTGCCGGCAGGGAAAGACCCGAAAGCGTCTACATCTCGGCCAGGCAGGGGAAGCGGCCGATCAGGTCGGGATCCTCTTTCCAGTTCTCGATCTCGCTCCAGCGCGCCCCGATATCGGCGCGGGAATCGTTATGGTCGTGCAAGGACCTCAGAAACATCAGGGGACCTTTGACAAGCGCATTGGTGGCGCGTCGCGGTGCGGCGAGGTGGTCGATGACAAAGATGTTCTTGCCGCTTCTCGGCCCCATCAGGGTCAGACCAAGATTGATATAGGGATAGGAATGACGGTAGGCCCGGGGGGTGGCGGTTTCCTCGTCGCGAAAGACGAGCCCGACGCCCCTGGCGAAGGAGACAAAGACAGGGTCGTCCGGCGCCCGGCCATTGGCCGTCAGCGCGGCCACCTCGCGCCGCATCGTTTCCATGAAGTCCGCTGCAAGACCGTCATCGTCGTCAAGCACCACCTGCAGCACGGGGTCGTATTGGCAGTGCTGCGTCATGAAAAGCCGGAAATACTTGCGCGCATTGCCATAGGGCCGCGCGTCGATCGTGACATTGCCGGCCGGATAGGCGGCTCTGGTGATGTCTGAAAGCCGCGTCATCGCCCAGTCCGGCAAATCCGCGCTCGTCAGAATGTAGTGGTGAAAGTCCTTCCGGGTCTGATGGCGGAGCGAGGCGAGCGTTATCCTCTCGAAGAGCCGAAGGCGGGTCCTGAGGTTTGCCGGATCGAAAAGCGCGGCTTTCTGCTCCTCGGGCGGCACCTTCCAGCCCGAATTTCCGAAAAAGGAAAATCGGGTCGCCACAACGGTTTCCAATTCGTCCGGTCCGGGCATGTCTTTCCCTGCCTCGCAAGGTCGCGGTTCATGCCGCGACTGTTCTGTCCCCGAAGGGTCCGTTATATCTTAGCATGGCTGCAGGTCCCGGTCGAAGCGCGGGCGCCGCGATCGCCAAGGTTGTGTCGATATTGCCACCATCCGGGAGCCTGAGGCGCGGGGCGAAGGGGGCATCTGCCCCCTCTTGCCCCTTTGGGGCAATTCACCTCCGGAGGTATTTTGAGACAGAAAGCACATGGGTCTGCTTTTTGTCCGAAAATACCCCGGGGGGCTCCGGGGGGCAGTGCCCCCCGGCGGGTCGGCCCGGGTGGAGCCCGGGGCGAAAGTACATCGGTCCGAAGAGCTGCAGCGGCTGCCCGAAAACAGCGGCTGCGCGGCCGCCCGGCTGCCACGAGGGCTGGCCGGACGACCGCTAAGCCCGGTCAGGCCAGCGCCTTGTTCAGGTATTCGTCGACCTTTTCGAGATAGCCCATCGTCGTCAGCCATTTCTGGTCCGGCCCGACAAGAAGCGCGAGGTCCTTCGTCATATACCCGTCCTCGACCGTCTGGACCGTGACCTTTTCGAGGGTTTCGGCGAAGCGGGCGAGGGATGCATTGCTGTCGAGCTTGGCACGGTGCTTCAGCCCGCCGGTCCAGGCGTAGATCGAGGCAATGGAGTTCGTCGAGGTTTCCTTGCCGGCCTGATGCTGGCGATAGTGGCGGGTGACAGTGCCGTGGGCCGCCTCGGCCTCCACCGTCTTGCCATCGGGCGTCATCAGGACAGAGGTCATGAGCCCGAGCGAGCCAAAGCCCTGTGCCACGGTGTCGGATTGCACGTCGCCATCGTAGTTCTTGCAGGCCCAGACATAGCCGCCCGACCATTTCATCGCGCTCGCCACCATGTCGTCGATCAGGCGGTGCTCGTAATGAATGCCCTTCTTCTTGAATTCGGCCTCGAACTCTTCCTCATAGACCTTCTGGAAAAGCTCCTTGAAGCGGCCGTCGTAGTATTTGAGGATCGTGTTCTTGGTCGACAGATAGACGGGCCAGCCGAGGTTGAGGCCGTAGTTCATGGAGGCGCGGGCGAAGTCGATGATGGAGCTGTCGAGGTTGTACATGCCCATGTAGACGCCGGCAGAAGGCGCGTCATAGACGTCGCGTTCAATCGTGGTTCCGTCTTCGCCAACGAATTTCATCGTCAGCTTGCCCTTGCCGGGAAAGAGGAAATCGGTGGCGCGGTACTGGTCGCCGAAGGCGTGGCGGCCGACGACGATGGGCTGGGTCCAGCCGGGCACGAGCCGCGGCACGTTCCGGCAGATGATCGGCTGGCGGAAGATCACGCCGCCAAGGATGTTGCGGATCGTGCCATTGGGCGACTTCCACATCTGTTTCAGGCCAAATTCCTCGACCCGGGCCTCGTCGGCGGTGATCGTGGCGCATTTTACGCCAACGCCGTATTTCCGGATCGCATGGGCGCTGTCGATGGTGATCTGGTCGTTGGTCTCGTCCCGCATCTGGATCGACAGATCGTAATATTTCAGGTCGATGTCGAGATAGGGCAGGATCAGTTTCTTCTTGATGAAATCCCAGATGATCCGGGTCATTTCGTCGCCGTCGAGTTCGACGACGGGATTTTCTACCTTGATCTTCGACATGGAGCTACTCCGCTAGGTGACTCGGTTGCGCGCGTCATAGCGGAAAAGGTGGGTCAGGGAAAGATGGTATGCGAAGGTATACAGAAATCCTGATCAGCGCCGGGAACGACCGCTTCTGACGCGGTGGTCATTGTCCGGCGGGCCTTAGCGGCCCTCGAAGAAAATCGCTGCGCGGTTGCGGATGAAGGTCCAGATGTCGGGCGCGCCACGGGCGACCTTGGCGCCGACGCGCGTCTCAAGCTGGTCGAATGTGACGTCATATTCGTTCCAGGTGCCGCCGCCCGACGCCATGTTGTGAAGGACCGGCTGCACCCGGTCGAGCGACTTCGCAAAGACCGCGTCGGGAGTTTCGTCTGCCTCGAACTCTTCCCAAAGGGCGCGGAGATCGGCGCCGATATCGTCAGGAAGAAGGCCGAAGATACGGGCCGCCGC
The DNA here is from genome assembly GCA_041397105.1 of Paracoccaceae bacterium. Taxonomy (GTDB): domain Bacteria; phylum Pseudomonadota; class Alphaproteobacteria; order Rhodobacterales; family Rhodobacteraceae; genus Albidovulum. The sequence continues at coordinate 333,784 of JAWKXJ010000002.1, forward strand.
CTTCGCCTCGGCGGCGCGGGTATCGGCAGAGCCATGGGCCTGACCGTTCTGGGAATGGATCGGGACGTCGCCCACGTCGATCTCCACGAGATCGTGCAGGATCAGCATTCTCAGAACGCGGTCGATGTTCACGTCCGGCCGGGCATGGTCGGCCAGAACCAGCGCATAGAGTGCGAGATGCCAGGAATGCTCGCCTGAATTTTCGCGCCGCGAGCCATCGGCGAGCATGGTCGCCCGCAGGACCTGCTTGAGCTTGTCGGCCTCCATCAAAAAGGCGAACTGCGCGTCAAGTCGGTCGGTCATTCGGGCGCGGATGGCGGTGCGGGGCCTGTTGCGGCTGCGGGCCGGGCTGGGATGGGGGCTTTGTCACCGGCCTCGTTTGCGGTTGCACTTGTGCTTGGGCCGGCCGCAGCGCCGACTGTCCGGCCGGTCCGGCGGCCGGTGACAGCGCCTTTGGCGCGGGCGCGGCCATCGGCTGTGCCGCACCTGCAGATGCTGCGGGTGAGGGTGCGGCGACAGGTGCGGCTGTCCGCACCTTCTGCAACCGCGTCTCCAGAAACTGGCGCGCCTTCTGTTCAGCGCGCCGGACCCGGATCGCTGTCATGTAGGCTTCCTGCATGGTGGTTGATGCGGCCTCGAGGATCTTGTTGATCTCGATGACGAGGTTTTCGTCGCCCGTCTCAGCGACGGCTGCGATCACATCGTCGGCAAGCTGTTCTGCGAGGGCTTCCGCTGACGGCATGGCGCTACCGCGACACCTCGCCAAGGCGGCGGCGGACATAGGCCTGCACCAAGTCGATCATGGGCGCCATATGGTCCTGCTCATGTTCGAAGAAATGGCCCGCGCCCTCGATCATTTCGTGGCTGATCGTGATGCCCTTCTGTTCGCGGAGCTTCGAGACGAGACTGTCGGTGTCCTTCGTCGGCGCCACCCGGTCGGCACTGCCGTTGATGATGAGACCCGAGGCGGGGCAGGGCGCAAGGAAGGAAAAGTCATACATGTTCGCGGGGGGCGAGACAGAGATGAAGCCGGTGATTTCCGGGCGGCGCATCAGAAGCTGCATGCCGATCCAGGCGCCGAAGGAAAAGCCCGCGACCCAGCAATGTTTGGAATTGGGGTTCAGCGTCTGCAGATAGTCAAGCGCTGAGGCCGCATCGCTGAGTTCGCCGATGCCCTGGTCATATTCCCCCTGGCTGCGGCCGACGCCGCGGAAATTGAAGCGGAGGACCGTGAAGCCAAGCTCGTGGAACGCATAGTGGAGCTTGTGAACCACGCGATTGTTCATTGTGCCGCCGAATTGGGGATGCGGGTGCAGGATGATGGCGATCGGGGCGTCGGGGGCTTTCTGGGGATGATATCGACCTTCAAGTCGGCCTTCGGGGCCGGCGAATATCACTTCGGGCATTCTTCAGCCTGTCTTCTTGCTGCGGGGGCCGGGCGCGGGTGGTCAGGGATGGCAGGCCATTCTTGACTATTTCGCTCAGGCACCCTAGAACTATTCTAATTTCCGGCCGCCGGCCGGTTGACCGGGTAGAAGGGAGTTAAGCGGCCCGCTGCCCTACGTCAATGTTTTTGCAAGGTGGGATGCATGAAACTCTCGACGAAAGGCCGGTACGCGATGGTGGCGCTGGCCGATTTGGCCACAGTCCGGGACGATCAGCTGACCTCGCTGGCGGAGATATCAAAGCGCCAGGACATCTCGCTGCCCTATCTTGAGCAGTTATTTGTGAAGCTGCGCCGGGCGGGGCTTGTGGATTCGGTGCGCGGCCCCGGGGGCGGCTACAAGCTCGCTCGGGCGCCGAAGGATATCCGTGTGAGCGAGGTACTGGAGGCGGTCGACGAGACGGTAAATGCGCTCCATACCGGAGCGGGTGCGTCGGGCGGGGTGTCCGGCAGCCGCGCGCAATCGCTGACCAACCGGCTCTGGGAGGGGCTTTCGGCCCAGGTCTATGTCTATCTGCACCAGACGCGGCTTTCCGATGTGATCGGCAACGAGCTGAAACCCTGCCCGGCTGTGCCCGCGCTTTTCCAGCTGGTGGACGAATGAGGGGAGGTTTGCGGATAGCGGCGCGTTCCGCGCCAGGCCTTTTCTCTCGCCTCCGCCTGACGGCTGCGGCTCGGCGTGCCTCCGGCGGGGGTATTTGGCGACAGAAAGCGGGGAAAAGGTGACGGGGCGGGTCTATCTGGACTGGAACGCGACCGCGCCCTTGAGGGCGGAGGCGCGCGCGGCCGTGGTCGCGGCGCTCGACGCAATTGGCAATCCCTCATCGGTTCATGCCGAAGGGCGCGCGGCAAAGGCGGTCATCGAACGGGCGCGTGAGGATGTGGCGGCACTTGTCGGCTGCCGGGCGGCAGAGGTCGTCTTCACCTCCGGCGCGACGGAAGCGGCGGGGGTACTGGCCGGCGCGGTGGCGGGGCGGAATGTCTTTGTCGAGGAGACGGCGCATGACTGTCTGGTCGCCCATCGGCGCATGGACGGCGATGCGGCCTCTGGCCATACGCTGGCGATGGGGCTTGCCAATGGCGAGACGGGGGTGATCGCCACGCCACCGGAGAAGGCGGCCGATGGATATGCCTATGGCGCGCGGCGGGCGGACTGGCTTTTCCTCGATGTTGCGCAGGCGGTGGGTCGGGTGCCTTGGGCATTCTCCTGGTCGGGTGCAGATTTCGCCATTCTTTCAGCCCATAAGATCGGGGGACCGAAAGGCGCGGGCGCGCTGATCCTGCGCGAGGGGATCGACATTGCGCCGCTGCGGCCGGGCGGGGGGCAGGAAAGAGGCCGCCGATCGGGCACGGAGAATGCGGCGGCGATTGCGGGTTTCGGCGCGGCGGCGCGGGCCGCGCTTGCCGATCTCGATACCGGGGTCTGGCAGGAAGTCGCGGCGCTTCGCGACCGGCTGGAAGACCTGATCCGAGACGGCGCGCCGGACACGGTGATCGTCGGTGCGGAGGGGCCGCGCCTGCCGAACACGAGTTGCCTGATGACGCCGGGCTGGAAGGGCGAGACACAGGTGATGCAGATGGACCTGGCCGGTTACGCGATTTCGGCCGGATCGGCCTGTTCGTCGGGCAAGGTCAGGGCGAGCCGGGTCTTGCAGGCGATGGGATATGATGACATGGCGGCCGCATCGGCGATCCGCGTGTCGATCGGACCCACGACGCGAGAGGCGGATATCGAGGGATTTGCGGTGGCCTGGCTGGCGCAGCAGGCGAAATTCCGGGCGAGGGCGGCATGAGAATGCTCTCACAAAATATTGATACTGAAAGAGAAAGATAATGGCGCGCGACAGGAACAAGACGGTGGCCGAGCTTGAGGTTCGCGAGGGTGTGGACCGCGAGACGGTCGCGACCGTCGCGAATATGGGCAGCTACAAATACGGCTGGGAAACCGAGATCGAGATGGAATACGCGCCCTTGGGCGTGAACGAGGATATCGTCCGCCTGATCTCGGCGAAGAATGGCGAGCCGGACTGGATGACGGAATGGCGGCTGGCGGCCTTTCGCCGCTGGCAGCAGATGGAAGAGCCGCGCTGGGCGATGCTCAACTATCCCGAGATCGACTACCAGTCGCAGTATTACTACGCCAAACCGAAGAGCATGGCGGAAAAGCCTAAGTCGCTGGATGAGGTCGATCCGAAGCTGCTGGCCACTTACGAAAAGCTTGGTATCCCCTTGAAGGAACAGATGATTCTCGCTGGCGTCGAGGGCGCGGGAGAGGTCCCGGCGCAGGGCCGGGATGGGGCGCGCAAGGTGGCCGTCGACGCGGTTTTCGATTCGGTCAGCGTCGGCACGACCTTCAAGGAGGAGCTGAAGAAGGCCGGTGTCATTTTCTGTTCCATCTCGGAAGCGATCCGGGAGCATCCGAAACTGGTGAAGAAGTACCTCGGCTCGGTCGTGCCGCAGTCCGACAACTTCTTCGCGACGCTCAACTCGGCGGTCTTCTCTGACGGCTCTTTCGTCTACATCCCGCCGAACACCCGCTGCCCGATGGAGCTTTCGACCTATTTCCGCATCAATGCCGAGAATACCGGCCAGTTCGAGCGGACGCTGATCGTCGCAGACAAGGGCTCTTATGTCAGCTACCTCGAAGGCTGCACGGCGCCCAAGCGTGACACCGCGCAACTGCATGCGGCGGTGGTGGAGATCGTCATCTTGGACGATGCCGAGGTGAAATACTCGACGGTCCAGAACTGGTTCCCCGGCGATGAGGAGGGCAAGGGCGGTATCTACAACTTCGTCACCAAACGCGCTGATTGCCGGGGCGACCGGGCCAAGGTGATGTGGACGCAGGTCGAGACGGGATCGGCGATCACCTGGAAATATCCCTCCTGCATCCTGCGCGGCGATGACAGCCAGGGTGAGTTCTATTCGATCGCCATCGCCAACAACATGCAGCAGGCCGATACCGGGACCAAGATGATCCATCTTGGAAGGAATTCGCGGTCGCGCATCGTGTCGAAAGGGATTTCCGCAGGAAAGGCACAGAACACCTACCGGGGGCTTGTGTCGATGCACCCCAAGGCCAAGAACAGCCGCAACTATACGCAGTGCGACAGCCTTCTCATCGGTGACAAATGCGGTGCGCATACGGTGCCTTACATCGAGGTGAAGAACAATTCGTCGCGCGTGGAGCACGAGGCGACGACCTCGAAGGTCGATGACGATCAGCTTTTCTACTGCCGCTCACGCGGGATGGATGAGGAGGAGGCGGTGGCGCTTGTTGTGAACGGCTTCTGCCGCGAGGTGCTGCAGGCACTGCCGATGGAGTTTGCCATGGAGGCGCAGAGTCTGGTTGCGATCTCGCTAGAGGGATCGGTGGGATGATTATCACCACCACCCCCTCCATCGAAGGCCGCCGGATCGCCCGCTACCACGGTATCGTCACCGGCGAGGCGATCCTTGGCGCGAATATCTTCCGCGACCTCTTCGCGCAGGTGCGCGACATCGTGGGCGGCCGTTCGGCGGCCTATGAGCAGGAGCTTGGCCGGGCGCGCGAAACGGCGCTGCGGGAGATGGAGGAGAGGGCGGCGATACTGGGTGCCAACGCCATCGTCGGGGTCGACCTCGATTACGAAGTGATCAACAACATGCTGATGGTCTCGGCCTCAGGCACGGCGGTGACGCTGGAGTGACGCGATGAGCCTATTCAAACCCAAGACGCATGGTTATGGCGCCGCGCCTACCGACTGGCGCGGCTGGGCTGCGATTGCTGCCTTTGGCGTGGCCGAGATGGCGGTGCTTGGTCTGGGGCTCGGGGTGCCGCTTCTGCGGGGGATGGTGCCGACGGTTGGTCTTTTCCTTTTCTGGATGGCGGTGAGCGTCGTCATGACGCTCGGTTTTCTCTGGTGGGTGCGGCGCAACACCGAGGGTGACTGGCGCTGGCGCTGGGGCAAGGACGAATAGAATGCGGCGAGATGCCAACACCGGGACCAACTGGGGGCTGACGCATGCCCGCCTAGGCCATCTGCATCTCGGCAGGGATCGCATTGGGGTCGTGCGGCGGAGCGCCGATTCCCGGACCGTGGCTGCCCGTTTGATGCCAAAACGGGTGAATGTGGCGCGAACAGGCGATTGTTGCGGCGCGCGTGACGTTGGCCAGAATATCGACACATTGTCGCAAATTCGCGCCGGTTCCGCCCGGGCGTCAGGCGAACTCGGGCGGCAAAACGGCGGGCGCGTCACGAAAATCCCTTCATTGTCTCCCGATTTTTGCCGCAATGGGACGGCATTTACAGGCACGAAGAAGAACGTTCAGGGGCCTCGAAGAAGTCATGATGGCGGATCAGAAATCAGCGTTTGCACAGCGTCTGAAGCGGATCGAGTCCGGAAAGCACTTCGAGCACGAGGACGTCATCGGCCATCAGACGACGAAGCGCTACAAGAAGCGCTATGGCGACAAGCCGAAGCGGCCGAAGCGGACCTTCCTCGAAAAACTGATGGTCGTGATCGCCTTCCTGTCGGGCATGAGCTCGGTTCTGGCCGGGCGCATCGTCTATTTCCATCTGGCCCAGATCGAGGGGCTGCCACCGGCCTTCTACGACCTCGGCGGGCGCGGCATGGCGCTTTTTGCGCTGGTGCTGGCGATGACCTTGATCGTGATCTTTCACCTTTCGACCCGGGTGCGGTTCCAGGCGCTTCTGATCGGCTGCGCGGTGATGCATTACGGCGAGGCCGCGGTTGCCTCGAACGCACCGGAATTCTGGTCCCAGATATTCTCGGCCGAATATGCCGCCGAAATGGCGGCCAAAGGCCAGGACTACCGGCTGACGCCCACGGGCTGATCCACCCCCAATCCGAAATCCTTGCGGCCCGGGCCTTCTGCCCGCAGGCCGTTTCTGCCGTTTGAATGAGGAAAGAATGCTCGAAATCAGAAATCTTCACGTGAAGCTCGAAGACGAGGACAAGCAAATCCTCAAAGGTGTCGATCTGTCGGTCGGGGCCGGCATGGTCCATGCGATCATGGGGCCGAACGGGTCTGGCAAGTCGACGCTTTCCTATGTTCTGTCGGGGCGTGACGGCTATGCGGTGACGGCAGGGTCCGCGACGCTCGACGGCGAAGACCTGTTGGAGATGGAACCGGAGGAGCGTGCCGCGGCGGGCCTCTTCCTTGCCTTTCAATACCCGGTCGAAATTCCGGGCGTGGGCAACATGACCTTTCTCAGGACGGCGCTGAATGCCCAGCGCAAGGCGCGCGGCAAGGCGGAGGTTTCGGCAGGTGACTTCCTGAAGCTTGTCCGCGAAAAGGCCAAGTCGCTGCAGATTGATGCCGAGATGCTGAAACGCCCGGTCAATGTCGGATTTTCGGGAGGCGAGAAGAAGCGCAACGAAATCTTGCAGATGGCCGTTCTCGAACCGCGGATGTGCGTGCTCGACGAAACCGATTCCGGGCTTGATGTCGATGCGATGCGGCTCGTCTCCGATGGCGTCAATGCGCTGCGCGACGAAGGCCGCGCCTTTCTTGTTATCACCCATTACCAGCGCCTGCTTGACCACATTCAACCGGATGTCGTTCATATCATGGCCGATGGCCGGATCGTGAAGACAGGCGGGCCGGAACTGGCGCTTGAGGTGGAAAAGAACGGCTATGCCGACATTTTGACGGAGGTGGCCTGATGCCTGCGCCCTTGGCGAAACCCGATGCGACCGCTGAGAGACTGGCCGGGATAAACCTGCCGGAAGGCAGCGCCTGGGCGAGCGAGGCGCGCAAGTCCGCACTCGCCCGGCTTGCCGCGATGGGATTGCCCGGCCGGCGGGATGAGTACTGGAAATGGACCGATCCGACCACGCTTGTAGCCGAAGACGTGACGCCGGCCGCCTTGTTGAAAGAGGCGGAGGCGCCGCTCTTTGTGGGCGTCGAGTGCATCAGGCTCGTCTTCGTCGATGGCGTCTTCGATGCAGCACTATCCGATGACCCCGCCGCTGCCGGTCTGGAAATCGACCGGCTGCAGGAGGCGCAGCACCGCGACATCCACTGGGTGCGCGATATCTATGCAGTGTTGGAAACCAAGGGGCAAAAGCCTGTATCCCGGCCGCTTGCCGCATGGAACAGTGCCATCGCGGGTGACGGTGTGCTGATCCGCGCCACGGCACGGGTCGCGCGGCCGGTTCACATCGACTACCGCCGGCGCGACCCGGCAGCGGATGCGGTTCTGCATCATGTCATCCGCGTCGAGGCGGGCGCGGAACTGACGGTCCTGGAGAGCGGCGCCGGCGCGGCACGTTTCAACCAATGCATGGAGGTCGATGTCGCGGCGGGCGGGCAATTTCACCATGTCCGCGCACAAGGGCGCGACCACGAACGCCGCGCCGTCGCACATCTTTTCGCCCGGGTCGGGGCAGGGGCGCTGTTCAAGAGCTTCACGCTGACGGCGAACGGACGTTTGACCCGCAACGAGGCGGTCATCGACATCACCGGCGAGGGCGCGGTGGCCCATATCGCGGGGGCTTGTGTTGGCGATGGCGATTTCCATCACGACGACACGGTCTATGTCACCCACGATGCGGTTGGCTGCGAAAGCCGGCAGGTTTTCAAGAATGTCCTGCGGCATGGCGCGACCGGTGTCTTTCAGGGCAAGATCCTCGTCAAACAGGCAGCGCAGAAGACGGATGGTTACCAGATCAGCCAGGCGCTGCTGCTGGACGAGGCGAGCCAGTTCCTCGCCAAGCCGGAACTCGAAATCTACGCCGATGACGTAAAATGCAGTCACGGCTCGACGTCAGGCGCCATCGACGAAACCGCGCTCTTCTACCTCCGCTCACGGGGCGTCCCGCGCGAGGAGGCGGCCGCGATGCTGGTTCTGTCCTTCGTCGCGGACGCGATTGCCGAGATCGAGGATCCGGCGCTCGCCGCGGACATTTCCGACCGGCTGGAGGCCTGGCTGGCACGCAGGAAGGGTCAATGACCGTCACCGCAGAGATACTGGGCAGCTATCGCCACCCGGCCCGCGCTTTCACGCGGTTGCTGGCCGGTCCGCGGCGTGAGGATCGGGCGTTGGTGATGATCATGGCGGCTGCCGGCCTTATCTTCGTGTCCCGCTGGCCCGAGGCGGTTCGGGCCGCCCATTTCGACACGGAGCTGCCTCTGGAGGCGCGGCTGGCCGGGGCCCTTTTCGCCACGGTCTTCGTCATGCCGCTTTGCGCCTATCTCGTGGCCGCGCTCAGCCACCTGTTGGCGCGCGCCTTCGGTGGGCGTGGCAGCCACTATGGCGCGCGCATCGCCCTTTTCTGGTCGCTCCTGTCGGTTGCGCCACTGATGCTCGTCCAGGGGCTGGCCGCCGGGCTTCTGGGGCCCGGAGCCGGAGGCACGCTTCTGGGTCTCGCGATCTTTGCGGTCTTCCTTTGGCTCTGGGCATCCGGATTGCGGGTCGCCGAATTTGGCGGAGGCGCGTGATGGATCTGCGCGACATGGTCATTGCACTGACCGGTGAAAGCCTTCGCCGCCCGAAAGAGGCGGCCCGCCGCCTCATTGCGCTCGACCCACCTTTTGAGGCGCGCTGGATCGGCCTCGGGCTGATTTCCGTCCTGTCGCTCCTGACCTCGCGGATCATGGCGCTTTTCATACCTGACGACCGCATGGGTCCGCTCTTCGCGCTTATCAGCGACCCCTGGCTCGGGGCGCCACTGCAGGCGGCGTCGCTTCTGGTCATCGCCTTTCTCGTCACCTTTGTCGGTCGGCTTTTCGGCGGGCGTGGCGGTTTCATGGATGCGCTCTTGCTGGTCGTCTGGCTCCAGTTCCTGCTGATCCTGGCGCAGGCGCTTCAGATTGCCGCGCTCTTCCTCATGCCGCCGCTTGCACTGCTGATCGCCGTTGCGGCGCTTGCGCTCTTTGTCTGGCTTCTGGTGAATTTCATCGCGGCGCTCCACGGGTTCAGCAGCCTCGCAAAGGTCATTCTCGGCATGGTGGCGAGTTTTGTCGTGATCGTGCTTTTGCTGTCGGTCCTGCTCGTCCTGGCCGGTGTCGCGCCGATGGAGGCCGCCCATGTATGATGTCGCCCGGGTGCGGGAGGATTTTCCGATCCTGTCCCGCCAGGTCAATGGCAAGCCGCTCGTCTATCTCGACAATGGTGCCTCGGCGCAAAAGCCGCGCGTCGTGATCGACGCGATGACACGGGCCTATGAACACGAATACGCCAATGTTCACAGGGGCCTGCACTACCTGTCGAACCTCGCCACCGACAAGTATGAGGCGGTCCGCGGTATCGTCGCGCGGTTCCTGAACGCGCCCGATCCCGAAGAGATCGTCTTTACCACCGGCACGACCGAAGGGATCAACCTCGTTTCCTACGCCTGGGCCGCGCCACGGATGAAGGCGGGGGACGAAATCGTGCTGAGCGTGCTCGAACATCATGCCAATATCGTCCCCTGGCATTTCCTGCGTGAACGGCAAGGCGTGGTGTTGAAATGGGTCGAGCCGGAACTGGATGGCTCTCTCGACCCCCAGAAGGTCATTGACGCGATCGGCCCCCGGACGAAGCTCGTGGCCGTGACCCACATGTCGAATGTCACCGGCGCTGTCGTCGATGTCGCCGCAATCTGCAATGGGGCGCGGGCCAGAGGTGTACCGGTGCTTGTTGACGGGTCGCAGGCGGCCGTTCACCGCCCCGTTTCGATCCCCGCGATCGGCTGCGATTTCTACGCGATTACCGGCCACAAGCTTTACGGCCCTTCGGGTTCGGGCGCGATCTGGATCGCAAGGGAGAGAATGGCCGAGATGCGTCCCTTCCTCGGCGGCGGTGACATGATCCGCGATGTCTGTCGCGACGGCGTCACCTACAACGACCCGCCGATGAAGTTCGAGGCGGGTACGCCGGGTATCGTCCAGCAGATCGGCATGGGCGTAGCGCTGGACTACCTCATGAACCTCGGCATGGAGAATGTCGCGGCCCATGAGGCGTCTCTTGCGGACTATGCGACCAAGAGGTTCAAGGGGCTGAACTGGCTGAACATTCAAGGGACCGCGCCGGGCAAGGGCGCGATCTTTTCGATGACGCTGGATGGGGCGGCACATGCCCATGACATCTCGACAGTCCTCGACAAGAAAGGCGTCGCGGTCCGCGCCGGCACCCATTGCGCGATGCCGCTTCTCGATTTCTTCGGCGTGACGGCAACCTGCCGCGCCTCCTTCGGCCTTTACAACACGACGGCCGAGGTCGATGCGCTCATCGAGGCGCTGGAGCTTTGCCACGAGCTCTTCGCCTGACGGGGGGACGCGGCGGTTCCATCTCACCTTGCGTGCGACATGGCGCGAATAGCACATTGCAAGCCCGGCCCCATCCCGCTATACGAGCGGCCCAGGCACCCGTAGCTCAGCTGGATAGAGTGCTGCCCTCCGAAGGCAGAGGTCACAGGTTCGAATCCTGTCGGGTGCGCCAATAGAATCCAAAGTTTTAGGCTCTTCCAGCGCGCTGTTTTTGTTATGGATGGCCGCAGATCGCGTATGACCTGAGCCCCGTTTCCTCTTCCAGTTTGAGGTAGAATCCGTCCCGAACGAGGAGACGGACAAATGAAGAGATCACGGTTCAGCGAAGAGCAGATTATCGGCATCCTGAAGCAGCACGAGAGCAGCGTTTCGACGGCCGATGTGTGCCGCGAGAACGGGATCAGCTTGGCGACGTTCTACAAGTGGAAGGCCAAGTTCGGCGACCTTGAGGTGTCGTATGCCCGGCGGCTGAGGGCGAATGCATGGCGCTAGTTGCCGACACCTCGCTCTCGGGGCTGCGCGCGTGGCCATAACCTCTCAGAAGCGCTTCTTCCCGACGTGCTACGGCACTGAACTGACCAGTATGGCTGTGCTCAGGTGGTGCCAGTAGACCCGGATCGAATGGCACTACATCGCACCGGGAAAGCCGATGCAGAACGGCTTCATCGAGTCGTTCAACGGCAGCTTCCGCGATGAACTCTTGAACGATACCCTGTGAGGTGCCCCTAGATTTGTAGACGCATTGCCCCCTTACTATGAGGCGAGGAGGCCGACATGGGGACAAGCAATTACAGCGACGAGTTCAAGCGGGATGCGGTGCATCAGATCACGGTGCGCGGGTATCCGGTCCGGGAGGTGTCCCGGCGGTTGGGTGTCAGTACGCATTCTCTGTACAAATGGATGAGGCTGTTAGGTGATCCCTCGCCAAAGAAGCCCGGCGTGGACCATGAGGCCGAGAACCGGCGCTTGAAGCGCGAGCTGGCCCGGGTCACCGAGGAGCGCGACATTCTAAAAAAGGCAACGGCGTACTTCGCGCGCGAGTCCCAATGAAGTACGCCTTCATCCGGGCACATCGCGAGGAGTTCGGTGTCCGGGCCATGTGCCGGGTTCTGCGGGTGCATTTCAGCGGGTTCTATGCATGGCTTAAGGAACCGTTAAGCCACCGTGCGCAGGAAGATCAGCGCCAGACCGAACTGATCCGTCAGGCCTGGACCGACAGCGGCAAGGTCTATGGCTATCGCAAGCTGACGGACGATCTGCGCGATCAGGGAGAACAGATTTCCGAGAACCGGGTGGCGCGGCTGGCATCGCTGGCCGGGATCGCGGCTCAGGTGGGTTACAGACGCCGCCCTAGCCGCTACGGCGGCAAGCCAGCCATCGTCTCTGAGAACAGGCTGGAACAGCAATTCCAGACGTCTGCACCGGATCAGGTCTGGGTCACCGACATCACCTACATCAAGACCCATGAGGGCTGGCTGTATCTCTGTGTCGTTATCGACCTGTTCTCGCGCCGTGTGGTCGGATGGTCCGCCCAGTCCCGGATGACGACCGACCTCGCCCTGCAAGCCCTGCTAATGGCCGTCTGGCGTCGAAAGCCCGATGGAAAGATCATGGTGCATTCCGATCAGGGTTCCCAGTTCACCAGCCGCGAATGGCAGACGTTTCTCCGCCAGCACGACCTCGAACCCAGCATGAGTCGGCGTGGCAATTGTCACGACAACGCCGTCGCCGAAAGCTTCTTCCAGCTTCTGAAACGCGAACGGATCAGGCGGCGCACCTACCCGACGCGCGACGATGCCAGACGAGATGTGTTCGAATACATCGAGCTGTTCTACAACCCGAAGCGGAAGCACACGAACAACGGCATGCTGTCGCCCGTTGATTTCGAGATCAGACAGCTGAAACTGAACGAGGCAGGTGTCTAGGAAACTCGGGGCACCTCAAATCGGCCGTGTCGATAACGAAGACACTTGTAAGAGCGGACGGGTCGCACTCACGGAAGTCGCCATCGAGATCGCGAACGAAATCAATCTCGGCCTGGACCTTGTGAGCTTGCCGGAGGTGGGCGAATGATCGAACTCACCACGCAGGAAAAGGCCAGCCGGCTTCAAAGCGTTCTGCGAACGGCTTTCGTCGCGTTCGACAACGACACAACTTCGATCTTCCAAGGCGACAACGGGCTTTACGACACCCTTCTGATTGCCGAGGCGCTCGCCGAAGAAGTCGTTAGCGAAATCGGTCAGATGGAAAGGAACGTCGCGCCGAAAGAGTGACCAATCGCGAAATTCTAGCAGGGGCCGGAATCGAGAGTTTCGGCCCTTATTCTGTGACAAATCGGGTGACAAGCGCCAATTTGAAAGCAATGAGCCAAGATTGACCCTAGCCTAACTGCCTGTATTTATTTTGATTTTTGGCTCCGGCGGTAGGGATCGAACCTACGACCAATTGATTAACAGTCAACTGCTCTACCGCTGAGCTACGCCGGAACACCGAGGCGCGATATAGCAAGGGTGGTTCGGGGCGTCCAGTGGCTTTCGGCAGAAAAAATCATTGCCGCTAGAGGCGCTTGAAGCGGGCGGTGAAGGCGGGCGAGGTGTCTGGATGCCTTGATGCGTCCGCGACAAGGCCTCTGTCGTCGAGATCGAGGAGATGGGCAAAGACATTGCGCGCGGCCGCCGGCAGGAGCGGGGGCGGCGTCTCGGCATAGATCGCGCGCGCGAGCGTCGCGGCATCGGCCGGCCCAAGCGTGAGGGCGTCGAGGATGGCGCTCTCCCGGTCCCGGCGATGCGCCGCCAAAAAGGCGATCCGTTCGGCGGGCGCCTCGACCGGATCGCCATGGCCGGGAAAGAGGCGCGCGGGCGCAAGCGCCGCCAGCCGGTCGAGCGACCGCATATAGGCGCCCATGTCGCCGTCGGGCGGCGAGACGAGCGAGCTCGCCCAGCCCATCACATGGTCGCCGGAAAAGACGCGGTCACCCCAGAGAAAGCTCAGATGGCCGGCGAAATGACCAGGCGTGTGGATTGCTTCCAATACCCAGCCCGCGCCCTCGATGCGATCACCATCCGACAGCCGGCAGTCAGGCCGGAAAGCGGTATCAACACCTTCGCCGCCGCCCGCATGGCCGCTTGCCGCTAGTGCCGCCATCCGCGCCGACCGTCCGTCTTCGGCCGCGCCGAAGGCGAGGACGGGCGCCCCGGAAAGCCGGGCGAGCCGCCGGGCGAGCGGCGAATGGTCAAGATGGGCGTGGGTCACAAGGATGTGGCTGATCCGGCCCGCATCGCCAATGGCGGCCAGAAGCGCGGCAAGATGCGCTTCGCTCTCGGGCCCCGGGTCGATCACGGCGACCGCGTCCTCGCCCAGAATGTAGGTGTTGGTCCCGCGAAAGGTCATCGGCGAGGGGTTGGGCGCCAGAACGCGGCGAAGCCCCGGCGCAAGGGTAACCGCGCGGCCGGGCTCCGCGTCGCTGTCGGGGCGATTATCCATCTTGCGCTTTCTCTCCGCCTTGCGTCCCGCTAGGGTCGGCCCATGATCGCCGACTGGTTCAAAAGGATGCTGCCGCGCGGCCTTTACGGGCGCGCCGCGCTTATCCTTGTCCTGCCCATCGTCGTCATTCAGATCGTCGTGTCCATAGCCTTCATCCAGCGCTACTTCGAGGATGTGTCACGGCAGATGACGATCATGGCGAGCCTCGATGTCAACCTGATCGCCGCGCGCGCCCGCGCCGCGCCTGATGCGGAATTGGCTGCCGACCTCGCCGGCGATCTGGCCGCATCGCTGGCGATGAACCTAGAATTGCCGGTGGAACCTGCCCCCGCAGGGCCAGACCTGCGGATGGACTACGATCTTTCAGGCCGCGCCGTGATCGAGACGTTCCGGGCCAGTGTCGATGGCCTTGTCCTGATTGATCTGACCCGGTCGCGGCTCGTCCGGCTTGTCCTAGCCACACCGCACGGACCGATGGAACTGAGTTTCGACCGCCGCCGGGTGTCGGCGGCAAACCCGCATCAGCTTCTCGTCGTCATGGTCGTCGCGGGCATCCTGATGACGCTGATCGCGAGCCTTTTTCTGCGCAACCAGCTCAGGCCGATCCGGCGCCTTGCCCGGGCGGCGGAGGCCTTCGGAAAGGGGCGCATCCTGCCCTACAAGCCCGCCGGCGCCACCGAGGTGCGTGCCGCCGGCAACGCCTTTCTCGACATGCGGGCGCGGATCGAGCGCCAGCTTGAACAGCGCATGCTGCTTTTGTCGGGCGTCAGCCATGACCTGCGCACACCGCTGACCCGGCTGAAACTGGCGCTTTCCATGCTGGACAATGACGCAGAAACCTCTGCGATGAACCGTGATGTGGCCGAGATGCAGCGCCTTCTCGACGCCTTTCTCGCCTTCGTCCGGGACGAGGCGGTCGAGGAAGGCCCGGTGCGGCAGAGCCCGGCGGATTTCCTGGCAGCGGTGATCGAGGACAGCCGCCGTGCAGGGCAGCCGGTCAGCCTCATCTCGGTCAGCGGAGAGGGCGATGCACCCTTCCGCGCCGGTGCCGTGCGCCGGGCGCTCGACAATCTTCTGAACAATGCCGCGCGCTATGGCGGCCGGATCGAGGTATCGCTCGCGATTCTCGACCGGTCCTGGCGGATTGCCGTCGAGGATGACGGCCCGGGCATTGCGCAGGACCGGCGGGAAGAGGCGCTGCAACCTTTCACCCGCCTCGATCCTGCCCGTAATCAGGACAAGGGCTCGGGCGTCGGCCTGGGGCTGGCGATATCCGCCGATATCGCGCGCCAGCACGGCGGCGCCCTGCGCCTTGGCAAGAGCGAACGTCTGGGCGGGCTGAAGGCGGAACTTGTCTTCGCCCGATAGGCGCGGTCCCAGGCCAGTCGGGCTACGCGGGATGGCCCCGGTCAGCGTTCGGCGTGGCAGCGGGAAATGGTAGGCCCGGAGGGACTCGAACCCCCAACCAAGGCGTTATGAGCGCCCTGCTCTGACCAATTGAGCTACAGGCCCGGCCTGATGTTTCACTAAGCCTGGTCGCGGGCAGGGTCAACGCCTTTGCAATGGCGGCAGCCTGCGGCTAGGTGTCGGACGTGGGAGGCTGGTTCATGCCGGGATTTTGGCGGGTGACACTGGTCTACGGACTTGCGCTGGTCCTGATGGAGGCGCTGCTGCTCGCCGCAGGCAGCGTCACGCCGCATTCAGGCGCGGCGGCATTCTTTTCCGGATGCCTCGTCACTGCGCTTCTCGTTCCGGCGTTTGTAGCGGGTTTCTGGTTCGAGCGTCTTGCCGGACGAGGGGCGACATCGCCTGAGGCGTGGCGCTATGCGGCGTGGTTCGCGGCAATTCAGGGGGTTCTGATGGCCCTGCTTCTATGGCTCGCCATGCAGGACCTTCTGGCAGAAGACTCCGATGGCGCCGCAATCTTCGGGAGCGTCCTTGTCGCCTACGTCACCGTCGCGCTTCTGATATCGCGGTTCTTCTTCGGGTTCGGGACCAGACAGGGCCGACGCACACACATTCCGCGTTGATCGAGCGTTGCCCCTGCTGCCCGTTTCGAGTATCGCGGCGGCGAAGGATGCGGGGGTATCTCCATGACAGCAAAGAATGGCCTGACCTATGCCGATGCGGGCGTCGATATTGACGCGGGCAACGCGCTGGTGGAACGGATCAAACCCGCGGCGAAACGCACCTCGCGCCCCGGCACGATGTCGGGCCTTGGCGGGTTCGGCGCGCTCTTCGACCTGAAGGCCGCGGGCTATTCCGACCCGGTGCTGGTCGCGGCGACGGACGGTGTGGGCACAAAACTTCGCATCGCCATCGACACCGGCAATGTGGACACGATCGGCATCGACCTCGTCGCCATGTGCGTCAACGACCTCGTTTGTCAGGGCGCGGAACCCTTGTTCTTCCTCGACTATTTCGCGACCGGAAAGCTTGACGTCGATCAGGCGGCCCGCATCATCGAGGGCATCGCGGAGGGCTGCGCCCAGTCCGGCTGCGCGCTCATCGGCGGCGAGACGGCGGAAATGCCGGGCATGTATCATTCCGGCGACTTCGACCTCGCCGGTTTCGCGGTCGGCGCGATGGAGCGGGGGCAGGACCTGCCCGCGGGCGTGGAGGAGGGCGACGTTCTTCTGGGCCTCGCTTCCAGCGGCGTCCATTCCAACGGCTATTCCTTTGTCCGCAAGGTGGTGGAGCTTTTGGGTCTCGGCTGGGACGCGGCCGCGCCCTTCGGCGGCGCGACCCTCGGGGCCGAACTCCTCGCCCCGACGCGGCTCTACGTCAAACCGGCGCTGGCCGCGATCCGCGCGGGGGGCGTCCATGCGCTCGCCCATATCACCGGTGGCGGGCTGACGGAGAACCTGCCCCGCGTCCTGCCCGAGGGACTTGGCGCCGAGATCGACCTTTCCGCCTGGCTCCTGCCGCCGGTCTTCCGCTGGCTGGCCGAGACCGCCGGGATGGCGGAGGCGGAGCTTCTGAAGACCTTTAACGCCGGCATCGGCATGATCGTTGTCGTCGCCGCGGATCGGGCGGACAGCCTCACCAAAGTGCTGGGGGCCGGGGGCGAGACCGTCACCCGTATCGGAACGGTCACCAAGGGGCAGGGGGTCGCCTACCGGGGCCGCCTTCTGTGAAACGCGTCGCGATCCTGATTTCCGGGGGCGGGTCCAACATGGTCGCGCTGGCGGAAAGCATGGTGGGCGATCATCCGGCGCGCCCGGTCCTCATAGCCTCGAACGACCCCGCCGCCGCGGGGCTTGCGAAGGCGGCCAGCATGGGCATCCCAACCGCCGCCGTCGATCACCGCCCCTTCAAAGGCGACCGGGCGGCGTTCGAAGCCGCGCTTTTGAAACCGATCCTCGCCGCCGATTCGGACATCCTCTGTCTCGCTGGCTTCATGCGCGTCCTGACGCCGGGCTTCGTCAGTCTCTTCGTCGGGCGGATGCTGAACATCCATCCTTCTCTGTTGCCCAAATACCCCGGGCTTCACACCCATCAAAGGGCGCTCGATGCGGGCGATGCGGAGGCGGGCTGCACCGTGCATGAAGTCACGCCGGTTCTGGATGATGGCCCCATATTGGGGCAGGCGCGGGTGGCCGTCCGCCCCGGCGATACGGCTGAGACGCTTGCCGCGCGGGTTCTGGTGCAGGAACACCGCCTTTACCCCGCCGTCCTCCGCCGGTTCGCAGGCGGTCAGCGCGACCGGCTCGACCTCTAGCGGAAAAGGAACGGCAAAGGCACAAATCCGGTCCTGCCAGCGGGATTGTTTGCCGGCCGTACATGCTTGGACAGGGCCGCGCGACACGGGGCTTTTCATCGACGGCATGCTTGCGTAAGAAAACCTGACCCGCGGCCCGACCGCACGCCACGCCGGAAAAAGAATGAAGACAATAACAACAACCGACGATCTCGCCAAATTCTGCGCCGCCGCGAAGACTGCCCCCTATGTCACCGTAGATACGGAATTTCTCAGGGAACGGACCTATTTCTCAAAACTCTGTCTCGTCCAGCTTGCGCTTCCGGGCCATGACGGCGAGGCGGTGATCGTCGATCCTCTGGCCGACGGTCTGTCGCTGGAACCGCTCTACGATCTCTTTCGCCATCAAGCGACGGTCAAGGTCTTCCATGCCGCCCGTCAGGATCTGGAAATCTTCTTCGTCGATGGCAACGTCTTTCCGACACCCCTTTTTGACACGCAGGTCGCCGCGATGGTTTGCGGCTTCGGCGATCAGGTGGGGTATGAGACGCTGGTGAAAAAGATCGCCCGCCAGGGCCTCGACAAGACGTCGCGCTTCACCGACTGGTCGCGCCGGCCGCTGAGCGAGGCGCAGAAGACCTATGCGCTGGCCGACGTGACCCATCTGCGTGTGATCTATGAATTTCTGGCCGCCGAGCTGGAAAAGACCGGCCGCCAGAAATGGGTGGAGGAAGAGCTGGCCGTGCTGCTCGATCCCGAAACCTATACGAACCGTCCCGAAGACGCCTGGCAGCGGGTCAAGACCCGCACCACGTCGGGGCGTTTCCTTGCCATCGTGCGCGAACTCGCCCGGTTTCGCGAAGACTATGCCCAGACACGGAATGTGCCGCGTTCGCGCGTCTTCAAGGACGATGCCCTCCTTGAACTCGCCTCGACCAAGCCGCAGAACCTGGAAGAGCTTGGGCGGTCGCGCCTGCTGCTGCGCGAAGGCCGCCGGGCCGATATCGCCGAGGGGATATTGCAGGCGATCCGCGTCGGGCAGGAGGTCAAGCCGGATCATTTCCCGAAACCCGACACCTCGCGCGACGGGCTTCAGGTCAACCCGGCGCTCGCCGATCTTCTGCGTGTCCTCCTGAAGGCGAAATCCGAAGGCGCGGGCGTGGCACAGAAGCTCATCGCCTCATCCGGCGATCTTGATGCGCTCGCTGCCGGGGAACGGTCGGTCGCGGCGCTGAAAGGCTGGCGGGGCGAGGTCTTCGGCCTTGATGCGCTCCGCCTTTGCAAGGGCGAAATCGCGCTGTCGGCCAAGAATGGCGCGGTCCGGGTGGTGCCCGTCTGAGGGATTTGCCCTAGCGGCGTACGGACCGGCTGTTCGCGGCACCCTGCACCACGATCTGGCGCACTTCGGCCAGCTTGATGTCCGACAGGTAGGTCGCGGCGGTCAGTTCGCGCGATTGCGGTGTGGACACGCGCGTCTGGCCAAGCGGTTGGGCAATGACGAACCGGAAGGTCAGCACCCCGTCGACCGGGTCGCCGTCATTCTCGGCGACAAGTTCCGTATTCCACCACCCTTGCGTCGGCGGCAGACCCGAGGCGCGGACAATCGCGCCGCCGGGCTGGCGGGCGACTTCAAGCGCGGTAATCTCGGCCACAAGGATGCGGCCGTCGTCCGTCACGCCCGGCTGCACGGTTTGCGCGGCCTGTCCCGCCTCGGACCGGCCGAACCAGTTGAACGGGTTGAAGCGGCTTTCGCGGATACGGCCGCAGCTTGACACCGTCAATGCGACGACCAGCAGGGTGATGACTGAAAATCTCATGCGCGCGCGCTCCCTCGATCCGCTTGCCTTGGCCGCTTCGCCTTGGGTAGCCCATTCGCATGGCCGTGAAAAGAGGCGAGCACCGCTGGACCTTCGGCCAAAAGACCACTACCTCAGTGCCGCAAAACCCGGAGAGCGCCATGGCCAGCCCGGCCTTCGAAGACATTGCCGACACGTTCGACTTCCTCGATGACTGGGAGGATCGCTACCGCCATGTGATCGAACTCGGCAAGGCGATGGCGCCGCTCGATGATGCCTTCAAGGTACCCGCAACCAAGGTCGATGGCTGCGCGAGCCAGGTCTGGCTTCTGCCGCGCATTGAAGGGCAGGGGCCGACAGCCCGGTTCGATTTTCAGGGCGACAGCGACGCGATGATCGTGCGCGGCCTCATCGCCATCCTGCATGCGCTTTATTCCGGTCTCGCGGTGGCGGATGTGGCACGTGTCGATGCCGGCGCCGAACTGGCCCGCCTCGGGCTCGACGAACACCTGTCCTCGCAGCGTTCGAACGGGCTGAGGGCGATGGTGGAACGCATCCGCAAGCTTGGGGCAGAGGCCGCCGCCTGACGGGTCACAGCCGCGCGAGCGCCGCCGTCAGGTCGCCATAACCGGTGAAGCGCCGCTCATAAGCCAGACCCAGCCGGCCAGCGCATTCGCGCGCCTTGGCGTCAAGTGCCGGATCTTCCGTCTGGGCCTGATAGACCAGCCGGTCGTAATTGCCGAAATACATGTCGCGGAGTTCGGGGTGCCGGTCGAGGCCCATGGGCCGCCAGACGAAAGCATCGAACTGGCGCACGAGAAAATCCGTCAGGTAAAAGGCCGTGAACTCATCCTCCGCCCGGGCGGCGAAGGCCGCGTTCCCTTCGAAGAAGGAGTAGCAATGCGGTCCGGCCACCATCTCCACCCCAAGCTCGGCGCATTTGGCCTGCAAGAGCCCCCCCGTGCCGCAATCGGCATAGACGACGAAAATGCCATCGTAGTCGGCGCGGTGCTTCACTACCGCGGCCTCGACAGATGCCGTGATCTTGTCGGGATAGAGATGCAGATTGGCCGGCAGGCATGTCAGATCAAGGTGATCCCAGCCATTCGCTGCTTTCAGGTCGAGTATCTCGCGCGCCAGGGCGCCACAGGCGACCAGCAGGATGCGACCCTTTCGCGCGGGCGGCAGCCCGGCCTCGGTCAGCGTCGCGTCGGAAGGCAGGGCGCGCGTCATGACCGCTTCTTCTTCATCTTGACCAGCAGCACCTTGATAAGAAGCAGGGGGCCGATCAGCACCGGCCAGAGCTTCGCCCAGGGACCGTTCCATTCCGCCACCAGCCAGACGGTCAGCGCCGCCAGCGCAAGGACGAAGAGAAGCATCAGGACATAACGCACCGTCATTCCGGCACCTCCTGTGCGCAATGTGGTCGCGGCCACGTGAAATTCCAATCCTGTCCGCGCCGCTTTCGGCGTCATTCGCGGCAGCGTGTGCCGGGCAAGACGCGACCCGGCCTGGCCGTCAGCAACCTTCTTCCCATCCGGTGATGATCGCGACAGCCTCATCGGCGGTCTCGACATACCGGAAAAGGTCCAGATCGCCCGCTGAAATCGTCCCGGCCTCGGCCAGCGCCTGCCAGTTGATGATCCGCTCCCAGAAGCTCTTGCCGAAGAGAAGGAACGGCACCCGCCTCATCCGGCCCGTCTGGATCAGTGTCAGCGCCTCGAACATCTCGTCCATGGTGCCGAAGCCGCCCGGGAAGATGCAGACCGCCTTCGCCCGCATCAGGAAATGCATCTTGCGGATCGCGAAATAGTGGAAGTTGAAGCAGAGGTCCGGCGTCACAAATTCATTCGGCGCCTGTTCATGCGGCAGGACGATGTTCAGCCCGATCGACTGGCCGCCCGCCTCATGGGCGCCGCGGTTGCCGGCCTCCATCACCCCCGGGCCTCCGCCGGTGACAATGACGTTTTCGCGCCCGTAGCTTTCCATACTGATCGTGGTCATCTGGCGGGCGAAACTCCGCGCCTCCTCATAATATTTGGACAGCTTGGCCAGCGTTTTCGTCCGCGCCTCGGCCTTGCGCGCGGGCTCGGGGATGCGGGCGCCACCGAACATGACGATGGTCGATTCGATCCCGCGCTCGTCCATGATCATCTGCGGTTTGAGAAGTTCCAGTTGCAGCCGCACCGGCCGCAGTTCCTCGCGGCACAGGAAATCGTCGTCGGTGAAGGCCAGCCTGTAGGCTGGCGCCCGCGTCTGGGGGGTGTCCGGAATCCGGTCGGCGGCCGCAACATCCTGATGGCTGTCGCGGAACGGATGGTTGCGGGGGTCGTCTTTCATGCGCGTTCCTTCCTGGTCCTGACGGCAAGACCTAGCGGCTCCGGTCGTTTGAGGCCAGCATCGTCGGGCAAAATGGCGCAACTGTGACACCGAACGCCGCATTGCCTCAGCGCGCCTGTCGGCCTATAGGGCATCGTCACGCAAGCCAAAGCCCCGGGGGAACCGCCAGATGTCGAATGCCATGCTCGAAACCGCCATCGAAGCCGCCTGGGAGGCGCGCGACACGATCACGCCCGCGACGAAGGGCGAAACCCGCGAGGCGATCGAGGACACGCTGACCGCACTCGACGCTGGCCGTCTACGTGTGGCTGAACGGCGGGCGGATGGCACCTGGCATGTGAACCAATGGGCCAAGAAGGCGGTGCTTCTGTCCTTCCGCCTGACCGACATGCACGAGATTTCCGGCTCCAACGGCGGGTCGAACTGGTGGGACAAGGTCCCCTCCAAATGGCAAGGCTGGGGGGAGAACCAGTGGCGCGCGGCGGGTTTCCGCGCCGTGCCGGGGTCCATCGTCCGCCGCTCGGCCTTCATCGGCAAGGGCGTGGTGTTGATGCCCTCCTTCGTCAATATCGGCGCCTATGTCGATGAGGGGACCATGGTCGACGGTTGGGCCACGGTCGGTTCCTGCGCCCAGATCGGCAGGAACGTCCACCTGTCAGGCGGCGTCGGCATCGGCGGTGTGCTGGAGCCGATGCAGGCGGGTCCGACAATCATTGAGGATAACTGCTTCATCGGCGCGCGGTCGGAAGTGGTCGAGGGCTGCATCGTGCGTGAAGGTTCGGTCCTCGGCATGGGCGTCTTTATCGGACAGTCGACCAAGATCGTCGACCGCGAAACCGGGGACGTAATGTATGGCGAGGTGCCTGCCGGGTCTGTCGTTGTTGCAGGCTCCATGCCCTCGAAAGGGGGCATCAGCCTTTACTGCGCGGTGATCGTGAAGAAGGTCGACGCCAAGACCCGCGCCAAGACCTCGATCAACGAGTTGCTGCGGGATTGACGTGCGGAACGGCGCAGGACGTCCGCAACCGCGCTTGTGCGAATGAGAGACCGGATCGCAGCGATGACCGACAAACCGAAACGCCCCCAACAGGTCTTCACGCTGGTGATCGAGGTCGGCCGCAAGAAAGGCGACGGGCTGCCCAAGGGCGCAACCGGGGCCGCGCTCATGTGCTATGCCACCGGCGTGGATGAGGCCGAGGCGGTGCGCGAGGCGGTCGCGGTCCTGAAACAGGCCGATCTCGCGCCGCTCGATGTCACCGGCTACGGAACCGCCGCCGACCGGGAGGCGCTCGGTCACGACATCGGGGCGGAGGAACGCGCGCTGATGGATCAGGCGCTGGCCGATAACGCGGTTATCGTGGCAGAGGTCACGCCATTCTTCGACAAAGACTGAGCGCGCGCCTTTAAGTCAAGAAACCCGAACTGTTTGCCTTCGGACCAGACGGGCACGAAAAAGGCCCCGCAAGGGTTCCCGCGGGGCCGCTCAGGCAAGATAGGGTGGTGCCGGTTCTAGCCGGCCGCCAGCTTGTTATGCTTGCGTGCCACGAATTCCTTGGCCGTCTGCACCGCCACAGCGGCATCGCGGCAATAGGCATCCGCACCGATGGCCCGCCCGAATTCCTCGTTCAAGGGCGCGCCCCCGACCAGCACGATGTAATTCTCGCGCATGCCCTTTTCCTTCATCGTGTCGATCACGACCTTCATGTAGGGCATCGTCGTCGTCAGAAGCGCGGACATGCCGAGGATGTCGGCATCCTCCCGCTCCAGCGCCTCAAGGTATTTTTCGACCGGGTTGTTGATGCCAAGGTCGACGACCTCGAAACCCGCGCCTTCCATCATCATGCCGACGAGGTTCTTGCCGATGTCATGGATGTCGCCCTTGACCGTGCCGATCACCATCTTGCCGACCTTCGGCGCGCCCGTTTCGGCCAGCAAAGGCTTCAGGATGGCCATCCCCGCCTTCATCGCGTTGGCGGCCAGGAGCACTTCCGGCACGAAGAGGATCCCGTCACGGAAGTCCGCGCCGACGATGGTCATCCCGGCGACCAGCGCCTTGGTCAGGACGTCATAGGGCTGCCATCCGCGCTCCAGTAGGATGTTGACGCCTTCCTCGATCTCTTCCTTGAGACCGTCATAAAGGTCGTCATGCATCTGCAGCGTCAGCTCTTCGTCGTCGAGCTCGGAAAGGATGATGTCGTCTTCGGCCATGTCGATCTCCAGGGCGGTTCTTGCCCGCTTAATGCGTCCAATCCCGCCGGTTCACTTGGCGTTTTGCGACATCGGGCGCGCTTGCACCGACCCCGCGCCGGTTCCATGCCCGGATCGCGTGATTGTCACTGGAAAATGTTCGTTGTTTGTTCTAGTCTGCCGCCATGCCCCAACCCCCCATCCTGCCACCTGCCGATCCTGCCCTGCGCCTGCGCGCCCGTGGGGCGGCACGCAATCCTGCCGGCCGCTTCGAACGTTACCGGAGCGAGGCCATGGCCGATGGCTGGGACCTGCCCGAAGAGGTGCGGCTCCTGCGCACGGAGGTGACGGAGGAGCGCCCCCGGTCGGTGATCAACCCCGTCACCTCGCCCGATCTCGGCTTTGACCGGTCGCTTAACCCCTATCGGGGCTGCGAACATGGCTGCGCCTATTGCTATGCCCGGCCGAGCCATGCCTGGCTCGGCCTTTCCCCGGGGCTCGATTTCGAAACCCGGCTTGTTGCGCGCCCGACCATGCCGGAGGTGCTTGAACGCGAACTCGCGCGCCCCGGCTACCAGCCCGCGCCTCTCGCCATCGGCACCGAAACCGATCCCTATCAGCCCCTGGAAGCGCGCTACCGGATCATGCGGCGGGTGCTCGGGGTCCTGTCGGACTGGAACCATCCGGTGACCATCGTCACCAAGGGGACGCTCATCGAGCGCGATCTCGACATCCTCGCCGATCTGGCGCATCGCAACCTCGTCAATGTCGGCATCTCGGTGACGACCCTCGATACGGGGCTTGCCCGGCGGCTGGAACCACGCGCGCCGACGCCCGCCCGTCACCTCGCCACGATCGAACGCCTTGCGGCGGCCGGTGTGCCGGTCCGGGTGATGGTCTCGCCGCTCATCCCGGTTCTCACTGAGCCTGAGCTGGAGGCGATCATGGCCGCCGGTGCCGATGCCGGCGCGCGGGCGGCGAGCTGGATTCTTCTCCGCCTGCCGCATGAGGTCGCAGCGCTCTTCCGCGACTGGCTCGACCGCCACGCACCCGGGCAGGCCGCCCATGTGATGAACCGCCTGAGGGAAATGCGCGGCGGCAAGGACTACGATGCCCGCTTCGGCCACCGGATGGCGGGCGAGGGGGTCCATGCCCGCCTTATCGACCAGCGCTTCCGCATCGCGCTTCGCCGCACCGGTCTTGTCGCGGACCTGCCGCCACCGGACAGCACGGCATTCGCCCCACCGCCGCGCGCAGGCGACCAGCTCAGCCTTTTCTGACCGCCACCGGCTTCTTCGTTGCAAAAATACCCGAAAAAGGGCGCTCCCCGCTGCCCCGCAGGCCGCGGGTGCCGCGCCCCTTTCAGCCGCGCCGACGGCCGCGCCGTTCACGCCCAGGCGCTGCATCGTCGCCGGTGCCGTCACTGCTCGATGAAAATCCGCCGAGCTTGGCAGTGATCTCGTCGAGCGTAGGGCGCGGGCCGCGTGGCCGCGTTTCCAGCGCCTTGCGCATTTCGCGCAGATGCTCGGGCATCGTGCCGCAGCAACCGCCGATGATCTTCGCCCCGGCATCGCGCGCCAGAACCGCATATTCGGCCATCAGGGCAGGGGTACCGTCATAATGGATATGCCCGTCGTGATATTTCGGGATGCCGGCATTGCCCTTGGCGATGATCGGTTTTTCCGGCCCGGCGGCGGCAAAGCCGAGGATGGTCCGCATCAGATCGCTCGCGCCCACGCCGCAATTGGCGCCGAAGGCCAAAGGCCCGGGCACTAGCTTGTCGACCATCGCCACCATGGCGGCCGAGGTCAGGCCCATCATCGTTCGCCCCGCCGTGTCGAAGCTCATCGTGCCGCACCAGGGCATGCCAGCCTTGGCGCAGGCTTCGGCCGCGGCGCGAAACTCCTCGGCCGCCGAAATCGTTTCGACCCAAAGCACATCGGCCCCGCCGGCCTTCAGCCCCTCGGCCTGTTCGTGAAACATCTCCACGGCCAGTTCATGGGTCAGCGCGCCCATCGGCGCCATGATCTCGCCCGTCGGACCCATGGAGCCGGCGACGATCACCTTGCGGCCTGCCTTGTCGGCCAGGTCGCGCCCGATCTCGGCCCCGATCCGGTTCAGTTCGCGGACCCGGCCTTGCGCGCTATGCAGCTTCAGCCGGCTGGCATTGCCGCCAAAGGTATTGGTCAGGAAAATGTCGCTGCCCGCGTCGATCGCACCTTGATAGAGCGTACGGATATTCTCCGGCTTGTCGGTGTTCCAGAGTTCCGGCGCCTCGCCTGCGGTCAGTCCCATGTTGAAGAGATTCGTGCCCGTCGCGCCATCCGCGAGAAGCCAGTCGCGCTCCGCCATCAGGCTGGAGAGTGGATCACGCATGCTCTTGTCCTTCCGTCGCCGTTGTTTCGGCACCCGGTACGGGCGCCTGATGGCTCATGTGCCATGTCGGCGTCGGGAATTCAAATTCATCTTGGGCATTTCCGGAGGTGAGGCCGATATTTCACCTGCCCCGACCGTGTCAGAGGGCAGGGCATGGGGCCAGTGAATGGCGCGCGCGACCTCTGCTAAGGCGAGCGCAAGAAGGGCCCGGTTCGGCGCGGCCGCATAGAGCGTTTCGTAACGGGGCCGGAACACCGCCTTGAAGCGCATCAGCCCGGTCCCGCCAAGGCGGTCGCAAAGCCGGGCGATTGCAGGGGACCGTCCGGGCCAGTCCGCCACGGCCGCAAGCGACAGACGGCCGGGACCTCGCGCTCGAGCATCTTCCACCGCCGCCGCGATCAAGAGGTGCATGGTGCCGTCGGGCGCATCCCCCGTTGTCCGCATCAGGTCGAGCGTCCATTCGTGCCGCCCGTCATGAAAACTCGCGAATCCAACCGTCCGTCCCGCAACCCGCGCCAGATAGAGCCGTTGTCCCGCCAGATACCCCGGCGCGAAACGGCCCATCGAAAACCCCCGCTCGCCACCTTTGCGGCCCGCCCAGTCAGCCGCCACCTCGGCCAGTTCACGGACGGGCAGGGCGGCAAGGTCAGAGGATTCGACAGAAACGCCCGCCCGTTCCGCCCTGCGCAGCTTGCGCCGAAGGCCCGCGACGCCGGCACCCACCCAGAGACCGTTTGCGCCGGATCGTGGGAGCAGGACCGCCTCGGCGGCAACCGGCCAGACAGCCCAGCCGGCCCGCCGGGCGGCAGCCGCCGTCCGGGCGTTACACTTGTAGATCAGGGGCAGGCGATCCTCCCGGCGGGCCGCTTCGGTCAGGCAGGCGATGGCGGTGCGACTGTCGCCTACGGGGTCGAATAGGCCCGCCAGGACCAGCCCGGTCCGGCCGGCGATCCAGCCGCTCCGCCCGGCCGTATCGCAAAGGACCCGATGTTCGCCCTGACGGATGATACCGCATTCCGCCCGTCGCGCCTTGGCCAGAAGCACCGCCTGCGGCATGTCGCGCACCTTGCCCCGGCCCGGCTCTGCGACACCCGGCCCGATGGCCAGCGCTGCCGTCGCCAGCGCGGCAGGCAACACGAAATAGACGATCCGGTAGGCCAGCACTGCCGCCAGAACCGGCTCGGCACCAGCACCGGGCAAGAGACCGATCAACGCGCATTCGAAAGGTCCGATGCCGCCGGGCGTAGCCAGCACAAGGCCCGCGCCAAGCGCGATGAGATAGGCGGGATAGAGTGCGGCAAAACCGATCCCGGTCCCTTCCGGCATGAAGACCCAGAGCGCGGCCGCCGCCGCGAGCGTGTCGACCGCCGCAAGGACGATCAGCCGGGCAAGCGCCGGCAGGGTCGGGAGGGCAAACCGCCGCCCGGCGACCCCGATCTCCCCCGGGATCAGGCAAAGGACGATGCCGAACCCGGCGGCGAGAAGGACAATCGCCGCGCCGGGCCGCACCGCCGCCGCGGCCAACGGACCGGCCGGCGCCGGCAGGACAAGGACAGCCACCGCGCAGACTACGGCCGCGCCAAGCAGGAAGAAGATCGAAACCGACAGCGTCGCCCGCATCGCCTGCCAGAGGCTCAGTTCCGGCAGCATCCGCCACCTGACCAGCGCGCCGGTGATCAGGCCGAGGCCCAGCGTCTGGCTGATCGCGATGGCGCTTGCGCCAGCCCGGCTTGCGCGCGCTTCGCTGACACCGAGACGCAGGTGGCGCTGCACGACCGCGTCATAGTCGCCAAGCGCGCGAAAGCTTATCGCCGTCGCGGCCATGGCCGCCACCCATTGCCAGGTCGACATACGGCGCAGCGAGTCAAGGATGGCCGTCATGTCGATGGCCGCGAGCCTGTCGCCCATGAGCGCCGCGCCGCATAGAACGGCGAGAAACGGCAAGCCCTGCCTGAACGCCGAAGCCCTCAGGCCGGCCCAGGCCTCGGCCGCATGATCCGCCTCTGCGGCATATGCGGCCGCATCCCTTCGCCCTGACGCCACCATACCCTCCGGAACCGCCTCGGTCCCAATGGGTATGGTCAGAGCGTTCAGCGCCGATTAATCCGGCACGGGAAATTCCCTCGAATTGTGCGAAACCCGGTCGGGTGGCCGACCGGCAGCGGTCAGACCTCGGTCATGATCTGGCGCTTGGCCTCGGCCATCAGCTCGCTCATCTTGGCGCGGATCTCCGCCTCGCTCGCCTTCGCGCCGAGATCGGCCGCAACCTTGCGATAGACATCCTCGTCGCCCGCCTCTTCGAAGTCCGAGGCCACAACCTCTTTCGCATAGGCCGCCGCGGCGTCGCCGGATTTGCCGAGAAGCCCCGCCGCCCAGAGACCGAGAAGCTTGTTGCGCCGCGCCTCGGCCTTGAACTTCATCTCCTCGTCATGGGCATATTTGCTTTCGAACGCATTCTCGCGGTCGTCGAATGTGGTCATTGTCGCCTCCGTAGCGCCTGTTTGGGGAGATATGGACAATCCGGGCGGCTTGCGCAACCGCTGCCGTCCAAGATCGGCCGTTTCCGCCCGGGGGCTGCCCGCCTTGCCCCGACCCCGCCCTTACCTTATAGCACCGGGCAGGAGCGCATCGGGATCACCCCCGCGCCACGACACTGCGGAGCGTCCATGGCACGTCGCAAGAAGATCTATGAGGGAAAGGCCAAGATCCTTTACGAAGGCCCCGAACCGGGGACATTCGTGCAGTATTTCAAGGACGACGCCACCGCCTTCAATGCCCAGAAAAAGGCGACGATCGAAGGCAAGGGCGTGCTGAACAACCGGCTTTGCGAATTCTTCATGACCGGGCTGACCAATATCGGCATCCCCAACCATTTCATCCGCCGCCTCAACATGCGCGAACAGCTGATCCGGCAGGTGGAGATCATCCCGCTGGAAGTGATCGTGCGAAATTTTGCCGCAGGCAGCCTCGCCAAGCGCCTCGGGATGGAGGAAGGGACGCCCCTGCCGCGGCCCATCGTCGAATACAGCTTCAAGAACGACGCGCTCGGCGACCCGATGGTCAGCGAGGAATATATTCTCGCCTTCGGCTGGGCCAGCCAGCAGGACCTTGACGACATCGTCCATCTCGCGCTGCGGGTGAACGATTTTCTTGCCGGTGTCATGTACGGCGTCGGCATCAAGCTTGTCGATTTCAAGATCGAGATCGGCCGCGTCTGGGATGGCGATTTCATGCGCCTCATCGTCGCCGACGAGATCAGCCCCGACTCGTGCCGTCTCTGGGACATGAAGACCAACCAGAAGCTCGACAAGGACGTCTTCCGCCGCGATCTCGGCGATCTCGCCGATGCCTATTCCGAGGTTGCCCGCCGCCTTGGCGTTCTGCCGACGCAGGCGACCCATATGCCGAAACCGACGCTGATCAACTGAAAGGCCCTGCACCCGATGAAAGCCCGTGTCCATGTCATGCTGAAAGACGGCGTTCTCGACCCGCAGGGCGAGGCGGTGCGCCACGCGCTCGGCACCCTCGGTTTCGCCGGTGTCGATGCGGTCCGTCAGGGCAAGGTGATTGAGCTTGATCTCGCCGCGACCGACAGGGCCAGGGCCGAGGCCGAGGTCAAGGCGATGTGCGAGAAGCTTCTCGCCAATACCGTGATCGAGAAATACACGGTCGAGATCGCCTGATGCGCGCGGCGGTCCTGACCCGCTACCGGGCGCCGCTCGACATCACCGACCTTCCCGATCCCGATTGTCCGGCCGACGGCGTCGTCCTGTCTGTCCTCGCCTGCGGCGTCTGCCGGTCGGATTGGCATTCCTGGACCGGATCGGACCCCGATATCCGCCTGCCGCAGATCCCCGGCCATGAATATTGCGGCGTGGTGGAGGCAGTGGGCCCCGATGTCAGCCGCTGGCGGCTGGGCGACAGGGTCATCGCGCCCTTCATCCTTGCCTGCGGCCAGTGTCCGGCCTGTGCGGCCGGCAACCAGACGACCTGCCCGACCCAGATCATCCCCGGCTTCACCCATCCCGGCGCCTTCGCCGAACGCATCGCGGTGCCCCGCGCCGACCAGAACCTCGCAGCTCTGCCAGCAGGCATGGACCCCGCGCTGGCGGCGGCACTCGGCTGCCGGGTGACGACCGCCTGGCACGGGCTGACCGGCCGCGCCGCGCTTCGGCCCGGCGAATGGCTCGCGGTCTTTGGTGCGGGCGGCGTCGGGCTTGCCACGCTGCTTCTTGCCAAGGCCATCGGCGCGCGGGTGATCATGGTCGATGTCGTCCCTGACAAGCTCGCCCATGCCCGCGCCCATGGCGCCGACGCGGTAATTGACGCCGGAACAGCCGATGCACCCGCCGCGATCCGCGACCTGACGGGCGGCGGCGCCGATATGGCCATCGAGGCGCTTGGCATCGAAGAAACCACCGCCAACGCCATGAGATGCCTGAAAAAACTCGGACGGATGGTCCAGATCGGCATGCCCGCCGGCCCCCATACCCATATGCGGCTTCCGATGGATGTCCTCTATTCCGGCCAGCTTGCCCTCTTCGGCACCCGCGGCATGCCCGCCTGGCGCTACCCGAGCCTTCTCGGCCTCATCGAAAGCGGGGCGGTCGACCTCTCGCCGCTCATCGCCCGCCGCATCGCGCTCACAGAGGCCTCCGCCGAACTTGCCGCCTTCGACCGCCCCGCGCCCCCCGGCGTCGCGGTCATCACCGATTTTACCCGATGACCGTTCATCTTGCCGAAAATACCTCGGGGATTGGGGCAGCGCCCCAATCCGCTGCTGGCACTCGGCGCTTGATTGAGGTAATTGCCCGACCATTCCCCAACCGCGAGGACAGGACATGAAAGCCGCAGTCATCACCTTTCCCGGATCGAACTGCGACCGCGATCTGGCGCTCGCCTTCGAGGGTGCCGGCGCCAGCGCCGTGAGGGTCTGGCACAAGGATGCCGATCTGCCGGTGGGAACCGATATCGTCGCCATCCCCGGCGGATTTTCCTATGGCGATTACCTGCGCTGCGGCGCCATCGCCGCCCAGTCGCCCATTGCTGCCGCGATCAAACGCTTTGCGGCCAGGGGCGGCTATGTGATCGGCATCTGCAACGGGTTTCAGATCCTCACCGAAACCGGCCTTCTGCCAGGCGCGCTGATGCGCAATGCCGGGCTGAAATTCGTCTGCCGGCCGGTCGATTTGAAAGTCATGACGCGCGACAGCGCCTTTACTTCCGGCTGGCGGGCGGGCGATGTCTTCCGCATTCCTGTCGCCCATCACGACGGCAATTACACCATCGACACCGCCGGGCTCGACCGTCTTCGGGCCGAGGACCGGATCGCCTTCACTTATCTCGACAATCCCAATGGTGCGATGGCCGATATTGCCGGTATCCTGTCGGAAAACCGCCGCGTGCTCGGCATGATGCCGCATCCCGAACGGATGGTGGACAGAGCCCAGGGCAGCACCGCGGGATCGGTGCTTTTCCGCTCGCTTCTCGACAGCATGGCCACAGCCTGAGGCAAGGGCGCTTGAGGCGATGGCCGCCAGCGCCTAGACTGTCGCCATGGCGCGCTTGCCCTTCACCAAGACCAAAGCGGTCCCCGATGGGGCCCCGCCCGATGGTGCTTCCGACGGTTCCGCCCCGGGACCGGCCGCGGCGGCAACTGCGCCCGGCGTTCCGGCGACGGCGACATCCGCAGGCGGCGGTCTTCTGGGCGGGATGAGCGGCATGTCGATCCGCAGCCCCTGGTGGCTGAGGCTGCTCATTATCCTCTTCATCGCACTGGCCGTTTCTGTGATCTGGTTCACCAACGGCTTTCTCGGTGACAGGTTCTCGGAAACCACGCGCAACCGTGCCGATGTGCGGCTTGCCCTTTATACCGGCCATATCCTGAGCGAATTGCAGCGGACCTCGATCGTGCCGCTTCTTCTGACCCGCGATCCGGATCTGATGAACTCGCTCAAGACCCACGACTTTTCGACAACCTCGCAACGCCTGATCTCGGCCCAGGCGGAAATCGGCGCGGCCTCGATCCTGCTCCTCGACGATATCGGCCGGACCGTGGCTGCGACGGACCGGACCCAGATCGACACCAAACATGGCAGCGAACAGTATTTCGTGAATGCGCAGCGGTCCAAGGACACGGTCTTCACACTGTCCGAAAAGCCGACCGGCGGCTATCAGTTCACCTATTCCAGGGCGCTCCTGTCCGATGGCAAGCTGGCCGGTGTCATCGTCGTCGGGGCGGAACTGGCCAAATTCGAACGGGTCTGGGCCGGCATCACCGAAGTCGTCGCCGTTACCGACAGTGAAAACCGGGTGATCCTGTCGACCGAACCGCGCTGGCGCGGGCTGCCCCTGAACGAGGCGCTCGCCACCCGGTCGGTGCCCTCGGCCTTCGAACGCGCCTTCCGCCTCACATCGGACTGGGCCAACGAGCCGCCCGACGCCTATCTCCGGGGCGAGGCGGTGATGCGCAACGAGGCGCGCATTCCCTTCCATGGCTGGCGGCTGACGAGCTTCACCAGCTACGATTCGATCCGCGAGAAGGTGAATACAGTCCTTGCGCTCGAAATCATGGGCTTTGCCGTTTTGCTGGCGATGATCTTCTATCTTCTCTCGCGCCGGGCCCGCCGCCAGACCGCCGTCTTCCGGCGAGAGTCGGCGGAACTGCGCCAGTTGAACATCCGGCTGCAGCGGGAAATCGCCGAACGCGAGAAGGTGCAAAAGGACCTTGCCGTCGCGGAACAGACGCTGGCCCAATCGTCAAAACTGGCGGCGCTCGGTGAAATGTCAGCCGCCGTCAGCCACGAACTGAACCAGCCGCTGGCGGCGATGAAGACCTATCTGGCGGGGGCGCGGCTTCTTTTGCAGCGGATGCGCCCGGAAGAGGCGCTGTCGTCTTTCCAGCGGATCGACGATCTCATCGAACGCATGGGCGCGATCACCCGGCAACTGAAAAGTTATGCCCGCAAGGGCGGTGACGCCTTTGAGCCCATCGACATAAGATCCTGTGTTTCCGCGGCCTTATCCATGATGGAACCGACGCTGAAAGGCCGGCCCGTGCGCATCACGCGGACCATGCCGCGCAGCGCTGTCATGGTCCTGGCCGATCGCATCCGGCTGGAACAGGTGATCATCAACCTGCTCAGGAACGCGCTCGACGCGACCAAGGCGATGGAGGATCAGCAGATCGAGATTCTTCTTTCTGCTGGCGAGACCGCGATCCTCGCGGTCCGCGACAACGGCCCCGGCATTGCCGATCTCGAAAATCTTTTCGAACCGTTTTACACCACCAAGAAGCCGGGCGAGGGCGTCGGGCTGGGTCTTGCCATTTCCTCGGGCATCGTCAACGACCTTGGAGGCAGACTGACGGCGCGCAACGCGCCGAGCGGGGGGGCTGTATTCGAGGTCCAGCTCCCCATATTGACCGAGAAGACGCAAGCGGCGGAATGAGGTGACAGATGGCACGCGCGATGAAAGTGGCGATTGTCGACGACGAACAGGACATGCGGCAGTCGATCAGCCAGTGGCTGGCGCTTTCCGGCTTCGATACCGAAACCTATGCCTCCGCCGAAGACGCGCTGAAGGTCATCGGCACCGACTATCCCGGCGTTGTCGTCTCCGACATCAAGATGCCGGGCATGGATGGCATGGCCTTTCTGAAAAAGCTGATGAGCGTCGATTCCGGTTTGCCGGTCATCATGATCACCGGCCATGGCGATGTGCCGATGGCGGTGGAGGCGATGCGGGTCGGGGCCTATGACTTTCTCGAAAAGCCCTTCAACCCGGACCGTATGACCGAGCTTGCCAAGCGCGCCAGCCAGTCGCGCCGGCTGACGCTCGACAACCGCGCCTTGCGCAAGGAGCTGTCGGACGGCTCTGTCATCATGAAGAAGCTGATCGGCGCCTCGCCCGCGATGGAACGGCTGCGCGAGGATATCCTCGACCTCGGCCAGGCCGACGGCCACGTGCTGATCGACGGCGAGACGGGCACCGGCAAGACGCTTGTTGCACATGCACTTCACGCCGTAGGCCCCCGTGCAGGCAAGAAATTCTGCGTCCAGAGCTGTGCCGCGCTTTCGGATGGGATGCTCGCGACACGCCTTTTCGGCCCGATGGAAGAGGGTGGCCAGATCCCGCTGGTCGAGGAGGCGCGCGGCGGCACGCTCGTCCTTGAGGATATCGAGGCGCTGAGCCATGCGCTGCAGGCCCGGCTTCTGACCTTCATCAACGATCAGGGCACACCCGCCGAAACCCGCATCGTCGCCATCTGCAACGATCACGAACAGGGTCGCACGGTCGAAGACGCGCTCCGCCCCGATCTTTATTACCGTCTCGCCGCGCTGAAGATCGTCCTGCCGCCACTCCGCCAGCGGGGCGAGGATATCCTGACGCTTTTCGCCCGCCTCGCCGACCAGTTCGCCGAAGAATACGGCTGCGATGCGCCGCAGGTGACAGCGCAGGAGGCGGCGCAGCTCCTGCAGGCGCCATGGCCGGGCAATGTCCGCCAGCTGATCAACGTCGCGGAACGTGCGGTCCTGCAAAATCGTCGCGGCTCCGGCTCCATCGCCTCGCTTCTCATGGCCGAGAACGAGGAAACCGGCCCGACGATGACGACCGAGGGCAAGCCCCTGAAGGAATATGTCGAAAGCTTCGAAAAGATGCTCATCGACAACACGATGCGACGCCACAAGGGTTCCATCACCGCCGTGATGGAGGAGCTTTGCCTGCCGCGCCGGACATTGAACGAAAAGATGGCGAAATACGCGCTGCAGCGGTCGGACTATCTCTGACCGCCGAAGTCTGCCTGACCCATCGGGCCATGACCAGATTCACGAACGGTATCAAAGACTTGATCGCGGCCAAGGCGCAGCGGCGATTTTGCCCATTGTGTTTGGGCCGCGTTCCCCGCTAATG
The DNA here is from genome assembly GCA_041397105.1 of Paracoccaceae bacterium. Classification (GTDB taxonomy): domain Bacteria; phylum Pseudomonadota; class Alphaproteobacteria; order Rhodobacterales; family Rhodobacteraceae; genus Albidovulum. Next base: position 369,279 of record JAWKXJ010000002.1, read on the forward strand.
TCGTAGAACGTCGGCTACGGCGCCAGAGGCGCCTCGACCCATCAGTTTTACTGCCCCGCACGCCTGAGTGTTTTTCCCCGGCGCGCATCCGGGCAGGAAGTTTGGCCCGCAAGGCCGCAAATTTGCCCCGGCCCCTGACAAGGGCGGGGGAAGAGAAATGGGCACCGTCAGGTGTTCGGGACAGAACCGCGATGAAACGCGTGAGGACAGGGCAGCGGATCACAGGACAGCCATATCTGGCGGCCCCCGTTGCCGACTCAGCGTTTCCGATCGCCCCATCTATTGAACGCGACTGCCGCGCCGGCCTTTGGGCCGGTACGCGGCGTTCGGCGTTCGGAAAGCTCATATGGCCAAGAAAATGCTCATCGATGCCACCCACGCGGAAGAGACCCGCGTCGTGGTGGTGGACGGAAACAAGGTTGAGGAATTCGACTTTGAAACCGTCAACAAACGCCAGCTAGCCGGCAATATCTACCTCGCCAAGGTCACGCGGGTCGAACCCTCGTTGCAGGCGGCCTTCGTCGATTACGGCGGCAATCGCCACGGCTTCCTCGCCTTTTCGGAAATCCACCCGGATTACTACCAGATACCCGTCGCCGACCGGCAGGCGCTGCTGGCCGAGGAACGGGCCTATGCCGAGGAAATGGAGGCCGAGGATGCCGGCCGCCAGCGCCGCCGCAACCGGTCCCGCACCCGCGACGAAAGTGCCGCCGATGCCGACAGCGCGGCGCCTGAGGCCGTGGCAGAGGCCGTCGCAGACACGGATGCCCGCACGGCGAGCGAAGATATCCCCGGCATGGCCGTGGTTGATCTGGCCGATGAGGAGGGGGGCGAAGCGGCCGCCGCCCTTCCGGCCGACAGCAATGGCGACAAACCCTATGTCGCCGCCGATCACGCCTCCGACAACGATGACGACATCGAATCGGTCGCCGAGGAAGATGTGGCCGAGGAAATCCGCCAGCCGCGAAAGCCCCGGCCCCGGAAATACAAGATTCAGGAAGTCATCAAGGTCCGGCAGATCATGCTGGTCCAGGTGGTCAAGGAAGAACGCGGCAACAAGGGCGCGGCGCTGACGACCTATCTGTCTCTTGCCGGCCGCTACTGTGTGCTGATGCCCAATACCGCGCGCGGCGGCGGCATCAGCCGCAAGATCACCAATGCTGCCGACAGGAAAAAGCTGAAGGAAATCGCGGGCGAGATCGAGGTGCCGGAAGGTGCCGGCCTCATCATCCGCACCGCCGGCAGCCAGCGCACCAAGACGGAAATCAAGCGCGACTACGAATATCTGCTCAGGCTCTGGGAACAGATCCGCGACCTGACGCTGAAATCCATCGCCCCCGCGCCGATCTATGCCGAGGGTGACCTGATCAAGCGGACGATCCGCGACCTTTACAACAAGGACATCGACGAGGTTCTGGTCGAAGGACCAGAAGGCTATCGCGCGGCCAAGGACTTCATGAAGATGATCATGCCGTCCCACGCCAAGAACGTGAAGCATTACAGCGAAGGGCTGCCGCTTTTCGCGCGCTTCCAGGTGGAAAGCTATCTCGCCGCGATGTTCAACCCGACCGTTCAGCTGAAATCGGGTGGCTATATCGTGATCGGCGTGACAGAGGCGCTGGTGGCCATCGACGTCAACTCCGGCCGGGCGACCAAGGAAGGCTCGATCGAGGAAACCGCGCTCAAGACCAATCTTGAGGCGGCCGAGGAAGTGGCGCGGCAATTGCGCCTGCGTGACCTCGCGGGCCTGATCGTCATCGACTTCATCGACATGGAAGAGCGGCGCAACAACGCCGCCGTCGAAAAGCGGCTGAAGGACAAGCTGAAGACCGATCGCGCCCGCATTCAGGTTGGCCGCATCTCGGGCTTCGGGCTTCTGGAGATGAGCCGCCAGCGGCTCCGCCCGGGGATGCTGGAGGCGACGACGGCCCCCTGCCATCATTGCCACGGCACCGGTATCGTCCGTTCCGATGACAGCCTCGCGCTCAGTGTCCTGCGCCAGTTGGAGGAGGAAGGCACCCGCAACCGGTCGAAGGAGGTGCTGCTGCGCGCCCCGGTCGCGGTCGTGAACTTCCTGATGAACCAGAAGCGTGAACATGTGGCCCAGATCGAACAGCGTTATGGCCTGTCGGTCCGGGTGGAGGCTGATCCCGCGATGATCAGCCCGGATTTCTCCATCGAGAAGTTCAAGACCGCGACACGTCATGTTCCCGACCCGCAGACCAACGTGGTGTCAGCCAGCGCGCTCGCCATGCCGGAGGAAGAGGACGAGGACGATCTCGTCGCCGAGGACGAGGCCGAAGAGGAGGCGCCCGAGGCGGCCGCTAGCCATGGCGGGGCAGAGGGCGAACCCGGCAAGAAGAAAAAGCGCCGCCGCCGGCGTCGGCGCAAGGGTGGTAGCACCAATGGCGAAAGCGCGGCCCCGGTCGAGGCAGCTGCCGACACCGAAGGCGACAGCGCGGACGACGGCGATGCCGTGACGGCCGGGCCGGACAGCCAAGATGCAGCGCCGGATGGCAAGGCCCCCGATCCGGCCGAAAAACCGCGCAAGACCCGGAGCCGCAGTCGCCGTAGACCGGCCGCCAAGGCGGATGCCGGGGAAGCTCCGGCCGAAGCCGCAGAGGCGAGCGCCGCGATCGAGACGCCTGAGGAGGCGGTTGCCGAGGAACCGGCGAAGCCGGCCCGGAAGCCCCGCGCCTCCCGTGCGAAAAAGGCCGAGAAGCACGCCGAGGCAGAAGCAGAGGCGACGCCCGCCGCCCCGGCGGCAAAGCCCCGCAAACCGCGGACCAGCCGCAAGGCCGCATCGGCACCCGTAGATGCGGGCCAGGCCGACGCAGCAGCGGCACCCAAACCTTCGGCGGAGGCCGATCATGCGCAAGAACCGGTTCCCGCCCCCGCGCCGGAACCGGCCCTGACAGCTGCCGAGGCTGCCGGTCAGCCCTGGCCCGCGACGGCAGATCCCGATCCGGCGGAACCCGCGGCCGAAGCCAAGCCCAAGCGGCGCGGCTGGTGGTCGATCGGACGCTGATCCGCGCCGGCAAAGACAAACACCAAGGGGCCGGGTGCCACCAAGAGCCCGGCCCGTCTTGCGGACAACCTCCACGCGGATGTGAGAAGTCGTCATGTATTGCCTAGGTGACGGGCAGGCCCGCATCGGGTAAGGCTGCGGAATGATTGAAACGACCATCATCGACGCGGGCTTCTTCCTCGCCGCTGCCGTGGCCCTTCTGGCCGGGGTCCTGTCGTTTCTCAGCCCCTGCGTCCTGCCCATCGTGCCCCCCTATCTCGCCTATATCGGCGGGATCAGCATGGGCGACATGACCGCTGACACCGGCGCGCGCCGGCGGGTGCTGCTGCCCGCGGCCTCTTTCGTTCTCGGTCTTTCGACCGTCTTCCTTCTGCTCGGCTTTGCGGCATCCGCCTTCGGCCGCCTCTTTCTGCAGCATCAGGCGTGGTTTTCGGCGCTGGCCGGCATCATGGTGATGGTCTTCGGCGCGCATTTTCTTGGCGTCTTCCGCCTCGGCTTCCTCGACCGCGAGGCGCGCCTTAACGCGGGCGACCGGGGCGGCACGGTTCTGGGCGCCTATGTGCTCGGTCTTGCGTTTGCCTTCGGCTGGACCCCCTGCATCGGCCCGCAGCTCGGCATGATCTTGTCGCTTGCCGCCGATGACGCGCATTTCGGCCGGGGCACGACGCTACTGGCGATCTATGCGATGGGGCTTGGCATTCCCTTCCTCCTCGTCGCCGCCTTCTTTCCGCGCCTGACGGGCATCCTGCGCTTCATGAAGCAGCATATGGTCCGGATCGAACGGATCATGGGGCTACTGCTCTGGACCATCGGTCTTCTGATGCTGACGGGCGGCTTCAGCCAGTTTTCCTACTGGCTGCTCGAAACCTTCCCCGCGCTCGCAACCCTGGGCTAGGCGCGCCCGCGATCAGTGGTCGCGTTCCGGCGTGTAATGGCGGATCGTCCGGCCGGGAAAGGCCGCCTCCAGCGCCTCAAGATCGAGCGTTCCGGTATCTTCCAGAAAGACCGGCCCGCTCAGATCCGGCGCATTCAGCATCAGCGCCGCGCCGATATTGCCGACCCGATTAACTAGGACAATATCGTCGCCGAACTCTCCCGCCTTCGCCGCCTCTTGGACAGCGGTGTAAAACCCACCGAACTGATGGTACTTCACCACGCCCCGCCAGGGCGCAAAGACCAGAAGACCGAAGAGGCAACAAAGTCCCAGGATCGAATCGATCCGGATGAAGCCTTGCCCGTCGCGCCCGGGAAACTTCGCCCTCAGCGCCTCATACCCGCGCGCCGACAGGAACAGGACGGGAAAGACTGCAAGGAAAAGGTAGCGGGGACCGAGGTAATAGGTATCCGCATACCAGTAGAATGCGGAACCAAGGATCACCGCCCCGATCGCGGTCATCATCACGGCATCGAAGGCTGTCGTGCGCTGCCAGAGAAGGTAGGCAAAGACGAGCGCCAGCGATCCGACGCTCCAGCCCAGCATTTCGAACTGCAGGCTGGTGATCTGGTTGGCGGTGTTCAGGATCGCTTCCGCCGGGCTGTGGCCGGGCCAGAGGTCCAGCATCTCGCGGCTGTCGGGCGCGCCGACACCGGAACCGAAGCCAAAGGCATTGGCCCCCTGCGGCCAAAGCGCGTCGAGATAGGCCGAGACGGGCGTGGTCAGCAGATCGCCGGTCAGCCGGTAGTTATAGGCCGTGAAGATCAGGAGCGCCGGCGCCAGCCCAATCGCCACGGTGCCGATCCGGGGCAGGGCGCCTTTCCGCGACAGGCCGAGCCAGAGAAGCGTCAGCGCGGTGACAAGTGCCGCATCGTAGGGCCGCGCAAGGATCGCAACGCCAAAGGCCAGCCCGGCCAGAATCAGCCGCCGCCGCGTCTTTGCATCCGGCCGCTCGGCCCGGAGGATCAGCGACCAGCCTGCCAGAACCAAGACGAGTGTCAGCGTATGGGCCGACAGCGACCCCGCCGCCGCCAGAAGCCAGGGCGAGGACGCCATCATCAGGGCGACCAGATCGGCCTGATCCCGCCCCGCCTTGCGGTCGGCGATGTCGTAGGCCAGTAGCACCGATATCCCCGCCAGAACCGGATTAATCAGCCAGACCGTTCCGGTCAAAAGCCCGGCCGCCAATATCACGGGCCAGCCGGGGGCAACGGCGGCAAACCAGTCATTCCCCCGGATGTCGGTCAGGAAATAGCTGAGGCCCCCCAAAGCGGCATCGGGCGGGGCGGGGGCAGCAACCCAGCCCTCGGCAAAGATGCGGGCCTGAAAGAGGTATGCGAATTCCAGTTCCGAATGCGGTATCTCCTGAAAGGCGAGAAGGCCGAGCGCGAGGCTGACAAGAACGGTGAAGGCCGCAGGCACCACCGGGCGCAGCCTGTGCATTCCGCTGACGGGCGATGGGACCTGGCTCATCGCCACAAGGGCGGCGAGATGCAGCATGAAGAGGAAACCCGCAACCAGCACATGGGCGAGATAAGTGCCCGGCGCCTCGCGGCTCGCGTAGTTCAGGACCGGCACGCTCAGAAATGCCGTCACGACAAGCAACAAAGCCAGCCGCTTCATGCCAAGCCTGCCCGACGCCTCCGCCAGCAGCCGCCCGACGCCAATCCGCATCAAGGCCGCCGCAGTCACGACCGCCTCCAGCACAAGGAAGGCAAGCATCAGCCATTCCGCCCCCGTCTGTGGCCTGAGACGGAAGGAGGCAAACCAGAACGGTTCCGTCAGATAAAGCTGCGCCGCGCCGCCTGTCAGAAATACGAAGGCCAGCGCGGCAAAGGCCGGTGCATCGCGCCTGAGCGAATACCCCGCCACGAGAAGCGCGAGCGTGAAAACAAGCGTGAACCAGAGGTCAAGTGCCCGCAGCCCCGCCGGGCCGGGCGGCCAGGGCATGGCCGAGGGCTGCAGCATCGCCACCGCGAGGATCACGACGGCAACGCCGCTCAGAACGGTCCCAAGACCGCGAAAGGGCGTGGAGGCGGTGTTCATCGCCCGGCAGCTCCGGCGTGACGAATGCCTCTTACGGTTCTTTTCGGTGATATGTCCGGACCGGTCATGGCCGCAAAAATCCCGTTCGGTTTCCCCACAAAAGCGCGATAGGATCTTCTTGTTGGTGGCCAGTTTCCGGGCTGGCATCGTCAGAGTCCAGCGCAAACGATTAAATTTGCAAGGAAAAATAAACATTGGAAATGAGGTGGCTCAAAAGCGGGTCGGGCCGGGGCCATTGTCGATCCTCCGGCAACAAATACTGCGAAGGCCGGCGCAGCAATTTCGTGAAAGGGTAAAGTGATTTCGCTATCTGCAATATCGGTAGCGCCGGTGGCTCTATAGTCGGTGTAACAACCGGAGGAAAACCATGCCGCTAGCCATGAACAGAGAGGTCTTCATCACCTGCGCCGTCACCGGTTCGGGCGGCACACAGGACCGCAGCCCCCATGTTCCGCGCTCGCCCGAACAGATCGCCAAATCCGCCATCGACGCGGCGAAGGCGGGGGCGGCCATCGTCCATTGCCATGTGCGCGACCCTGAAACCGGCAAACCATCGCGCGACCCGAAGCTCTACCGCGAGGTGACGGAGCGCATCCGCGACAGCGCCACCGATGTGGTCCTGAACCTGACTGCAGGCATGGGCGGCGACATGGTCTTTGGCGATGTCGAAAACCCCTTGCCGCTCAAGGCCGGCACCGACATGGGCGGGGCGACCAACCGGATGGAACATGTTATCGACTGCCTGCCGGAAATCTGCACGCTCGACTGCGGCACGATGAACTTCGCCGAGGCCGACTATGTCATGACCAACACGCCCGGCATGCTCCGCGCCATGGGCGGCATGATGACGGCGGCGGGTGTGCTGCCGGAAATCGAGGCGTTCGACACCGGCCATCTCTGGTTCGCAAAGGAACTGGTGAAGGAAGGCGTCCTGAATTCGCCCGCGATGGTCCAACTCTGCATGGGCGTGCCCTGGGGGGCGCCAAACGACCTCAACACCTTCATGGCGATGGTCAACAACATTCCCGAGGGCTGGAACTGGTCGGCCTTCTCTCTGGGCCGGGACCAGATGGCCTATGTGGCAGCTGCGGTGCTGGCTGGCGGCAACGTCCGTGTGGGGCTTGAGGACAACCTCTGGCTCGGCAAGGGGCAGCTTGCCACCAACGCCCAGCTTGTCGAGCGCGCGGTGACGATCATCGAGAACATGGGCGCAAGGGTTGTGGGACCGGACGAAGTTCGGGCAAGGCTCGGCCTGACTAAGCGGGCGCCAAAGGCGCGCTGAAACGTAGCTACAGAAAAACTACGGCAATCCTACGCGATTGCTACCCGGAACCGACGCCCTGTTGACAGGGCAAAAGCTTGAAAGGACGGCGCAGATGGCGCGTAAGGCATGTATCATCGGCGGGGGCGTGATCGGTGGCGGCTGGGCCGCCCGGTTCCTGCTCAACGGCTGGAACGTTTCCGTCTTCGACCCCGACCCGGAGGCGGAGCGCAAGATCGGTGAAGTACTGGCCAATGCCCGCCGTTCCCTGCCTGCACTGTCGGATGTGCCCATGCCCGCCGAGGGCAAGATCATCTTCTGCGACAGCATCACGGAGGCCGTGGAAGGCGCTGAATACATTCAGGAATCCGTCTCCGAGCGGCTGGAGCTGAAGCACCGCGTCTTCGCCCAGATCCAGCAGGCGAGCCACGGTGTGCCGATCGGCTCCTCCACCTCGGGTTTCAAGCCCTCGGAGCTGCAACAGAGTGCCGCCGATCCGTCTGTGATCTTCGTCGCCCACCCGTTCAACCCGGTCTATCTGCTGCCCCTGGCCGAGATCGTCCCGAGTGCGAAGTCCGATGCGAAAATCATTGAAAACGCAAAGGAAATCCTGCGCGAGATTGGCATGTTCCCGCTCCATGTCCGCAAGGAGATCGATGCCCATATCGCCGACCGTTTCCTGGAGGCCGTGTGGCGCGAGGCGTTGTGGCTCGTGAAGGACGGCGTCGCCACGACCGAAGAGATCGACGAGGCGATCCGCATGGGCTTCGGCCTGCGCTGGGGCCAGATGGGGCTGTTCGAGACCTACCGCGTCGCGGGCGGCGAGGCGGGCATGAAGCATTTCATGGCCCAGTTCGGCCCCTGCCTTGAGTGGCCCTGGACTAAGCTCACCGATGTCCCTGAGTTCACAGAAGAATTGGTCGATCTGATCGCCGGTCAGTCGGACGAACAATCGGGGCAGTACACGATCCGCGAACTGGAACGCATCCGCGATTCAAACCTCATCGGCTTCATGCGCGCGCTGAAGGACCGCAACTGGGGCGCGGGCAAGGTGCTCCTGGATCATGACAAACGCCGTCGTGCCAGCTTCCACGAGGCAGGCGAAACCGGGCAGGGCGCGCCGATGGTCATGGCCCATATGCAGGTCCTGCCGGGCTGGATCGACTATAACGGCCATATGACCGAAAGCCGCTATTTGTTTGCGGCCTCAGAGACTTCTGATGCGTTCCTGAGGTTGATCGGCGCCGATATGGACTATGTCGCAGCGGGGCACAGCTACTACACCGCCGAGACCCATATCATGCATATCGGCGAGGCCAAACTCGGCGACCGGCTGACCGGCAGCATTCAGGTGCTTGGCCATGACGACAAGCGTCTGCATGTCTTCATCCGCATCCAGAGGGGCGAAGAGGTGGTCGCAAGTCTCGAACAGATGTATCTGCATGTGGACATGAAGGCAGGCCGGGCCTGTCCGGCGGCGCCCGAAGTGCTGGCCAAACTCGGCCCCATCGCCGATGCCCACAAGGCGCTGCCGCGCCCCGACGCGGCGGGCCGCTACACAGGCGAGCGGCGAAAGTGAGAAAGCGCGTTCTGATCACTGCCGGGGCGAGCGGCATCGGCCTTGTCATGGCGAGGGCCTTCGCCGCGACCGGGGCCGAGGTCTGGGTCACAGATGTGGACCCGGCTGCGATCAAGGCGATTCCGGACGGCATCCGCGCCTCCCGCGTCAATGCCTCGGATGAGGCGGAGATGTCGGCCTTCTTCAAGGAAGTGAAGGACCTATGGGGCGGTCTTGATGTCGTCTGCGCCAATGCCGGGATCAAGGGCCCGACCGCCCCTGTCGAAGACATGCCGCTTGACGAATGGCGCGACTGCATCGCCGTCAATCTCGATGGCGCGATGCTGGCGGCGAAATACGCGGCCCCCCTGATGAAGGCTGAGGGCAAGGGCGTGATGCTCTTCACCACCTCCACCGCCGGGCTCTACGGCTTTCCTTACCGCGCGCCCTATGCGGCGGCGAAATGGGCCGTCATCGGCCTGATGAAGACGGTCGCGATGGAGCTTGGCCCCTTTGGTATCCGCGCCAACGCGATTGCCCCAGGTTCCGTCACCGGCCCCCGCATCGACCGCGTGTTCCATGCCGAGGCTGAGGCGAAGGGCATGACCTACGAGCAGGTCCGCGACGGCTATGCCGCAGGCACCGCACTTGGTCTGCTCTCCGACCCAGAGGACATCGCCAATATGGCGGTTTTCCTCGCCTCCGACGCCGCCCGCATGGTCTCCGGTCAGGTCATGACCGTGGACGGCTTCACCATCAACCCCGACCCGAAGGTGTGAGACATGGATTTCGGACTGACAGACGAGCAGCGGATGATCGTCGAGACGACGCGCGCCTTCGTCGAAAATGAGCTTTACCCGCATGAGCTGGAGGTCGAACGTTCCGGCCACCTTTCGCTCGATCTGATAAAAGAAATACAAGCCAAGGCGATAGAGGCGGGTCTTTATGCGGCCAACATGCCCGAGGAAGTGGGCGGTGCGGGCCTCGATACGCTGACATGGCTGCTTTACGAAAAGGAACTCGGGCGCGCCAACTACGCGCTGCACTGGACCTGCGTCGCCCGGCCCTCGAACATCCTGCTCGCCGGCAACGAGGAACAGCGGCAGCAATATCTCTACCCCTGTATTCGGGGCGAGACCTGGGATTGCCTCGCGATGACCGAACCCGGCGCGGGGTCCGATCTGCGTGGCATGAAGGCGTCGGCCCGACAGGACGGCGACGATTGGGTCCTGAACGGGACCAAGCATTTCATTTCCCATGCCGATATCGCGGGCTTCACCATTGCCTTCATGGCGACGGGCGAGGAAAAAACGCCGCGCGGGCCGAAGAAGAAGATCACCGCCTTTTTCGTCGACAAGGGCACCAAAGGGTTCACTGTGCGCGACGGCTACCGCAATGTCAGCCATCGTGGGTATACCAATGCCGTCCTCGAATTCGACGATTGCCGGGTGAACAAGCGCCAGATTCTGGGTGAGGTCCACAAGGGGTTCGAGGTCGCGAACTCTTGGCTTGGGGCCACCCGGCTTCAGGTTGCCTCAACCTGCCTCGGCCGTGCCGAACGCGCGCTCGGGCACGCAGTGGAATACGCCGCCGAACGCGAACAGTTCGGCCAGAAGATCGGCAAGTTTCAGGCAATCTCCTTCAAACTCGCGGATATGGCGATGGAACTTAAGGCAGCCGAACTGCTGACGCGGGAAGCGGCGTGGAAATACGATCAGGGCACAGTGATGGAGACCGATATGTCCATGGCCAAGCTGAAGGCGACCGAGACGCTGGCCTTCATCGCCGACGAGGCGATCCAGATCCACGGCGGCATGGGGTTGATGGACGAGTTGCCGCTGGAACGCATCTGGCGCGATGCGCGCGTTGAGCGCATCTGGGAAGGCACCTCCGAAATCCAGCGCCATATCATCAGCCGCGAACTCCTCAGACCACTTGGTGCTTGACGATGACCCGGGGGCTTTCTGCCCCCGGACCCCCGAGGATATTTTCGAACAGATGAAAGCAAGGAAATGTTAACCCTGATCGGCGAGAACGACATGGCGGTACAGGCTGGGAAGCCGATGACCGCAACAGGTGAAGGTCCCCGGTCGCGGTTCGTCGCGTCCGGGGATCCTCGTCACCCCTTCATCTGTTTTCAAATATCCTCGGGGGTCCGGGGGCAGAAAGCCCCCGGGGGTTTCCAAAGGCACGGTGGCCGGGCATGAGCCGTGACCTGTCCCGCCTGCTCAGGCCTCGGTCCATCGCTGTCATGGGCTCGGTCTGGGCGGAAAACGTCATCGCGCAATGCCGCAAGATGGGGTTTTCGGGTCCGGTCTGGCCGGTTCATCCGACGAAACCGGAGATTGGCGGCCTGAAGGCTCATCCGTCCCTTGCCGCGCTGCCGGCGGCACCGGATGCAACCTTTATCGGCGTCAATCGCCATGCGACAGTCGAGGTGGTGCGTGAGCTCGCCGAAATGGGGGCGGGCGGGGCGATTTGCTTTGCCTCGGGCTGGACCGAGGCGGGGGAGGCGGGCTTGCAGGCCGATCTCGTCCAGGCCGCGGGCGATATGCCGATCCTCGGGCCCAATTGCTACGGCGTGATCAACTATCTCGACGGCGCGCTTCTCTGGCCCGATCAGCATGGCGGGCGGCGGGTCGAGACGGGGGTGGCGCTCCTCTCGCAATCCTCCAACATCGTCATCAACCTGACGATGCAGGCGCGGGGGCTCCCTGTCGCCTATGTCGCCTGTCTGGGTAATGCCGCTCAGATCGGGCTGGCGGAACTGGCGGGTGCGCTTCTGGCCGACACCCGTGTGACCGCCATAGGCATGTATGTCGAAGGGATCGACGATGCGCCTGCTTTCGCGGCGCTTGCCGAGGCGGCTCGGGCGGCGGGCAAGGGCGTTGTCTGCGTGAAGTCGGGTAAGACCGAGGCCTCGCAGAGCGCCGCCGCCTCCCATACCGCTTCACTCGCCGGCGGTGGGGCGGCCTCGTCGGCCTTCCTCCGCCAGGCCGGTGTGGCAGAGGTGAACACACTCCCGGAACTGATTGAAACGTTGAAGATATTTCACGTGCACGGACCGCAGATCGGCACAAGGCTCTGTTCGCTTTCCTGTTCGGGCGGCGAGGCGGGGCTTGTCTCCGACCTTGCGGCGCCGCTCGCCATCGATTTTGCACCGCCGACCGACGCGCAGAGAAAGGCGCTTGGCGATATCCTTGGGCCAATCGTTACCATCGCCAATCCGCTCGACTACCACACCTTCATCTGGGGTGACGGACCGCGGACGGAGGCGGTTTTTACCGAGATGCTCGCGGGCTATGACGCCGGTATTTTCGTGATCGACCCGCCGCGGCCGGACCGCTGCGATCCGTCCTCATTCCAGCCCGCGCTCGATGCAATCGTGGCGGCCGGGCGGACCACAGATAAACCTGCCTTTCCCGTCGCCTCGCTGCCGGAGAATTTCGATGAGGATCGGGCGATCGCCTTGATTGATCGGGGCATCGCGCCCCTGATGGGGCTCGATACCGCACTGGGGGCGCTCAAGGCCGCGCAGACTTTGCCCGGCCGACCGGGCTGGCGGCCCGCCGCCGCGACTGCACCGCGCACAACACGAATGCTCGATGAAGCCGAGGGCAAGGCGCTGCTGGATGCCACCCGTGTGCCGGTCCCGAAGGGCGTCATCAGTAATACGCTCGCCGGGGTGCGGGAAAAGGCGAAGGGTCTGAAACCACCGCTGGCGCTCAAGGGGCTCGGCTTTGCCCACAAGACCGAGGCGGGAGCGGTGCGCCTGGGTCTGACGACACTTGACGGGCAGGGGGAGATGCCGGGCGCGACGGGGTATCTGGTGGAAGAGATGGTTGCAGCGCCGGTGGCGGAAATCCTCGTCGGTCTCCGCCGCGATCCGGTCTATGGGGTGACACTGACGATCGGGCTTGGCGGCGTGACGGCGGAGCTTCTGGCCGATACGGTGACACTCGTTCTGCCCGTGACGGAGACGGATGTGATGGAGGCGATGCGCCGGCTCCGGCTCTGGCCGCTCCTCGACGGGTATCGCGGCCGGTCGAAGGCGGATATGGCGGCAGTGGCGCGAATTGCGGTCGGGCTTGGGCAGTTGATGCTCGACCGGCCGGGACTGGAAGAGATCGAGATCAACCCCATCCTCGTCCGGCAAGAGGGCGCGGTTGCGGTCGATGCGCTCATAAGGGAGGCTTTGTGATGATGGAGATGCGGGCAGACGGGCCGATCCGGACCCGGCGGGAAGGCGGCATTCTGGAGGTGACGCTCGCGCGCGGCAAGGCCAATGCGATCGACCTTGTCACAAGCCGGATCATGGGGCTGACCTTTCGCGATTTCCGCGACGATGAGACCTTGCGTGTCTGCATCCTGCGGGCGGAGGGCGAGAAATTCTTCTGCCCGGGCTGGGACCTGAAGGCTGCGGCCGATGGCGATGCGGTGGACGGCGACTACGGTGTCGGCGGCTTCGGGGGGCTTCAGGAGTTGCCGAACCTCAACAAACCGGTGATCGCGGCGGTGAACGGCATCTGCTGCGGCGGGGGCCTCGAACTCGCGCTTTCGGCCGACCTGATCCTCGCCTCGGAGAACGCGACTTTTGCGCTGCCAGAGATACGGTCAGGCACGGTGGCCGATGCCGCCTCGATCAAGCTGCCGAAGCGTATCCCCTATCACGTCGCGATGGACCTTCTCCTGACGGGCCGCTGGTTTGACGCGGCGGAGGCGCTGCGCTGGGGGATATTGAAAGAGATCACGACGCCGGCCGACCTGTTGCCGAAGGCCTGGGAACTCGCGCGGCTTCTCGAAAGCGGCCCGCCGCTCGTCTATGCCGCGATCAAGGAAGTGGTGCGCGAGGCCGAGGACATGCGGTTTCAGGATGCGCTGAACCGCATCACCAAGCGGCAGATGGCGACGGTGGACCGGCTCTATTCGTCCGAGGACCAGCTGGAAGGCGCGCGCGCTTTCGCGGAAAAGCGCGACCCTGTCTGGAAGGGGCGGTGATCGGTCTCAGACCCGTGTCGCCGTATGCGACCGGGCGAAGGCCCCGATCTCGGCCGCTGGCCTCGCGCCGGGCAGGCGGGCCAGTTCGCGCCCCCGGTGCCAGAGGATGAGTAGCGGGATTCCACGAATGCCGAGCCGCTGGGAGATTGCCGGAAAATCCTCGGTATTGATCTTGGCGAACCGGACCTGTCCGGTCAGCGCACCGGACGCCTTGGCGAATTCGGGCGCCATCATCCGGCAGGGGCCGCACCACGGCGCCCAGTAGTCGACAAGGATCGGCAGGTCATCGCCTTTCGTGGCCTTGTCATGCGTCGCAGGGTCAATCTCGGCCACCTTGCCGGTGACGAGTGCCGCGCCGCAGACGGCGCATTTCGGCGCTTCGTGCAGGCGGGCGGCGGGAAAGCGGTTCATCTGCCCGCAGGCGGTACAGGTCAGTTTCAGGGGGTCGGCCATCATCGCCTCACATTCCGGTTGCGGAATATATTGGAAGCCCGGCCCGCTGCTACAAGGGTCAAAGCAGATCTTCTTCCTCGCCCGTCACATCGACGCCCAGTGCCTCCAGCCCGGCCTCCAGATTCTCGGCCAGATGCGGCATGCCCATGAGGTAGTCCTCGGTCGGCGTCGTCGCCTCGGTCCGCGCGGTCGCGACCGCTTCGGCAAAGTCCTCCGCATCGAAACTGCCGCGCCCGATCCAGGCGATGGCGGTCAGTTCCGCCTTGTCGTCGTCATTGAGCCCGGCAATGAATTCGTGCAGTTCGCTTTCCGCCATCGCGCCCTCGCGCGCCAGAAAGATGACCTGAACGACGGTTGCCGGCGTGATCTCCAACATCTCGCGCCCCTTTCCTGATGTCCCGGGGTCAGAAAAGCACGGCCGGGGCGGGACGGCTTTGTCCAAGATCAAATCGCGCTACTCCCCGCGTGGGAAGCGCTTCGATTCCTCCAGAATGTTCAGGTCCATGTGGTTGCGCATATAGCGTTCCGAGGCTTTTTTGAGCGGCTGGTAGTCCCAGGGGAAATAATCGCCGTTCCTGAGCGCCTCGTAAACAACCCAGCGCCGGGCCTGGCTTTGCCTGACATCGGCGTCGAAACGGGCGAGGTCCCAGCGGGCCTCGGATTTGGCGCGGAGCGAGGTGAGCGTGCCGGCATGGGCGGGATCGGTGGCAAGGTTGGTCAGCTCATGAGGGTCGGCGTCCAGGTCGAAGAGCTGATCGGGGTCGAGTGCGCAGCGATTGTACTTCCACTTGCCATAGCGGAGCGAAACGAGCGGCGCGTAGGACGCCTCTGCCGCGTATTCCATCATGACCGGGGCGGTGCGTTCGGTGCCGGTGGCGAGGGGGATCAGGCTTTCGCCGTCGGTCCATGGCATGACCTCCGCCATCGAGACCCCGGCGAGGTCGCAGAGCGTTGGCGTCACGTCGATGGTGGAGACGGGCGCGTCGATCCGCTGCGGGTCCAGCCCCGGCGCGGCGATCATCAGCGGCACGCGGGCGGAGCCTTCGAAGAAGTTCATCTTGAACCAGAGCCCACGTTCGCCCAGCATGTCGCCGTGGTCTGAGACGAAGACGATCACCGCCTCCTGCCGTGTCGTCTCCAAGGCCTCCAGTATCCCCGCGATCTTGTCGTCGAGATAGGAGATATTGGCGAAATAGGCCCGGCGGGAGCGGCGGATATCCTCTTCGATGATGTTGAAGTTCCGCCAGTCGTTTGCGTCGAAGATTCGCTTCGAATGGGCGTCGTGATCCTCATAGGGCATCGCGGCCACGTCCGGCAGGAGGTGCTCGCAATCGGCGTAAAGGTCCCAGTACTTCTTCCGCGCGACGTAAGGATCGTGCGGGTGGGTGAAGCTGACCGTCAGGCACCAGGGCCTTTCGTCGTTTCCGCGCGCGAGGTCGTAGACCTTGGCGGTGGCGTTGTAGGCGACCTCGTCGTCATATTCCATCTGGTTGGTGATCTCCGCCACGCCCGCGCCGGTGACGGACCCCATGTTGTGATACCACCAGTCAATCCGCTCGCCCGGTTTGCGATAGTCGGGCGTCCAGCCGAAATCGGCGGGGTAGATGTCGGTCGTCAGCCGCTCCTCGAAGCCGTGAAGCTGATCGGGACCGACGAAATGCATCTTGCCCGAAAGGCAAGTCTGGTAGCCCGCGCGGCGGAGGTGGTGGGCGAAGGTCGGGATGTCGGAGGCGAATTCGGCCGCGTTGTCATAGACCCCGGTGCGCGACGGCAGTTGCCCCGACATGAAGGAGGCCCGGCCCGGTGCGCAGAGGGGCGAGGCGGTATAGGCGTTGCGGAAGCGGGCCGAGCGCGCGGCGAGCGCCTTCAACGTCGGGGCATGGAGCCAGTCGGCCGGGCCATCGGGAAAAAGCGTGCCGTTCAGCTGATCCACCATCAGGATAAGGATATTCGGCTTGGGGGTCATGCTGGCGGCCTTTCTCATCGTGCCCCGACGGGCAGCGGTCCTTCCCCTTCTTCTGACCGGGTGGCGGGTAAATGCTTGCACCGAAACGACCATTCCGTTGCGGTTTTGCGTCTGCCCGGCAGTTTCACGGTGCAGGGCTGCCGGGCGACGTCCGGCGCGAAGGTGACGTCAGATCGTTTTTGCAGTCGGGTGTGTGGCTGGCAGGTATCCGTTCCGGAAGGCCTCGACCACTGGGGCAGGGGTAAGAACGGTGACGCTGCCCGTCGCAGGCCGGGCCAGGGGGGCGCCGTAGCCCGCCGGCCGATAGGGCAGCATCCTGTCCTGCCAGAGGAGCATGGCGCCGGTGTCGGTCACGATGAAACTGCCATCAGGCAAGTCGGCGATTGGTGCATCGAATGTAACCTTGGTCCCGACCCTCGGGCGTACCCGCGCGGCATGAAGCCGTCTGTCGATTTCGACCGCGCCGGGCTGGTCGCCGTCACCGGCGGCGAAAGCGGCGCGGAAACGCAGGTAATCGGCCCGCCGGCATTCGGCACAGGGGCGGTGCCCGGCGGCGAAGGCGACCGCCTCGTCCAGAAAGAAGAGCGGCGTGTAGCGGCCTGGTGCGGCCAGCGGATGGCGCCGGTTCTTGAAGGCAAGAACGCAGGTGATCCAGGCGCGGTGCCGGTACGTCCTGTGGCCCATCTTGCCATCATCGTCATGCAGAATGCCGCGATTGCCCATCAAGAGACCCCGCGCAGGGTCTGCGATGATCTCGCCCAAAGGGGTGACGCGGTTCTGCCGGGCCATCACCGCATCCGAAGTGCGCCGTCGAGGCGGATCACTTCGCCGTTCAGATAGCCGCAACTGACGATGAAGGCCACGAGGGCCGCAAACTCTTCCGGTGCGCCAAGGCGTTTTGGAAATGTCACCTCGGCGGCCAGACCGGCCTGCACGTCCTCTGGCAGGCCACGCATCATGGGCGTCGCAAAGATGCCGGGTGCAATGGCGCAGACCCGTATGCCGAGACTGGAAAGATCGCGCGCGGCGGGCAGGGTCATACCGGCGATCCCGGCCTTGGAGGCCGCGTAGGCGGCCTGGCCCTTTTGCCCGTCAAAGGCGGCAATCGAGGCGGTATTGACGATGACGCCGCGCTCTGGGCCGTCGTTCCGGGCCATTTCCGCCGCGACGAGACGCATGGTGTTGAACGTGCCGACAAGGTTGATGTCGATCACCTTCTGGAAGCTTTCCAGCCGGTGCGGGCCATCGCGGCCAACGACCCTCTCGCCCGCCGCGATGCCGGCGCAATTGACGAGAATGTCGATGTGACCCATGGCGGCAAGGGCGGTCGCCACACCGTCACGAACGGAGCTTTCCTCGGTCACGTCAACCGCGTGGAACGTGGCGCCGATCTCATCGGCACAGGCCTGCCCGGCCGGATCGCGGTCGAAGATCGTCACCGCTGCGCCGGCTTTGCGCAGCCCAGCGGCCGTGGCCGCGCCGAGCCCGGATGCGCCACCTGTCACGATCGCTGCTGCCGATTGCAATTGCATGGTCGCCCCCGGTTAACTGAACAGATGTTCATATCCTACTCGTCGCGACCTGCCCTGTCCAGCAGGCGAAAACCCGCCGGGCAAGGACACGGCACGACCACGACTTTTCAACCGCGCGTGACCGCCCCTTGGCGGGGCGCAAATGCGGTTTAGCTCACTCAGCAAGGCCGCGCATGATGCCCGCCGGGAAGAAAGTGGCGCGGCCCGAGATCTGAGACACCATGAAAACGGAGAATGTTATGAAAATCGGAAGCAAGGCCGCCCTCGGCCTCGTCCTGTCGGGTGCGCTGGCGGTTCCCGCACTTGCGGGAAGTTTGTCCGAGCCTGCCGCAGAGGCGACCGTCGCTGCGCCTGTTGCAACGGTCGCGGCTGGCGGTGATTGGACCGGCGGCTATGTTGGCGCGCAGATCGGCTATGGCGATGCCTCGGCGGGTGCCGCTGACGGCGATGGCGCGGTGTATGGCCTGCGCGGCGGCTACGACTGGGACCTCGGCAATTGGGTGGTCGGTGCGGCGGTCGACTGGGACCAGACCGATATCGACCTTGGCGCGGGGGGCGACAACCTCGACAACATCGCGCGGCTGAAACTGCGGGCCGGTTACGACCTCGGTCGGACGCTCGTCTATGGCAGCGCCGGTATCGCCCGGGCCGATGCCACCATCGGCGGCACGGAGTTTTCCGATAATGGCTGGGTCATCGGCCTCGGTGCGGATTATGCGCTGAACGATCGCTGGACCATTGGCGGCGAAATCCAGCACCAGCGGTTTGACGATTTTGCCGGTTCGGCGACTGACATCCGGGCCACGACGGCCTCGGTGAATGTCGGCTTCAGGTTCTGACGCCTGATACGGGGCGAGCGCGGCCGGGCCACTACCAGCGGCCGGTCGCGCCGCCACCGTCGGAACGACCGCCGCCTTCCGGCCGGTTGTCATCCCGGTCCGGGCGGCTGCGGATACGCTCGCCATCGCGATCCTCGCGCTGGCGGGTGTGACCGCAGGCAGGGCAGGGACCGCCACGTGGCTTTGCTGCGCCGCATTGCGGACAGGGTATTTCAAGCGGGGCCGCTGCGCGGCCGCGCCGGCGGACATAGGCCAGCGCGGCGATGAATGCCGCTCCGACAGCGAATATCCAGAAACGCGATCCACCGCCCGTCGCGCTGGTCACGTTGCCTGAGGGCGCGGCCTTGCGCATGGCGATGGTGTCGATTGTCGCGGCCACGCCCGCCGCGATCCCGCCCGACAGGTCCCCCGCGATAAAGGCCGGCTTGAAATGCCGGTCGATCACGTCCTGCGCGATGGGGTCGTAGCCCTGATCGTAACCGGCGCCGAGTTCGATCCGCACGACCTGCTGATCCGTCACGACGAGCGCCAGAATGCCGTCATTCCGCGTGGCCGAACCCAGTGCCCAGCCGTCGAAGACCTCCCGCGCGAAGCCTTCGACCGTCGTCGCACCATCATACGCCGCGATCTGCGGTACGGTAAGCACCACCATGTCGATGCCGGTTTCACGGGTGAGTGTCGCGAGGCGATCCTCCAGTTGCCGGGCGGTCTCAGTGTCGATGACACCGGCAAGGTCGGTCACATGCCCTGCGGCCCGCAAAGGAAGCGGCCCGGTCAGCCCGGGGCCGGCAAAGGCCAGGAGCCACGCCAATACGATCGCTAAAAGCTGTCCCATCGCTGCAATTCCCTTTGCCCGTATCGCGACCTTATCATCGCAGCTTCGCCAGCCGCCGCAACCGCCGAGGCTGTTACCGTTTTCCCGCAACCCGTGGATGAAAGTGCCAATATTGACGCGCAGAGCACGGAAATCCCTCACTCTTGCCATGTTTTGCTGCAAATCGACCCTGTCTGTTTTATGTCTCGGCCAGTGTGGGCTGAAAGTGAGGAGTGTGTGATGCGAATGTCGGGTGTAGTTTTTCGCATTCTTGGCGGTCTCGTTCTGCTTGGCCTAGCGGCCTGCAGCGCGAAGTTCGAAACAAGCTATGACCATCCGGTCGCGGCCGAGACGTCGTCGACCTGGCGGCTGAGCGAGGTCAGTGTCATTGTTCCCGAAAGCCTTGTGATCTCCGAGGCAAAGACCATCCTGCCCCGGGCCGACATTGTCTGGCGTGAGGACCCGCCGGGCGACCGCAGGGTGCAGATCGCCAAGATCATCACCGATGCGACCAAGGCGGGCGCAGCCGGGCTTCATGGTAACCGGCCCGTCCGGTTCGAGATCGTCGTCCAGCGCTTCCATGCCCTGACCTTCGAGGCCGAGGCGCGTCTGTCGCAATCGGGCGTCCATAACGTCGATTTCACCATCCGCGCCGTGGATGCGAAGTCGGGCGAGGTTCTGGCCGGCCCGACCGAGATTCTGGCAGCGACGCCGGCGCTGGCCGGGGTCGAGATGGTGGAGGCGCGGTCGCGCGGCGAAACCCAGAAGCTTCATATCAGCCGCCATCTTCAGGCCGTCATCGCAGGCTGGCTTGGCCTCGGCCCCGATCCGCGTGGATCCTTCACCCGTATCGGCGCCTGAGAGCGGCTTGACGTTCATGGTGTGGCCCGCTTTCGGGCCACACCTTCGCCCGTCGTCGGGGCTTGGCAGGCGACGCCCGATGGGCTAAGACACCGCCATGACAATGAACCGCAACATCTGCATCATTTGCATTACCGGCTGACAATCGTCAGGCGGGCCGTTCTTGTCGTTTTCATCGAACCGAGAGACTGGTAAGCCCGCCGCCGGGATGCGCGCGCAAGGGATAGAGGCATGACCGAGATCAGGCTCACCAATACGAAGACCCGCAAGAAAGAGGTCTTCGCGCCCATCGACCCGAAAAACGTGCGGATGTATGTCTGCGGGCCGACGGTCTATGACCGCGCCCATATCGGCAATGCGCGGCCCGTCATCGTCTTTGACGTGCTCTTCCGGCTTCTCCGCCATGTCTATGGCGAGGACCACGTCACCTATGTCCGGAACTTCACGGACGTCGACGACAAGATCAACGCCGAGGCGCAGCGGAGGAAGGATGCGGGCGATCCGCAGACGCTGGAGGATTTGATCCGCGAACGGACGGACGAGACGATCTCGTGGTATCACGCCGATATGGATGAGCTTGGCGCGCTCCACCCGACGCTGGAGCCGCGGGCGACTGAGTATATCGGCCAGATGATCGGCATGATCGAGGGGCTGATCGCCTCGGGACACGCCTACGAGAAAGAGGGCCACGTCCTCTTCCGTGTCAGGTCCTATGAGGCCTACGGCAAGCTTTCCGGCCGATCCGTCGACGACATGATCGCGGGCGCGCGGGTCGAGGTCGCGCCCTTCAAGGAAGACCCGATGGATTTCGTCCTCTGGAAGCCCTCGACCGACGACTTGCCGGGCTGGGACAGCCCATGGGGCAGGGGCCGCCCCGGCTGGCACATCGAATGCTCGGCGATGAGCCATGAACTCTTGGGTGAGAGTTTCGACATTCACGGCGGCGGCATCGACCTGCAATTCCCCCACCATGAGAACGAGATCGCCCAGTCGATGTGCGCCCATCCGCATGGCGGCTTCGCCAAGGTCTGGATGCATAACGAGATGCTTCAGGTGGAGGGGAAGAAGATGTCGAAGTCCTTGGGGAATTTCTTCACGGTCAGGGATTTGCTGGACAAGGGCATCCCGGGTGAGGTGATCCGGTTCGTCTTTCTTTCGACGCATTACTCGAAGCCCATGGATTGGACCGAAGAGAAAGCAAGGCAGGCGGCAAGAACACTGAGAAAGTGGCGCGAGCTGACGGAGGGTTTGCCGATGACCGGCAAACTTCCTTCACACTTTCTGCAGGTTCTGGCCGATGACCTCAACACCGCGGGCGCTCTAGCTGAATTGCATGCCTGCGCTCGAAATGGTCAACTAGAGGAACTGAAGGCCGGTGCTGATGTTCTTGGTTTGCTGCAAAAAGAATTGGGCGAATGGGCCAGTTTGCCTGGCGTCATTCTCGATTCATTCTCAGAGCGTTTAGTTCAACTCCGCGAAACTGCGAAAAGAACAAATGATTTTGCCGAAGCCGATGCCTATCGCGATGCATTGATCTCGGCCGGCGTCTCCGTGGCGATTGCAAAACATGGAGTTGTCCTTGCGGCGGGCCCTGACGTTGATATTACCAAATTGGAGGCTCTAAGATGATGCCGCCGACATCGCCTTCATCACAACAAAGGCTTGCGCCGGACCCGCGGGGAGGGCGCATTTGCGCCCGCCCCGGGGGGGCGGGTCGGGCGCAAGCCGGTTCGTGGACGAACCGGCGGGGACCCGATGCAAAACCCGTCCCGGGCCCGACCCGGGACCTCCGGGTCCACCATGCGGCCCCGGATCAGGTCCGGGGCAGGCTCCCGGATCAGGTCCGAGGGGGGCTCCTGGCTCAGGCCCATGGCGGGTGGCGACCATGACGAAGGAACGCCTCTACCTCTACGACACCACCCTCCGCGACGGGCAGCAGACGCAGGGCGTCCAGTTCTCCGTCCCCGAAAAGCGCCAGATCGCCGAGGCGCTCGACGCGCTTGGCATCGACCATATCGAGGGCGGCTGGCCCGGCGCCAACCCGACCGACAGCGAGTTCTTCGAAAACCGCCCCGCGACGCGCGCCACCTTCACCGCCTTCGGCATGACCAAACGCGCAGGGCGCAGTGCCGAGAACGACGATGT
Source organism: Paracoccaceae bacterium (assembly GCA_041397105.1). Lineage (GTDB taxonomy): Bacteria > Pseudomonadota > Alphaproteobacteria > Rhodobacterales > Rhodobacteraceae > Albidovulum. The sequence goes on from JAWKXJ010000002.1 coordinate 391,714, forward strand.
CCTCGCCGCCGTCCTGAACGCGAACACGCCGGCCGTCTGCCTCGTCGGCAAGACCCATGACTTCCACGTCACGACCGCCCTTGGCCTGACGCTTGAGGAGAATGTCGAGAATATCCGCGCCTCCGTCGCCCATATCGTCGCCAGGGGGCGCGAGGCGCTTTTCGACGCCGAACATTTCTTCGACGGCTACAAGGCCAATCCCGGTTACGCGATCGACTGCGTGATGGCGGCCCATGAGGCTGGCGCCCGCTGGACCGTCCTTTGCGACACCAATGGCGGCACGCTGCCGGCCGAGATCGGCCGCATCACAGCCGAGGTCATCGCCGCAGGTATCCCCGGCGACCGGCTTGGCATCCACACCCATAACGACACGGAAAACGCCATTGCGGCGAGCCTTGCGGCTGTCGATGCCGGCGCGCGGCAGATTCAGGGCACACTGAACGGGCTCGGTGAACGCTGCGGCAACGCGAACCTTACCTCGCTCATTCCGACGCTGCTTCTGAAAGAGCCCTATGCCAGCCGATACGAGACGGGCGTCAGCCACGAGGCACTGACATCGCTGACACGGATCAGCCGCATGCTCGACGATATCCTGAACCGGGTGCCGTTGCGCGCCGCACCTTACGTCGGAGCCTCGGCCTTCGCCCACAAGGCGGGCCTTCACGCCAGCGCAATCGCCAAGGATCCGGCGACATATGAGCATATCGACCCCGCGCTTGTCGGCAACGAACGTGTCATCCCGATGTCCAACCAGGCGGGTCAGTCGAACCTGCGCACCCGGCTCGCCGGCGCAGGGATCGCCGTCGATGCGAAAAGCCCCGCCCTAGCCCGCATCCTCGAACTCATCAAGGAACGCGAGGATATGGGCTATGCCTATGACGGCGCGCAGGCCTCTTTCGAGCTCCTGGCGCGGCGTGAACTCGGCCTTCTGCCGAAATTCTTCGAGGTGAAGCGCTACCGGGTCACGGTCGAGCGGCGGAAAAACAAGTACGACCGCATGGTCAGCCTCTCCGAGGCGGTCGTGGTGGTCAAGATCGGCGGAGAAAAGATGCTGTCGGTCAGCGAAAGCATGGATGCGCTCGGCAATGATCGGGGGCCGGTCAATGCGCTGGCCAAGGCGCTGGCCAAGGATCTCGGGCCCTATCAGTCGGTGATCGACGATCTCCGGCTCGTCGATTTCAAGGTCCGCATCACACAAGGCGGAACCGAAGCCGTGACCCGCGTCATCATCGACAGCGAGGACAGTCAGGGCCGGCGCTGGTCGACCGTCGGCGTCAGCGCCAATATCGTCGACGCCTCCTTCGAGGCGCTGCTCGATGCGATCACCTGGAAACTCGTCCGCGACGGGGCAACGCCGGCATGAGCCTTGCCGACTGCGCCGCGGCGGTCGAGGCGGGCGACCCGGAGCGTTTCGCCGCCACCATGGCGGCCCCGGTTACAGCGCGGGCGGTCCTCTGGCCGCTCTACGCCGCCAATCTGGAAATCGCCCGCGCGCCCTGGGCCGCGTCCGAGCCGATGGTGGCCGAGATTCGGCTCCAATGGTGGATCGACACGATCGAGGAAATTGCCTCAGGCGGCAACCGGCCGGGCCATGCTGTGACCGAGACGCTGGCGCCGATGCTTGCCGCCGATCCGGCCCTTGCGCCCCTTCTGACCGGCATCGCCGGGGCGCGGCGATGGGATTGCTGGCGCGACCCCTTCGCGGATCACGCCGCCTTCGACGCCTATCTCGACGCGACCGCGGGCAACCTGATGTGGGCGGCCGCCCGCGCGCTCGGAGCGCCGGCTGCTAACGAACGCGCGATCCGCGACTACGCCTGGGGTGCGGGCCTCGCCGCGTTCTTCCGCGCCGCGCCTGAACTCGCCAAGCGCGGCCGCGCACCCTTTCTCGACACCACGCCAGCCGCGCTCGGCGCCCTCGCCGCCGAGGCGCGCGCCCGGATCGCGCGGGCACGGGCCGCGGCCATCCCCCGATCCGCCCGCCCCGCGCTCTGGACCGGCGCGACCGCCCCCGCGACCCTCGCCCTTGCCGAACGCGACCCTGGCCGGATCGTCGCGGGACTGCTCGAACCTTCGGCGCTGAAACGGAAATGGGCACTTCTTGGCCGCGCCCTCACCGGCGGCATCTGAGCCTGCCATTTCTTCGTTGTCAAAATACCCCCGGGGGGAACCCCCGCGAAAGCGGGGGTTTGGGGGGCAGCGCCCCCCCTTAAAACCCCACGGTCAGTTTTCCGACCTCAGCGCCAGCCAGATGAGCGATCCGCCCGCCAGGACAAGGAAGGGCAGCATCGCGATGTTGACGGCGTTCCAACCGGCAATCACGCTCGACCCCGAACAGTTCATCAAGGTGCCAGAAGCCAGCGACGCCACCGTCACACCGCCGAAGACGAACAGATCGTTGATCCCCTGAATGCGGCCCTTTTCCTCGGGCGCATAGGCCGAGGCGAGAAGCGTCGTCGCCCCGATGAAGCCGAAATTCCAGCCGACGCCAAGCAGGACGAGGGCGACATAGAACTGCTCCAGCGCCACGCCGGAAAGCGCGACCGCCCCGGCGGCGGCGAGGATCGTGAGGCCGGTGCCCACGATGACCTTGGCGCCGAAGCGGACGATCAGATGGCCCGTGAAGAAGGACGGAATGAACATGGCCAGGACATGGGCCGAAACGATATCGGCCGCGTTGGCCTTCTCATAGCCGCAGCCAACAACGGCGAGCGGCGTCGAGGTCATCACAAGGTTCATCAGGGCATAGCTGACCATGGCGCAGATGATCGCGACCCGGATGGTCGGGTCAACGAGCATCTCGCGCCGGCTTCGCCCCTTGGGTGCGCCTTCGCGGGGGCGATCGGGGGCCGGAATGTCGAGAAAGAGGAAGAGCCCGGCGCCGGCGAGGTTCAGCACCATCACGGCCAGATAGGTGCCAAGGAAGGTGACCGCCATGGCATCGGCCGTTGCCTTCACCAGTTGCGGCCCGACGATGGCCGAGGCGAGGCCGCCCGCCATGACCCAGGAAATTGCCTTGGCCCGAAAGGCCTCGGATGCGGTATCGGCAGCGGCGAAGCGGTAAAAACCCTGCGCGGACATGTAGATGCCTGTCAGGAGGGAACCGGCGAGGAAGACCGGAAAGGACGCGATGTAAAGCCCCCAGGCGCCAACCGCAGCCCCTGCCGCGCCACCCATCGCACCGCACCAGAACCCCGCGCGTCGACCGAAGCGCTGCATGAGCGCCGACATCGGCGTCGCCGTCAGCATGGAGCCGAGAACGATCATGGAAATCGGCAGCGTCGCCCAGCAGGGGTTGGTGGCGAGCGTCTGACCCGCCAGCCCGCCGATGGTGAAGATCATCGGCATCTGCGATCCGAGGATCGCCTGGGCGAGGACAAGCACCGCCACATTCCGCCGCGCGCGGTGATCGCCTTCGTCGAGTGTGGGATCGGTGGCAGTCATGGCCAATCCCTATGCCCCGCCGCGCGCGCGGGCAAGAGCGCTTCGCCACGCTCCCGCGCAGGAAATTGTCACCGGTACAATCGGACGGGAACGCTCAGTTGTCGGGCGGCACAAGGCCGAGCCCGCGCAGGTAGATGCCGATGCCCGTTTCCAGAAGCTCCTCGGGTGGAAAGGGCGCGCGCGCGCCCGGCGCGCCGCGCGTGTAAAGCTCGACGACACCATGGCTCATCGCCCAGATATGGGCCGAAAACATCGAGGCGGGCGGACGCTTGTCGGCTGGGATGTGCTTGGAAAGCGCATCGGCCGCCCGGCTGAAGACGCCCCGCGCGCGTTCGGATGCGCGCGCCAGATCGGAATGCTGATTGAGCGAGATGCCGCTTTCGAACATGGCCATGTAATGGCCGGGAAATTTCCGGGCGAAGGCGAGATAGGCGCGGCCTGTCGCCTCAAAGGCACGGAGCGCTGTCGGCCGGCCATTGTCATAGGCATGATCCATCAGATCGGCGAAAATCTCGAACCCCTGGCGCGCGCATGCCGCGATCAGGTCATCGCGACCAGCGAAATGACGGTAGACGGCGGCAGGCGTTACACCCGCCGATTTCGCGGCGTCCGAGAGCGTGAAACCCTGCGGTCCCTGCGCCTCGATCAATGTCAGCGCGGCATCGACCAGCGCCTGACGCAGGTTGCCGTGATGGTAGCCCTGCTTAGCCATCCAGCATCCCGGGGCCGCCGCAGATTTTCGTGTCGATCGCGCCGATGGCCTTGCGATCCTTGCCGGCATAGTCGACCGCCATCAACACCGACTGGATGGCCGCGATCCGGGCGCGTGCCTTGTCATCGGCGCGAATGACCGTCCAGGGCGCATGATCGCTGTGGGACCGTTCAAGCGTTTCGGTGATGGCTGCCGTGTATTCGTCCCACTTTTTCAACCCCTCGACGTCGATCCAGCTCAGCTTCCATTGCTTCAAGGGGTCGTGTTCGCGCGCCAGGAACCGGCGCAGCTGTTCGGCGCGCCCGACATTCAGCCAGAGTTTGACGAGCGTCACGCCCTCATCAACGATCATGCGCTCGAAATCCGGCAGCTGGCGAAAGAAAAGCTCCCTCTGTTCGGGCGTGCAGAAGCCGAAGACATGTTCGACAACGCCGCGGTTGTACCAGGACCGGTCAAAAAGCGCGATCTCGCCACCGGCCGGCAGCCAGTCAATATAGCGCTGGAAATACCACTGGCTCGCCTCGCGTTCGGTCGGCTTCGGCAACGCCACGATATAGGCGGCGCGCGGGTTGAGGTTGTCGCGCATCCGTTCGATGGCGCCACCCTTGCCGGCCGCATCGCGCCCCTCGAAGAGGACGGTCAGCCGCTTGCCCTTGGCGCGCAGGTCGTGGAGCATCTTCACAAGCTCGACCTGCAGCGGCTCCATCGCGGCCGCGTAGCGACCCTTCTTCATTGTCCGGTCATAGGGATAGGTCGGCGACAGGATGTCCTTCTTGCCAGCCTTTGCGATTGCCTCGCGGATATCGGGCGGGGCGCCAGTTTCAAGAAACCGGGTAATCTCCCCCACAAAAGGGATTTCAGCAATCTCTTCCGACTTCGCCTTGCCCATTCCAGCCGCCTCCACAGATGACGCTGCCAGTATCGCGATTGGCGCAGAAGGTGCAATCCGCGCCGGACGCAGGACGCCACGGGGCAGGGGAGGGTCAGAGCCCGTTGACCGGCACTTTCAGGAAAGTCTTGCCCGCGTCATCCTTGGGCGGCATCTGCCCGGCGCGCATGTTGACCTGCAAGGACGGGATGATCAACTTCGGCATTGCCAGCGTCGCGTCGCGCGCCTGACGCATGGCGACGAATTCCTCTGCCGATTTGCCACCGCCGATATGGACGTTGCGGGCCTTCTCCTCGGCGACGCTCGTTTCCCAGGCATATTCCTCGCGTCCGGGGGCCTTGTAGTCGTGGCCGACGAAGATGCGCGTCTCATCCGGCAAGGACAGGATGCGCTGAATGGACCCGTAGAGCGCCTCGGCCGAACCGCCGGGGAAATCGCAGCGGGCGGTGCCGAAATCGGGCATGAAAAGCGTGTCGCCGACAAAGGCGGCATCGCCCACGACATAGGTCAGGCAGGCCGGCGTATGCCCCGGCGTATGCATGACGAAACCGGACAGGGCGCCGATTTCAAAGGTGTCGCCTTCCGTGAAGAGCTTGTCGAACTGCGATCCGTCGCGCTGAAACTCCGTCCCCTCATTGAAGACCTTGCCGAACGTGTCCTGCACGACCGTGATCTTCTCTCCGATCCCGATCTTGCCACCAATCCGTTGCTGCAGATAGGGCGCGGCGGACAGGTGGTCAGCATGGACGTGGGTTTCGAGGATCCAGGCGACCGTGAGCCCTTCTGAGCGGACATAATCGACGATCCGGTCGGCAGATTTCGTATCCGTGCGGCCCGAGGCATAGTCGAAGTCGAGGACCGAATCGATGATCGCGCAGGTCGTGCTGCCCGGATCCTTGACGACAAATGTCACGGTATTGGTCGCGTCGTCGAAGAAGCTGGTCACTGACGGCTTATTCGGCTTTGCCGATGCGGTCTTGCCGGGCGCTTGCGCGGTGTCGGGCATGATGGGTCCTCCATGCGTATTCTCCGCCAGAATATGGGGACTCGCAATCATATTACAAGAATTGAATATGTCTAGGTCGCGAGAGATTTCCTGGCGGCGAGGGGCAGGGCGGCCGGCCGCCTAGGCCGCCTTCCACTTGATCGAACAGCCCATCGAGGCAACCTGTTCCGCCGGGCCATGTCCGGTTTCGGCAACCTGCCGCATGGCGTCGAACAGCTCGCGTCGGGCATCGGGCAATGCCTGCCGGCCAGATGCGTCGAGGCGGCCGCGATATTGCAGGCCGAGATCGCGGTCGAACCCGAAGAAGTCGGGTGTGCAGACCGCGCCATAGGCCCGGGCCACGGTCTGCGCCTCGTCATAGAGATAGGGGAATGTGAACCCGTGGCGGATCGCTTCGCGGGTCATGTTTTCAAAACCGTCTTCGGGATAGTCAGCGGCGTCATTTGCCGAAATCGCGGCGACACCGATCCCGAGCGCCTGCATCTCCTTCGCGTCGCGGACGATGCGGTCGATGACAGACTTCACATAAGGACAGTGATTGCAGATGAACATGACAAGAAGGCCCTTGGGCCCGGCCACATCGGCGCGTGTCCAGACCCGGCCATCGGTTCCGGGCAGGCGGAAATCCGGTGCTTTCCAGCCGAAGTCACAGATCGGGGGTGAAACAGCCATGGTGTCCTCCTTCTGGTCAGGCGTCCGTCAGCGCACCTTCCGCGGCCCTGCGGATCGCCGTGATGTTCCTGCCATAGACATGGGGATCGGATACCGACCCGCCGGAAAAGACCGCCGAACCCGCAACCAGCACATCGGCACCAGCGGCAGCGACCAGAGGTGCGGTCTGCGCGGTCACGCCGCCGTCGATTTCGATGTGGATCGGCCGGTCACCGATCATCTTGCGCAAAGAACGTATTTTATCCAGTTGAGAATGAATGAATTTCTGTCCGCCAAACCCCGGATTGACCGTCATCACACAGATCAGGTCGACCAGATCGAGCACGGGTTCGGCAGCCGCCGCCGGAGTGCCAGGATTGAGGGCTAGGCCTGCCTTTTTTCCTGTCGCACGAATGGCTTGCAGTGTCCTGTGAATGTGTGGTCCGGCCTCGGCATGGGCCGTGATGATATCTGCGCCGGCCTCGGCAAAGGCGTCGATATAGGGATCGACCGGCGCGATCATCAGATGCACATCCATGACAGTGCGGATATGTGGCCGGATCGCCTTGCAGGTCGATGGGCCGAAAGTCAGGTTGGGTACGAAATGTCCGTCCATGACATCGACATGGACCCAGTCGCAGCCCTGATCCTCGATTGCCCGGATTTCAGCGCCGAAATTGGCAAAATCGGCGGACAGGATCGACGGGGCGATCTTGATCGCGCGGCTGAAATTCATATGCGGTCTCCCGTAGCCGGATGTCACGTAGTCCTCTACGTGCAATTGCCGCTGGCGTCCAGCGCAGCGGCGGAAAGTTGCGGGTCCGGCGTTGACCGCCGGTTTTGGCCGGGTCGTCGAATTACATAATTCGGCTTATCAGATAATCGTACACGCTGAACCTCAGGCCTGAAACACGCGGTTTCCGCCCCGCCATACCGACCGGACGACAAGGTCGTCGCTCAGATGCACGAAATCGGCCGACTGACCCGCCTCTATGTATCCAGCCCGTTCCTGAATACCCATGACGGTGGCCGGCACCGAGGTTGCCATTGCCAGCGCGCGATCAAGGGCCAGACCCACGCGGCCCGTCATCACCCGGAGTGCGGTCGCCATATCGAGATCAGCGCCCGCGAGCGTACCGTCAGCAAGCGTCAGCCGCCCGTTTTCGCGACGAATGGTTCTACCGTTCAGCGTGAATTCGCTGATATCGGAGCCGGCCGGCGCCATGGCATCGGTGACAAGGAAGATCTGCCCCGGCCCTGCTTTGGCCTGCATGGCGACGGCGATGACCTCCGGATCGACATGAATGCCGTCGGCGATAAGGCCGGCGTGGCAGGATGGCGACCTGAGCACAGCACCGGCAAGACCGGGTTCGCGGTTGCCGATCTGGCTCATCGCATTGAAAAGGTGCGTGGCGACCGTCGCGCCCGCCGCCATGGCCGTTCGGCAGGCCTGATAGCCGGAATCGGTATGCCCGAGCGCCACGACAATGCCCGCGCGCGACAGCCGCGATATCTGATCCGGCGTTGCGGATTCCGGGGCGAGCGTCACCATCAGATGCGGCAGGCGCGCCTTTGCCGCGATCAGCGCCACCAGATCGGCCTCTGTCATCGGGCGGATAAGGGCCGGATCATGCGCGCCCTTCCTCGCGATGCTGAGATGCGGTCCTTCCAGATGAAGGCCGGCGATACCTGCCCCGCCTTCGGCCAGGTAGCGAACCGCTGCATCGACCGTGGCGCGCAGGACCTCGGAGCGGTCGGTGATGAGCGTCGGCAACATCGTCAGGGTGCCAAGCCGTTCATGCGCCCGCACCATCCGGCCGATGGTCGCGGCGGTCGGGCTGTCGTTCAGCATCACCCCGTCGCCGCCGTTGACCTGCAGATCGACGAAGCCCGGCACAAGAAGCCCGCCCGCCAGCGGCTGCGCGTCGGTACCATCCGGCCGTTCGCCAGCTGGCAGAATTCCGGCGAAGCGACTGCCATCGACCAAAAGGCCGCCCTGCCGCAACTGGTGGCCATCGAATACTGTCGCGCCTTCGAACAGTGTCGCCATGGCCTATACCGTTTCGGTCACTTTGCGCAGGTGGCGCGGCTTGTCGGGATCGACCCCCCGCGCAACCGCCACCTGTTCCACCATCGCGTAGAACGAGGCGATGAGCGCGATGGGATCGGTCAGCGGATGGCCGGTTCTTACGGCCGGCAGGCATATCGCGCGCCTGACGCGTTCGGATGTCACGAAAACCGATGCACCCTTTTCGGCCATCGCATCGGCGACCTCGGCAAGGCCGGGCTCTGCGGCATCGGCCGCCGCGAGGCCGAGAATCGGGAAGCCCTGCCCCACGATGGAGACCGGCCCATGAAGGACTTCGGCCGAGGAATAGTTTTCCGCGTGAATCTGGCAGGTTTCCTTGAATTTCAGCGCCGCCTCGCCGGAAATCGCGAAACTTGGCCCGCGCCCCAGCGTATAAAGCGACTGTGCCGTGATGAGCCGCTCTGCCAATGGCGTCCAGTCGCAGTTGACGGCATCTGCAAGCCGGTCCGGCAATCGGCGGATCGCGGCGAGGAGCGCCTGATCCTTTCGCCAGGATGCGAGCAGCGTCAGACCCGCCACCGCCGAGGTCACGAAGGTTTTCGTTGCGGCGACGCTCTGTTCCCGCCCGGCGCGGATGTTCAGAACCCTGTCGCATGTTTTTGCGAGGGGCGAGCCCGGTTCGTTTGTCACGGCAATGGCAAAGGAACCGGTCGCCCGCGCGGCACGGGCCATTTCGACGATATCCGGGCTCTTGCCGGACTGCGAAACAGCCAGACAAAGGCTGCGTTCCAGCCGCAGCGGCGCGCCGTAAACCGATGCCACAGATGGCCCGATGGATGCGACCGGCAGGCCAAGCGTCAGTTCGGCCACATATTTCAGATAGGAACAGGCATGATCCGACGATCCGCGCGCAACGGTCACGATGAAGGCCGGGTCGCGGGCCGCGGCCTCATCGGCGATTGCGGTCGTCGCCGCCAGTTCTTTGTCCAAGAACCCGGCCACCGCATCCGGGATTTCGCGCACTTCCGACCACATCAGGCTTGGCATCTTCACTATGTCCGTTTTTCGGCGAGTTGCATTTCGGCGACGAAATCGTAGGCGTCGCCGCGATAGAGCGAGCGGGTGAGTTCGACCACCCTGCCCTCGTCCAGATAGGAGATGCGTTCGATCTTCAGGCCGGCGGCCATGGGTGCCACGTCCAGAAGGCCGGCATCGCGTTCGTTGAGGTTGACGGCAGAAATCTTCTGCGTGGCGCGAACCGGGCGGTGGCCGCTCGTCTCCAGCACTTCATAGAGCGAATGGGTCACGACCAGCGGGTTTGGCAGAATGTCGGGCGAAAGCGCGGCGCGTTCGATCGCCATCGGACGCCCATCCGCCCGTCTGAGACGCGCAAGCCGGGAGACCTGCTGGCCCGCCGCCAGACCGAGCGTGCGGACTTCGTCGGCGGTCGGCTGGAAAAGCCCGCGTTCAAGCCAGTCCATCTCGGATATGAATCCGCGCCGGGCCATGTCCTCGGAAAACGAGGTCAGGCGTGACAGCGATTGTTCCACTTTCGGACGTGCCGAGGCAACGAAAGACCCCGAGCCTTGCCGCTGCAGCACCAGCCCCTTTTCGACCAGTTCAGCAATAGCCTTGCGCACGGTCACGCGGGACAAGTCAGTCAGCGCCGCGATTTCGCGTTCCGGCGGCAAGGGCATGTCCGGTGCCAGAAAACCGCTGTTGATCGCCGCCTCGATCCGTTTCTTCAGCTGCACATAAAGCGGGCCCGCGGTCGGGTTCAGCCATTGATCAGGGGCGAGGAATTCCACGATTGTCATGGCCGTTCCTCTGCGAGCCGGCTGGCGAGCGCCAGGGCACCGTCGAGCGCATTGCCCTTCGGGGTCATACAGGAGGCCGCGACCTCTCCGTCAAGCCAGTCGCGGTAGTCGGGGCCAAGTCCGCCGACGAGGCAGAGCGGCTCGCCCGGCTGCCAGCCAAGCGCGGACAGCGCCCCTTCGATATATTGCGCCCCGTCGCGAAAGGCCTGATCGGCCGACAAGTCGCCGGAACGGGCGGCGGTCAGGATGTCTGGCGCAAGGCTGGCAAAGTCGGCCGGTGCCGCAGCCACGCCGAAGGTTGTGATGCCGGTCGCGCCACCGAACCGGTCGAGCATGGCCTGCAGCAGCGGCGTCATATCGCGCAGCCCGTCATGGGCCAGAAGCGCCTCGCCGAGTATCCGCCGCCCGAGCCAGGCCCCCGACGCCTGATCGCCGAGCGTGAAGCCCCAGCCGCCACAGGCGCGGATTGCGCCACCGCTCTGGCGGCCAACGAAGGACCCGGTGCCGATTGCCGCGACAGCGCCGTCCACCGCCCCGAGGGCGCCGGCGATTGTCGTTGGCTGGTCGTCGGTGACGTTGATCCGCGTGAATCGAAAGGCGGCGGCAACACGTTCGGCCATCTTGCGATCGACGACGCCGGCCAACCCGAAATGGGCGACCGCCCCTGCCATGCCGGCAGGCGTCGTTCCCGCATCGGTTGCCAGCCGGTCGAGCGCCTCGGTCAGGCGCCGGATCGCACCGTCAAAATCGGAAACATTTGCCGGGCCGCCCCGAGCCTCGATCCGGCGGCGGTCAGGGCCGCAGAGGGCCGCAATGCGGCAGGACGTGCCGCCGCCATCAATGCCGATCACCAGATTGAGAGACCCAGTCATATGATACCTTTATAATACCTATAGCAATTGTGGAAGTCCAATTCGAGCCGATGACGCAGAATTTCGGGGTAGATGAGTGAGATTCGCCTACGCCCAAACAAGGGTCTGGACAAAAGGTATCATAAAGGTATTAACTTTGGGAAAGGGGGAATCGCATGTCTGGCGCCAGAACGGAAGACTTGCATCCGGCCGCAATGGGGCTGGACATTCTGCCCGATGCGGCCGCGCTCGACCTGCTTCTTGCCCAGCAGACGGACGCACTTGCCGCTGTGAGCGGGGCATTACCTGCAATCGCCGCCGGGGCCACGATCATGGCCGTTGCCGTCCGTCAGGGCGGGCGGCTCGTCTATGTAGGCGCCGGGTCATCGGCGCTCATGGCGCATTCGGACGCGGCCGAACTCCCGGGGACCTTCGGCCTGCCCGCCGCCCGCATCGTCGTCCTCATGGCAGGGGGCATTCCCGACGGCGCCGACATGCCCGGCGGGACGGAAGATGATGTGGCGGCGGCGCGGCGCGACGGGGCGGGTATCCAAGCGGGCGATGTCGTCATCGCCGTGACGGCATCGGGCAAAACCCCCTACCCGCTTGCCATTGCCGAGACGGCGAAGGCGCGCGGCGCGCGGGTGATTGCCATCGCCAACAATCCTGGCGCGGCCATCTTTGACCTTGCCGATGCAGCGATTTGCCTGCGGACCCCGCCGGAACTCATTGCGGGATCGACCCGGATGGGTGCCGGAACCGCACAGAAGGTCGCGCTCAACCTGATGTCGACGCTGATGGCGATCCGGCTCGGTCATGTCCATGACGGGATGATGGTGAACCTTGTCGCCGACAATCTGAAACTGCGCCGGCGGGCGGCAGGGATCGTGGCGAGTATCGCCGGTGTCGGCGATGTGGCGGCGGCCGACGCGCTTGGCCTGACAGGCGGCAATGTCAAGGCGGCGGTCCTTGTCGCGCAAGGCGCCGACCCGGCCGAGGCCGACACCACGCTCGCCGCAACAGGCGGCAATCTTCGACACGCGCTCGCGCGGGGAGCGTCCCCGGCGGCGGCGATCAGTTATCAACGACCAACCAAGGGAGTATCGAAATGACATCCAGGCACCTCAAGACGCTCCTGCTGAGCACGGCGCTGATGGCCACCGGCCTCAGCGCGGCCGCGCAGGATGTGACGCTGACCATCGAAAGCTGGCGCAATGACGACCTCGCCATCTGGCAGGACACGATCATCCCGGCCTTCGAGGCCGCCAACCCCGGCATCAAGGTTCAGTTCACGCCATCTGCCCCGGCGGAATACAATGCCGCGCTGAACTCCAAGCTCGAAGCGGGTTCTGCCGGCGATCTGATCACCTGCCGGCCGTTTGACGCCTCGCTGGCGCTCTATGATGCGGGCCACCTTGCCGATCTGTCGGGGCTTGGCGCGATGGCGAATTTCTCAGACGTGGCGAAATCGGCCTGGCAGACCGACGACGGCGCGGCGACCTTCTGTGTGCCCATGGCCTCGGTCATCCACGGGTTCATCTACAACAAGGACGCCTTTGCCGAACTTGGCATCGAAGTTCCGACGACTGAAGCCGAATTCTTTGCGGCGCTCGACAAGATCAAGGCGGATGGAACCTATATCCCCATGGCGATGGGGACCAACGACCAGTGGGAAGCGGCCACGATGGGCTACAACAACATCGGCCCGAACTACTGGAAAGGCGAGGAAGGCCGTCTGGCGCTGATCAAGGGCGAACAGAAGCTGACCGACGAGGCCTGGGTGGCACCTTACCGGCAACTGGCCAAATGGGGTGCCTATCTTGGCGACGGCTATGAGGCGCAGACCTATCCCGACAGCCAGAACCTCTTTACCCTCGGTCGCGCGGCGATCTATCCGGCCGGGTCCTGGGAAATCTCGGGCTTCAACGCGCAGGCCGACTTCGAGATGGGCGCCTTCAACCCGCCGGTCGCGAATGCCGGGGACGATTGCTACATCTCTGACCACACCGACATCGCCCTCGGGATGAATGCCAAATCGGCGAATGCGGATGCGGCCAAAACCTTCCTCGAATGGGTCGGATCGGCCGAGTTCGCCGGACTTTACGCCAATGCGCTGCCGGGTTTTTTCTCGCTCAATTCGGCGCCGGTCGCGATGGAAGACCCGCTGGCGCAGGAATTCGTGTCCTGGCGCGCCAAGTGCCACTCGACGATCCGGTCGACCTATCAGATCCTGTCGCGCGGCACCCCGAACCTGGAAAACGAGACCTGGAACGCCAGCGTCAACGTGATCAAGGGAACCGAGACGCCCGAAGCGGCCGGTGCGCGCCTGCAGGAAGGGCTCGCCTCGTGGTATGAACCGCAGAAATGACGTCGCCGACGTCATCCCGGACCTGATCTGGGATCCCAACCGAAGCCCGGGGGGCCTTCTGCCCCCCGGACCCCCCCGAAGGTATTTCCTGCAAGATGAAAGGCGAAGGAGGCAGAGATGGCAAACCGGCCCCGTTTGCATATCGCGGTCTTTCTCGCGCCAGCGGTTCTGGTCTATACCGCCGTGATGATCTGGCCGCTATTCAACACCTTGCGGCTGGCGCTTTACACATCGGGTGACGGCGCCCGTGTCTTTTCCGGCCTTGCCAATTTCCGCACGCTTTTTGGCGATCCGCGCTGGTCGGTGTCTTTCTGGAATGCGCTTGGCAACAATTTCTGGTTCTTCATCGTGCATATGCTGGTGCAGAACCCGATCGGCATCGCGCTGGCCGCGATCCTCAGCCATCCACGGCTGCGCTTTGCCGCCCTTTACCGCTCGGCCATCTTCATCCCGACGATCCTTTCCTTCGTCATCGTCGGTTTCGCTTGGAAACTGATCCTGTCGCCCATCTGGGGCATCGCGCCTTCGATGCTGGACGCGGTCGGGCTGAAGGTGCTTTTTGCGCCCTGGCTCGGCAAGGAAGAGTATGCGCTGACAACGCTGGCGCTGATCTCGGTCTGGCAGTTTGTCGGCATCCCGATGATGCTGATCTATGCCGCGCTCCTCTCGATCCCCGAAGAGGTGCTGGAGGCTGGCGAGATCGACGGGATCACCGGCTGGTCGGCCTTCTGGAAGATCAAGCTGCCGCTGATCCTGCCCTCGATCGGCATCATCTCGATCCTCACCTTCGTGGGCAATTTCAACGCTTTCGACCTGATCTATGCCGCGCAGGGCGCGCTGGCGGGTCCCGATTTCGCGACCGATATCCTCGGGACCTTCCTTTACCGCACCTTCTTCGGCTTTCAGCTGCAACTTGGCGATCCCCATATGGGGTCGGCGATTGCGACGGCGATGTTCCTCATCATCCTTGCCGGGGTTTCGATCTATCTCTTCCTGATCCAGACCCGCATCCGGCGCTACCAGCTCTGAGGCCCCGCATGAACCGCGCCCGCCAGAACCCGATGACGAGCCTGGCCGCCCATGGCGTGCTGATCCTTTACGTCATCATCGCGCTTTTCCCGGTGGTGGTCATCATCATCAACTCCTTCAAGACCCGAAAGGCGATCTTCCGCGAGCCGCTCGCCTTGCCGGATGCGGACAGCTTTTCGCTGATCGGCTATCAGACGGTGCTGAAGCAGGGGGATTTCTTCCTCTATTTCCAGAACTCGCTGATCGTCACGGTGACGTCCCTGTTCTTCATTCTGCTTTTCGGGGCGATGGCGGCCTTTGCGCTGTCGGAATACCGGTTTCGCGGCAATACGTTGATGGGGCTTTACCTTGCGCTCGGCATCATGATCCCGATCCGGATCGGCACCGTCGCGATCCTGCAGATGATGGTGGCAACCGGGCTCGTCAACACGCTGACCGCGCTCATCCTCGTCTATACGGCACAGGGCCTGCCACTTGCGGTTTTCATCCTCAGCGAATTCATGCGCCAGGTCTCAGACGATCTGAAAAACGCGGGCCGCATCGACGGGATGAGTGAATATGCGATCTTCTTCAAGCTTGTCCTGCCCCTTGTCCGCCCCGCCATGGCCACCGTCGCGGTCTTCAACATGATCCCGATCTGGAATGACCTCTGGTTTCCGTTGATCCTCGCGCCCGGGGAGGCGACGAAGACGCTGACGCTCGGCTCACAGGTCTTCATCGGCCAGTTCGTGACGGACTGGAACGCGGTCCTCTCGGCGCTGAGCCTCGCCATCCTGCCGGCGCTCGTCCTTTATGTCATCTTCTCGCGGCAACTGATCCGCGGCATTACCTCGGGGGCCGTCAAATGAGGGTACTGGTCGCGGGCCTCGGCAATATGGGGCTTTCCCATGCACTGGCGCATCATCACCATCCGGAAGCGGAGATTGTGGGCCTCGTGAACCGGTCGGGGCGCTGCGATCATCCCGACCTTGCCCCCTACCCCGTCTATGACGATTTTTACAGGGCGCTCGCGGCCACAGAACCCGATCTGGCCGTCATCGCCACTTATTCGGACAGCCATGCCGACTATGCCTGCGCTGCGATGGAGGCGGGCGCACATGTCTTTGTCGAAAAGCCGCTGGCGACAACGGTCGCGGATGCACGCCGAGTCGTCGATTGTGCGCGCCGGCTCAAACGCAAGCTCGTCGTCGGTTACATCCTCCGCCATCACCCGTCCTGGCAGCGCCTCATCGCCGAGGCGCGGGCGCTGGGGGGGCCTTATGTCTTCCGGTTGAACCTCAACCAGCAGTCCATCGGAGCGACCTGGGAGACGCACAAACAGCTGATGCAGACGACGCCCCCGATCGTCGATTGCGGCGTCCACTATGTCGATGTGATGTGCCAGATCACCGATGCGAAACCGTTGCGCGTCCACGGCATGGGCCTCAGGTTGTCCGACGAGATTGCCGCGGACATGTACAATTACGGCCAGTTCCAGGTTGTCTTCGCCGATGGTTCGGTCGGCTGGTACGAGGCCGGCTGGGGTCCGATGATGTCCGAGGTTGCCTATTTCGTGAAGGACGTGATCAGCCCGCAAGGTGCGGTCTCCATCATGTCCGGCATGCATCCGGCCTCCGACAGTGTCGAGGGCCATACCAAGGTTGGCGCTCTGCGTGTCCATCGTGTGGGCGAGGCCGACCGAGATGTCGATTTCCCTGGCGAACCCGGCCACCAGGCGCTTTGCAATGCCGAACAGGCTTACATGTTGCGCGCCATCGCCGAGGATATCAACCTGACCCGCCACATGGAGGATGCCGTCGCCTCCCTCGCCATCTGCCTTGCCGCCGACGAAAGCATCCGAACCGGCCGCGCCATAGAATTGTAGGACTGCAAGATGACCGCGCTGACGCTTGAAAACATAAACAAATCCTTCGGTCACGTTCACGTCCTGAAGGATATCGACCTTGCGGTGGAACAGGGCGAATTCATCGTCTTTGTCGGCCCCTCCGGCTGTGGCAAGTCCACGCTCCTGCGTGTTATCGCCGGGCTTGAGGATGCGACGTCCGGCGTAATCCGCATCGGCGGCAAGGACGTGACCACCACCCCGCCCGCCAAACGCGGCATCGCGATGGTGTTCCAGTCCTACGCGCTTTACCCCCATCTCGATGTGACCGGGAACATGGCGATGGGGCTGAAACAGGCGGGCGAGCCGAAGGCAACCATCGACGAACGCATCGCCATGGCCGCGAAGATGCTGTCGCTTGAGGATTACCTGAAACGCCGCCCGGCTGAGTTGTCGGGCGGCCAGCGCCAGCGCGTCGCCATCGGCCGCGCCATCGTCAGGAAGCCCGAGTTGTTCCTCTTCGACGAACCCCTCTCGAACCTCGACGCCGCGCTTCGCATGGCGACCCGGGTCGAAATCGCGCGCCTTCACCGAGAACTTGGCGCAAGCATGATCTACGTCACCCATGACCAAACCGAGGCGATGACGCTCGCCGACCGCATCGTCGTTCTCAAGGACGGTCGCATCGAACAGGTTGGCAGCCCGATGCAGCTCTATAACGACCCCGACAACCAGTTCGTCGCGGGGTTTCTCGGCGCGCCCTCGATGAATTTCCTGCCGGCCGGCCCCCTCGGTGCCAAGGGTGCGACACTCGGCATCCGCCCTGAACATCTGCGTGTCGCGCCGGAGGGGCCGCTCAAAGGCACGGTTACCCATGTGGAACGCCTCGGTGGCGATACCAACCTTCTGGTCGCAACAGCCAGCGGCGATATGGTCACGGTCCGTCTCTTCGGCCAGCACGGTCAGCGCGTCGGGCAACCGGTCACGCTTGCCTACGATCCGGCGCACGCCTACGCTTTCGACGCCGAAGGCCATCGCCTTCGCACCTGATCTTCATCTTGCCGAAATACCCGGGGGTCCGGGGGCATGCGCCCCCGGGGCATAGTGTCAGGTGATGACCTCTGGCCCCTCGCGGCCCGTGACGGCCCGGATCCCGGCCAGTTCCTCGGCCGCGCGGATGACCGGGGCCAACGCTTCTTGCACGTCCTCGTGCAAGCCGTCAGGCCCTGCCACGTAGCGTTCGAGATAAAGCCTGAGCGTCGCGCCCTCGGTCCCCGTCCCCGACAGCCGCAGGACGATGCGCGATCCGCCCTCGAAGACCACGCGCAGCCCCTGCCCGTGCGACACCGACCCGTCAACCGGATCGGCATAGGTGAAGTCGTCGGCGGAACGGACCGTCATTCCCTCGACCACTTTTCCCGGCAGCGCGCCCAGTTTGCCGCGCAGCCCGTCCATCACGCGGTTGGCCACATCGACTGGCAGCGCCTCATAGTCGTGGCGCGAATAGTAGTTCCGCCCGAATTGCCGCCAATGCGCCGCCAGGATGTCGGCGACGCTCTCTTTCCTTTCGGCAAGAATGTTCAGCCAGAGAAGCACGGCCCAAAGCCCGTCCTTTTCGCGGACATGGTCCGACCCGGTGCCGAAACTTTCCTCGCCGCAAAAGGTGGCGCGACCGGCGTCGAGGAGGTTGCCAAAGAACTTCCAGCCCGTCGGCGTCTCGTAGGCGGCAATCCCCAGCGCCTCGGCCACCCGGTCGGCCGCGCAGGATGTCGGCATGGAGCGTGCAATCCCCTTCAGGCCCGCTCGGTAGCCGGGGGCGAGCCCGGCATTGGCCGCCATCACCGCGAGACTGTCGGAGGGCGACACATAGACGCCTTGCCCCACGACCATGTTGCGGTCGCCGTCGCCATCGGAGGCGGCGCCGAAATCGGGCGCATCATCGGCGAACATCTCGGCCATCAGCTCATGCGCCCAGGTCGGGTTCGGGTCAGGATGCATGCCGCCGAAATCCGGCAGCGGTGTGCCGTGGCTCACGGTGCCCGGTGCCGCACCCAGACGGTTTTCGAGAATTTCGCGGGCATAGGGCCCGGTGACGGCGCACATGGCTTCAAACCGCATCCGGAAGCCTGAGGCGAACATCGCGCTGATCTTGCCGAAATCGAAAAGCCGCTCCATGAGCGCCGCATAATCCGCCACCGGGTCGACGACGGAGACGGTCATGGACCCGATTCGCTGTTCGCCGATGGTCGAAAGGTCTAGATCGGGCGCATCTGCAATCGCATAGTTATCGATGACGCGGGTCCGGGCGAAGATCGCTTCGGTTACCGCCTCGCTCGCCGGGCCGCCATTCGCGCCGTTGAACTTGACGCCGAAATCCGCATCCGGCCCGCCCGGATTGTGCGAGGCTGACAGGATGATGCCGCCGTCGCACGCGTTCAGACGGATAAGATGAGAGGCCGCGGGTGTCGACAGGAGCGCCCCCTGCCCGACAATGACGCGGGCGGCGCCATTGGCCGCCGCCATCTTCAGGATCACCTGCGCCGCGCAGTCGCTGAAATAGCGACCGTCGCCGCCAAGAACCAGCACCTTGCCCGAGAGCCCGCCCATGGCGTCAAAGATCGACTGGACGAAATTCTCCAGGTAATTGGCAGACATGAAGACCGCGGTCTTCTTGCGCAGACCGGAGGTGCCCGGCTTCTGCCCCTCGATCGGTGTCGTGGCGCGGGTCATGGTCTTCAACGCGTTCTCCCGTTCCAATCTGGCCAGATGCGGCGGCACCGGCTTGCCATGGCCATCTCTCCTACCCCCGGCATGGGCCAAGGGCAACCGTGCCCGACCGCCAGCCGGGGGGGCGCCGCCTTGCCGTTGAACTGCCGCGCGAATCTGTTACCTAGGCACGAGGCGCTTTTATGGCAGCGGCTGGGATATGCTGGGGCAAACCCGGCCCTGGACACTGGGCATTTCGGCCGGCGCCATTGCGCCGCATCCATCCTGGCCCATTGCATTGCATTCAACCGCCCGGTACCGCGGGCACACCGACCGGAGAGACATCGTGATAAGGCTCGACATCATATCCGACATCGCCTGCCCCTGGTGCTATGTCGGCAAGGCCTATCTCGACCGGGCGCTGGAGGCGCGGCCGGAACATCCCCTGTCGCTGGAATGGCACCCGTTTCAGCTCAATCCCGACATGCCGCGTGAAGGCATGGACCGGGTGACCTATCTCGAATGGAAGTTCGGCGGGCGCGACAATGTGGTGCGCGCCTATGAGCCCTTGATCCAACATGCCGAAGCGGCCGGGGTGGAGTTGAACCTCGCGGCCGTGAAGCGCACCCCCAACACGCTCGATGCCCATCGCCTCATTCACTGGGCTGGCGTTGAAGGCCGCCAGACGCCGTTCGTCTCGGCGCTCTTCCGGGCGCTTTGGCGCGACGGGCGCGACGTTGGCGACCGGGCAGTTCTGGCCGAGATTGCGGGCGAATGCGGGCTTGACGCGGCGATGATGGCGCGCCTGCTGGAGGGCGACGCGGATGCCGACGACATTCGCGCGCGCGACGATCATACCCGCAAACGCGGTGTGACCGGCGTTCCGACCTTCATTCTGGCCCATCAGCATGTGTTGCAAGGTGCTCAGCCGACTGAGATGTGGCTCCGTATTCTCGATGAAATCGCGGGCCAGCTGTCTGCCGGGGCTGATGCGGCCGGTCAGTCGCAATGAGCGTGAACGAACCGGCCGCCGAACGGCTGCCCATTGTTGAATTCATCGTCCTGATCGCGATGCTCTTCGCGATGACGGCATTTTCCATTGATGCAATGCTTCCCGCGCTTCCGTCCATCGCTGCGGAGCTTTCCCCGGACGACCCCAACCGCGCCCAGATCATCATCACCGCCTTCGTCTTCGGGATGGGCCTTGGAACCTTCGTGACCGGGCCGCTGTCGGACCGTTTCGGCCGCCGCCCGGTCATCATCGGCGGGGCTGTGCTCTACGCGGTCGGTGCGCTTCTGGCCTGGGTCGCGCCGACGCTGGAGCTGATCATAGCCGCACGCGCGGTACAGGGGCTGGCTGTTGCCGGCCCCCGGATCGCCGCCGTGGCGCTGGTGCGCGACCTCTATGCCGGGCGGGCGATGGCGCGGATCATCTCGATCATGATGATGGTTTTCGTCCTTGTCCCGGCCGTGGCCCCGCTTGCCGGATCGCAGATCATGGCCGCATTCGGCTGGCGGTCGATCTTTCTTGCCTTCATCCTCTTCGCCGCACTCGTGAATGTCTGGTTCGCGGTCCGGCAGCGTGAAACGTTGGCCATGAAGGCCCGCCAGCCGTTTCAGGCGCGCCCGCTGCTTCGACGGTCGGGCGAGGTTCTTTCGCATCCGGTCGTCGCGCGAGTCACCGCCGTGACGACGCTGGCCTTTGGCATGCTTTTTGCGACGCTGTCCTCGATCCAGCCGATTTTCGATCAGGTTTACGGGCGGGCCGAAAGCTTTCCGCTCTGGTTCGCGGTCATCGCGCTCGTCGCCGGCACGGGCAACATCCTGAACGCGCGGCTGGTTGTCCGGCTCGGGATGCGGCGGATGATCAAGTCGGTTCTGGTGTCCCAGATCTGCATCTCTGCGGGTACGGTCCTTCTTTACTGGGCTGGTCTCATGTCTGGGGAAGGCGGTTTCCCGATCTTTCTTTTCTGGACGATCTCGGTCTTTTTCGGCGCCTCGCTGACGCTTGGCAATCTGAATGCCATCGCGCTGGAACCGATGGGTCATATCGCCGGTACCGCGACTTCGGTCGTCACAGCGGTCGCGACGGTCCTTTCGGCGGCCATCGCCATTCCGATCGGGCTTGCCTTCGACGGTACGCCCCTGCCGCTTGTTGCCGGGGTTCTTGCGGCTGCCCTTCTCGCGATGCTGGTCATGCTGAGCCTGCCTGCGGGTGAAGAGAAAGAGGCCGCTAGCCGATAACCTCGCCGCGATATTGTCTATCGCCATGCCGGTTACCTAACTCTCGCATCGGTGGCGTTGCGGCGTCCTTCGCAACAGCCATCTGGTTCGGGTGATCGGGAATTGCGTAAGCGTAACCGGTGGGTGTGTTGCGTAGCTGGTTCGTCCCTGCCCGGCCAGCCCCGGGGGCACGGCTTTGGCCGCGCCTCTGGGGCGCCGGCATCATTGCCTTGTCTGGCCCCTGCTCAGACCGCCTTGGCGGCCAGATCGCGCGCGATGGCATAGGCGCCCTTGATCCTGTCACTGTCGCGCGCCCAGTCGCGACGGACGATGATCTTGTTGTCGCGGACTTTGGCCATACCGCGTTCGCCTTGCAGGAATTCGACGAGACCAGCAGGGTTTGCGTATTTGTCATTGTGAAACTGCACAGTCGCCCCCTTCGGCCCGGCATCGAGCCGCCCGATGCCGGCGCGCCGGCAAAGCGCCTTGATCCGCATGACGAGGAGGAGCGTGTTGACTTCCTTCGGCAGCGCCCCGAACCGGTCGATAAGTTCGGCCGCGAAACCTTCCAGTTCCACCTTGGTGTTGAGGCCGGAGAGCCGCCGGTAAAGGCCAAGCCGGACGTCGAGATCGGGCACATAGGTTTCCGGGATCAGGACCGGCACGCCGAGATTGATCTGTGGCGACCATTGCCCGTCCTGATCGGCCGCGACATCAAGATCACCCGCCTTGATCCGCGCGATCGTCTCTTCCAGCATGGACTGGTACAGTTCGTATCCGACCTCATTGATATGGCCGGACTGTTCTTCGCCCAGAATATTGCCCGCCCCGCGCAGGTCGAGGTCCTGGCTCGCCAGCGAAAACCCGGCGCCGAGACTGTCGAGACTGCCGAGAAGCCGCAGCCGCTTGGTCGCGACGGGCGTCAAGGGCGCGCGGGGTTTTGTCGTCAGGTAGCAATAGGCGCGCAGCTTCGACCGACCGACCCGGCCGCGTATCTGATAAAGCTGGGCAAGCCCGAACATGTCGGCGCGGTGCACGACCATGGTATTCGCCGTCGGGATGTCCAATCCGCTTTCGACAATCGTCGTCGCCAGAAGCACGTCGTATTTGCCGTCGTAAAAGGCGTTCATCCGGTCGTCGAGTTCGCCCGCCGCCATCTGCCCATGGGCGACGACATAGCTGACTTCCGGCACATGCGCGGTCAGAAATTCCTCGATCTCCGGAAGATCGGCGATGCGCGGCACCACATAAAAGCTCTGCCCGCCACGATAGCGTTCGCGCAGAAGCGCCTCGCGGATCGTCACGGCATCGAACTCGCTGACATAGGTGCGGATAGCCAGCCGGTCGACAGGCGGCGTGCCGATGATGCTGAGGTCACGCACACCGGTCAGCGACAGTTGCAGCGTGCGCGGGATCGGCGTCGCTGTCAGCGTCAGCACGTGGATTTCACTGCGCATCTCCTTCAGCCGTTCCTTGTGGGTCACGCCGAAATGCTGTTCCTCGTCGATGATGAGAAGGCCGAGATTGCGGAACCGGACCGATTTGGCCAGCACCGCATGGGTACCGATCACGATATCCACACTGCCATCCGACAGCCCCTCGCGGGTTTTCTGCGCGTCCTTCGCGCTGACAAACCGGGATAATGGCCTGACGGAGATGGCGGTGCCGCGAAAGCGTTCAGCGAAGGTCTTGAAGTGCTGGCGGGCCAGCAGCGTCGTCGGCGCGATGACGGCCACCTGAACGCCCGTATGGGCGGCAAGGAAGGCGGCGCGCATCGCCACCTCGGTCTTGCCGAAACCGACATCGCCGACAATCAGCCGGTCCATCGGTGAACCGCGCCCGAGGTCCTCGGCGACATCGTCGATGGCCGAAAGCTGGTCGTCCGTCTCCTCATAAGGGAAGCGCGCGGCGAATGTGTCCCATTCGTGATGCGGCGCTTCCAGCACGGGCGCCTTGCGCAAGAGCCGTTCCGCCGCGACCCGGATCAGCCGGTCGGCGATCTGTCTGATGCGATCCTTCAGCTTTGCCTTCTTGGCCTGCCATGCGCCGCCGCCGAGCCGGTCGAGCAGCCCTTCTTCGTGGCCGAAACGGCTTAGCAGCTCGATATTCTCGACCGGCAGGAACAGCCTGTCGCCGCCTGCATATTCGAGCCAGACGCATTCATGCGGCGCGCCGAGTGCCGTGATGGTTTCCAACCCCTTGTAGCGACCGACCCCGTGGTCGACATGGACCACCAGATCGCCCGGCGACAGCGATTGCGCCTCAGTCAGGAAATTCTCTGCCCGCCGTCGCTTTCTGGCACCCCGAATCATTCGGTCGCCAAGCACGTCCTGTTCGGAAATCACCGTCAGGCCGTCGCCGACGAACCCGTGCTCCAGGGGCCAGACGGCAAGCGATAGCCCACCCCTGCCGGCCGGTACGTCGCGATGGTCGCGCACTATCGTCAGGCCGGTCACGCCCTCGTCTTCCAGAAGCCCGCGCAGACGTTCGCGCGCGCCGTCCGAATAGGAGGCGACGATGACCTGGCTCGACTGCCGGCAAAGCTTGATATGGTCCGAGAGAGTCCCGAACAGGCTCACGTTTTCCAGCTTCCGCTCTGGCGCGAAGTTGCGCCCGATGCGGCCGCCTGCATCCAGCACCCCCGGTCCTGTTGATTGCGGCAGTTCGACAAGCTGGATCGTGCGATGACCCAGCACGCATCCCTGCCAGGCCTTGTCATCAAGATAGAGGAGCCCCGGCGCGCTGGGTTTGTAGACCGTATCGACCCGGTCCTTGCGCGTCAGCGCCTCGCGCCGCGTGTCGTATTGATCGGCAATGCCTTCCCAGCGGGAAAGACGGATCGCCGTGATCTGGTCGTCCAGAAGGACGCTCGCCCCCGGCAGGTAATCGAAAAGCGTTTCCAGACCGTCGTGGAAGAAGGGCAGCCAATGTTCCATGCCGGCGTGCTTGCGCCCCGCGCTGACCGCTTCGTAAAGCGGATCGTCGGTGCCGGCAGCGCCAAACTCGATCCGGTAGTTCTGCCTGAACCGCGTGATCGCCGCCTCGTCGAGCATCACCTCGGACACGGGCGCGAGGTCGACCTTCGTCAGCTTTTCCGTCGTGCGCTGTGTGGCGGGGTCGAAGCGGCGGGCGCCGTCGAGCACATCGCCAAAAAGATCTAGCCGGACCGGCCCGACCTCGCCCGGCGGGAAAATGTCAATGATGCCCCCCCTTACGGCATAGTCGCCGGGTTCGGTCACTGTCGGGCTTTGCGAAAATCCCATCCGGGCGAGAAATCCGCGCAGGGCGCTTTCGTCGATGCGGGCCCCGACGCGGGCGGTGAAGGAAGCGTCGCGCAAAACCTGACGGGCCGGTACGCGCTGGGTGGCGGCGTTCAGCGTCGTTAGCAGGATGAAGGGGCCGGGCACCCCCTGCGCCAGACCGGCAAGCGTCGCCATGCGCGCGGCCGAGACATCGGCATTTGGCGATATGCGGTCGTACGGCAAGCAGTCCCAGGCCGGAAATGTCAGTACGACCGCATCTGGTGCGAAAAAGGCAAGCGCGGCGCGCATCGCCTCCATCCGCTTGTCGTCGCGCGCGATGTGCAGGACCGGCGCGCCACGCGCGAGTTCACGCGCCAGAAGGCGCGCATCGAATCCCTCGGGCGCGCCCGACAGAATGAGGTGCTCAGGTCCGGTCATGCCGCTCACCTAGACTGCCGGGTGGCGATGTCAACCGGGCAGGATGGAGATATTGAAGTTCTGCAGCATTCCCCAGAATGCCGTCACAAAGATCGAGATCATGCCCAGCACCTGCACGCTGACCCGATGCAGCATGAGGCGCCGGTGCAAGTCTTCGCCCGATATGCTTTCGGCGTGAATCCTCCGGGCCAATGAAACGCTCATCAGACCGACAAGCGACAGCGGCATCGCGATCAGAAACACTGCCTGGCAGAATTCGACCGCATAGATGAACCCAAGAAGCGCAAGCGTCGTCAGCGTGAAGGTGCCAAGCGTCACGAGGATAAGCCCCGCTTCGCGTGCAATGTAGAGAAGCCGGGTGATGTTGATCCGGACGATGTCCTCCAGATCGGTTTCCGCCTGCCCGCCATGGCGGCGCGCGCGGAGTACCATGTCATAGGGCACGCCCAGCACCCAATGCGACGCGGTCGACCATGTGACTGCAAGCGCGATCCAGTACCATAGGTTGGAAAATGACCGCAGGTCGATCAGGTCAAAAACAAGCTGCGTCCAGTTCACTCCACGCTCCCGACCACGATGCCAAAGCCTTCTAGCGGCCCCCTGCGACGGTTTCCACCCTTGAGATATGCCCGAAAGCGTGTAACCCGTTGGAGAAATCATGAACAGGCCCGATGCGATGACCCCGACCCAAGCCGCCTTTCCTGCAACACGCTTCCGCCGCCTGCGCCGGACCGCAGCGCTGCGCGGCCTAGTACAGGAAACGCGCCTTCATGTCGAAAACCTGATCTGGCCGATCTTCGTGACCGATGTATCAGGGGCCGATGTGGAGGTTCCCTCGATGCCAGGCGTCCGCCGGTTGACCATCGACGGGGCGGTTGCGGCGGCTGAAACCGCGGCAACGCTTGGCATCCCGGCCCTCTGCCTTTTTCCCTACACCGATCCGGCGCTGAAGACGGAAGGGTGCGAGGAAGCGTGGAATCCCGAAAACCTGTCGAACCGCGCCGTGCGCGCAATCAAGGCGGCGGTGCCCGACATCGCCGTGATGACGGATGTTGCGCTCGACCCCTACAATGCGAACGGCCATGACGGGATCGTGCGTGACGGAGTGATCCTGAACGACGAAACGGTCGAGGCGCTTGTCCGCATGGCGCTGGCGCAGGCCGAGGCCGGGGCCGACATCCTCGGGCCGTCCGACATGATGGATGGGCGTATCGGCGCGATACGCCGGGCGCTTGAGGCGGCGGGCCACAAGGATGTGGCGATCATGTCCTATGCCGCCAAATATGCCAGCGCCTTCTACGGCCCCTTCCGCGATGCCGTCGGGGCGTCCGGCGCGCTGAAGGGTGACAAGAAAACCTACCAGATGAACCCTGGCAACCGCGACGAGGCGCTGCGCCTTGTCGCCCGCGACCTGGCCGAGGGCGCGGACATGGTGATGGTCAAGCCGGGGATGCCCTATCTCGACATCTGCGCGGCGGTGAAGGCGGCGTTCGGAGCGCCGACATTCGCCTATCAGGTCTCGGGCGAATACGCGATGATCCGGGGGGGCATTCTGAACGGCTGGATGAAGGAAGAGGTGGTGATGGAAAGCCTCCTTGCCTTCCGCCGGGCAGGCTGTGACGGCATCCTGACCTATTTCGCCCCGGAAGTGGCAAACCTTCTTCGCGATTCGTGATGCGACCGCTGGTGCGCTTGTGATTGCCCAAGGGGTCGCTTGCGGACACAACAGATAATGACAGCAGGCAAAAACTGCCCTATAGATAGTGGCGAATTGGCCGGATAAGGCCAACAGCAAACAGAGCGGAGCACAGCAATGACAGGCATTTCCCGGCGTAACATCCTATTGACGGGCGGCGCGGCCCTGGGCCTCAGCGCCTGCGGCAATGGTATCGGCAGCGAGGGCGCGGTACAGCTTGATGCACGGGTGGATGCGACCCGGGATTACCTGCGCAACAACTTTCCCGGCGCGGCGGATCTGATGCCGAAGGCTGTAGGCATTCTCTACATGCCACTGGTCACCGAGGCCGGCTTTGTCTTCGGCGGCGCTTTCGGGCGCGGGGCACTCAGGATCAACGATGTCACCGTCGACTATTATTCCTCCACCCAGGCGAGCTGGGGGTTGCAGATCGGGGCGCAGCAATATGCCCATGCGCTGTTCTTCATGACCGAAGAGGCGCTGGCCAATTTCCGTGCGGCCGACGGCTGGGCTGCGGGTGCCGATCTCGAATATGCGCTGCCTGATGGCGGGCGTTCGGCGGGTGTAGAGACGACAACGACGCTTGCGCCGGTTGTGGCCTTTGTCTTCGGCCAGTCGGGCTTCATCGCCGGCGCGACGCTCAGGGGCGTGAAGTACCATCGCATCATCCCCTGATCGGAGACGAACGGGATAGGGGATCGAAGGGGCGGCCAATGGCCGCCCCTCGTCATTCCGGTCACTGTCAGCCGAGCGCGCGGAGCCGGGCAATCAGGCTCGATGTGTCCCAGCGGCCGCCGCCCATCTTCTGCACATCCTTGTAGAACTGGTCGACAAGGGCGGTGACAGGCAGGCTCGCGCCGTTTTCGTTGGCAGTGGACAGGCAGATTCCGAGGTCCTTGCGCATCCAGTCTACTGCGAATCCATAGTCGAACTTGCCGTCCGCCATCGTCTTGTGACGGTTGGCCATCTGCCAGCTGCCCGCCGCGCCCTGCGAGATGACCTCGACAAGCTCGGGGATGTCGAGCCCGGCCTTCTCGGCGAAATGCAGGCCCTCGGACAGGCCCTGCACCAGTCCCGCAATGCAGATCTGGTTGACCATCTTGGCCAATTGCCCCGCGCCCGTTGGCCCGAGCCTGCGGCAGATACGGGAATAGGCCGCAATGACCGGCTCGGCGGCGGCATAGGTTTCCTCGGCCCCGCCGCACATGACAGAGAGGACACCGTTTTCCGCGCCCGCCTGCCCGCCGGAAACCGGCGCATCGACATAACCAAGACCGGCCGCGTCGGCCACAGCAGCCAATTCGCGCGTGACGGCGGCCGAAACGGTCGTGTGATCGACAAAGACCGCGCCGGCATCCATTCCGGCAAAGGCCCCGTCAGGCCCAAGGCAGATTGCCCGCAGGTCGTCGTCATTGCCGACGCAGGCCATCACGAAGGCCGCGCCCTTTGCCGCCGCCGCGGGCGTCGCCACCGCCGTACCACCGTGTTTCGCGACCCAGGCCGAGGCCTTTTCGGTGCTGCGGTTATAGACGGTTACGTCATGGCCCTTCGCCGCGAGATGCCCCGCCATGGGAAAGCCCATGACGCCCAGTCCCAGAAATGCCACCTTAGCCATGGCGCCCTCCCTCTTCCATTGCGGTCATTACCGTAATGCCCTAGTTAACCGCCCGGTCACCGCCGTCAACCGATACCGTCACACGTCTTGCCTTTCGCCGGTCTTGCCGCCGCGCATCACTCTAACGACAGAACCCGAATGCTCACCGCCTTTCGCTGGCTCCTGCGCATCTTCATCGGCCTGACCGTCCTTATCGCGACCGGTCTCGGGCTCGGGTATTACTTCGCCTCACGTTCGCTTCCCGAATATGACAAGACCTATGCCCTGCCGGGCCTTGCGGGGCGGGTTGAGATTGTACGCGACACAGCGAACGTGCCCCATCTTTTCGGCACCACCGATGCCGATACGTTCTTTGCCTTGGGTTTTGCCCATGCGCAGGACCGGCTTTGGCAAATGATGACAATGCGCTGGACGGTTCAGGGTCGGCTGGCGGAGGTTTTCGGGGCCTCGGCCGTCAGAAGCGACGAGTTGATGCGGCGGCTCGATCTCTACGGTGCCGCGACCCGGTCGCTTTCAGCGCAGGACGGCCAGACCACGGCGGCGCTCAAGGCCTATGCCGAGGGCGTGAATGCCTGGATCGGCCTTGTAAACAGCGAGGCGAAGGGGCGCGGCGCGCCGGAGTTCTTTTTCTTCAAGAACGAAATTTCTTATTGGCAGCCAGCCGATTCCATCGCGCTGCTAAAGTACATGGCGCTGAAATCGACCGGCCATCTGCAATCGGAGGTGAAGCGCGCGCGCCTGTCCCTCTTGTCCGACGACTGGGCGCGCGACCTGCTTCCCGATGTGCCCGGCGAAGGCATGGCCGCGCTGCCATCGTTTGCCAGCATCGTTCCGGGCGTCAGCCCGTCCTATGCGGCCCTAACCGGGGGGGATGACCTGTTCCCGGGTCTGGGCGGGACGGAAGGCGCGTCAAATGCCTGGGCCGCCGGCCCATCCCGGTCGGTGGCCGGCGGATCGCTTCTGGCCAATGACCCGCATGTCGACTTCAGCGCACCGGCACTTTTTTATCTTGCCAGGCTCCAGCTGCAGTCCGGTGGTGTGATCGGCGCGACAATCCCCGGTATTCCGGTGGTGTTTGCCGGCCGGAACAGTCACATGGCCTGGGGCGTGACATCGGCCTGGCTCGACGATCAGGACGTTTTCATCGAGGAACTGGACCCGGCTGATCCGGAACGATACCGGACGCCGGAGGGCTGGAAGCCCTTTATCAGCCGCCGCTCCATCATCGAAGTGAAGGATGCCCCGCCTATCACGGTGACCCTGCGATGGAGCGAAAATGGCCCGGTCCTGCCCGGATCGCATTTCGATCTCGCCTCGGTCACGCCGCCCGGTCATGTCACGGCGCTCAGCTGGACCGCGCTTGACGGGCAGGACCGCTCCATGTCCGCGGCCTACGCGCTGATGACGTCTCAGAATGTCGCCGAGGGTCTTCTTGCCGGGGAAACCTATGTCGCCCCTGCGCAAAACGTCGTTCTGGCTGACGAGCGCAGCATCGCGATGATACTATTCGGCGCGATGCCCGCCCGCAATCCGGAGCAGAAGGGCCAGGGGCGCATGCCCTCGCTCGGCTGGGAGACAGGGAACCGCTGGCAGGGTCGGCTGCCCTACCCCAACAATCCACGTTTCGTGAATCCCGAAGGCGGCATCGTCGGCAATACCAACAACAAGATGGTCGACCGGCCGTTTCCGCGCCATGTCAGCTTTGACTGGGGCGACACCCAGCGCGTGCAGCGCTGGACGCGGCTGATGCAGGAACGCGAGGTTCACAGCCGGGAAAGCTTCATCGCAGCCCAACTCGACACCACATCGCCCGCCGCCCGGACAATTCTGCCCCTCATCGCCCGCGACCTCTGGTTTACGGGCGAGGCGGCTGCGGCCGGTACGCCGGAACGTCAACGCCAGCAGGCCCTCGATCTTCTGGCGAAGTGGGACGGCAACATGAACGAGCACTTGCCAGAACCCTTGATCTACGCCGCCTGGGTCAGTGCCCTGCAAAACCGCCTGATCCGGGACGAGATCGGGGCACTTGCCGACAGCTTCACCCGTGTGGAGCCGCTTTTCATCGAACGTGTCTATCGCAACATCGACGGGGCCGCTGCCTGGTGCAATGTGATGCAGTCAGCCTCGGATGAAACCTGTGTCGACATGGCCCGCCTTGCGCTCGATGACGCGCTTGTCGCGCTTTCCGAACAGTTTGGCGACAATGTCGAAAGCTGGCGCTGGGGCGATGCACATGAGGCGAAGCACGACCACCCGATCCTTGGCAAGGTTCCCTTCCTGAAATGGGTCGTCAACATCCACCAGTCGACAAGCGGCGGTGACCACACGCTGAACCGCGGTCTGACCGCGGCCGAGGGGCCAGAGCCCTTTGCGAACATCAACGGTGCCGGCTATCGGGGTGTCTATGACCTGACCGACCCTGACAGTTCCGTCTTCGTCATCCCGACCGGGCAATCGGGCCATCCGCTCAGCCGCTACTACGACGATCTGAGCGAATTGTGGCGGCGGGGCGAATATGTGCCGATGTCGCTTGACCCCGATCTGGCCCGCGCAGCCGCGACCGGCATCACGATCCTGGAACCTGCGCCGCGCTGACGGCCGCTTACCGGGCTGCGAATGCGGCCTCCTGCCGCTTTGTCCACGAGACATTCAGCCGATAGCCATCGTCCTCGACGGTTTCCGATGTCACGACGCCTGCCTGATGCAGCCAGGCGCGCGCCTTGCCTTCGTCAAAGCCCAGTCGCAACTCGGCCGGGGCGCGGTCCTCGTCGAATATGCCGGCGATAGCGGTGACAAGCGCCTCCATCCCCTCGCCGGTCATGGCAGAGGTTGCGTAGATTTGCGGCGTGCGGGCGTCCTTCACCAGTAGCGCCGCCCTTGCGTCATCCCCAAGCCGGTCGATCTTGTTCCAGATCTCCAGAAGCGGCACATCTGCCGCAACGCCCAGACTGTCGAGGATGCGGTTGACATCGGTTGCCTGCTCCTCTGTCTCCGGGTGAGAGATGTCGCGCACATGAAGGATCAGATCGGCCTCCAGCACCTCTTCGAGCGTCGCGCGGAAGGCGGCGACAAGCTGGGTCGGCAGGTCGGAAATGAACCCGACCGTATCGGACAGGATGATCTTGCGGCCGGTAGGCAGCGTCAGCCCCCGCATTGTCGGGTCGAGCGTTGCAAAGAGCATGTCCTTTGCCAGAACCTCCGCCCCCGTCAGCCGGTTGAAGATCGTCGATTTGCCGGCGTTTGTGTAACCGACGAGCGCCACAACTGGGAACGGCACCTTGCGCCGCGCCGCGCGGTGGAGTTCGCGTGTCTTCACGACCTTGGCGAGTTGGCGGCGGATCTTCGCGACCTCCTCGTCGATGGCCCGGCGGTCGGATTCGATCTGGGTTTCGCCCGGCCCGCCAACGAAGCCGAAGCCGCCACGCTGCCGTTCAAGGTGGGTCCATGCCCGCACGAGCCGGGTGCGCTGGTAGGACAGTGCTGCAAGTTCGACCTGCAGCACACCTTCGCGCGTGCGCGCCCGGTCGGCAAAGATTTCCAGGATAAGTCCGGTCCTGTCGAGCAGCTTGACCTTCCACTCACGTTCCAGGTTCCGTTGCTGCACCGGGCTGACCGGTCCGTCGACCAGAACGAGGTCGATCTGCTCGTCACCGAAACGCTGCTTCAACTCTGCGATCTTGCCGGAACCGAAAAGGTTGCCAGCCTGAATCTTCGGCATGCGAACGACTTCGCCGCCGACAACTTCAAGGTTGGGCAATGCCAAGGCGAGTGACATTGCTTCGGCGAGCCCGTGTTCGGGCTGCCGCCGGTCTCGGTCTGATTTCAGATCGGGATGAAGGACGTAGGCCCGTGTTGGCTTCGCCGCGACCGTGTGCAACGTGCTCAGTCTTCGCCCTCATAAAGCGAAATGGGCTGCCCCGGCATGATTGTCGAGATCGCATGCTTGTAGACCAACTGCGACTGGCCGTCCCGGCGCAGGAGCACACAGAAATTGTCAAACCAGGTGATAACCCCTTGCAGCTTAACACCGTTGATCAGGAATATCGTTACCGGAACCTTGGCCTTGCGGACGTGGTTCAGAAAGGCGTCTTGTAAATTTTGTTTGTCAGCAGCCATTCTTCTTGCCTTGTTTTTGCGTCGCGCCAATCGCGCCTCCCGGCGCCGCACCGGAAGCTGGGTCAAAGTATGCAGAAGAATCAGAGAGTTTCCAGCCCCGAAAAAAGACCGCATCGGACCTTTCGGGCGCAGGTGGTCAACTCCGCCAGAAATCCGGGTTGAGAAGCGCGATGAAGGCAAGCGTCTCAAGCCGGCCGACCACCATAGCCAGCGCCAGTACCGCGCGTGCGTCATTGCCGAGGCCGGCCCAACGCAACTGAACCTCACCGGCCACATCGGCCAGGGGTCCGGTTGTCGACAGGGCCGCCACGGCAAAGATTGTGCTGGCCTCGAAGTCAAGGCCGGTCAGCGACAGCGCCAGCATGGTAACGGCGATGGAAAGCGCGAAAAGCATGAAGAAAATCCAGGCCATCTGCGCGCCCTGCCGGCGCAACCGCCGCGCCTGCGCCCCTGCCCCGCCGATGGAGCTTGGATGGATCAGGCGTTCGATTTCCCGCTCGCCATGGCGAAAGAGCGCGTAGACACGCAATAGCTTCACGCCTCCCGCCGTCGTGGCGACACCGCCCCCGATCACTGCCAGCCCGGCTAGCGCCAGACCCGGCGCCTCCAGCCCCGACCAGTGCCGCGCGGCGGTCCAGTCGGCGGATTCGAAACCGGCAGTTGTCAGGAAGGACATCACGGTAAAGACCGATCCCCAAAGCGCGTGGACGGCCGCGCGGATGTCCGGCACCTCATCCACCTCGAAGGCGCCGATCCAGTGCCGCAGGAAAAGAAGCGCGGGCACGGTAGCAACGATCAGAAGCGCCATCCGCAATTCCGGATCGGAGGTGGTCGCGCTGTGGCGCGGGAACCGTTTGACCGGCATCAATTGCCGCGACAGCGCGAAGACAAGAAACAGGAGAATGACCGCCTCGCCCCAGCGACCCGACCCGCCATGCTGAACGCCGCCCACGGGGGATATGCCCGATGTCGCCATGGTCGACATGGCGTGGCAGGCGGCCACGAGGCTCGTGTCGCCCGCCAGGATCAGCGCAATCCAGAGCGCCAAGGTCAGCCCGCCATAGATCGGCAGCAGCGACGCGGTGTAGCGGGCAAGTTTTTCGGAGGTGTCGATGCGCCTTGTATTCTGCGCCCCCGACGTTGCCCCCTGCCCGGCCGGTGTGCCGCTCAAGACCTCGAAGCCGCCGAGGTTCATTGGCGCAAGGACCGCGACCGCCGCCACAAGAACCAGAAAGCCGCCAAGCCAGCCGACGAAGGCGCGCCAGAGATGGACCGACGCCGGCAGTCGCGACGGGTCGAAGAGGCTGGCGCCGGTTGTCGAGAAAGACGACACCATTTCCCACCAGGCATTGAAATAGGTCGTGTCAGGAACAGACTCGGCAAAGGGAATGGCGAGCATGAGGGGCAGCAGAACGAAGGAGGCGACCAGCGTCAGAAGATGGTTGCGCGCGATGTTATCTGGCCGGTTCGCCGCCGCGGCGATGCCGATCAGGATCGTCAGGATCAAAAACAGCGTTCCGGAATAGAAAAAGGCCCGCGCGACGGGGTGGGCGCGCACCGCCAGCGCATGTCCGGCCGGAACATACATCGCGGCCGCGCCGATCCCCATCAGGATCACTATGAACGGCAGATCGAGAATGCGGCGCAGCATGTCTCAGAAGAAATCTATCGAGACCTGCAGCAACCGCTCGACTTCCGGAACGTCGCCAGCCATCGAGAAGAGAACGATGACATCGTCCTCTTCGATCTTCGTGTCGCCCGTCGGCTTGAGAACCTTGTCGCCCTTCATCACCGCCCCCATCAGCACACCTTCGGGAAATTCGATGTCCCGGATCATCCGGCCGGAAATCGGCGAGGTGGACAGGACCTGCGCCTCGATCACCTCGGCCTCTGCGTCGCCGATGGAATAGATCGCCCGCACCCGGCCATGGCGGATGTGGCGCAGGATCGACGAGACGGTCGTCGCGCGCGGGTTGATATAGGCGTCGATGTCGAGCGCGCCCATCAGCGGCACCAGCGTCGGGTCGTTGATCAGCGCGATGGCCATTGGACAGCCTGCCTGTTTTGCCCGCACGGCCGCCAGAATGTTGGTCTTGTCGTCATCTGTCACGGCCAGAACGGCATCGGCGCGGTCGATATTCGCCTCGGCCAGCAATTCCATGTTCATGCCGTCGCCGTTCAGGACGATGGTCCGCTGCAGCGTATCGGCTGCGCGTTCCGCCTGTGGCCGGCTGCGTTCGATGATCTTGGCCCGGATACGGTCTGTGCGGTTTTCCAGCGCATGGGCCACGGCGAGACCGACGTTTCCGCCGCCGATAATCACCACCCGTTCCTGTTTCTTCGTGGCCTTGCCGAAAATGTCGAGCGTTCGGTTCACGTCCTCGACAAGGGAAAAGACGTAGATCTGGTCGTCGGCGAACAACTGATCGCCGGGTTCCGGGGCGAAGAGCCGGCCCTCGCGCCGGATACCCACCACGATGGCACGCAACGTCGAAAATAGATCGGTCAACTGGCGGAGCGGCGTGTTCAGAACCGGGCAGTCCTCGTCCAGCGCCACGCCGAGAAGCTGGACGCGCCCGCCCATGAAGCTTTCCGTGTCGAAGGTCGACGGCGCGGCAAGGCGCTGCAACGCGGCCTCAGCCACTTCCTTTTCCGGGCTGATCACCACATCAATCGGCAGATGGTCGCGGCGGTAGAGATCGGAATAAATCGCGTCAAGATAGGATTGCGCCCTGAGGCGGGCGATTTTCCGGGTGATGCCGAAGATCGAATGCGCCACCTGGCAGGTGACCATGTTCACTTCGTCGGAATGGGTGGCGGCGATGATCATGTCGGCATCGCGCGCGCCGGCGCGTTCCAGCACATCGGGGTAAGAGGCAAAGCCGGCCACACCCTGCACATCGAGCGCCTCCGTCGCCCTCCGGACGAGTTCGACATTGTTGTCGACGACGGTCACGTCGTTCTGTTCGCCCGACAGGTGGCGGGCAATCTGCCAGCCGACCTGGCCCGCACCGCAGATGATGACCTTCATGCCCTATCTCCCGTCCCGGCCGCCGCCTTGATAGGCTCGTGCCGCGCAAGGGTCAATTGCGCCTCGGGGGCCAACCCGCCACTCAGGCCTCCTCTTCCTCCAGATGGGCGATACGGGTGCCCGACTTGGAGGTCGTGACGACACCGAGCGACTTCAGCTTGCGATGCAAGGCGGAACGTTCCATCCCAACAAAGGTTGCGGTGCGGCTGATATTACCGCCGAAGCGGTTGATCTGCGTCAGCAGGTATTCCCGTTCGAAGAGTTCGCGCGCCTCGCGCAGCGGCAGTGTCGCCAGCCCGCCCGAAAGCACGATCCGCCCGTCTTCGGCAGGCGCATCGCTCTGCCCCGGCAATTCGCGTGCCTCGATGGGTCCGCTCGCCTCGCCGAGGATCAGGACCCGTTCGATGATATTGCGCAGCTGACGGATATTGCCGGGCCAGGACATCGTCTGCATGAGGGCTTCGGCCTCTTCTGAAATCGTTCGTAGTGGCAGGCCCTGGGCCTTGTTGAATTCTTCGATGAAGTGCCGCGACAGATCGGGAATGTCCTCGCGTCGCTCTTCAAGCGAGGGGACCGCGATCGGAACGACGTTCAGGCGGTCATAAAGCTCCTGCCGGAAGTTCCCGACCGAGATTTCGGACCTGAGATCGCGCGTCGTAGAGGAAATGACCCGAAGATCGACGCGCACCTTGTCGGTGCCGCCGACGCGGGCGAATTGCTGTTCCGTCAGGACACGCAGGATTTTCGACTGGGTGCCGAGCGGCATGTCTGCCACCTCGTCAAAGTAGACGACACCACCATGGGCCTGTTCCAGCAGCCCCTTCTCGATGCCGCGATCGGGGGTTTCGCGCCCGAAAAGCACCTCCTCCATCCGTTCCGGCTCCACCGAGGCGGACGATACAGTGACAAAGGGGCCGTTCGCCCGGTTGGAATGGACATGAATGTAGCGCGCCGCAACCTCCTTGCCGGATCCCGGCTGGCCGGTCAGCATGACGCGCCCGTTCGATTTCGTCACCTTGTCGAGCTGCCCTTTCAGCGCCCGGAACGAGGGCGAGTTGCCGATCATCTCGGCCGAGGTCACGTCGCGCCGCCTGAGGCTCGCATTCTCGCGGCGGAGGCGCGAGGTTTCCATCGCCCTCGCGATGACAACGGTCAGCTGGTCGATATTGAAGGGCTTCTCGATGAAGTCATAGGCGCCCTGCTTGATCGCCGCGACCGCAATTTCGATATTGCCATGCCCCGAAATGATGATGATCGGCACGTCGGGGTTGTCGCGCTTCACCGTCTTCAGAATGTCGATCCCGTCCATCCGGCTGTCCTTCAGCCAGATGTCGAGAATCATCAGCGCCGGCGGTTCGCCGTTGATCTCGGCCATGCATTCATCGGAATTGGCAGCGAGACGGGTCGTGAACCCTTCGTCCTTGAGAATATCCGAGATCAGTTCGCGGATATCGCGTTCGTCATCCACTATCAGGATATCGTTCATTTTGCACCTCCGGCCATGTCCTCGGCCCTGTCCCGCATGCCACGGCCCGTGCGGGCCCGCGGCAGCCGGATCTCGGCCATTGCTCCAATATGGCTGCAGCCTTCGAAACGCTCTGCATCGCGCAGAACCAGCGTGCCGCCATGTTCTTCGATGATCTTCTTGACGATCGGCAGGCCAAGGCCCGTGCCTTTTTCCCGCGTCGTCACATAGGGTTCAAAAAGCCGCGCGCGATCTTCCGGCAGGCCGATCCCGTTGTCGGATATCCGGATGATGACGGTGTCCGGCTCGACCTCCATGGCCACGCGCACCTGCGGATGGAAGTTTTCCGGTGCGCCTTTTTCGACAAGCGATTCAATCGCTTCCCCGGCGTTCTTTATCAGGTTGGTCACGGCCTGCGAAATCATGGTCGCGTCGAGTTCGATCATGAGCGGCGTATCGGGAAGATCGGCAATCAACTCGGCGCCGTGAAGTGCCCCTTCCTGCAGCGTTGTCGCATCCCGCATCAACTTGGTCAGATCGTGGTCGCGGCGGTCAGGTTCCGGCATCCGCGCGAATTTCGAAAACTCGTCGACGATCCGGCGCAGGTCGCCGGTCTGGCGCACGATCACGTCGGTCATCTGGCCAAGCGTGTCGGCCTCCTCGCCGACAAGGCCGGTGAATTTCCGCCGGATGCGTTCGGCCGAAAGCTGGATCGGGGTTAGCGGGTTCTTTATCTCATGCGCGATGCGGCGGGCCACATCGCCCCAGGCCGCCATCCGCTGTGCGGACACAAGATCAGTCACGTCATCGAAGGCCACCACGTAACCTTCCAGCCGGCCATCGGCATTGCGCCGAATGGCCATGCGGACAAGCAGGCTTTCCAGTCGCCCGGACCGGCTGACCTTGATTTCCTCCTGCACAACCTCCGCCGCGCCATCGCGCAGGCGCTGAAAAAGCGTGGCGAATTCCGGAACCGCCTCGGCCAGCGCGCGGTCATGGTCGCGTTCCTCGTCAAGTTGCAGAAGCCGTGTCGCGGCGCGGTTGAGGAAATCGACATCGCCGTCGGCATCGAGGCCAATGACGCCGGAGGTGACCGAGGACAGAACCGAATCGAAGAGGCGGCGGCGCCGTTCGGTGGCACGGTTGCTGTCGAGAAGCGCCTGGCGCTGGGTGTTCAACTGCCGGGTCATCTGATTGAAGACGCGGCCCAGCATGGCAATTTCGTCGTCGCCCTCCTCCTCGATGACCTGCACCTCCAGATCGCCCGCCCCGACCCGCTGCGCGGCCCCGGCCAACCGGCCGACCGGGCGGGACAGACGCTCGGCCAGCCAGAGGCCCATCCAGATCGCCGCGAGAACGAGGATGAGTGCAAAGCCCACATAGACGAGCCCGAATTCAAAGACGACCCGCCCGCGCGACGCTTCGAGCTGCTGGTAAAGGCCAACTGTCGCGCGCGTCTCGTCCAGAAGGCTCAGGATCTTTCCGTCGACATCGCGGCTGACATAAAGATAACGGTCGGCAAAGGCAGGCAGGGCAACCAGCGCGCGAAACTCGCTGCTCGACCAGTCCTCGATCAGGACCGTTTCGCCCTGGCGTGCCTTCTCGATATCCTCGCTGGTCGGCTTTTCGAAATCGAAAAGATAACTGCGTTCGCCCCGCGCCCTGAGCTCGCCGCCGCCGTCGATGACATAGGCCTCGCGCAGGCCGCGTTGAATTTGCGTCTGTCCTTGTGTAAGAAGCTGCCGCAACTCACTGTCGTTCAACAGGAAATTTGACTGGCGCGCGCCGTTCAGATAACGCGCCAGCGCTGTGACGTCGGCGGAAAGATCGCGGCGGTGTTCCTCCTGATAGGCCTCGGCCGCCGCAAGGGAGTTTCCGACCACCTGCCGGACCCGGTCGGAAAACCAGCCCTCAAGGCCGATATTCACCGTCAGCCCCGCAAAGATCGCGACAATGACGGTGGGCACCAGCGCGATGCCGGCGAATATTCCGGTCAGCCGCAGATGCAGGCGCGAACCGGCCGACTTTGCCCGGCGCGCGGAAACCATGCGGGCCAGCCGGGCAAGCACCATGCCCCCCAATACGAGGAAATAGACGAGGTCGGCCAGAAGGATCAGCCGCAACGCCTTGGATTCTGCGCCCTGCCCAAACGGTCCGAGCACGAGAAACGTGATCAGCGCCAGAACCGGGCCAAGCACGACAAGTCCGATGGTCACGGCATTCTGAAAGCGGCGCTGACGCCGCAATCGATTCAGTCTCCCAAAAGCCGCACTGCGCGCAAAGCCCTCCACGAGCTCGCCCCTGTATTTTGGGCCGCATTCGCAGCCACCGCCGATATGCCGCGATCCTTACACTGGCTGACGCCGATGGGCCACGGTTTGTGTTGCTGTTTTACATCAACTTGCGGCGCCGTGTCACGTGGATATCCAGCTCGGTCAGCTTCTTTCTGAGCGTATTGCGGTTGATGCCCAGCAAATCGGCGCATTTCGCCTGATTTCCGGCCACGGCATCCAGGGTGATTTCCAGAAGCGGAATCTCCATTTCCTTTAATATTCGGCCATATAGCCCCGGGGGCGGCAGAGATTCCGAATGGAGGTCGAAGTAGCGCTGCAGGTGCCGCGCGATGGAGGCGGAAAGCCGCTCACCGGTGTCGATTGCCCCATTTGGTGTTTGCACCGGCGCTGTACCGCCAAGTGCCGCCTCGACTTCGGTGCGGCTGATCTCCGATTCCTGTGCCGTGATCGACAGCCGTTTGAGCGTGTTTTCAAGCTGCCTGACGTTTCCGGGCCAGCGATAGACACGCATCGATTCCCGCGCGCCCGGCGACAGCCATTTCGGCCGGCCGCCGTCACGCTCGGTACGCGCCAGAAAGTGTTCGGCGAGGAGAGGTATGTCGTCGACCCGCTCGCGAAGCGGCGGCACGGTCAGATGAATGCCACTGAGGCGAAAGAACAGGTCTTCCCGAAAGGTACCCGTCGCCATCTGCGCGGCCAGGTCTTTCTGGCTGGTGGCGATGATGCGCGGGCCGCCTGACGGGATCGTGTCGATCATACGGACCAGCCGCGCCTGCGCCTCGGGTGAAAAATCGGCCACCTCGTCCAGCACGACACTGCCGCCCCGTGCGCGTTCCAGAAAGGCCGCGGCGCCTTCCACCGTTTCCATGTCCGCATTCTGAACGGTCACGAACGGGCGCGACCGGCGGTCGGAAAAATCGTGAATCGCCCGCGCGACGAGCGATTTTCCAGTGCCCGACTCGCCGGTGATCAGGACCGCGAGATCGGTATTCATCACCCGCGCGACCAGTTGATAGAGCGCCTGCATCGCCGCAGTGCGCCCCACCAGCGGCAGGTCGTCGCCGGTTTCGCGACGCGGGCCGGGCGCGGGCGCGACCTTTGGCTTCATCGTCAGCGCCCGGGCCGACCGCTTCATCAGATCGGGCAGGTCGAAAGGCTTTGGCATATAGTCGTAGGCGGCAGCCTCGGAGGCTTGAATCGCGGTCATGATCGTGTTCTGGGCCGATATGATGATCACCGGCAGCCCCGGGCGCAGCCGCCCGATTTCCGGCAGAGTTTCCAACCCGTTGCCGTCCGGCATGATCACATCGGAAATGACGAGATCGCCCTTGCCCTCCTCGACCCAGCGCATCAGCGTGACGAGCGATGAGGTGGCGTGAACCTTGCAGCCGGCGCGTGTCAGGGCCTGGGTCAGCACCGTCCGGATCGTGCGGTCGTCATCGGCAATCAGAACCGTTCCGTCCATCGCGTCACTCCTCCTTCTAATTTGCCATCGGCAGCGACAGGCGGAAGGTCGTCCGCCCCGGCGCGCTTTCGACCGTGATCCATCCGTCGTGATCGGCAATGATCTTGGACACCAGCGCCAGCCCCAGCCCGGTGCCGTTTTCGCGGCCCGAGACAAACGGGTCGAAAATGTCCGGCAAAAGATCGGGCGGGATGCCCGGCCCGTCGTCGCTGATCTCCACCTGGAGGGGCAGCGGTGTTCCCCCGCCATCCGTGCGGCGCCGGCGAAGCGCCACGTCATAGAAGCTCCGCAACCGTATCCGGCCGCCTTCCGGGCGCGCGACCTGAGCGGCGTTCTTCAAGAGGTTCAGAACCACCTGCAGCAACTGGTCCGCATCGCCATAGGCCAGAGGCAGCGACGGATCGTAATCCTCCGAAAAGGTCATATGCGCCGCAAAACCGACGGAGGCGGATCGTCTGGCGCGGTCGAGCACGTCGTGGACATTGACGGCGCGGCGTTCCGGCGCGCGCAGATCGCCGAACTGTTCCACCTGTTCGAGAAGCTTCACGACCCGCCGCGTTTCGGCGACGATCAGGTCCGTCATCTCCCGGTCTTCCGGGCCCAAGGACATCGACAGAAGCTGGGCCGCACCCGATATGCCTGCAAGCGGGTTCTTGATCTCATGTGCCAGCATCTCGGCCATGCCGATGGCCGAACGCGCCGCCGTCTTGACCGCCTTGTCGCGGCCAAGCTTGTCGGCATGATCCTGCGGCGCGAACATCAGAAGGATGGCGCCCGGTGCGCCCGCTAGGGGCGCGGCCTGGAGGTTGCAGGACGCCGGCGGCCGATCACCCGTGCCGATGGCGACATCGTTGATGAAAAGGTTCGAATGGCTTGCCCGGACGCGGGCAAAGACCTGTTCAAGCGGCGCATCAATCGCCAGACGGTCGAAAAGCGGCTGACCGAGCAGCGTCCTCTCCGAAAGGTTGAGAAAGGATTCGGCGGCCGGATTGACGGCGATGGCCTGATTGTCCGCGTCGATCAGCACCGCCGGCATCGGCATCGACGCCCAGAGCGCATCCCCGCCCGGCAGCATCATGCCGCCTCCTTCCGAGGGGTGCCGCCGAACGCCTGCCCGATGAGCGTGAGAACCCGCGCGGGATCGGTCGCGGTCATCATCTCGGCCCGCAGATCGGTTCGGGCGGCGGCACCGTCAAGGTACCAGCCAAGATGCTTACGCGCCACGCGGACGCCAAGGGCCGTTCCGTAGAAGTCGAGCATCGCCTCATAATGTTCCGCGACAAGGGCCGCCAGCGCGGCGCCAGCCGGAATGTCGGGGGCTCTGGTGCCAAAGACTTGCGCCCCGATTTCCGCCAGCCGCCAGGGCGCCCCCTGCGCGCCCCGCCCGACCATCACGCCATCCGCGGCCGATGAGGTCATCGCTGCGCGCGCAGTCGCGGCATCAACGATATCGCCATTGGCAATGACGGGGATGGTGACGGCGTCCTTGACGCGCCGGATCGCTGCCCAGTCCGCCCTGCCCTTGTAGAATTGCTGGCGCGTGCGCCCATGTACGGTGATCATTCGGATGCCGGCTGCCTCGGCCCGCCGCGCCAATTCCGCCGCATTCAGGCAATCGTCATCCCAACCAAGGCGGCATTTCAGCGTCACGGGCAGATCGACGGCACCCACCACAGCCTCGATCAGGCGAAGCGCATGATCGAGATCGCGCATCAGAGCCGAGCCCGAGGCCCCGCCCGTCACCTTCTTTGCCGGACAACCCATGTTGATGTCGACAATCGCGGCCCCCATGTCGGCCACAAGGCGCGCGGCATCGGCCATGGCCCCCGCCTCCCGCCCGGCGATCTGCACCGAGGTCCGCGCCCCGTCCGCGATCCCCAGATCGGTTCGCGCCTTGGCCCGGACCGAGGGCTTCGCGGTGAGCATCTCGCCCGAGGCCACCATTTCAGAGACGACGAGTCCGGCCCCGAAACGCGCGACGATGCGGCGAAAGGGCAGGTCCGTGACCCCGGCAAGCGGGGCGAGCAACACAGGCGGGTCCAGCGCCATGTCTGCCAGTTGAATGGGCAAATGCCTAATCCTTGTGCAGTTGCCGCTTTGGTAGCGCCTGTCCGCCGCCAAGGCAATCGTTCGCATGGGCAAATCCCGCACGGTTTCCACGATGCCTAAAATTTGGACAGTGTAGGGACGGCCACAGGCCGTGCCTGTGCAATACGGCATCGTCAAACGTATAGGCAGGCGCCGCCACCGCCTGGATTTTTCATTCAATCCCGTGTCGAAACCCTGTAGAGCGGCATCAAAGACGAGGGAGCCCGCCGCCGTGCCAACGCCAGAACAGACCGCCATCGTGATCGTGGCCGCCGGGCGCGGTCTTCGCGCCGGTGACGGCGCGCCGAAACAGTGGCGCGACCTTGGCGGGCAGTCGGTTCTGGCGCGCACTGTAAATGCCTTTGACGGCTTTCCGCGACGCATCGTCGTACTGCACCCCGACGACATGGGCCTTGGCGTGGCAGCATTCGGCGGCGGCGTGACACTGATCGCCGGCGGCGCCACGCGGGCGGCTTCGGTCCGCAACGCGCTTGACAGCCTGACGGATGCGGGCATGACCCATGTCCTGATCCACGATGGGGCGCGGCCGTTCGTCAGCCCGGCAGTAGTCGGCCGGGTCATGGCGGCGCTTGATCATGCTGACGCGGCCGCCCCCGCACTTGCAGTGACCGATGCACTCTGGGCCGGGCAGGATGGACAGGTGACCGCCGCACGGCCGCGTGAGGGGCTTTTCCGGGCACAGACCCCCCAGGGATTTTCCTTTGAACGTATTCTTGCCGCCCATCGCGCCCAAGGCGATACGGCGCCGGCAGACGATGTGGAAACCGCGCTTGCCGCAGGGATCGGGGTTGCCATCGTCGCGGGCGAGGAGGAGAATTTCAAGATCACCTGGCCCGACGATTTCGCCCGTGCCGAGCGGCTTTTGAGGACTGACATGGATATACGCTGCGGCAACGGGTTCGACGTACACGCTTTCTGCGATGGCGATCACGTGACCCTTTGCGGCATTCGCATTCCGCACGGGCGCGGGCTTCTCGGTCATTCGGACGCCGATGTCGGCATGCATGCGCTGACCGACGCCATTTATGGCGCGCTGGCCGATGGCGATATCGGCCGCCATTTTCCACCGTCGGACCCGCAGTGGAAGGGGGCAGACAGCCGCATCTTCCTGTCGCATGCCGGGGCGCGGGCCGCCGCACGGGGCTACCGGCTCGCCAATGCCGACATCACGCTGGTCTGCGAAAGGCCCAAGATCGGCGCCCACGCGGCCGCGATGGCGGGCAGGCTTGCCGAAATTCTGGACACATCGCCCGACCGCATCAGCGTCAAGGCGACGACATCGGAGCGGCTAGGGTTCACGGGCCGCGAGGAAGGCATCGCGGCGTTGGCAAACGTTACATTGGTGAAGACATGAAACTGAGCAGGTTTGTCGCAACAGCCGCTGGCGTCGGGCTTCTTCGTCCCGCGCCCGGTACCTGGGGATCGCTCGCCGCCATCGCCCTTGGGGTCTTTCTTCACCGGCTGGGTCACTTTCCGCTTCTCGCGCTTGCGACCTGCGCGGCCGTCGCGCTCGGTTTCTGGTCGGTGACACGCGAGGTGGAAGGGAAGGACGACAAGGATCCGTCCGAGATCGTGATCGACGAGGTGGCCGGTCAGTGGATCGCCCTTCTCTTCCCCTCGGCCGCCTTCTGGATCGTCGGCGCCGAAAGCACCACATTCCCCTGGCCCGGCTATCTGACGGCCTTCATCCTTTTTCGGATCTTCGACATCTGGAAGCCCGGCATCATCGGTCGCGCTGACCGTCGCGGCGATGCGGCGGGGGTCATGCTGGACGATCTGTGGGCTGGCGTCTTTGCCGGCATCCTGACACTC
Organism: Paracoccaceae bacterium; assembly: GCA_041397105.1. GTDB lineage: Bacteria > Pseudomonadota > Alphaproteobacteria > Rhodobacterales > Rhodobacteraceae > Albidovulum. The sequence continues at coordinate 436,544 of JAWKXJ010000002.1, forward strand.
GTCATCGCCGGCATCGCCCACGGCGTTCTTCTGCAATGAAGAAGGCCGAGGAGCTGCTTGAACGGGCCCGTGCACGGGGGGCCGAGATCGCAACAGCCGAAAGCTGCACGGGCGGGATGATCGCTGCCGCCATTACCGACCCGCCAGGCGCATCCGACATTTTCGCCACCGGTTATGTCACCTATTCGAATGCCGCCAAGGAACGGTTGCTTGGCGTTTCCGCTGACACGTTGCGGCTCCATGGTGCGGTATCCGAACCTGTGGCCCGCGAAATGGCTGAAGGCGCGCTTCACGGGTCCGGGGCGACGCTGGCCATTGCCGTCACCGGCATTGCCGGGCCGGGCGGGTCCGAGTTCAAGCCGGAAGGACGCGTCTGTTTCGGCCTCGCCGGGACGGGCCGCGTAACTCGAACCGAAACGGTCGAATTCGGGGCAATCGGGCGCGGGAATGTCCGGGCCGGCACGGTGGAACATGCGCTGTCAATGCTGATCGCCGCGCTCGGCTAGGTTATCACACCGCTGAAATTTTGACCATTTCGCGCAGAAGGCGCAAAAATACCGTGCAGTTCAGGAAATGCCCGTTTTTTTGGCGCCCTGCCCGCGCAGACAGCTTTCCATCGTGGCGGCTTGGCGCTTTCTCCCCGGCATCATCTATCTGAAGAAATCGGGGGAAAGGATGGACGGGGCAAATACGGCGTGGATACTGGTCGCAACCGCGCTTGTGCTGTTGATGACATTGCCGGGGCTCGCGCTTTTCTATGGTGGCCTTGTCCGTGCGCGAAACGTCCTCTCGGTCTTCATGCAATGCTTCAGTGTTGCCTGTCTGATGAGCGTTCTTTGGCTCGCCTTCGGCTACACCATCGCCTTCGGGGGCGAAGGCGCCGTCTGGGGCGGGCTGGCGAAGGCATTTCTTGCCGGTGTCGATGCGGATTCCGTTTCCGGGACGCTGCCAGAGGTGCTTTTCTTCGCCTTTCAGATGACCTTCGCGATCATTACCCCCGCCCTCTTCCTCGGCGCCTTTGCCGAAAGGGTGGGATTTGCCTTCGTTCTCATGTTTTCTGCGCTCTGGATGCTTTTGATCTATGCGCCTGTCGCGCATTGGATATGGGGCGGCGGGTTCATGGCGGATGGCGGCCTATTCGGTGCGACCGGGACGAAGGATTTCGCTGGCGGGATCGTTGTGCACGAAACGGCGGGCCTCGCGGCACTCTTGCTTGCCATGATGGTCGGGCCGCGTCGTCACCGCACGACACCGCCGCACAATCCCGGGATGGTCGCCATCGGGGCGGGGCTTCTCTGGGTCGGCTGGTTCGGCTTCAATGGCGGTTCGGCGCTGGCGGCTGACGGCACGGCCGCAATGGCGATCACCGTGACCCATATTTCGGCGGCCAGCGCTTCGCTCAGCTGGGCGGCGTGGGAAAAGTTCAAGTTCGGCCGCGCGTCCCTTGTGGGCATCGTCACGGGCACCATTGCCGGCCTCGCCTCGATCACCCCGGCCTCGGGCTTTGTCGGTCCGGTCGCCGCGCTCGTGATCGGCGGCATCGCCGGTGTTCTCTGTCAGGAGGCCGTCGTCCTTCTGCGTACGAAGACCCGGATCGACGACACACTCGACGTTTTTGCCGTTCACGGGGTCGGCGGGATCTTCGGCACCGTGATGATCGCCGTGTTCGGTCAGGGCGCCTGGGTCGCGCAGATCGGGGCGCTGCTGATCGTCGGGCTTTATACGCTTGCTGGCACATGGCTCTTGGCCCGCCTCGCCGCGATGGTCTTTCCGATGCGCGTCGATGTCGAGGCGGAAACGAACGGGCTCGACCTGTCGGTTCACGGCGAACGGGCCTATGATCTGGCGTCGTGAGGCGTCATCCGCCCCGGAGTTTCACGCCCGGCCGTAAAGCGCCTCGGCCCGCGTTTCAAAGGCGCGGACAACCCGCCGCATCGCTTCGTCAAAGACGACGCCGATCAGTTTCTGCAAGATCGCATTGCGAAACTCGAAATCGACAAAGAACCCCACATCGCATCCGCCTCCGGGCCGGTCCCGAAAGGTCCAGTTCGACCGCATGTAGCGAAAGGGGCCGTCGAGGTATTCCGTGTCGATCCGCCCGGCGGCGGGGTCCAGAACCACCCTGCTGCCGAAACGTTCCCGGAATACCTTGAAGGAAATGACGAGATCGGCCTCCATGACTTCCTTGCCCGCGCCGGCCGGCCTGCGGGACCGGATGCGCGCCGCCGCCGTCCAAGGCAAAAACTCCGGGTAACGCCCGACATCCGCGACAAGCGCGAACATCTCCTCGGCCGTCCACGGCAGGGCCCGCGTTTCGGAATGTGTCGGCATCCGCGCCTTTCCACTTGAACATGCGACTGGCCCTATCTCTTATGACGGGCGCCAAGACACAAGGGGGCGAAGGAAGGGAACGTCATGCCGAACCGTCCATATGTCATCGACCAGCTGATATCGGCCAAGTCCATTGCGGCGCGGGTGGAGGCCCTGGCGAAAGACATCACGCGCGCCTTCAAGGGCACCGACAAGCTCATCGTCGTTGGGCTGTTGCGGGGCTCCTTCGTCTTCATCGCCGACCTCGTCCGCGAAATCGACCTGCCGGTCGAGGTCGATTTTCTGGAGGCCTCCTCCTACGGCAACGCAATGGAATCGAGCCGTGAGGTGCGCATCCTGAAGGACCTGCGCGGCGAGATTGCGGGCCGCGACGTTTTGGTCGTCGAGGATATTGTCGATACCGGCTTTACGCTCCATCACGTCGTCAACCTTCTGAAAAGCCGCGACCCGAAGCGGCTGGAGGTCTGCGCCCTGCTCGACAAGCCGTCGCGCCGCGAAGTGCCGATCAAGGCGACATGGACCGGTTTCGAGATTCCTGACGAATTCGTCGTGGGTTACGGCATCGACTTCGCGCAGCGCAACCGCAACCTGCCGCATATCGGGAAGGTCCGTTTCACCGACGATGCCGCGGAATAATGCGCCTCACCCGCTTTCTGCGCATGTCGCAATGGGCGCAGCGTCCGCCTTCGGCGCGGCGTGTCAAGCTGGTCTTTTCCGTGATCGCGATCTGCCTTGCGCTGGCCCTGCTTGAATGGTCCGGCATCCTGCCCGATGGGCTGGGACTGGCAACCGGATCCGGCGCGCCGAAGATCCGCCACCTGCCCTAACCGAAGCCGCGCAACCGCATCGCATCGGCGGCCAACATCCGCGACAGGCCGCGGCGTACCTCGGCGATGCGCGGAATGTCGGCAAGGTCGGCATGGCTCGCGACCCAAAGCGGCGCGCGAAGCGGCGGTACCAGGCCCGGCACCCTGATTAGCCGTCTGTCGTCGGCCCCGAGGAAATCCGGCAGGATAACGATACCATCGCCAAGTGCCGCAAGCTCGCGAAGGACGATGAAGCTGTCCGCCGAAGCCTCGATGTCTTCCGGGGCGACGTTTTCGGCCAGCCAGCGCCCGGCGACGGAGCGTCTGAGCGGGCCGGACAGGCCGAACCATTTCGTACCGGTGCTGCCATTTGCGCGAAAGGCGGCAAAGCCGAGTTCGGCCGGTACCTCGCCCGTCAGATCGTCGGGCAAGCTTTCGGCCGGACGTACGGTGATGTCGGCATGGGTTCGGGCCAGATCGACATGCATGTTGGAACAGAGAAGCTCGATTTTGAGATCCGGGGCCGACTGGCGCAGCCGCGCGACCATGCGCGGCAGGATGAACTGACAGAAACTGTCGGTCGATGTGACCCTGACATCGCCTGCCAGCGGTGCGCGCGCGCCCTGCAGCATCCGGCCGACCGCCTGCACCGCCCGGTCGACCTCGCGCGCGGCGTCGATGATCCGGCGCTGTGCATCCGGCACGATGTAGCCGCGCGCCGTCTTGTCGAAAAGCACCACGCCCGCCTCTTCTTCATAGGCGGCGACGCGTCGCAGCACGGTTGCGTGATTTACGCCAAGCCGGCGGGCCGCCGCACTGACGGAGCCTTCTTCGGCCACGGCCAGCACAAATCGCAGATCATCCCAGTTTTCCCGCATTCCGTGGTTTCGTCCCTTGTCACGTTTCTGTGATCGTTCCTGGCCCTAAAATGCCAAGAAACGGCCTTTCCTGGGGCATTTGACCCATTTCTGAGCCTCTCAGCACTGACTGTGCATTATGTCACGAATACACTGCAAAAATAAAGGCTGGCCGCGAATTCTCTCACAGCTAAGCTTGAAGCCAATAAGCGCAACACGGAGGAAATCATGAAGCGTATTTCTATTGCCGCGACCATTCTGGCTCTGACCGTTGGCGGTGTCGCCATGGCGCAGGATGCCCCGTTCAAGATGCAGATCAAGGCGCGTCAGGGGATCATGGCCTATCGCGCGCTCAATCTCGGCGTGCTGGGTGGCATGGCCAAGGGCGAGGTCGCCTATGACGCCGCTGCCGCGCAGAAAGCGGCCGATAACCTCGTCACAACGACCCAGATCGATGCATCCATGCTCTGGCCCGAAGGGTCCGACAACTCCGCCAACCCCGCCTCCACGGCCGATGCCAAGGCGTGGACGGCCGAAGCGGACATGGGCGGCAAGAACAAAGCGTTCGTTGACGCTGCGATGGCGATGCAGGCGGCCGCCGGGACCGGACTGGAAGCACTGCAGGCCGCAATGGGTCCGCTCGGCGGTTCCTGCGGTGGGTGTCACAAAGCCGCGCGCATTCCCAACTGATCTGATAGTCTAGGGGGGACGGCAGAAAACCGTCCCCCTTTTCATGTCCGGAGTTTGCCCATGCGCCGCCTGATCGTCACCCTCGCCGCGCTGGCAGCCATTGGTTTCACCATCTTCTGGTTCGTGACCCGGCCCAACCCCCTGCCCGCCGACGCGCTGGCCGGTCTGACCGGCGATTCCGGGCGCGGTGAACGCATCTTCTGGGCCGGTGGCTGCGCGTCCTGCCACATGGCGCCAGGTGCAGAGGGTGACAAGGCGCTTGAGCTTGTCGGCGGCCAGCGCTTTCCTTCGCCCTTCGGAACCTTCCTTGCACCGAATATCTCGCCTGACCCGGTCAACGGGATCGGCGGCTGGTCGGCGCTCGACCTTGCCAATGCGATGATGCGGGGCGTGTCGCCCGAAGGGCAGCACTACTACCCGGTCTTCCCCTATGTCAGCTTCGCGAATGCCGAACTGCAGGATGTTGCCGACCTGCACGCCTATCTGATGACGCTGCCGCCGATGGCGGTGCCGAACCAGCCGCATGAGGTCGGGTTTCCCTACAACATCCGGCGCAGCCTTGGCGGCTGGAAATTCCTTTTCTTCAAGCCGGACTGGGTGATCGGCGACGACCTTACACCGGAAGAGGCGCATGGGCGCTATCTGGTCGAAGCGCTCGCCCATTGCGGCGAATGCCATACGCCGCGCAATGCGCTTGGCGCGATGGAGCGCGACCGCTGGCTGGCGGGTGGCCCGGTGCCGGCCGGTCGCGGATCGTTCCCGAACATCACGCCGGCCAAGCTGACCTGGTCCGAGGCCGATATTGTCGAATACCTGACTACCGGCTTCACCCCCGACTTCGACAGCGCTGGCGGACATATGGCATTGGTCGTGACCAACATGGCGCATCTGCCCGTCGAGGACAGGCAGGCGATCGCGACCTATCTGAAGAAGATTCCGCCAGCCGAATAACCCGCAAGGCTTGACATTGCGCGGCCCGCGGCGACCATCGTCGCGTCGAAAGGCGGGCCGATGTCTCAACGCATCCTTATTGTCGGAGCCGGGCCGACCGGGCTGACCGCAGCCGTGGAACTTGCCCGGCAAGGTGTCATTCCGACGGTGATCGAGCGACGGCCCGGCGCGTCGCAACTCAGCCGCGCGGTCGGCATCTTGCAGCACTCCATGGATATATTCGCCCCGTCCGGCGTTGCCGAGGCAATTGATGCAGAGGCGGTTCGCTTCGCGGGCGTCATCTTTCATCAGGGTGCGTCCCGCATCGCACGGTTGCCGCTCAATTTCAGCGACCGGTCGCGTATCTGGGGTCTCGCGCAGGACCGGACCGAGGCGCATCTGAGCGCCGCCTTCACCCGTTGTGGCGGGCGCATCCGCTATGGCGCGGCGCTGGAGACGCTGACACAGGATGGCGACGGTGTCAGCGTCACCGTCGAAGGCGCGCCAGAGCGCTATGATCTGGTGATCGCGGCCGACGGCATCCACAGCACGGTGCGTCAGACGCTTGGCCTGAGCTTCGATGGATACGACCTGCCCGACCGCTGGTCGATTGCCGATGTGGAAAGCGATGACTGGCCGGACGCGGATCACTTCAAGGGCTATCTTCTGCCCGAAGGCAAGGTTGCCGTCGTCGTGCCGCTGGAACGCACCCGTTTCCGTGTCATCGCTTCGGCCCCCGATGCGCTCAAGGCGCTGCCGGTGCCCATGGCGGTATGCAAGATCCGCCGTTCCGGTGCATTCACGATTTCCGTCCGGCAGGTGTCGGCCTATCAGAAGGGCCGTGTTTTCCTTGCCGGCGATGCGGCCCATTGTCATTCGCCGGTTGGCGGGCGGGGCATGAACCTAGGGATTGCCGATGCCGCCGATCTGGTCGGGCGGATACTCTCGGGCAGGACCGATGGCTACCATGCCGCGCGTCATGCTGCCGGGGCACATGTGCTCCGACTGTCAGAAAACGCGCGTCAGCTGTTGCAGTCGCAAAGCGGTGCGAAACGGGCGGTGCTGCGGACGGTGTTCCGGGTGGCCGCTGCGGTCCCGCCGCTCGGCCGGGTGCTCATGGAACAATTCGTCAGCCGTTAGCGCCGGGCGCCTACCGGGTGTGGCTAGCCGAGATGCGGGTCCGTCCCCATACCCACGGCCGCCACCGAGAATATACGTGGCGCGCCTGTCGCCAACGGGGATGGCGCCAGTGTCAGCGTGTCGTAGGAAACAGCCAACCGCTCACCTGCGGCATAGGCGGCGATGACGACAGACATGGTGGTCCTGTGATGGGCCGCACCCGCGGCAACCTTGAAGACCCGGTTTCGGTTGGCATTGCCCTGAAGGGTGAAGAACAACCCTTCAGCAGCAGCCGAATAGGAACTGACCCGGGCCCGGGCCGTGGAGGTTTGGCTTACAGCAGGTGCGCGCGCCATGGTTCAATCCTTTCCGTTCCGTCGAAGATGCTAGTGATCCGCAAGGGCCAGATTGATCGCCTCCTGCACCGCCGGGCCGAAGCCCGGGGCATTTTTGAGGCCATGCCGTGTTCTGCGACCGGCCCGGAGTGTTGATATCGAATTGCTGACCCTGTCGTTCCAGACCGTCCGCACCATTTCCTCAGTCTCACGGTCCCGCGACCAGCTGATGATCCGCGGGGCGCCGTTGTCGATTTCGATACCCCAGATGAGGTTTTCGAACCGCCCCGCTGCGGCAGAATTCAGATAATTCGCAACCGGGCCGAGGGGGCGTTCGGCAATGGTCCCCCGGTCCGAACGGATACGCGGTTCGTGCGAATGGCCAAGGACGAGCGTCGGGCCGCTGTTCCGGCCGAATTGCTGGTCGAGCCCGCGAACGATCTTCTGTTCGTCCATGTGGCGCATCTTGAACCAGCGGACGCCTTTTTCGACCTCTTCATCCATGGCCCTTTGCGGCGCGTCACCATGTTCAAAATATTCCCAGGCGATATTGCCCGTGAAGATCGCCTCCCACGCCGCTTCGCGATTGAGGTCGAAGCCAAGCCAACTGAGAATGGCGTTGCCTGTCTGATCGTTGCCGGCAGGCACCGCATGGACGAGCGAATTGCTGAAGGTCTTGCTGCCGTCGAGCCATTTGTCGAGGAAGAGCGGCCCGTCATCGCCATGGTTCCAGTAGCGGTCCGGCCCCTCATAGGCCCAGCCGCCGCTCTGCGACAGGGATTCGCCGGTAAAGGGCGCATGTTCGGCGATGCAGGAGGCGTCGAACTGATGGCCATGGCAGATCAGGTAGTCGACCGTCCCTTCCGGCCCCATCAGGGCGACGAAATCGCTGGCCGTCGGCCAGTCGAAGCCATGGCGATTGCGCACGATGTCGCGAAACTCGCGGCTCGACAGATCGGTGTCGTGATTGCCGATGGTCCGGTAATAGGCCCCGCGCGCGATGAAGTTGTCATATACGCACTGATAATAGTCGCCATGTTCGCGCACGATGGTTTCGAACTGGGCGCGCTTGCGCAGCGTCCGGTCGGCAATGATCCCCTGCCAGGTGTCCGGTTCGTCCCAGACGATGTCCTCGAAGGTCGGCATGTTCTGGTGTTCGGGCGCGGCGGGGTCGAAGATCAGCAATTCCTCGACATCGCCGTTTTCGATCAGCGTGTAGCCGCGCGGCCCGTAATATTCGGCCAGCGCCTGCAGGTAGAGGCCCTTGTTGTCCCGTTCGAAGAGCCACTGGCGATTGTCGCGGTTGGTCAGGTGAATGTCACTGAAGATCACGTATTTGCCGCTGTTGGGCGCGGCGCGGAAATGCGCCATATGCGCCGCGCCGCCGGGAATATTGCGGCGTGTCTGGACACCTGTTGGCGACCCGTTGGCAAGGATCGCGTCACGAACTGAGGTGAGCCGCGCGATGTTGGCATCGACGGCGGCATGGGTTTCCGCCTCCTTCTCCTTCTTGTATTTCGCGGCAACCACCGTCAGGCGGAACATCTTCTCAAAGTGCGTCTTGAACTGCGCAGAGGTTTCGCCCTGCCGGAGCGGTTTGCCGAATTTTTCAGCAAGCTTTCGCGCCCGCCCGACCGCGAGGTCGTAGCCATAAGCCATCGGTTGCCTCGTCTCGTGATTGCGTCGTCGATCCCTCAAAGGTTGTGGATGACGACCAGATCGGACAAGTCCGGAAATCCCTACCCCCGGAGGGAGGTTGGGACGGAACGCTCAAGCCTTGCCGAGTTTTTCCAGACGGGCGGCGCGGAGCCGGGCGAAATCATCGCCCGCATGATAGCTCGACCGGGTCAGCGGTGTGGCTGACACCATGAGAAACCCCTTGCCATATGCGGCCTTCTCATAGGTCGCGAATTCCTCCGGCGTCACGAAACGGTCAACGCGGTGATGTTTTGGCGTCGGCTGCAGATACTGGCCGATGGTAAGAAAGTCGATATCGGCGGCGCGCATGTCGTCCATGACCTGAAGGACCGCCTGCCGATCCTCCCCAAGACCGACCATGATCCCCGATTTTGTGAACATCGTGGGGTCAAGTTCCTTCACCCGCTGCAAGAGCCTCAGCGAATGGAAGTAGCGCGCGCCGGGGCGAACCTCGGGATAAAGCCCGGGTACGGTTTCGAGATTGTGGTTGAAGACATCGGGGCGGGCTTTAACAACCGCCTCCAACACGCTGGGATCGCAGCGAATAAAGTCCGGTGTCAGAATTTCGATGGTGGTCTGCGGTGACTGTTTGCGGATGGCGCGGATCGTCTGGGCGAAATGTTCCGCCCCGCCATCTTCGATATCGTCCCGGTCAACCGACGTCACCACGACATGGTTGAGCCTGAGCTTCTTGACCGCATCGGCGACACGGCCGGGTTCGAACACGTCGAGCGCCTCGGGCGGCTTGCCGGTCGCGATATTGCAAAAGGTGCAGGCGCGGGTGCAGACCTCGCCCATGATCATCATGGTCGCGTGGCCCTGGCTCCAGCATTCGCCGACATTGGGGCAGCCCGCCTCTTCGCAAACGGTGACGAGCTTGTGTTCGCGCATGATGTCGCGGGTCTGCCGGTAGCCATCCGACACCGGGGCCTTGACGCGGATCCAGGACGGTTTTTTCGGCTGCGCCTGATCGGGCCTGCGCGCTTTTTCGGGATGCCGCTGCTCGGGTATCTTGAGATCGCGCAAGGATTTTTCCCCCTAACTCAAAGGCCTGACACCAGATAGGCCTTTTTGCCATGGAAGACAACGAGGATGCCCGGTTCTGATCGGGCCTCCCCCAAGGAGGGACTATGTCCAAGAAACTTGTGGCCGAGGTCATCGGCACATTCATTCTCGTCTTTTTCGGGGTCGGTTCCGCCGTGCTGATGGGCGGCGAAATCGGGATGCTCGGCATCTCATTGGCCTTCGGGCTGTCCATTGTCGCCGCCGCCTACGGTCTCGGCGCGATTTCGGGCGCGCATCTCAACCCCGCCGTGTCGCTCGGCATGGTGGCGGCCGGGCGCATGACAGGCCGCGATTGCCTTGCCTATTCGGCCGCGCAAATCGGTGGCGCCATTCTGGGTGCCCTGACGATCCTGACGATTGCCAGCGGCAAGGCCGATTATTCCGTTGCGGAAAACGGCCTTGGCCAGAACGGCTACGGTGCCGGTTATCTTGGCGAATATTCCTTGTTCGCGGCGCTTCTTTTCGAGATGGTCGCGACCTTTCTTTTCGTGACGGTCATTCTCGGCGCGACGCAGGATGGCGCGCCGGGCGCCATGGCGGGGCTCGCCATCGGCCTGACGCTGGCAGGCATTCACCTGGTGGGCATCAACGTCACTGGCGTGTCGGTCAACCCGGCGCGCTCCATCGGCCCGGCGCTATTTGCCGGCGGCAAGGCCATCACCGATCTTTGGGTCTTTATCGTGGCCCCGCTTGTCGGCGGTGCGGTTGCCGGGCTTCTGCACAGTGCCGGCGCCACGCGGGCAGCCAGTGACTGACCACGGGCCAGAACGAACAACGAAGAGGGCCGCTTGACCGGCCCTCTTCCCGCAACTACCCCACTTGATCCGATCTAGCCGATCAGCGGCGGCCTGCCACCATTGATGTCGTCGTAGTGCCGTTTCAGGCGCTGAAGCGCGATGCGAAGGACGATCTTGCCGGACCGGGCCGACCAGCCCATGCGTTTTTCGGCGACCTCCAGCCCCTCCAGAAAGCAACAGCATCGCAATACCATGTCGCCAAGGCCAGGCCCGAGGTCGCGCAAGGCCGCCGCCACCCGATCACGTGCGCGCTGCGCGCCTTCGCCGGTGCCGCTGTCACCGGCAAAATTGCCCCGGTCGGCCGCGGTCAGGAACCGGTCCCAGTTCTGCGCGACCCGCGGCCCCATTTGTGCCAGTTCAAAATCCTCCCGCAGGCGTTCGCCTGCCGCGACAAGTTCGGGCAGAAGAAACGGCTGGCCATCCTTTTCCTTGCGCCGCGCCAGAACGGCGAGCGGACTTTCGGCCAGATTGAACCGCATCCGACGTGGCGTTGACGATCCAGGCTCCATCACTGCCCGGTCGCTCCAGACCCGGTGCTGTTCGGCAAAGGGGCTTTGCGCCTCGGCAAATCCGCCTGCCCGGCCGGCCGCCTCGTCGGCGAGCAAACGTTTCAGGACCGACCTGCCGGCCATCGTGATCTGATAGGTCATGACCCGCCCCTGCCCCTTGACGCTGATCCAGTCCTTCATCGCGAAGGCCTGTGCAATAGCCCGGTCCAGCACGGCTGTGCGGACGGTTCCCTTCAGAACCGCTGCCTTGTCCAAGTCCGGCGCCACGGCAAGGACCGCCCCAGCCTCGCATAGGCGGCGAAGAATGCGGCGGGCTTCACGTTCGACGGTCTTGTCATCGGCAATCTGGACATCTGCCGAACGGATGGGTGCGGTCATGGGGCGGGCCTCTTGCTTTGACATGGGGTCGGAATGGGCGTGGCTGTTGCGGGCTGCCAGGGACAGGGATTGGTGAAGCCGGCCGAAGTCGTTCAGCGCCTCGTCAATCAGCGGATCGTCGCGTCGGTTTTCATAGGCGCGCACCTTGCGAAGTATGGTTGAGGCATGGCAGCCCTCGTTCCGCGCGATTTCACGGATGGACAGCCCTTCTTCGATGTGCCGCAGATAGAGGCGCGCGTTATCCGGTACCCAGTCCGGGAAAAGTGATGCCGTGTCGGCCCCTGTCGTCATCGTCCCTCCCTCATTTTCCGGCAGTTGAAGCTGCCGTTTTCCGTTTAAGACACAACCGTTGGCTGCAGTTCTTACCTGATGGTTAACGGATCGGATGACGTCGAGAATTCGATGAAAACTGTAAGTTTCGTTAAATCTGCCGTGCGCCGGCGTGCGACAATCCGCAACAGGGCGCGAATTGTTTCATCTTTCGATCGAATTTCAACCGGAGGATGATTATGACGGACATCGTCACGAAGCTAAGCGCGCTGAATCGCCCAGGCATTCTGGTTCGCGCGGCGCGTGAGGGCGTCATCGGATATTCGCGCGGTCGCGATCTACGCCGGCTCATGCGCGCAGCGACACCCCCCTCGCCGGAACATGCGCTTGGGGAGTTGCTGGAGCAGGAAGAACGTGTTGAGGAAGATCGGCGCAGCGGCAACGCCAATTACAGCGTCACCCGCCACATCGACATCCTGATCGCGGTTCTGGCCGAGGCCGCACTGTTGCGGCGCCCGGACACGGCGTGAGCCTTTGATAGCGGGCTGGCCCGATCACATGAAGGCGTCGGGAACCGATGCCTTTTTCCTCGCGACATAGTCGGTCAGCGCTTCTTCGACCGCCGGGTCGATTTCGGGCTTGCGGTAATCGTTCAGAAGCTTCTCCACCCGCCGCGACGCCAGCGCCACGGTGTCGCGCGCGCCTTCCTCGTCCCATGTCTCGAAGGGCTTGTAGTCGAAGAGCTCGGTACGCCAGAAGGCTTCCTTGAAGTTGGCCTGTGTATGCGCACAGCCCAGATAGTGACCGCCCGGACCAACTTCGCGGATCGCATCCATCGCCTGGGCGTTCTCGGACATGTCCACACCCTTGGCGAGGTGGTGCAGGACGCCAAGCTGATCGGCATCCATGACAAACTTCTCGAAGGAGGAGACAAGCCCGCCTTCCAGCCAGCCGCAGGCGTGGAGCATGAAGTTCACGCCGGCCAGAAGCCCCATGTTCAGGCTGTTGGCGCTTTCATAGGCTGCCTGCGCATCCGGCAGCTTCGATCCGGCGAACCCCCCGGCAGAGCGGTAAGGCAGGCCGAGACGCCGTGCCAGTTGACCCGCGCCATAGGTGATGTGGCTCGCCTCCGGCGTCCCGAATGTGGGCGCGCCGGAATTCATGTCGATCGAGGTCACGAAGGCACCGAAGATGATCGGCGCGCCTTTGCGTATCAGCTGGCTGTAGGCGACGCCCGCCAGAACTTCGGCCAGAACCTGCGTCAGCGTTCCGGCGACCGACACCGGCGCCATCGCGCCGCCGACGATGAAGGGCGAGATGATACAGGCCTGGTTAGCCTTTGCATAAACCTCAAGCGCGCCCATCATGATCCCGTCGAAGGTCATCGGCGAGTTGATGTTGATGAGCGAGGTCATCACGGTGTTCTGGTCGACGAAATCGTTGCCGAAGAGGATTTTCGACATTTCGACCGAATCCGCCGCCCGGCTCGGTTCCGTGACGGAACCCATATAGGGTTTGTCGGAAAGCGTCATATGGGCATAGAGCATGTCCAGATGGCGCTTGTTCACCGGGACATCGGTCGGCTCGCAAACGGTGCCGCCGGAATGGTGCAACCACTTCGACATGTAGCCGAGCTTCACGAACTTGCGGAAATCCTCAATCGTGGCGTAGCGGCGGCCGCCTTCGGCGTCGCGCACGAAGGGCGGACCATAGACAGGTGCAAGGACGAGCGACTTGCCGCCGACAGTCACGTTCCGGGCCGGATTGCGGGCATGCTGGACATAGGATGACGGCGCGGTCTTGCAGAGCTGCCGGGCCAAACCCCTGGGGATACGGACCCGTTCATCCTTCACATCGGCACCCGCCGCGCGCCAGAGCTCAAGCGCGGCCGGGTTTTCGACGAAGTTAACGCCGATCTCTTCCAGAACCGTCTCGGCGTTATGCTCGATGATTTCGAGCGCCTCGTCGTTCAGGATTTCGAGGTTGGGGATGTTGCGCTCGATGTATTTCGCGCATTCGATCCGAACGGCTGTCCGTTCCGCCCGACGCGCCGCTCCGCCGCCGCTGCCACGCCCTGCCCTGCGGCCCTCCACCACTTCGCTCATCCCGTCGCGCTCCCGAAAATTCCTGCTGGACCTCTTAATATCCTGCGCGGCCACCGGCCGTCAGCGGATTGCGTCGCCTTGGGTGCGAAAACGACATCATGTCGGTACCAGCGCCTGCATTCGGGGCGCTGCCATGCGATGCTGGCGGGAAATACCGGAAATACCGGGGATCAGGCCACCGCCGCCAACCGTGCCGGTGCGAATGGTCGGATATCGACCTTGTCGCCCTCGAAAACGCAGAAAGAACCCGGTGGCACGATCGCCCAGCCTTCCTCGCCAATCTCAAGTGGTTCGGACACCACGGCGCGGCCACGGAAGGTGTCGGACCAGCGATGATAGAGCGTTGGCGCCATATCGTCGGTTGCATAGCGCACGGCATAGAGCCGATCCCCGTCCGCAAAGGCGGCCGTCAGGCGGATATGCGGTGCTGCGCCCTTTGCGCGCGACAGCGCCTCAAACCGGGCCACGGCACGTTCCAGCGCGCCGAGCGGATCGGTTTCAAGCCCCTCCGCGATGGCCACAAGAAACAACGCCTCGCTGTCGGTGGCGCCCTTGCGGAAAGCATAGAGGTTGTCGGGGATCATCATGTCGGCATCACGCCGAAAACTGTCATAGCCGCCGATCTGGCCGTTATGCATGAAGCTCCAGCGGCCGACGACAAACGGGTGGCAATTGTTGCGGCTGGTCGCCGTGCCCGTGGAGGCCCGGACATGGGCCAGAAAAAGATGCGATGAAACCTGCGCGGTCAGGGATTTCAGGTTCGGATCGGACCAGGCTGGCAGAATGTCGCGGAATAGCCCGGGCTCGGGCCGCGCGCCGTACCAAGCGAGCCCGAAGCCATCGCCATTGATCGCGGATTTGCATTCGCTTGCCCCGTGGCTCTGATGGATCAGCGAATGTCCGGGCCGGCTCACGACGTCTTCCAGAAAGATCGGTTCACCGCAATAGGCGGCCCAGCGGCACATTCATTGCCCCCTGTTGTGGGTCTTCGCGTAAAGCCGGGCGACCGTGCGGCTGGCAGTACGCTCAAACATGAAAGGCAGCACGGCATGGACGAGCGCGGCGCAGGCCGCCCCGAAAAGCGCCAACGAAAAGCGCGACGCGAAAGCCGCGTGCTGAAGATAGGTTTCATCCACCGAACGGGGATGGTCAAGAAACAGACGGTCGAGCATTTCTGGCCTCTTCTGCAGTTTTCCTGACTATAGCCGGGACGGTTGAGGAAGTGCTCACAAACATCCTGCAACTTTCCTTGCAACGGTGGATAACTTCCCATAGTACGCGAGATTATGGCAAAATTTGATGCGCTCGATCAGAAAATCCTCGCCCTCCTGCAACGGGAATGCGACCTGCCGCTGGACCTGATCGGGGAACGTGTCGGCCTGTCGCGCAATGCGGTCTGGCGGCGGGTCAAGGCGCTGGAGGCGGCAGGTGTCATCAAGGCCCGCGTGGCGCTTCTCGACCCTGACAGCGTCGGTCTCGGGCTTACCGTCTTCATGATGATCCGGACCGACCGTCATGCGCCTGACTGGCTCGACCGCTTTGCCGCGGCGACGCGCGACATGCCCGAGATCCTCGGCGCCTACCGCATGACCGGCGATCTCGACTATCTCATCCGCGCCCGCGTCGGCGACGTGAAATCCTATGACCGGCTCTACCAGAACCTTGTCGCCCGGATCGAGCTTGCCGATGTTTCGGCCAGCTTCGTGATGGAGGAAATCAAGGAAACGACCGTGCTGCCGGTTTGATCTGCCAGCGCCCGCTCAGCTTTCCTCGACAACCATGAGATCGCGCTCGGACGCGCCTTTGGCATGGGCAAGGGCGGCCTGATAGTCGGCGCTGTGGTAGCATTCGACCGCAGCCTCCAGCGATGGAAAGCGCGCCACAACGTTGCGCGGCCGGTCATTGCCTTCCAACTGCACATAGCGCCCGCCCCGGGCCAGGAAGACGCCGCCATGCTTGGCGATGGCCGGGCCCGCGAGTGCCGCGTACTTCCCGTAGGCCTCGGCGTCCAACACCTTCACATGCGCGATCCAGAGTGCACTCATCCCACCGCTCCTATCACCTTTTCGGCCGCCTGAATGGCATCATCGGCCTTCGATGCATCCGTGCCGCCTGCCTGGGCCATGTCGGGCCGTCCCCCACCGCCTTTGCCGCCAAGCGCCTCTGCCGCCGCCTTGACGATGTCGACAGCCGATAGCCGCGCGGTCAGGTCCTGCGTGACCCCGGCCGCGACAGCCGCCTTGCCGCCGGTATCGGCGACGACCAGTACCGCGCCGGATCCGACCCGCGATTTCAGTTCGTCGACAAGCGCGGGCAGATCCTTGCCCGATACGCCCGAGACGACCTGCGGCAGGAACCGGATGCCATTGACCTCCCGGTCCGTTGTGGTCGCCGCCCCGCCGCCCATCGCCAGTTCGCGGCGCAGCTGCGCGACCTCATTGGCCAGCGCCTTGCGTTCGTCCATCAGCGCCTTCACCCGCGCCGGCACCTCTGTGACCGGCGCCTTCAGGTTTGCCGCCACTTCCGCCAGACGCTGGTCCTGCGCGCGCAGGTGGTCCATCGCCGCCTGCCCGGTCAGCGCCTCGATCCGCCGCACACCGGCCGAAGACGCAGAGTCGCCCAGAAGGACAAAAGCCCCGATATCGCCGGTGCGCTTCACATGCGTGCCACCGCACAGCTCCAGCGAATAGGTCGCCCCATCCGCGCCCTTGCCCGATCCGGCTTCGTGCCCCATCGAGACGACGCGCACCTCGTCACCATATTTCTCGCCGAAAAGCGCCTGAGCGCCGATCGCGCGGGCATCGTCAGGCGTCATGATCCGCGTCTCCACCGGAGAGTTCTGTCGGATATACCCGTTCACCTCGGCCTCAACGCCGGTGAGTTCCTCACCGCTCAGCGCCTTGGAATGGCTGAAGTCGAAGCGCAGCCGGTCCTCGGCATTCAGCGAGCCGCGCTGCGCGACATGGCTGCCAAGCGCCTTGCGCAGCGCCTCGTGCAAGAGGTGGGTCGCCGAATGGTTCGCCCGGACTGCCGTGCGTCGGGCATGGGCCACTTCCAGCTTCGCGGGCTGGCCGCGCGCGATCTCTCCTTCGCTGACCTCCGCGATATGGATGAAAACACCGGCCGATTTCTTTGTGTCCGTCACCCGTGCCATGCCGGTATCGGTGCGGACCAGTCCGGTATCGCCGACCTGACCGCCACTTTCGGCATAGAAAGGCGTCTGGTTGACGACGATTTGCACCTTGGCGCTGGTCGCGGCCGCCCCGATCTCCTTACCATCCGCGACCAGCGCGAGGATCTGGCCTTCGGCCGTTTCCGTGTCATAGCCGAGGAACTCTGTGACCCCGTGTTTTTCGGCCAGGTCGTACCAGATCGTCGCGTCCTGTGTTTCGCCCGAACCGGCCCAGGCGGCGCGCGCCTTGGCCTTCTGTTCCTGCATCGCGTGGTCGAAGCCCGCGACATCGACGGTGCGGCCCTTTTCGCGCAGAGCGTCCTGGGTGAGGTCAAGGGGGAAGCCATAGGTGTCATATAGCTTGAAGGCCGCAGCGCCGGGCAGCGGCTGGCCGTCGCCCAGTTTTCCAAGCTCGTCGTCGAGCAGACGCAAGCCCCGGTCGAGCGTCTGCTTGAACCGCGTTTCCTCCAGCTTCAACGTCTCGGTGATCAGCGCCTCGGCGCGGGTCAGTTCCGGATAGGCCGCGCCCATCTGGCGGACGAGTGCGGGGACAAGCCGGTGCATCAGCGGGTCCTGAGCGCCCAGAAGATGCGCATGCCGCATGGCGCGCCGCATGATCCGGCGCAGGACATAGCCGCGCCCCTCGTTCGAGGGCATGACGCCGTCGGCGATCAGGAACGAGGTGGAGCGCAGATGGTCTGCGATCACCCGGTGATGGACCTTGCCCGGCCCATCGGGATCGGATGACGTGCCATGGGCCGAGGCCTCAATGAGGCTGCGCATCAGGTCGGTGTCGTAATTGTCGTGCTTGCCCTGCAAGAGCGCACCGATCCGTTCCAGCCCCATGCCGGTATCGATCGATTGCATGTCGAGCTACGCGCATGGTGCCGTCCTCGAACTGCTCGTTCTGCATGAAGACGAGGTTCCGGATCTCCACGATGAAGCGGTCGCCATCCTCTTCGGCTGAACCCGGAGGGCCGCCCCAGATATGGTCGCCGTGATCATAGAATATCTCGGTGCAAGGGCCGCAGGGGCCGGTCAGGCCCATGCGCCAGAAATTGTCGTCGGTCGGGATGCGGATGATGCGGCTGTCGGGCAGGCCCGCAACCTTCTTCCAGATCCCCGCCGCCTCGTCATCGGTATGATAGATCGTGACGAGAAGCTTGTCCTTGTTCAGCCCGAAGTCCTTGGTCAGAAGTTCCCAGGCATAGGGGATCGCCTGTGCCTTGAAGTAATCGCCAAAGCTGAAATTCCCCAGCATTTCAAAGAAGGTATGGTGCCGCGCGGTGTAGCCGACATTGTCGAGGTCATTGTGCTTGCCGCCCGCGCGCACGCATTTCTGGCTGGTCGAGGCGCGCACATAGTCCCGCGTCTCCACCCCGGTGAAGAGGTTCTTGAACTGCACCATCCCCGAATTGGTGAACATCAGCGTCGGGTCGTTGCGCGGCACGAGTGGGGAACTGTCCACGATCCGGTGATCATTGCGCCGGAAGAAGTCGAGGAAGGTGGAGCGGATGTCGTTCAGGCTGGGCATCGGGGCGGGCCTCGTTCGGCGGAAGGGATCAGCCTTGGCGTGTTAGCCCGTGTCTGGCCACATGTCCATATTGCCGCTGGGCCCCGGCCCCGGCAAATCCTTCGTTGCCCGACGTCCAGATCCCGGTCGCGTGAACCAAGAAAACTTCGAATTTTCCTGGCAAAAATCCTGAAGGATTTTTGTGCCCTTGCTCCGGCTGCTCTGCAAAGAAAAGATGCGCCCGCTTCGGGGCGCATCGGCGCCTTCGATCAGGCCCGTTCAGGCCTCCATCACCTCGTCGCTGGAACTGTCGTCCGAGGCACCGAAGTCGAGCCCGTGGCCGGCACGTATCTTGTCCTCGATTTCGAGTGCGACAGAGGGGTTGTCGGCCAGAAACTGCTTGGCATTCTCGCGGCCCTGGCCAATGCGCTCGTCGCCATAGGAATACCAGGCGCCCGACTTTTCCACCACGCCGGCCTTCACGCCGAGATCGACAAGCTCGCCCGTCTTGGAGATGCCCTTGCCATACATGATGTCGAACTCGACCTGCTTGAAGGGCGGCGACACCTTGTTCTTCACGACCTTGACGCGGGTCGTGTTGCCAACGACCTCGTCGCGTTCCTTGATGGCGCCGATGCGGCGGATGTCGAGCCGGACCGAGGCATAGAATTTCAGCGCATTGCCGCCGGTTGTGGTTTCCGGGCTGCCGAACATAACGCCGATCTTCATGCGGATCTGGTTGATGAAGATCACCATGCAGTTCGAGCGGCTGATCGAGCCGGTCAGCTTGCGCATTGCCTGGCTCATCAGGCGGGCATGAACGCCAACACTCGAATCGCCCATGTCGCCTTCCAGTTCCGATTTCGGCGTCAGCGCCGCGACGCTGTCGACGACCACAAGGCTGACGGCACCGGAGCGCACCAGCGTATCGACGATTTCCAGCGCCTGTTCGCCGGTGTCGGGCTGCGAAATCAGCAACTCGTCGAGATTGACGCCGAGTTTCTTTGCGTATTGCGGGTCGAGCGCATGTTCGGCGTCAACGAAGGCGCAGACACCGCCGAGTTTCTGCGCCTCGGCCACGACATGCAGCGTCAGCGTGGTCTTGCCGGAGCTTTCGGGCCCGTAGATTTCGATGATCCGGCCGCGTGGCAGACCGCCAATACCAAGCGCGATGTCGAGGCCGAGCGATCCGGTCGATACCGCCTCGATCTCCATTACCGGGTTTTCGGCGCCGAGCTTCATGATGGAGCCCTTGCCGAACTGCCGTTCGATCTGTGCGAGCGCACTGTCGAGCGCCTTCTGCTTGTCCGCGCTGCGTTTGTCGTTCATGTCCAGTAGGTTCGTCACTGCCATTGTCCTGATCCTTATTTCACACCTGCCGGGGCGCGGCAATCTATGCTCATGTTCGCCTCTTGTTCTCAGCGTTATGAGATCAAAAGGAGAACATTTCAACCCAATTTTGCTAAAATCGACTTTTTCTTCTTTGGGTAAATGTTTAGTTAATGACCCCGTGTTTTGACGGGGCCGACCGAAAAAAGGATGTTGAATGCTGGTGTTCTGGAAAGAGCGGCTCGTCTACCTTGCCACGCCGAAGACCGGTACGACCGCGATTGAAAGCGCGCTCGAATCGCTAGCCAGTGTCGTGATCCAGCGCCCGCCGGAACTGAAGCACACCGCCGCCTTCCGCTACTGGAAGCATCTCGCGCCTTTCCTGACGGCGGCGGCGGACGAGGATTTCCTTGTCGTCGCGGTCATGCGCGAACCGCTCGACTGGCTTGGCAGCTGGTATCGCTACCGCCAGCGCGAAGGCATGTTGCGCCAGGACGCGAGCACCGCCGGGATCAGCTTCAACACCTTCGTGGAGGCCTATCTCAGCGACCCGCAGCCGGCCTATGCCGCGGTCGGGCGGCAGGCCAATTTTCTGCGGCCGCCCAATTCGCCGGGGGTCGACCGCATCTTTCCTTATGACGACATCGGCCGGTTCGTCGGGTTTCTCGAAGATCGGCTGGATTGCGAGATCACCTTGCCCCGGCTCAATGTCTCGCCCGAGGTGCCGGTTGACCTTGCCCCCGATGTCGAGGCGCGCCTGCGGCTCGCGCTGCAAGAGGATTTCGACCTCTACGCCTCGCTAGACAGGACCGGTTGACCGTTAGTGTCGGGCCGTCGCGGGCCCGATTCGGTTCAATGTATCTGCCCCTGCACCGTCGCCGTCAGTTCACTCAGCGAAAAGGGCTTTGGCAGGAAGACCGAGTTGGGAATGCGGTCGCGGGTTTCGTTCAGGCTTTCCTCGGCATAGCCCGATACAAAGATGACCCGTGTGTTCGGCCGTTCCTTCAGCGCCTCACGCACCCAGCTTGGGCCGTCGAGCCCCGGCATGATGACATCTGTAACGAAGACATCGACGGTCAGGCTGCTGTCACGAAGTGTCTTCAGCGCCTCTTCGGCATTTTCGGCCTCAATCACGGTATAGCCGCGCATCCGCAACGCGCGGCTTGCGAAGGCGCGCACCGGCGCTTCATCCTCGACAAGAAGGATGACGCCCTCGCCGGCCCGGGCAAGGCGGCGTCCGGGTCGCAAGGGCGCGTCCGACAGATCCGGCGCGTCGACCTTGTCATGGGCCGGGAAGTAGAGCGAAAAGGTCGTGCCGCTGCCCGGAACGCTGTCACAGAAGATGTAGCCCCCGGTCTGCTTGACGATCCCGTAGGCCGTCGATAGCCCGAGGCCCGTCCCCTCGCCCTGCCGCTTCGTCGTGAAGAAAGGCTCGAATATCTTGCTGAGTTTGTCTGGCGCGATGCCGGTGCCGCTGTCGGTGACGCGCACGATGACATAATCGCCCGGCGCCACCGTGGCGCGGTCGCGCGATAGCGGCGCCTTGAGCGCCATCATCGCCGTCTCAATCCGGATCTCGCCGCCCTCCGGCATGGCGTCGCGGGCGTTAACGACAAGATTCATGATTACCTGCTCCAACTGGCGCTTGTCGGCGCGAACAGGGCGCAGTGCCGGGTCGTGGGTAAAGGTCAACCGCACCTTTTCGCCGACCAGCCTGTTCAGCAGATGGGTCAAGTCTGACAACGTATCACGCAGGTCAATCACCCTTGGGGTCAGCGTCTGCTTGCGGGAAAAGGCCAGAAGCTGGCCGACAAGGCTCGCCGCGCGGTTGGCGTTCTGGTTGATCTGGATGAGATCCGAATAATCAAGATCGTTCTTGCCGTGCCTGAGCAGCAAGAGGTCGCAATGCCCGGAAATCGCGGTCAGGAGGTTGTTGAAGTCATGCGCGATGCCGCCGGCCAGCTGGCCGATGGCCTGCATCTTCTGGCTTTGGACGAACTGCGCCTCCAGCGTCTTGAGTTGCGTCGCATCTGACAGAACGGCGACAAGTGCAGGTTCGCCGTTCTCCATCGTCCGGGTCAGTGCGACCTGCAGGTAGGTATCCTTCTTGCTCTGGCTGAGCCGCAGCACCTCCGGCCGGTGTTCGGCGCGGCCGGTGACCGCGTCGGCAAGCCAGTCCGAGACCGCGCGCCCTAACCCTTCGAAAAGCCGGGTCATCGAGGTACCGACCTCAATGTCGCCAAGAAGGTCGCGGGCCGCCCGGTTGGCCTCGCGGATGGTGCCGTCGGTCGCGAGCCGCAAAAGCGCCACAGGCAATGTCTCAAAGGCGGTCGGGTCGGCCACGTAGCCCTGTGTCGCACGCACCACCGGTGTCAGGAAAACTTCCTTCCGCCCCGCGCTACTGTCGAAGACGGTCAGAAGAACCCGCATCGGCCCCTCTGCCCCGATGATCTGATGTTCTTCCCCGGAACGAAGCGGCAGGTCGGTGAATATCCGGTCGAGTGCCCGGACCCTCTGGCCGATGAGCCGCCGCATCGCGTCGTTCATGAACAGGATGGTGCCGGATTTGGAGGCCATCAACATCGGCAGGCCGGATCCTTCCGCGCCCCGTCGCGTTCCCGGCCTGTCCGCGAGATCA
Organism: Paracoccaceae bacterium; assembly: GCA_041397105.1. Classification (GTDB taxonomy): domain Bacteria; phylum Pseudomonadota; class Alphaproteobacteria; order Rhodobacterales; family Rhodobacteraceae; genus Albidovulum. The sequence continues at coordinate 459,086 of JAWKXJ010000002.1, forward strand.
TCGAGACGCCAAAGATGGCCAAGGCCATCAAGCTTATGGACGCTCAGCCGGACATGGCCATGCCCGGTCACCAGTTCCTCTTCCGCCGCGCCACGTCGACCGGCGCGTTCCATCAGGCGGTGGGCGATCGGGCCGGGATCGGCGAAGAATTCCGCAAGCATGGCCGTGATCGTCAGCGCGCCTTTCGACCCGAAGCGATCCGTCGCCGCGCGGTTCTGCATCAGGATCGCGCCGTCCGCGTCAGTTGTGATGCTGGGGGTCGCGTCACCATCCACGAACTGGCCTATATGTCGGCAAAGATCGCGATGGATGCGCAGGCGGAGCAGTGCCACCGCTTTCAGGCCCGCCGCGAGAACCGCCAATGTTGCAGCGCCAGACAGAAGCGACAGCGCCATCACCCCGTCAGACCAGAAAAAGCCGGCCACCGACAACAGGAACGACCCCAGAACGAGCAGGCCCGCACGTGGGGACATCCGGTCCGCGAGGTCGTTCAGTGGCCCCGATGAATTTGCCGCTTGCGACACCCGAAGCCTCCCTCCAGATTCGGTTGCCCGCATTCGGACGTGAAATGCTTAATCGCGGATTAACCGAGACATAAAACAACTATAGATTGAATATGGTGAAATTTACTCGCGGGTCAACAGGGCACTGTAGAACCCGTCACCGTCGTCACCGGGCAGCCATAGGCGATCCGAGATGAGGCGCCAACCGGGCGTTTCACTGAGGAATCGGTCGACCTGATCGCGGTTCTCCTCGACGAGCAGGGCGCAGGTCATGTAGGCGAGCAAACCTTGTGGCGCGACGTGATCCTTGGCGGCCTGCAGGATGTCCCTCTGCGCCTTCCGGAGCGTATCCAGCCGTTCCGGCGTCAGCCGCCACTTTGCCTCGGGCGCGCGGCGCCATGTTCCGGTCCCCGAACAGGGCACATCGGTCAGCACCAGATCGAAGGGGCCAAGCCTCGCCAGATCCGTCGTCCTGGCCTCCGTTACCGCGACTCCGGCCCGTGCGGTGCGACTGGCCAGGTTGCGCATCCGTTCGGGTGCCGCATCGTGGGCGACAAAGTGCGCCGGTGTGCGCGCGGCCATGGCCAGCGTCTTGCCGCCGCCGCCCGCGCAATAGTCAAGTACGCGCATGCCCTCGAGAAGTGGCAGGGCCGAAACGGCCGCTTGAGGCGCGGCATCCTGTAACTCCACGAGGCCGGTCAGGTAGGCACGGCTCTGGGCAACGCGGCGCGCGTTTTCCGTGACCTCAAGTGCCGTTTCGACAATGGGGTGAGGTCTTGTGCCGATGCCATCGGCGGCAAGCGACGCTTGAGCCTCTGCGCGCCCGGCCTTTGCCAGATTGACCCGCAGGAAAACCGGTGCCCGCTGTCGCATCGCCGTGAGGCTTGTCGCGAAATCCGGGCCAAGTGCCTTGCGAAGCGGCGCCTCAAGCCAGTCGGGGCAGTCAAGTGCCACGCGCGGATCGGGTGCGGCCGATGACTGCGCCCGTTCCAGCGCGGCGATTTCCCCCGCGTCCAGCGGTGCCGGGGCAAAGGGGGCGCCGTTGAAGAACTGCCGGGGGTCCTCGCCAGCCGCGACTATGCGGCCGATCATGCAACTCCGCCCGCCCGGCCTATCCGCGCCGGCCAGTGCCGCAAAGGAGCGAAGGCAACGGAGCGCATCAAAGACATGGTCCCGTACCGCGGCACGGTCACCCGACCCGGCATAGCGGCTTGTGCGTGCCCATTGGGTCAGCGCCTGTTCGGCCGATGTCCCGGCGATGACCCGGTCAAGAATCTCGATCGCCGTCTGAATGCGGGCGGCCGGCGTCATGGCAGCGTCTGCGCGCCCTTACATGACACGATAGTTGGGACTTTCGCGGGTGATCTGCACGTCATGCACATGGCTTTCTTTCAGCCCCGCCCCTGTGATCCGCACGAATTCGCAGCGCGCGCGCATTTCGGCGATGGTGGCGTTGCCGGTATAGCCCATCGCCGCCCTCAGACCGCCGACAAGCTGGTGGACCACGGCCGCCGCGGAACCCTTGTAGGGGACCTGCCCCTCGATCCCTTCGGGAACAAGCTTGTCGCTTGCCGCGTCCTTCTGGAAATAGCGGTCGGCGGAGCCGCGCGCCATGGCGCCGAGTGACCCCATGCCACGGTAACTCTTGAAGCTACGTCCTTGATAAAGAATAACTTCTCCGGGGCTTTCGTCCGTGCCCGCAATCGCCGATCCGACCATCGCGCAGGAGGCGCCGGCCGCGATTGCCTTCGCGAAGTCGCCGGAATACTTGATGCCGCCATCGGCGATGACGGGCGTGTCGCCCGCTGCCCCGGCCGCATCCATGATGGCCGTCAGTTGCGGAACGCCCACGCCTGCGACGATCCGCGTCGTGCAGATCGACCCCGGCCCGATGCCGACCTTGACGGCATCCGCGCCGGCCGCGATCAGCGCCCGCGTTGCTTCCGCCGTGGCGACGTTACCGGCAACGACCTGAACGGAGTTGGAAAAATTCTTGATCCGCTCCACTGCCATCGCGACGCTGTCGGAATGACCATGGGCCGTGTCGATGACGACCATGTCGACACCCGCCTCGATCAGCGCCTTCGACCGATCAAACCCGGCATTACCGACGGTCGAGGCCGCCGCGACGCGCAAACGGCCGAGTTCGTCCTTGCAGGCATGGGGGTTAAGGACCGCCTTTTCCGTATCCTTCAAGGTCAGAAGACCGGTCAGCTTGCCCTGCCCGTTTGTGACCAAGAGCTTCTCGATCCGCCGCGCCTTCATCAGGCTCTTGGCCTGATCGAGATCGGCAGGCTCCGTCAGGACAGCAAGATTTTCGGATGTCATCATGACGCGGACAGGCGTCTTGTCGTCCGAGGCAAAGCGCATGTCGCGGTTGGTGACGATGCCGACGACACGGCCCGCCTCGTCGATGACCGGAAAGCCGGTGACGTTGTAGCGTTCCTGCAGGGCCTTTGCGTCGGCCAGTGTCTGGTCGGGCGTCAGTGTGATCGGATCGAAGACAACGCCGCTTTCGAACCGCTTGACCCGGCGCACTTCGGCCGCCTGCGCCTCTGGGTCGAGGTTGCGATGGATGACGCCGATTCCACCCGCCTGCGCCATCGCGATGGCCATCCGCGCCTCGGTCACGGTATCCATCGCCGACGAAAGCAGCGGGATGTTCATCCGGATCGCCTTGGTCACATAGGTGGACGTATCGGCCTCGGACGGCAGAACACCCGATGCGGCGGGAACGAGCAGGACATCGTCAAAGGTGAGAGCCTCGCGAATCTCCATGGCGGAACCTCCTTGGGGAGTCTTCGTTTGGCGCTTCCCTGTTTCACGGGGGGCGCGTCATGGCAAGCCCAAAACCCACATTTTGCCGATGTCCCTTGCAGAAACCGCAAGAGCGTGTTCAATCGCGCCAAGCCGGAGGAGCCATGCGCGTCGCCATTGTCGAAAATACCGCGGGAACGCCGCTAGGCCAGGTCGGCAAGGCCTTGGCGGAGGCCGGAGCCACGACGGAATGGTTTCGCCCCTATTGCGACGGGGGGCTGCCCACAGACCCGGACGCCTTCGACGGCCTCGTCGTCCTTGGCGGAGAACAGTCGGCGCTTGATGACGATCTGCATCCCTATCTGCCGTCATTGGCGCGGCTCATGCGCCGGTTTGGCGACGCGGACCGCGCGGTGCTGGGCATCTGCCTCGGCTCACAGCTTCTGGCGCGGGCCTATGGTGCAGAGAACAGGCTCGGTGTCGCGCGGGAGTTCGGCTGGCATCAGGTGACAGCGACCGAGGCGGGGCGAACCGACCCCGTCCTTGGCGCCGCCGGGTCCGCCTTTCCGATTTTCCAGTGGCACAGCGACACGATGACCCTGCCGGGCGACGCCGTTCATCTGGCAGAAAACCCTGCTGCCCCGGTACAGGCCTTCCGTATCGGCCGCGCGGTCTATGGCACGCAATTCCATTTCGAGGCCAATCGTGAGGTTGTCGCTGACTGGTCGGTCGCCTATGCCGAAGCGGTGGAAAAGCGCCATCCCGGCTGGGCCGAGGCGTTGCCGAAGCTTGCCGCTGCACATGGACCGGCGGCAGATGCAGCCGGGCTCGCTATCGCGCGGGCCTGGGTCGCACTGGTCTAGGCTGTCGCCGCGTTGGTGACGACGGCCAGCTTTCCACTCAGCCAGAGTTTCAACACCCTGTAGGCGATCCACGGCACAAGGACGGTTGCGGCCAGCAATGCCGCGATGCCTGGGTAGAGCCAGACACCCCCGAGCGTCAGCCAAAGGTTGGCCGTTGCCGCGAGGGGAAAGGTGAAAGCCCCCCACAGCGCGGAAAAGCCCGACACGGTGAGCCAGCGGAAATGCAGGACAAGTGCCGCCAGCAGGGCCGCCGACAGACAGGCGAAACCGACGGCGACAACTTCCAGATCCTGCGACTGCGCGACCAGACCGAAAAGTGCCGCCGGCGACAGGTGGATCGCCAGAAGCGGACGCAAGGGCTGCGGCACCCGTTCCGTGATCAGCCGTTCGGCGCTGACGGCCCAGATCGCCGCCGCCATCAGGACCGTGATCGCAAAGAGCAGCAGAGAGAGCGGGCCGAGGTTGAGCTTGATCGCCGCCAGAGCGCCGATGATGAAGCCTACAAAACTCAGGTGCCAGACCGGCGTCACACGGCGCTGTTCGGGCGGGCCGCTCAGAAAGACCCAGATCAACAGGATGACAAGCAGGAGATGCCCGATCAGCGCCGCATAGAAGAGATTGAGAAGGTTGGGGATGTAAGGATGCAGCGTCAGGACCAGAAGGTAGAGGCAAAGGATCATCGCTGCCAGTCCGGCTCGCCCCGGAAGAACCCTCAAATCCTCGATCGCGACGGGTGGCCGCCAAAAGAACTTCACCAGATAAGCCAGAAAAGCGAAAAGGAAAATCAGCGTCACGCCGCCGAGGATAAGCTCTGCCACCTCAGACGGCAGCTCGAGCGCGACCGCCCCCTGCCGCCATCCGAGCCCTAGGCCGAAAAGGCCAAGAAGCGCGGGAAAGACGGCCGGCGGCGTCCTGCGCCAGAGGCTCATTTCCACGGGTGCCATGGGTTTGCGCGCCATGTGTCTCGCCTGCCTTGCCCCTAGTGTTCTTTTTCGGCCATTTTGCCCTGCTCATCGGACAAGCGCGAGTGGCGACGACCTCGACGTTGCAAGTTTGTCCCCGGCTGCGGCTTTTCGGTCGCGGCAGGCGTGATCTTGGCCCTTGCCCTTGCCGCCCGCTCCGCGTCATGGTCCGCACGACACTGCGAGGGGAGGATCAGGACATGGGCGGTCACGGCTATGAAACAGGCAGGCTCAATCTGCCCTTCACCGGCATCTGCACCTTTGGAAAGCGGCCCTATGTCGAGGATTGGACTGCAATCGACGCGGATGCCGCAATACTCGGCGCGCCCTTCGATATGGGCACCCAGTTCCGCGCCGGCGCCCGGTTCGGTCCGCGCGGGGTGCGCGAGGCCTCCACGCTTTTCTCTTTCGGCCATGCCGGTGCCTATGACCACGAGGATGATGCGACCTATCTTGGTCCCGATGTTCGGATCGTCGACATCGGCGACGCCGACATCGTTCATACAGATACGGAAAGAAGCCATGCGAATATCGAGGCCGGGGTCCGGGCGATCCTGAAGGCAGGCGCCCTGCCGGTCGTGATCGGCGGTGATCATTCGGTCAATATCCCCTGCATCCGCGCCTTTGCCGATGAACCGCCCATCCATATCCTGCAGATCGACGCCCATCTTGATTTCGTCGATGTCCGCCACGGGGTGCGACACGGCCACGGCAACCCTATGCGGCGGGCCGCTGAACAAGGCCATGTCACCGGCCTGACGCAGATCGGCATCCGCAACGTCTCTTCTACCGCGAAAGAGGGGTATGAGGCCGCCCGCGCCATGGGTGCCGACATTCTGTCAGTGCGTCAGGTTCGCAAGCTCGGCGTTGACGGCGTTTTGGCCCGCATCCCGAAAGGCGCGCGACTCTATGTGACGATTGATATCGACGGGTTCTGCCCGTCCATCGCACCGGGGACCGGAACGCCCAGCCATGGCGGATTTCTCTACTACGAAGTTCTCGAAATCCTCCAGGGCGCCGCCCGCAACCACGATATCGCGGGCATCGACCTTGTCGAGGTCGCACCGGATTACGACCCGACCGGCTCCACCTCGATCCTTGCCGCGCAGGTTCTGCTCAACTTTCTTGGCTTCGTCTTTCACGCCCGCGCGTCGCGGGGCTGATGCGCGGCCTTACTTGCCCTGGTTTCTGACCTGTTTGCGGCGTTGCCGCCGGCCGAGCTCGCTATAGCCGGTGCGATAAGCCCGTGTGGCATCGACCGGCTTGAAGTCCTTGTCGGGATGCCAGCAGACGACGGTTTCAGTCAGGCGCGTTTCAAACAAGACACCCTTCCAGACCGTGTAGCGTGACAGCGTATCGTCCATCGACGGGCTGTCGACCCATTCAATGAAGATGGCCAGCCGCTGCGATGCATTCTTCTGGATCACGGCATTCAGGATGTCGGCCTGCCGCTGCGCCTTTCGGTAGAAAAGGTTGAAGTAAAGGCCACGCAACGTCTTGAGCATGTGGGCGGCAACCTCGACCTCGGTCGAGTAGGGCGCGGTCGGTGCGGACGCGTAGCTGTTCATGAGATCGTCGATCCAGCCATGCGCCTGCGATTTGTCAGCCTCTGACGCAAATTCCGAAACGATGTCCAGAAGGCTCACGGATTCAAGGTTGTGCAGGCCCATGTCGATACCTCCCTTCCCGAACGTCTCCGACCAGACTGCCGCCAAGTGGCCTGTCTGGCAAGATTTTAGGAAACCGACGTGAAGGTCGACAGATGATCCGCGGGCACTGGACAAGGACGCAAACCCCCGGCATGACCGGCCCAAGCTGAACGACCGGCCGGAGGCCAGGAATGTCCCAAACCCATCGCCCTGTCGCTGCCGCCCTCTGGATGAGCGGCGCGATCCTCGGCTTTTCCTCCATGGCCGTCGCCGGCAGGCAGGTCGGACATGCGCTCGATACGTTCGAGGTGATGCTTTACCGGTCCGTCATCGGCTTTCTCATCGTTCTGGCCGTCGCCACGATCACAGGCAAACGACGCGAGATCAGCCGCCGGAACCTTGGCCTGCACCTGATGCGCAACAGCGCGCATTTCGCGGGCCAGAATCTCTGGTTCTATGCGCTCAGCCTCATCCCGCTCGCCCAGCTCTTCGCAATCGAGTTTTCCTATCCGATCATGGTGGCGCTGGCCGCTCCACTTTTCCTGGGGGAACGCATGACGCGTATCCGGGTACTTGTCGCTCTGCTCGGGTTCACTGGCATCCTGATCGTCGCGCGTCCATTTGGCGCGGCGGGCCTGTCGCTAGGCATTCTCACGGCACTGCTCAGCGCCGTCGGTTTCGCGACAACCGCGATCTTCACCAAGCGGCTGACGCGGGTAGCGAGCATCACCTGCATTCTTTTCTGGCTGACGCTGATCCAGCTTGGCCTCGGGCTCGTCTTTGCCGGATGGGATGGGGACATTGCCCTGCCCGGTCCAGGCATTCTTCCCTGGGTGATCCTGATCGGTTTTGCCGGCCTTGGCGCGCATTACTGCCTGACGACCGCGCTCAGCCTCGCGCCCGCATCCATCGTGACGCCGATCGACTTTCTGCGCCTGCCGGTGATCGCGGTCGTGGGCATGGTCCTTTACGGCGAGGCGCTCGACCTCTGGGTCTTTGTCGGCGGCGGCATCATTTTCGGCGCAAATTGGCTCAATATCCTGACGGAGTCGCGCCGGCGGGCCGAAAACCTAGGGTTGACGGCCTGAGGGCTACGCAACGTCAAAATTGACCGACGGTTAACAACTGGCGTATTCTTCGCGCCGGGAGACTTACGTTTACGCGCTGTAACGAGTGGCGGACAGAGGGGAGATGTCCAAATGAAGCATGTCTTGATCGCACTTGGGGCCTTCGCACTAAGCGCCCCGTCCGCCATTGCCGGTGGCCTTGAAAGATCGGCGCAGTCCGTTTCCATCCTATTCGAGCCAGGCACCTATGCCGAGTTTTCGATCGGTGCCGTAGACCCCGAAGTAACCGGTGTCGGCAACGGCCCCTTTGCGGGTCTGCCGAGCGGCGACATGGCAGGCGGCTACACCACGCTCAGCTTCGGCTACAAGCGGACATTGAACGAAAAGCTCGATCTGGCGGTGATCGTCGATCAGCCGATCGGGGCGAACGTTAACTATCCGGCTGCAAATGCTCCCTACCCCTTCGCCGGTTCGTCGGCGGATGTCAGTTCCTATGCGGTCACCGGTTTGCTGCGCTACAAGATGCCGAACCACGTATCGGTCTATGGCGGTCTGCGCGCCCAGTCGGTCGAGGGTACCCTCAACATCGTCGCGCCGGCGCTGTCGCCCGCCTTCACCAACTACAACCTTGTGGCCGACCGCAATTTCAAGCTCGGTTATGTCGTCGGCGTCGCTTGGGAAAAGCCGGAAATCGCCGCGCGCGTCGCGCTGACCTACAATTCGAAGATCACCCACAGCTTTGACACGACGGAAACCGGTCTGGCCGCGATCCCGCTGACCGGCACGATGGATGTCGAGATCCCGCAATCGGTCAATCTGGAATTCCAGACCGGTGTCGCCGCAAACACGCTCGTTTTCGGTTCGATCCGCTGGGTCGACTGGACCGAATTCGCCGTTGTGCCGCCCGTCCTCGGCCAGCCCGTCGTGTCCTTCCCGAACGACATCATCACCTACAATATCGGCGTCGGCCGGAAGTTCAGCGAAAAATGGTCCGGCGCGGTCACGCTCGGCTATGAGAAAACGCATGGCGATCCCATCGGAAACCTGAGCGCGACCGACGGCAACAAGAGCATCGGCCTCGCCGTCAGCTACACGATGGACAAGGTCAAGATCACCGGCGGCCTGCGCTATATTGACATTGGCGACGCAACGACGACGAGTGTCGGGTCGAGCTTCCGCGACAACAGCGGTATTGCCGGGGGTATCCGCGTCGGGTTCTATTTCTGACCGGCCAAGAATGTTACCAGAAATGGCCCCGCACCCGCGGGGCCATTTCTTTCCAACCTCGGAAAGTCGCAACATTCGGGTGGCGCTTGGCCTTATGTCTGACTAGCGTCCGGGCATGTCCGAACCTCAGCAATCCCTGACCACCCGCGCCTGGCTGCTGCTTGGCCTGCTGGCGCTTGTCTGGGGCGCATCGTTCCTGTCGAACCGCGCCGCACTTGCCGAGGTTGGCGTTCTGACCACGGTCGCCTTCCGCGTCGCGGGTGCGGCCGTGTTTCTCTGGGCCTATGTGGTGGTGAAGGGTCTGCCCGTCCCAGCCGGGATCAGGGCGAAGCTCGCGTTTTTCGTCCAGGGCATCCTGAACAACGTCATTCCCTTCACGCTTATTGTCTGGGGCCAGCAGCATATCGATTCCGGCCTAGCGTCCATTCTGAACGGGGCCACAGCCATATTCGCGGTTCTGCTGGTTCCGTTCTTTTTCCGCGACGAACGTCTGACGCTGCGAAAATCTATTGGGGTCGCGCTCGGTTTTGCCGGTGTCACCGTGACGATTGGCATATCCGCCCTGGCCGATCTTGACCTGACATCGCTTGGCCAGCTTGCCGTACTTGGTGCCGCCGTCAGCTATGCCTTCGCCTCGATCTTCGCGCGCGCGGCCCTTCGCGGCATCCGGCCGGAGGTTTCGGCGGCCGGGATGCTGACGGGGGCGTCCATTGTCATGCTGCCCTGGGCGCTGATGGCCGAAGGTGTGCCGACGCTCCAATATGCCGCCACCACCTGGGCCGCGCTGGCCTATCTCGCCTTCGCCGCGTCGGCCCTGGCCTATATCCTCTACTACAAGGTCCTCGCCCTCGCCGGGGCCGGCAACCTCAGCCTCGTGACGCTTCTCATTCCGCCCATCGCCATTGTGCTGGGCACGCTTGTCTATCAAGAAACCTTGCCGGTCTCGGCCTATCTGGGGCTGGCGCTGATTGCCGCCGGGATGATCGTCATCGACGGCCGGTTCGAGAAATTCATTCACAAGCCGTCCGGGGCCAAAGATTTTTCGTGAAAAATCCGGCCGCTCCGGTTAGGCAGGCGCCAAGAGCTTGAAAGGGCGCGGGATGATCTACCAATCGGCAGCGGACTGGCGCGCCGCGAAGAACAAGCGGGTCTTGCTTTTCGGCATGTCGGGACTTGGGAAAACCCATGTCTCGGGCCTGTTGCGCCGGTCGGGCGACTGGTTTCACTATTCCATAGATTACCGCATCGGCACCCGCTACATGGGCGAACACATCGCCGACAATTTCAAGCGTGAGGCAATGAAGGTGCCGCTTCTGCGGGACCTTCTGATGACGGATTCCGTTCACATCACTTCAAACATCACCTTCAACAACCTCGCGCCGCTTTCGACCTATCTCGCCAAGCCGGGTGACCCTGCGAGAGGCGGGCTACCCTTCGTGGAATACATGAAGCGGCAGGACCAGCACCGCACCGCCGAAATCGCCGCCCTTCTCGACACGGCACGGTTCGCCGACCGGGCGCAGGCTCTTTATGGCTATTCCCATTTCGTTTGCGATTCCGGCGGTTCGATTTGCGAGGTTGTCGATCCTGACGATCCCGATGACCCGGTGCTGACAGCCCTGTCGCGCGCGGTCCTGATGGTGTGGATCAAGGGCAGCGACGCCCATACCGAAGAACTGATCCGTCGCGCGGTCGTGTCGCCAAAACCGATGTATTATCAGCCGGATTTCCTTCGCGCCGGATGGGCCGACTATCTGGCAAAGGCTGGCTGTGCCGAAGGCGAGGTCGACCCTGATGATTTCCTGCGCTGGATGTTTGCCCGGGCCCTTCATCACCGCCAGCCGCTTTACGCGGCGATGGCGGAAAATTGGGGCGTGACGGTCACAGCCGAGGACGTGGCAAAGGTCACGAGCCCCGCCGGCATCGAGGCGCTGATCTCCGACGCCCTTGAGGCGCGGGCCTGACCCGGCTATCCCTCCATCTCTGAAACGGAGAGACCCGATGCCCATCACCCTGCCCGAAACGCTTCCCGCCTTTGACGTTCTGTCGAAGGAAGGCGTGATGGTGATGACGCCCGACCGCGCCGCGCATCAGGACATCAGGCCGCTTCGTATCGGTCTGCTCAACCTCATGCCGAAGAAGATCCAGACCGAAAACCAGTTCGCGCGGCTGATCGGCGCAACGCCTTTGCAGATCGACTTCCAGCTGATCCGCATGTCGGAACACGAAACCAAGAACACGGCTGCCGAACATATGGAGGCCTTCTATCGCCCCTTTCAGGAGGTGAAGGCCGAAAAATTCGACGGCCTGATCATCACCGGCGCACCGATCGAGCATCTGCCTTTCGAGGCGGTGACCTATTGGGACGAATTGCGGGAGGTCATGGACTGGACCCAGACCAACGTCCATTCCACCTTTGGCGTCTGCTGGGGTGGAATGGCGATGATCTACCACTTCCACCACGTGGCCAAGCATATGCTCGACCACAAGGCCTTCGGCTGTTTCCGCCATCAGAATCTCGCGCCGGCCTCACCCTATCTGCGCGGGTTTTCCGACGACTTCGTCATCCCCGTCAGCCGCTGGACGGAAATGCGCCAGGCCGAAATCGACCAGGCATCGGGGCTGAGGACGCTTCTCGGGTCCGATGAGGTCGGCCCCTGTCTGGTCGAGGATCAGGCGCACCGGGCGCTCTATATCTTCAACCACTTCGAATATGACAGCGGCACGCTGAAAGAGGAGTACGACCGCGACATCAGCGCCGGCACGGCGATCAACGTTCCGAAGAATTATTACCCGGACGACAATCCCGCACTTGGCCCCCTCAACCGCTGGCGGAGCCATGCGCATCTGCTCTATGGCAACTGGATCAACGAAATCTACCAGTCCACGCCCTTCGATCTTGACCGGATCGGTACCTGACGCTGCGTAAATGTCCGCGCCTGCAAATGCGTGCAAACCTCTCGACAGACCGGGCCGGACATGCCAAAACAAGGTGGGGATGACTGGCTATGAGATTGAATTTGCACAAGGACCGCATGGTCTCACCGCAGAGAGTGGCGTTGTTTTCTCCGCGTCGTTTGCGATTTTCTTCCGCTGCGTGATTTTCTGAGGGGAGTGCTTTCCAGTTGCGTAACTCGGTGTTGCCTCATCTGGATGCGATCGCGCAGGCCACGACGATCGAAGACCTCTGGGCGCTCCACCTTGAGAAGATGGCGGAATACGGCTTTGACCGGCTGCTCTACGGCTTTACCCGGTTCCGCACACAGAACTCCTTCGGCGATGCCGACGACGTTCTGATGCTGTCGAACCATTCGGACGCCTATCTCGACGCCTTTGTGCGCAGCGGACTTTACAACCACGCCCCCATGGTCAAATGGGCGGCGTCGAATGACGGTGCGGCCTCCTGGCGGCTGATTGAGGAAATGGTCAACGGCAAGGTACTGACGGCAACCGAAAAGAAGATCATCGACCTCAATCAGTTTCATGGCGTGCGGGCGGGGTATTCGATCAGCTTTCCGGCAACCTCCGTCCGGTCGAAAGGCGCCATCGGCCTTTGCGCCCCGATAGAGACCCGACAGCATGTCGTCGATACGATCTGGGCCGAATACGGGCGCGAGATACTGCTCATCAACAACATGACGCATCTGAAGATCATCTCGATGCCGTTCTCGCTGCCGCGCCGCAGCCTGACCCCGCGCCAGCGAGAGGCGCTGGAATGGGTCGGGGATGGCAAGACGATGCAGGACATCGCAACCATCATGGGCCTGACCCCGGCGACCGTCGAAAAGCATTTGCGGCTTGCGCGTGAGGCGCTGAATGTCGAGACGACCGCCCAGGCCGTGCTCAAGGCGTCGTTCCAGAATCAGATATTCGTCGTATCGCTCTGACACACGAAGGCCTGCACCCCGCGCCTTCCGGTGCGAGTCTTCACGAAAACGTGAGAATGGACATTTCCGGGGACACGGAAAGTATGGATTCCCTGACTTCCTTTACGTCGAGTTAACCGGCAGCATTTCCCTTGTTCCGTGAGTGGTGGCATTAGCCAGGAACAGCGGCCGGTGACAGCCTGCGGTTTTGCAGGGTCGCCGGTCGCACCGGGAAACCGGACTTCTGCCGGCGGGCGTTCTCCTCCAACCGGCAGGCCCCGAGACGCGCCCTGTCCTCATCCCCAACAGGTGCTGGCGCGACGGATGACGGTGCGTGCTGTTCCTGGCACGCACCGTTTTTTTGTCCTGACTGTCGTTGGGATGGTGTGCCCCCAGTACCCACAAACAAAAAGGGCCGGGTTGACCCCGGCCCTGTCGAGATTGTCCTTGCCGAGATCAGGCGCCGCGGGTCTTCGCCACTTCGGCGGCGAAATCCTCTTCCTTCTTCTCGATCCCCTCGCCCACCTCAAGGCGCACGAAACCGGTGATCTGGATGCCGCCATCCTTGGCCGCCTGCCCGACCGTGGTCTTTCCGTCGGCGGATTTGACATAGGCCTGGTTGACCAGTGTCACGTCCGACAGGAATTTCTTCATCCGGCCCGGAATGATGTTTTCGCGGATGATGTTTTCCGGCTTGGGCTTGGCCGAGGTCGCGTTTTCTTCCAATGCGGTCGCGATCTGAACTTCGCGCTCCTTCTCGACCACGGCGGCATCAAGGCTGCTTTCATCAAGCGCCAGCGGGTTGATCGCGGCGATGTGCATGGCGATGCCGCGGGCCAGTTCCGCGTCCGCGCCGTTGAAGGCGACGAGCACGCCGATCTTGCCCATGCCGTCGGCGGCGGCATTGTGAACGTAGGACACGACCGTTTCGCCCGAAATGGACGCCATCCGGCGCAGCGTCATGTTCTCGCCGATCTTGGCGATGGCGTCGGTCATCACTTCGCTGACGGGCTTGCCGCCAACTTTCGTGGCGTTCAGCGCGTCAAGGTCAGCCGCGCCCATCGCCGCCTCGGTGATCGACCGGACGATGCCCTGAAACTCGTCGTTCTTGGCAACGAAGTCGGTTTCGGAGTTCACCTCGACAGCCACGCCCTTGCCGCCGGAGACGGCAACGCCGATCAGCCCTTCCGCAGCGATGCGGCCGGATTTCTTGGCGGCCTTGGCGAGGCCCTTCGTCCGCAGCCAGTCGACGGCGGCATCCATGTCGCCATTGGTCTCAGTCAACGCCTTCTTGGCGTCCATCATGCCTGCGCCGGTCGAATCGCGCAGTTCTTTCACCATTTGAGCGGTGATTGCCATGTCCGGCTCTCCTCACATCTTGAATTCGGGATGGGCGGGGATGCCCCCGCCCGAATTTCTGGCGCCGTGGCTCAGGCCTCGCTGGCCTCGGCCTCTTCTGCGGCTTCTTCGCCCGGCGCTTCTTCCAGCGCGCCAAGGTCGACGCCTGCCGCACCCATCTGTGCGGTCATGCCGTCGAGCGCGGCGCGGCTGACGAGGTCGCAGTAAAGCGCGATGGCGCGGGACGCGTCGTCATTGCCCGGGATGATGTAGTCCACACCCTTGGGTGAGCAGTTGGTATCAACCACTGCGACAACCGGAATCCCGAGCTTGTTGGCTTCGAGAATGGCGAGGTCTTCCTTGCCCACGTCGATGACGAAAAGAAGGTCGGGCACGCCGCCCATGTCGCGAATCCCGCCGAGCGAGGCCTGCAGTTTGCCCTGCTCACGCTCCAGCCCCAGACGTTCCTTCTTGGTCAGGCCCTCGGCACCGCCCGCCATGACTTCGTCGATCTGCTTCAGGCGGTTGATCGACTGGGACACCGTCTTCCAGTTGGTCAGCGTGCCGCCCAGCCAGCGGTGGTTCATGTAGTACTGCGCGCAACGCTCTGCAGCCTCGGCGACAGATTTCTGCGCCTGACGCTTGGTTCCGACGAAGAGGATGCGGCCACCCTTGGCGACGGTTTCGCGGATGACGTTCAGCGCGGCGTCCAGCATGGGGACGGTCTGCGTCAGGTCGATGATGTGAATGCCGTTGCGGTCGCCGTAGATGAACTCACCCATCTTCGGGTTCCAGCGCTGCGTCTGGTGACCGTAGTGAACGCCCGCTTCCAATAGCTGACGCATCGAGAAATCTGGCAAAGCCATGTCCGTTTTCCTTTCCGGTTTCTGCCTCGGCGCGGCCATCACCCCCAATTGGATCGGGGGCAACCGGCGGACCTTTCGGGGATTTCTCCCCCGAGGGCCCAAGCCACACCTGTGAAGTCCGCGCGATGTATGCGATCGGTGTGCCGATTGCAAGCCCCCGGTCGCCCGCAGGATCAACGCAGCCCAGCGCGCGCCTCAGCTTGCAATCGGGCAAGCACCTCCATCGCGCGCCCGGCCATTCCGGCAGGCACGAAGACATGGTCATGATGGAAGGCGGCCACCATGTTGCAGGGTATCCCTTCCCGGCCAAGCGTACCGGCAACCGCCGCCGTCAGCCCCACGCCGTCAAGTGCGGAATGAACGGTCAGCGTGATGCAGCGCATTGGCAGGTCGGCCGGCAATCCCGCCGATCTGGCCTCATCGTCCGTGACGATCAACGACAGACCCTCCGCCTCACGGAAGGAGGCGATTGCCCCGGCTGCCAGTCTGTCGGCCAGCGTCTCATCGCGAAGGCTGGCGAAGACGAAGACCTCCGGCCGGAGGTCCGGCGACATGGCGGCAATCATCTCGGTCGTGCCTTTGACTGCCGCGCCCGTTGACATGACTTCTAAAGGCCGTTCAGCCAGGCGACGAGCGGCGACAAATGCCGCGCCCGGGCCAATACCTCATCGACCGCGCGCGCCGTTCCGATCCATTCCGGCATGATCGCCCCATCCATCGTCCGCGCCACAATCCCCTTGTAGCGGAGGAGATAGTCCCAGCCAGGATCGCCCGAATAACCCGTTGGAACCCGTTTCAGGTGCGGTTCGTCCATGAAACAGCCCACACCCTCAGCCTCTTTCAGTGCCGCGATCAGCAGCGCGCGATCGCGATCGTCCAGCACCCGCTCGCGGTAACGCTGCAGGGATTCGGCGTCGAGCGCCCAGTGGCCGACGCCATAGCCGATCCCTTCGGGACGCAGAACGACGTGGACACCCGGCGACCGGTTGGGATGCGCGCCGGCCCAGAAGACGATATGCATCTTCGGCTCATATGGTGTCTTGTCGGCCGAAAACCGGGTATCGCGGTTGATCCGACGTAGCGATCCGTTCAACGCAGCCTCGGCCTTCAATGGCGGGTCGAGCGACCTGACCCCAGACGCGATGGCTTCGACAAAGGCGAGGCCTGGCATCTTCCAATCCGTCTCGTACCGGTCGCGATTTGCCTCGAACCAGCTGCGCTTGTTGTTGTCGCGCAGGTCGCCGAGATAGGTGAAAGTTTCTGGTGAGAACCCGGAAAAAGCCGTCATCTGGAAACCCTCCTCTCCCAATAGGCATCCGCCAGATTTCACTATAGACCGTATCGCAGCGAATACCAAAAGGAGCCGCAGACAATGCCCCTGCCCGATTTCATCCGCAAGATGCCGAGCATTGACATCCCCCTCGACGAAGAAACAGTTTCGACCAACGTCATCCGTTCTGAGGCGGGCCTTGTCGTCTTCTTCACCTTTCACAAGGATGTCGACCTGCCCCCGCATTCGCACAAAGGGCAATGGGGCACCGTCGTCAAAGGGGCGATCGAACTGACGATCGACGGCCAGACGCGCCGCTACCGGCCCGGCGAAACCTACAACATCCCCTCGGGTATGGTTCATTCCGTTCAGGTCCCGGCGGGGACCGTCGTCATCGACGTCTTCGAAGAGCCGGACCGCTATCCCCTTCGCGGCTGAGCATCCGCGCTTGCGAAGCGCGCAGGCTTCGGCGAAGAGGGGGCATGACCAGTCGCCCCGACATTCTCTGCATCGGTTCTGTCCTTTGGGACATCATCGGGCGCAGCCCCTCGCACATGCGGGCGGGCGCGGATGTGCCGGGCCGGATCACCCGCCTGCCGGGCGGGGTCGCCATGAACATAGCGATGACATTGGCGCGGTTCGGGCTCAGCCCCGCCGTTCTCACGGCCATCGGCCGCGATGCGGAAGGTGATGAACTGGTGGCGGCCACCACCCGTCTCGGTGTGGCCTGCGAATTCGTCTACAGGTCCGACGACCTGCCGACGGACCGTTATATGGCGGTTGAGGGGGCCAATGGCCTGATCGCCGCAATCGCCGACGCCCATTCGCTGGAGGCCGCGGGCGACAAGATCCTGCGGCCGCTAAGCGATGGTCGCCTCGGTTCGCCGGACCGGCCATGGTCCGGCCCTATCGCGCTTGACGGCAATCTGACCCAGGCGCTCCTGTCCGACATTGCCACGGCGCCGGCATTCGCGG
Source organism: Paracoccaceae bacterium (assembly GCA_041397105.1). Lineage (GTDB taxonomy): Bacteria > Pseudomonadota > Alphaproteobacteria > Rhodobacterales > Rhodobacteraceae > Albidovulum. The sequence continues at coordinate 476,429 of JAWKXJ010000002.1, forward strand.
CCGCTGATCTGCGGATCGCCCCGGCCTCGCCCGGAAAGGCAGAACGGCTTCTGCCGCTTCTTCCGGCCCCGAATGCCACGATCTACGTGAACCTTGAGGAAGCCGGTCTGCTGTGCCAGCGCAGCTTCACCACCGCGCCCGAGGCCGCCGAAGGGCTTCTTGCCCGTGGCGCGCGACGTGTGCTCGTGACCGATGGCGGACGGCATTGCGCCGACGGATCGCCGGGCGAGATCATCAGTGCGGCGCCGCCACCGGTTCTCGTGACCCGCATCACGGGGGCGGGCGACACGTTCATGGCCGCACATATCGTTGCCGAAACGCGCGGCGCGGGCCGCGGCGACGCGCTGGCCGCGGCGCTCGACGCCGCCGCACTCTACGTATCTGGGGAAATCGGATCATGACTGGCGCGCCGCTCGCCTTCTCAGACGAAGTCGCAACCGCCCGGGCCGAGGGGCGGCCGATCGTGGCCCTTGAATCGACGATCATCACCCATGGCATGCCCTTCCCGCAAAACTATGAAACGGCCTGCGCCGTCGAGGCGGAGATCCGGGCGGCTGGCGCGGTGCCCGCAACCATTGCGGTCATGGATGGGTCGATCCGCATCGGGCTGGACGATGCAGCACTTCGCCGCCTTGCCGAAACGAAGAACGCCGCCAAGCTGAGCCGCGCAGATATCGCCGCCTGCCTCGCCAGTGGCGGAACCGGAGCGACGACAGTCGCCGCCACAATGATCGCCGCCCATCTCGCCGGCATCGCCGTTTTTGCGACAGGCGGCATCGGCGGCGTTCACAGGGGCGCCGAGACGAGCTTTGATATCTCGGCCGACCTACAGGAACTGGCGCAGACACCAGTGACCGTGGTTGCCGCCGGCGCCAAGGCCATTCTCGATCTGCCAAAGACACTGGAGGTGCTGGAAACGCTCGGTGTGCCGGTCATCGCCTTCGGGCAGGATGACTTTCCAGCGTTCTGGTCGCGCCGTTCGGGCCTTACCGCGCCGCTGCGGATGGACGGGCCCGCCGACATCGCCGCCGCCCACCTGATGCGCGCCCGGTTTGGCCTGAGGGGCGGCCAGCTTGTCGCGAACCCGATCCCGCAACCGCATGAGATACCGCCCGGGGCCATCGGCCCGGTGATCGAAACCGCTATCGCGGAGGCGACGGCGAAGGGGATCGGCGCGAAAGCCGTCACGCCATTTCTTCTGGCGCGGATATTCGAGCTGACCGGTGGCAAATCGCTTGAGGCGAATATCGCGCTCGTGCTCAATAACGCGCGGCTCGGCGCGGCGATTGCCCGGGAGATCGTCGACATGGCGCAGGTCTGACGGCGCACCCCACACAGGGCCATTGTGAGACGGCGCGCAAGCCCTTACATTCGCGCTGCGAACGGGGGGTGAGCGGTCAGGATGAGTACCGACAAGGACAAGCCGGATCAGGGCGCGCATGCGCCCCGCAGGCGCGGTGTGCTTGCGCGGTTTCGCGCCAATTTCCTGACCGGTCTGGTCGTCGTCGCCCCCATCAGCCTGACCGTCTGGTTGATCTGGACCCTGACCGGCTGGATCGACAGCTGGGTCTTGCCGCTCGTTCCCTACAAGTTCCGGCCCGAACAGTATATCGGCATCAACCTGCGCGGTGTCGGGGTCATCATTTTCCTGCTTTTCACCGGCGTTGTGGGCTGGGTCGCCAAGGGGCTTCTCGGCCGCTCGCTCATCGCCTGGGGCGAAAGCGTCGTCGACCGGATGCCGATCGTCCGGTCCATCTACAACGGTGCGAAGCAGGTCGCCGAAACGGTGTTCTCGCAGACCGAGTCCAAGTTCGAAAAGGCCTGCCTGATCGAGTATCCCCGCCCCGGAATCTGGGCCATCGGCTTTGTCTCCACCAATGCGCGCGGGGAAATCCTGGCGAAGCTGCCCGATGACGAGGTCATGACGGTTTTCCTGCCGACCACGCCAAACCCGACATCGGGGTTCCTGCTCTATGTGCCCCGTAAGGACGTGACGTTCCTCGACATGACAGTCGAGGACGCGGCCAAGCTGGTTATCTCGGCCGGTCTTGTCTATCCGGCCGCGAAGACGAATGGCGGCCAAAACGGCGTCGCCGGGAAGTGACCCATCACGCTATGAGCGGGGTCCACGCAGCCGTCATCAAAGCGCCGTCCAGCCGCCGTCGACAGATATTGTCGTACCGGTAATCTGATTGGCCGCGGCCGAACAGAGAAAGACGGTCGTGCCCCCGATTTCCTCGACCGTCGCGAATTGCCGCGATGGCTGTCGCGCCAGCATCACCTCGCGCACGACCGTTTCGCGATCCATCCCGTGGGCCTTCATCTGGTCGGGTATCTGCGCCTCGACCAGCGGGGTCAGCACGTAGCCCGGGCAGATCGCATTGCAGGTGATCCCCTGCCCCGCCGTTTCAAGCGCGGTCGTCTTCGACAGCCCCACGATTCCATGCTTTGCGGCGATATAGGCGGACTTGTAGGGCGAGGCCGTCAATCCGTGGGCAGAGGCGATATTGACGATCCGGCCCCAGCCCTTTGCCCGCATCCCCGGCAACGCTGCCGCCGTCGTGTGAAAGGCGGAACTGAGATTGATCGCGATGATCGCATCCCATTTGGCCACAGGAAACTCGTCAATCGGGGCGACATGCTGGATGCCGGCGTTATTGACCAGAATGTCGCAACCGCCGGCCTCACCGACAAGGGCGCGGCAGGCGTCGCCGTCCGACATGTCGGCCTGAACGTAGCGCACCTTGACGCCGTGCTCCTTTGCAAGCGTGGCCGCAAGCGCATGATCGGCCTCGCTGTCGGTGAAAGAGTTCAGGACGATGTCGGCCCCGGCCTTTGCCAGTTCGGTCGCGATGCCAAGCCCGATGCCCGAGGTGGAACCGGTCACAATTGCGGTCTTGCCGGTAAGCGTCATCTGAAGCTCCTCACTGCCATGCAGGCGCTCTATAGACTGCGTCGCGGCGATGGTCGAGCATTGGCGAAACGCTAGGGCAGCGAAAGGCCCAAGCCAGCCCGGAAACAAAAAAACGCCCGCACGAAGCGGGCGTTAAGTTATTGAGGCAGGTTTCATACAGGCAAGAAACCTATCGAGCAGTGCACTCTTTATACGCGGTCATTCGCCACTGTCCAAGCTAAAAGTTTGAAAAGGCTGGGAAGCCGGTCTAGCTTCGGCGCCAACGTTCCTTGGGCATTCCGGATTGTTGTCGAAATGAGATCGCTGTTATTCCGCGCGGGCACCCTGCTTTCGCTCGTCTTCGCCGCTGTGCTGGTTGCATCGGCGGTCCAGGCCACGCCGCGCCACGGCATAGCTATGTATGGCGAACCCGCGTTGCCACCGGATTTTGTGTCTTTGCCCTATGTCTATCCCGACGCGCCGAAAGGCGGCCGCATCGTGTTCGGCGAACCGGGCGGGTTTGATTCCCTCAATCCCTTCATCCTCAAGGGTTCCTCCCCATGGGGCCTTGGGCTGCACACGTTCGAAACCCTCATGGGCCGGTCCATTGACGAGCCATTCACGCTCTACGGGCTACTCGCCGAATCGGTGGAAACCGACGAGGCGCGGACATGGGTCGAGTTCACCCTGCGCCCTGAAGCCCGATTCGCCGACGGCACGCCCGTTACGGTCGCGGATGTGATGTGGAGCTACGAGACACTCGGGACCCAGGGTCATCCGCGCTACAAGGGGACCTGGTCGAAAGTGGCCTCCATGGAACAGACCGGCGAACGCTCGGTCCGCTTCACCTTTTCCGAGACTGACAGGGAACTCGCGCTTCTGATGGGTCTGCGCCCCATCCTGAAGAAGGCCCAGTGGGAGGGGAAGGATTTCGCCGAAAGCGCAATGGAATTGCCCATGGGCTCAGGCCCCTATGTCGTCGAAGCGTATGAACCGGGCCGCTACATCACCTTCCGCCGGAACCCCGACTATTGGGGCGCCGCGCTTCCGATCAACGTCGGCCGCAACAACTTCGATGAAATCCGCTATGACTATTTCGGCGATGGCGATGTCGTCTTTCAGGCCTTCACCGGCGGCGAAACCACCAGCTTCCGCGAAACGAACTCTGCCAAATGGCAAAGCCAGTATGACTTTCCTGCCGTCCGTTCCGGCGAGATTGTGAAGAGCGAGATCGTCAATCAGCGCCCCTCCGGGATAACCGGGCTGGTCATGAATACCCGCAACCCGATCTTTCAAAACTGGCGCGTGCGCGAGGCCATGATGCTCGCCTTCAATTTCGAGTTCATCAATACGAGCCTGAATGGTGGCACCGAACCGCGCATCACCTCCTATTTCTCCAACTCGCCGTTGGGGATGGATCACGGACCCGCCACGGGTCGTGTCGCCGAACTTCTCGCGCCTCTTGCGGCCGATCTGCCGCCGGGCACGATCGAGGGTTATTCGCTGCCGGTCGGCGACGCAGACAGGGCCATCAGCCGATCAAACCTTCGCAAGGCCACCGGCCTTTTGGAGGAAGCGGGGTACACGATCAGCGACGGGGTTCTTGTCGACGGAGACGGGGTACCATTCACGTTTGAAATCGTGATGCCGGCCGGCGCGACAGAGGCACAGTCGGTCGTCGATATTTTCGTCGACGCGCTGGAACCGCTTGGGATCCGCCCGCTGGTGACGGTCGTGGACAGTGCCCAGTTCACCGAACGCACCAACACCTATGCCTTTGACATGACCTGGTATACACGTGCCCTGTCGCTCAGCCCCGGCAACGAACAGATGCTTTACTGGGGCGCCAAGGGGGTCACCGAACCCGGCACCCGCAACTGGATGGGGATGAATTCACCCGCGGCCGAGGCGATGATCGACGCCATGCTGACGAGCCGCAATCAGGACGACTTCATCGCCGCCACGCAAGCGCTCGACCGGGTTCTTACGGCAGGCCGCTATGTCATCCCGGTCTGGTATTCGCGTATCTCCCGCATCGCACATTCGAAACACCTTCACTACCCCGAACGGATTCCGCTATACGGGGACTGGCCGGGCTTTCAGCCCGAAACTTGGTGGTTTGAGGACTGATCGGATGAAACGACTTCTTCTTCTGGCGTTCATCGTCACATTGGCAGGCTGCAACACCGTGGCCGGTGTGGGCGAAGATGTCGCCGGCGGCGCGCGCAAGGTGCAAAGCTGGTTCTGACTGTCACTGTCGCGAATTCGTTACATCGGGTGGCTATGCAGCGGGAATGAACGTTCTCGTCCTTTGTACCGGCAATTCGGCCCGGTCGATCCTGCTTGAAGCGATCCTGAACGCGGCCGGTGACGGCCGCGTCCGGGCCTGGTCGGCCGGTTCAAATCCGGCGGGCCAGGTGCATCCGCAATCGCTCCGCCTGCTTCAGGCGCGGGGACTGCCAGTGGCGGGGCTACGCTCCAAATCCTGGGATGAATTCGCCGGCCCGGACGCGCCGAAGATGGATGCCGTCGTCACGGTCTGCGGTTCGGCAGCGGGCGAAACCTGCCCTGTCTGGCCCGGCGCGCCGGTTCGCGCCCATTGGGGCGTGGATGACCCCGCCGCGGCCCCGCCCGACGACCAGCCCCGCGTCTTTCAGGACACGTTCGAGCGGCTGCAAGGCAGGGCCGACGCCTTCCTCGCCCTTCCCTTCGACACGATGAGCGCTGCGGAATTGCGGGCGGAACTGAAACGTATCGGAGAGATGGCGTGACACGGCGCATTTTGGCGGAGGGTCTCGGAACCTTCCTTCTTCTCGTCGCGGTCGTGGGATCGGGGATCATGGGCAGCGCGCTTGCCGCGGGCAATGACGCGGTGGCGCTTCTGGCCAATGCGCTGGCAACGGGCTGTGCGCTCTACGTGTTGATCACGGTCCTCGGGCCGGTATCGGGGGCACATTTCAACCCGGCGGTCACGCTCGTCTTTCTTGGCCTCAGGCAGATTTCCGCGACGGTCGCGGCAGCTTATGTCGTCGTCCAGATCGCAGGTGGGGTTCTTGGTGTTCTGGCGGCGCACGCGATGTTCGATCAGCCGATCTTGCAGGTTTCAACGACGCTTCGCGACGGACCGCACCTTGCCTTCGCAGAGGTCACCGCGACCTTCGGGCTTCTTTTCACCATTCTCGGTGGCATCCGTTTTGCCTCTGTGCAGGTTCCGGCGCTTGTCGCGGCCTATATCACGGGCGCCTATTGGTTCACGGCGTCTACAAGTTTCGCCAACCCCGCCGTCACCATCGCGCGAACCCTTACCGATACGTTTGCCGGTATCGCGCCAGCCAGCGCACCCGCCTTCATCGGCGCGCAACTTGCCGGTGCGGTCCTCGCGCTGCTGGTTGTGCCGCGCCTGTTCACTGACTGAGGCCCGACCTTGCCCTAGCCGAGCGCGTAGCCCGCGCCGCGCACCGTGCGCAGCGGGTCCTGGCCACCCTTGGCGCAAAGCGCCTTTCTGAGCCGCCCGACATGAACATCGACCGTGCGGGTATCGACATAGATGTCGCGGCCCCAGACCCGGTCGAGAAGCTGTTCGCGGCTCCAGACACGGCCCGGCTTTTCCATGAAGGTCGTCAGAAGCCGGAACTCCGTCGGTCCGAGTTTCAGTGCGACACCGGCGCGATGCACGCGGTGGCTTTCGGGGTCGAGCGTGATGTCCTCGTATTCCAGCGTTTCGCCAAGCGCGGATGGCCGTGTCCGGCGGAGCTGGTTGCGGACCCGCGCCATGAGCTCGGCAACCGAATAGGGCTTGACCATATAGTCATCCGCGCCGGTTTCGAGCCCCCGCACGAGATCGACCTCCTCGGACCGGGCCGACAGCATGATGATCGGCACCGCTTTCGTCTCCGGGCGCGATTTCAGCCTGCGGCAGACCTCGATGCCTGAGACATTGGGCAGCATCCAGTCGAGCACGATCAGATCGGGCGCGTCTTCCGCCACAAGAAGCAGCGCTTCCTCGCCATTGTCGGCCTGGATGACACGGAAGCCTTCCGCATCGAGGTTATATGCCAGAATCTCCCGCTGCGCGGGTTCATCCTCGACCACAAGAACGCGCGGCGCCTGCATCGTCACACGCCCTTGACACCGATTGCCGTCACACTGTCGGCCTTCGGCCGGCTTTCATCGGGGACGGTTCCCGTCACCAGATAGATGACCTGTTCGGCAATCGTTGTGGCGTGATCGCCCATGCGTTCGATGTTCTTGGCAATGAAATGAAGGTGCATGCAGGCAGTGATGTTGCGCGGGTCTTCCATCATATGGGTCAGAAATTCGCGGAAGAGCGCGTTATACATCTGGTCCACCTCATGGTCGCGCTGGCGCACATCCTCGGCCAGATCGACATCGCGCTGCAGATAGGCATCAAGCGACTGGCTCAGCATTTCGACAACGGTCTTGGACATCCGCCGCAGCGACCCGCCAGAACCACTGATCGCCGTCATCTGACCCAGAACATGGGACCGCTTGGCCATGTTCTTGGCATAGTCACCGACACGTTCGAGGCTGGCGGAGATCTTGAGCACGCTGAGCACGGTGCGCAGATCGGATGCCGTCGGCGCCCGCAGTGCGATCAGACGTGCGGCCTCGGCATTGATACGCTCCTCAAGCGCGTCAATCGCCTTGTCGCCTTGGCGGACCCGCTCCGCGAGGTCTTCGTCGCGGGCTTCAAGCGCTTGCGCGGCATCCAGAATGGCGGTTTCGACCATGCCGCCCATCTTCATGACGAGCGCCTGAATGACTTCCAGATCGCGGTCGAATGCGCTGGCAATGTGATGTTCGGACATCGCGCCCTCCTTCAGCCGATCCGGCCGGTGATGTAGCTTTCGGTCCGCGGATCGCGCGGATTGGTGAATATCTGGCCGGTTTCGCCAAACTCCACCAGATCGCCCAGATGGAAGAAGGCGGTCTGCTGACTGACCCGCGCGGCCTGTTGCATCGAATGCGTAACAATGACCACTGAGAAGTTCTGACGCAACTCGTCGATCAACTCCTCGACCTGAGCGGTCGCGATGGGGTCGAGCGCGGAACAGGGCTCGTCCATCAGAAGAACCTCGGGCGCGGTAGCGACCGCACGCGCGATGCAAAGCCGCTGCTGCTGGCCGCCGGACAGGCCCGTGCCCGGCGCATTCAGCCGGTCCTTCACCTCGCCCCAAAGTGCGGCGCGGCGAAGCGCCTTTTCGACAACCTCGTCCAGCTCGGCCCGGTTGCGGGTCAGCCCGTGGATGCGCGGACCGTAGGCCACATTGTCGTAGATCGACTTCGGAAAGGGGTTGGGCTTTTGAAACACCATCCCGACCTTGGCGCGCAGTTGCACCGGATCGACCCGCCGGTCGTAGATATCCTCGCCGTCAAGCAGGATCGTGCCGGTGACACGGCATACGTCGATGGTGTCGTTCATCCGGTTCAGGCAGCGCAGGAAGGTCGACTTGCCACAGCCCGACGGACCGATGAAGGCTGTCACGCTGCGGTCGGCGATGTTCACGCTGACATTCTTGATCGCGTGGCTTTCACCATAGAAGACATCGACGCCCTCAGCCGAGATTTTCACGGCGGTTGCACTGTCGGTGCGGGTCGTCAGCCCCATGTCATTCATTTCAATTGCCTCCATGGCTACCAGCGCCGTTCAAACTTGCGGCGCAACAGGATCGCCAGACCGTTCATGATAAAAAGGAAGATCAGCAGCACGATGATCGCGCCCGAAGCCCGTTCCACGAAAGCAGGATCAGCACGCTGGGTCCAGTTGTAGACCTGCACGGGCAGCGCTGCCGCCGGGTCGAAAAACCCCTCGGGCGGGCCGGCAGGAAAGTCACGCACGAAGGCCACCATGCCGATCAGCAGGAGCGGCGCGGTTTCACCGAGCGCCTGGGCAAGCCCGATGATCGTGCCGGTCAGGATGCCCGGCATGGCCAGCGGCAGGACGTGGTGAAACACGGTCTGCATCTTCGACGCCCCGATCCCGAGCGCGGCATCGCGGATCGAGGGCGGAACCGCCTTGATCGCGGCGCGTGTCGCGATGATGATCGTCGGCAGGGTCATCAGCGTCAGGACGAGACCGCCGACAATCGGTGCCGATTGCGGCAGCCCCATGAAGTTGATGAAGATCGCCAGCCCCAGAATGCCGAAGACGATGGACGGCACGGCCGCGAGGTTGGAGATATTGACCTCGATCAGGTCGGTCCAGCGGTTTTTCGGCGCGAACTCCTCCAGATAGATGGAGGCGGCTACCCCGATGGGCAGCGACAGCACAAGAACGACGATCATCATGTAGGCGGAGCCGAGAATGGCGACCCCGAGCCCCGCCGCCTCTGGCCGGAGTTCGGAGGCGTCAGCCGCGGTGATGAAGGACCAGTTGAACGACTTGCCGATCAACCCCTTTGCCATCAGCGCGTCCGTCAGGTGAAGCTGGTTGACTGATACGTTGCTGTCGCGCGCGGCGCTCTCCATCGTGACGCGGCCTTTGAGGTAACCGTCGATGCGGCCGTTGGCGAGCACCTTCAGCGATACGGTCTGCCCGATGATTTCGGGCCGCGCCAGCACACGGTTGCGCAGCTGGGCCGCGGCTTCGTCGGAAATCATGTCCTTGATGTCGGACTTCTCAAGACCCTCCACCGTGATCCCCTCGGCCTCGATCATCTCGGTCAGGCCAGCGACCAGCAATTTCGAATAACCGATGGTCGTGACCTTCGCCAGATCGGCGGGGTCGCGGTTGCCCTTCTTGTCCAGCACCGCCGGATCGAGCATGACAGGCATCGTGATGAAGGTCTGCCGGAACGCGCTGAGACCATTCGTCAGGACCGAGCCGAGCAGGATCACCAGAGCGAGGAGCGCGATGCCAATCGCCACCTGGCCATAGAGCCGGAACCGCTTTTCGGCCGCATTGCGGCGGCGGGTGCGCGCGTCAAGGTCGAGAAGCGAGGAATGCTGGGGCAGTCGGTCGAAGGCGGCGTCGGTCATTCGTACTGCTCCCGGTATTTGCGCACGACATAAAGCGCCACGATGTTGAGACCGAGGGTGAAGATGAAAAGCATCAACCCGAGCGCGAAGGCCACCAACGTTTCCGGTGATGCGAATTCGGTGTCACCGGTCAGCTGACTTACGATCTTGACGGTGATCGTCGTCATCGCCTCGAAAGGATTTATACTCAGCTTCGCGGCCGCCCCTGCCCCCATCACGACGATCATCGTCTCACCGATCGCCCGGCTGGCGGCCAGCAGAACGGCCCCGACGATCCCCGGCAGCGCGGCGGGCAGAATTACCTGCCGCACGGTTTCCGATTGCGTTGCGCCAAGCCCGAAGGACCCGTCACGCAAGGATTGCGGCACGGCATTGATGATGTCGTCGCTAAGGGAGGAGACGAAGGGGACGAGCATGATCCCCATGACCAGCCCGGCGGGCAGGACGGAGGAGGATGAGGAGCCAAGGCCCATCGGCTGGGCGAAATAGTCGCGCAGGAAAGGCCCGACGGTGATCAGCGCGAAAAGACCGTAGACGATGGTGGGAATGCCAGCGAGCACCTCGATGGCCGGCTTCACCATCGAGCGAAACCGCTTGGTGGCATATTCGGACAGATAGATCGCGCTCAGCAGGCCAACCGGAACCGAAAAGAGCAGCGCGACGAGCGAGACGTAGAGTGTGCCCCAAAGCAGCGGCCAGATACCAAGCTCCGACCCGCCCCGGAATTGCGGGTTCCAGGTCAGGCTGAACAGAAACTCTCCAATCGGATAGAGGCGAAAGAAATGGACCGACTCGATCAGGAGCGAGGCGACGATGCCGAAGGTCGTCAGCACCGCGACGAAAGACGAGGCGATGAAGAGCGACTTCACAAAACCTTCGCTGACATTGCGGGCGCGGAAGTCGGCGCTGATACGCCGTAGCGAAAGCAGAAGCCCGGCAATCGCCAGTGCCACGCTCAGAACCGTCAGCGTCAGCCGTCCGCTATTGCCTAGCTGCCGGTACCTTATCGCTGTGTCGAACACGTTTGGGCGGACATCGGCCGCCAGCGCGACGCCGACGCTGCCAAGCCGCACGCGGACATCGCCAAGATCGGATCCAAGGGCAGCAAGATCTCCATCCTGCAGCGCGCCGTCGCGGGCAACTGCATTCAGACCGTCAGCTATCCGGCGGACATCGCTCATCACCAGCCCGAGACTGCCGCCATCGGGTATGTCTGCAGCCGTCAGCATTCCGCTGACGCGCGCGTCGATAACGACCGGTTGTATCAGCAGCCAAAGGGCGACGAAGAGAAGAGAAGGAACAGCGGTGAAAAGGAAAATGGCCTGGCCATGATAGCCGGTCAGCGAATGAAGCCTGCGTGTATCGCCACCCGAACTTGCGCGCGCCCGTCTGACGCCGAAGACATATCCGGCCACCGCGAGGGCGAGAATAACCGCTAGCAACAGCCCGAGGCTCATGTTGGTTCCTGTCCGCCAAGAATTTGTCCGGTGGCGGAGCGTGCCGCCACCGGACGGGATCAAATCAGTTCAGCGGCGCCATCGGGGTGCCGGATGCGACCATTTCCTGCGTTGCCGCAAGCTCCGGGTCGGAGACGAGGCCATATTCGGCCAGCGGGCCGTCCGGGCCGGCCATGTCGTCCGAGACGAAGAAGTCGATATATTCCTGAAGACCCGGGATCACGCCGAGATGTGCGGTCTTGACGTAGAAGTAGAGCGGGCGCGACACCGGATAGTCGCCTGCGGCGATCGTCTCTGTTGACGGCACCACACCGTCCATCGTCGCAACCCGCAGCTTGTCGGTGTTGTTCTGGTAGAACGACAGGCCGAAGACGCCGATGGCGTTCTTGTTGGCGTCGATGCGGGCCAGCGTCTCGGTATAGTCGCCGTCGATATCGACCGACGCACCGTCGGTGCGCAAGCTGAGGCAGGCTTTCTTTCCGTCCTCTTCACCCTTGGCGGCAACCAGGGCTTCTTCAGCGCCCGAGGCCTTGCAGCCGGCTTCCAGAACCTTCACGTCGAAGACTTCGCGGGTGCCGTGCTTGGTGCCCGGGATGAAGGCCAGGATGTCCTGCGCGGGCAGCGCGGCGTTCACGTCGGCCCAGGTCTTGTTGGTGTTGGCCACCAGCGCGCCGTCCTTGACCACCTCGGCCGCCAGCGCGTTATACCAGTCGGCCGGGGTGAAGGCGAATTCGGCGCCGTTGATGTCGCTGGCAAAGACGATCCCGTCATAGCCGATGCGCACTTCCATGATCTCGTTCACACCATTCTGGGTGCAAAGGTCGATGTCGGACTGTTTGATGCGGCTCGACGAGTTGGCGATGTCGATGGTGTTTTCGCCCACGCCTTCACAAAGCTTCTTGCGACCGGCACCCGAGCCGCCGCCTTCGACGACCGGCGTCGGGAAATCGAAGTTTTCGCCGAAGGCTTCCGCGACGATGGTCGCATAGGGAAGCACGGTCGAAGAACCGGCGATCTGAATTTGGTCACGGGCATCGGCAGCGCCGGCGGCAGCAGCCAGCGCGAGGACCGAGACGGTCAGTTTCGCGGAATACATTGCATTCTCCTGCAGGTCTCATTTCAGCCACCCCCATTGGCGACCGTGCGAGTGCCTTAGGCTTTGCCCGCAATCCTTTTGTGACACCTACGTAACGGTTTCATGACACCGCCCTCTGGCAGGCAATCAGGTGCTGCCCGTTCTTGGCGGAGTTTCGGGCAGTATGATCACGAATTTGCTGCCTTTTCCCACTTCGCTTTCGATCCTGAGCCGGCCGCGATGGCGGTTAACGATATGTTTCACGATGGCAAGGCCAAGGCCGGTCCCGCCCTTTTCGCGGCTGCGATGGGAATCGACCCGGTAGAATCGTTCCGTCAGGCGCGGCAGGTGAAGCGCGTCGATTCCCTCGCCCCTGTCTTCTACCTCGATCCTGATCGCGGGGCCCTGCATCGTCGGTTCGCGTTCCAGCTGCGACAAGGCGATGCGGACATGATTGCCCTTGCCGCCATACTTGATGGCGTTCTCGATCAAATTGTGCATGACTTGGACAAGCTGATCGGCATCAGCGCGCAGCGTTACGGGCGCCTCTGGCGCGACGAGTTCAAGTGTTGTCCCCGCCTCAGCCGCCTGAACGCCATGTGCGGCGACCGCCCCTTTCAACAGCCCGACAATTTCGACAATGTCGCTGGGTCTGCTTCGTTCGCCGGCCTCGACCCGGCTGAGCGACAGAAGATCGTTGACGAGCCGGATCATCCGTCCTGCTTCGCGCTCCATGATCGCCAGAAACTTGTCCCGCGCAGTCGCATCATCGCGCGCCGCGCCCCGTAACGTGTCGATGAAGCCGACAAGCGCCGTCAGAGGCGTGCGCAATTCATGGCTGACATTGGCGACGAAATCGCGGCGCATGGCCACTGTCCGTTCCTGCTGGGTCAGGTCCTCGAAGGTGACAAGCGCGCCGTCACCCTCCCCCGTCGGGACCGGGGCGATATGGACGGAGAGGTAAATCTCGCCACCCTTTTCGGGAATGGTCATGCGAAGATCGGTCGCGGTCCGTCCTGCCAGGCAATCCTCCAGCCCGTTTAGAAACGACGGGTGGCGCAGCAGGGCGCTGCCATGGCGCCCATCCACATTGCGGCCAAAGAGCCCGGCGGCCGCGCTGTTGCTGGCAAGAACCCGTTCACCCGGGCCGACAAGAACAATGGCCACCGGCAGGGCCTCCAGGATTTGCCGGACCATCGCTGTTTCCAAGGTGTCCTTCCCGTCACACTGCGCGCCGCGTCACTGCCATGACCCTGCGTTACCCATTCATGATTGTAAATAAATTGCGTTCGGCACTTCCCCGGTCCGAAATGTCTCTATAAACCTTTGGGCGAGTACGTTTGTTCACAATCTCGTAAAGGGTGCATATTGTCACCAATGCTCGATTGCGGCAAGCGCTACGGTCAGACAGCCCGCTCAAGAAGGCACACGCGACTTGACGACGAAATCGAGACAACGGCCCGACGGAAAATCCGCGAGACGCGCCGACAGACGCGCGCTTCTCATCGAAGTTCTCCCTGGGGTGCTTGAGGGGCAGAACGGCACCACCGGGCAGACATTCATCGTGACGCGGTTTGCCACGCTCGATGCCACGGTGCTCGCGCGGATCATGCCCGACATTGTCTATGCCCCGCTTTTGGGGCGTGGTTTCGACATACTGGATGTCGCGACCCTGCTGGTGCGGCTTGGGTATCGCGGCCAGTTACTGGCCGTCACCGCACCTTTGCCGAACCCTGCCGCTGTCATCGCGGAAATTCGGTCGCAATGCAAAACGTTGGACATCGGCCTGTTTGATGTGGGCCAATCGACAGCCTAACGGGCCCTCGCCGCCGCGGCGATACCGTTGGTAAATTCAGCTTTCAGAAGCGATATGTCTTCGACCCCGACGGATACCCGGAAGAAGCTTTCGGAAATGCCCAGGGCCGCACGCTTGCCTGCGTCGAGCGCCCGGTGTGAGGACGAGGCGGGATGCGACAACGTCGTGCCGACATCACCCAAGGTCGGCGCGAAGGCCACATTCGGCATCGCCTCGGTCAGAGCATTGGCGGCCGCCCGGCCACCCTCGATCTCGAAAGACATGACATGGCCGCCGCCCCCGCCCAGCATTGCGACCGCACGATTATGGTCGGGGTGGTCGGCGCGGGTGGGATAGATCACACGGCGCACCGACGGCAATGCCGCCAGATGATCGGCCAGCGCGGCTGCATTCATCTCGGCCCGGTCGTAACGGAGGTGGAAGGAATAAAGCCCGCGTTCGGCAAGCCAGCAGTCAAAGGGGCTGGGCGTCATGCCCATCATGACGGCATAGGCCGACATCGCGTCCCTTGCGCCTTTGTCCCGCGCGGCGATGTATCCGAGCGTCACGTCCGCATGACCCGCCAACATCTTGGTCACGGAATGGATGACGATATCCGCGCCATGATCGAAAGGGCGGAACCCCCGGGGTGTCATGAATGTGTTGTCGACCGCCACCGGGATACTGCGCGCCTGCCCCGCCCGGACAATTCCCGCGACATCGGCGACACGCAGCGTCGGGTTCGACACGGTTTCGATCAGGATCAGCCGCGTCTCGGGGCGTATCGCCTCTTCGATCGACCCTGCATCGGTCGGGTCCGCGAGGCTGTGGCGGATGCCGAAACGGTCCAGATCGGCAAGCAGCCGGAAGGATTTGCCGTAAAGCTGGTTGCCGGCCACGACATGATCGCCAGACTTCAGAAGCCCGCAAAGCACCGTTCCGATGGCAGCCATTCCCGACCCGAGGATCAGGCCGCGCCCGCCCCCGGCCGGCGCATGTTCCAGCGCGTCGATCTTTTCAGCCAGCACATCGGCATTCGGGTGCCCCTCACGGGCATAGGTGTAGCCCTTCAGGTCGCCATCATATTGCCGGTCGAGCTGGTCGGGACTGGCCGAGGCATAGACGACAGACGGTTGAATCGGTGTGCCGACAGGCCGGCTGACGCTGTCCGGCCACGCCGTCCTGCGCACAAGGTTGTCGGGGGTCGGGCGGCGGTCATCAGGGTCAGACATTCGAAAGCGACCTTGCATAGCGTGCTGCATTCGACCGGTAGCCGGCCGCCGTGGACAGCAGCGCCTCGCGCCGTGCCGCATCAAGTGTCCGGACCACCTTTCCAGGCGCGCCCATCACAAGGCTGCCGTCCGGAATGTCCTTGCCTTCGGTGATCAAGGCCCCCGCCCCGATCAGGCAGCCGCGACCGATCCGCGCGCCGTTCAGCACCGTTGCCCCCATGCCGATGAGGGATCCCTCACCTATCACGCAGCCATGCAGCATCGCCTTGTGACCCACAGTGCAGTTTGCCCCAATGACGAGCGGAAAGCCCATATCCGTGTGCAGAACGCAGTTTTCCTGCACATTCGAGCCCTCACCGACCACGATCTCTTCGTTGTCGCCGCGAATGGTCGTGCCGAACCAGACGCTCGAAAAGGGCTCCAGCACGACCTTGCCGATGATATTGGCATCCGGGGCGATCCAGACACCCTCGCCCAGCGTCGGCGACCGGCCATCAAGCGCATAGATCATCGCCGCTCGAACTCCCTGTTGAGGCCACGTACGAAGTCCGACAGATGCGGCTGGCGTTCCCGGCGCATCCGTTCGGCCTTGAGGATCGTCTTCAACTCCTCTTCGGCCCGGTCCAGATCGTCATTGATCAGGACATAGTCGTATTCGGCCCAATGGCTGATCTCGGCTTGTGACTTCGCCATCCGGTCATTGATGACCGCATCGCTGTCCTGCGCCCGTTTCCTCAGCCGCGCTTCCAGTTCCACGATGGAGGGCGGCAGGATGAAAATCGACACGACATCATGGCTCATGGCCTGTTTCACCTGCTGGCCACCCTGCCAGTCGATGTCGAACAGCGTGTCACGGCCTTCGGCCATCGCCGTTTCCACCGGGCCCCTCGGGCTGCCGTAGAGATTGCCGAAGACCTCGGCATGTTCCAGCATCTGGCCATCTTCGACGAGCTTTTCGAATTCGTCGCGGCTGCGGAAGAAATAATCCTTGCCCTCGATTTCGCCCGGACGCGGCGGGCGTGTCGTCGCCGACACCGAAAAGCGCATCGACGCATCCCAGAGCATCAGCCGCTTTGCCAGGGTGGATTTGCCGGCCCCGGATGGCGATGACAAGATGATCAGAAGTCCCTTCCGCGCCATGCCTATTCCACGTTCTGAACCTGTTCGCGCATCTGGTCGATCACGGTCTTGAGGTCAAGCCCAATCCGCGTCAGATCCGCATTGCCGGATTTGGAGCATAGCGTGTTGGCCTCACGCATGAATTCCTGCATCAGAAAATCGAATTTCCGGCCAACGGCGCCCGGGTCGCCCAGCAACTGCCGGGCCGCGCCGATATGGGCCGACAGCCGGTCCAGCTCCTCGGTGACATCGGACTTGACCGCCAGCATCGCCAGTTCCTGTGCGATCCGCGTCGGATCGGCCTCGACAGCGCCGGCCATCACCCGCGCGAGGTTTTCACGCAGCGTCTGTTCGGCAAGGGGCCGGCGCGCCTCTGCCGCGTCCCGCGCCGCTGTGGTCAGGGTTTCAATCCGGTCAAGCTGCGCGGCGATGACGGTGGCCAGCGCTCGACCCTCCACCCGCCGCGCATTGGCGAAATCGTCAAGTACGATGTCGAGATCGGCAAGAAGGCCCGCAAGGATCGGCGCGGTATCCGTTGCCTCGCCACCAAGGTCGGTGACCCCGCGGACAGAGAGGATGTCGACCGTGCTCGGTTCGCTGACGGGAATGCCCTGCGCCTCGGCCGATGCGCGGATGGCGGCGAGGGCCATCAGGGCCGCATCCAGACCTTTCGGGTTGATGCGCATTGTGTCCTCGCCGGCATCGCGGGCGATCTTCAGCGACAGGGCGATATTGCCGCGCTGCGCGACCTTTGCCACCGCCCCTCTGACCGCAGGTTCCAGCCCGTCGATCCAGTCCGGCAGGCGGGGCCGCAAATCCAGCCCCTTGCCGTTGACCGAACGTATTTCCCAGACCCAGCTGCAACCGGCGCCTTCGCCCCGGCGGGCCGCAAAGCCCGTCATCGAGACCAGTTCTCCCTTAACCATTTAAGACTTTTGCCCCTCCGCTCCACCGAATTTCGCGTATCTTAAGACATGGGTAAGCAATCCGGTCCTACGGTTAACAAAACCTGCAAAGCGCAGCAACGTGGCTCGGGATCGAAGACGCAGCGGGGCGCGCTTGCGGATGGAAAAAGGCAAATGGAAGAGGACCAAGGCGGGACCACTTACCGGATGACGGAGCGGCGGCTGGACCGTGATTTTCCGGCACTTGCCGGATTGCGGGCCTATTGGGAAGCGCTGCGCCAGGGGCGCGAGGTGCCAGCCAGAACCGAGATCGACCCGCGCGGGATTGAAACCGCGCTTGCCCATACCTTCATGCTGGAACGCATCGCGCCCGGCAACGCGCGGTTCCGGCTGGCAGGCAGGCATCTTGTCGATGTCCTCGGGATGGAGGTCCGGGGAATGCCGCTGGCCTCTTTCTTCCTACCCAACGCCCGAGACCGGCTTTCAGCGCTCCTGGAAGATGTGTTCCGGGCCCCGGCCATCGCGGACCTGACGATGAGCGCGGATTGCGGGCTTGGCCGACCGGACGCCACCGCGCGGCTGGTTCTTCTGCCGCTGCGTGGCGACGATGGCCAGATCGACCGCGCGCTCGGCGGCTTTGCGGTCAATGGTGCGATCGGTCGGACACCACGGCGCTTCGATATCGCAGCGGTTCACCGGACCCCGCTTTCGGCGCGCAGGCCGATGGGCCTCAGCCACGTCGCGCCCGTCGGCTTTGCCGAGCCCGCCGTTCGGTTCGACCTGCCGCTCCGGCCCCGAAACCGGGGGCATTTGCGGCTCGTCAAGTCGGACGGCTGACACCGCGCGACGCGGCAACCCTATTTGTCAGTAGCGAGTATCGGCGGCGGGCTACATGCCCGCCGCTTTTTGCATCTGGCGCCGTCCCTGCAGTTCCTCCGCGACGAGGAAGGCAAGCTCCAGCGACTGGGAAGCATTCAGGCGCGGATCGCAGGCCGTGTGATACCGGTCCGACAAATCCTCGTCCGTCACGGCGCGCACGCCGCCGGTGCATTCGGTCACATCCTTGCCAGTCATCTCGAAATGTACGCCGCCCGGAATCGTACCTTCCGACTTGTGAATGGCGAAGAACTCGCGGACCTCGCGCAGAACGGACTCGAAGGGACGTGTCTTGTACCCCGTTGCCGACTTGATCGTGTTGCCGTGCATCGGATCGCAGGTCCAGACGACCTTGGCCCCTTCCTCCTCGACCGCCCGGATCAACCGTGGCAGGTGATCGCCAACCTTGCCCGCGCCGAAACGCGCGATCAGCGTCAGACGCCCGGCCTCGTTTTCCGGGTTGAGTTTGCGCATGAGCACTTTCAGGTCATCCGAACTCAGCGAGGGGCCGCATTTCAGCCCTATGGGGTTCTGGACGCCCCGGCAGAATTCCACATGCGCGCCATCCGGCTGCCGGGTCCTGTCGCCGATCCAGATCAGATGGCCCGACCCTGCCACCGGCAGGCCGGTCGTGGAATCGATCCGCGCCAGCGCCTCTTCATATTCCAGAAGCAGTGCCTCGTGGCTCGTGTAGAAATCCACCTTCGCAAGCTCGGCCGCCGTTTCCGACGTGACCCCGGCCGCGCCCATGAAGTCCATCGCGTCCTGAATGCGCCCGGCTATTTCGCGGTAGCGCTTGGCGTCGTCTTCGTCGGTAAAGCTCGAAATCCATGACTGGACACGGTGCATGTCGGCAAAGCCGCCGGTGGAAAACGCACGCAAGAGGTTCAGAGAGGCCGCCGCCTGCGTGTAGGCCTGCAACATTCGCGCCGGATCGGGCACACGTGCCGCGGCGGTAAAGTCGAACCCGTTGATGATGTCGCCGCGATAGGACGGAAGCTCCACCCCGTCGATAACCTCTGTCGGGGCCGAGCGCGGCTTGGCAAACTGGCCAGCGACGCGGCCGATCTTCACGACAGGCACCTTCGCGCCCCAGGTCAGGACGATGGCCATCTGCAGGATGACCTTGAACATGTCGCGGATGTTGTCGGCGGAAAATTCAGCAAAACTTTCGGCGCAATCACCGCCTTGCAGCAGAAAGGCACGGCCCTGAGACACCTCGCCAAGCGCGCGCTTCAGCTTGCGCGCCTCGCCCGCGAAGACCAGCGGCGGATAGACACGAAGCTGGGCCTCGACCGCCTCAAGTGCCGTCGCGACCGGATAGTCCGGCATCTGAACCCGAGGCTTTGCGCGCCAGTCAGATTTCGTCCAGCCCTTGGTCATCGTTCTCTCCTTACCGGAACCTGCTTTAACGACTGCGCTATATACGCAGGCCCGGCTGTTGATGCAATTCGATATGCCCGCGAATCGGGCTTGCGGGTCGCCAAATATTCGTGCTTCTGTGCCTAAAACGACAGCAGCGGGTCGCTAAATGGTAAGGACTTCCACTGCGGAAGCGAACGGGGTGCCGTCTGCGGCGCGGCAGAAGCGGTTTGTCTTCCTGCTTCTTGACCGTTTCACCATGCTGTCCTTCGCTGGCGCGATCGAACCCCTGCGCATCGCCAACCGGGTTCTGGGCCGCAAGGCCTATATCTGGGCGCTTGCCGGTGAAGGCGGGGTGGAGGCGACCTGTTCCAACGGTGCGGCCTTCAAGCTCGACATGGGGTTTGACGAAATCAGCCGCGACGACACGCTCTTGGTCTGCGGCGGTATCGACGTGCAGACCGCAACGACGAAATCGGTCCTGAACTGGCTGCGCCGCGAAGCGCGCCGTGGTGTCGCCATCGGCGGCCTTTGCACCGGGTCCTACACTGTCGCCAAGGCCGGGCTTCTGGACGGCAAGCGCGCGACGATCCATTGGGAAAACCAGGACAGCTTCCTGGAAGAGTTTGAGGATGTGCGGCTGACGAAATCCGTCTTCGTGCTGGATGGCAACCGCATGTCGACGGCGGGCGGCACGGCCTCCATCGACCTGATGCTGCGGATCATCGCGCAGGATCATGGCGAGGATGTCGCCAACACGGTCGCGGACCAGCTTATCTATTCCTCGATCCGGACGGATCAGGATACGCAGCGCCTGTCGATCCCGACGCGGATCGGCGTACGCCATCCAAAGCTGTCGCAAGTGATCCAGAAGATGGAAAGCAATATCGAGGACCCGATCAGCCCGGCCGATCTTGCAACTGCCGTCGGCATGTCGACGCGGCAGCTGGAACGTCTTTTCCGGCGCTACCTCAACCGGTCGCCAAAGCGCTACTATATGGAACTCAGGCTCCAGAAGGCCCGTAACCTTCTGATGCAGACGGATATGAGCGTCATCAACGTGGCGCTTGCCTGCGGTTTTGCGAGCCCTTCGCATTTTTCGAAATGTTACCGGGCGCATTATCAGACCACCCCCTATCGGGAACGCGGCACGCACGGGACGGGGACCGCCGCGCCGCGGCTGTCGATCTGAATCCGGCCAACTTATGCCCGGGAGAAAACCCGCCGGTTTGTCGGGTTGCATCGCGTCAAACCCGCCTTTCCGACGGCGATATCCTGCAGAATGCGTGCAACGATACCTTTTCTTTTGAAACCACTGCATCTAGATTTCGCGGCAGGACAACGTTCCAACATGGGAGAACACAATGAAAAAACTTCTGACCGCCACGGCGGTGGCAGCGCTTGCGGCCGGTGCGGCCGGCGCTGAGGACATCAAGATCGGGGTCATTCTGGGCTTCACCGGCCCGCTCGAATCGATCACGCCGGCCATGGGCACGGGCGCCGAGCTTGCGATGAAGGAAGTCACCGATTCCGGCAAGCTGCTCGGCGGTTCGACCGTCACTTCGGTCCGGGGCGACTCGACCTGCGTCGACGCCGCCGCCGCGACCGCCGCTGCCGAACGTCTCGTCACCACCGACAAGGTGAACGCGATCATGGGTGCGGACTGCTCGGGCGTGACCGGGGCCATCCTTGCCAACGTCGCGGTGCCGAACGGTGTGGTGATGATTTCGCCCTCGGCGACCTCGCCGGCCCTGTCGACGGCCGAAGACAATGGCCTTTTCTTCCGCACCGCGCCGTCTGACGCCCGTCAGGGCGAAGTCGTGACCGACATCCTGAATGAAAAGGGCGTCAAGTCGATTGCGCTGACCTACACCAACAACGACTACGGCAAGGGACTTGCCGAAGCGATCCAGAAGAACTTCGAAGCTTCCGGCGGCACCGTGACCATTTCCGCCTCGCACGAAGACGGCAAGGCCGACTACTCCGCCGAAGTGGGCGCGCTGGCCTCCGCCGGCGGTGACGCACTTGTGGTTGCGGGGTATATCGACCAGGGCGGTTCTGGCATCGTGCGCGCCGCGCTCGACACCGGCGCCTTCTCGACCTTCTATTTCCCCGACGGGATGGTTGGCGAAAAGCTGAACGAAAACTTCGGCGCAGAACTGAACGGCTCCTTCGGCGCCTACCCGGGCACCGACAGCCCCGGCGCCGCGAAGTTCCAGGAAATGGCCGCAGCCGCCGGTTTCGACGGCACCTCGGCTTTCGCACCGGAAAGCTATGACGCCGCGGCGCTGATCATGCTGGCCATGGCCGCAGCGAACTCCTCCGCTTCCGGCGATCTGATGGGCAAGGTCATGGATGTCGCCAACGCACCGGGCGAGCCGATCTATCCGGGCGAGCTTGCCAAGGCTCTCGACCTGATCGCAGCGGGCACCGATATCGACTATGTCGGCGCTTCGGCTGTGGAACTGATCGGACCGGGCGAATCCGCCGGCAGCTACCGCCAGATCGAATTTGCCGATGGTAAGTACGAAACGGTGAAGTTCCGCTAAGGCACCGCGAACACAGAAAACAGCCCGGGAACTCCCGGGCTGTTTTTCCATAAAAACAATAATATACGTTGCGATCCTGAGATGATCGCAGTCCGGGGGAACCATGATAACGGTTGAGGGGCTGCACAAGCATTTCGGCGGCTTTCGCGCTGTGGACGGCGCATCCATGGAAATCGCCAAGGGCTCGATCACCGGGCTCATCGGGCCGAACGGCGCGGGCAAGTCGACACTCTTCAATGTCATCGCCGGTGTTTACCAGCCGACATCGGGCAAGGTGATCATGGATGGCGAGGACATCACCGGCCTGCCGCCACATGACCTTTTCCACAAGGGTCTTTTGCGCACCTTTCAGATCGCGCATGAATTTTCCTCCATGACGGTGCGCGAAAACCTGATGATGGTCCCGGCGGGCCAGTCCGGCGAAACGCTCTGGAACGCCTGGTTCCATCGCGGCCGCATCCGCCAGGAAGAAGCCGAACTTGCGAGGAAGGCCGACGAAGTCCTTGACTTTCTGACCATTTCTCATCTGGCCGACGAAAAGGCCGGCAACCTCTCGGGCGGGCAAAAGAAGCTGCTGGAACTTGGCCGGACGATGATGGTCGAGGCCAAGATCGTCTTTCTCGACGAGGTCGGCGCGGGCGTGAACCGGACGCTGCTGAACACCATCGGCGATGCCATCGTGCGGCTGAACAAGGAACGCGGCTATACCTTCTGCGTGATCGAGCATGACATGGATTTCATCGGCAAGCTCTGTGATCCCGTCATCGTGATGGCCGAGGGCAAGGTTCTGGCCGAAGGCTCCGCCGGCAGCATCATGCAGAACGAGGCGGTGATCGAGGCCTATCTGGGCCGCGGTCTGAAGAACAAGGTCAAGGCGGAGGCAGGCGCATGAGCAAGACCTCCAACCCCTATCAGGACGACCGCGGCAACAAGGACCGCTCCATCACCAAGGAAGGCGGCGGGACATTGGATCTGCCAAAGACGACCGGTGCCGCCCGCCCTGCCACCGGCGGCCCGTTCCTTGCGGCCGAGAACATGACCGGCGGCTATGGCGCGGCCGACATCCTGCATGACTGCACGCTCACGGTCGAAAAGGGACAGATCGCCGTCATCGTCGGCCCGAACGGCGCGGGCAAGTCGACCGCGATGAAAGCGGTCTTCGGCATGCTGAACCTGCGCGGCGGACATGTGAAGCTCGATGGCGAGGATATCACTGCGCTCAGCCCGCAGGACCGGGTCGCCAAGGGCATGGGATTCGTCCCGCAGACGAACAACGTCTTTCCGTCGATGTCGGTCGAGGAAAACCTCGAAATGGGGGCCTTCATCCGCCGCGACGACTTCCGCAAGACGATGGAGCAGGTCTTCGACCTTTTCCCGATCCTGAAGGACAAGCGCCGGCAGGCGGCGGGTGAGCTTTCGGGCGGCCAGCGCCAGCAGGTCGCGGTGGGGCGCGCGCTGATGACCCAGCCGAAGCTTCTGATGCTGGACGAACCGACCGCCGGGGTATCCCCCATCGTCATGGACGAGCTTTTCGACCGCATTATCGAGGTCGCCCGCACCGGCATTTCGATCCTCATGGTCGAACAGAACGCGCGGCAAGCGCTGGAGATCGCCGACAGGGGCTATGTCCTCGTGCAAGGCGCCAACCGCTACACGGATACGGGACAGGCGTTGTTGGCCGACCCGGAAGTCCGCAGAACATTTCTTGGGGGCTGAGCGATGGACTTCCTCAACGCGATCGTCGCGCTTCTGAATTTCGTCATCATCCCCGCCACCTCCTATGGCGCGCAGCTCGCGCTTGGGGCGCTTGGGGTGACGCTGATCTACGGCATCCTGAGGTTTTCCAACTTCGCGCATGGCGACACGATGGCGCTCGGCACCGGGATCGTGATCCTGTTCACCTGGTGGTTCCAGTCGATGGGTCTGCATTTCGGACCCTTGCCGACCGCGCTTCTCGCCCTGCCCTTCGGCATTGCGGTGACGGCGGCGCTGGTTCTGGCGACGGACAAGGCCGTCTATCAGTTCTACCGACGACAGAAGGCAGCACCGGTCATCCTCGTCATCGTGTCGATGGGTGTCATGTTCGTGATGAACGGCGTGACCCGCTTTGTCATCGGGGTCGATGAAATCCGCTTTGCCGATGGCGGGCGGTTCCTCATCAATGCCAACGACTTCAAGAAATCGACCGGGCTGGCCGAAGGGCTCGCCTTCAAGTCCACACAGGCGCTGACCATCGTCACCGCCGTGATCGTCGTGTCCGCGCTTTTCTGGTTTCTGAACAAGACCCGGACGGGCAAGTCGATGCGGGCCTATTCCGACAACGAGGATCTGGCGCTTCTGTCCGGCATCAACCCCGAACGTGTCGTCAAGGTGACCTGGGTCATCGCAGCCGGCCTTGCCGTGATTGCCGGCACGCTTTATGGCCTCGACAAATCCTTCAAGGCTTTCAACTACTTCCAGCTGCTTCTTCCGATCTTCGCCTCGGCCATCGTCGGTGGGCTGGGCAGCCCATTGGGCGCGATTGCCGGCGGCTTCCTGATTGCGTTCAGTGAGGTCGGGTTCACCTATGCCTGGAAGAAGGTCGCGACCTATGTCCTGCCGGAAAGCCTGGCGCCCAATGGGCTCGCCCAGCTTCTGTCGACCGATTACAAGTTCGCGGTCTCCTTCGCGATCCTGATCGTGGTCCTCCTTTTCAAGCCGACCGGTCTTTTCAAGGGGAAATCGGTATGAACCTGCGCAACCTTCTCCTCTTTGCCTTTGTCGCGGCGCTGATCGTCTTCGAAGGAGTAGCGGCCAGCTGGAATACCGCGCTCGGCATCCTCAACATGGGGCTGATCTCGGCGATCCTCGCGCTCGGGGTCAACATGCAATGGGGTTATGCGGGCCTCTTCAACGTCGGCATCGTCGGCTTTGTGGCGCTTGGCGGGCTTGCGCCCGTGCTCGTTGCGACACCGCCAGTAACAGAGGTCTGGACCGCAGGCGGCGGGTTCCGCCTGATCTTTGCGCTTCTTCTCGGGGTCGCGATCATTGCGGCGGCCATCGCGCTCAACCGCCGTCTGGCCGGGCGGGCCCGAGTTCTGGCGCTGCTTGTCACGCTCATCGGCGGCTTTTTCCTTTACCGCGCAGTACTCGACCCGGCGGTCGAGATTGTGGAAGCGTTTCAGCCCGCCACCTATTCGAACCTCGGCGGCCTCGGCCTGCCGGTTCTACTCGCCTGGCCCGTGGGCGGGTTGCTGGCGGCAGGCGCCGCCTGGGTCATTGGCAAGACCGCACTTGGCCTCCGCTCCGATTACCTTGCCATCGCAACACTCGGCATCGGCGAAATCATCATCGCCGTCATGAAGAACGAGGACTGGCTGGCCCGCGGCGTCAAGAACGTCATTTCGATTCCGCGACCCGTCCCTTACGAGGTCGATCTGCAGCAGAACCCAGGCTTTGTGGAATGGGCCGCAAGTTTCGGCAGCGATCCGATTGCCGCGTCGACCATTGTGGTCAAGCTGCTCTATGCGGCGCTTTTCGTCACCATCCTACTGGCGCTGATCTGGGCGTCCGAGAAGGCGCTGAACAGCCCCTGGGGCCGGATGATGCGCGCGATCCGCGATAATGAAACGGCGGCAGAGGCGATGGGCAAGGATGTGACCCGCCGCCATCTGCAGATCTTCATCCTTGGTTCGGCGATCTGCGGACTGGCGGGCGCGATGATCGTCACGCTCGACAGCCAGCTGACACCGGGCACCTACAACCCCCTGCGCTTCACGTTCCTCATCTGGGTCATGGTGATCGTCGGCGGGTCTGGCAACAACTGGGGTTCTGTCCTTGGCGGGTTCCTGATCTGGTTCCTCTGGATCAAGGTCGAACCCTGGGGTCAGGGCCTGATGGACCTGATCACGGCGCCGATGGCCGACGGGGCATTGAAGAGCCACCTGCAGGATAGCGCGGCCCATATGCGCCTTCTGACCATGGGGCTTGTCCTGCTGCTCGTCCTGCGGTTCAGCCCCAGAGGTCTGATCCCCGAAAAATAGGCGGTCGAGGCGGCACGAAGGCGGGTTGGGCGCGGAAATCTTTCGCGCCACGCCAACGTCCGCGACATATATTGTCGCTCTTCGACATGCCGAAAGATCCATTTCCCCGATTGACTGAGGCCAATCACCCAGGGAGGCAGTCATGAAAACCCAGGCCCAGGTCGTTGTGATTGGCGGCGGCGTTGTCGGTTGTTCGGTCCTTTATCACCTGACGAAATACGGTTGGACCGATGTCATGCTGATCGAACGGTCGACGCTGACCTCGGGGTCGACCTGGCATGCCGCAGGGGGGTTCCATACGCTTAACGGCGACACCAACATGGCCGCGCTTCAGGGCTATACAATCCAGCTTTACAGGGAGCTGGAGAAGATCACCGGCATGAACTGCGGCCTTCATCATGTCGGCGGCATCACGCTGGCTGACAACCAGGCCCGGTTCGAGATGCTGAAGGCCGAGCGTGCAAAGCACCGCTACATGGGCCTGCATACCGAACTTCTCGGGCCAGAGGAGATATCGAAACTCACCGATGGCCTCGTCAATACCGATGGCATCATCGGTGCGCTCTACGACCCCCTTGACGGCCACCTCGATCCTTCGGGCACGACACATGCGTATGCCCGCGCGGCCAAGATGGGCGGTGCCGAGATCCTCGAGCACAATCGGGTGCTGGAGACCAACCCGCGCGCCGATGGCACATGGGACGTGGTGACGGAACAGGGCACGGTCCACGCCGAGCATGTCGTCAATGCCGGCGGCCTTTGGGCGCGTGAAGTGGGTGCGATGGCGGGCGTTTACTTGCCGCTTCTGCCGATGGCGCACCAATACCTCGTCACCGATGAAATCCCCGAGATCATGGATATCCTGAATTCGGGCCGCGAGTTTCCGCATGTGATGGACCCGGGCGGCGAAAGCTACCTGCGTCAGGAAGGCCGCGGGCTTTGCATCGGCTTTTACGAAAAGCCCTGCGAAGGCTGGTCGATCGACGGAACGCCCTGGACCTTCGGGCATGAACTGCTGCCCGACAATCTCGACAAGATCGAGGACTCGGTCGCCTTCGCTTACAAGCGTTTCCCGGTGCTCGAGAAGGCCGGGGTCAAGAACGTCATCCACGGCCCCTTCACCTTCGCACCTGACGGGAACCCGCTGATTGGACCGGTGCCGGGCCTCAGGAACTACTGGTCCGCCTGCGCGGTCATGGCCGGGTTCAGCCAGGGCGGCGGCATGGGCAAGTCGCTCGCCGAGTGGATGATCCATGGCGAGACCGAGGTCGATCCGCGCGGCTTCGACGTGGCCCGCTTCGGCAAGTGGACGACGCCGGGCTACACCGTTCCAAAGGTGATCGAAAACTACCAGATGCGCTTCTCGGTCAGCTACCCGAACGAGGAACGCCCCGCCGCCCGACCGTTCCGCACGACGCCCATGTACGACATCTTCGATGGCATGGGGGCGGTCTGGGGCCAGCAATACGGGCTGGAAGTCGTGAACTACTTCGCCCTGCCCGGCGAGCCGCGTTACGAGACGCCGAGCTTCAAGCGCTCCAACGCCTGGGAAGCGACCCGTCAGGAGGTCATGGCGGTGCGCGAAGGTGTCGGCATCAACGAGGTACAGAACTTCGGCAAGTTCCGTGTGAAGGGCGCTGGCGCGCGGGCCTGGCTCGACCGGATCATGGCGGGTACGATCCCGAAACCGGGCCGCCTCAGCCTCACGCCTATGCTCAGCCCCAAGGGCAAGATCATCGGCGATTTCACCGTCACCTGCCTCAGCGAAACCGAGTTCCAGATTACCGGCAGCTACGGCGCGCAGGACCAGCATCTGCGCTGGTTCGAGGCCAATCTCGATGCGGGCGTGACGGTCGAAAACATGTCCGACCGGATCACCGGCTTCCAGATCGCCGGACCGAAGGCCCGGGACCTTCTGGCCCGCGTCACCCGTGCCGACGTTTCGGCAGAGGCGTTCCGGTTTATGGATGCGAAAAGAATAACTGTCGGAATGGTCGATTGCCTTGTTCAGCGTGTGAGTTACACCGGCGACCTCGGCTATGAGATTTTCTGCGATTTCATGAAAGAACGCGCTCTTTGGCACACTTTGTGGAGTGCGGGTCAGGACCTCGGGCTAAGGCCATTTGGAATGCGCGCAATGATGTCTCTTCGCCTTGACCGCTTCTTCGGCTCCTGGTCGCGCGAGTTCAGCCCCGATTACTTCCCCGGCGAAACGGGTATCGACCGGTTCATCCGCTGGAACAAGACCACCGAATGGATCGGAAAGGCCGCCGCGACGAAAGAAAAGGCCGAAGGACCCAAGCGGAAACTTTGCCATTTCATCGTCGATGCGGCGGATGCCGATGTCGTCGCCTATGAACCCATCTGGGTCGACGGCAAGGTCGTCGGCTTTTGCACCTCGGGCGGCTATTCGCACTGGACCGGCCAATCCGTCGCCTACGGTTTCCTGCCGACCGGTCTGATCGGACCTGGCCTGGAGGTCGAGATCGAGATACTCGGCGAACGGCGCAAGGCGCGGCTGACCGATACGGTGCTTTGGGACCCCGACGCGTTTCGGATGCGGTCCTGACGCCGCATCCTACTTGATCGATTGAGCAAATTGCCGCAGATTTCCACCGGGGGCCAGCTGTTACAGGTTTAGGCCATGGCCAAGGTCGACATCCTCATCCCCGCCGCCGGCGCCTCGATGCGCATGGGCGGCAGAGACAAGCTACTGGAAATGGTCGGCGGGGTCGAACAACTGCGCCGGGTTGCGGAAATGGCGGTGTACGCCGCCGGTTACTTTGCCGGCCATGTCTTCGTCACCCTACCCTCCTCCGGCCCTCTCGCGCCGTCGCGGCGGCAGGTGCTGACGGGGCTCAGGGCGACGATCCTGTCGATACCGGACGCACATGAAGGTATGGCCGCCAGCCTACGCGCGGGCGCAATGGCGTCAAGCACGTCCGAGGGTCTTATGTTGCTGCCCGCAGACATGCCCGAATTGACCGCCGATGACCTTCGCTATCTGATGAAGACGTTTTCGGAGGATACCCATGTCGCCATCCGCGCCACGTCTGCCGGCGGCGCAGTCGGCCACCCCGTTATTTTCCCCCGCCGCCTCTTCGGCTCGCTAAGCGTCCTGACCGGCGATCAGGGCGGTCGCAAGGTGCTGCTTGACGAAGATGTGCGGAATTGTCCCTTGCCCGGAACGCGGGCAATAACCGATCTCGACACGCCTGAGGACTGGCAGGCCTGGCGAAAGCGAACGGGAAACTAGGGTGATCGATCAGGCAGCCTTCGCCGCGTCTTCGCCGATATGTTCAATCAGGGTTCTTGCCGGCGCGTAGCGGTCATACCCGTCGCGCGCGCCAAGTTCGGGGAAGATCGTCAGGATTTCCTGCCGCTGCGCCTTGCTCATGTTCTCCACAACAACGGCTTCCGGCAGGAAGCTTTCCGTCCAGCATCCGTCGGCGCGGATGACTTCGTGGTCTTCGAACATGATGTGAAAATAGGTCACGCCCGACACGCAGTCCTGCGCGAAGCCCGGCATCCAGAGAAGTTCCTTCGCGGGCGCGAGGACTTCCGTCTCATTGACGTATTTCCGCGCGAAGGCACCGGTCAGGAGTATGCGGTGATGCGGGCTGACCTTGATGTCGCGTTCCGGCATGTTCGGCCCGAGCGCACCTGCGGAAATCGCCACCGGCTGCAATTCCGCGAAACGGCAGAGTTCGGTTTCGTCAAAACGCCGCGAGCCGATCCAGAGGATCGGCCGGTACCCGTTGTCGCGCGTCAAGACCAGGTCACCAGCCTTGAGATCTTCGATCGGAACCGCGCCCCGGTTTGTCGAAACAACCGTCCCTTCGGTAAAGCATGGCGTTCTTGGTGCCTGTTCGCCGCCTTCGGGCAGAAAACAGGTTTCCTCATTTACTCTTTGCGCATTCACACTCGTCATCACTGCACCAGATTTTGTCCTTCAGGACCGCCGATGACGTATTTCTATTGTCCGATTCTGGCCCATTTGAGACAGGAGCGCGTCCTAAAAACGGTTTGTTTCCATTCTTGCTGACGATTTTGTGAGCGCGCGCGGGATGTCGCCGACCGCAGCGTCGCGTTGGGCGAGATTCAGACGATCAGGGAAATGACGTTGTGGCGCGCCACGGTGTCGCGCGCCGGATCGTATGCGCCAACCGGCATCGACGGCATATCCGATCCGGCGCCGAGCACCTTTTCGCGAACGGCAGCGTTCATTGCGCCAAGGCCCGATGCGTCCGGCCGATAGCTTTCCGTCCAAAGTCCTTCGGCAAGAATAAGTTCATGCCGGGAAAAGAGAACCTGGTGATAGGTCACCGACATGACATTCAGGACCTCAATGCCGGGGCGCCCCACAAGATGGCGCGCCATAATCAGCGCCTCGGTCCCCTTGCCCGATGCGCCCGCGCGGCCCGTAACCAGCATCTGGTGGTTCGGCGAAACGACCAGATCCGCGTCCGGCACGCCATTGCCGAAGGCACCTGCGCGCATCCGGACGGGGCGCAGGATCGGGTTCGCGCCAAGATCGCGCCAGGTCAGGGCATGGCTACCGGCCCAGATCACCGGCTGCTGCCCGTGATCCCTGGTCAGGACCATGTCACCGGGTCGCAGATCCTCCACCGGCCGCATCCCGGTCCGGGTTGCAATTCGGGTTCCTGATGCCAGACAAGGGATCGCCTGCAGCATGTCCGACATGTCGAGCGTGCGCATCGTCTGCCCCGCATCGTCAAGGCATTCGATCCGCCCGGCGGCAGCGGTTTCATCCGCGTAGACGAGCTTCAGCCGATCCATTCCGGAATGGTCAGTTCCCGTCCGACCGCCACTCCTGACATCGTCCTGATTCAAACGTACATTCCTTTCCCGTCCCGGATCACCGGAACCTCAAGAGCTTCGCCTCATGGCGTTTCAGCGTCTTGCGCGCGGCCTTGTAGGCCTGACGCCCCTCGCCCGACTTCAGTTCCGGGAAAAGCTCATAAATCTCGCCCCGCTGGGCGTTGCCGAGGCCATTCAACGAATAGTCGCCGGGTTGAAAACTTTCCGTCCAGCAGCCGTTGGCCAGAACGACCTCATGCCGGTCGCACATGAAGTGCACATAGGTGGTGCCCAGCGTCTGGACCTCACGGATGGTTGTGCTGTTGACGAGGTGCTTGGCGGAAACCAGGACCTCGTGCTCCTCAAAGTAGAGCGCGGTGCGTTCGTTCGCTACCAGCATCCGGTGATTGGGGCTGACGAGCATGTCGCGTTCGGGCAGGTCCTTGCCGAGGCTTCCACGCGTGATCAGGATCGGCTTCAGATGGGCCGCGGCGGCCAGTTGCCCGTAGTTCAGCGCTTTTGAGCCGACCCAGCGGATTTCCTGAATGCCATTGTCACGGGTGACAACCTTGTCACCGGGGACAAGGTCTTCGACGGGGCGCTCGCCTTTTGGCGTAGCGACGACGGTTCCGGGTGTAAAGCAGGGCACAACATTCTCGATGTTTTCAAAGGTTAGCGTTCCGACGATGTTTCCGAACTGGTCCAGAAACTCGACAATTCCGTTCTCGGGGTTGTTCGGGTCGTAGATGATGTTGGTGGCCGCGGCGCCCCAGTCGCTGAGGTCGAGCGTATCGAAGTCTATGCCGCCTTCGCCGCCGTCGATGTAGTCGCCGACAGTCGTTCCGATAAAGACATCGCGGTCGTCGCCGCCAAGAAGGGTGTCCGCACCGGCCGAGCCGGTCAGCGTGTCGTCGCCGGCACCGCCGTCGATATAATCCTCGTCATCGTCGTTGTCGCCGCCACCGTCGAGGAAGTCATTGCCCTCGCCACCGTAGATGACATCGCGGCCCCAACCGCCGACGACCGTATCGTCGCCCGCGTCGCCATAGACCGTATCGTTGCCGTAGCTGCCGAAGATGAGGTCATCGCCGTCACCGCCATGTATTTCATCGCGGCCGCGTCCGGCATTGATCGTGTCGTCGCCGGCACCGGCGAGGATGACATCGTCATTTGGCCGCGCACCGGGGGCGATGGCATCGCCATGATCGACCCGGTCGCCATCAGGGTCGCCGAGATAATCGGCGTCGATGAGGTCGGCGCCATCCGTCCCTTCGACCAGACCGTCAAGCGCAGCGTTGTCGACAGTATTGGACAGGGAAACCCCGCTGATGGTGCCGTCGAAGAAATCCGCCATCGGCTTTTCACCGGCCTCCGCGTCCTCGGACCGGCTTGCGCCGAGTATCCAGTTGTCGCTGTCGTCATCGCCGAAATTCATCGTCAGGGCGGCGCTTATCGCTTCGGAATAGGTTGCCCCCGTGGCCGAATTCGTTGCGATGAAAGCGCCGCCCTTGCCCGAGGCGTCCCACGAATAGCTGACCGAGAGGTCATCGCCATGCGCGAAGAAGCCCGCGGGTGTACTGAATGTGTGATTGCCGCCGCCGGTGTTGTGAAAGACCGCGATCCGGCCGGCCCCGACGGTGGCGACCGAAAACCCATCCGATGCCTGATCGCCGCTGATGCCGCGCGATATGACAGTGCCGACATCGGAACCGTTCTGGCCGGTCGGGCAGAAGGAAATATTCAACGTGCCGCTTTCCAGTGCGGCGCCGGCCGCCAGCGCAGCCTCGGCATAACTGTCCTGTCCGGTCAGTTGTAGACCGTTGCCCAGAACCGCGTTGCTCAGAACCGGTGCCGCCGCGGTCGTTTCATCAGGCTCTCCGTTGCCGAGACCCGGCGCGGCTTCCCCAAACTCGTACTGCCCGATAATCGCCATCCCACCATTCCCGAGGTTCGCCGCCAGGCGGCAGACCTCCTTACTACAGACCCACGATGCCGGACGTTCGGCAGGATCGCTGTGCCGGGAGAAGCTGCTTCCCCCGGCACGCGTACAGACCGACCAAGCCGGTCCGCAGCCATCACACCCAAAACTTCGGCGACCAGATCGACCTGCCGGGGTTTTCCCGGCGTTTCGAAATGTGCCTGTCCAACCGTCAGACATGCCCCCCACGGGCAACATCAGATTTACCCCCCAAGTCTCTGGCCCGCAAAGCAGAAAGTGGCCAAATCATGGCAGAAACGGGTGCTCTGGCGACCCTTCCGGACACCTTGGGGGATGTCGTCCGACCGGCCGATTTCCATCATTGTTTCGCGATCCGGGCAAATCGCGATCAACCCGATTTCTCTCGCGAATGGCCGGATTTTCGGACAGTTAACACCATCAATGCCGACATGCCGCCCCCGCGGCCGACCCGTTTCTGGCTGTCGGGGTGTTTCGGGTCCGGAAACGATGGCTTCGTAGACCCGATCCTTGCTGGCACCGATTGTGGCACAATTGGGGCAGCGTCGGACCGGTTGGTGGAACCGCGCCAAAGCGTCCAAGTTGTATCAATTGTTCGCCAACTGCGCGCAATTTAGGCAAATGTCGAATCATGAACCGGTGGCCCGAAGGCCTGGGGTCGCATCAGAACCGGTCAGAATTGCGCGGTGGTGCCCGAGGTCGGACTCGAACCGACATACCTTGCGGCGGCGGATTTTGAATCCGCTGCGTCTACCATTCCGCCACTCGGGCCACTGAGCACGCGGTCTATCGCCGCCGCGCCCCCGTGACAAGAGATTTGCGAAACCTTAGAGGTTCCGGGCCGAGAACGTGTCGCAGGCGTCGATGCTGCCGCTTTCAAAGCCGGCCGCGAACCAGCGCTGGCGCTGTTCGGACGTGCCATGGGTAAAGGTATGCGGCATGGGCCGCTGACCGGCATTGCGCTGCAGCGTGTCGTCGCCGATCTGTTTGGCCGCATTCATCGCCTCGGCGATGTCGCCGCGTTCAAGGCTGCCGAATTTTTCGCCCGCATGACGCGCCCAGACGCCCGAGAAGCAATCTGCCTGCAACTCGATCCGGACCGAAATCGCGTTCGATTCCTCGGTGCCGACCTGCTGGCGCACCTTGTTGGCCTCGCCGAGAATGCCAAGTTCGTTCTGCACATGATGGGCGATTTCATGCGCCACCACATAGGCGGAGGCGAAATCACCCTTGGCACCCAGACGGCGTTCCAGCGTGACGAAGAAATCGGTGTCGAGATAGGCCTTCTGGTCAATCGGGCAATAGAAGGGCCCGGTCGCACCCGATGCACCGCCACAGGGCGACTGCGTTGTCTGCTTGAAAAGCACTAGCGTCGCGGGCGTATAGGTCCGACCGAGATCGTTGCGAAAAATCTCGCTCCAGATTTCCTCGGTATCGGCCAGCGTGACTGAGACAAAGCCCGCCGCCTGCTCGTCGGCCGCCGTGACCTCGCCGGAATTGCCGCCGATCTGGGGGCTGCCCCCGCCCTGCTGCAGGACCGCGATGGGATCACCACCAAGCGCCCAGACGAGAAGTGCCACGACGACAAGGCCCAGACCGCCACCGCCGATTGCGCCGCCCGCGCTCATCCGCCGCCGGTCTTCGATATTGCCGCTGCCGCGACGTCCCTGCCACTTCATGACTCCCACCCCTTAACTGCCATCACGACGCGGGGCCTATCCTAATACGTTCCGCCGCCCGGCGAAATCCCTGAGATACTTGACCTTGCGATGCGTCCGTGGCCAATGGGCGCTGGAAACCGGCAGGACGGACGGCGATGATCCGAAATCTCTACGACTGGACGATGCGCATGGCAGAGGGTCGCCACGCGCTCTGGGCCTTGGCCGCGGTCGCATTTGTCGAATCCTCGGTCTTTCCCATCCCGCCGGATGTCCTGATGATCCCGATGATCCTCGCCGCGCCACACCGTGCATTCCTGATCGCTGCGGTGGCAACGGTGTCGTCGGTCCTTGGCGGAATGCTCGGCTACGCCATCGGCGCCTTTGCCTTCGACACGATCGGCCAGCCGATCCTCGCCTCGCTTGGCAAGGCCGACCAGATGGCCGAGTTCAACCACCGGTTCAACGACTTCGGGTTCTGGCCGGTGCTGATCGCCGGGGTCACGCCCTTCCCCTACAAGGTCATCACCATCATGTCGGGCTGGACCGGCCTGCCGGTCATGACCTTTGTCGTCACCAGCATCATCGCGCGCGGCCTGCGGTTCTTCGTCCTCGCGGGCCTTTTGTGGAAATTCGGGGCACCTGTGCGCGGCTTCATAGAAAGACGGCTCGGCCTGATGTTCACACTCTTCATCCTGATCCTGGGTGGCGGCTTCTTCCTCGTGAGGTATATATGACCCGCCGAAACCTCATGCTTCTGGCGGCATCCGGATCGCTTGCCCTGCTTCTCGGCGCCTTCGTCTTTCAGTTGCTCGGCTATGCTCCGTGCAAGCTCTGCCTCTGGCAAAGATGGCCCCATGCCGCAGCCATTGCGATCGGGGTCATTGCCTACTTCCAAAGCCACCGGTTGCTGGCCTATGCGGGCGCATTGGCCGCCGCCGCCACAGCAGTCATCGGGCTTTATCACAGTGGCGTGGAACAGGGCTGGTGGCAGGGGCCGGATACCTGCACGTCCGGCGGCGGGCTCGACAAATCGGCTGACGAGCTATTGAACCAGATCCTCGCCGCACCCCTCATCCGTTGCGACGAAATCGCCTGGACCTTCGCCGGGTTGTCGATGGCGACATGGAACGCCATTCTCTCCGCCGCCCTCGCGGCCATCTGGATCGTGGCGGCTCGTCGGTCTTTTTAGCGCCGCCCCGCCCGCCGGGTCGACAGCATCAGGCTCGTCTCGCTCGACAAGACCCCGTCGAGCGCCCGGATCCGCATCAGCACCGCATCGAATTCTTCCAGCGTCCGCGCCCCGATTTCGGCGATCAGGTCCCAGCGCCCGTTGGTCGAGTGAACCGCCTGAACTTCGGGAAATCCCGCCAGCCGTCCGGCAATGCGCTCGGTCCCGCGCCCTTCAATGCCGATCATCATCAACCCGCGCACCGGCAGCGCTGTCGCATCGCCACGTGTCAGCACGGTAAAACCCTGAATGTCGCCGCTGGCCGTCAGCCGCTCCATCCGCGCCCGAACGGTCGCCCGCGCCAGACCGAGCCTCGCGGCCAGCTCGGATAATGTCGCCCGCCCATCGCGGCGCAAGATCGCCAGCAGGGCCTCGTCGGTATCGTCCATTTCGGCACCATGTCGTATCTATTTGGTCAATCTTATAACCAGATCGAAAAAATTGCTGCTGTTTTCCGACACAAGATGCGCAGATTCTGCCCGGCAACGAGAAGAGCGAGGTTTATCATGTCCAAACCCTGCATCCTGATCGGTGCACCGATCGACACCGGACAGAAACGCGAAGGTTGCCTGATGGGACCGGCCGCCTACAGGGTCGCCGGCATCGGCCGCAGCCTGGAGGAGCTTGGCCGAAAGGTCATCGACAAGGGCGATCTGGCCCTCGGCGAACTGGCCGAGACCAGTTGCGACAACCCCGCCGTTCACCACCTTGCTGAAACCGTCGCCTGGACGGCCGCACTGGCGCAGGCCGGCGAAAAGGCGATGGCCAAGGGCTTTCCGATCTTCCTCGGTGGCGATCATTCGCTGTCGCTCGGCTCGGTTGCGGGCGTTGCGGCCCATGCCGTGAAGGTTGGCAAGCCGCTATTTGTCCTCTGGCTCGACGCCCATTCCGATTACCACACGCCCCTGACCACGCAGTCGGGTAATCTTCACGGCACACCCGTCGCCTATATCGCCGGGCGCGGCGGCTTTGACGCCTTCCCGCCCTTCCCGGCCCCGGTCGCGCCCGAACGGCTCTGCCTTTACGGCATCCGTTCGGTCGACAGCGCCGAACATGCCGGCCTTCTCGAAACCGACGCCATGATCTGCGACATGCGGGTTCTCGACGAACGCGGCATCGTCGCCCCCTTGCGCGAATTTCTCGACCGGGTGCGCGCGGCCGATGGCCTCCTTCACGTCTCGCTCGATGTCGATTTTCTCGACCCCTCGATCGCCCCTGCGGTCGGCACCACCGTCCCCGGCGGCATTACCTTCCGCGAGGCGCATCTCGTCATGGAACATCTCCATGAAAGCGGCCTCGTGACCTCGCTCGATCTGGTCGAGCTGAACCCTTTCCTCGACGAACGCGGTCGGACCGCGCGGCTGATGGTGGAACTCGTCGGTTCCCTCATGGGCCGCAAGGTCTTCGACCGCCCCACCCGCAGCTTTGGATGAGCATCATGACTTCCCTCAACATCGTCCCTTTCGTCAGCGTCGACAACATGATGAAGCTTGTTCTTCATCTCGGGCCGGAACGCGTGATGACCGAGATCGCCGCCTATATCGAGGCCGATTTCCGGCGCTGGGAAAGCTTTGACAAGACCCCGCGCGTCGCCTCCCATTCCGATGTCGGGGTGATCGAGCTGATGCCCACGTCAGATGGCGAAATGTACGGGTTCAAATATGTGAACGGCCATCCGAAGAACATGAAGGAAGGGTTGCAGACCGTTACCGCCTTCGGGCTTCTGGCCGAGGTCGATACCGGCTATCCGATCCTTCTGACCGAAATGACCATCCTGACCGCGCTCCGTACCGCCGCGATGTCGGCGCTCGCGGCCCGGCTCCTCGCGCCGAAGGGTGCCACGACGATGGCCATGATCGGCAATGGCGCGCAGTCCGAGTTTCAGGCGCTCGCCTTCCATGCGATCTGCGGCGTCACTGATGTGCGGCTTTACGACATCGATCCGGCGGCAACGGCAAAATGCGCGCGCAATCTGGCCGGTTCCGGCCTGAAGGTCACCTCATGCACGACCGCCGAGGCGGCGATGGAAGGCGCGGGCATCATCACCACCTGCACCGCCGACAAGCAGTACGCGACCATCCTGACCGACAACATGGTCGGCGCGGGCGTTCACATCAACGCGGTGGGCGGCGACTGCCCCGGCAAGACGGAACTCCACAAGGATATTCTTCTCCGCTCGGAAATCTTCGTCGAATACCCGCCCCAGACGCGGATCGAGGGCGAGATCCAGCAGCTTGCCGCCGACCATCCGGTCACGGAACTCTGGCAGGTCATCACCGGTACCGCCAAGGGGCGCACCGATCCCCGCCAGATCACGCTCTTCGACTCGGTCGGCTTCGCGATCGAGGATTTCTCGGCACTCCGCTATATCCACGACCAGTTGCAGACGCTGCCCTATAGTGAGCCGCTCGACATGATCGCCGATCCCGACGACCCGCGCGATCTTTACGGAATGCTCCTCCGCGCAAAGGCGAAAGCGGCCTGATCCGCTTTCTGTCCCGAAATACCCCCGGGGGCGCGGGGGCAGCGCCCCCGCCCCTTTCCAAAGGCGCTTGCGCCTGCCTGCCGGAGGCAATATTCCGCGCCCATGACCCATTCCCACCAGCGCCTTCTCATCATTGATTTCGGCAGCCAGGTCACGCAGCTGATCGCGCGGCGCCTGCGTGAGTTGAACGTCTATTGCGAGATCCACCCCTTCAACCGGGTGGACGAGGCCTTTCTGAAAGAGTTCGCCCCGAAGGCCGTGATCTTCTCGGGTGGCCCGTCATCGGTCTTCGCCGAAGGCGCCCCTTCCGCGCCGATGGCGGTCTTCGACCTCGGCGTCCCTATCCTCGGCATCTGCTACGGCCAGCAGTTGATGATGCATCTCCTC
The DNA here is from genome assembly GCA_041397105.1 of Paracoccaceae bacterium. Classification (GTDB taxonomy): domain Bacteria; phylum Pseudomonadota; class Alphaproteobacteria; order Rhodobacterales; family Rhodobacteraceae; genus Albidovulum. Next base: position 515,252 of record JAWKXJ010000002.1, read on the forward strand.
GGCGGCCATGTCGAACGCGGCCAGGGCACCGCCGAGTTCGGTCGCGCCTATGTGACGCCGAAGGATGCCGGTCTGCCGCTTCTCGAAGGCTGGTTCGACGGGGGCCGCGAACAGGTCTGGATGAGCCATGGCGACCATGTGTCGAAGATCGCGCCGGGGTTCGAGGTCTACGGCACCTCGCCCAACGCGCCCTTTGCCATTACCGCCGACGTGTCGCGCAGTTTTTACGCCGTGCAGTTCCATCCCGAGGTGCATCATACACCGAAGGGCGCGAAGCTCTACGAGAACTTCGTGCGACTTGCGGGCTTCACCGGCGACTGGACGATGGCCTCCTACAGGGACGACGCCATCGAAAAGATCCGCGCGCAGGTCGGTGACAAGCGCGTCATCTGCGGGCTTTCGGGCGGGGTCGACAGCTCCGTCGCGGCGATCCTCATCCATGAGGCCATCGGCGACCAGCTGACTTGCGTCTTCGTCGATCACGGGCTTCTCAGGCTCAACGAGGCCGAGGAAGTCGTGACCATGTTCCGCGACAACTACAACATTCCGCTCGTTCACGCCGATGAGGCCGATCTTTTCCTCGGCGCACTCGAAGGCGTGTCGGACCCCGAGGTCAAGCGCAAGACCATCGGCAAGCTTTTCATCGACGTTTTCCAGCGCGAGGCGAACAAGATCGAAGGCGCGGAGTTCCTGGCACAGGGCACACTTTACCCCGATGTCATCGAAAGCGTCAGCTTCTCGGGCGGACCCTCGGTCACGATCAAGTCGCACCACAATGTCGGCGGCCTGCCGGAAAAGATGGGGCTGAAGCTCGTCGAACCCCTTCGCGAATTGTTCAAGGACGAGGTGCGCGCGCTTGGCCGCGAACTCGGTCTGCCTGACACGTTCATCGGCCGTCACCCCTTCCCCGGCCCCGGCCTTGCGATCCGCTGCCCGGGCGAGATCACGAAGGAAAAGCTCGACATCCTGCGCCAGGCCGATGCGGTCTATATCGACCAGATCCGCAAGCACGGGCTCTATGACGAGATCTGGCAGGCCTTCGCCGCGATCCTGCCCCTGAAGACCGTGGGTGTGATGGGCGACTATCGCACCTATGACTACGCGCTATCGCTTCGCGCCGTCACAAGCGTCGACGGGATGACCGCCGATTACTATCCCTTCACCCATGACTTCCTGTCGGAAACCGCCACGCGCATCATCAACGAGGTGCAGGGCGTCAACCGGGTGATGTACGATGTCACCTCCAAACCTCCCGGCACGATCGAGATGGAGTGACTGGGGCCACCGGCACCGTCGACCTCGACCAACCGGACGCAGGAAAGCGCCGGGCCGCAGATAGCTGTGACCCGGCCTTGTTTCTTGCCGGGACCGGGCTGGCCGGTCCGGCACCCCGTCAGTTGATTGGAGAGAGAAGCTCCGGCGCGGTGACGAGTTCACGGACACCATGAGAATGGGTTTCCTTGAAGACGGTATCCGTCTTCGCCCATTCGTTCAGTGAATTGATATCGAGTTTGGCGCAATTCGGCCGCACGCTCCACGTGACCTGAAGGGGCGAGCAGACGGACTGGCTGTATTTCGGCCCGGTCGTTGCGCCGGCGAAGACGACCGGAGCACCCGTCGCTGACGGCAGAGAACGGGGCTGGTGCAGCCCGTCGATCACCGTACCGCCATAGGAGAAAGCGTTGAAATCGTGTGCGTTTTCATCGTTCACGACCAGAAAGACCTGGGTTTCCACGCGAAGTTCCGGATTTGCGCAGGAATCGCTGACGCAAGCCCCGAGCCCTTCGCCCGGCTGCACGTTGCAGGAGGAATGTACCCAATGTACCTCGATCGTGTCGCCGGGCTTCACACCGTGAAAGGCCGCTTCCCCATGCGCCGGTTCGGCCAGCTCGGCCGCGGTCAGTTCATCGGTGCCGTTGCACTTGTAGCCGCCATTTTCGCCGTCACCGGCATAGATCGAAAAGCCGGGCCCTTTGTGTTCGGCATTGGTGTGCGTGTGAATGTTGCAGAGGTTCATCTGATCGGACGGCGGCGCCAACGTGAAGACCCGTTTGTTCAACCCTTCGGCGACCGAAATGTCGCGCGGGGTTTGCGGGCCGAAACCCTCACACAGTTCCTGCGCCAATGCGGCCAGGCCGAACGACGACAAAGCCGAAACAAGAACGCAGTACCTGAACATAGCATTTTCCCTTTTCTTGCCGGTGCGATTTGAATGCGGCAGAACCACGGGCGCAATTCTCTTATTTATCGACGAGGTAGCGCAACTACCCTCGGGAATCCGTCATCGGTATCGGCGAAAGGCAGGTCGCGGTTGAAGATCAGTTGATGATAGTCCTGCAAGTAACTGTAAAATATACAATTTGTTTGTTTTTAATCGACCGGAGGTGGTGTTTCCATCGGCATAACCGCAAAGGAATCTGACCGGTCGATGAGAAAAAGCAATAAGTTGTTCATGATTCATGTCGGTGCCGGGCCGCGCCTGACCGATCATACGCCGATGGCAATGGGGCGATCCGGCAATAAGGGCCGACCCAGCCACTGGCGGCAACCCTCCCGTCAACCCTGAGATGCGCGCCGGAGCCTCAGCGGCCCAGAATGGCGTTCACGTAATTCACGGTTTCCGCATAGGGCGGGACGCCATTGTGCTTTTCGACCGCCTCGGGCCCGGCATTATAGGCCGCCAGTGCCAGACGCCAGTCGCCGAAGCGGTTATACATCATGCTGAGATAGCGCGCGCCGCCCTCAAGGTTCTCTTTGGGGTCCGCCGCATTCACGCCCATCAGCCGTGCCGTTGTCGGCATAAGCTGCGCAAGGCCCGTCGCGCCCTTTGGCGACACCGCGCCGGGGTTCCAGCCGGATTCCTGCTGGACGAGCCGCAGGAACAGATCCTCCGGAATGCCGTAACGGCGCGCGGCATCCTTTGCGTTTTCGAGGTAAAGCCCCCGGTAACGCCCGGCATAATCAGGGATGACAAGCGCGGCGAGCACCGCCTTGCCGCCGGGTGTCAGGCGGGACGATGCCGAATACTGGGTCGCGGCCCGGGTGTCGAGCACAAGCGCCTGCTTGCGGAACTGCGCAAGGCGTGAACTGCCCTTGCCCGGCGCCGCAAAGACCAGGCCCTCCGCGAGAACGGGCGCAACACCGCCCATACTCATGACACCGGCAAGAAGCCATGTACCCGCGAAGATTGTTGATCTGGCGTAAGCCACCACCATTCCCACCCGTCAGTCCCGGGACCTGAATATACGCATTTTCGGCGTCATGACCAGTCTCGCGGCGAAGCCGGCTCATCACGATGAACAGGCGACCACCGACTGAAAATTTCCGACCCGATGTCATCTTACGCACGGCAAGTGACGCTCCTGAGCCATTTCTGGCCGTTCATCTGCGCTACACGCGCAAGAAAATTGCTGTGTAGGGTGAAATGGGAATGTCCGACATCGAATTGCTGAAAGCCCAGCGACAGGTATCGCTCAACGCGACTGCGGGCGGCGCCCCCCGGCGCACCGCCAACCCCTTCTTCGGGGTCGGCCCCATCACGGACGGGGCGCTTGACGAGGCCGACAGCCGGCTCTTGCGCTTCGAATTCGAGCATTGGCTGGAACGGAACTACCGCAAGCTCGATGACAAGGGGCGCGATCTTGGTCCCTTCACCGCCGCGGAAGTCGGCCGCTCGATGCATCGCGGCTATCCGGCCGACAAGTTCCTTCTCGACATGATGACGGAAATCCATCGTTATTTCGAATTCCCGAAAGAGAACAAGATGGCGATCGGCCTCGGCGGCGGGCATTCCGGTTTCACAGCCTGCGCGTTGCATCTGATCACCACGAACGATCCGGACCAGAAGATTTTCGTCGATACGCTCCGCCCGGAATCGGCTGCAGCCAAGGCATCGGGATTTTTCCGTCAGTCATGGGGCGCGCAGATCATCGAGATGATGCGCTATGCCCGCAATGGCGATGAAACGCGGGTTCATTTCGCTGAAACCGAAGGCGTTGTTCCTACGGCGGCGCGCCTTGCCGAGATGGGGATCAAGCTTTTCATCGGCGTGGGGCATGAAACGACCGGGGCGACGACCTATTCCACACGGGATGTGGAGGAGCTGCTGGCTTGGATCGCGATGAACCCGGCCGAACATCACGTCGTGCTCGACGCGACCTCCATGCTCGGCGCGATGCCCTGGGGTGAACGCCTGGTGCGCGAGGTGACGAACCGCTGCTGCATGTTCATGCCGTTCCAGAAGGCCATCGGCGGCATATCCGGCTACTACGTGGCGTCCTTCACGCCGGCTGCGCTCGATCTTGTCGAACGCAATCAGAAGTCGCCCTCTTGGGCCATCCCGAGGCAGTTGAAGCTCGCCGCCCCCGTCGACCCGAAAATGCCTCTGACCGGCGAGAGGTCGGTCAAGGTGGGGCCGATCTTCGCCCCCGAGGCGGGCAAGATGCTGGGCGGGGTCATCAACACCTTTTCCACCCTCGCCTTCGCCGAGACGACCTTCGGGCTCTTGCGTGCGGAAAAGCGGATCGGGACCGTGTCGGACCTGAATGCGCGTTCGGTCAAGAACCGCGACGCCGTCAATGACTGGGTCGCGGCGCATCCGCTCTTCCAGCTCGGGGTTGATGCTCCGGACTATCGTGGAGCGGCTGTGACGCTCCTGAAAGTTAACGATCCCGACATTACCGATCCGGCCGTCCACGCCCGGATCGTCGCCTATTCCAAGGCGATGCTGTCCTATGACGGGATCACCCACCCGAATGGCGACCACGAGCCGGGGCTGGATGTCGCCCGCTACATCAACGCCTTTCCCGGTACGCCCGGCGACTATCGCGCCTGGATCGGCGGCATCCGCCCGGTCGAGGATATTCACGCGCTGCTCGACAATCTGCACTATGCCTATCACCGTGCCAAGGCCGCGGTTCTTGAGGAGGAACTCGCCAAGGCCGGCGTCACCTTCGACGCCGCAAAGGCAGAGGCCGGCCTGCCCCGTTGCGACGATCCCGCGCGCGCCTACAAGGTTCTGGTCTGCGACCGTGTCGGTCTGAAATTTGACGCTGCCGGCGAACCCGATCATTCGGAGGTTCGCGCTTATGTGGAGGGCCGTGGCGGCATCTTCCATGAAGGTCCGATGGCACCCTATGCCACGCTTGAGGCAGGGCGCATCCACTTCTTCTACGTCCCGGACATCTCGACAGAACCCGAGATTCTCGCGCTGACCGGCAAGGGACAGTATGACGCGGTGATCGCCGCCGCGACCTTCCTACCAAAAGACTCGGCATTCGAACTCGGCGGTGTCAGGATCGGTGCCGGAACCGGCAATATGGGCTCCGCCTCCTGGGGCGGCGGCAACGGATCGGGCGGCGGGGCGGCGCTGATGAACACGCCGAGCTTCAACAGCCGAGCGACGGCGCAGATGACAATGAAGGCGCTTTTGAAGGTTCTGCCGGATCTGGCCGTCGACCGGATGCACGACCTGACTGTCGGCGGAAAGTTCGACACGGGCCGGCACCTGCGTGAATTCCCGACCGAAAAGCTGGAAGGCAAGGTCATGGCCGTCTTCGGCTACGGCAATATCGGACGCGAGGTCGCCAAGCTCGCGGCCGCCTTCGGCATGAGGGTCCGTGTCTATGCCCGCGCCCGCCACAAGGACTGGATCGAGAGCGAAGGCTTCACCTATGCCGCCACGAAAGAGACAGCCGCGACCGGCGCCGATGTCCTATCGCTGCATACCGGCCTTGGTGCGCTGAATGCGGAGACGAAGACATTCGCCAATGCCGGGTTCCTGTCTGACAGCGTCTTCGACGTCGTCAACCCCGGCGCGATCCTTTTGAACTACGACCGTGGCGAAGGCGTTGATGCGGCCGCGCTCGACCGGGCGATGGCAGCGGGCCGCGTGCGCCATGCCGCCGTCGATGCCGACATCTTCGTTGATGCAGGAACCGGTGCGGTCACCGGCCCGATGGCGCCCTACCTGCCGCTTGCCGAAAAATACACTGGCCAGCTGGAGCTTCTGCCCCATGCGGCGGCAGATACCGAACATCTGTCGCGCGTCGAAGGCGCAAAACAGGCGGTCGACCAGATTTTCGACCTCATCCGTCACCGCCGTGTCGTCAACCTGAAAGGCGACCTTCCGGCTGGCTGTATCAACGGGGGGGCAAAGACGGTGGCCGGGATCGGCGCGGCGACGGGTGAGGACATCCGGGCACTCGCGCAGGATACCGATGCGCTCGCCCGGGCGCGCGGCGCGGCCGAAACGATGGCCGCCATCCTCGGTGCGCTGGCGACCGCGGTCGATGACCGGCAACGCCAGACCCTGATCGACCGCTACGGCGCGATGCTCCTGAAGGCCGCGAACGAACAGAAGACCCTTCTTGGACGCTTCGGGATCGAGGGGCCTTTCGCGGGCTAGCAATTTTCCCGGCGCTGCCGTGCAGAGAGGCAGGCGCCGCATCCCGTGAAGAACTTGTGAGAAGTGGAGGCCATGCATTTGATAATGCGTGGCTTTCCAGCTTTGCTGCTGATCAGGAACGCCAATGGTCGCAGCATTACCTGCTCAAGCCTTCGGTCCAGTCTATTCAAAGGAGTAAGTGGTGCGGTTGAGAAGACTCGAACTTCCACGGGGGTTAGCCCACAGCGACCTCAACGCTGCGCGTCTACCAATTCCGCCACAACCGCACTATGCCTCCGGGTATCCCGGCGGCGAGGTGGGCGCTTCTTAGCCGAGCGGTCCGCCGATGTGAAGTGGATTCTTGCGGCGCCGGAAATTTCTTCGCCTTGCGCGACAGAGCGAGGTGGCCCTGCGCCCATTGCGCCGGACCACGGCACCGACGGATACCATCCGGACAGCCACCCGACGTGGCATCAGCGATTGCATCCGCGCCCGATTTTCGGCACGGTCGGCGCCGGCCCGTTGCGGGGCAATGCGGGAACCGAAAGACGCGAAACAATGGTCGAATGGATCAGGAGCGACGGCCCCGTATCCTATGACGCCGCTCTGGCGACCATGGAGGCCCGTGTTGCCGCGATTTCACAAGGCACGGCAGATGAGGCCGTCTGGCTTCTGGAGCATCCCCCGCTCTTGACCGCCGGCACTTCGGCCCGACCGCAGGATCTGCTCGATGCCGCGCGTTTCCCGGTTTTCGAGGCGGGGCGCGGCGGGCAGTATACCTATCACGGGCCTGGCCAGCGGGTGGCCTATGTCATGCTCGACCTCAACAGGCGCGGCCGCGATGTGCGGGCATTTGTCGGCCGGCTGGAGGCCTGGATCATCGCCGCCCTCGCCGAGTTCAACGTGCGCGGGGAAATTCGTGACGGCCGGGTCGGCGTCTGGGTATCACGGCCCGAAAAGCCGCCCCTGCCCGACGGATCGCCGCGCGAAGACAAGATTGCTGCCATCGGGGTGAAGCTGCGCCGATGGGTCAGCTTTCACGGCATCTCGATCAATGTCGATCCGGACCTCGCGCATTTCGATGCGATCGTGCCGTGCGGCATCAGCGGTCACGGCGTCACCAGCCTGACCGATCTTGGTCTTCCGGTGACGCTCGTCGATCTTGACTGCGCGCTGATGCGGACCTTTGACGTGAGCTTTGCCTGATCTGTCAGAGCACTACCCGCCCGAAAGATCAGCCGGTATTCACTTTGCCTAATTGTCAGCCATCGTCCGTCGCCATCCCATGCATCGGCTGAAGATGGCCGCCCGTAGTTTCTGGCGCCGGCTCGCTTGGCCCCTCGGGCGGATTGCAGGCCGACAGCAAGAACAAGACTCCACAAGCCGCAAAGCACTTTCGGATCATTAGCCCCTCCCCTTGACTTCATTCCTTTTTCACAACGCGAAAAGTGTAACCGCCTGATCCAAACCGATCAAGGTATGAGGCCCTTGCCGTATTATTCAGGATTCGGAATAGGTATTTGAAACCCCCTGCGTCGGCAGGTAAGTGTGGTGCGGATATCCGGGCGGTCGATTCACGGGCAGCAATGCCCCGCCGCCGGACGACCGGGAGCGCGCGCCTGTCACTGTCACTTGAGGACGAAGCATGAAAAAGACGATTGTCACTATCCTTCTCTCCACAGCCTTCACGGGTGCCGCCTTCGCCGGTGATGCCGCCAAGGGCGAAGCCGACTTCAAGAAATGCAAGGCCTGCCACGCGATCATCGCCGCCGACGGCACCGAGATCCAGAAGGGCGGCAAGACCGGGCCGAACCTCTTCGGTGTCATCGGTCGAGCGCCGGGTTCGACCGATTTCAACTACAGCGACGCGATGAAGGCTGCCGGCGCCGCCGGGCTTGTCTGGGACGAGGCCAGCTTGACCGAATATGTCGCCGATCCGTCCGCATGGCTGAAGGCGCAGACCGGCGATGCGGCGGCGAAGTCGAAGATGACCTTCAAGCTCGCCAAGGGCGGTGACAACATCGCGGCCTATCTGGCATCGCTTGGCCAATAGGCGTGCTGCGGCCGGGTGAGACAATTTTTCCCGGCCACAACGCGCTTCTACGATTGCCCAAGCCGGAAAGCGCCACTATTACATCCACATAATCCGGCGTCGGCCCAGGCCCTACGCCGCCGTGACTGAAATGGGAGAGAAGCATGGCCGACGCAGCCGTACATGGCCACGACGAACATGGACATCCGGGGTTCTTCACCCGCTGGTTCATGTCCACCAATCATAAAGACATCGGTATCCTCTATATCTTCACGGCTGCGGTCGTCGGCTTCATCTCGGTCGCCTTCACCGTCTACATGCGGCTGGAGCTGATGGAACCGGGCGTCCAGCACATGTGCCTTGAAGGTTCGCGCCTGCTGGCCGCGGATGAGGTCTGCACGCCGAACGGGCACCTCTGGAACGTGCTGGTCACCGCGCACGGCATCCTGATGATGTTCTTCGTCGTCATTCCGGCGCTCTTCGGCGGTTTCGGCAACTACTTCATGCCGCTGCATATCGGCGCGCCGGACATGGCCTTCCCACGGATGAACAACCTTTCCTACTGGATGTATGTCGCGGGCACCTCGCTGGCGGTGGCGTCCGTTCTGGCCCCGGGCGGCAACGATCAGGCCGGCTCGGGTGTGGGCTGGGTTCTTTACCCGCCGCTTTCCACGAACGAGGCCGGGTGGTCCATGGACCTCGCCATCTTCGCGGTACACCTTTCCGGTGCCTCCTCGATCCTCGGCGCGATCAACATGATCACGACCTTCCTCAACATGCGCGCGCCAGGCATGACGCTGCACAAGGTGCCGCTCTTCGCCTGGTCGATCTTCGTGACGGCCTGGCTGATCCTCCTCTCGCTGCCGGTTCTCGCGGGCGCGATCACCATGCTCCTGACCGACCGCAACTTCGGCACCACCTTCTTCCAGCCTTCGGGCGGCGGTGACCCAATCCTTTACCAGCACATCCTGTGGTTCTTCGGCCATCCGGAAGTGTACATCATCGTGGTTCCGGGCTTCGGCATCATCAGCCATGTCATCTCGACCTTCTCGCGCAAGCCCATCTTCGGCTATCTGCCGATGGTCTATGCGATGGTGGGGATCGGCGCGCTTGGCTTCGTCGTTTGGGCGCATCACATGTACACCGTCGGCATGTCGCTGACCCAGCAGAGCTACTTCATGCTGGCGACGATGGTCATCGCGGTACCAACCGGCATCAAGGTCTTTTCCTGGATCGCGACGATGTGGGGCGGCTCGATCGAGTTCAAGACGCCGATGCTCTGGGCCTTCGGCTTCCTCTTTCTCTTCACCGTCGGTGGTGTGACGGGGATCGTCCTCAGCCAGGCGCCGGTCGACCGGGTCTATCATGACACCTACTATGTGGTTGCCCACTTCCACTACGTGATGTCGCTGGGCGCGGTCTTCGCGATCTTCGCCGGCGTCTATTACTGGATCGGCAAGATGTCGGGCCGGCAGTACCCCGAATGGGCCGGCAAGCTGCACTTCTGGATGATGTTTGCGGGTGCGAACCTGACCTTCTTCCCGCAGCACTTCCTGGGCCGTCAGGGCATGCCGCGCCGCTACATCGACTACCCGGAGGCCTTCGCGCACTGGAACTACATCTCATCGCTCGGTGCTTTCCTGTCCTTCGCGTCCTTCGTCTTCTTCATCGGTATCGTGCTCTACACGCTGACCCGTGGCGCGCGCGTGACCGAAAAGAACTACTGGAACGAATATGCCGATACGCTGGAATGGACCCTGCCGTCCCCGCCGCCGGAGCATACGTTCGAACAGCTGCCGAAACCTTCCGACTGGGATCGCAGCCACGCCCACTGATGGGCCGAAATACCTGACGGCCCCGGAGCGATCCGGGGCCGTTTTTCATTCCATGATCAATAACTGACGGACAGAAGCCGGGGGGGGACGGACATGCTGAAAATCTGGGGCCGCACGGACAGTTCGAATGTTCAGGCCCTGATGTGGTGCGTCAACGAGTTGGGCCTGCCTCATGAACGCATTGACGCCGGCCACCGCTTCGGCGTTGTCGATACGCCTGAATTTCGCGCGATGAATCCCAACGGAACCGTCCCGGTGCTTCAGGACGGTGACGGGCCGTATCTTTGGGAAACCGGCGCGATCCTGCGCTATCTGGCCAATCGCTACGGCAGGCCGCCCTTCTGGCCCGGGGACCTGATCGCGCGGACGGAAGTCGACCGCTGGGCCGAATGGGCCAAGCTCAACGTTGCCTACGGCTTCACCGCACCTGTCTTCTGGCGGGTCGTCCGCACGCCCGCAGCCAACCGTGACCCGGCCGCAATAGCCACCGCGGTCAAGGCGGTCGAGGCGAAGCTGCGGATCGCCGAGGATCGGCTTGCCCGGCAATCCCACCTTGTCGCCGATGAATTCACCCTTGCCGATATCCAGTTCGGCCATGTGCTCTACCGCTACTACGACATAGATATCGAGCGGGCAGATATGCCAAATCTCCGGCGCTACTATGACGACGCGCTGGTTTCGAGGCCGGCATTTCGCGACCACGCGATGGTCAGCTACGAGGCGCTGCGCGCGTGAGCGGTCATGCCCTATGAATGGATTGATACCGGCGATGCGTCACGGGCAGAGCTGCATCTCTGGCCGTACCGGTCGCTTCCCCGGCGTGGCTTTGTCACCTTCATTCTCGTGACGGTCGCGATGCTTTGCCTGCCGCTGCTCGGGCTGATCGGGTCTGCGGTGCTTTGGGGTCTCCTGCCGTTTCTCGCCGCTGCCGTTGGAGGAATGTGGTGGGCCTTGTCGCGCAGCTACCGCGACGGCGAGATCATAGAAATCCTGCGGATCGGGGAGGAGACCACAGACCTGACGCGGCACGAACGCGGCAAACCGATCAGGCAATGGTCCGCACCCACCTATTGGGTGGCAACGCGCCTATACGACAAGAACATGCCTGTGCCGAAATACCTGACGCTTAAAGGCGGCGGGCGGGAGGTCGAGCTCGGCGCCTTTCTGTCCGAGGACGAACGTGTAGCCCTGGTGAAGGAAGTCGATGCTGAGTTGTTGCGACGCAGGCAGGCAGTGCCGCCGTCCTGACCGCCTCGGCCCATCCCGGCTATTCGGCCGCTTCCTGTGCCGCCTCGATCTCCGCCGCGCGGGCCTCGACCAGTTCCACGATATGGTCGATCATCCTGTCATTGCCGAGCTTGTGGCTCTGCTTGCCCGCCAGATAGACCATGCCCGACCCTGCCCCGCCACCGGTGAACCCGATATCGGTCATCAAGGCCTCGCCCGGGCCGTTGACGACGCAACCGATGATCGACAGCGACATGGAAGTCGTGACATGGGCCAGCCGCTCTTCCAATGCGGCAACGGTCTTGATGACGTCGAACCCCTGGCGCGCGCAGGACGGACAGGAAATGATCGTCACACCCCGATGCCTGAGGCCAAGAGATTTCAGAATCTCGTAGCCAACCTTCACCTCCTCCACCGGATCGGCGGACAAGGACACACGGATCGTGTCGCCGATCCCCATCCAGAGAAGGTTGCCAAGGCCGATTGCGCTTTTCACGGTGCCGGAAACGAGCCCGCCTGCCTCGGTGATCCCAAGGTGAATGGGGGCGTCAGTCGCCTCTGCCAATTGCTGATAGGCCGCGGCGGCAAGGAAGACATCCGACGCCTTCACGCTGATCTTGAAGTCGTGAAAGTCGTTGTCCTGCAAGATCCGGATATGATCGAGCCCGCTTTCGACCATCGCCTCGGGGCATGGTTCGCCGTATTTCTCCAGCAGGTGCCGTTCCAGCGAACCGGCATTGACACCGATGCGGATCGAACAACCGTGGTCGCGGGCGGCCTTGATCACCTCGCGCACACGCGCGGCGCTGCCGATATTGCCGGGGTTGATGCGCAGGCACGCCGCACCTGCCTCTGCCGCCTCGATGGCGCGTTTGTAGTGGAAGTGAATGTCGGCGACGATCGGTACCGGGCTTTCGGCGACGATGGACTTCAGCGCTCGGGTCGCAGCCTCATCCGGGGTAGAAATGCGCACGATATCGGCCCCGGCAATCGCACAGCGCTGCACCTGTTCCAGCGTCGCCTTCACATCCGAGGTGATCGTATTGGTCATCGTCTGCACCGAAATCGGCGCATCGCCGCCCACGGCGACCTTGCCGACCATGACCTGCCGCGACCGGCGGCGTTCAATATTGCGCCAGGGTCGGATGGGATTGTGCGACATGGGTTTGTCCGCGACCTGTTCGGGGGAAGTTGGCGCCTGAATACAGGCTCAGGCCGTCAGGGGCAATGTGGCGGATTACTGGGCCGGCGGAAGATTGGCCGCCACATCGACGATCTTCGCAAGATCGGCGTCCTGCGTCAGATCGGCAAGGCTGTAGGCCTCTGTCAGCGCCTCGGCCGTCAGCGCGAGGTTCTTGACCACCTGCGCGCCGGGGGCCGCCGGGCCATAGGTCTGGCCGTTGACCGCGAAATAGACCGATCCTGAATTGCCCGCGCGAAGGGTCGGCGCCTCGTCCATCATCGGCACAGCATAGCGTTCGCCGGCATCGAGGATCTTTTCGAAGATGACAGAACCGTCAGCCGCCTGAATGCGCACCCAGGACGGCCGCACCGCCAGAATCTCCACCCCGGGGGCAGAGGCGGCAACGACCTGAACCGGCGTCGCGCCAAGCGCGGCGGGCGCGGCTTCCGTTGCCGGGACTTCCGGTGTCGCCGCAGCCAGCGCTCCGACGCTTTCGGGATCAATGGCCGCGATTGGGCCGTCACGAGCCACGAAGATGGGCACATCCAGCGCCTGTGGGCGGTAAAGACGGTCCAGTGCATCGGCCGGACGCAGAAGATCGCCGCCCGGCGTTTCGGCAAGCGCCACCTCGGCGGCGACCGGGGCGGCTCCGAAACCAGTACCCCCGCTCGCCAACGGGTCGAGATCGGCCACAACACCCGGGGCAAGATCGACGGGCGCGAGTTGCACCTTCTGCACTTCCTGCAGAACCGTCCAGCCACCAAAGCCGATACCGCCGATCAGCAGCATCAGAACCAGGATCGAGCCGACCGCGCCAGGTTGCACACCCGACAGGAACGCCTCGCCCCGCGGCACGAAGGAGGCGTTGGGATTGGCAAGTGGATCGCTGTATTCGACCTTGCGCCGGGCCGAACGTTTCGGCCCCGAGGCCGCCGCCGACATGCCATGTGAAATGGTGAAATTCGCCTCCTGGCAGAACCGGCTGAAGACCCATTCCGGATCAAGCCCGAGATAGCGCGCATAGGACCGCACATAACCCGCGACAAAGCCCGGCGTCTCAAAAGCCGAGACATCGGCGTTCTCGATGGCGGCGATATAGCTGGCCTTGATCTTCAGCTCGCGCTGCACGTCCAGAAGCGACTTTGCCATGGTGGCCCGCTCGCCACGCATGATGTCGCCGAGGCGCAGTTCGAAGTCATCAAACCCTTTGGGTTTGCTGGCCTCTTCCGTCGAAGGAGAAATCCTCCGCCCGATCATCCTGGCTGCCCCGTTTTCCGTTATCCCGTTGGCCGACGATTCGCCGCGCCGTTCCCTGTCCTATTGTCGATTTTATACCACAGAGCAAGGCGGATTGCGACCGCCGATCCGGCTAGGCAGACAGGACGGCGCGATTCAGCGCACATTTCGCCCAGAGCTGATCCATGGCCCTGACGAGCCTGTCAATGTCGTCCGGCGTGTGCACTGGTGAAGGCGTGAAGCGCAACCGTTCAGTCCCGCGCGGCACGGTCGGAAAATTGATCGGCTGAACGTAGATTCCGTGCTGTTCCAGGAGCATGTCGGAAATCAGCTTGCAATGCACCGGGTCACCGACATGGACCGGCACGATATGGGTGCCGTGGTCGATGATCGGCAGGCCGAGCGCCTTCAGCCGGGTCTTCAGGATGCGGGCATGATCCTGTTGCTTGTCGCGCAATGCCTGCCCGGTCTTCAGGAACCGGACCGAGGCCGCCGCACCTGCCGCAACCGCCGGCGGCAGCGAGGTGGTGAAGATGAAACCCGGCGCGTAGGACCGGATCGCGTCGCACATCCGGGCAGAGGCGGCGATATAGCCGCCCATCACCCCGTAGGCCTTGGCGAGCGTCGCATTGATAATGTCGATCCGCCCCATCAGACCGAGTTTCTCGGCGATGCCCGCGCCGCGCGGCCCGTACATGCCGATAGCATGGACCTCGTCGAGATAGGTCAGCGCGTTGAATTCCTGGGCGAGATCGCAGATCGCCTCCATCGGGCTAATATCGCCATCCATCGAATAGATCGATTCGAAGGCGATGAGCTTCGGCGCGGCCGGATCGTCTGCCGCCAGCAGCTCGCGCAGATGGGTGAGGTCGTTGTGGCGGAAGATGCGCTTGGCCCCTCCGTTGCGCTTGATCCCCTCGATCATCGAGGCGTGATTGAGGTTGTCGGAATAGATGATGAGACCCGGGAAGAGCTTCGGCAGCGTCGAAAGCGTCGCGTCATTGGCGATATAGGCCGAGGTAAAGACCAAGGCCGCTTCCTTGCGGTGCAGATCGGCCAGTTCGGCCTCAAGCCGCTTGTGATAAACCGTGGTGCCAGAGATGTTGCGCGTACCGCCCGATCCCGCCCCGGTCGCGTCGAGCGCCTCGTGCATCGCCGCCAGCACGACAGGATGCTGCCCCATACCGAGGTAATCGTTGCCGCACCAGACGGTGATGTCGCGTTTGCTGCCATCGGGGCGGTTCCAGATGGCCTTCGGAAACTGGCCCTTCTGCCGCTCGATGTCGATGAAGGTCCGGTAGCGGCCCTCGTCGTGCAGCCGCTTCAGCGCTGCGTCGAGCTCTGCCTCATAGTCCATGTCCGTCTCCCCGGCCTGTCGTCTTTCTTTCGAGAGACCTAGGCTCTCTGTCCGCGCCTTTCCTTGATAGAGGTCAAAGCCCGCATTGGCGAGGGTACAATTTGCCGCGCACCCCCTCGCCGCCGACGGCAGGAAACCCGCCCTGATGGCCGGCCAACGCGGCTGGACAGTGCGGCTTGTCCTGCTACCTTCCGTGCCACGCCTAGAAACGGAGTTCCCATGTCCCTTGACGCCGTTCTTTCCCGGATCGACCAGACCCTGCCCGAAGCGCTCGACCGGCTCTTTACGCTTCTGCGCATCCCCTCAATCTCCACCGACCCGGCCTATAAGGCAGACTGCGCCAGGGCCGCTGACTGGCTTGCGGCGGATCTCAGGGGTCTCGGCTTCGACGCTTCCGCCCGCCCGACCCCCGGTCATCCGATGGTGGTGGGCCATGGGGGCGCGAGCGGGCGGCATTTCCTTTTCTACGGGCATTACGATGTGCAGCCGGTCGATCCGCTCGACCTCTGGTCGCGCGACCCGTTCGATCCGGCCCTGGAGGATACCGCGAATGGCCGCGTCATCCGCGCGCGCGGTTCGGCCGACGACAAGGGTCAACTCATGACCTTCATCGAGGCTTGCCGCGCATGGAAGGCCGTGCACGGCACCCTGCCCGGCCGGCTCACCATATTTCTCGAAGGCGAGGAGGAATCCGGTTCCCCCTCGCTCATCCCCTTCATGCGCGACAATGCAGCAGAACTAACCGCCGATCTGGCGCTGATCTGCGACACGGGGATGTATGACGGCAAATACCCCGCCATCGACATCATGCTGCGCGGCATCGTGGGTGAAGAGGTAACGATCAAGGCAGCAACCCGCGACCTTCATTCGGGCCAGTATGGCGGGGCGGCCATCAACCCGATCCGTGTCCTCTCGCGCATCCTCGCTGGCCTTCACGACAAGACGGGCCGGATCACCCTGCCCGGCTTTTACGACGATGTGGACGAATTGCCCGATGACGTGCGCAGCCAGTGGCAGGGCCTTGCCTTCGATCATGCGCGCTTTCTCGGCAAAGTCGGTCTCTCTGTCCCGGCGGGCGAGGCGGACAGGACGCCGCTTGAAATGCTCTGGTCGCGCCCGACGGCCGAGGTCAACGGCATCAGCGGCGGCTATACCGGCGCGGGGTTCAAGACCGTGCTGCCAGCCGAGGCGCGGGCCAAGGTTTCATTCCGGCTCGTCTCCCGGCAGGATCCGGAGAATATCCGCGCCGCTTTCCGGGCCTATGTCGCATCCGAACTGCCCGCCGACTGCCACGTGGAATTCAGCGAACATAGTGGCGCGCCGGCCTCGGTCATGAATATCGGCGATCCGGCCTTTGAGCTTGCCCGCGCCGCGCTGAGTGAGGAATGGAACCTTCCCGCCTCCTATATCGGCAGCGGCGGCTCGATCCCGGTCGCAGGCTATTTCAAGTCGATTCTCGGCATGGACGCGATGCTGATCGGTTTCGGCCGAGATGACGACCAGATCCATTCGCCGAACGAGAAATACGATCTTGAAAGCTTTCACAAAGGCATTCGCAGCTGGGCGCGGATCCTTGCGAAGTTGGTCTGACGAGGCTGGCCGAATGGACATCGAAATCACGACAGCGACGGCCCGAGACGCAGCCGGGTGGCACCGGCTCTGGTCGGCCTATCTCGCCTATTACGGCGTCGATCTCGCCCCCGAGGTCACCGCGCGCACCTGGGCCCGAACGCTCGATCCGGCCTCGCCGCTGACGGGCCGGCTCGCCTGGCAGGGGGCGAAGATGGTGGGTTTCGCAATGCACCACCATCATGCCTCCACCTGGGTCATGGGGGACGACTGCTACCTTGAAGATCTCTTTGTGGACGAAACCGCCCGGGGCGCCGGTGTCGGCCGCGCGCTCATCGACGATCTCATCACCATCGCCCGCGCCAAAGGCTGGCACCGGCTTTACTGGCATACCGATGAGGGCAACACACGCGCCCGCACGCTCTATGACAGCTACATTGAAAACGATGGCCATATCCGCTACCGGCTGCGTCTCTGACCCCTCCACTTCTTTGTTGCGGAAATACCCCCCGCCGGAGGCACCGCGCGCCTCCGCGCGCGGTTCGGTTCGCTACGTCCCGGCCTCAATGACGCGGCGAATTCAGCGCGCTCGCACCTTGCGCGCCGCCTTGGCCATCAGGATCACCCAGGGCGACCCGTGCAGGAGGAGGTCGAACATGTCGATTGGCCGGGTCAGCGTGCCCGCGCCAAGCATCTTGAGCTTTTCCCAGACATGCGGTTCGGGGAAAAACGGCGCGAGGCCGAGCGTCAGCGCCGCGAGGATGGCAACACTCATCGGTATCTTGTCGAGCAGTTTCATCCTCACCTCCGGCAGATGCCATCCCGGCATAGACCGGCGGCGCGGCATCTTCACTGAGGCGAAATGGCGCGGTTGACGGGGCTCGAACCCGCGACCCCCGGCGTGACAGGCCGGTACTCTAACCGACTGAGCTACAACCGCGCATCTGGTGATTCCCGGGGCAGTGGCGCGGTTGACGGGGCTCGAACCCGCGACCCCCGGCGTGACAGGCCGGTACTCTAACCGACTGAGCTACAACCGCTCATTGCCCTTGGAATCTGCCCCGGCAGGCCGGAGCGTGACAGGGTGTTTAGTGACGCGGGCCAGCAGCGTCAAGCGCTTATCGCCAAGGTCTGCACGCTGACGCTCGGCATATGACGATAGAAGACCTAGCCTTTGGCAGGGACATCGCGCAGACAGGTCTGCCAGCCGTCCTTGAGGTGAAACACCACCCCCTGCCCGCCCTCGATCTCGCGCGCGCCCTCGTGGTCGAGGCCGAGCCAGAGTCCGCGCAGCACACGCGACAGGATACCATGCGTCACAATGACCGCAGGGCCGGTCAGCCCTTGCAGGAAGGATGACGCGCGATCGCGCAAATCCTCATACCGTTCCCCGCCCGGAGACATGAAATGCCAGTCGAAAGGGTCATGCCGTTCCGGTGCCAGATCGGGCCAGCGCGCCGCGATGTCGGCGGCGGTCAGGCCTTGCCATGCGCCGAAGTGAACCTCGCACAAGCGGTCGTCATAGCTCGGCGACAGGCCGGTTCCCTCAAGGGCGATTGCGGCCGTCGCCATGGCCCGACCCTGCGGACTGCAATGGGCCGAAAACCCTGCGAGACCGGCCCAACGCAGAATCTCACCCAGCAACCGCGCCTGCGCCCTGCCCTTTTCCGTCAACGCGGAATCCAGACGGCCTTGATGCCGGCCTTCGGCGTTCCACTCGGTCTGGCCGTGGCGCAGGACATAGAGCTCGGGATAGGCCCGCATTGATCTCTTCCCCGGAATTGGTGGTGGGTGATGAGAGACTCGAACTCCCGACATCTTCGGTGTAAACGAAGCGCTCTACCAACTGAGCTAATCACCCGATGCCGGGCGGTTTACCCGGCGGCGGGCGGCAGGGCAAGCCTGATGATAGTGGGTCAGTGACCGCCGCCGATCTGAAGGTAGCCGAGCAGCAGCTGCGTCGATCCGTCCTTGCCTGTGGCAGGCTTTTCCCCCGACAGGATCGGCGCGAGACTGAGCGCGAGTTCCTTGCCGAGTTCCACCCCCCATTGATCGAAGGAATTGATGCCAAGGATCACGCCCTCGACAAAGACCCGGTGCTCATAAAGCGCGATGATCTGGCCCAGCACAGAGGGCGTGAGTTTGGGGTAAAGCAATGTCGTCGAGGGGCGGTTGCCTGGAAAGACGCGGTGGCGCGCCTGACGTTCCAGTTCGGCCCCCGTCAGCCCCTTCGCCGCCATTAGTGCGCGCGCCTCATCAATGCTCCGGCCGCGCATCAGCGCCTCGGACTGCGCCAGGCAATTGGCGATCAGGAGCTGATGCTGATGCGCAAGCTCTGGCTCATGACCTTCGCGCCCCAGAAGAAACTCACATGGGATCACGCGTGTACCCTGATGGATCAACTGGTAGAAGGCGTGCTGTCCGTTGGTGCCCGGCTCACCCCAGACAATCGGCCCCGAATGGTGCGCAAGGTCGCTGCCATCCATCGCCACGCGCTTGCCGTTCGATTCCATTTCCAACTGCTGCAGATAGGCCGGCAACCGGGCAAGGCGCTGTTCATAGGGAAGGACAGCGCGGGTGGCATGGCCGCAAATCTGATTGTGCCAGATGCCGGTCAGGGCCAGCATCACCGGCATATTCTCCGCCAGCGGCGCGTCGCGGAAATGGGTGTCCATCGCTGCGGCGCCGTCGAGGAAGTCGTGAAAGTTCTCCGGCCCGATGGCAAGCATCAGGGCAAGCCCGACCGGACCCCAGACGGAATAGCGCCCACCAACCCAGTCGGCAAAACCGAAGACCCGCTCGGGCGCGATGCCAAAGGCCGCCGTCCGGTCCGCCGCCGTAGAAACGGCCGCAAACTGTGCGGCGGGGTTTTCGACCTTCGCAGCCATCCAGGTGCGCGCCGTTTCGGCATTCGTCATCGTCTCGATCGTGGTGAAAGTCTTGGAAGCAACGATGACGAGGGTTGTTTCCGGGTTCAGGCCTGCCAGCACGTCATGAACATGCGCCCCGTCGACATTGGAGACGAAATGCGCGCGGGGACCGTTGGCATAGGGCGCGAGCGCGGCGGCGGCCATGGCCGGGCCGAGGTCGGAGCCTCCGATCCCGATATTCACGACATCGGTGATGCGTCCGCCCTGCCCGGTGAACCTGCCGGTGCGGACGTCGCCCGCAAAGGCATCCATCCGCCGAAGCGTCATGCGAACACCGGGCGTCACATCCTGTCCGTCGATCACGACCGGCAGCTCCGGGTTGCGCAGAACGGTGTGAAGAACCGCCCGATCTTCCGTCTCGTTGATCTTTTCGCCTGCGAACATCGCCGCACGATGCCCGGCGAGCCGTGACGCCTCGGCCAGCCGGATCAGAAGGTCGCGCGCATGGGCGTCCATGGTCGTCTTGGAATAGTCGAAAAGCAGGCCATCCGCGCGGATGGAGAAACTCTCGGCCCGACCCGGCCCATCAAACAGTGACGCGATGGTCCGGTCGGACCGGCTGCCATGGTAGAAACGAAGGTCTTCCCAGGGTGTCATGGTCTTTCCTTCGGTTAGGGCGCCCAGTGTACGGTCGCGCCAGAGAGGACTGCGGCGATAGGCGCGTCAATGGGGTCGAGATGCGCGGCCTTTTCGACCGCGGCGCGTTTTTCTTCCCCGGTGATCAGGATGTGGATGGACATCGCCCCGGCCAGCACCGGTGCGGTCAGGCTGACCCGCGCTTCACCCGTCGCCGGTTGGACCATCGCCATGACGGGCGGCGCATCGGCGGCAAGGGCGGCGGCAAGGTTATCCGCGCCGGGGAAAAGCGATGCGGTGTGCATGTCCGCGCCCATGCCGAGCAACAGGACGGATATCGGCAGATGTGGCGCAAGGGCGGCGGCCACATCCTCAACCGTTGTTCCGGCGTCCGTGTAGAGCGGAAGATACCGGGCTTCCGCCGCACGGCCGCAAAGAAGGCGTGACTTCAGAAGCCGCCCGTTCGACCGTTCGTCCGTTTCCGGCACACAACGTTCGTCGCCAAGAAAGACCGTCACCCTGTCCCAGTCGATACGGACAGCCGAAAGGATATCGAAGAGCGGTCCGGGCGTGGTGCCACCCGGCACACAGAAACTCGCGCCATCGTTCTGGCGAAGCGCGGCCGCAAGTTCGCTTGCCAGAAGATCGGCAAGCCCCAGCATAATCAGGTCGCGGTCGGCATATTCGACGAATTTCATTCGCTGATCTCCCGCCAGCGGCGCCCCTCCCGGTGCAGGAGCATGAGAGAATCCTCGGGCCCGGATGAGCCGGTGTCATAGGGCTTCGGGCGGTCGCCGCGATTTTCCCAGCCGGCGATGATCGGGTCGGTCCAGGCCCAGGCCGCCTCCACCTCATCCCCGCGCATGAAGAGCGTCTGGTTGCCGCGGATCACGTCCATGATCAGACGTTCATAAGCGTCCGGAATATCGGTCCCGTCCTCACCTAGCGCCTCGGCGAAGGACATGTCGAGCGGCACCTCGGTCAGGCGCATACCGCCTGGCCCGGGTTCCTTGATCATCACCGAAAGCGTCATGCCCTCATTCGGCTGCAGGCGGATCGACAGGACGTTTTCGCGCCAGCCTTCCTCCTCGCCGAAGATCGAATGCGGTACTTCCTTGAAGACGATCGCAATCTCGGATTCGCGGCCGCGCAGGCGCTTGCCGGTGCGGAGATAGAAGGGCGTGCCTTTCCAGCGCCAATTGGCGATTTCGACCTTGAGCGCAATGAAGCTTTCCGTTTTCGAACCGGCATTTTCAACATCATCGAGATAGGAGGTCGCGCCTTCGCCGCTGCGTGATTTGCTGTTGCCCCGGTACTGGCCGCGCACAATGTCCTCGGGCGACACCGGCGTCAGTGCCCGGATCACCTTCAGCTTCTCATCGCGCACAGCGTCCGGATCGAACCGGTATGGCGCCTCCATCGCGATAAGGCAGAGAAGCTGCATCAGGTGGTTTTGCACCATATCCCGCATCGCGCCGGATTTGTCGTAATAGGCGCCCCTGCCCCCGACACCCACGGTTTCGGCCACGGTGATCTGCACGTGATCGACGTGCCGCGCATTCCACAAGGGTTCAAAGAGGATGTTGGCGAAGCGCACCGCCATCAGGTTCTGGACCGTTTCCTTGCCGAGATAATGGTCGATCCGGTAGATCTGACGTTCCTCGAAATGTTCGGCCAGGGTCCGGTTCAGGGCTTGCGCGCTTTCAAGATCGCGGCCGAAGGGTTTTTCGACCACGATCCGCGCGTCCGGACCGGCGATGCCGTAGCGGTGCAAACGCTCCGCCAGATCGCCGAAGAGCGACGGGGCGACGGAAAAGTAGAAGGCCTGAACCACATCGCTGCGGATCAGGGCGGCGAGTTCCGGCCAGCCGGCATCGCCGCGTGCGTCGATCGGTACATAGTGAACGATGTCGAGAAAGCGCTTGACGCAGTCGCCCTTGCGTTTTCCCGCCGACACGAATTCGGTAATCGCCTCTTCCGCCTGGTGGCGAAACTCCTTCGCATCGGCCTCGGTCCGGGCGGCCCCGATGATGCGCGACCCTTCGGGGATTTGACCGGCCAGGTAGCGGCGGTAGAGACCCGGCAGGATCTTTCGCCGCGCAAGGTCCCCGGTTGCGCCAAAAACGACCAGATCAAAGGGCTCGACCGGGATGACACGTGACACCATTGGCTTCGTCCTGCTGATCTATGTTAGCGCTAACGGGTGTCAAATACAGCCCTGCCCACAGAAAGTCTAGCATCAGAATCCATGTCCGGCCATATCATCGCGGGCCGCCCGGACATGTGCCGGGCAGAACCCTGCCGAAGCGGCCCAACGGGTCGTCAGGCGTTCACATCGACCACAACGCGGCCCTGAACCTGCCCTTTCAGAATACTGGCGCCGAGTTCCGGCAGATCGGCCAGTGTCGCCGGTTGCACCATCGCTTCAAGCTTTTTCATGTCCAGATCCCTGGCGATCCGGTTCCAGCATTTCACCCGATCGGCATAGGGCCGCATCACGGAATCAATCCCAAGGATGTTGACCCCGCGCAGAAGGAACGGAATGACGGTTGCCGGCAGGGCAGCACCACCGGCAAGTCCGACGGCCGCAACCGACGCGCCGTATTTCATCTGGCCAAGGACGCGGGCCAGCATCGCGCCGCCGACCGCATCGACACAGCCCGCCCAGGTCTCGGCCTCCAAGGGGCGCTTCACCGTCTCGGCAAGTTCCTCGCGCGGCACGATCCGGCTGGCGCCAAGGTCCTTGAGGTACGCGGCCGCTTCCGGCCGCCCCGTGACGCCCGCAACCTCATGCCCGAGTTTGGCCAGGATCGCCGTGGCAACTGATCCGACGCCACCAGCCGCGCCGGTCACAAGCACCGGCCCCGAACCGGGCTCAAGGCCATGATCCTCCAGCGCCATGACGGCCAGCATCGCGGTGAAACCGGCGGTGCCTACGGCCATGGCCTGCCGGGTGGTCAGGCCCTTCGGCAGGGGCACCAGCCAGTCGGCCTTGACCCGCGCCTTCTGGGCATAGCCGCCCCAATGCGCCTCGCCCACGCGCCATCCTGTCAGCACCACCTTGTCGCCAGACTTATAGCGCTTGTCGGTCGAGCTTTCGACCGTGCCCGCAAAGTCGATCCCCGGTACATGCGGGTAGGTTCTGACAAGCCCGCCACCCGGACCGATGCAAAGCCCGTCCTTGTAGTTGACCGTGGAAAATTCGACGGCGACCGTGACCTCGCCCTCCGGCAGGCGGCTTTCCTCGATCGCCTGAACCGCTGCGTGGGTCTTGCCTTCTTCGTCTTTCTCGACGACCAGCGCGTTGATCATGCCTCTCTCCTCAAATCCAGAATTTCGCCTGCACAACAGCATTGCGCATGCCGTCCTGCGTTTCCACTTCGATCCGCGTGCCTGCGTCCCAATGGCTGTCGGCAATCATGCCGATGGCGACATTGGTGCCGAAATCAGGGCTGTGCACGGCACTCGTCACCTGCCCGACCGTCTCGCCCCCGGCACAGACATGCCAGAGCCGGTCGCAGGGCGGAATGTCGCCGTCAATCGCCACGGCACGGATCATCCTGCGCGCGGGACGTGCGGCCAGACCCGCCCTGCCGATATAGTTGCCCGACGCGTTGACGAACTTGCCCAGTCCCGCCTCCATCGGCGTGTTTTCACGGGTCATGTCGTTGCCATAGGACAGGAGCCCGCCCTCAACCCGCTCAATCAGGTTGGGGCAACCGGCGCGCACGTCCAAATCCTGGCCCGCCTCGAATAGAGCGTCCCAAAGCGGCATGCCAAGGTCAAAGTCATCGACGTAGATTTCGAACCCGCCCTGCTTGGAATAGCCCGACCGGGCGATGACGAAATCATGCCCCTCAAAGGCCAGTCGCTTGTAGCGGAAGAAGCGGATCGACCGCACCTCATCGCCAAAGACGCGCGCCATCAGGTCATCCGATTTCGGCCCCTGAACGGCCAGCGGCGAGACGTCGGGCTCCTCCACCGCCACATCCAGTTCCATCGCATCGGCAACACCCAGCACATATTGCAGGAAATCGCTGTCGGCGATGGAGATCCAGTAGTGATCGGGCGCAAGTTTCACCGCCACCGGATCGTTCAGCATGCCACCATTCCGGTTGACAACCGGGATGTAGTAGCACTGGTCATCCGCCATCTTCGTCAGGTCGCGGGGACTGAGCCGCGTCATCAGCCGCGCCGCATCTGGCCCCTTCACGCTGACCTGGCGTTCGCAGGCCACGTCCCAGACCTGAACATTGCGCTTCAGGTGATGGTAATCATTGACGAAATCCTGCCCGAAGCGGGTCGGCAGCAGCATGTGATTATAGACCGTGTAGCCCTTGACCCCGGCGGCTTCGACACCGGGCGTGAAGGGGGTGCGGCGTACGCGCCGCGAAGGGGTGATGTCGGCCATCGCGGTGCAATGCCTCAGTTCGGCCCATGCCAGTCGATCTGGCAGATCTCGGCCGAGCGGCCATCGAAATCCCAGACACGTCCGAAGGCGCGGACCCGGCCCTTCGAGGCTTTGGCCACGGTGATATCCGGCCCCATCCAGTATTCGGTATTGGTGACGACAACATCCTCGCCCTTGTTGCCGGGCACCGGCGCGATTTCACCCTTGATGGCGCGGCCGACGGTCAGCCGCCGGGTCTTGCCTTCGGTCTCATAGCTCACCGGTGCGCGCTCAGCGCCGAGGAATTCGCTGACCAGCACCTTGAAAAGCCCGGTCGTACCGCGCGCCTGACCGGTGAAGACCTTCAAAAGGCCCTCATAGGCCGTGTCGGACGCTCGTTCGTCGATATAGGCCGCCGCCTTCCAGTTACCACGGCCCATCTTGCCGGGAATTTCGAGGAGAAGGCCGATATTGAGCCCCCCGAGGCTCTCGCCGTCATAGTGCCCCTCGTCAATGCGGATGCCCGCCCAGCCCATGCAGTAGCCTTCGGTCGGCGGGTGGTCGCCGAGCGAGATCACGCAAGGGCAGAAGACCGTGCAGTTGCAGTTGAGGATCAGTTCCCCCTTGATGGCCCATTCGGGCAAGGTGTCGGCCATGTCGGTCCTCCGTCAGACAAGTTGCAATGCGCGAAGGGTTGCGACACCCCCCGCGAGGATCAGCGCCCAACCGGCGGGCCGGGTGAGCCAACGCCCGATGTCGGGCAGTTTTTCGAGCGTCATGAAAAGCGTCGCCGCCCCCATCCAGATCAGGTTCATCGTGCCGCCGATGAAGCCAAGCGCCATCAGCGCCCAGCAGCAGCCAAGGCAGATCGCACCTAGGCGCAGGCCCATTATGAGGGCGGCGGCCGAACCGGGCCGCCAATGCTGCATGAAGAAGGTCAGTGGCATACGGCACTTGGCCAGGCACGCCGCCTTGAAGGCCGAAAACTGATAGACCCCCACGCCGAAGAATAGCGCCGCCGTCAGCCAGGGCGACAGGCTCGCCCCCGCCGGCGTCAGCATTCCCTGCCGTGCCAGCGCCCATTGCGCGGCGGCTCCGATGAGCGATGCCCCGAGCCAGACGGCGGCATAGCCCCCGACAAGGGCAACCGCCCCTGTACCGGTCGTGGCCCCCGTGGCCGCCAGGTCGGTGAAGGTGCGCAGCGCGGGCAGGAACGTCGGCAGCATCATCGCCAGCGCCATCAGTGCCCACATCGCCCATAGGGCAATCGGGTTCGCTGCGGCGGCCGAGGTGCAGAGCGCCGCCCAGAATTCTGCCGGTACGGTTCCCGATCCCGTCCCGGGAAGGCTCCGCCCCATCAGGGCGATAGCGACCCAACCCGCGAGTATCAGGGCATAGAAGCCAAACCAGCCCACCGCGCGCGCCGACAGCCACGCCGTGGCGCGCCTTTGGCCCTGCAGGATCGGTGCGGACATGCATGCCCCCGGTCAGAAATAGATGGACGGACGCCCCCGTCCTGCCTAGGGTCGCGCTGACGGGATCAAATGTCAAACAATTAATGTCTGACAATTGAACATGACGAGGACGCGATGGAAAAACTGACGCTCGGGGCCGAAGGCGAACTGCCGATCCGCATCGCCGAAGGCATCCGTGACGCCATCATCGAGGGGCGGCTTCTGGTCGATGAACGGTTGCCGTCCGAACAGGAACTGGCCGAAAAATTCGGCGTCTCGCGCCCGACCGTGCGCGAAGCCCTGAAACGGCTGGCGGCGCAAAGCCTGATCCGCACCCAGCGTGGCGCCACGGGCGGCGCCTTCGTCAACCGGCTGTCATATGAGGAAGCGCGGGGACAACAGGTGACGACATCGACGCTGCTGCTCTCCATGAACGCGGTCGATTTCGAGACGGCCTGCGAGGCGCGCTATGCGCTTGAACGCGCCTGTGTGCCATTCGCCGCAGAACGGCGCGGTGCGGATCACCTCGCCATCATGCGGGCGGAGATTGCGCGCCAGATGCAGCGCGGATTGTCGGACGAGGATTTCTGCGCCTCGGATGTGGCCTTTCACCGGGCCTTGGTCGACAGCGCCGGCAACCCGGTTCTGTCCTATCAACTGGCGGGTGCCGTCGAGGCGATGCAACCCCTGATGAACATGGTCACTTTCTCGGCCCGCTCCCGCGAAAAGATCGTCGACCTGCATCGTCGGATTATCGAAGCGCTCGACGCCCGCGATGCCGCCGCAATGGACGTAGCGCTGGTGGAACTCGCCGCCTACACCGTCGCGCTGGCTGCCGATATTCGCCAGAGTCGCGGGGCAAAGGCGCGCGGGGCCTGACCCGCGCGCACATCCGGCCCTAGCCGTTCGCCTTGCGGCGACGCTCATCCAGCAGACGTGTCAGCCAGTCGGGGTCCATTTCAGGCACCGACGACAGCAAGAGTTCGGTGTAAGGATCGTGCGGCGGCTGGAACATCTCAGGCTTTGGCCCCTGTTCGACCACACGACCGTCCTTCATCACGACAACTTCGTCGGCGATGGATTTGACCGTTGCAAGATCGTGGGTGATGAACATATAGGCCAGATCGAATTCGGACTGGAGCCGGTCGAGGAGCTTCAGGATGCCTTCCGCGACCAGCTGATCGAGTGCGGATGTCACCTCGTCGCAGATGATGAACTTCGGTTCGGCCGCCAGAGCCCGGGCGATGCCGATCCGTTGTTTCTGCCCGCCGGAAAGTTCCGATGGCAGACGGTCGATATATTTGTCAGGCTCAAGCTCGATCAGGTGAAGCAGGTCGCGGATGCGTTCTGTCAGCGCCTTGCCCTGAAGGCCGAGATACATCTGCGCGGGCCGCCCGATCAGCTCCCGCAGCCTGAGTTTCGGGTTCAGCGCGGTATCGGCCATCTGATAAATCATCTGCGCCTGACGCAACTGATCGCGGCTTCGGCTGCGGTAGTCGGCCGGAAGAGGTTTGCCATCAAAGAGGACCTGACCCTGCCGCGGCGGCAACAGGCCGGTGATGACGCGCGCGGCGGTCGATTTGCCGCTGCCGCTTTCGCCAACTACAGCCACCGTGCGGCGTTTGTAGACATCGAAATTGATGTTCTTCAGGATGTCCACTGCGCCATAGCCCGCGGTCACGGCCTTGACAGAAACGACAGGCGTCCCGCCTGTCACCGGCGGCTGCACGGGTCGGGCATAGGTCCGGACCGCCCAAAGCGATTTGGTGTAGTCCTCGCGCGGGTTGGACAGCATCGACCGGGTATCGGCCTCTTCCACCTCATCGCCTTTCAGCAGCACTTTGATCTTGTCGGCCATCTGCGCCACGACCGCGAGGTCATGGGTTATATATATCGCTGCCGTGTCGAACTGGGCAACGATGTCACGGATCGCCGACAGAACCTCGATCTGGGTCGTCACGTCGAGCGCGGTCGTCGGCTCATCGAAGATGATGAGATCCGGGCGGCAGGACATCGCCATCGCCGTCATCGCCCGCTGCAACTGCCCCCCCGACACCTGATGGGGATAGCGGAACCCGATCTCGTCCGGGTTCGGCAGACGCATCCGCCGGTAAAGCTCCACCGCGTCGCGCTCTGCCTCCGCTTTGCTCATGACGCCATGCTGCACCGGCGCCTCGCTATACTGGTCGATGAGCTTGTGGGCCGGGTTGAAGCTCGCCGCCGCCGACTGGGCGACATAGGCGATGCGCTGGCCCCGCAATTCGCGTCGCTCCGCCTCGCTCGCCGTGCGCAGATCGACACCGTCAAAGTCGATCGTCCCGCCGGAAATGCGGCAGCCATCGCGGGCAAAGCCCATCGCCGCCAATCCGATCGTCGATTTGCCGGCACCGGATTCGCCGATAAGGCCCAGAACCTCACCCTTGTGCAGCGTGATATCGACACCCTTGACGATCTCGCTCCAGGTCTCGTCGGACCGCCCTTCGATGCGCAGGCCGCGAATGGTCAGGAGTACGGGTTTTTCGGTCTTGGTCATCGCCTTACTCCTTCAACCCGCTGGCCCGGTGCAGCATCCAGTCCACAACGAAGTTGACCGCCACCGTCAGCAGCGCGATGGCCCCGGCCGGTAGTAGCGGCGTGATGTCGCCGAAGGTGATCAGCGACGCGTTTTCCCGCACCATCGACCCCCAGTCGGCCGTCGGCGGCTGGATGCCCAAGCCAAGGAAGGACAGGGCCGAGATCATAAGGAAGACGAAGCAGAACCGAAGCCCGAACTCGGCGACCAGCGGCGCCATGGCGTTGGGCAGTATCTCCCGCGTGATCAGCCGCCAGAGACCTTCGCCCCTCAGCCGTGCGGCCTCGATATAGTCCATCACGACAATATCCTGTGCGACCGACCGGGCAAGCCGGAAGACCCGCGTCGCGTCGATGGTCGCGATGACGAGAACCATCTTCAGGACCGAGGTGCCGAAGATCGTCAGGAGGAGAAGCGCAAAAACCAGCGCCGGGATCGCCATGAGGATGTCGACGATGCGGCTCAGCACCTGATCGAGCCAGCCACCGACCGTGGCGGCCAAAAGCCCGAGGATCGACCCCGCGATAAAGGCCAGTGCCGTCGTCGCAAAAGCGATGCCGACGGTGTTGCGCGCGGCATAGACGAGCCGGGTCAGCATGTCGCGGCCAAGGTTGTCGGTCCCCAGATGGTATGTCGAATCCCAGGGCAGGAACTGCGCGCCCACAACCTCGCGTTCCGCGAATGGCGCGATGACCGGCGCGAAGATCGCGACAAGCACGTAGATCAGGATCACGAGCATGCCAAAACCGGCCGTGACCGGTGCGGTCCGCAGCATCCGCGCCACGGAGCCACGGGTCAGCGCAATTGCCACCGCACGGAAAAGCCAGCCCGCCGCAAGCGCCAGCGCGATAGCGACGGCAATCCAGAAAATATTGATCAGAGCAGCCATGTCGCGCCCTCCTTATTTCCGATGCACCAGACGCGGGTTCGACAGGGTCGACAGCACGTCGGCGGTAAGGTTCAGCAGGACATAGGCGGCGGCAAAGATCAGGGCGACGGCCTGCACCACCGGGAAATCGCGCTTGGCGACGCTGTCGACCATCAGCTGGCCAAGGCCGGGATAGACAAAGACGACCTCCACCACCACGACGCCGGTGATGAGATAGGCGAGGTTCAGCGCGACGACGGTGATGATCGGTGCCAATGCGTTCGGCAGCGCGTGTTTCAGAATGACGCGCATCGGCTTCATCCCCTTCAGCCGCGCCATCTCGATATAGGGCGAGGCGAGAAGGTTGATGATGGCGGCGCGGGTCATCCGCATCATATGCGCCGTGACCACAAGCGTCAGCGTCAGTGCCGGCAGGAAGGTCTTGTAGAGCATTTCGCCGAAGCCGGTTCGCGCATCGACCTGGGCCATCGACGGGAAAAGACCGGACTGGGCCAGGACGAAAATCAGGATATAGGCGACAAAGAACTCGGGGAAGGAAATCGAGGTCAGCGCCAATGCGTTGGCGGCACGGTCGAAGATGGAGTTGCGGTAGAGCGCGGCCAACACCCCCAGCGCCAGCGACAGCGGCACCGATATCGCTGCCGCGTAAAGGGCAAGGAAAAGCGTATTGCCAAGGCGGCTGGAAATCAGATCGGCGATGGGCCGCTTGTTGGCCAGCGATGTTCCGAAATCGCCCTGCAACGCGCCGAAAAGCCAGTTGAGATAGCGGGTATGGGCCGGCAGGTCGAGGCCAAGCTCCTTGCGGAAGGCCGCGACGGTTTCGGGTGTGGCCGACTGGCCGAGGATGCTTTTGGCCAGATCGCCCGGAAGCAATTCCGTCGCACCGAAGATGATCAGCGAAATGACGAAGAGCGTCAGAATGCCAAGGCCGAGACGCTTGGCGACCATTGTCCAAATGACAGACACGTGTCAGCCCCCTGTTATATTTTTTTCGACCGGACCCTGTTCGACCGGTTCTTGGCCCCGGTGGTCAAATGACCCCGGCGCGAAAAACGCGCCGGGGCCGGCATTATCAGGCGAACCACCAGCGCTCGACGCAGCGGAACCCGTCGAGACCCCAGTTCGTCGCAACCTGATCGGGCGTCGCGACCTTGTCGGAATGCGCCATCACATAGCTTGCGAACATGGGCGTGATGGTCGAGCCCTCTTTCTGGCAGATCATCTGCATCTCGTGATACATGTCCTTGCGCTTGGCAAAGTCGAGCTCCGAGCGGGCGGAAAGCAGAAGCTCGTTGAAGCGGGCGTTGTCCCAGTAGCTTTCGTTCCAGGGCACACCGGCGGCATAGGCCGTGGCGAACATCCAGTCCGGCGTCGGACGGCCGCCCCAATAGGAGGCGCAGAACGGCTTCTTCATCCAGACGTTGTCCCAATAGGCGTCGTTCGGTTCGCGCACCACTTCGATGTTGATGCCAGCCGCCGCCGCCTTTTCGGAGAAGAGAACCGCCGCATCGACCGCGCCTGCGAAGGCCGCATCGGCCGCCGACAGCTGGACGTTGAGCGAATCCATCCCGGCCTCTTTCAGGTGGAACTTCGCCTTGTCCGGATCGTAGGCGTGCTGTTCCAGATCAGCCGCGAAGAACTGGTCGCCCGGTCCGATCGGGTGGTCGTTGCCGACCGCACCGTAGCCGCCGAGGATCTTCTGCACCATTTCTTCGCGGTCGAGCGCGTATTTCAGCGCCAGACGCACGTTGTTGTCGCTGAAGGGCGCCGCACGGTAATCCATCGGGAAGACGAAGTGCTGGGTGCCGGTGGTGGCGAGGATCTTGATCCCCGGCGCGCGCGACAGAAGGCCGACGGTATTGATATCGACCTTGTCGATGACATCGACCTCGCCGGTGATCAGCGCGTTCTGGCGCGCCGCGGAATCGAGGATCGAATAAAGCTCGATCGCATCGAAATGGGCGCGGCCCTCTTTCCAGTAGTTCGGGTTGCGCTTGACCTTGGCGTTAACGCCGGCTTCCCAGCTGTCGATGATGTAGCCGCCCGTGCCGTCGCCGGAGGTCGGGTCGATCTTGCCGTCCGCGCTCGGCAGGATGGCGAGGTGGTAGTCCGACATGACGAAGGGGAAGTCGGCGTTGCCAGCCGCAAGCGTGAAGACAACATTGTCGCCATCGACGGAAATGTCCGTGATCTGTTCGACAATCGGCTTGGCCGCCGATTTGCTGTCCTCGCCGCGATGGTGGTTCAGCGAAGCGACGACATCGTCCGGGGTCAGCGTCTTGCCGCTGTGGAAGGTCACGCCGCTGCGGATCTTGAAACGCCAGGTGGCCGCATCTGGCGAGGCTTCCCAGCTTTCGGCCAGTTCGCCAACCAGCGAACCGTCAGCCGCGATTTCCGTCAGGTAGTTGACGCGGCAGGCCGCGAAGACCTGCACGAAGAGTTCCGACCAGGTCGCCGGATCAAGGCTGTCGGTCGTGGAACCGCCGGTAATGGCAATACGCAACGTGCCGCCCTTCTTGGGTTCGGCCGCTGCCGCACGGCGCATGCCAGCGGGCAGGATCAGCGCCGAGGCGCCGAGCGCGGTTGCGCCTTTGAGCAGTCCGCGGCGGCTGAGGCCGCCGTCATTATTGGAATTAAGCATTTCTTCCTCCTTGTTGTTTTCTGAATTTAGAGTCTTCGGACGCGATCCGGTCAAGTCAAATGATCGCTAATTTGATACTTCGCCCGGCCAAGCCAGTCGGGATTGATCTCGACGCCCCAGCCGGGGCCGTCGGGAATGCGCAATGTGCCGCCCGTCACCGCATAAGGGTCGCCAAGGAACAGATCGGTCTGCCAGGGGTAGTAGTCCTCGCCCTCGATGGAGAATTCGAGGTATTTGCCGGCATTCGGGATCGCGCCCAGAAGATGCATGGTGCAGATCGTCACCAGCGACAGATTGGCGCTGTGGGGCGTGCAGGGCAGCCCCGCCCGGGCGGCCATTTCGGCCACAAGAATCGTCCGCGACAACCCGCCCATATACATCACATCCGGCTGCACGATATCGACCGCCCGCATGTCGATCATGCGCCGCCAGGTGGCCAGGTCCCAATCCTGCTCGCCGCCGGTCACGTCGAGGTCGAGCGTGTCGGTGACTTCCTTTGTCTGTTCCAGTTCCCAATAGGGACAGGGTTCCTCGAAATGCGAAATGCCTTCGGCCTCCAGCAGCCGGCCCACGGTGATGGCGCGCGCGGGGCTGAAACCGGAATTGCCATCCACGAGCTTGGCGATCCCGTCGCCAAGCGCGCGCGAAACGACCGGCACGACCGCTTCCGTCCGCCCCGGCCATTCGTCAACATCGCGCCCGCATTCCGCGCCGACCCGCCATTTGAACGCATCAAACCCCTGTTCGTCGCGCAGCTTGACAAAGCGGGCGGCCTCATCCTCCGGCGTGATGTCGCGCTTCATGGAGGAGGCATAGGCCCGGATCGGTCGCGCCGTACCGCCCAGAAGTTCCACAACCGGCTTGCCCTCACGCCGGCCACGCATGTCCCACAAGGCGGTGTCGAGACCCGCGAGCGCGCGGCAGCGATAACTACCTGGAAACTTGTGTTCGCGTTCCTCGATCCGCTGGACGAGCCCAAGAATGTCGCCGGTTTCCGCACCAAGCGCCCAGGGGGCGACCTGACGGTGGAGGACCTGCGCGGTGATATCGGCGTTGTAGGTGGAACATTGGCCCCAGCCAAAGGATCCGTCTTCGGCGGTGACGCGGGTGAAACAGACGAACTCGTCGCAGAACGTCTCCACGCGCGCGATTGTCACCATAGAGATCCACCCCTTTCGGTCATCCCGCGCCGAAATTTCCTTGCGCCGGACCACGCTCGACTAGGTCTAAGTTGCGTGCCCCCGGTGTAAGCCCTGAAAAGCGACAAAAAACGAAGGTTTTGCGACAGTTCTCCATTTTTGTTGATTCACGAGTCAATATACATGACCGGCCTGCCGGCTATCGTCCCACCTGCCGTCCGTAGTAAAGACCGACGACATGCTCCGCCTCCGCGAAAAAAAGCCACCGCGCCGCGAATGCGCCAATCAGATGGATCACCGCAATAGCCCCCAGAACGACCGGATGCGGTGGCAGGAAGAGAAGCATCAAACCCGGCAGGACCGCCGCAAGCGTGACGGCGATCCGGCGCAGGGTTTTCGCATGTTTGCGCCCGACGACGTGGATCATCTCCTTCATCAGATAGTTCGGCCCGGTATGGGGCTGCGCCAGCACGCGGAGCTCACCGATACGCCCAAGCCCTGTGGCGGTGCCCATCGTGGCGCCGACCTCGTCAAAGCGCCGGTCGCCAAGGCGAAAGGCCGCAATCATCAGAAGCGCGAGCAATGCACAGAGAATGGCGGCCGCTAGGACCTGCGCGGACATGATCGCGCCACCGGTTGCCGCGAAGGCAAGGAATAGCGCAGGCGTCGCCCAGAAATTCCAGCGCGGCACGGTTTTCAGCTGCGTGTAGATCATCGACGTCGCGACGACCGTGGCGAGGCAGAGAAGCGCGCCGATGCCGCCAAAGACGGGTGGCAGCCCGCCACCGAATATGGCGGCCAATGCGACCGGGGCCAGAAGCAACAGTGCACCAACCGCGGCCCAGCCTTCACGGCTCAGCCAGCTTGTCCGCCACTGGGTGAAGGCCCGCAAGGCCCGCTGCGGATTGCCAAGGTGAAAGGTGGAGGCCAGCAGACCAATCCCGGCCAGCCCGTAGCCGACCCCCCAGATCAGGAAGGCCTGCAACCCGTAGACCGGCAAGAGCCCGAGCGCGAGAAAGGCCAGAAGCCCGAAACCGGCCCCCGAAAGCGTGGTGAAAATGATGACGGATGGCGCCGGATGCATCAGATCTTCTCCAGTATCCGGTCGAGCCAGCCGGCAAATCCCGTCGCCTTCACGTCCAAAAGCGGCGCGAGGAGGTCGATCTGGTCTTCGGCCCCTTTCGGGCGCGGCGGCAGGTAGCGGTTCACCGGTTTTGTACCCATCTCGGGCATCAGTTCATAACCGCCGCGGTCTGCGACCAGCCGGCTGACCGCGCTTTCCGGGTCGCCAAGATCGCCGAAATGCCGCGCACCCGTCGGGCAGGTGCGGACGCAGGCCGGCTGGCGGTCCACTTCCGGCAGGTTTTCGTTGTAGATCCGGTCGACGCAGAGCGTGCATTTCTTCATCACCCCCGCCGCCTGATCCAGTTCCCGCGCGCCATAAGGGCAGGCCCAGGCGCACAGGCCGCAGCCGATGCAGGCTTCCTCGTTGACCAGAACGATTCCGTCCTCGGCCCGCTTGTAGCTGGCACCGGTCGGACAGACGGTCACGCAGGGCGCGTTTTCGCAATGCAGGCACGAGCGCGGGAAGTTGATGACCTGCGCGGGGCCCTGATCGGGCTGCACCTCATAGGAATGAACGCGGTTGAGGAACGTCCCCGAAGGATCTGATCCGTAAGCATTCTGGTCGGACAGGGGCACACCATAGCCCTGATCGTTCCAGCCCTTGCAGGCGGTCACGCAGGCGTGGCAGCCGACGCAGGTGTCAAGGTCGATCACAAGGCCAAGTTTCTTGGCTGAAGGCGGCGGAAGGGCGGTCATGGCCGGTTCCTCCGAGCGGCGGGAACGGGGGACTGGATCGGCGGAAACGCTGGTTGCGATTGCTCCGGCGGATTGGCCTTTTCTATCCTCACACGAAGGTCAAACCATGCGGCCTGTCCGGTGATCGGGTCGGAATTCGACCAGCGCATGCCATCGCCCTTTTCCGGCAGAAGCTCGTGGATCAGGTGATTGAGAAGAAAGCCTTTTGTCGATTCCGGCGCGCTTGGGTCCAGCGCCCATGCGCCCTTCCTCTTGCCAATCGCGTTCCAGGTCCAGATCGTGTTTTCGTTCAGCGCGGCCATATGCGCCACGGGTACGGTGATCTGGCCCGAGGGCGAGGTGACGCGGGCCCAGTCGCCGTCCTTGAACCTATGCTCCTCCCAGATTTTGGTCGGCACGTAGAGCGGGTTATGGCCGTGAATCTGCCTGAGCCATGCGTTTTGCGAACCCCATGAATGGTACATCGCCATCGGCCGCTGGGTCAGGGCATGGACCGGATAGTCCGCCCCGGCGCTGTCGCCGAAAGGCTCATACCAGATCGGCAGCGGGTCCATCGTGGCCCGGACCCTTTCGCGCAGATGCTCGGGCGGCTGACGGTCGCCATGACCTTCGGCAGCAAGGCGGAAACGCTGCATCGGCTCGGAATAAATCGAAAAGAGATAAGGCTGCGGCTTGTCGTAAAGGCCGATCGAAACCGCCCAGTCCTGATAGGCCACGTTCCACGGTTTGAAGAACTGCGCCTCGTCGGGGATATGCGCGATGGCGAAGCCGCCATTGTCGATATAGCGCTGCAACTGGTCCGGGTTCGGCGCGCCGCGACCGGTCTGATCGCCATTGCCGCGCCAGCCCATCAGGGGCCCGACACCGGGGCGGCGTTCGTGATTGACCATGTAATCCGCGTAATCCCGGTACTTTGCGCGTCCTTCCGCATCCACAAAGCCGGGCAATTGCAGGCGATTGCCAAGCTCCACCAACACAGACTGGAAGCCCCGGACCTCCCGGTCAGGCTCGATCACCGGCCAGCGGATCGCATCCGCTGCCGCCTCGGCCTCGCAAATCGGGCGGTCGAGCAGGGAAATGCAGTCGTGCCGCTCCAGATAGGTCGTGTCGGGCAGGATCAGGTCGGCATAGGCGACCATCTCGGACGCATAGGCATCGGAATAGATGATGCGCGGGATCTTGTAGTCACCGCTTTCGTCCTTGTCGGTCAGCATCTCCATCACCGCACGGGTGTTCATCGACGAGTTCCACGACATATTCGCCATGTAGAGGAGCATCGTGTCGATCTTGTAGGGATCGCCGGCATGCGCGTTGGGGATGACCATATGCATGAGGCCATGGGCGCTCATCGGGTTTTCCCAGGTGAAGGCCTTGTCGATCCGCGCGGGGCTGCCATCGGGGTTCAGCGCAAGATCGGCGGGCCCGTGGACAAAGCCCAGATGCGGGCCGTTCAGCGGCGTGCCGGGGTTGAAGCCGCAATGCGGTTTCGGATGCGCCTCAGGCGGTTTGGGATAGGGCGGCTTGAAGCGGAAGCCGCCGGGGGTTTCGACCGAGCCGATGAGGATTTGCAGAAGATGCAGCGCCCGGCAGGTCTGGAAGCCATTCGAATGGGCCGAGACGCCGCGCATGGAGTGGAAGGCGACGGGGCGGCCGACCATCTTGTCATGCGTGTCGCCCCGGAAATCGGTCCATGCGTGGTCGAGCACGATGGGGTCGCCGAAGGCCGCCCGCGCGATTTCGGCCGCGAGGCGCCTGATGCGAGGGGCCGAAATGCCGGTGCGGTCCGCCACCGCCTCGGGCGCGTAATCGTCGGACAGGTAGCGCTCGGCAAGGTGCTGAAAGACGGTGCGCGCGCCTTCATGGGTCGCGCCAAGGTCGGGCTGGACGCCCTTCTTGTCGAACGGCGCGGGCTTGCCGGTTGTCTTGTCGATGACCAGAAGCTTGCCATCCTTGTCGCGCACCAAGAGGCCCCTGCCCGGCCCGTCCGTTTCATCCACCAGACAGGGCGCATTGGTGAAGCGGGCGAGGTAGTCGAGGTCGATCTTGCCGGCCTTCAACAGCTCATGGATCAGAGAGAGGATCAGCAACCCGTCGGTGCCCGGCGTGATGCCGTACCAGTCATCGGCCACGCCGTTATAGCCGGTGCGGATCGGGTTGACGCCGATCACGCGGCTGCCGCGTGCCTTCAGCTTGCCGATGCCGATCTTGATGGGGTTGCTGTCATGATCCTCGGCCACCCCGAAAAGGATGAAAAGCTTCGCTCGGTCCCAGTCGGGCTGGCCGAATTCCCAGAACGCGCCGCCCATCGTGTAGATGCCTCCAGCCGCCATATTGACCGAGCAGAAGCCGCCATGGGCCGCGTAATTGGGCGTACCGAAGCCCTGCGCCCAGAAGCTGGTGAAGCTTTGCGACTGGTCGCGACCGGTGAAGAAGGCCAGTTTCTCCGGCGCGGTTTCCCGCAGCGGCTTCAGCCAGGAGACGGCGATCTGAAGCGCCTCCTCCCACGAAATCTCTTCAAACGCGCCCGATCCGCGCGGGCCGACCCGGCGCAGCGGCGCGCGCAGCCGCGAGGGTGCCGTGACCTGCATGATACCGGACGATCCCTTGGCGCAGAGAACGCCCTTGTTCACCGGGTGGTCGCGGTTGCCTTCGATATAGGAAACCTTGCCCGACTTCAGATGCACGTTGATGCCGCAGCGGCAGGCGCACATGTAGCAGGTCGTCCGCCGCATCTCGTCCGACACCTTGGGAGATTTGTCCAGTTTCGGCTCTTGAAAGCCCATGTTGTTCCGTCTCCCTGTCTGCTTGCGGAACGTTCTCCGCCTTTGCCCCGCGATGCAACCACTATGTGCCCTGATGGGGGTTCAGGCAGCGCCGGACTTCCGCTGCGATGAAGGCTTCCTCCGCCGCGGGCACGATGAGGGCGGCCACCGGCCCGCCCGCGTCGATCCGGGTGGCGTTGGCGGCATTCGCGGCCTGGTCGAGCGCCGCGCCCATGAAACCCAACCCCGACACGATCCGTGCCCGGACCTCGGCATCATTCTCGCCGATGCCGCCGGTGAAGGCGATGCAATCGAGCCCGCCCATCGCCGCGATCATGGAGCCTGCATGGCGGACCGCCCAATAGCAGAAATGGTCGATGGCGAAGCGCGCCGCCTCCGTCCCCGCCGCATGAAGCGCGCGCATGTCAGAGGCGCCGCCAAGCGCCAGAAGCCCGCTTTCGCGGTTGAGAATGCGCGCGGCACCCTCGATGCCGTGGTCTTCGGCCAGCCGCAGCACGGCGTTGCCGTCGATCGCGCCCGTCCGCGTCCCCATCGTCAGCCCGTCGAGCGGCGAATAGCCCATCGTCGTCGCCACCGACCGCCCGCCCCGGATCGCGCAGAGCGAGGCGCCGTTGCCGAGATGGAACGCCAGCACCCGTTCGGGCAATGTGCCAAGGAGGTCAGGCAGACGGGCCGTCAGGCTCGCATAGGATATCCCGTGGAAACCGTAGCGGCGGATACCTAGCGCCTCCGCCGCCAACGGCAGGGCGTAGCGGAGTGCAACCTCGGGGTTTGTCGCGTGAAAGGCCGTGTCGAAGACGGCGACTTGCGGCAGGTCCGGCATGCGCCGGCGAAGCGCGCGGATCGGCGACAGGTTATGCGGGTTGTGGAGGGGGGCGAGCGGGATGCAGGCGGCGATCCCGTCCTCCACCTCCGCGCTCACGCGGCAGCTTTCGGTCAGATGCCGCCCGCCATGAACGACCCGGTGCCCGGCGGCCAGAAGGCGCGGAATCGGATAGCCCGCCTCTGCCAGACTGTCGAGAAGCAGACCGAGCGCCCGGTCATGGTCCGGCGCCTCCACCGCCCGCTCGGCCCCGCCGATCCTCAGCCGGGCCTTGCCACCGATCTCCGTCACCGCGGCGGTCGGAAGGGTCGCCTCGCCCGCACCGAAAAGCGCGAG
The DNA here is from genome assembly GCA_041397105.1 of Paracoccaceae bacterium. Classification (GTDB taxonomy): domain Bacteria; phylum Pseudomonadota; class Alphaproteobacteria; order Rhodobacterales; family Rhodobacteraceae; genus Albidovulum. Next base: position 554,430 of record JAWKXJ010000002.1, read on the forward strand.
CTTGATCGAGGATGACCCGGCATTGATGACGAGGATCAGATCGCCCGCCATGTCAGATCACCGTCCTCAGAAGACCCATGATCGCAAGGGCCGCGAGAAGCCCGATGGCCAGCCGCCGGAAACTTTGCGGGGCGGATTTGCTGAACCGGTAGCTGCCGAAATGATTGCCGAGCAACAGAAGCGGCACAGCGACGATGGTGGCAACGACCGTGTCCCGAGTGATCAAACCGGCATGAAGAAGAACCGGCAAGGAAAAGAAATCGAGAACTGCAAAATAGGCGATCAATGTCGCGCGAAAGACTTTCGGCGGTATGGGCTGGGCCGAGAAGAATGCGGCAACAGGCAGGCCGGCCATCGCGGCACCGTTCGCCACGCCGGAAGCAAAGCCAAGCAGGGCATTCGGCCAGCCGCGCACCTCGCGCGGAACGCTCCAGCCGGCAAGGAGGATGCCGCACATGGCAAGGATGAAGAGGGAAATCGCGACCCGGGAGGCGTCGATCCCGATGGCGATGAGGCCATGCACCCCGATGGGCAGGCCTATGGCCGCCCCGGCCAGAAGCAGCCAGACCCGCCGCCAGTCGACATGCCCGGAAATCCCCCTTGCGGCCTGCAAGGTCATCACGACCTCACAAAACAGAACGACCGCGACGGCGTTCAGCGGGTCAGAGACCAGTCCCGTCGCCGCCACGACCAGCGCCGAAAAGCCGAAACCCGAAAACCCCCGGATGACCGCCGCCCCAAAAAGGGCGGCGAGCAGAAACACGGCCGTTTCAGGTGTCAGGCCGAAAGGAAGCGCCATCACGCTCCCTTCTGGGGGCGCATGTCGGCGGGGTTGATGCCCGCGACCTCGACCGGCTTTTTCATCGCGTCGCGGCGGAAGGGTTCGCCCAGTTCCTGATTGATCATCGCTTCGATCAGCGTCGTCTTGCCATGCTTCATCTGATCCTCGATCGCCTTGGCGAGCGCGGCAGTCAGTTCCTCCATCGTCCGGGCAACGACACCTTGAAGGCCGCACGCCTTGGCGATGCCGGCATAGCTTACCTTGGTATCGAGCTCCGTCCCGACGAAGTTGTCATCGTACCAGAGCGTGGAGTTCCGCTTTTCCGCGCCCCACTGGTAGTTGCGGAAGACGATCTGGGTGATCGCCGGCCATTCTTCGCGGCCGATGGCGGTCAGTTCGGTGACGGCAATGCCAAAGGCACCGTCACCCGAAAACCCGACAACGGGCACGTCCGGGCAGCCGATCTTTGCGCCGATCACGGAAGGCATGCCGTAGCCGCAGGGGCCGAAAAGCCCCGGCGCGAGGTATTTCCGGCCTTCCTCGAAAGAGGGATAGGCGTTGCCGATGGCACAGTTATTGCCGATGTCAGACGAGATGATGGCGTTCTTCGGCAGGGCGGACTGGATCGCCCGCCAGGCCATGCGCGGGCTCATCCAGTCGGGCTTGGCCGCGCGGGCGCGTTCGTTCCAGGTGGTGCCGGGATCGTCGTTTTCGTGATCCATCGAGGACAGCTGCTGCGCCCAGGTCGATTTCGTCGTGGCGATCAGCGCCTTGCGCTCTTCCCGCCCCGCATCACCCGCGCTGTCGGCAAGCTTTTCAAAGATCGTCGTCGCGACCTTCTTCGCATCGCCCACGATGCCCACCGTCACGGGCTTGGTCAGGCCGATCCGCTCGGGCCGCACATCGACCTGAATGATCTTCGCCTCCTTCGGCCAGTAGTCGATGCCATAGCCTGGCAGGGTCGAGAAGGGGTTGAGCCGGGTGCCAAGCGCCAGAACCACATCGGCCCTGGCAATCAGCTCCATCCCCGCCTTCGACCCGTTGTAGCCAAGGGGACCAGCATGCAGGGGATGCGAGCCGGGGAAGGCGTCATTGTGCTGATAGCCGCAGCAGACCGGGGCCGAAAGCCGCTCGGCCAGCTTGACGGTCGCCGGGATCGCGCCCGCAAGGATCACACCCGCGCCATTCAGGATGACCGGGAATTTGGCGTTCGACAGAAGCTCCGCCGCCTGATCGAGCGCATCCTCTCCGCCTGCGGGGCGTTCGAATTCCACAATCCGTGGCAGGTCGATGTCGATCACCTGGGTGAAATAGTCGCGCGGGACGTTGATCTGTGCAGGCGCCGAATAACGCTTGGCGTTCAGGATGACGCGGTTCAGCACCTCGGCCATGCGCGACGGGTCGCGCACCTCTTCCTGATAGCAGACCATGTCCTTGAAGGCGGCCATCTGTTCCACCTCCTGGAAGCCGCCCTGCCCGATCGTCTTGTTGGCCGCCTGCGGCGTGACCAGAAGAAGCGGCGTGTGGTTCCAGAAGGCCGTCTTCACAGCGGTGACGAAATTGGTGATGCCCGGCCCGTTCTGGGCGATCATCATCGACATCTTGCCGGTCGCGCGGGTGTAGCCGTCGGCCATCATGCCGCCCGACCCTTCATGGGCGCAGTCCCAGAAGGTGATGCCAGCCTTCGGGAAGATGTCCGAGATCGGCATGAAGGCCGACCCGATGATTCCGAACGCATGTTCGATCCCGTGCATTTGCAGGGTTTTGACGAAGGCTTCCTCGGTCGTCATCTTCATGGCTTGATGTCCTCTCAGAATAGCTGCCGGGCGCCGCGTCCGGCTTTTGCGCAAGTTCTACGCGGTCGGGCCACAGGCGCTGTAGGGCCAGTTATGCTGCTCCACTAAGTCCAGCCTGCCGGACCCTCGCGGCGATCAATGCGATCCCCTCGGGAATGCGGTTCTGCGAGATCGAGGAATAGGCGATCCGGTAGTAGTTTCGGGGTGCGGTGGCGGGGTCAAAGAAGATGCGCCCCGGCTCGATCAGCACGCCATCCGCGCGAAGCCCGGTTGCCAACCCGTCCATATCCACCGAGATTGGCGCCCGCATCCAGAAACTCGACCCGCCAAACCCGCCCTGCCCCGCGATTTCAAGGCCATTGGCGCGGATCGCCTCGTCCATCGTCAGACGCCGCCGCTTGTAGGCCTGATTGAGCCGGTTGATCAGCGCGTCGTAATGGCCGAGCGCCAGAAAATAGGCGACCGTGCGCTGGATATGGCCGGGAGGGTGGCGCAGCATACCCGCGCGCAATGCACGCGCCTCCCTGATAAACTTCTCCGGTCCGACAAGGTAGCCGAGCCGCAGACCCGGAAAGAGCGACTTCGAAAAGGAGCCTACATAGATCACGCGCCCGCCCCGGTCGAGCGACTTCAGCGCCGGTTGCGTGGCGTTGAGAAACGACATCTCGAATTCGTAGTCGTCTTCGATGACGATGAAATCCTCTGCCTCGGCCCGCTCCAGAAGCGCCACGCGGCGTTCGACGGGCATCGTCGCGTTGGTGGGGAAATGGTGGCTGGGCGTCGTGAAGACCACTGTCGCCCCAGAGGGCAGGGCATCGGGCCGTAGCCCGTATTCGTCCACATCGACCGGCATGACCCGCGCGCCACATTGGTTGAAGATGGCGCGGACCCCGTAGAACCCGGGGTTTTCCAGCGCCGCAATGTCACCGCGCGAAAGCAGCATGGCAGACGCCAGCCAAAGCGCGTTCTGCGCGCCCATGGTCAGAAGGATCTGTTCCGGTCGCGCCTTGATGCCGCGGCGGGGCAGGATCGAACGGACGATGTATTCGACCAGCATCGGATCGTCGCGTTCGTAGAAATCATGCGTCAGGACGTTATAGTCGCGCCGCCCGAGCGCGCGAAGCGCGCATTGCCGCCAGTTCTGGTGGTCGAAAAGCGACGGGTCCGCCTGACCGTAGATGAAAGGATAGGGGTAGGAATGCCAGTCCTGCGGCCGCGCCGGCAATTCGTGCTGCGAATAGCGGCGGCCGATGCGGCCATCCCAGTCCACGCTGTCCCGGCTCGGCCCTTCGTCGAAGCTGAAATTCGGCTGCACCGGCGCCGTGTCTGAGACATAGTAACCCGATCGCCCTCGCGCGGTCAGATAGTCGCCGGAGACAAGCTCGGTATAGGCCAGCGTCACGGTGATCCGGCTGACGCCGAGATGCTGCGCCAGACCGCGGCTCGACGGCAGCTTGTCGCCGGGGCGGTAGCGGCCCTGCACGATGCCTTCGGACACCATTTGCTGGATCTGCTGCTGGAGCGTCCCGTTGAAGCCGGGCGAAAGGAAGAAGGATTCGACAGGAACAGGCATAACTGGCGCTATACACCCATTCGTCTGGACTTACGAGAATATATGCGTCGTCAGGGCGCCCCCGTGGTCCGGCAGCGGACCCCGGGGCGGCCTTGTGCGCTGATCAGCTGAAGACCTTGGTCAGCGCCTTGTCGATGGCGCCGGTGATCTGGTCGATGTCATCGGCCGTCGCGATCAGGGCCGGGCTGAGGCAAAGCGTGTTGTTGTAGCCCGGGATCGACCGGTTGGTGACGCCGATGATGACGCCCTGCGCCATGCAGTCGGCGACAACAGCCTGCGCCATCTTCTCCGGCACCGGTTCCTTCGTCATGCGGTCGCTGACAAGCTCCGCGCCGCAGAACAGGCCCTTGCCGCGCACGTCGCCGATCACACGGTGCTTGTCCATCAGCGCGCGAAGGTTGTTCATCGTGCGCTCGCCCATCTTCACGGTGTTGGCCAAAAGCCCCTCATCCTCGATGATGCGCATATTTTCGATGGCCGCGGCCGGACCAGCCGTGCAGCCGCCGAAGGTCGAGATATCGCGGAAGTAGTTCAGCGGATCGTCAACATTGTCCTTGAACATCTCAAAGACGGCTTCGGTCGTGACGCAGCAGGCAATGGCGGCATAGCCCGAGGCGACGCCCTTGGCCATCGTCACAAAATCGGGCTTCACGCCGTAGTGCTGGTAGCCGAACCAGGTGCCGGTACGACCGACGCCGCAGACGACCTCGTCGATATGCAGAAGGATCTCGTATTTCTTGCAGATCTCGCCGACGCGCTGCCAGTAACCGTCAGGCGGGGTGATGACGCCGCCGCCTGCCGTCACCGGCTCCAGGCAAAGCGCGCCGACTGTATCCGGACCTTCGCGCAGGATCACTTCCTCGATGGCATCCGCGGCCCGCTCGCCATAATTCTCCACATCCCACTGCTTGCGGTATTCGAGGCAATGCGGAACCTTGACGAAGCCCGGCACATAGGGGCCGTACTGGGCGTTGCGCTCTTCCTGACCGCCGGCCGACATCGCGGCGATGGTTGCGCCGTGATAGTCGCGGTCGCGGTAAAGGATCTTGTGCTTCTTGCCGCCGTAGCGCTTGTGCGCGATCTGGCGGATCATCTTGAAGGCCTTCTCGTTCGCCTCCGAACCGGAGTTCGTGTAGTAGACGCGGGACATGCCCGGCATCTTCTCGATCAGCATTTTGGCAAAGATCGAGCCCGGGATGGAGCCGGCCGAATTGGCGAAGTAGTTCATCTTCACAAGCTGATCGTAGACGGCCTTGGCAATCGTCTCGCGGCCGTAGCCCACGTTGACGGTCCAGACCCCGCCCGACACGGCGTCGAGATGTTCCTTGCCCTTCGCATCCCAGACACGCATGCCCTTGCCCTCGACGATGATCCGGGGATCGTTCGTCTCAAACGGCTTGTGCTGGATCAGGTGATGCCAGAGATGGGCGCGGTCAGCCTCAACGACCGCAGAAATGTCATTCGAATACGTCGTGCTGTCCATGATCACACCTATGATAGGAGTCCCGCCGGCCCTTCCAATACAAGGAGAGGGTCGCGCCTCCAATCGAATTCATCACGGAAGCTGGCGGTCAAGTAGGGCCAGAGGACCTTGATTCTTATATCCAGATTTCGCTCGCGCAGCCCAGATAAGACCAGTTGGCGCGCGAAACCGCTATGACGCCTCAGCTATTGCGGCCCCGGCCCGCGCCGACAGCGCCATGATCGTGAGGCCGGGATTGTGGAACGGGTTCGTCGGAAAGGACGCGGAATCCGTCACATAGACGTTCTGCGCATCATGCAGTCGGTTCCGCGCATCGGTCACGTGGCGCTTCGGATCGGTGCCCATGCAGGCCCCGCCTGTTTCGTGAATGGACGAGCCGGGGATGAGCGCGCCTTCGGGCGTGTAGACCAGCGGCCCCGCGATCTTGTAGGCGAGTTTCGAGATCAGGCTTTCCTTGCCGAGAAGGTCGTCGGGCAGGCCGAAGGTGTCAGATACCTGCTTCAGGCTTTCGTTCATGTCGCGGATCATGGCGCGTTCGTTTTCAGAATGCCTTAGCGTCACCTTCGCCACCGGAATGCCCCAGGCGTCGCGCTTTGCGGGGTCCAGTTCTACCCGGTTGTCGGCGCGCGGCAGAACCTCGCCGATCGCCATGAAGAACCAGCCGGGTTCCAGCCGACCGACAGAGCCGAGAAGCGAATAGCCGCGCAGGAACCCGCGCCCGTCGTCCTTGCCGACATTGCGGAAGGAAGGGACATAGATGCCGGACTGCTGGCCGAAGTCGTAAGGGTCATGGCCTTCGCCCATCCCTTCGATCTCGGGCAACGTCCCGGCGCGGAAGACCATGAGGTGGTCGCTGAGATATCGCCCGAGATTGCCGGAGGAATTGCCAAGGCCGTTCAGGTGCCTGCCCCCGTGCGAATTCAGAAGGATGCGCACGCTTTCGATGGTCGAGGCCGCGACCGCCACCTTCCGCGCAGGCACGGTGATCCGTTCGCGGGTGCCCGCGTCGATATAGGTGACGCCCGTCGCAAGACCCGTATCCGGATCGGTCTCGATCCGTTCGACGACCGCGTTCGACCTCAGCTCGAACCGCCCGGTCGCCTGCGCCGCTGTCAGGGGCGGCGGCATGCGGTCCGGCATGTGGTGGATGATCCGGCATGTCGTGGCCGGGCAGTCTGGCCATTTCTCGGCCATCTCGGCCAGAAGCCTGCGTTCCGCCTTGGTCAGCGGGTGAGGCCCGGAATAGCTGCCGTCGGGAAGGTTCGCGATGCCCGCCGCCTCACCCGTCACGCCGAGAAACTCCTCAACGCGGGTATACCAGGGGGCAAGGTCGGCATAGCTGACGGGCCAGGTGTCACCGAAGCCATCCGCCTCAGCCGCCTTGAGGTCGAGGTCCGAGATACGCAGCGCGTTCCGCCCCCAAAGGTGCAGCCGCCCGCCGACCTGCCGCGCCCGGTACCAGTTGAACCGCGCACCCTTGCCCGTCGTGTAGGGGTTCTGCCGGTCGTTCAGGAAAAGATGCGCCGTCATCGGCGTGAAGGACATGCAGCGCGCCTGCACCTGCTGCCCTTTCAGGATCGCCATGACCCGTGTCAGGATCGAGACGCGGCTGCCGCCCTCATGGTCGGGCTCGGGGAAATCCTTGGCGGGGTCGAGCCTGCGCCCCGCTTCCAGCATCAGGACATTCGCGCCCCGCTCCGCCGCTTCCTTGGCGACCCAGCCACCCGAAGCGCCCGATCCGATAACGATGAGGTCCCAAGGAGCGCTCATGGCTTCTTCGTCACATAGCCCCAGACCTCACCCAGTATCCAGGATGTGGTCAGGATCATTGTGTAAGGAATCGCCTTTAAATATCTGACAGCCCTTCCCTTTTTCATCTGCGTTATCCCGTGGCGAACCCAAAGAAGTGGTGGGATCAGCGGGCTCATCAGGATCAGCTTCCAGCGCTCGCCCTCACCCATCGTCATCGTGCGGATATGGCCGAAGAGCCGCCCCCAATGGAAACGTTCGGGAATGAGGTAGGCAAGCGTGCAGGGCGGCCTACCGTGAAATATGATCATCTCGTTCGAGAGCCAGAGCTTTTCGCCCTTCTTCATCAGATAGTCATGCAGGACCGGTTCGTGATAGCGCTCCTTCCAGAGATGCCGCATCTCTTCAAGGGCTTGGCGGGAATAACTCACGTTCACATCCGACACCCACTCCGCCGGCCCGCTGTCGAACGGCAGCCCGTAGCGCCCGAAATCGGTGAGGTAGAAGGCGAAGTTCAGAAGGCTGGCCGGTTCGCGGCATTCGATGCCACCGCCGACCACATGGCAACCCGTCTCGGCATGAAGCCGTACGATCTGACGCGCCCAGTCGGCGCGCGGGTGGCCGCGATCCTCAAGGATGGCGATGATCCGGCCCTTGGAAGCGGCCAACCCCCGCGCCCGGCGGCGGTCGTAAAGCTCATGCAGCCCCGCCTCGGTCGTGATCGGGTGAATGGGCTCGATCCGGCCGATGTCGAGGAAGGTGACGGTCGGGAACTCCGCCGCCATCGCAGGCACCTCCGGGCGGCTCGCGTCATAGGGCAGGATCACCTCGTGCGGCGGCGGATCGTCGAAGGAGGTCACCGCCCGCAGGAAGTCCCGCAGGCAGTCGCCGCCGTCGATGATCGTGACGACGATAGAAAGCTCCGGAACCTCGCTCACAGCACCATCGCCCCGAGGTATTCGAGCTTCACCGGCATCCCCGTCCGCGAAGATTCCGGAGCCGCCGCCGCGATCTCCACCGCGCGAAGGGCCGCGTGCCCGTCGGCGATGCGCAGGCCCTGCTTGCCCTCGGTCAGCGCGATGAAATCGGCCAGCTCTGCCTGGAACGAGGCCAGCGCCGTCGTCTTCCACGACTTCAGCTTTTCGCGGATCTGGATGTCGCGATAGGCGTTCTTGACGACCTTGGTCGCGCCGCCGGGCTTCTCCATGGTGATGAGCATGTTCTCCATCGGCGCATAGGCGCCCCGGACCATGCCGTGCGAGCCATAGACCTCGACCGCGCTCTTGTAGCCCTTCCAGTCGGTCCAGGTCGCCTGATAGATCGCCGAAACCCCGGACGGCGCCTTGAAGATCGCCATCGCGTTGTCCTCGGACCCCGGCACCTTCCAGATGGTGTTCGTCGTGACGCCGTAAACCTCGGTGATCTCACCCATCAGGAACCGCGCCATGTCGGTCATGTGGATGCCGACATCCCAGAGCGCGCCGCCGCCGGAAATCTCGGACTTGTATTCCCAGTCGAAGGCGAATTTCGGCAGGCCCTCATGGCCGCCATAGATGCGGATATGGTCGATCTCGCCGATCTGGCCGCTTTCCATCACGTCCTTGATGTAAGCGAAGGCGGGATAATAGCGCATGTTGAACCCCGCCCCAAGGTGCCGTTTGGCGGCCTTCGCGGCGGCAAGTATGCGTCGGCTGCCCTCGACCGTGTGGTGCAAGGGCTTTTCGGACAGCACATGCAGGCCCTTGTCGAAGGCCGCAAGGCAGAGCGGTTCGCGCACATGTGCGGGGGTGGAGATCACCACCGCGTCCATCGGGACCGAGAGGAACTCTGCAAGGGTGGTGAAGGCCGGCGCGCCGTGGGCATGGGCCTTGGCCTTCTCCATCGTCATGTCCATGACGGCTGCAAGCTCCGCCTTTGGGTCCGCCAGGATCGTCGCCACCCGCATCTGGCCGATCTTGCCCGCCGCCCCGATCACTCCGATCCGCATGTCTTGTCCTTCCCGTCCAGGGCGCGCCGGACGTTGTCGAATCCCGATAACCAATGGCCTGCGGGCTAGCATGTCCGCCGGATTCGGGCCAGCCTGCCGCACCAAGACGGGTTTCACTGGCGCGCGTCTGTGACTAGTCTGCGCCGTGACGGCGGAAGGGGAAGAAAGATGGAAACAGCGTTGCAGGGCCGCAAGGTTCTGGTCACCGGAGCGACCGGTTTCATCGGCAGAAGGCTCGTCGCCGCACTTGTCGGCGAGGGTGCGGATGTGACGGTACTGACCCGCAGCCGGTCGGGGCTGGGCGACCTGCCAAAGGCCATCCGGGTCGAGATCGGGTCGATCACCGATCCCCGCGTTCTTGACCGCGCGCTTTCCGGGCAGGACGTGCTTTTCAACCTTGCCTATGACGTCCGGGCCTCGGCCGCGGAAAACATCGCAGGCTTTGACCGGCTGATGGCTGCAGCCGCCGATGCGGGTGTGGGCCGGATCGTCCACACATCGTCCATCGTCGTCTACGACGCCTGGCCCGACCAAGATTGCGACGAGGGCGGCACCATGGAGCGCCCCGGCGGCAGCCCTTACCGGCAGGCGAAGATCGCGATGGAACGGCGGCTGATGGCGGGCCCCCTGCCCGCCGCGATCCTGCAGCCGACCATCGTCTACGGACCGGGGTCGTCCCTCTGGACCGATGGCTTTGCCGGGGCCCTGCTCGCGGGCGGGGTGGTGCTGCCCGAACCGGAGGGGCGCTGCAACGGCGTTTTTGTGGACGATGTGGTTCAAGCCTGCCTGCGCGCAGCCGCCCTGCCCGACCTCGGGCGGGAGCGATTTGTCATTTCCGGCCCCGAACCCTTTCCGTGGTCGGCCCTGCTGCAAGGTTACGCGCGCATTCTCGGCAAGGGTGAGGTGCATCGCGCGCCGGTCGCCGAAATCGCCCGAAACCTCGGCCCGAAACCCGACGAATCCGGCGATCCGCGGCCGTCGATGGCGGCCCGGGTCAGCTCTGCCGCGCGGCGGGTCATCGGACACAAGCGCTTTGAGGCTTTGGTGCGGGCGCTGAAAAAACGGCTGTCGAAGGGGGGCGCGCTTTATCCGAACCACCACCTTCTGGAGGAGTATTCCGGCAAAGGCATCTGCCAGATCGCACTGGCCCGATCCCGCCTTGGCTATGCGCCCGAATATGATCTGGCCCGCGGACTGGAGGCGACAGCCGCGCATCTGCGGGACATCGCGCGAAAGCCAACCTGAAATGCCCGCTAGGTCCGGCCCGCTGCCAGGTCTCGGTACATTGCCTCGAACTGATCATGCACCCATTCCGGCCGAAACCGGTCGAGCTTCGATTTCCGGAGCGCTGCCTCTCCCATCCGGGCGCGCAACGCCTCATCGCCGAGAATGCGCGTGACTTCCCGCGCGATGGCCTCCGTGTCGCCGATCGGCACGACCGCGCCGACCTCATCGTCGATAAGTTCGACCACACCCGAACAGGCCGCCGCGACCGCCGGGATACCGGCCTGAAACGCCTCGACAATCGTGAAGGGCAGCGCCTCCCACCGGGAGGTCAGAAGGAAGAGGTCGGAAGCGCGGAGATAGAGAAGCGGGCGCGAAACGCGGCCGAGAAATGTCAGGTGGCCGTCGACACCACGCGCCACCGCCATCTCGCGCAGCGCCGCCTCATCCGGGCCGTCACCGGCCACGACGAAACGATAGCCGGGGTGATCTGGGATGATCCGCGCAATCGTCTCGATCAGGATGTCGATGCCCTTTTGCCGTTCCAGCCGGGCGATGGTGATGATCAACCGCTCTCCGTCGCCAAGAAGGTCACGGCGAAGCGCGGCGATTTCGTCCGGGCCGTCCTCGGGCGGCGGATTGACGCCAAGACCGAGCACCTTGAGCCGCTCTTTCGGCACGCCCCCGATCTTCACCAGATCTTCCGCCGACCGGTGGCTTGGCGTAATGACGATATCGGCCTTGCGTGCAATGGCGCCAAAGCCTGCAATCCGCTCCGGCTCCGACCCGTGATAGGTGACGGCGAGGGGTATGCCGAGCCCTTTGCGCGCGAGATTGGCGACGAGCGCGGGGGCGGATTCGTGGGCATGGATAAGGTCGGGGCGCTGCGCCGCAAGCCAGCGCCGCAACCGCCATGTGGCCATGGCGACATGATAAAGGCGCACGGTTAGCGAACCGCCATCGCCCGAAACATAGCGGGTGGGCAGAACGACAAAGCCAGGCTCGGTCTTCGGCCCCGCCCAGGCCGCCGGGGTGCCGCCCAGCGTCACCCGATGGCCCTTTTGCCGAAGCGATGCCGTCAGCGCCAGAATGTGGCGCGCGATGCCCCCGACGCCGAACTGAGTCGCCATTTCAAGCACGTTGAGCGGCGCGCCGCTCGCCTTGGGCTGATCCGTCATTGGCAGAACCGTCCTTTACCGCTTCTCCTCTCCTATAGTCGCGCCAGACCCACCGCAGCAAGAACACAGCCCGGCCGAATACCGCGCACTGGCACAATAGGGGGCATCGAGCCGGATCGTTTCGCCAGAACCGCCGTCGCGTGTCCTTAAGATAGGCAAGGCCGTTGATTTCCTTTAGGCAGGCGGCACGTGAGGCGCGGTGCGGCGAAGGAGTGGCCGGCGACATGCATGTAGCGATAGATGCAACATCCTGGGAGAACGAACGCGGCTTCGGCCGGTTCACCCGCAGCCTCGTCGCGGCGCTGGCCCTGCGCGACAGCGGCATCCGCTACACGCTTCTCTTCGACCGCGCACCGGAACGGCCCGTGCCCGCCAATGTTGACGTTGTTGTCGCCGGGGCGCAGCAGACCATGTCTGAGGCATCGTCGGGAAAGGGCGCGCGGGGCGGCGCAGACATGCTGACCCTCGGCCGGGCCGCGCGGCGTATCGACAGTGATGTCTTTTTCTTCCCGGCCGTCTATTCCTTCTATCCGGTCTTGTCACGGGTGCCGAAGGTCGTCTGCTTTCACGACACGATCCCCGAACGCTTTCCCGACCTGATCTTTCCATCGCGGCTGAATTTCCGTCTGTGGCAGGCGAAAATCTGGCTGGCGAAGACGATGGCGCGGCGGATCATGACCGTCTCAAACGCCTCGGCTGGCGACCTGACGGACATCCTTGGCATCCGCCCCGACCGCATCGACCTGACGACCGAGGGCGCCGAGGACACGTTTTCACCGATCATCGACAAGACCCGTCTTGCCGCGATCAGGGACCAGTTCGGGATTGCCCCGAAGGACCGCGTCCTGACCTATATCGGCGGCTTCAACCGGCACAAGAATGTCTTGCGGCTGATCGAGGCGATGCCGGCCATCGTGGCCGCCTGCCCGGAGGCGCGGCTGGTGATTGTTGGCCGGACGACTGGCAACCGGTTCTGGGACAATATCGACGAACTCAAGGCCGGGGCGAGCCGGGACGCGCGGCTTTCGGACCGCATCACCTTTGCGGGCGAGATACCCGATGCCGATATGGCGGGGCTTCTCAACTGTTCGGCAGCGCTCGTTTTCCCATCGCTATGGGAAGGTTTCGGCCTGCCGGCGCTGGAGGCGATGTCCTGCGGCACGCCGGTCCTGTCATCGGACCGGGGCAGTCTGCCGGAAATCGTCGGGCCGGGCGGGCTTTACTACGACCCACTATCGACCGAGGACCTTGCGGCGCGGACGGTCGAACTGCTCGGCGATGACGCGCTGCACAAACGGCTCTCGGACGCCGCCTTGGCGCAATCGCGGACCTTTACCTGGGACAAGGGCGCGGCAATGGCTGAGGCCAGTTTCCGCAAGGCGGCCAAGACCTGACCCTCAGGCGCGGCCGAACTCGTCTTCGATCCGCTCGATGTCGTCTTCCTCAAGATAGGTGCCCGTCTGCACCTCGATGATCTCGACCGGAATCTTGCCGGGGTTGGCCAGACGGTGGATCGAGCCGATGGAGATATAGATCGACTCGTTTTCGTGCAGGATCGAAATATTCCCGTCGAGCGTCACCTCGGCAGTGCCGCGCACCACAACCCAATGTTCGGCCCTGTGGTGGTGGCGCTGCAGCGACAGCTTCGCCCCCGGTTTCACGACAATGCGCTTGACGCGGAAACGGTCGCCAAGATCCATCGTCTGATACCAGCCCCAGGGCCGGTGATTGCGGATATGTTCCACGGCTTCCGGGCGGCTTTGCCCCTTCAGGACATCGACCAGCCCCTTGACGTCCTGCGCCTTGTCGCGCCGGGTGACCATGATCGCGTCGGGCGTTTCGACGATGGCGAGATCATCGACACCCAGCGCACAGACCATGCGCCCTTCGGAATGGATCAGCGTATTGCGGCTGTCGTGGGCGATGCCGTCGCCCCGGATCGCATTGCCGGCGCTGTCCTTGGCGCTTGACTGCCAGATAGCGTCCCAGTCGCCGACATCGGACCAGATGAAGGCCGCGGGCACGACATAGGCCTCTTTCGTGTGTTCCATGAACGCGTGATCGAAGGAGATCTTGCGCACTTCGTCAAAGGCGGCAGACGGCACCCACATACCGAGGTCGGGCTTCATCTCTGCCGCCGCGCGTTCCACCGCATCAACGGCGGCCGGGTCGATTGCCGCCATCGCCTGCAGGAGCCAGCCTGCGCGGAAACAGAAGATGCCCGCATTCCATAGGCAGCCCTCGTCGATCAGTCGCGCGGCATTGGCCGCATCCGGCTTTTCCACGAACCGTTCGACGGTGGAAGCCGCGCCCGCAGGCGCGCCGGGCTTGATGTAGCCATAGGCGGTGGAGGGGCCGGTCGGCCTGACACCGATCACGGCGATGCCGCGTTCGGACACCTGGCGCGCCGCCGTCACGAGCGCGGTACAGAAATCGGCCTCTTCCCGGATCATGTGATCGGATGGCATGACCGCCAGAACCCTGTCGCGATCCTCCCGCGCGGCAATGGCTGCGGCCAGCAGGACGGCCGCCATCGTGTCGCGGCGGCTCGGCTCGATCACGACGCGCGCGCCCGGTGCGACGGCCTCCACCTGATCGCGGATAGTGAACCGCACCGGGTGGGCCCCAAGCACCATCGGCGCGGCAAAATCGGGGCCGGCGACGCGCCGCAACGTGGTTTGCAGCAGCGTCTCATCGCTCAGGATCGGCAGTAGCTGCTTTGCCATCCCTTCCCGCGATACCGGCCAAAGCCGCGTACCCGTACCGCCGCAAAGGATCACCGGCAGGATCGTCTTGTCCGTCATCTTGCGCACCATTCGGTCTGCGCGGCCCCCCGGCCCCGCTTCGGCGCCCCCGGTATTGCCCCCGTCCTCAGTTCCCGCATTTCGGTATCGTCTTCAGATAGCCGGGCGCCAGATGCTCGGCATAAAGCACGAGGCTGTTATAAGTATCATCCAGGATGTTGTTGTATTCCCGAACGATTTCGCCATCAGGCGTCACTTCCAGAATGCGGCCCTGCATTGTCGAGACGATCAGCCAGTTGCCATTGGGCAGCTTCTGGTGCTTGCCCATGATGAAGCTGTCGAAGTCGATGTCCTTTTCGCGGAAGATATCATGCCCCTGCCCGGTCTTCGGATCGACCTGATAGATATTGGACCGGAAACGGTAGGTATTGTTGGAAAAGACGGTGATGGTGCCGTCGGCCTGGAAATCCGGGTCGTGCTGGCGGAACCAGGGGCCGTATTGCTGCCAGAGAATGTCGTGGGTCTTGCGGTCGATGACAGCGACCATGTTGGTGTTGCGGAAACTCACAAGCAGGTCGCCGACACTGAATTGCGGAAACGCCGCCGCCATGGAGGCGCGCAAGGGCTCCACATCGTTCGGGTGCATTATGTCCTCGGCGCCGCCAACGGCCATCTCCCGGTTGAATTGGTATTCCTCGGGAATGATCATCTTTACAGCGTTTTCCTGCGACTTGAGAATCACGTCGTCGATCAGGTCGATGCTTTCCAGAATTTCGCCGGTATCAGGGTCGAACCGGATCATCCGCTGGTCTTCGCCGCCGTCCCAGATTTTCGACTGCCATGTCCACATGCCGTCGACGTCGAGTTCCAGCGAGTGGTGGTAGACCTGATCGGTCTTCGACCACATCGGATTGCCGCATGCATCGTAGCGCACAAGGCCCTTGGCATCGTCGTGAACCGTGATCACCGACCCGTCGGGCATCATCGTCGCGATGTGAACGAATTCCTGCGCGGTGCCGATGGGGGAGGCGCGCGAAAAATCGAGCGGACGGGAGTTGATCAGCGTACCCTTCTCGTCGATCAGGTCGAGCACATAGGTATTCGTCTGCGGATCGAGCCGGTTGATGACCAGATAGCCGGGCGACACCTTGGCCGGATCATAGACGGCATAGCGTTCGTCGGCGGCATCGGGGCGGCGGCGGGGAAAGGAATCCTGCGGCAGGAAAAGCCCCGTCACACGATAGGACCGCCAGGCGGTCTGCACTTCGACCACCTTCTGCCAGGGCCACCAATCCCGGTAGGTTGTCCACATGCCAGCCAGAAATGTGCCCAGGGTCAGAAGAAAAAGACCGCCAACAATCGAAGCAATCCGTGCAAACATTCGAACGTCACCTATGAATACCAGCGGCGCGAGGCGCCTCATGCCTTTGACAATACAGGGTCATTGGCGCCAATGCGACACCCCTCGTCGCCAAACACCTATCGCGCCTGCGCGCGGGCCGCATGGATTCTTCGAAATTTTCGGGCGATTGTGCGCAAAGACAGGGCAAAGGCGGACGAAATGCGGCATTGGCTGCGGATCGGGCCACGCGCACGGGAAATGCACACCCCTGCCCGGACGCCGCGCTATCAACGGCGGCGGGCGGCAGATTCGACGAAGGGCGAAGGGATCACCGATGGCACCCAAATTCGGCACGAGCGGGCTGCGCGGGCTGGTAAGCGAACTGACGGGCGACCTCTGCTCGGCCTATACACGGGCGTTCCTGCAGGTCACGCCGCATGGGGGGCAGCTGTTCATCGGCCGCGACTTGCGGCCGTCCTCACCTCTCATCACCCGGTCGGTGGCCATGGCCGCATCGGCCATGGGTCTGCGTGTGGTCGATTGCGGCGCATTGCCAACGCCGGCCCTTGCGCTCGCTGCCATGAAGGCAGGCGCGCCGGCCATCATGGTCACGGGCAGCCACATCCCGGCCGACCGGAACGGGCTGAAGTTCTATACCGGCACCGGCGAAATCACGAAACATGACGAGGCCGCCATCACCGCCGCACTGACGGCGTTGCCGGACATGCCAAGAAAGATGGGGCCGGCCCCGACCGAATCCGGCGCGACCGACGATTATCTGGACCGCTACCGCACATATTTTCCGAGGGCCGCGCTTCAAGGCCTGCGGATCGGCAACTACCAGCACAGTTCCGTCGCCCGCGATCTGACCAGCCAGATCCTCAGCGACCTTGGCGCAGCGGTGGTCGATCTTGCCCGGTCCGACAGGTTCATTCCCGTCGACACCGAGGCCGTCGCCCCTGAAACCCGGGCCGATCTGACGCGCTGGTCACGCGACCACAGGCTCGACGCGGTCGTATCGACCGATGGCGACGGCGATCGCCCGCTTCTGACGGATGAAACCGGCACGGTCATTCCCGGCGACATTCTCGGCGTCCTGACGGCGCGGTGGGTCGGGGCCGATACGGTCGTGACGCCGGTATCCTCCAACAGCATGGTCGAGAGGATCGGGCTGTTTGCGACGCACAGGACGCGTATCGGGTCGCCCTATGTCATCGCGGGCATGGACGAGGCTGGGGCCAAACGGGTCGTCGGGTTTGAAGCCAATGGCGGCTTTCTGCTCGGCTTCCGGGCCGAGGATGAAGGTCGTGCTATTGCACCGCTTCTCACCCGCGACAGTTTTCTGCCGATCCTTGCGCCACTTGCGGCCGCCGCCAAGGCGGGCATGCCCTTATCGGCCCTTGTCGCAGACCTGCCGCAGCGCCGTACCGCGAGCGACCGGCTGGAAGGGGTGCAGACCGACTGGTCGCTCGGTTTCGTCGCCGGTCTTGCAGCCGCTCCCGATCGCCGGGCCGAATTCTTCGTGGCACAAGGGTCGGAAACGGCCATTGACCTGACCGACGGGCTGCGCGTGACCTTCGCCTCCGGCGACATCATCCATTTACGCCCGTCAGGAAATGCGCCCGAATTCCGCTGCTACGCCGAATGCGATACCGCAGAGGCAGCGGAGCGGCTCGTCAAGGAAACGCTTGAACGTGTTCAACGGATTCGCAACGGCTAGACCGTTCGTCATCCGGCGGTCACATCATGGCCGTAGAGCCAGTCAAAGCGCGACAGGAGCAGCGATGGCGCGACGGCCCCGAGGGAGCGAAGACCGAGATGCGCCACCGCGCGCGACAGCCCCGACAGGTGAAAGTTCCGCGCATTGGCATTCGCTGCCTCGATGACGCGCCGCGCCCGCCCTTCGCGCCGCGACTGGTAACGGGCGAGCGCTTCGGCTTGCGGGTATCGCGACAGCGCATCCGCCAGAACCCAGGCATCTTCCAGAGCGAGATTGGCGCCTTGCGCCAAAAACGGCAGTGTCGGATGCGCCGCATCACCGAGGATGACCGCACTCTTGCCCCACCAGGTCTTCGCAACGGGATGGCGGAAAAGCCCCCAGAGGTTCGGTCGATCCACCTGGTCGAGCCAGCCCCGCACCTCTGGTGCGAAATCTTCAAACGCGACGCGGAGCGTCATGGGATCGTCGGTCAATGACCAGCTTTCCTCGACCCAGCGGCGGCGTTCCTCGACCGCGACAATGTTACGAAGCCGCCCGCCCCTAAGCGGATAGGACACGAGGTGCTTGCCCGGGCCAAGAAAGACCTGGACGACGGGCGCGGCACCGGGTTCGGCAGGAATCGTCGCGCGCCAGGCGCTGTGATGGGTGAAGAAGGGAACCGCCTCGCCATTCAGTGCAGTGCGCATGCGGGAATGCAGACCGTCGGCCCCGACAAGAAGACCGGCTTCTACCATCTCGCCATTTGCAAGGGTGACGCGCGGCGGGTGATTGCCAAGCGCGATGTCCGTCACTTTGCGGTCCAGACGGATATCAACCCCCGCCGCCCGCGCGCCCTCTGCCAGAAGCGCAATCAGATCGGCACGGTGCATCAGCCGGTAGTCGTCCGCGGTGCGGAGGCCCAACAAATCCAGCCGGGTGATCGCTGCCCCGGACTGGCCGTCTGCCAGCACCACCGCCCCTGCCCGATCCGACGCCGCATCGAGACCGCCGCCAAGACCCATGGCCCGCAGGACCCGCGTTCCGTTCGGCGAGATTTGCAGGCCTGCACCCACCTCCCGAATCTCGGAGGCCTGTTCGAGGACGGTGACCGCGCGCCCGAACCGCGCCAGAAGCTGCGCAACAGCAAGACCGGCGATTCCCGCCCCGAGTACCGTGATCGACTGGCCGTCCGACATGGTCCGTCTCCCCTCGTCCGCCGCCAGCCTACAAAAAAGCCGGGGCCATCTGACCCCGGCGGATTGTCGCGCTGAACTCGTGCGGCCCGTCAGTCGTCGCGGTGCACCCGTTCGCGCCGCTCATGCTTTTCCTGCGCTTCCAGCGTCATCGTGGCGATGGGACGCGCGTCAAGCCGTTTCAGCGAAATCGGCTCGCCCGTCATTTCGCAATAGCCGTATTCGCCCTGCTCGATCCGGCGCAGCGCCGCGTCGATCTTGGCCACAAGCTTGCGCTGTCGGTCGCGGGTTCTCAGTTCCAGCGCGCGGTCGGTTTCCTCGCTGGCGCGGTCGGCGACATCGGGCACGTTGCGGCCGCTGTCCTGCAGGCCTTCCAGCGTTTCGGCCGACTGTTCCAGAAGCTCTTCCTTCCACACCACAAGCTTGCGGCGGAAGTATTCAAGCTGCCGGTCGTTCATGAAAGGCTCGTCCTCGGCGGGGCGATAATCCTCAGGAAGAAAGTTTTCCTGCTTCATCTTGGATCCCTTCTGCCGTGTCGAAACGGATTGCGTCGTGCTAATGTTCATCCGGCTCTCCTCGGGCGCTCCAATAGCCGAAGCAGCGGGGGATGTCACTAGGGCAAGGCGCGGCTTGCGGCAATTTGATCGACCCGGTAATAGTCCCGTGAACAAGAGCGTCCATGCCTGCAAAAACAAAATGAAATTTTCCGGTACCGATCATTATGTCGCAACAGAAGACCTGACTGTTGCCGTCAACGCATCAGTTGCGCTGGAACGGCCGCTACTGGTGAAAGGCGAACCGGGAACCGGCAAGACGGAGCTGGCGCGGCAGGTGGCGCTGAGTCTCGATCTGCCGATGATTGAGTGGCATATCAAGTCCACAACCAAGGCCGCGCAAGGCCTTTACGAATATGACGCCGTCAGCCGGCTGCGCGACAGCCAGCTTGGCGACGCGCGCGTCCATGACGTGAAGAACTATATCCGCAAGGGCAAGCTATGGCAGGCATTCGAGGCGCCGGGCAAAGTCGTTCTGCTGATCGACGAAATCGACAAGGCCGACATCGAGTTTCCGAACGACCTGTTGCAGGAACTCGACCGGATGGAGTTTCATGTCTACGAGACGGGTGAGACGATCCGGGCCACGCACCGCCCGGTGGTCATCATCACGTCGAACAATGAAAAGGAACTGCCGGACGCCTTCCTGCGCCGGTGCTTCTTCCACTACATCCGATTTCCCGAGGCCGAAACGTTGCGCCGCATTGTCGAGGTGCATTTTCCGGGCATCAAGCACGACCTTCTGGCGACCGCACTGACACAGTTCTATGAGCTGCGCGAAACGCCGGGGCTGAAGAAAAAGCCCTCCACGTCGGAAGTGCTCGACTGGCTGAAGCTGCTGCTGGCCGAGGATCTCGGGCCAGAGGATCTGCGCCGCGAGGGCCACAGCCTGCTGCCCCGGCTTCATGGCGCGCTTCTGAAGAACGAACAGGACGTGCAGCTATTCGAGCGGCTCGCCTTCATCGCGCGCGGACGGGGCTGATCCATTCGGTAAGGCCGCGTTGTGTCCGACGCGCACTAGCCGCGACGGTCCGCCCGGGCTAGGCTGTGGCGTCAGGGCCAGGGAGGAACCGGATGGCGCGCGCAGGAAATGTGACGATCCGGCCCATCGCGGCCAGCGATGAGCCGGAGTGGCGACGCCTCTGGACCGGCTATTTGACCTTCTATGAAACAAAGCTGCCCGAGAAGGTCTATGCCAGTACTTTCGCCCGGCTCCTCTCTGGCGCGAAAGGCGAATTTCGGGGCTTTCTTGCCGAAATTGAGGGCCACTCTGTGGGGCTGACGCATTATCTCTTTCACCGGACCTGCTGGGATGTCGCCGATACCTGCTACCTGCAGGACCTTTATGCTGACCCGGCAGTACGTGGCAAAGGCGTGGGCCGGGCATTGATCGAGGCGGTCTATGCGGCTGCCGATGCCGAAGGTGCCGCGTCGGTCTATTGGCTGACGCAGGACTTCAACACGACGGCCCGGCGCCTCTATGACCGCATCGGCGTCAAGACTGATTTTATCGAGTATAACCGGGTCTGAACAATGCGGCAGGCAGCCCTTACTCTCCTCACCGTCATCCTTGCCTTTTCGGTCGCAAGTTGCGCGACCCCGCCCAAGCCCGAAGCGGCGCGGGCCCTGCCAGAGGACATCGTGCTGCCCCCTGCCAGATCCTTTGACAGCGGCTCGGTGTCGCCGCCGTCACGGTCGAATGCCGAAATGGCGCAGGACTTCATGGACCTGTCCTTCGCTTTGGAAAACGGCCGGCCGATCACGGTTTTCAGCCGTTTTGAAGGACCGGTCACCGTCAGGCTGGCTGGCAATGTGCCGGGCCTTGCCAATGCTGAGCTTTCGCGGCTTCTCGACCGGCTGCGCAACGAGGCGAAAATCGACATTCATCAGACCCAAAGCAGTGCCGCTTCGATCACTGTCGAGTTTCTGCCCCGCCAGACCATGCAGCGCTTTGTGCCCCGCGCCGCCTGCTTTGTCGTGCCGCGCGCCGGGTCGTGGAACGAATATCTGCGCGCCAGCCGCAGCGACCTTGACTGGACAACCGTGTCGCGGCGCGAACGGGCAGCGATCTTCATTCCGAACGACACATCGCCGCAGGAGATTCGCGATTGCCTGCACGAGGAACTGGCCCAGTCGCTCGGGCCGCTGAACGATCTCTACCGGCTGCCGGATTCCGTCTTCAACGATGACAATGTCAATTCGGTGCTGACGGGGTTCGACATGCTGATGCTGCGCGCCCATTACGACCGGGCGCTGTCGAGCGGGATGCTCGCCAATGCCGTAGCGCTCCGCATCCCAGAAATCCTCGACCGGCTGAACCCGGCGGGACGTGGCAGCGGCGCCCTGCCACCGGATGAAACGCCGCGCAGCTATTCCGCCGCCATCGACACCGCCCTTGGCCCCGGCGCCTCGCCGTCGCGCCGCCGTGCGGCCGCGCTTGACGCTGTTCGGATCGCCGAGGCGCGCGGCTGGCAGGACGGGCGCGCCGGGTTTGCCTGGCTTGCCCTTGGCCGCCTGGCGCTTGGCCATGAACCCGAATTCGCGCGGCAGGCCTTTGCCCGTGCTGCGGCGATTTTCCGCAATCACCCGCATCTCGGCCTTTATGCCGCCCATGCCGACAGCCATCTTTGCGCCTTCGCGCTCGCCGATGGCAACGCGGCCGAAGTCATCCGGATCAGCGGACCGGCAATCGAGGCGGCGCGACGGGGTCAGGATGCCGCACTTCTGGCCAATCTCATGATGATCCGGGCCGAGGCGCTCGACCTGGCGGGACGGGCGGACGAGGCACGCCGCGTCAGGCTCGACAGCCTCGGCTGGGCGCGATATGGCTTCGGCTCCGACGCGGAGGTGCGCCGCCGGCTGATCGCCGTCGCGGGCCTGTCGCCACAGCACAGGACAGGAGCCAAATGATTGTCATCGCTGGATTTCTGAGCGGCACCGCCTTTGGCTGGATGCGCGCGGCGAAGCGTGGCGGCAACCGGCTGGACAAGCTGCAATACGCCGCCGTCCACGCGATACTTTTCACGGTTCTCGGCCTCTTTCTGACGCTGATCATCGACCGCATGACCTGAACCGATGTTCCTTCCCTTCTACGAGACGTTGCGCAAATCCGGTGTCCCGGTCTCACTGCGCGAATATCTCGGCTTTCTGGAAGGGATGGCGGCCGGTCTTGTGACCTACGACATCGACGGGTTCTACTACCTCGCGCGCACCGCGATGGTGAAGGACGAACGTCATCTAGACCGGTTCGACCGCGCGTTTGCCGAGGCCTTCAAGGGGCTTGAGGCGATCACGGCCGATGATGTGCTCAATGCCATCGACCTGCCCCGCGAATGGCTGGAAAAGCTGGCGGAAAAGGTGCTCTCCCCCGAAGAAATGGTCGAGGTCAAAGCGCTCGGCGGGTTCGACAAGCTGATGGAGACGCTGAAGAAGCGGCTTGAGGAGCAGAAGGGTCGCCATCAGGGCGGGTCGAAATGGATCGGTACTGCCGGTACGTCGCCCTTCGGTGCCTATGGCTACAATCCCGAAGGTGTCCGGATCGGCCAGAAGGAAAGCCGCCACCAGCGGGCGGTGAAGGTCTGGGACCGGCGCGATTTCCGCAATCTCGACGACAAGGTCGAGCTTGGCACTCGCAACATCAAGGTGGCGCTGAAGCGGCTCCGCCGCTGGGCGCGGGAGGGCGCGGCGGAAGAGCTGGACCTGCCCGGCACGATCCGTGCCACCGCCGAACATGGCTATCTGGACGTGAAGACCCGGCCCGAGCGGCACAATGCGGTGAAAGTCCTGCTGTTCCTCGATGTCGGCGGTTCCATGGACCCGCATGTCAAGGTGGTGGAGGAGCTTTTCTCTGCCGCCCGCGCCGAATTTAAGCATCTGGAATACTACTACTTCCACAATTGCCTTTATGAGGGCCTCTGGCGCGACAACCGCCGCCGCTGGGACCAGCAGACACCGACCTGGGAGGTGCTGCGGACCTATGGTGGCGACTACAAGGCGATCTTCGTCGGCGATGCCTCCATGTCACCCTATGAGATCGCCTATCCCGGCGGCGCGAACGAACATTGGAACGCCGAGGCGGGTCAGATCTGGCTTCAGCGCGCGCGCGAGCAATGGCCGGGAAACGTCTGGCTGAACCCCCTGCCCGAACAGCACTGGCAATACACCCAGTCCGTCGGCATGATCCGCCAGATATTCGAAGGGCGCATGTTTCCCCTCACGCTCGACGGCATCGGGCGCGCGATGAAGGCCCTGACATGAATGCCGTCCGCCATCTCTGGGCGCGCCACCGCATCGCATTTGTCGCCTTTCTTCTGGCCCTGTCGGTCACGGTCTTCTTCGCTGCGAGGCTTCTTTTCTTCCTTGTCTACTGGGCCGACCCGGCCCGGCAGGATCAGGACATCGCAGGCTGGATGACTCTTGGCTATGTCGCGCGCAGCTGGGACATTCCCCCTGAAACGCTGGCCAACGGGCTTGGCATTCCCGAAGGCAGCGCGCGGGGCCATACGCTGGCCGAGCTTGCAGCTGCGCGTGGGATGCCGGTGGTATCTTTCGCCGATGAAATCACCGCCGTCATCGCCGCGGCGCGGGCCGCCGGAGCCGGCGGCACGGAATGACCACCTGGCTCTTGTCACTCGTGCCGGTCTACGGCGCTTATCTCGTCTTTGCGGCGACATTCCTGTCCTGTCTCGCGCTGCCGATCCCGTCCTCCCTGATCATGCTGGCCGCAGGGGCTTTCACGGCGACGGGCGACCTTGCCTTGACCAGTGCCGGCCTTGCGGCGCTGGCGGGCGCCCTGGCAGGCGATCAGACCGGCTATGGCATCGGCCGCCTCTTCGGCGCAGGGTTGCTTGCGCGGCTGGAAACAGCCGGGGCCAGGGGCAAGGCGCTCGCGCGGGCGCGGCGGCTTCTGTCGGATCGGGCCGGCATGGCGGTTTTTCTCAGCCGCTGGCTTTTCAGCCCGGTCGGGCCGTGGCTCAACCTTGTTGCGGGGGCCGGGCGCTTTCACTGGCTGCCATTCACGCTGGCCGGGATCGGCGGCGAAGCGGTCTGGGTCGGCCTTTATGTCGGGATGGGTCGCCTTTTTGCGGCCAATCTCGAGTGGGCGGGTGACATGATTTCCTCGGCACTCGGTCTCGTCGCCGGGCTGACAGCCCTTGTCGGGCTCGGCCTATGGCTGCGTCATGCGCTGAAAGAACGGGCTGCCTGAGGCATTCCCGCTTGCCAGCGGCGACGGAAATCGGTGAGGCTTTGGCAGCACGTGCATCAGAGCAACAGAATGGCGACGCAATACCTGAACCTTGACCCCGCCTATTACATCCGCCCCGATACCTTCGAGGCCGAGCGGCGACGAATTTTTTGGCGAAGCTGGCAGTTTCTCGGCCCGGCAAGTGCCGTCGGCGAATTGGGCCAGTATCTGTCGGCCGATATCGCCGGACTTGGTGTTGTTGCGATCCGGGGAAAGGACGGAGCGCTCCGCGCCTTCAAGAATGTTTGCCGCCATCGTGGCGCGCGAATCCTGGAGGTTGGACAGGGCAAATGTGGCCTGATGGTCTGCCCCTATCACAAATGGTCCTATTCGGACACTGGTGCACTGGTGCAGGCCCCATGGTTCGGAAAGGACCCCGCGATCATCCCCGAAGACTGGCCGCTTGATGCGGTCAGTGTCGACATCTGGCGCGGGTTGGTCTTCGCCGCCGTCGATCCAGAGGAAAGCCTCCCCGACCAGCTTGGCGACCTTGTCGACGAACTGGCCGACGAACCGCTGGAAAGCTACATCGCCACCGACAGCGCGAGCGTAACGTTCGATGCCAACTGGAAGGTCTATACCGACAATTTCGTCGAGGGTTATCACATACCTGGCACCCACCCGTCCTTCTATGCGGCAATCGACTTCGACGCGTTTGAGACAACGGCGCATAAGGGGTTTGTGCGGATGACCGCGCCACCAAAGGATGGCCTTTTCTACCGTGGCAAATGGCTCTGGATGTGGCCGAACTGGACGCTGTCACTCTTCAACGGCGGCATGAACACGTCGCGGATCAACCCGGTTTCGGTGGAGCGGACAGAACAGCTTTACAATTTCTACTTCGCCGATACGTCGGCGGCTGCCGAACCGGCACGCCAGCGGA
This sequence comes from Paracoccaceae bacterium, assembly GCA_041397105.1. GTDB lineage: Bacteria > Pseudomonadota > Alphaproteobacteria > Rhodobacterales > Rhodobacteraceae > Albidovulum. The sequence continues at coordinate 579,861 of JAWKXJ010000002.1, forward strand.
CGATCGAGGGCAATCTTGCCGTCGTGCGGGAGGACTACACGGTCTGCACAACGACGCACAGAAACTATGCCGCCGGCGTCTACAGCCCGGGTCCGCTGTCGTCGCGCCATGAAAAAGGCGTTCACTATTTTCAATCGCGCGTGCGGCAGGCGTTGGGCTGAAAGGGTCGAAATGCTGGTTTCGTCGCCTATATCAATACGATGCTGAAACTCCTTCCCGTCCTTCTCGCCGTCGCCTACGGGCTGCTTTGGTGGCAACTCTCGGCATGGCGCACGAAGCAGGACCTGGATGCCCGTTCAACACCCCTCGCCGATCCCGCGCTTCTGGGCGCTGCGCAAAAGCTTGCCGCCGCACTCGGCCTCGCAAAAGTGCCGGTCCATATCTATGAAACCGAGGTCGTCAACGGGCTGGCCGCGCCGGACGGCCGCATATTCCTGACGCGCGGCTTTTATCGCAAGTTCCGCGACGGTGCGGTGACGGCGGATGAGCTTGCAAGCGTCATTGCCCATGAACTGGGCCATGTCGCCCTTGGTCATTCGCGACGGCGGATGATCGACTTTTCAGGGCAGAACGCGATCCGGGTCGTGCTGGCGACGGTTCTGGGGCGGTTTCTGCCCGGGATCGGCGTCTATATCGCAGGTTTCCTCACATCGCTTCTCGCCGCGCGGCTGAGCCGGCAGGACGAATTCGAGGCAGACGAGTGGGCCTCGGCCCTCCTGATCAAGGCGGGGATCGGAACCGGTCCGCAAAAGACGCTGTTTCAGAAGCTGACGGGCCTGACCGGGATGGGGGGCAAGACCCCTCCCGCCTGGCTGATGAGCCACCCCAAGACGGAGGCGAGGATCGCAGCCATCGAAAGGAACGAGGCGAAATGGATGCCGGCACCCTGACCCGGTCACCGGCACCAAGGGGAGGACCAGAGCCGGAAGCGTATGGCGAAACCTGCACGTCAAGAGGCCTGATCCGATAGTCGAAGTGCCATCCATCCCGATCGTCCGTGAAGTGACCAGCACCAGCGCGTGACGGAAATTTATCCATTTCCCGTCAGAAAGGCGCCACATTGCGCCGTTAGCACAGGATCATGAAGAAAACATCTCTGGCACCTAACGACATGAAAGATTTTCTATCTTCGGAAGATGGCGCCGTCACGGTCGACTGGGTCGTCCTGACCGCAACCGCCGTCGGACTTGCCATCGCGGCTATCGGCAAGATTTCTGACGGGACAGCTTTTGTCAGCAATTCGGTGTCGACCTCGATGGCCAATATGGAGATTAGCACTGATTTCGCGGCCGCTTCCTCCGGTTCGTCTTCTGGTTCGACTTCCGGCTCGTCCTCCGGTTCGGGTTCTGGCGGAAATCATCATAGCGATCACGACTAGAAAGACCCCTGGAACTACGCATACTGATGGGTCATTCACATCGGATTTTTGACCTGGCAGCGTCGCGCCATCGGATCACTCCGGCAAATGGAACCCGCGAAAATCCTTCACCGTTGACAGGCACAGCAGCGTTTTCATCTGTGACACGGACGGGATGAGTGTCAGCCGGTCGCGGTAAAGCTTTTCATAGTCTTCCGGGCTTCGCGCGGCGACGCGGATGAGATAGTCGAACTCGCCCGAAATCAGGTGGCATTCGAGCACTTCAGGCATGTCGTGGATCGCCGCCTCGAAGGCCTCGATATTGTCCTTCCGCTGGCTGACAAGCTTGGCCTCGATGAAGACCTGGATATGCAGCCCCACCTTCTTTCGGTCAAGTCGCGCCGCGTAGTGTGAAATCTTGCCATCCGCCTCCAGCATCTTGACCCGGCGGTGGCAGGCCGACAGCGACAGGCCGACCTGTTCGGACAGGCGCGCCATGGACATCTGGCCATCGCGCTGAAGAATGGAAAGAATTCTTGTATCTAACCGATCCATGAGAAAACTTACACTCACATTGCCATAATGCCTGATATTTTCCGGAAATTTTCCGAAATGGCAATGACATTTCAGAACCTTTTCCAGCCCCTTCGGACTACACTGATCCTGCTTCAACGGTCTCCGCCAGAGGGAGAGGCCAAGCAAAAAGGAGGAGGACATGTCCCACAAGATCGTCGTCGGCTACGACGGCAGTGACAGCGCCGGTGCGGCGCTGGACTTCGCCATGGGGGTCGCAAAGGCACATGGAGGCAGCGTCGTTGTCGCCCACGTTCTGGAATGGTCGCCCTATGCGTTCCTGACACCGACAGAAATCGAAGAGCGTCACAAACGCCGGACAGAGGAACTCAAGCGCGCCGAGGAGGCGTTGCTGGCACCGGTCATTGCCCGCCTCGCCGCAAGTGGTGTTGCGGTCAGTACGGCGCTGAAATTCGGCCACATCGCGGAAACGCTTTGCGCCATCGCCAAGGAGGAGGGCGCCGACCAGATCGCGATCGGACGCACCGGCCATTCCTCCATTTCCTCGCGGCTCTTCGGATCCGTTGCCGGCGGGCTCGCGCAGATCGCGCCTGTGCCGCTGACAATCGTGCCATAAGAACAGGGAACCCACATGAAAAAGCAACTAAGGACGGCGCCTCTGGCGGCCGTCGCCACGTTCGCCTTTACCTGGCCAGCGCTGGCGCAATCGCTCGACCAGACGATCAATGACGGCTTCGCCAGCGCGACCGGCTGGTTCGTCAGTTTCATTTTCAGCTCTTTCCCGGGGACGTCTTTTCCCTGGATCGTGGCCTGGCTAGTGATCGCCGCCACCATCTTCACCGTCTATTTTGGCCTGATCCAGTTCCGGGCTTTTCCGCATTCCATCTCGCTTGTCAAAGGCGACTATTCTGACCCGAACGACGCCGGCGAGGTCAGTCATTTCCAGGCCCTCGCGACCGCGCTTTCGGGAACCGTGGGGCTCGGCAATATTGCCGGGGTCGCGGTCGCCGTGGGCATTGGCGGGCCGGGTGCCACCTTCTGGATGATCCTTGCCGGTCTGATGGGGATGGCGTCGAAGTTCACCGAATGCACACTTGGCGTCAAATACCGCAACGAATACCCCGATGGTACCGTTTCGGGCGGCCCGATGTATTACATGACCAAGGGCTTTGCCGAACGCGGCCTGCCGATGGGCAAGGCGATGGCGATCCTCTTTTCCGTCTTCTGTATCCTCGGTTCGCTCGGCGGCGGCAACATGTTCCAGGCCAATCAGGCCCATGCGCAGATCGCCAATGTCTTCGGCGATTTCCCGGGCTGGATCACCGGGCTTGTCTTTGCCGGCATCGTCTTTGCCGTCATCGTCGGCGGTCTTCAGTCCATCGCCAAGGTGACCGAGAAGGTCGTGCCATTCATGGGCGTGCTTTACGTCGCAACCGCGCTGATCATCATCCTGATGAACATCGACATGCTTGGCTGGGCCTTCGGCCAGATCTTCGCCGGCGCCTTCACCGGGCTTGGTGTTGCGGGCGGCATGGTCGGCGCGCTCATTCAGGGCTTCAAGCGGGCCGCCTTCTCGAATGAGGCGGGTGTCGGGTCTGCGGCCATTGCGCATTCGGCGGTGCGGACGAAGGAACCGATCACCGAAGGTTTCGTGTCGCTTCTCGAACCCTTCATCGACACGGTCGTGATCTGCACGATGACGGCGCTCGTCATCATCATTACCGGCCAGCTTGTCAGCGATCCGGCGACGGGCATGTATCTGCTCGATGACGGTGCTGCGACAATCCAGACCGTCGATGGCAACAAGGGCGTGGCGCTGACCTCGGCGGCCTTCTCCTCGGCCTTCGGCTGGTTCAAATATGTGCTGGCTGTCGCCGTGATCCTCTTCGCCTTCTCGACGATGATCAGCTGGTCCTACTACGGCCTGAAGGCCTGGACCTTCCTCTTCGGTGAAGGCAAGTCGAAGGAACTGACCTTCAAGGTGATCTTCTGCATCTTCGTGGTGATCGGCGCTTCGGCCAACCTCGGCCCGGTGATCGACTTCTCCGACGCGGCGATCTTTGCGATGGCGGTTGTCAACATCATCTGCCTCTACCTCCTGATGCCCGTCGTGAAGTCAGAGCTTGACAGCTACATGTCGCGGCTGAAATCCGGCGAGATCAAGAAATTCGTCTGACCGGACATCAATGACCAGCCGGTATCGACCGGCCTGAAAAGGAAGCCACCGGAAATTCCGGTGGCTTCTGTCGTTCTGGTCCGGCCGCCTAACCGCGCGGCTGCGAAACGGCCATGGCCTTTCCCAGGCGCGGCAGGCCCGCGCGTTTCAGGAGGGCGCGCAAGGGCTGCGCCTGGCCAGAGAGGCGTTCCGCCTCCGCCCGGATTTCTTCGATGACAGGACCGAGACGTTCCGGTGCCTCCGACCAGAGCTGCCACAGAAACCCGTCCGGATCGCGCCGCTCGATCCCTTCTTCGGCCAGGACGTGGCGCGGGAAATCAGCCGCATTGAAGGTCAGGATCACATCGGCATGGCCCGAAATGGCAGCGGCGAGAACGTGGATGTCGTCAGGGTCCGGCAGGTGCAGCCGCGCCTCCTGCCCCGGCGATTGGGGCACGGACGACTTAGGGAAGGCCGCGCGAAGGCGGGCGATGTCGCCCCGTGCAAGCACCTCCGCCTCCGGGCCAAGCTTGCGCGTGGCGCGCGCCCATTCTTCCAGAATGCGTTCGGACCAGAGCGGCGTGAAAAGCCCTGCCCGCGCGGCACCGATCAGGATTTCCCGCAGGACCGTCGGGTAAAGGACGCAGGCGTCGAGCAGTACCTTCATCCGTCAAGCCGGAAGAAAAGTGCCTTCAGGTAAGCGCTTTCGGCCAGTTGCGGCAATTGCGGGTGATCGGGTCCCGCGAACCCGGTATGCAGAAGCTGCCCCCGGCGCCCTGCACGCCCGATCCCGCGGGCAGAGGCATTGCGGAAGGCCGCCAGATCGGCAGCATGCGAACAGGAACAGAGGACCAGATAGCCGCCCGGCGCGACCAGCGGCGCGGCAAGGCGGGCCACACGTTCGTAGGCGCGCAGGCCCGCCGCAAGCGCCTGTTTCGCGGGCGCAAACGCAGGCGGATCGCAGATGACGATGTCATAGCGGGCGCTTTCGGCCCCCATAGCCTCCATCACGGCGAATGCGTCGCCGCGCGTCGTTGTGAGGCGCCCATCAAAGCCGCTGGCCCTGGCACCCTCTTCCGCCAGCGCCAGCGCCGGGGCGGAACCGTCCACGGCCAGTGCCTCGGTCGCCCCGCCCACAAGACAGGCGAGCGCAAAGCCGCCAACATGTGAAAAGACATCGAGCACACGTCCGCCTTTCGCAAGCCGCTGCGCAAAGGCATGGTTGGGGCGTTGGTCGTAGAAAAGCCCGGTTTTCTGACCGCCGAGCAAGTCGGCGATATAGGTCGCGCCGTTCATCGGCACGGGGATCGGGCCGGTGAGACTGCCCGCGATGACGCCGGTTTCCTCTACCAGCCCCTCCAGCGCCCGCGCCCGGCCGGTTCCGTTTTTCACGACAGTGGCAATGCCACAGACATCCGACAACGCCGCCGCAAAATCCCCGATCATCGTTTCGGACCAGGCGGCATTGGGCTGGATCACCGCCGTGTCGCCGAAACGGTCGATGACCACACCTGGCAGGCCATCGGCCTCTGCATGAACGAGCCGGTAGAAGGGCGCGTCGTAAAGTCGCGCGCGCAGGTCAAGTGCGCGGGCCAGACGTGCGGCGATCCAGGCCCGGTCGATACAGGCGGCAGGGTCGCGGTCCAGCATCCGGGCGATGATCTTAGATCCGGGATTGACCGTCGCGGTGCCAAGCGGCCGTCGGTCGCCGTCTTCCAGCCGCGCGATGGTGCCGGGGCGGAGAGCCTGCGTTCGCCGGTCGGTGACGAGTTCGTCGGCATAGACCCAGGGAAACCCGTGGCGAATGGCGCGGGCCTCGGCCTTGGGTTTCAGGCGGACAATCGGCAGGCTCTGTTCTTCGGTCATCGTACATCAGCAATCAGGGATCGGTCGCCCCCGTCTAATCCGAACCGCTGCCCGGCGAAAGGGCCGGTTCCCGGCCCCTGCCCCGTTTCATGCGCGGTGCTGTCAATGCGCCGGGTGATGACGGGCCGAACGGTGGGCAAGCGCGGACCAGCCGCGTTTCAATCCATGCCCGAAGGCGCGCACCATCTCCGCCATCGCCTCGGCGCGCAGTCGGCGGGCCTCGGCCTCGATCGCGGCGATGTCGATCGGTCCGGCCGGGCTGGGTTTCGGTGTCATTTTCATTTCTGGCTCCTTGCCAATGCGGTAGTCTTTCGGCCAAGAGCTATGGGGCGGATGCCGGAGACACCAGCCTGACGACAGAAAGGCCGCCATGCGATATGCGCATGGCCTCTGACCTGGGGGATATTGTTAGCGCTAACAACATGTGCTAGTGCCAATCCGACCGCCATGATGTCACCGAACGCCCCGACACCGAGGAGTGCGCGACAATGCCGATGAACCCGACGATCGCCGATGTGACCGCGCGGATCGAAGCCCGATCTGCGACCACGCGCCGGACCTATCTGGACCGTATGGCGGCAGCGGTCGCCGAAGGACCCGCGCGGGCGCATCTGAGCTGCGGCAATCAGGCCCATGCTTATGCGGCGATGGACGCCGACAAATCGACGCTGGCCGAAGGCCGCGCCCCGAATATCGGCATCGTTACCGCCTATAACGATATGCTTTCGGCCCATCAGCCTTTCGAGCATTACCCCGGCATCATCCGGCGCACCGCGCGGTCCGTGGGTGCAACGGCGCAGGTGGCGGGCGGTGTGCCTGCCATGTGTGACGGCGTGACCCAAGGCAGGGACGGGATGGAACTGTCGCTCTTCTCGCGCGACGTGATCGCCCTTTCCGCCGGGGTCGCGCTTAGCCACAACTGCTTTGACGCCGCCCTCTATCTTGGTGTCTGCGACAAGATCGTGCCGGGCCTTGTCATGGCGGCCGCCACTTTCAGCCATGTGCCGGCAATATTCGTGCCCGCCGGGCCGATGGCATCGGGGCTGCCCAACGACGAAAAATCCAAGGTGCGCCAGCAATTCGCCGCCGGAGAGGTCGGCCGCGACAAGCTGATGGAGGCGGAAATGGCCTCCTATCACGGGCCGGGCACCTGCACGTTCTACGGCACCGCCAATTCCAACCAGATGCTGATGGAGATCATGGGCCTCCACCTGCCGGGTGCGAGCTTTGTCAACCCCGGCACCCCGTTGCGCGAGGCGCTGACGGCAGAGGCCGTGCGCCGCGCCGCCGCGATCACCGCGCTTGGCAATGACTTCCGCCCGGCCGGGGAAATCCTCGACGCGCGCGCTTTCGTCAACGGCATCGTCGGGTTGATGGCGACGGGCGGGTCGACGAACCTCGTCCTGCACCTGCCAGCCATGGCGCGGGCGGCGGGTATCCTGCTGGAACTGGACGATTTCGCCGCGATTTCCGGTGTGGTGCCGCTGATGGCCAAGGTTTACCCCAACGGGCTGGCCGACGTGAACCATTTCCATGCGGCGGGCGGCCTCGGGTTTCTTGTGGGCGAACTTCTTTCCCAAGGGCTTCTGCATGAAGAGGTCAAGACGGTCGCGGGCGACGGGCTGGCGCGCTACACCCGCGAACCGGGACTGGATAGCGACGGGCAACTCATCTGGCGGGATGGCAGCGGCGAAACGCTGAACGACAGGATCCTGCGCAAGGCGACCCGGCCCTTCGACGCAACGGGCGGCCTGAAGGCGCTTTCCGGCAATCTTGGGCGCGGGGTCATCAAGATATCCGCTGTCGCGCCGGAACATCACGTGGTTGAGGCCCCGGTCCGGATCTTCCACGATCAGGGCGAGGTCAAGGCGGCCTTCCAGAGGGGCGAGTTCACCTCGGACACCATCGTTGTTGTCCGGTTTCAGGGGCCGCAGGCGAACGGAATGCCGGAACTGCATTCGCTGACGCCGACGCTTTCGGTTCTTCTGAACCGAGGGCTGAAGGTGGCACTTGTCACGGACGGGCGCATGTCAGGCGCATCGGGCAAGGTCCCGGCTGCGATCCATGTCAGCCCCGAGGCTGCCTGCGGCGGCCCACTTGCACGGCTGCGCGATGGCGATATCGTGCGGCTCGACGCGGTCGCCGGGACGCTGACAGCGCTTGTCGACGGGTTTGAGGCGCGCGCACCCGTCACGGCCGATCTCAGTGCCAATGGTTTTGGGACCGGGCGGGAGCTTTTCGCCGCGTTCCGCCAATATGCCGGTCCTGCCACAGACGGCGCGAGCCTCGTCGTCTAGACCGCGACCCGCAAGAAACAGAGGGAGAGAACCATGACCCCGAGTGAGCAAAGCCGGATTGCCGCCGAAATTTGCGGCCGCGCTCCGGTCATCCCGGTTCTGGTGATCGAGGACGCCGCGAAAGCTGGCGATTTGGCCAAGGCGCTGGTGGCCGGCGGCCTTCCGGCGCTGGAGGTCACACTTCGTACGCCCGCCGCGCTTGACGCGATCAGCGCGATGGCGGCGGTTCCTGGCGGCATCGTCGGGGCGGGTACCCTGCTGACGCCCGCCGATGTCGTCGCGGCCAAGGCGGCGGGTGCCACCTTCGGCGTTTCGCCCGGCTCGACCCCCCGCTTGCTGGAAGCCTGCGCCGAAGTTGGTCTGCCGCTCTTGCCGGGGGCGGTGACGGCCTCCGAGATGATGGCCCTTCTTGAGCGCGGCTACACGGTCCAGAAGTTTTTTCCGGCCGAAAATGTCGGCGGCGCGGCGGCGCTGAAATCCATCGCCTCGCCCCTGCCGCAGATCCGCTTTTGCCCGACCGGAGGCATCACGGCGGCGAGCGCGCCGACCTATCTGGCGCTGCCGAACGTCGTCTGTGTCGGCGGCAGCTGGGTCGCACCGAAAGACAAGGTTGCCGCAGGCGACTGGGCTGCGGTCACAGCGCTTGCCCGGGCGGCGGACGGACTGGCGCGCTGATGACTGGCGGCTAAAGTCCGTCCCTGACGGTCGACAGCGCCCGGCGCACCGCGAGCTTCGAACAGGCGGCCTCGCCGATCACGACCCATGCGGCCGTCATCAGCACAAGCCCCATCAGAACGCTCTGGCCGAAGCTGAAGATCATGGGCGCCGACAGCCCTAAGGGGCGCAGCACCACCGGGGCGACGACCGCGAAGCCGACACCGGTCGCCGCAAAGACAAACGCATACCAAAGCCGGTTCTTCCGCATCTCCAGCACCCGCCAGATCGGCGGCGTTTTTTCAAGCGACACCACACCGGGAATCTTGCCGGCAGCGGCAGCATCGGCGGCAAAGGCAAAGGCCGCCAGACCGACGGCAAGATAGACAAGGGGCGCAAGGCCGGGGGCGCTGAATTCCGCCAGCACCCCCAGTGCCAGCGCAAGCAGCGCGAGCGGCAGAAAAATCGCCGCAAAGACGCGATAGGGATGAAACTTCCTGGGACAATCGTACATGGAACACCTCACAGAATAAGCGAGGTCTAGCCGTCGATCTGGGCGAGGTGATGTCTCTGTAATGGCTGACTGGCGGCAAATCCGCGGGGCGGTGACGGCGTGAAGTGCCGTCAGCGCGGTTTGTCGGCCGCGCTGGCGGGCACGCGTCCGGCACGACCGCCACGCCTGACGGGCCGATCCGCAGGGGCCAGCGCGGCGGTCAGAACCTCGTTCATCGGATGGCCGGGCGCGCCGGGGGCATAGTGGCTGATGAGAACCCGCACGGCCTCACGCTCGTCAGTCCCCGCACGAAGGCTGAGCGCCCAGTCGAGAAAGATCGACCGGCATTCGCCGAGCGTGATGCCCTCGATCGCATAGCTTTCGCGCACGAGGCCCTTCGGGTCCGCCAGGGTCATGTCCATGATCTTCCTCGCCATGTGCGTCCGTCCGCCGTCATTCCGCCGTCTGCCCGGTCACGGCGCATCCGAAATGCTGCGACAGGACAGCTTCGATCGTCGCCGCGGCAGTGGCGGCATGCGCATCCGCCAACGACATCAGGTCCGCAATATCCGACGCGCCGGTTTCGCGGACAAGAAACGCCCTGCCCCCTTCGCCGATGGCATCGGGGTCGAGCGCCCGGTCGGAGAGGAGCCGTCCGCCCGCCTGAAGCCGCCAGAAAAACCGATAGGCCGTTTGCAGCGACGCTTCCTGCGGTTTCGTCAGCAACCCCTGCCTCGCGCCAGCACGCAGCTGAGCCTCCGTGCGGTGGGCTGGGTCAGCGGCGGCAAGGGCACAAAGCTGCGCCAGAAGTTCGATATCCTGTAATTTCCCCGGGCCGATCTTCGCCTCCCATCGGCTGTCGCTGGCCTTGGCCGCGAATATCCGTTGCCGCATCTCGGCCGTATCGGCGCCGATCCGGTCCTGACCGGACTTGGCGGTCAGCACCTCGCGCCGGACGGCCTCCACCTCGGCGGCAAGATCGGGGGAGCCTGCGATGGCACGGGCGCGGGTCAGGGCAAGATGCTCCCATGTCCAGGCCTCCGTCATCTGGTAATCGCGAAAGGACTGAAGCGATGTTGCCACCGGGCCCTGCCGGCCGGAGGGCCGCAGCCGCATATCTACCTCGTAAAGCCGCCCTGTCGGCATCGGCGCTGTCAGCGCCGTCACCAGCGACTGGGTCAGTCGCGCGAAATAGGGCCGGGCGGCGAGCGGACGAGGACCGTCCGAGGCCTCCTGACCCGCCGCATCGTAGATGACGATCAGGTCGAGATCGGAGGCGGCGTTAAGCCGCCCTGCCCCAAGCGACCCCATGCCGAGAATGGCCGCGCCCCGGCCCGGCATTGGCCCATGCTTGCGGGCGAATTCGGCGACGCATGGCGGCCAGATCGCGGCGATGCACGCCTCGGCGAGATCGGCATATTCCCGACCGGCGGTCGCCGCGTCGATCAGCCCGCGCAGATGGTGGACCCCGATCCGGAAATGCCATTCCTTCATCCAGCTCCGCGCGGCGCTGAGCTTGTTTTCATAGTCCGCAATCCCCGCGATGCGTTCGCTCAGCGCGTCAGCCAGCGCCGCTGGCCCCGGCCAGGACGCGAAGAAATCGCCGCCGATGACGGCGTCCAGCACATCGGCATTGCGTGAAAGATAATTCGCAAGCCCCGGCGCCGTCGAACAGATATCGACGATGAGTTCGACAAGCTGCGGGTTCGCGTCGAAAAGCGAGAAGAGTTGCACCCCCGCAGGCAGACCCGCGAGAAAACCATCGAACTGGCGCAGCGCCTCTGACCGGTTGGCCGCACGGTCGAGCAGCGCGAGAATCTGCGGCTGCACACGTTTGAAGATCGCAACTGCCCGCTGCGACCGCAGCGCCGGATAGGACCGCCAGCCATCGACGACGGCCTGCTCCGCTGCGTCGATCTCGGGCGCGCTGGCCGTTTCGCCGGGTGCAAAGAAGGCCTCGGTCAATTCAGCGACCCGATCAAGGCGCGCCTTCAATGCGCGGCGAAGCGCCCCTGTATCACCCTCGCCCATCATCCGGGCCAGCCGGTCGAAGCCTTCGGCATTCGCGGGCAGGTCATGGGTCTGGGCATCGGCGATCATCTGCAGGCGATGCTCGACCTCGCGGTGGGCGCGATAAAGATCGGTCAGTTCCACGGCCTCGGCCGTATCAACCCACCCCTTGGCCGCCAGCGCCGCCAACGCCGGAACGGTCCCGCGCGCGCGCAGATCGGGGTCGCGGCCGCCGGCGATCAACTGGCGGGTCTGGGTGAAGAACTCGATTTCCCGGATACCGCCATAACCGAGTTTCAGATTGTGCCCTTCCAGCGCAACACGGCCATGCAGGCGCTTGTGGTCGCGAATGCGCAGGCGCATGTCATAGGCATCTTCAATCGCCGCAAAGTCGAGATGCCGGCGCCAGACGAAAGGCGCGAGGCCGGCAAGGAACCGGTCCCCCGCCCTGACATCGCCCGCCGCGGCGCGGGCCTTGATGAAGGCAGCGCGTTCCCAGGTGCGTCCCTGCGCCTCGTAATATTGTTCCGCCGCCGCCATCGAGATGCAGACCGGCGTGACCGACGCATCGGGCCTGAGCCTGAGGTCGGTGCGAAAGACATAGCCATGCGCCGTCAGGTCCGACAGCATGGCGGTCATCCGCCGTATCACCTTGATGAAACTCGCGCGTGCCTCCTGCACATCGCCCGGGTCGAACCGGCTGTCATCGAAGAGGCAGATCAGGTCGATGTCGGAGGAATAGTTCAGCTCTGCCGCGCCCATCTTGCCCATGGCAAGGGCAACCATGCCCGCGGCGCTTTCGGCGTCATCCTCCGTCGCACCTGGCACCTTACCACGGCGAATTTCGGCCCGGACGAGCGTTTTCAGGGCGAGTTCCACCGCCAGATCGGCCAACCGGGTCAAGGCGCCTGTCACGGTCTCAAGCGGCCAGACACCGCCAAGATCGGCCAGCCCGGCAAGCAGCGCCACCTGCCCCTTGGCGCGGCGCAGCGCGGACGCGAGCGCCTCGCCTTCCAGCCCGGCAAGGGCATCAAGCGCGGCCTCCAGCGCCTCCTCGGGCGGTCCCGCAAGGGCCGCCTCAAGCCAGTCGGCCTCGCGCAGCATGAGGCCGCCGAGGAAGGGGCTGCATCCGGCAGTTCCTTCAAGCAGCGCGCGCAGTTCCGCCGGCTGACCCGCGAAACGGGCAAGCGCCTCGGCGGCGCGCTCGGGCTCATAAGGGATGGGGCAGCGGGTCAGGCGCGCGGCGAAATTCATGGGCGAAAGAGTATATGCGGCTTGCCCGGCGTCAATCGGGGGCAAGGCCGCACACGAAAGATTCTTTCGAGGCGGCCCGCGATTGAACTTCGGGGCCGGACATGGCTTTGTGGCGGACGGACAAGTCCGGACAGAGGGGCACCGACATGAGCAAGAGCCTGAAGCGGGTCGAGGCCGCGCTGATCGCTGCGGGGCTGGACCCCGACATCCTGGAGATGGATGCCGAAACGCGGACCGCCGAACAGGCGGCAGCGGCGGCGGGATGTGCGCTCGACCAGATCGCCAAGTCGATCATCTTTCGCGGCGAGGCGCGCGGCCATGTCGTCCTGTTCATCACGGCCGGCGGCAACCGTGTCAGCGCGGACCGGGCAAGTGCTGTCGCCGGCCAGCCGCTCGGCAAGGCCGATGCCGATCTGATCCGGGCCGAGACGGGTTTTGCCATTGGCGGCGTCGCACCTGTCGGGCTGATCGCGGCGGTCGAAAGCTATTTCGACCCGCGGCTGCTGGATTTCGACCGGGTTTATGCGGCAGCCGGGACGCCGCGCCACATCTTCCCCATCGACCCGCGACGCCTGCTCGACCTGACTGGCGCGCGGCTGGCCGACTTCACGGAATAGCCGTCCTCGGAAAAATGTAAAAATCCTTTACATGACCTCTTGACGGGGAGGTGCCGGCACCCGACATTGGCAATGTGAAGAGAGTTCACATTCCATAACGGAGGAACCGAATGTCCACTATCGCCGCCTGGCCCGGACGGGCCGAAAACTGGCTCGACGATCGCGGCAAAGGCGCCTGGATCGCGGCAATGGTGCTGGGCTTTATCGTCTTCTGGCCGGTCGGCCTTGCCCTTCTGGCCTATATGATCTGGAGCAAACGCATGTTTTCCAAGAGCTGTGCCCGCAGCAACCACAATACCCGTTTCGAGGTTCGCCTCCACCGCCATGGGTTCCGGTCCTCCGGCAACTCGTCCTTCGACGCCTACAAGGCCGATACGCTCGACCGGCTGGAACGCGAGCAGGAGGATTTCGAGGCCTTCCTGAAGCGCCTGCGCGAAAGCAAGGACAAGGCGGAGTTCGACCAGTATCTCGATGAGCGCGCCAAGGCCGCGCGGGACGCCGGCGAGGAACGGGCGGAAGACACGCTCGACGGTGGCCATGACGACAGTGACCGCAGGACGTCGCGCGGCCAGTACTGACCATCCCCCAAGGATCGGACACCTGCGCGAAACGGCCCGCCAACCGGCGGGCCGTCTTCGTTCGCGGGCCCTTTCCGGCCAAAGATCGCCGCGCGCAAAGTCAATACTTGGCGGAAAGCGACGGTCTTGCTAACGTCTGCGTAACGTACCAGGTTCAGATACTTCCGCTGATGCGCCACACGCTGCCAATCGCGCCGCAGTTCTATGTGACGGCACCACAGCCCTGCCCTTATCTTGAGGGCCGGACCGAACGGAAGTTGTTCACCGCGCTTCAGAATGACAATGCGGACAAATTGAACGACGCCTTGTCGAAACAGGGCTTTCGCCGGTCGCAGAATGTCCTTTACCGCCCGTCCTGCGCGGAATGTGTGGCCTGCCTTTCGGCGCGCATCCGCGTTGCCGATTTCCAGCCGAACCGCAGCCAGAGGCGCGTTGCCCGCCGCAACGAACATCTTCGCCGCGATGTGACGAGCCCCTGGGCGACAGAGGACCAGTTCACGCTGTTCCGCCGTTACCTCGACAGCCGCCATGCCGATGGCGGTATGGCCGATATGGACATCTTCGAATTCGCCGCGATGATCGAAGAGACACCTGTGAAAAGCCGGGTCATCGAATATTCCGCACCGGGGACGAAATCGACGAAGCGGGACCTTGCGGCGGTCTGTCTGACCGATGTCCTCGATGACGGGCTGAGCATGGTCTACAGTTTCTACGACCCCGACCGCGCCGTCGACAGCCTCGGGACATTCATCATCCTCGATCATATCGAAATCGCGCGGCGGTCGAACCTGCCCTATGTCTATCTCGGCTACTGGGTGCCGGGCAGCCGCAAGATGGGCTACAAGTCCGGGTTCGACGCGCTGGAGATCTACAAGAACGGAAACTGGCAGGACATCGGGGAACCCGAGAGGCACACCAGCGATACCCACCCCCTTTCTGTCGATCCCATTGCCGAACAGGTGGCCCGGATCGCCCTGCCCGAAACGCGGCCCGTACGCGGCTGAGCTGCCGTGGGCCCCGGCAGTGGCCGGACTTCATCAATTGCCAGTGATGGATGGCCGGGGCTGACTTACCCCGGCATACAAACACCCGTGCCGCGCTAGTTGTTGGGCAGCAGGTCGGGCACGATGGTGACGATACCCGGGAAACCCCAAAGGATCGCCAGCCCGATCACCTGGATAAGCACGAAAGGTACGATGCCGCGATAGATCTGGCCCGTCGTGACGCTCGCGGGCGCCACGCCGCGCAGGTAGAAAAGCGCGAAACCGAAGGGCGGGGTCAGGAACGATGTCTGCAGGTTCACCGTGATCATGATCGTCACCCAGGACGGATCATAAGTGCCGCCATAGATGACCGGCCCCACAATCGGCACGACGATGTAGATGATCTCCAGGAAGTCGAGCACGAAACCGAGGATGAAAAGCACCAGCATCACGATCAGGAAGGCGGTCCATTCCTGTTCGAAGGAGCGCAGGAAGCTCTGGATGTAGTGCTCGCCGCCGAAGGAGATCAGCACGAGGTTGAGGATCTGCGAGCCGATGAGAATAGTGAAGACCATCGACGTGACCTTGGCCGTTTCCCGCACGACCGGCGTCAGCACAGAGGCCCGCAAGAGCACCCAGCAGCTGTAGAAAATGCCGAACATCGCGAAGAAATAGGTGGCACGGGCAGCGATGAAGGCGACCCAGTCAACCATCGGCACCTCGGCCCGGTTCACCCGCAGGTCGAAGTTGATGCCGATGAGGATCATGATCACGATGGCAAAGGACGCCATGATGATGATGCGGCCGCTCTTCTTGTCGTCCTGCAGCCGCCGATAGGCCGCCAGAAGCAAAGCGCCCCCAGCCCCGAGCGCCGCCGCCGGCGTCGGATTGGTGATACCGCCGAGGATCGACCCAAGCACCGCGACGATCAGCACTAAGGGCGGAAAGACGACCCGGATCAGGTCGTTATGCGCCATGCTGAGCGCGGCCGCCCGGCAACCATAAAGCGCCATGGCCAAAGGCAGCGCGAGGATACCGATGGTCGCCGCCGCGCTCATCGTCGGGGGGATAAGCACGATGTCGGCAAGAAGGCCTAGCCCGATTCCGGCCGCCCCGATCATCAGCGGTCGGGTATCGGCGGTGGGCGAAACACCCCGCGCCGTCGTCAGGACGAGACCAAGAATGATGAAGATCGCCGCCACGCCGGACCCGATGGCCGGGGCATTCGCGATCATGTCGGCACGGGCCTGGGCCAGTTCCTCATCACTGCGGCGATGGCTTTGCGCCGTGCCGCCCGCAGCGTCGATCTCGGCCTGCTGGGCAACCGCCGCGTCCCATTTTTCCTGCCCGTGAAGGGTGATCATGGACGCCTTGCACTGTTCTGAAACGCGCGTCCTGAGCGTGGCCGAGGCGCCCGCGTCGGTAAAGCTGTCGACGGTCAGGTCCTGGCTGCCCATCAGCCCGACCTGCACCGCAAGGACCGCGCCGCCGATGATGGCCAAAGGCGCAAAGAGGAACCATGTCAGCGCCTCTTTCCGGGTCACGACCTCGCCGCCGACCGCTTCCAGCGAGACGGGTGGTGCCTTGTGCGGGTAGAGCAACGCAAAGCCGAAGGCGTAGATGCCGTAAAGGGCGGCAAGCATGATCCCCGGCAGAAGTGCTGCCTGAAAAAGCGTGCCGACCGACAGAACCGCGGCCTCGCCCAGATAGGTCAGCGCGTCCGAACAGCCCGCAGCAGAGGCGCGGATTTCCTGCCCGGCGGCGTAAAGGTCGCCCGCAAGCGTGCCGAGAAGCACGATGACGATAGAGGGCGGAATGATCTGCCCGAGTGTGCCGCTGGCGGCAATGACGCCTGTCGACAGTTCCGGCGAATAGCCGTTCTTCAGCATCGTCGGCAGGCTGAGAAGACCCATCGTCACGACGGTCGCGCCGACGATCCCGGTCGAGGCGGCAAGGAAAGCGCCGACGACAACCACCGACACCGCCAGACCGCCCGGCAGCGGTCCGAAGACCCGCGCCATGGTCGTCAATAGCTCATTGGCGATCTTTGACCGCTCCAGCGTGATGCCCATCATAACGAACATGAGAACCGCCAGCAGCGTTTCGATCGACTGGCCGGCAAAGACCCGTTCGTTCATCCGGTTGACGATGAAGGCGAGATTGCGGTCCATCGCAACTTCCCAGCCCTGCGGGAAGAGGTGTTCCGTCGCCCTCGGCAGATCGGGATAAGTGAATTTCGATATCTCAATTTCCGGTATGCCCTGCGCGATCAGCGCCCGGTAACCCTCCGAACCTTGATCGACGAATTCGTGGACGAGCAGCCCCGACCCGTCGAGCGCGGCAAGGATGCCGAAAGAAATGAGGCCAGCGCCGCCAAGCGCGAAAGCCACCGGAAAGCCCGAGATGATTCCGCCAAAGAGGCAGAGAAAGACGATAACGAGCCCGATCTCGACGCCATCAAGTCCCAGAAACATCGTTCACGCCCCCTTAATGCGCGCCTTGGCCGGCTTCATCGCCCGTGCCGAGCCGGTCCTTGTCGAGATACTTGCCGTCGCTGTCCGGCCCCTCGCTGAATTCGAGGAAGGAGCGGTAGAAGAAGGCCACCGCCTGCAGAAAGGTAAGCGCCACGAAACAGAGGATAAGGATCTTGAAGAGGAAGTAGGCGTCAAAACCGTTGGGGCTGAAACCGATCGTTTCGATGTTCCAGCGCACCGCCTTTGCCTTCAAGAGCAGCTTGTCCAGACCGTCGCTGGCCGAGGTGTTCGGTACGATCATGATCCGCCAGAAGAAGAACCAGGCATAAATCCAGGTCAGCGCGGCAACCGGGATCATGAAGAAGAGCGAGCCGAGCATGTCGATTAGCTTTTTCTTGCGGTAGCTCAGCGAGGCATACATCAGGTCGACGCGCACATGGCCACCCTGAACGAATGTGTATGTGACGCAGAGCGCCACGATCATCGCGTTATAAAGCTTCAGCTCTTCCGACCACCAGCTCAGGTCCTTGGTGAAGCCAACACCAAAGAACCCCAGCTCGATCTGGGCGACGCGGAAGACGCGCTGAAGAAAGACGATCGCGATCTGCTGGATGACCATGATCAGCCCGGCCCAGGCCGCGATGCGGCCGATGGTGTTGGCGAAGGTTTCCTGCCCCCGGACATAGGCCCACATGACGGGGCGGTAGACGATGCCGATCACCGTCAGGATCAGAAAAATGACGAGGACGACGAAGAAGAGCTCCGACGACGCACCGTAATAAACGAACCGCATCAGCGATTCCTTCACCTCGGTCGTCGGCATCGGCTGGTTGATATAGGGCAACCAGGCCAGCCATTCCCCCGGGTGGGTCAATGCATAAAAAAGATCACCGAAAGCACCGAAAATATTGGCAAAAAGCCACATGATGGCGTCCACCATCGGTTCCCCCTTGCGGTCGGGGCGCTTGGCCGCGCCCTTCGTCCCTCAACGGTCCCCGGCGGGTGGCCGGGAACCGTTTCGATCGTTTGAGGCTAAGATCAGCCGAGAACGCGGTCGCGCTGCTTGGTATAAGCGCCGTCCGACAGCTTGAGCCAGGCTGCCGAGGAGCGCATCGACGCCATGTAGCTGTCGTAGATCCGCTTGTAGATCTCGTCGCCCATGTTTTCCTGATGCACCTCGTCAGAGGCCTTGCCGAAGGCATCCCAGACCGCATCGGGGAATTCCAGCGTCTTGACGCCGGCCGACTGCAGACGGGACAGCGCTGCCGAGTTGTTCGACAGGAACTGTGCGAGGTTCCACTGATGACCTTCGCCAGCGGCGATCTCGACGATCTTCTGCTGCGACGGCGTCAGGCTTTCAAAGACCTCGCGGTTGGTCGCCAGCGACAGACCCGCACCCGGCTCATGGAAGCCCGAGGTGTAGTAGATCTTGGTGATTTCCTGGAAACCGGCCTTTTCGTCGGCCCAGGGACCGATCCACTCGGTTCCGTCGATGGCACCGGAAGACAGCGCCTGATAGACCTCGCCGCCCGGCAGGTTCTGCACCGAGGCGCCAAGCTTGCCGAGCGCCTTGCCGCCAAGGCCAGGCATCCGGAACTTCAGGCCGTTGAAGTCTTCCGGTCCGGTGATTTCCTTGTGGAACCAGCCGCCCGCCTGCGCGCCGGTATTGCCGCCGAGGAAGGATTTCAGGCCGAAGATCTGGCCAAGCTCGTCGTGGAACTCATGCCCGCCGCCGTGATAGTACCAGTTGACCAGTTCCTGCGCCGTCATGCCGAAGGGCACGCAGGTGAAGAAGGCGTAACCCGGATGCTGGCCGACGAAGTAATAGTCGGCACCGTGATACATGTCGGCCTGACCGGAGGTCACGGCATCGAACACTTCGAACGCACCCACCAGCTCGCCCGCGGCCTTCAGGTCCACGGTCAACTGGCCATCGGTCATGGCGGTGATGGTGTCGGCGCAGCGCTGCGCGCTGTCATGCACACCGGCAAGGCCGCGGCCCCAGGTCGTGACCAGCGTCAGCGTCCGCTTGCCTTGCGCATAAAGCGGCGCGGCAAGTGTACTGGCCGCAGCGGCGGTCGCACCGCCGACGGTCGCCTTCGTCAAGAATGAACGACGATCCATATCTTTTTATCCTCCCAGTTGTATGCCCATCCCCGTTTCGGATGGATCGCTTCCCATGGCTCGGGACGATAGCGGGCGAAATCGGCGCCGTGAATACCGACTACTACGTAGCGGGGACTATTTTTTGGTTTTGCCCGGAAATGGCTGCGTTGCACGGCACCGTCAGGTCATGCAAGTCTGCGGCAAAAGGGGCGAAGGGAGTGTCTGTCAGGCCTGATGCAACGTCTTGTCCAACGCATTCGGCAGGCCGTCTGGCTAAGCTACGCCCAGAAGATATTCCTTCTGGCGACGGTACCGCTGATCCTGGCGGCGGCGGCCATCGCCGTTCTTGTCTCGATCCAGTCCAAGGCCATGACGGAACGTGAGATTGCCGAGTTGGAGGCACAGCTCATCGCAGCCAAGAAGGACGAGCTCCGCAACTATATCAGCCTGGCGCGGACGGCGATCAACTTCATCTACGGCAATGCCGCGCCAGATGACGAACGGGCGAAGACCGCCGTGTCGCAGATCCTCGCCGCCATGATCTATGGTCAGGACGGCTATTTCTTCGTCTATGATTATGACGGCAGGAACCTTGTCGCGCCGCGCCAGACCTGGCTCATCAACCGCAACTGGGCCGGCCTTGCCGATGCCGAAGGTGCGCCGGTCGTCGATGTTCTGATCGGCATCGCGCGCAAGGGGGGCGGCTATCACTCCTATGTCTGGCCAAAGCCCTCGACCGGGAAAGAGGCGCAGATGATATCCTATGTCGTCGGCTTGCAGGACTGGCGCTGGGCCGTCGGCACCGGCGTCTTCGTCGATGACATCCTGGCCTCGGTCGCCGAAGTGCGCGCCCAAACCCAGGCCCGCATACGCCAGACCTTCCAGTGGATCGCACTGATCGCCTTCGGCTCAGTGCTGCTCGTCTTCGCCTCCAGCATGGGCCTGACGATCCGCGAACGCCGACTGGCGGACGCCAAACTGAAACAGTTGACCGCCCGCATCGTCGGCACCCAGGAGGAGGAACGCAGCCGCGTCGCGCGGGAACTGCACGATTCCATCAGCCAGATCCTGATCGGCGCGCGCTACACGTTCGAACTGGCCCGCCGCCGCCTGCGGATGGGCGACGCCCGCGTCGCCGAAAGCCTTGATGCCGGGATCGACCAGTTGACCGGGGCTGTGGGCGAGGTGCGGCGGATCAGCCGTGACCTCAGGCCCGGCGTTCTGGACGATCTCGGGCTTGGCCCGGCCCTGCAAACGCTGATCGAGGACTTCGGGCGCCGCAACAAGATCGAAACGGCCTTTGAGACAGTCGTTTTCCGCAACCGGCTGGATCAGGACGCCAAGATCGCGCTTTACCGCATCGCGCAAGAGGCGCTGACGAATATCGAAAAACATGCCGCCGCCACCAAGGTGCGCCTGACCGTGCGCGGGACCAAGGCTGGCGCCCTTCTCCGGATCGAGGACAACGGCCGCGGCATCGAGGCGGCTACCGACGGCACGCAGGCCGACAGCGGCCTTGGGCTGCGCAACATGCAGGAGCGTGTGGAACAGCTGGATGGCAGCCTGACGGTCTTGACCTCGTCACAAGGAACGACGATCGAGGCGCTTGTTCCGCTCAGCCACATGCTGTCGCCCGTGACACGCAATGACAGGAAGGGAGGAGATGGATGACAACGCCGGTCAAGGTCCTGATCGTGGATGACCATCCGATGGTGGTGGAGGGCATCCGCGCCATTCTGGAAACCTATGACGACCTGATGATCGTCGGCACCGTCTCAAACGGACAGGAAGCGATTGACCGGGCCGGCGAACTCGCCCCCGATGTCATCCTTCTCGACCTCAACATGCCGACGCTGAACGGCATTTCGGCGACAGAAATCTTGCTGGAACGGAACCCGGACACACGCATCCTGATCCTGTCGATGCATGACAGCCCGGAATATATTTCGACCGCGCTGCGTCATGGAGCATCGGGCTATCTGTTGAAGGATATTCCGACCGAGGAAATCAAGCTTGCCATCGACGTCGTGATGCGGGGCGAGCGCTATCTTTGCACCGGTGCCGCAGCGAGCATCTCGCCAGGAACGGAGGATGCGCGCGAACCGCTCACACACCGTGAACAGGCGATACTGCTGGAACTGGCGCAGGGCAAGTCGAACCGGGATGTGGCGACCGAATTGAACATCTCGGTGCGCACGGTCGAAACGCACCGGAAGAACATCAAGCGCAAGCTTGGCATCACCTCGACAGCGGGGCTGACGCGCTATGCGCTTGAACACGGCGTGTTGCAGGGAACCGGGCGGTCGGCCTGATGGCCGCTACCTGCGCTGGGTCAGCAGGATACCGAGGCCGATAAAGGCGATCCCGGCGCCACGGCTCCATGTCATGGGGCGGGGTATCGCCCCGAAAAGACCGAAGTGGTCGATGATGGCGGCGGCGAAAAGCTGGCCGAAAAGAACGCAGAAGATCGCATTGCCAAGCCCGAAATGCGGCGCGACCCAGGTAATGGAAAGCACGTAGAATGCGACGAGCAGCCCCGCGAGGAAAAGGTGTTTCGGCTGCACGGGCGCGCGCGCCAGCGGGGTGGGACCCGTTGTCACCGCCATGACCAGCAGCGCGCCCATGAAGGCGACCGCGAATAGGATCACGGCCGCCGCCGATGGCGAGCCGATCCGCTGGCCAAGCTGGGCGTTCAGCGCGGCCAGAACCGGGATACCGGTCCCCGCCGCGACCATGATGGCCCCGTATCGCAACATGTCCGGCGTCACATCCCTACACTTTCACCTTGGCGCGATAGTCCCGGACGGGCAAACCGCCGACACCCCAGTTTTCCAGTTCCACCTCGTCGATGACGACATGGGTCGTTGCGGGCGACTTATTCAGCACATCCACCAACAGTTGCGTGGTGCCCGCGATCAGCGCGGCTTTCTGCGCCTCGGTCACACCTTCGCGGGTGATCCTGATATTCACATAGGGCATTGTCCATCCTCGATATTCAGGTGTCGATCAGGTCGTAGTGAAAGACCTTGGAAATGATCTGCCAGCGTCCATCCACATGGATCAGCGTCAGGCAATCGGTGAAGAACTTCTCGGCAATCGCGCAGTGCAGACGCACTGTAGCTGTGCGGGGCCCGGCGAAGGCGATGCTGACGATTTCGTCGCGTCGCGCTTCGCCGCGCGAGGCCGGCGAAGGCCGCGCGTCGACGACGGGAAAGTACTCCGCCATCGTCCGGTAGAGCAGGTCGCCCTCCGTGACCGAGACATATTGCGCCTTAGGGTGAAAGGCCCGGGCCAGCAGCTTTGTGTCGCCGTGATAAAGCCCGTCGAAATACGTCTGTATCACATCCGAAATTTCGGTGAATGCCTCTGTCATCGGACGGCTTCCTTTCTTCGGCAGTTTCAGATCAGCCCTTCGGCCCGCATCGCGGCCTGCGCCGCCGGCCGTGCGGAAACGCGGTCGGCGAAGGCCTTCAGTTTCGGCCAGTTCGCCAGCGAAATGCCAGTGAAATACGCCCAATTGGACACGACAAAGGCATAGGCGTCAGCAATCGTGAATTCGCCGCCAGTCAGATAGGCCCGGCCATCGGCCAGTTGCGCCTCAAGCCAGTCGAATTTCTTTGCGACGTTGCCGCGGGCCACATTCTTCTCGGCCTCGTCGCTGGTCGGTTTAAAAAGCGGGCTGAATGCGATGTGAAGTTCGGTCCCGACATAGTTCAGCATCGCGTTGACGCGGGCACGAGCGAGCGTACCGGCCTTCGGGGCAAGGGCTTCGTTGCCGGACAGATCGCCGAGATACTGCAGGATGGCGGGGCCTTCGGTCAGGGTTTCGCCCTCGACGGTCAGGACCGGAACC
Organism: Paracoccaceae bacterium; assembly: GCA_041397105.1. Classification (GTDB taxonomy): domain Bacteria; phylum Pseudomonadota; class Alphaproteobacteria; order Rhodobacterales; family Rhodobacteraceae; genus Albidovulum. The sequence goes on from JAWKXJ010000002.1 coordinate 603,092, forward strand.
TTGCCCTTCGGGTTGACGGCCCAGAAATCGGCACCGGTTTCAGTGACCTTGGCCGCATTATCGACCTTTTCCAGCGTGTGATCCGTGCCGGTTTCCTTCAAGACGATATGGGTCGCGAGAGAGCAGGCACCGGGGGAGTAGTAGAGTTTCATTTTCTTCCTCTTGTCTGATGGTTACGAGACAGGAGGTTACATAGGGCGACTTGATTACCTTTGGAAACCTGCAACCTTGCAGTAACCGCCATTTTGCGGTAACTGTCCGGTAACCTGTCCTGGCGGAGGCTTAACGACCATGGCCCTGAAACGGCGCAAGAGCAAAGCCCCCAATCCGCTTTGTCCGCTCTCCGAATGCATGGCGCTGATCGGCGGTGCCTGGACACCGAATGCGATCTGGTACCTGTCTGGCGGGCCACGCCGGTTTTCGGAATTGCGCAGCGACATGGCGCCGGTGTCGGCCAAGGTACTGACCACGCGCCTGCGCGAGATGGAGGAAAAAGGCATCGTCACGCGCCGGGTCGTGCCGACCTCGCCACCATCCGTGGAATATGAACTGACCGCCCTCGGTCAGGAACTTCTGCCGGCGATCCGGGCCATCGCCGATGTTGGCCACAAGCTGAAGGAGAAGGGCACGCGGCAAGCCGCGGCCTGATCGCTCCACCTAGTCGACGGCGATTTCTGGTCCGGCGATGTGCACGGCCAGCAGACAGCCATTCGGCGTATAGGAATGATGTTCGCTGCCGTCGCGGTAAAAGACCAGATCGCCGGCCCGAAGGATCGTGCCGTCGCTTTCATGAAGCTCGCCCTCCAGGATCAGGAACTGTTCATGCCCGTTGTGGCGATGGCCAAGCGTCGTCATCCCGGCCGGCATCCGATAGACGTGAAACCCGATTCCGACCGGTTGGTCCGTATCCAGTTGCAGGACATCATCGCCAAGCGCCGTCCCGTCAGGATAGACGAAGGGCACGTAGTCCGCGCTGTGGATATTGGCGATGCGGCGGTCATCCCCGGAAATCGGCTTCATTGCGTTCACCTCGTTCGCTCGCGGGTTCATATTGACCCGGCAGTCAATATCTAGCGCAACGCCGCCCTGAGGGAAAGGCCCACTGTCCGGCAAGTGCAAACCCGCAACGGGCAACCTCAACCCGTTGCCGGCTCTTGCAATCCCTGGCGCGCCGCCGATCTTAGGGCGTACCGGCACGGATGGAGATTTGCGTGACCTATGTCTTCTTTGGCCTCGGGCTGATCGGGCTTTTCGTCGGTGGCGAGTTGCTCGTGCGCGGGGCCGTCGGCGTTGCCAAGCGGTTTCACGTGCCGCCGCTTGTCATCGGGCTGACCATCGTCGGCTTCGGCACGTCGACCCCCGAGCTTCTCGTCTCATTGCAGGCGGCGTTCGGGGGCACTCCGTCCATCGCCATCGGCAATGTCATCGGCTCCAATATCGCCAATATCCTCCTCATTCTCGGCGTCTCTGCCGCGATCTATCCGGTTACGATGCGGCTCTCCGAACTCAGACAGGATGTCGCGGCGATGATCGCGGCCTCGCTGGCGTTCTGGCTCATCATCCTTGATGGCGGGGTATCGCGGCTTGAAGGGGTGCTGCTCTTCGCAGCGCTTCTCGTCTATCTCGTCCTGTCGCTTCGCGGCCGGGCGGGCGCCGCGCCGCCGGCCGAGAAAGAAGAAAACGCGCCGCTCTGGCTTTCGCTCGTCAAGACGGCGGCCGGGCTCGTCATCCTGATGGCGGGCGCGCGCCTCTTGGTGGACAGCGCGAGCGAGATTGCCCGCGCCTACGGCGTGTCGGAGGCGGTGATCGGGCTCACGATCATTGCGGTCGGAACCTCGCTGCCGGAACTGGCGACAAGCGTGATCGCGGCGCTTCGCAAACAGCCGGAAATCTCGCTTGGCAATATCGTCGGGTCCAACATCTTCAACATCCTTTGCATCCTTGGGCTGACGGCGATGGTCGTGCCGGTCCCGGTGGAGCCTCGGTTCGCAGCCATCGACATCTGGGTGATGATCGCCGCCGCCTTCGCCTTCTTCCTGCTTGCGGCCCTCGCCGGGCGCGCTGGTCGACCGGTCGGGGTGGCACTGCTTCTGGCCTATTGCGGCTATGTCGCCTATCTGGCCCAGGGATGAAGGCGCCGAAATCGCGTTTCTTTCAAGAAAGCCCGCCCAGCTTGAAAGAAACAACCGGCCCGAACCGGCCCAGCGACATAATATTGCGCAATTTGGCGGTTGACGCCCTTTGACCCGCCGCATAATCTCCGCCGCACAGCAGCGAAAGGACCCGCAGGACATGACTGCGATCTTGGTACTTGGAAGGACGTGGCGCATGGGCCGGTGACGGCAGACCATATTGGTTCCCATGCGCCCCCGATAACCCTCGGGGGCTTTTTGTTGCAAATGACGGGCATGACGGTTGGAGAAGGTAAGACGATGTCACGGCAGATGACCGGTGCGAAGATGGTGGTGGAGGCGCTGAAGGATCAGGGCGTCGAGGTGGTCTTTGGCTATCCCGGCGGCGCTGTCCTGCCCATCTATGACGAGATTTTCCTTCAAAACGATATCCGCCATATCCTTGTGCGCCACGAACAAGGCGCGGTCCACATGGCCGAAGGCTATGCCCGCTCGACCGGCAAACCGGGTGTCGTTCTGGTGACCTCCGGTCCCGGCGCGACAAACGCGGTCACCGGCCTGACCGACGCCTTGATGGATTCGATCCCGCTCGTCGTCCTGACCGGACAGGTGCCCACGTTCATGATCGGCACCGATGGCTTTCAGGAGGCCGACACCGTCGGCATCACCCGCCCCTGCACCAAGCATAACTGGCTGGTGAAGGAAACCGACCGGCTGGCCGATACGCTCCATCAGGCCTTTCACGTCGCCACCTCCGGGCGGCCCGGACCGGTGCTGATCGACATTCCGAAGGACGTGCAGTTTGCCAGCGGCACCTATGTCGGGCCGAAATCTGCGAAAACCTCGCATTACCAGCCGCGCGTCAAGGGCGATGCGGCGGCGATCGAGGCGCTGGCGGAGCTGATGGAACGGGCAGAACGGCCGATCTTCTACACCGGCGGCGGCGTTGTGAACTCCGGCCCGGAGGCGAGCCGGCTTCTGCGCGAACTGGCCGATGCGACCGGATTTCCGGTGACATCCACGCTGATGGGGCTTGGCGCCTATCCGGCTTCCGGCAAGAACTGGATCGGCATGCTCGGCATGCACGGGCTTTATGAGGCCAATCTGGCGATGCATGGCTGCGACCTGATGATTAACGTGGGCGCGCGTTTCGATGACCGCATCACCGGGCGGATCGCAGATTTCAGCCCGAAGTCGAAAAAGGCGCATATCGACATCGACCCCTCCTCGATCAACAAGGTCATCCATGTCGACATTCCGATCGTGGGCGATGTCACAAATGTCCTCACAGATCTCCTGAAGGTCTGGCAGGCGCGCGGGTCCAGGGTGAACAAGCCCGGGCTGGCCAAGTGGTGGAGCCAGATCGAACAATGGAAACTGAAAAAATGCCTGAATTACAAGGGCTCACAGAAAGTTATTAAACCACAGTATGCGCTGGAGCGGCTGGAGGCCCTGACCAAGGGGCGCGACCGCTACTTCACGACCGAGGTCGGCCAGCACCAGATGTGGGCGGCCCAATACCTGACATTCGAGGAACCGAACCGCTGGATGACATCCGGTGGCCTCGGAACCATGGGTTACGGGCTGCCGGCCTCCATCGGGGTGCAGATCGCCCATCCCGACGCCCTTGTCGTCAATGTCGCGGGCGAGGCATCCTGGTTGATGAACATGCAGGAAATGGGAACGGCGGTGCAGTTCCGCACCCCGGTGAAGCAGTTCATCCTCAACAACGAACGGCTGGGGATGGTCCGCCAGTGGCAGCAGCTTCTGCATGGCGAACGTTATTCGCAAAGCTGGTCCGAAGCGCTGCCCGACTTCGTCAAGCTGGCCGAGGCCTTCGGCTGCAAGGGTGCGACTGTCAGCAAACCCAAGGACCTCGACGACGCGATCATGGCGATGCTGGACTACGACGGCCCCTTCATCCTCGATGTGCTGGTCGAGAAGCATGAAAACTGCTTCCCCATGATCCCCTCGGGCAAGCCGCATAACGAAATGCTGCTTGGCGAGGCCTCGACCGAAGGCGCGATTCAGGCGGGCGGCGCGGTGCTCGTCTGATCCGGCGGCTGGGTTTGTTGGTCGGCGATGGGAAAGATCGGTCCTGAAAGGCCATGAGATGAGCAATGCCCGCAAACCCGAACGCGCGCGAACCGTGTCGCTTGTCGCCGCGACGATTCTCGCCGCCTTCGTGATCTTTGTCGCCGGTGTCGATACGGGGTTCCGGATCACGACCGGCTTTGGGGTCTGGGGCATCGGCAGCAGCATCGCGCGGTCGACGGTCGCCGACATGCAGTCCGCGCTCGGCGCCGAGCCGGTCTATTTCCTGCAGCCTGCACGCGGTCCCGGCGCCGGCGTGACCGTCAATGACATCGACGACGGCAGGCTTGTAATGATCGCGGGCTTTTTCGACGGATCGAATGGCATCCGCCTCATGCGGCGCGACGGCAGCATCGTCGCCGCATGGTCGTTGTCCTACACAGCGCTCTTCCCCGAACGCAGCCATCTTCTCGATATCGCGCCGCAGACCGACTGGAACACCGATCTTCATGGCACGGTGCTGAACCCGGATGGATCGGCCGTGACGAATTTCGACTATGCCGGCGCCGTAAAACTCGACCGCTGCGGCGGGACTGAATGGGCACTGAACGCGCCGGCCCATCATTCGGTGGAGCGGTCCGAAACCGGCGGCTACTGGATCGGCGGCATGCGGTTTCTTGACCCGGCAAACATGGCCGACACTTTTCCGCCCCTGACCTCGCAAAAGGACGTGCCCTATTTTCGCGACGACCAGATCATGAAGGTCGCGGAAGATGGCCGCATCCTCGATAGCCGCTCCGTCACCCGCATCCTTTACGACAGCGGGCTGGAGCCGCTTCTGACCGCCAATGGCTTCAGCTTCTATCCCAACGGGCACTGGAACAAGGAACTGGTGCATCTGAACAAGATCGCCGAGTTGCCCGCCGCGCTGGCGCCCGCCTTTCCGGAATTTGCCGCCGGCGATCTGATGATATCGCTGCGCGAACACAACCTCATCGCCGTGATCGACCCGGCGACCTGGCGCGTGAAATGGCACCAGACGGGTCCATGGAAGCGGCAGCACGACCCTGAATTCGCCCCCGACGGCACGATTTCCGTTTTCAACAACAACACTTACCGGCTGAACCTCGGCGAATTCGACCGGTCGGACCCGAATTCCCCGAAGGTCAGCACCATCCTGCGTGTTGACCCCCGCACTGGCGAGGCTCGCAAGGTCTATGGCGGCGCGCCCGGTCAGGAGTTTCTGACGACGATCCGCGGCAAACATGAAATCGAACCCGACGGCGGCATGATGATCACCGAATTCGAAGGCGGCCGGGCGTTTCAGGTTGACGCCTCCGGCCGCATCGTCTGGGAATTCATCAACCGCTACAGTGGCGCGTTTGTCGCCGAAATCACCGAGGCGCGGGTCTATGACCCGTCCTATTTTACTGTTACCGACTGGTCCTGCCCCGGCAGCTGACCGGCCCCTACCCTGAGGAACCGAGATGTCCGCACTGAAACTGAAGAAAGGCTCCTCCAGCCATTCCGCCTATGACCTTCGCGATCCGAATGCCGACGTGATCGAAACCCACACGCTGGCCGTCCTTGTCGATAACGAGGCGGGGGTGCTGGCCCGTGTCATCGGGCTTTTCTCGGGCCGGGGTTACAATATCGACAGCCTCACCGTGGCCGAGGTCGACCACAAGGGTCATCGCAGCCGGATCACGGTCGTGACCCGCGGCACGCCCGCGGTGATCGAACAGATCAAGGCACAGCTTGGCCGGCTCGTGCCGGTGCACGACGTTCACGACCTGACGGTCGAAGGACCCTCCGTCGGCCGGGAACTTGCGCTTTTCAAGGTGGCGGGCACTGGCGACAAGCGGGTGGAGGCGCTGCGGCTCGCCGATATCTTCCGCGCCAATGTGGTTGATTCGACGCTGGAAAGCTTCGTCTTCGAAATCACCGGCACGCCGGAGAAAATCGACGCCTTCGCCGAACTCATGCGACCGCTCGGCCTGATCGACGTGGCGCGGACCGGCGTGGCCGCCCTGTCCCGGGGCGCGTAGGCACCGGCCATTCGTTTGCGCGGGGCGAGAGCCCTCTGGTTTGGGGACGGACCATGCCCCTGCCCCGCGCTGCCGCCGGTTATCCGTCGGCGGTAATGGTGCCCGCTTCGATCGCGGCGCTGAGTTCGTCCGCGTCGACGCTGCCGTCGGCGTTCACGTCAATCGCAGCGAAACCCTCATCCGTCAGGTCGGGATAGGCCGCCTTCAGCTCGTCCATCGACAAAAGCCCGTTGGCATCGGCATCCATCTCCGCCAGCGTCGCGGCAAGCGCCATGCCTGCCGGCACGAGGCCAAGCGCGATGGTGTAGGCCAGTTTCTTCATCAGATCATCTCCTAGATCGTCTTTCGTGATGAAGGCCGCGATTGCCGCCGCCTTCACCCATAAGGACGTCTGGCGAGGTCAATTATTCGCACCCAACTGCCGCCCTTATCGCGGCGCGCGGAGCCTTGCCCATGGCGCGGCCCGGCACGGGCTGTTTCCCGCCGGAAAGCCGCCAGAAAGGCCGGCAAGGCCCCGCTCGGCGGATTCCCCCGGGATTGAGGTGCGCCGTGATTGGCCCAATCTCCGCATCAGGAAAGGAGGTGCCATGGAAAGGTTCGATCATGCGACCGCACGGCCCCTTGACGATACGGAGGCCTGTCAGGCGCTCGTTGGCCTCATCCCCGAACTCAGACGTCTGGCGCGGCGGCTGACACGGGATGGCGCCCGCGCCGACGACCTGGTGCAGGACACGCTACTCAGGGTCTGGGCCATGATGCGGCAGGGTGGCGAAATCGAGGCGCTGAAACCCTATGTCATGCAGGCGGCCCGCAACCTCGCGCGGCGCCCGCCCCCTGCGATGATGACGCTTGATGACGGCCCAGAGCCGACGGTCCCCTCGGACGCACCCCGGCGCATGGCGCTGCGCGATGTGGCCCGGGGGCTGGCCGGGCTGCCCGCCGTCGAGGCCAGTGCAATCCTGCGCCACGCCGCGCATGGGGAAAGCTATGCCGAAATCGCCAAGGGCGAAGGCGTGCCGCTCGGCACCGTCATGTCCCGGCTCGCCCGCGCCCGGATGCGGCTTCGTGCCGATTGCGGCTTGCCGGGAAGAGGCCCCGCCGCCGCCCTGATGATCGGTGAGGAAGACACATGAAAAAGGCCCCGGAGGTTTCCCCCCGGGGCCGATTTGACCTTACGCGCTTGCCGCGCGGATCAGGCCGGCAGTTTGCCGGCTTCGATCGCGGCCTGCAATTCATCCGCATCGACGGCGCCATCGGCGTTGACGTCGACTTCCGCAAAAAGCTCCGCGGTCAGGTCAGCATAGGCCGCCTTCAGCTCTTCCATGGAATAGGTGCCGTTGCCGTCGGTATCGGTCACGACGGTTTGGGCGTTCGCTTGAACGGCAGCAGCGCCAGCAAGGACGCTCAGAGCCAGAACGAGCTTTTTCATACTACGGTTACTCCAGCTGGGGGTCATTGCCCCGGAATCAGTGGCTTGACCGCCACCGCACTGTATGTGGGCATTTGCGCGCCCTGCCGCAAGTGGCTGGTGGCCCGCCGGCAACAAGATGCCGATGCGGGACGGTGATTGCGCGCCGCATCGTGTTCGGCAGAAAGAAAAAGGGGGGCCAATGGCCCCCCAGTCTCGCCGTCCAGGCTCGTCATTATGACCGCTCGGTTTTTTGCCTGCGGCCTGAACGTCGTCGGGGGCGAGCGCACCCGCCCCGGAACCGCACCCCGCGCGTCCCGGGCCTGACCCGGGACCTCTTGGGGTTTGGAAAGTCGTCAGCTACACCCGCTCGTCCCGCCGCAGGTGTTGCACTTCATGCAGGTACCGTTGCGCACCAGCGTGTAATTGCCGCATTCGCCGCAAGGATCGCCCTCGTAGCCTTGCATCTTGGCCTTGGTGCGGGCGTCCATACTGACCGTTCCGCTGGCAAGCGCGGTGGACCCGCCGCCAGCACCGAATTGCGCCGTTTCCGGCACGAGCACGTTAAGAGCGGCCACCGGATCGGCCGCGCCGGCAAAAGCGGTCGCGCCCATGCCACCCTGCAGAACCACCAGTTCCTGTGGCAGGCGCTTGCGCATATAGCCGGTCGAGGCCACCTGTTTCAGCACTTCGAGCGAGCTTGACGCCGCGCGGTCGCTGACTTCGGCGACATTGGTCCGGCCCTCATCGGTCCCGCCGCCAAGGTCGTCAAAGCTTGCGCCTTGCGGTTTGACATGGGCGAGGTCGGTACGGTCGAGGTAGCTGATCGCCAGTTCGCGGAAGATGTAGTCGAGGATCGAGGTCGCCTGCTTGACCGAGTCGTTGCCCTGCACCATCCCGGCCGGCTCGAACTTGGTGAAGGTGAAGGCGTCGACAAACTCCTCCAGCGGCACGCCGTATTGAAGGCCGACCGAGACCGCGATGGCGAAGTTGTTCATCATCGCGCGGAAGCCGGCGCCTTCCTTGTGCATGTCGATGAAGATCTCGCCAAGCTGGCCGTCCTTGTATTCCCCGGTGCGGAGATAGACCTTGTGACCGCCGACGATGGCCTTCTGGGTATAGCCCTTGCGCCGCTCGGGCAGCTTTTCGCGGTGCGAGCGGACGATTTCCTTCACGATCACTTTTTCGACGATCTTCTCGGCGAGAACCGCAGCCTTTTCCTGCGCCGAACCGCTGGCCAGGATTTCCTCCGCCTCCTCGTCGTCCTCGACAAGGGCGGCGGCAAGCGGCTGGCTCAGCTTGGAGCCATCGCGGTAAAGCGCGTTCGCCTTGATGCCGAGCTGCCAGGAAAGCTCATACGCGGCCAGCGTATCCTCGATCGTGGCGTTGTTCGGCATGTTGATCGTCTTGGAGATCGCGCCCGAGATGAAGCTCTGCGCGGCCGCCATCATGGTGATGTGGCTGTTGACGCTGAGGAACCGCTTGCCGGTCTTGCCGCAGGCATTGGCACAGTCGAAAACGCCGAGGTGTTCGTCCTTGAGGAAGGGCGCGCCTTCCAGTGTCATCGTCCCGCAGACATGGTCGTTCGCGGCATCGACCTGCGCCTTGGTGAAGCCCAGATGCCGCAGCAGGTCGAAGGTCGGGTCCGCCAGTTTTTCCGCCGGAATACCAAGGGTTTCGCGGCAGAACTTCTCACCCAGTGTCCACTGGTTAAAGACGAAGCGGATGTCGAAGGCGGTCGGCAGCGCGGCCTCGATCTTGTCGAGTTCCGCCTGGCCGAAGCCGTGGCCGATCAGCGAGGTCGTGTTGATACCGGGGCAGTTGCCGAGCGAGGCATGACCGACGGCATAGGCGATGATTTCCTCGATCTGGGCCGAGCCGTAGCCGAGTGTTTCCAGCGCCGCCGGAACCGAGCGGTTGATGATCTTGAAGTACCCACCACCGGCGAGTTTCTTGAACTTCACCAGCGCAAAGTCCGGCTCGATCCCCGTCGTGTCGCAGTCCATCACCAGACCGATCGTGCCCGTGGGCGCGATGACGGTGGCCTGCGCATTGCGGTAGCCGTGCTTCTCACCCAGCGCCAGCGCTTCATCCCAGGCCGATTTCGCAAGCGCCACAAGGGTTTGGTCCGGGCAGTTCGCGTGATCGAGCGCGACCGGCTTGATGTCCAGCGCCTCATACCCGGCCGTTTTGCCATAGGCGGCATTCCGGTGGTTGCGGATGACGCGCAGCATGTGACCCGCGTTCTTCGCATAGCCCGGGAAGGCGCCCAGTTCACCCGCCATTTCGGCCGAAGTGGCGTAGGCGACGCCGGTCATGATCGCGGTCAGCGCGCCGCAGAGCGCCCGGCCCTCGTCGCTGTCATACCCAAGGCCCATGTTCATCAGGAGGCCGCCGATATTGGCGTAGCCAAGGCCGAGGGTGCGGAAGTCATAGGACCTCTGGGCGATTTCCTTCGACGGGAACTGAGCCATGAGAACCGAGATTTCCAGCGTCACGGTCCAGAGGCGGGTGGCGTGCACGTAAGCTTCGGCGTCGAACTTGGCGTCCTTGTAAAAGGTCAACAGGTTCATCGAGGCGAGGTTGCAGGCCGTGTCGTCAAGGAACATGTATTCCGAGCAGGGGTTCGATCCCCGGATCGCGCCATCTTCCGGGCAGGTGTGCCAGGCGTTCACGGTATCGTGGAACTGGATGCCGGGATCGGCGCAGGCCCAGGCGGCGTGGCCGACCTGCTCCCACAGCTCGCGCGCCTTCACGGTCTTGGCGACCTTGCCGTCGGTGCGGCGGATCAGCTCCCAATCGGCATCGTCCTTGACCGCCTTCAGGAAGGCGTCGGTGACGCGGACGGAGTTGTTGGAGTTCTGGCCGGAGACGGAAGCATAAGCCTCAGAGTCCCAATCCGTGTCGTAGGTCGGGAACTCGATGCTGTCATAGCCCTGCTTGGCGTAGTCGAGGACACGCTTGACATAGGTTTCCGGGATCATCGCCTTCTTGGCACCCCGGATCGCGCCCTTCAGCGCCTCGTTCTTCACCGGATCGACGGCATCCTCGGTGGAGCCGTCCCAGGCGCGGATCGCGCCGAAGATCTCGTTCAGCAGCTTCTCATGCGTCTTCGAACCGGCGACGAGCGAGGCCACCTTCTGCTCTTCGATGACCTTCCAGTTGATGAACTGCTCGATATCGGGGTGATCCATGTCGCAGATCACCATCTTCGCCGCGCGGCGCGTGGTGCCGCCCGACTTGATTGCGCCCGCCGCGCGGTCGCCGATCTTCAGGAAGCCCATCAGGCCCGAGGATTTGCCGCCACCCGAGAGCTTCTCGCCCTCGCCACGGAGCGAGGAGAAGTTGGTGCCGGTGCCCGAACCGTATTTAAAGAGCCGCGCCTCACGGACCCAGAGGTCCATGATGCCGCCGTCGTTCACGAGGTCGTCCGAGACCGACTGGATGAAGCAGGCGTGCGGCTGCGGGTGTTCATAGGCGCTGTCGGATTTGGTCAGCTTGCCCGTCTTGTGGTCCACATAGTGATGGCCTTGAGCGGGGCCATCGACGCCGTAAGCCCAGTGCAGGCCGGTGTTGAACCACTGCGGCGAGTTCGGCGCGGCCATCTGTTCGGCCAGCATGAAGCGCATTTCGTCGTAATAGGCGCGGGCATCCGCCTCGGTCGAGAAATAGCCGCCCTTCCAGCCCCAATAAGCCCATGCGCCGGCAAGCCGGTCGAAGACCTGCTTTGCCGAGTTTTCGCCGACCAGCCGCTCTTCCTCATTCATCGTGGCAAGCGCGTCCTGATCGGGAACGGAGCGCCACAGGAATTCCGGCACACCCTTTTCGCGAACCTTCTTCAGTTTGCCAGCAATGCCGGCCTTGCGGAAATACTTCTGCGCCAGCACATCGGAGGCCACCTGGCTCCAGCCCGCCGGAACTTCCACGCTGTCATTGCGGAAGACGATCTTGCCGTCGGGATTACGAATCTCCGACGTCGTGGTCGTGAACTCGATGTCCGCATAGGCATCGGCACCAGCTCGGGTGAATCTGCGTTCGATTTTCATTAACTGCCCCGTCGTTCCAAATTTTCTGTTTCGCGGCAGGTTCTCTCAGGAACCGTTGGCGCCGCCCCGTATCGCTGCTGGTCACGAACACGGAACAAGACCCCGCCGGGCTGATGGATGCGCCCACCAGACCGTTGCTGCACTGCGATGCAGCCATGCTGTTTAAGTCTTGTCCCCCGCCGAGCTGACCACTAAATCTTGTGGCCTGTCCGTCAGCCAATACAAACTGACGTATTCACTGCCTAGTGGTCAACAGCTTTTTGAATCTTTTTTATCGAGATTTCGGTTGACCCCGCCGGCAAACCGGGAACCGGGCGACTGGGCCCCGATTCATGCGCCACACCCCCTGTTGGCACCCGAAGAAAATATCATGAAATGGGGCCGGTTTGGGGTCGGCTCTTGAAGCGACGCCTGAGTTTCGTTGTGAGAATGGCGCCCGATGCGCCGATGCCACAGCAGAAGGGATTCTCTGCCAAACGACCGGCCGGACGGGATCGAACGGAACCTTTGCCTGTTTCTTGAGGTGGTCGGGGCGGCGAGATTCGAACTCACGACCTACGGTACCCAAAACCGTCGCGCTACCAGGCTGCGCTACGCCCCGATCTGCCCGTCTCTAGCGGGAACAGGTTCAAAGGAAAAGCCCTAAGGTTCCGAACAGGGCCAGAGCGCAACGTCCTGATCGAGACGCGGATGTCGCATCTGCGCGTCGACCGGCAGGCCGATACGGCGCGCCAGCCCGCCATTGATTTCGAGCACCATCAGCGTGTCGAGCGGGCCGGGCATGGGCGTCAGGTCCCCCGGTCGCGCGTCGCGCCGGATCTGGGTTACCTTGCCGTTCTCGTCGATGAAAAGAAGATCGAGCGGAATCAGCGTGTTCTTCATCCAGAACGATACCGGCTGCGGCGAGCGGTAGATGAAGAGCATTCCCGCGTCGAGCGGCAGCGACTTGCGATACATGAGGCCGAGGCTGCGCGAATTGTACGTGTCGGCGATTTCGATCTTGAACGCGGCGCGTCCGCCAAGCCAGCGGAAATCCACCCGGTCAGTCGCGCATTCCTCCGCGACCGCAGGCCAAGCCGCAAGTGCCAGCACCGCGGCAACTGCCGTCTTCAGACTTACCGGAAACCGCACACTACCCCTTGTCTCTGACAGCCGCCTCCCAGGACGTGACCTGCGCGGCCATACGTCCCCGCTTGCCATCAATAATACGCAGACACACTGCTTCGCCAGCCTGAAGATCGGCAAAGCCCGACCGGCGCAGAACCTCGATATGGATGAATACATCCTCGTGCCGGGCGAAGGCGTTGGCAAAACCGAAGCCCTTGACCTTGTCGAACCACTTCACCCGGGCGGGTTCCAGCGGCAGGGCGGCGATGACGGCGGCATCGCTGGCGCCGAGATCCTCGATATGTGACAGATCCTCGCCTTCGGGTGGCAGTATCTCCAGCACTTCCACCGCCTGGTGGCCGCGGGCCGTGCGCTGCACCACGACCGATATCCGGGCATTGTCGGCAACCGAGCTCTGGCCGAAGTTGCGCAGCACATTTGCATGAAGCAGGATGTCACCGCCGCTTTCTTCGGCGATGATGAAACCGAAGCCTTTCGCAGGATCGAACCACTTGACCCGGCCCAGCACTTTGTGCGGTTCAAGTTGTTGATCGGTCATCGCGGGGTCTTCCCATGCTTGCACGTATTAGTGTTGTCACGTTGGTAGATAGTCTTTCAAGTCAACTAGAAAAACTTTTTCTATGACATATTCTGCTAACCATTTCTGCTACGGAAACAGCCGCTGAACTTCCCAGGCGCCCGATACCGTTTCGCGCCGCCACCTGAACCGGTCGTGAAGACGAAACGCGCCGTCCGACCAGAATTCTATTTCCAAGGGCGCAATCCGGAATCCGCCCCAGAAGGGCGGCCGCGCTGGCGCCGGCCCGTGCCGTACCGTAACTTTGGCGACCTCTGCCATCAACCCCGCCCTCGACTCAAGGGGTTCGGACTGTTGTGACGCCCAAGCCCCCAGCCGGCTTTGCAGCGACCGGGACGCATAATAGGCATCCGCCTTGGGTCCGTCCTCCCGTGTCGTAAGACCGCGCACCCTGATCTGCCGACGCAGCGACTTCCAGTGTAGCACGAATGCCGCCTTTCCGGAGGCCCCAATCTCGCGCGATTTGACGGAGCCGTAATTCGTATAGAAGACAAAGCCGTCCGCCTCGATTTCTTTCAGCAGGACCATACGCACATTGGGCAACCCGTCGTCACCGACCGTTGCGAGGGCGATGGCATTGGGGTCGTTCGGCTCGGCCGCCTCGGCTTCCGCCAGCCATGACCGGGCGATCGCAAAGGGGTCGTCACCCGCAAAGATACCGCTTCGCTTCTCCATGCCTCAGCCTTCCGGGAAGTAAATAGACGCGACATTGATATAGATCAGCACGACACGTGCAAGGCGAATGAGGGAATGGCATAGCCAACGGGCCTGCCGGCCGCCCTTGATGCCGCCCGGAACATCGCCTAATGCTTTGCTACCCGAAAAACGGCGTGGGGACAGAGATGGCAACCAAACTGATGGCCGGCAAGCGCGGCCTCATCATGGGTCTTGCGAATGACAAGTCGATCGCCTGGGGCATCGCCAAGGCCTGTGCCGATCATGGCGCGGAAATGGCCTTTTCCTATCAGGGCGAAGCGCTGAAGAAACGTGTCGGTCCGCTGGCGGACTCGATCGGTGTGAAAGAGCTCATCGAATGCGACGTCGCCGATGCCGGGTCGCTCGATGCGCTTTTCGCGCATCTCGGAAAGATCTGGGGCAAGTTGGACTTCGTCGTCCATGCGATTGGATTTTCTGATAAAAATGAACTTCGCGGACGCTATGTCGATACCGGAATCGAAAACTTCCGCATGACGATGGATATCTCGGTCTATTCTTTCACCGCCATCTGCCAGCGCGCCGCAGCGATGATGCCGGATGGCGGCTCGCTTCTGACGCTGACCTATTACGGCGCCGAACGGGTGATGCCGCATTACAACGTCATGGGCGTCGCCAAGGCCGCACTTGAGGCGTCGGTGCGCTATATCGCCGAAGACCTCGGCAAGGACGGCATCCGTTGCAACGCGATCTCGGCCGGGCCGATCAAGACGCTCGCTGCCTCCGGCATCGGCGATTTTCGCTATATCCTGAAGTGGAACGAGTTGAACTCGCCCCTGCGCCGCAACGTCAATCAGGAAGAGGTCGGCAAGTCCGCACTCTATCTTCTCTCCGATCTCGGGTCGGGCGTGACCGGCGAGGTACATCATGTCGACGCCGGCTATCATGTTGTTGGCATGAAGGCGGTTGATGCGCCGGACATCGACGTGGTGACCGGACGCAAGGAGGACTGAGCCATGACCGACCGGCTGCCGCACGAGAAGGGCTTTCACGTCTCCTGGGACCAGATTCACCGCGATGCCCGCGCGCTCGCCTGGCGGCTTGACGGCAAGGGGCCGGACAAGGGCGCCTGGCGCGCGGTCGTCGCCATCACCCGGGGCGGCATGGCCCCGGCGATGATCGTCAGCCGCGAGCTTGATATCCGCGTCGTCGATACGATCAGCGTCAAGTCCTACAATCATCAGGACCAGACCAAGCCCCGCGTCATCAAGGAGCCGCAGGCCTCGATCATGGGCACGGATGGCGAAGGGGTGCTGATCGTCGATGACCTCGTCGATACCGGCAAGACGCTGGAACTGGTGCGAAGCCTTTATCCGAAGGCCCATTTCGCCACGGTCTATGCCAAGCCCGAGGGCCGCGAAATGGTGGACACCTATATTACCGAGGTAAGCCAGGACACCTGGATCTTCTTCCCTTGGGATATGGCGCTGCAATATGTGCAGCCCTACCGCGGCACCGACTGACTTGCCGGGGTACGGCCGGCCAGTCAGACATGCGCGCGAGGCAATGGCACGAAAGGTGCGGCAATGACCCTTCCCCTGAACCCGGCGATGGCCGCCACCTTCCCGCCTCCGGTGATGGAGGCGCGGCGCTGGCTTGAGGGCGTGACGTTCCCAGCAGACCGGCCGCTTATCAACGTGTCGCAGGCCGCGCCGGTCGATCCGCCGCCGGAGGGGTTGCGTCGTGCCTTGGCCGATGCCGCGCTGAACGATCCCGCCGCGCATCTTTACGGGCCGGTTTTGGGCCTGCCCGCACTCCGCGCGGAAATCGCGACGCAATGGTCAGACGTCTATGGCGCCGTTATCGCCCCGGACGAGGTGGCGATCACGCAAGGCTGCAATCAGGCCTTTACAGCAATCTTGTCGACACTGGCCGGCGCGGGGGATGAGGTCATCCTTCCAACCCCATGGTATTTCAACCATAAAATGTGGCTGGACATGCAGGGCATCACGACAGTGCCGCTGGCGACGGGATCGGGCCTCATCCCCGATGCCGCCGTTGCTGCCGGGCTCGTGACGGACCGGACCCGCGCCATCGTGCTGGTCAGCCCCAACAATCCGGGCGGGGTGGAATATCCGGCCGAAACGCTTCGCGCCTTCTTCGATCTCGCGAAGGCGCGCGGCATCGCGCTGATCGTGGATGAAACCTACCGCGATTTTGACGGGCGGCATGGCGCGCCGCATGAGCTTTTCGCCGATCCTGATTGGCGCGGAACCTTCATCCACCTTTATTCGTTCTCCAAGGCCTACCGGCTGACCGGGCATCGGGTCGGGGCCATCGTCGCGGACCGTGCGCGACTGGCGGAAGTAGAGAAGTTCCTCGACACCGTCGCGATTTGCCCCAGCCAGCTTGGCCAGATGGGCGCGCTCTGGGGTATGCGGAACCTCAGCCAGTGGGTGGCCGGCGAACGTGCCGAAATCCTTGCCCGCAGGGCGGCCATGACCAAGAGCATCGACGGCCTCCCGGGCTGGCGGCTTCTCGGCTGCGGCGCCTTTTTCGCCTATGTCGAACATCCCTTCCCCCTGCCCTCGCCCGAGCTTGCCCGGCGGCTGGTGCGCGAGGCGGGCGTTCTGCTTCTGCCCGGAACGATGTTCATGCCCGAAAGCGACCCCGCAGGCGCGCGGCAGTTCCGCATCGCCTTTGCCAATGCCGACAGTGCCGGGATCGCCCAGATGATCGAACGGCTGGCCGCCTTCCGACCGTGACGCGGGCGGCCGATCGTGCCTTGCCCAGCCGCAGCCGCTATCCTATGAACCACGATAACGCCTGACGGGGGGAACGAGCGATGTCCAATCCACTGCGGAAGAAGCGCGGCAATGCGATCATCTGGGTCCTGATGGCCATGCTCATCCTCGGCCTCGGGGGGTTCGGCGCGCGCAATTTCGGTGGCAACATCCGCTCGATCGGCACTGTCGGCGACCGTGACATCGACCTGCGCGACTATGCCCGCGCGCTCAACCGCGAAATCGCGGCGCTGTCGAACCAGATCGGCGAGCCGGTCAGCTTCGTGCAGGCACAGTCGCTCGGCATCGAGCGTGGCGTCCAGGAACGCGTCATCGCCGCGACCGCGCTTGACAACGAAGTGGCCAAGCTCGGTATTTCCGTGGGCGACGCCGAGGTGCGCCGCCGGATCATGGCGGTTCAGGCCTTTCAGGGCCTCGACGGCAGCTTCAGCCGCGAGACCTACACGCTCGCCCTGCGCCAGGAGGGCCTGAGCGAAGCGGAATTCGAAGGAAAGCTGCGTGACGAGGCGGCGCGGACGCTTCTGCAGGGCGCCGTTCTGGGCGCAACGGCCGCGCCGGAGGCCTTTGTCGACCGGTTGGCTGCCTGGGTGCACGAGACGCGCGATTTTACTGTCGCCGAGCTTCTTCCTTCGGACCTTCTGGAACCGGTCGGCGCGCCGGACGATGCCGCGCTGACGGCCTATTACGACGCCCATCCCGATGAATTCACGCGCCCCGAAATCCGCCGCATCACCTATGTCTGGCTGTCGCCCGACATGCTGCTGGACGAGGTCGTGCTGGACGAAGGCGCGCTCAAAGCGGCCTATGACGAGCGCATCGACGAATTCGTGACACCGGAACGGCGTCTGGTGGAACGCCTTGTCTATCCCTCCATCGAGGAGGCGGCGGCAGCGAAGGCGCGGCTCGATGCCGGCGAGGCGGATTTCGCGGCGCTGGCTGCTGAACGTGGTCTCGCGCTGGAGGATACCGACCTGGGCGAGGTCACGGCGGCCGATCTAGGTACCGCGGGCGAGGCCGTGTTTTCGCTGACGGAGCCGGGCGTCATCGGCCCATTGCCGAGCGACCTTGGGCCTGCGCTTTTCTCCATGAACGCCATTCTTGAGGCGCGCGAAGTCAGCTTCGAGGACGCGCGCGAGGATTTGTCAGCCGAGGTCGCGATGGATCAGGCGCGCCGGCTCGTGGCCGAGCGGAATGAGAGCATCGAGGATATTCTGGCCGGCGGCGCCACCCTGGAAGAGGTGGCCGCGGAAACCGGCATGACTCTTGGCACAATCGACTTCGACGTCACGACAGAGGACGGCATCGCCGCCTATGCCGGGTTTCGTGCGGCCGCCCAGGCGGCGACGGCGGATGACTTCCCGACCTTGGCCGCGCTTGACGATGGCGGGGTCTTTGCGCTCAGGCTCGACGGGATCGACCCGCCGGCGCTGCAGCCCCTCGATGAGGTGCGCGACGCGGCCACGACAAGCTGGACACGGGCCGAAACTAGGACCGCGCTCATGGCGCTTGCCGCCGAGGTGAAGGACCGGTTAACCGCCGGCCAGAACCTTGCCGCGACCGGGCTCGTAACCACCCGCTACGACGATTTCGCCCGTGGTGGCTTCATTCAGGACGCGCCCGCCGAGGTCGCCGAAAAGGTCTTCACCATGGCGGTCGGTGACAGCGCCATCATCGACGCCGGGGGCCGGGTGCATCTGATAGCGCTCGATGCCATTAACGCCGCAGACCCGGAAAGCGCCGAAGTCGCCCAGACGCGGGCGGGGCTCCAACAGCAACTTGCCCAATCCGTGGCGCAGGATGTCTTCGACTACTACACGCTGGCAATTGAGGCTGAGGCGGGCATCACGCTCGACCAGGCCGCGATCAACGCGGTGCATGCGCAGATGAACTAGGCCGGGGGTCTTGCCCGCCTAGTTCAGCGGGCGCCCCGCCAGCATCGCCGCCGAAGCGGGCGCAATCGTGGTGCCGCGCGTTCCTCCCGCGATCCAGTCCTTCAGACCGGCTATCGATTCCGGGTAGGAATGCGCCATCACCAGTATCTGCCCCTTGCGGTCGGCCTCGAACGCGGCGCGGTCCAGATAACGTCCGATGGTTGTGGTGTTCTCCAGATCGGTATCGAGAACGCGATAGACGGCGATATGGGGCACACCCTCTTTCTCGGCCGCCTGCCCCGCCGGGTTGAGCCCGCGGGCAAAGGTGACGAGCCCCCGCCCGTCAGCCGCAAGAAGGGCCGCCAGATGTTCGGCCGTGCGCCGGTTGGTCAGAAACTGCGCTTCCGGCGCGCCGACGATGGCAACGCTCTCCGGCAATGCGGTCACATAGCTCTGATAGCTGACCTCCAGATCTGACGGCGTAGCACCGACCGGCAGGGCGGGCGCAAGAATGGCAACCTCCAACCCGGCGGCACGGTAACTGTCGGCGGTGGCCCTGGCATCCGGCGCGTCGGGTGAAATCGCGATGGTCGCCGGAATGCCGATGGCGGCAAGTTCGGCCGATGGCAGACCTCCGGCCTCGGGGCCGACATCGAGGATGACAATGGACAGGAACGGGTTCGCCGTCGACGAATCGAAGGGCGCTGCAAAGCGGACAAAGGCTGGCAGATCGGCCGCATCGGCCGGGGCCTCTGCCGTTTCGGTCGCAGGTGCGGCCTCCGCCTCCGGCTCCGCCGATACGGCCGGTTCAGTGCTGATTGTGGGCAGGCGATTGATCTTGACCCCCGCGACCGTCCCGCCGAAGCCCGGCTCTGGCGCAGTTGCCGATCCGAATGGCTGGACCGGCTGACCGAAGGACGGCTCAGCCGTTTCGGCGGGCGGCGTCACGGGCAGGATGGCCTGTGTCTGGGTATGCGACGGTTCCGGCGCGGGCAGTGGCACCTCGACGGCTGGCGTCGCCGCCTCAGCCACGCGGGTGTCGGCAGCGGGCGCCGCAGGCGCATCCGCAACCGGGGTCGCGACCGGCGGTGCCTCAGGTTCGGCAACCGGCACAACGGGTGGAGTGGCTGGTACGGCCGTCTCGCTTGCAACCGCAAGGTCGGCTGGTTTCTCAACCGGCGCCGACGCGGCCGGCGCTTCATTCACGGCCACGACGATTGGCGCATCGCCGTTCACACTTGCAGCCGAGGCGGGCTCCGGCGTGGCAGGGGTCACATCGGCCAGCGCGGTCGGCGCGGAAGAAGAGATGCTGGGCGCTGCGGCCGCAGGCAGAACCGCCTCCGGTACGGCCGCCATGTCGGGTTCCACGGCAGGGACTGGTTCAGCTGGGGCTGCGGACTCTGAGGTCGAATCGGCGGCGATGACGGTGTCCTGACCGGCGTCGCTGGCCAGAACCGGCGCTTCGGCCGGCAGTGCGGCCGGCTGGGTGACGGCAAGATTATCCGCGACGGTCTGTCCGAAATCGGCCGTTTCGGCGGCAAGATCGGGCGCAGCCATGTCAAGCGGTGCTTCGGCCTGCCCTTCCGGCGCGGCGGCGGGGCTGAGATCGGCGAGCGCCGGGGCCGGTTCGGCCTCTGGCGCCGCGACGGGCGGGACGGCCGTTGCCACATCCACCGTCTCGGGGGTGGGCAGAACGGTTTCGCCATCGACTTTCGCCCGCGCGAATTCGGACCCCGCCGGAATCTCGACCATCGCGATTTCGGGCGTGGCTGCGGCGGGTGTGCCGCCATCTGCCGCCGTAACCGGATCGGCCAAAGGCGCGACCGGTGGGGTTTCGGTGTCAGGCGCGGCGGCGGCCAGCGCGGGCGCCGCGTTCGGCGCCGCCACATCGGCTGGCGTGGCGGCGACCATCACCGGCGTCTCGATTGGCGTCATCAATGAAACGGCACAAAGCCCCAGCACCGAAAAGATCGCGCCAACCACGATTCCAAAGAGAAAACCCTTGCCCACGTCTGCCTCCGACGTATGTCCAGCCTCGAACGTCCGCTTCGTGCCCTTGACCCGGCTGCGCGGCTCTGACCAAGTATAGCCCGACACGCGGCGGGGTTCACCCCCTGAAAGCGTGCCACGACTGCGAAAGGCCGGCCATGCTGCTTCTGATCGATAACTACGACAGCTTCACCTACAATCTGGCCCATTATTTGGGCGAATTGGGGGCAGAGGTCACGGTGCGGCGCAACGATGCGCTGAATGTCGCCGACGCAATGGCGTTCCGCCCGGATGCCATCGTCCTCTCGCCGGGCCCGGGCGAACCGTCAGATGCGGGGCTTTGCCTCGACCTGACGGCGGCTGCGGCTGCGACCGGTGTGCCACTTCTCGGGGTCTGCCTTGGCCATCAGGTGATCGGTCAGGTCTTCGGCGGCCGGGTCGTCCGCTGCGGCGAGATCGTTCATGGCAAGATGGGCGCGATGCATCACCGGGGACAGGGCGTTTTTGCCGGGCTTCCATCACCCTTCAACGCGACCCGCTATCATTCTCTGGTGGTCGAACAGGCCAGCCTGCCGGCCTGTCTGGAAGCGACCGCCTGGCTTGCCAACGGAACGATCATGGGCCTGCGCCACCGGGAATTGCCGATCGAGGGCGTACAGTTTCATCCCGAATCCATCGCCTCGGAACATGGCCACCGGCTGCTCCGGACCTTCCTTGAAACGGCGCATGTGCCACTGAAGGTGGCGGCATGAGCGACGACCTCCGCCCGCTCATCGGCCTCGCCGCCGAACGGCCCCTGACCCGGGCCGAGGCCGAACTTGCCTTTGAGGCGCTCTTTGACGGTGCCGCGACGCCAAGCCAGATGGGCGGTCTTCTGATGGCGCTCAGAACCCGTGGCGAGACGGTGGAAGAGATTGCGGCGGCCGCCCGTGTCATGCGTAAGAAGTGCAACGCCGTCCGCGCGCCGGAAGGCGCGATGGATATCGTCGGCACCGGCGGCGATGGCAAGGGAACGCTCAACATCTCCACCGCTACCGCCTTCGTGGTTGCCGGTGCGGGCGTTGTCGTCGCCAAGCACGGCAACCGCAACCTCAGTTCGAAATCCGGTGCGGCCGATGCCCTGACCCAGATGGGGATCAACGTGATGGTCGGCGCGGATGTGGTTGAAAAAGCACTGGAAAGTTGCGGCATCGCCTTCATGATGGCGCCGATGCATCATCCCGCGATCCGCCATGTGATGCCGACCCGCGCTGAACTTGGCACCCGCACCGTCTTCAACCTTCTCGGCCCGCTGACCAATCCTGCGGGCGTCAAGCGCCAGCTGACCGGCGCCTTTTCCCGCCACTGGATCCGGCCCATGGCCGAAACGCTGGCGACGCTTGGGTCGGAGAAGGCTTGGCTTGTGCATGGCGGCGACGGCACGGATGAGCTGTCGATCGCCGGGCCGAGTGCGGTTGCGGCACTTGAAGGCGGCGCGGTCCGGGAATTCGAGTTGCATCCCGAGGATGCCGGCCTGCCGGTCCACCCCTTCGAGGCGATCCTTGGCGGCGCACCGGAGGACAATGCGAAAGCCTTCCGCGCGCTTCTTGACGGTGCGCCCGGCGCCTATCGCGACGCGGTGCTTCTGAATGCGGCGGCGGCGCTTGTTGTCGCTGACCGGGCTGCAACCTTGCCCGAAGGCGTCGCCATGGCAGCCGAAAGCCTCGATTCCGGGGCGGCGAAGGCCAAGATCGAGGCCCTGGCCCGCATCGCCCCTGCGCCGTGAGCGAGGAGATTCCCGCCGCCTGGGCGCATCTGCCCTTCTTCACGCATGACTGGCCCGGCATCCGGGCCGCCCTGGCCCGTGACAGCCGCCGGATATTGCCGCCTGAGGCGCAGCGATTTGCCGCGCTCGATCTGACGCCACCCGGGGCCGTGTCGGTTGTGATCCTCGGTCAGGACCCGTATCCAACCGCTGGCCATGCGCATGGGCTCGCCTTCTCGGTCGAACTCGATGTCCGCCCCTTGCCCCGGTCCTTGTCGAATATCTTCAAGGAGTTGGAGGACGATCTTGGCGTTGTTCGCAAGACCGGAGACCTGCGGGGCTGGGCCCGTCAGGGGGTCTTGTTGCTGAATACCTGCCTCTCGGTCCCGGAGGGTGCTGCCGGTAGCCATGCCACGCTTGGCTGGCAGAAACTGGCGCGCGAGGTGCTGGATGCCGTGTCGCGGCGGCCGACGGCCTTCCTGCTTTGGGGGCGGCAGGCGCAGGCGCTGCGCGGCACGATCCGGCCGGGCGCGCATCTGCTGATCGAGACCGCGCATCCCTCGCCCCTCTCGGCCCGGCACGGATTTTTTGGCGCCCGGCCCTTCAGCCGCGTCAACGACTGGCTGGCGGGGCAGGACCGGCCCCCGATCGACTGGGCGCGCTAGACCGGCCGGCGGGGGTGTCCCACCCCCGCACCCCCGGGGGTATTTCAGCAACGAAGAAACAGGGGCTTTTCGCAGGCCGCCTGCGGCGATAAGACGAGGCCATGGATATTCTTGAGAAGATCAGGCGCTACAAGCTGGCCGAGATTGCCGCAGCGAAGGCGGCGATGCCGGTGGCGGCGCTTGAGGACGCGGCCCGCGCAGCCGACCCGGTGCGCGGTTTTCACGCGGCGCTGAAGGCGGCTCAGGCCGTTGGCTATGGCCTGATCGCCGAGATCAAGAAGGCGAGCCCCTCCAAGGGCATCATCCGCGCCGACTTCGACCCGCCGGCACTGGCGCGCGCCTATGCGGCGGGCGGGGCGACCTGCCTATCGGTCCTGACCGACGGACCATCGTTTCAGGGTGCGCCGGAATATCTGATGGCCGCGCGCGCGGCCTGCACCCTGCCCGTTCTGAGGAAGGATTTCCTCTACGATCCCTATCAGGTTGCCGAAGCCCGGGCCTGGGGCGCGGACTGCATCCTCATCATCATGGCGAGCGTCGATGATACCCTTGCCGGAGAACTGGAGGACGCCGCGCGGCACTGGGGCATGGATGCGCTTGTCGAGGTGCATGATGCGGCGGAACTGGACCGTGCGTTGCGGCTGAAAAGCCAGATGATCGGCGTCAACAACCGTAATCTGAAGACCTTCGAGGTGACGCTGGAGACAACGCGGCAACTGGCCCGGCGGGTGCCGGCCGACCGCATGCTCATTGCCGAAAGCGGGCTTTTCACCGCCGCTGACCTTGCCGACCTCGCCGTTCATGGCGCGCGCGCCTTTCTGATCGGTGAAAGCCTGATGCGACAGGCCGATGTGACGGCGGCGACGAAGGCCATACTGGCCACACCGGCCCCGGCCGACGGGGGCGCAAGATGACCCTCACCCATTTCGACGACAAGGGCGATGCGCATATGGTCGATGTCTCCGGCAAGGCCGTGACCGACCGGGTCGCTGTCGCCGCCGCGTCGGTGGTGATGCGGCCCGAGACGCTGGCGCTTGTCACCGAAGGGCGCGCGAAGAAGGGCGACGTTCTTGGCGTCGCGCGTCTGGCCGGGATCATGGCGGCAAAACGCACGGCGGATCTGATCCCGCTTTGTCATCCCTTGCCGATCACGAAGGTGGCGCTGGAACTCTTGGCGGATGCTGATCTGCCCGGCATCCGGATCGAGGCCACGGTACGGACAACCGGCCAAACCGGGGTGGAGATGGAGGCGCTGACGGCAGCCTCCGTCGCGGCGCTGACCGTCTACGACATGCTGAAGGCCGCGGAAAAGTCGATGCGAATCGAAGGTTTGCGGGTGCTTCTGAAAGATGGCGGCAAATCCGGCCGCTACGAGGCAACGTGACAGCGGCCGGCGGCGCGATGATTTCGGTTGAGGCCGCGCTGGCCGAGCTATTCGCGCTCTGCGCGCCCCTGCCCGCCGAAACCCTGCCGCTTCGTCAGGCAGCGGGGCGGGTTTTGGCTGAGGCAGTCCGCGCCGGGCGCGACCAGCCGCCCTTCGATGCCTCGGCGATGGACGGTTATGCGATCCGCGAGGCCGACCACAATGCCGGCCAGAAACTGACCGTTGTGGGCGAGGCGGCGGCGGGGCACGGGTTTTCCGGCCAACTGAAACCGGGTGAGGCCGTACGCATCTTCACCGGAGCACCGGTACCGGCCGGCGCAGACAGGGTCGTCCTGCAGGAAGATGTGGCGCGCGCGGGTGAGGTCATCACGCTCGGGACGCGGCTGGAGCCGGGCAGCAACGTCCGCGCGCGGGGGCAGGATTTCCGGCTTGGCGCCGAAATCGCGGCGCCGCGCCTGCTGACACCGACCGATGTCGCGCTTGTGGCGGCCATGAACATTGCCGAGGTCCGTGTCGCGCGCCGCCCCGTCGTCGCGCTCATCGCGACCGGCGATGAGCTGGTGATGCCGGGAAACGAACCCAGTCCTGACCAGATCGTCGCCTCAAACGCCTTCGCGCTCGCCGCGATGGCGGAGGCGGCGGGTGCCGAGGTGCGGCTTCTGCCGATCGCGCAGGATAGGGTCGGCGCCTTGCGCTTTGCGTTCGACATGGCTGCCGACGTCGACCTGATCGTGACAATCGGCGGGGCATCCGTCGGCGATCATGACCTTGTCGCCGAAGCCGCCGACGGGGCCGGCATGAAGCGCGCCTTCTACAAGGTTGCGATGCGGCCAGGAAAACCGCTGATGGCCGGAAAGGTCGGTGACTCCGTCCTGCTTGGCCTGCCTGGAAACCCCGTATCCTCAATCGTTTGCGGACATATCTTCATGTTACCTATGCTCCGCGCCATGCAGGGCCTTCCCCCGACACCGGCCGCGGCACGCGTCGCCGAACTCGGTGCGCCGGTCAGGGCCAATGGCGCGCGCGCGCATTACATGCGGGCGCGGCTGGAGACGGTAGACGGTGTCGCCCGGATCTATCCCTTCGACCGGCAGGACAGCGCGCTTCTGAGTGTTCTGGCCGAAGCCAACGCGCTGCTCATCCGGCCGGTGAACGACCCCGCACAAACGATCGGAGCGGCGGTACGGTATATCCCGCTGTGACCGTCGCACGGCCGTGCCGATCCAGCGCCGGCCGCGAAACGATTGACACAAAAAGGGAACAGGTCTAGAACGTGGCAGGAACACGGCGTTGATCGGCAAAGGAAAACAGGCACCATGCTGACCCGTAAACAACTGGAACTGCTCGACTTCATTCAAAAGCGCATGGCGCGCGACGGGGTACCCCCCTCATTCGATGAAATGAAGGATGCGCTGGATCTGCGGTCGAAATCCGGCATTCACCGGCTGATCACCGCGCTGGAGGAGCGTGGATTCATCCGCCGCCTGCCGCACCGGGCCCGTGCGCTTGAAATCGTCAAGCTGCCCGAGGCGATGGAAAAGCCCGGCTTCAAGCCGAAGGTCATCAAGGGCGACCGGACCGACCCGCCAAAAGGTGCGATGGAGGTCAGCGCCATTCACGCCATCGAACTGCCCGTGATGGGGCGGATCGCGGCGGGCGTTCCGATCGAGGCGATCAGCGAGGTGTCGCATCACGTTGCTGTGCCGGGGTCGATGCTGTCCGGGCGCGGCCAGCACTACGCGCTGGAGGTGCGGGGCGATTCGATGATCGAGGCGGGGATTAATGACGGCGATGTCGTGGTGATCCGGGAACAGTCGACCGCCGATAATGGCGATATCGTCGTGGCCCTCGTCGAAGGACATGAGGCGACGCTGAAGCGTTACCGGCGCCGGGGCGGGATGATCGCGCTTGAAGCCGCAAATGCGGCCTATGAAACCCGCGTGCTGCCCGAGGATCACGTGAAAATTCAGGGGCGTCTCGTCGGGCTGATCCGCAGCTACTAGGGCCCCGGCGCGGCAGGTCCAGGTGATTGCCTGCCTGCCCGCATCGGATGGGCCGTTTCCTGGCGCGCATCGGCCCGCATGTTCCACAGCCTTTCGCCTGCAACCTCCCGAGATGTGAGTATCCGCAGGCCGTCATCATCGCCATAGATGGCCGTGGCCCCGGTCGCGGCCAGAAGCCTTGCGTCAATGATCCGGCAGCCGGGGGCCGCGGGCGGTCCGGACCAGTCTTCCGACAGGATCACAAGCGCCGCCTTGGCGCAGGCATCCGCCGCGCGGGTCGCCGCACCCTTGCCGCTGAAATGGGCGACCGGGACCGGACCAAGCTGACCCGCGACCATGCCCTTTGTCCCGGCAAGGCCGGGCCGCGCAAAGGCCGCCGCCTGATCGGCAAGATCGCCATCGTCCTCCAGCCAGCTTTGCGCCACGAAACCCGCGCCCTTCGCCTTTGACAGCACCCGGCCTTCTGCCGTCATCAGTCCGACCAGCGCCCCGTCGCCGGAGATCAGCAGATCGGGCCTGTCGGCAGCCGTCCAGAAGGCAAGGGCCGACGCCGCGATGGCCGCACCGGCGATCCGCACCGGGCGCAGCACCGCGACAAGGGCCAGGACCCCGCCAAATGCCGTGGCTGGCAGAACCCAGCCCGGCGGCGTCGCCACCGCGACAACCGCGCCATCAAGGCCCGCCACGCGATGCGCGATCCAGAGTATGGCGGCGGTGCCCCTTTCCATGACCCAAAGTGCCGGTGCCGCAAGCCCCAGAGGCGCCAACATGGCCGCGATGACACCGGAGGGCATCACCACCATACCCATGATGGGCACCGCGAAGAGATTGGCGAGAAGCCCGTATTCCGCGATCCGGTTGAAATGCGCCGCGGCAATCGGCGCCGTGGCGAGCCCGGCGGCAGAGGACGACAGAAGGAGCATCGCCGCGGGCCGCAGGACGCCCGGCACACGATGTTGCCAGCGGCTCCACGGCTCAAACGCCGCAATAAGCGCGACGGTCGCCCCGAATGACATCTGAAATCCGGGCTCCACCAGGCTTTCGGGCTGCAGAACGAGGCAGATCATTGCCGCCATCGCGACCGATCGCAGCGAAATCGCGCGCCGGTCGAGCAACACCGCAACCAGCATCACCGCCGCCATGACGAATGCCCGCTGGGTGGCGATGTTCGCGCCCGCAAGCACGAGGTAAACGAGCGCGGCGAGCAACGCCACGAGCGCTGCGATCTTCTTGCTGTTGATCCTGAGGGCGAGGAAGGGAACAAGCGCCATGCCATAGCGCATCATGGCAAAGACGAACCCGGTCAGAAGGCCCATGTGCAGACCCGAGATGGAGATGAGATGCGAGAGGTTCGAGGCGCGCAAGGCCTCGTTCGTTTCCGCCAGAATGCCCGACCGGTCGCCCGTCATCAGCGACGCGGCGAAGGCACCCGCCTGCCCCTCCATCCCGGCCGCCATGGCCCGCGATGCGGCCATCCGGAGCCGGAACGCGAGAAGCGTCGCGCCACCTTCGGGCGCGTCGAGGGCGAGGACAGGCGTCCTTGTGTAGCCGACTGCCCCGAGCCGGTCGAACCAGGCGAGGCGCTGAAAGTCGAAACCGCCGGGTTCGACCGGACCCTCGGGCGGGGCAAGATGGCCGGTCAGGATCACCCGCAGCCCCGGCACGGGGTCGATGAAGCCCTGTTCGCCATGCAGCGCCACGCGGACACGCGCCGGGGTCCTGTCGGGCGCGACCCGTTCCAGCACCACCTGATCGAGCGTCAGGCGCAGCTGGTCCGAAAAGGAGCGGTCGATATTGACGATGCGTCCTTCGACCGGGCCGTAGTAGCGAAAGCCAAGGACCGGCGCGGCAACCGACTGCGCCCGAAGTGCTGCGGCAAGAAAGCCTGCAAGAATCAGCAACAGGACCATCGCCGGCACTTGCGCCCCCTCAGGCCCTTTCCACGCGACAAGGCCGCCCAAAAGCAGCGGTAGGGCCAGAAGCGCGAGTGTGGCATTCGCCGGCTCTCTCGGCAGGTTGAAATAGGCACCGATGCCGAAACTGAAGAAGACCGGCGCCCATATGAGTAGCCGGGACCGGAACGCGGCGAGCGCGGCAAGCGTATCGGCGGCCAGACGCACCCTTGTTTCCCTGCCTGCCTATGACTTATGAACGCGAGCCAAGCTTGCGGTTTCATGGTTTCCGAAAGGTTAACGCGCCCGATGTCCGATATCGTCACCCGTTTTGCCCCCTCGCCCACCGGCTATCTGCATATCGGCGGGGCGCGCACGGCGCTATTCAACTGGCTTTACGCGCGTGGCCGGGGGGGCAAGTTCCTGCTTCGGATCGAGGATACCGACCGCGCCCGGTCAACCCCCGACGCGACCGAGGCGATCCTGCGCGGGCTTCGCTGGCTCGGGCTCGACTGGGATGGCGATATCGTCAGCCAGTTCGACCGCCGCGACCGGCACGCGGAGGTGGCCCATGAGATGCTGGCGCGCGGTGGCGCCTACAAATGTTTCTGCACCCAGGACGAGATTGAGGCCTTCCGGGAAGCGGCACGGGCTGAGGGCCGATCAACCCTTTTCCGGAGCCCCTGGCGCGATGCCGACCCCGCGACCCATCCCGATGCGCCTTACGTCATTCGCCTGAAAGCGCCCCGCGAAGGGCATACGGTGATCGAGGACCAGGTTCAGGGTACAGTCACCTTCGGCAACGACCAGCTCGACGACATGGTTTGTTTACGCTCCGATGGTACGCCGACCTACATGCTCGCGGTCGTCGTTGACGATCATGACATGGGGGTGACGCATGTGATCCGGGGCGACGACCACCTGAACAACGCCGCGCGCCAGACCCAGATCTACCGGGCGATGGGCTGGGATGTGCCGGTATGGGCGCATGTGCCGCTTATTCACGGACCCGATGGCAAGAAGCTCTCGAAGCGTCATGGCGCTGTCGGGCTCGAGGAATATCAGGCCATGGGCTATCCGGCGGCGGGGATGCGCAACTACCTGACGCGACTGGGATGGTCCCATGGCGATGCCGAATTCTTCTCGGACGCCGAGGCGCGGGACTGGTTCGACCTCAAGGGAATCGGTCGCGCCCCGGCGCGGCTGGACTTCAAGAAGCTGGAGAATCTCTCCGGCCAGCATATTGCGGCCATGTCGGATGCCGCGCTGATGCCCGAAATTGAGGCATATTTGGCCGCCTCCGGCCAGCCAAACCTTTCGCAGTCGCAGCATTCGGATTTGTCACGCGCTCTTTACTGCCTGAAAGATCGCGCCAAGACATTTCCGGAACTTATTGAAAAAGCAAACTTTATCTTGTCATCTCGCCCCATTGTTCCAGACCAGAAGGCCAGTCAGTCCCTCGATCCGGTATCCCGTGGTATACTGACAGAATTGACGCCGCACCTGCAAAATGCTAGCTGGTCACGGGACACGCTGGAAGCCACGGTCGGCGCCATCGCCGAAGCCCACGGGATCGGGCTCGGAAAGATCGCAGGGCCGCTCCGCGCGGCTCTCGCCGGGCGAACCGTCAGCCCCAGCGTATTCGACATGATGCTCGTCCTCGGGCGGCAGGAAACGCTGGCGCGGCTCGAAGATGTGAAGGTGTGAGGACGGCCCGCGCCCTCCACAGAGACAATCGCAGCCGGCCTGCGGGAGTGGTCCCGCCCGGATGCTGACAGGAAAGGGAGTGGTGATGGCCGACAAGACGAAATCCGCAACTTTGACCTTCGGCGGTAAGACCCTGGAACTGCCGATACTGTCGCCCACCGCCGGGCCGGATGTGATCGACATCCGCAAGCTCTATGCCCAGGGCGATGTCTTCACCTACGACCCCGGATTCACCTCGACGGCGGCGACGGACAGTTCCATCACCTATATCGACGGCGACAAGGGCGAGCTTCTCTATCGCGGCTATCCCATCGAACAGCTGGCCGAAAAATCGCATTTCCTCGAAGTCTGCTACCTCCTGCTTTACGGCGAACTGCCGACAGCGGAGGCGATGGTCGATTTCGAAACCCGCGTCACCAACCACACGATGGTGCATGAACAGATGCACTATTTCTTCCGTGGGTTCCGGCGCGACAGTCATCCGATGGCGACCATGGTCGGCGTCGTGGGGGCCATGTCGGCCTTCTATCATGACAGCCTTGACATCAATGACCCGTGGCAGCGTGAAGTCGCGGCGATCCGCATGATCGCCAAACTGCCGACCATCGCGGCGATGGCCTACAAATACTCTGTCGGCCAGCCCTTCATGTATCCGAAGAACTCGCTCGATTACGCGTCGAACTTCCTTTACATGTGCTTTGCCGTGCCGAGCGCGGATTACGTCGTCTCGCCGATCCTGTCGAAGGCGATGGACCGCATCATGATGCTGCATGCGGATCATGAACAGAACGCCTCGACCTCGACCGTGCGTCTGGCGGGTTCGTCCGGCGCAAATCCCTTTGCCTGCATCGCCGCCGGTATCGCCTGCCTTTGGGGGCCGGCCCATGGCGGCGCCAACCAGGCCTGTCTGGAAATGCTGAAGGAAATCGGCTCGGTCGACCGCATCCCCGAATATATCGCGAAGGCGAAGGACAAGAGCTCCGGCTTCCGTCTGATGGGCTTTGGCCACCGGGTCTACAAGAACTTCGACCCGCGCGCGAAGGTCATGAAGGAAAGCGCCGACGAAGTGCTGGAGCTTCTCGGTGTTCACAACAACCCGCTCTTGCAGGTCGCCAAGGAACTGGAGCGGATCGCACTCGAAGATGAATATTTCATCTCGAAGAAGCTTTATCCCAATGTCGACTTCTATTCGGGCATCATTCTTGAGGCGATGGGTTTTCCCACCTCCATGTTCACGCCGATCTTCGCGCTGAGCCGCACGGTCGGCTGGATTTCGCAGTGGAAAGAAATGATCGCCGATCCGCAGCAGAAGATCGGCCGCCCGCGCCAACTCTATATCGGTGAAACCATGCGCGACTATGTCGACGTGGCGGATCGCTGAACGAAAGCTGACGCCCCCTTGACGAAGGCCGCCCCGATCCGGGCGGCCTACGCATTTCCGGCTGCCCGAGGGCGGTCAGGCTTCGGCATGTTCCTTGCTGATCCGCTCGGCCTCGCGTCCGTAAAGCTCTTCGAAATGATCGAACTCGGCCTCGTGCCAGGCCGTGCCTTGCGTCGATGAGCCGAGCGCCATGACCAGCTCCTCCGCCGCGGAGGCGGGCAGGAGCGCGCGAAAGATGTCCCAGCCCCGATAGGCCGGGTCACGGTCGAAACCGAGCACTTGCCCCTTCAGGCCGGAAATGACTGACACCATGGCGCCCGAATGAACCGACGGGACATGTATCTCCACCCGCTCGATCGGTTGCAGAAGGACCGGGCCGGCCTTGCGCATCGCTTCGCGAAGCGCCATGCGCCCGGCGGTGCGGAAGGCGAAGTCCGAACTGTCGACGGCATGATATTTACCGTCGGTCAGCGTGACCGCCACATCGGTGGCGCGGAACCCAAGCGGCCCCTTGTCCAGCGCTTCCCGCGCGCCTTCCTCCACGGCGGGGATGTAGTTGCGCGGCACGACACCGCCCTTCACGACCTCGTCGAACTGGAACCCCGCGCCGCGCTCGGCCGGCTTCACGATGACACTGACATCGGCAAACTGCCCCGCCCCGCCGGATTGCTTGCGGTGGCGGTAATGTTCTTCCACCTGGGCGGAGATGGTTTCGAGGTATTGGGGTGCCGGAGGTTCCGCGCGCACGTCGACGCCGAAGTCGTCGGTCAGTGCCGCGAGCGTTTCGCGCAGATGCATGACCCCCTGAACCTTCAGAAGGGCATGGCCGGTCTCGGGGTCGGGTTGGCTTGTCAGCATCGGGTCGGCCTCGGCCAGACGTGTCAGGGCTGACGACAGCCTGACCTCGTCGCGTTCATTGGCCGGCGCCACGATCCGCGCCAGCGCGGGCGGTGCGCCCTTGGACCAGTCCGGCGCCGGTGCGGATGCGGCGGCGGTAAAGACCTGCCCGGCATTCAGCTGGTCCGACTTCACGGCCAGCCCGACCTCACCGGTTCCCAGCCGGTCAAGCCCCGCCTTGCCGCCTAGCCCGACAAGGCCGCCGACACCGCTGCCACCCAGCTGTTCGCCACTGCCAAGCTTGCCCGACAGCACCCTGACGAAGGTGCATTTGCCCAGATGCTTGCGGTTCTGGGCATGAAACCCGACGGCAATTTCCTCGCGCCCGCCCAGCCGCTTGTGCAGCGCGCTGACATCCGGCGCCTCATGCCGCAGCGCCTTCATCAACCGCATGACGCCGTTCTTGTGGCTCGCCGCGCCCAGAAAGGCGGGAATCACCGCCCGGTCCTGGGTTTCGCGCCGCGCAATCGAGAAAAGCGCACCCGTCGCCGGTTCGCGGTCCTCGATCAGCTCCTCAAGCAGCGCATCGTCATAGTCCGACATGTGTTCCAGAAGCTCGGCCCGCGCCTCATGTTCGCGTTCGGCAACGTCCTGCGGCAATTCGATCAGATCGGAGGTCTGTCCTTCCCGATAGCGCCATGCGCGTTCAGAGATGAGATCGACGGCGCCGACGACCTGACCGCCTTCGCGGATCGGGATCTGGCGCAGAACGATGGTATGTTCGGTATAGGCCTGCAGGGCTGCGGCGATGTCGCGCACCCTGCCCTTCGCGGCATCCATGCGGTTGATGAAGATGAAACAGGGCGTTCCGGCCGCCTCCACCGCGCGCAACCAGGGCGCGACAAGCACCGCCTCGTCCGGGTCGGGCGCCACGCATAGGACCGCGGCATCGGATGCAAGAAGCGGCGCACCGGCCATGCGCGAATATTCCGGCCCCCCCGCCATGTCGATTGCGCACCAGTCCTCGCCCATGAAGCCAAAGGCCGTCAGGGTCATGTGGCCTGCCGCCTCGGTCCGCGCGGGTGCGGATTCCAGCGACGCGAGCGCCCGCACGAGTTCGCTTTTTCCGGACTGAGACGGCCCGAGTACAGTGATGCAGCGCATGTCGCTTCCCCCCGATGGCACGATGACGGGCGCGATCCGTTCGCTGGCCCCCGTGCCGACGGGCCATGCGCCCAGTGAAGTCGAGTGTCGGCCCATGCAGCGCTTCGGTCAAGCACAGAAAAACCTTGACGAAATCGTGTAAAGTCGCATTGCCCCAAGGTTGGCCGCTAGACGGTCACCGGCCGGAAAACCGTGCGGGGCGTTTTTCCAGAAACGCGCTGACCCCTTCGCGGAAATCTGCGGTCCGGCCGCAGGCGCCCTGCAGTTCCGCCTCAAGCGCGAGTTGCTGATCGAGGTCATTGGCGAAACTCTGGCGGATCGCGGTCTTGATATGGCGGTATGTGGTCGTCGGGCCCGAGGCCAGTTGCGCGGCGCGGCCCTGCCAGACAGCGTCGAATTCGGCATCCGGCACGGCCTGCCAGATCATGCCCCAATCGGCCGCCTCGCGCGCGGTGATCTTGTCGGCGAAGAGCGCGGCCCCCATTGCGCGGGCGAAGCCGACCTGCCGGGGCAGCCAGTAGGTGCCGCCGGCATCGGGGATCAGGCCGATACGGGCGAAAGCCTGAATGAAGCTCGCGCTTTCGGCGGCGATGACGACATCGGCGGCCAGCGCCAGATTGGCCCCCGCACCGGCCGCCGCGCCATTGACGGCGGCGATGACCGGGATGGGCGCATCGAAGATCGCACGAAGCATCGGCTCGTATTCCTCGCGCAGCGTTCGTTCGAGGTCGATCTCCAGCGCCGAACCACCATCCGTCAGGTCCTGCCCGGAACAGAAGGCCCGGCCCGATCCCGTCAGGACCAGCACCCGCGCACCCTGCCCCGCCCGCGCCACAGCCGCCGTAATCTCCTGCCGCATCCGGCGGTTCAGCGCATTCATGACATCCGGGCGGTTCAGCGTGATGACGGCAAGGCCATCCGCCTCTGCATAGGTGATCATCTCGTAGTCCATGCGCGGTCTCCTCCGGTCTGCCTTGCGCGCAAGACTAGCGGAGTTCACGCCCGCCGAAAGCGGAACCGGACGTCACTTGTCGAGGATTTCACGCAGCCGCGCCTCTTCCGCTGCGCTGAGGGGCTCTGCCACCACCTCATCCGCCCGCTGGCGTCGGCGCAGGTAAAGGCCCGCCGCCCCGAGCGCGAGAATCAGCATTCCCGGCCCGGCGATCCACAAGAGCAGATTGGCACCGGAGGTGGCGGGGCTCAGCAGAACATATTCGCCGTAGCGATCGACAAGATAGGCGATGACCTCGTCATCGCTGTCGCCCGCGACCAGCCGTTCGCGCACCAAAAGCCGCAGGTCGCGCGCAAGTTCGGCATTGGAATCGTCGATATTCTCGTTGCGGCAGACAAGACAGCGCAGCCCCTGGCTCAGCGCCCGCGCCCGCGCTTCCAGCGCGGGATCGGCCAGCACCTCGTCAGGCTGCACCGCGCCCGCCGGGGCGGCGAGAAGCAGAAAGGCGGAAAGGGCGAGGCGCCGCATGGCTATTCGGCCGGCTGTGTGGGCGCGCGCTGACCGCGCGCCTTGCGCGCCCCGGCCGCCACGCGATAGCGGCGGTCGGTCAGGCTGAGGATACCGCCGAAGGCCATGATGATCGCGCCTGCCCAGATCCAGTTCGCGAAGGGTTTCACATAGGTCCTGACGGCCCAGCCGCCGCCTTCCTGCGGATCGCCGATGACAAGGTAGAGATCGCGCCAGATGCCGTTGTCGATGGCGGCCTCCGTCGTTGGCATGTTGGCCACGGGATAGACGCGCTTTTCGGGGTGAAGCGTGGTGACCGCGCGCCCGTCGCGCGTCACGCGCATCGTCGCCATCGTGGTCAGGTAGTTCGGCCCTTCGCGCCGGTCGACAGCGTCGAGCGTGATGTCATAACCGGCGACAGTGAAGGTCTCGCCCACGGTAGCGACGCGAATATCCTCCACATCCCAGGCGGTCAGAAGCGCGATACCCAAGAGCGAGATGCCAAAACCGGCATGCGCTGTTGCCTTGCCCCAATCCGCGCGCGGCAATCTGAAAAGGCGCGCCACCCGCCGCCCGGCGCGGAACCATAGCTCCGCCGCCGCGCCCGCCATGAGCCAGACGCCCAGTGCGGCGCCGACCGGGGCCAGAACGCTGCGTTCGGTCGCGATGGCAAAGGCCAGCGCCGCCGCGGCAACCGCCAGCACGACAGCCCCCAAGAGCGGCCGGAAACTGGCCTGAAGCCGCGCGCGTTTCCAGGGCATGATCGCGCCAAGGGGCAGGATGAGGGCCAGGATCACCATGAAGGGCGTGAAGGCCTGATTGAAGAACGGCGCGCCGACCGACAGTTTGCGGTCGAAGGCAAGCTCGGCGATCAACGGCCAGAGCGTGCCGACGAAAACGACGAATGCGGCCACCGCCAGAAGCACATTGTTCAGCACGAGCGCGGATTCGCGGCTGACCATGCCAAAGACCCCCTTCGCCTCCATCGCGCCCGCCCGCGCCGCGTAAAGCGTCAGCGCCCCGCCGATGAAGACGGCAAGGATAGCGAGGATGAAGACACCCCGTTCGGGGTCGTTGGCGAAGGCATGGACGCTCGTGATGATGCCCGAGCGGACGATGAACGTGCCAATGAGCGAAAAGGCGAATGCCATGATGGCAAGGAGGATGGTCCAGGCCTTCAACGCTTCGCGCTTTTCCACCACGATGGCGGAGTGAAGCAGCGCGGTCGCGATCAGCCAGGGCATGAAGGAGGCGTTTTCCACCGGGTCCCAGAACCAGAACCCGCCCCAGCCAAGCTCGTAATAGGCCCACCAGGAGCCGAGCGCGATGCCGATAGTCAGGAACATCCAGGCCGCGAGCGTCCAGGGCCGGACCCAGCGCGCCCAGGCGGCATCGACGCGGCCCTCGATCAGCGCGGCGACGGCGAAAGAGAACGCCATCGAAAGGCCCACATAGCCGAGATAGAGGAAGGGCGGATGGAAGGCCAAACCCGGGTCCTGCAACAGGGGGTTCAGATCCTGACCGTCGAAGGGCGGCTCGGCGAGCCTGAGGAAGGGGTTCGAGGTGAAGATGATGAAGGCGAGGAAGGCGACGCCGATCATCGCCTGAACGCTCAGCACTCGCGCGCGAAGACGCGGTGGCAGGCCGCCACCGAACCAGGCCGCCGAAGCGCCGAACCCGGCAAGGATCAGCACCCAAAGCAGCATGGAGCCTTCGTGATTGCCCCAGACGCCCGCAACCTTGTAGAGCATCGGCTTCAGCGTATGCGAATTCAGCACCACGATCCGGAGCGAAAAGTCCGAGGTCACGAAGGCATGCGTCAGGGCGGCGAAGGAAAAGGCGAGGCACAGGAATTGCAGCGTCGCCGCCGGGGCCGCCAGCGCCATCCAACTGGCCCAGTTCTTCTGCGCGCCGACGAGCGGCAGGACAGCCTGCACCATCGCGATGGCGAGGGCGAGGATCAGCGTGAAATGTCCCAGTTCGGTAATCATGGGGCGAGCATAGTCGGTCCCGTGCCCGGGGCCAATGGGCTGCGCGCCGATGTCGCGGTCGGGCCTAACGGTCGTCCCGGTCGCGCCACTCCTTCAGCGCGGGATTCTCATCACCGCGCGCCTTGTCCTTGCGGCTGGCAGGGGCCGGCCCGGCCGGCGGGCGGGTACGGAAATAATGCGCCTCGCGCGCGCCGAAATAAAAACCGACAATCGCCGTCAGAAGCCACCAGAGCGGGTCTGGCACATAGTTGAGCCCGACCATGCGTTCGGCGAAACGCAAGGGATCGACCATAGCATAGACAAACAGGCCGAGTGTGCCGAGGGCGAGCATCGGGCGCGGCAGCCGGTTCAGACCGTTGACAAAGCGGTCGAATAGCCCGGGCCGGACATACTGAAACTCCGCCCCATGTTCGTCGAGCGCGGCGAGATAGGCCTCCTGCGCCGCCTCCATCCGCTTCGTCGCATTGGGGGTAAAGACCTCGGCCACGCCGGTGACGGCCTGACCCAGTGCGGTTGTCGCGGCGGGGCCGCCGATGACGCGCGAAATCAGACCCATGCGGCACATCTTTCCTTATGTTCGGCCTCCGTCAGGTGGAAGCGGGGCGAGATGAATTCCTCCGCCCGTGTGATCCAGCCGCCTTTGCCGCCATCGCGGCGGCGGGCATATTTGCGGCTGGCCGGGCGGGCATCGGCCAGCGCGTAATAATAGTTCCGCCGCGCGATCCCGTAGGCATCCGCGATCAGGTCGGGCGCGGCACGTTCGGCGGCATGGGCGGCGGCGATCGTGCGGGGGCCAAGGACACCGTCGGCGACAATCTCTTGGCCCATTTCCGCCAGTAGCCGCTGCAGGACCTTCACCGCATTCGCCCCGGCATTGACATACATGTCGAAGACCGAGGGTTGCAGAACCTCCGGCAACTCGCTGATACGTGGGGCCCGCCAGTAATGTTCCACGAAAATTTCCACCGCGTTCTCGCGGGTCAGGCGCTGGACATCGGCCGGTGTGACCCGACCATCGCCGGTCAGGTCGAGCCCGAGCCGCCGCATCGTATGGATTGTCACGCCATATTTTGTGGCGCCCCCGGGGTCGTCGGGGTCGTTTACATAGCCACCCTCACGGGCGACGATTTCCCTCGCGATATCGGTGACAGTCTGCATGGCCTTTCCCCCCTCGGTTCGGGGTCAAGGCTCAGGCGGAAAGGTTAATTCGTCGCAGCGCCAGCGTTCGGATCGACATAGATGCCCTGTTCCTTCAGGGCGTCGATTACCTCACGCGGCATGTAGGTCTCGTCATGCTTGGCGAGGATTTCGGTCGCCTCGAAGGTCCCGTTGACAAGCCGTCCGGTCGCGATCATCCCCTGATTCTCACCGAAAAGGTCGGGCAGAAGGCCGGTGTAGCTGACCGGGACCGAGGCCGCGCCATCGGTCACGCGAAAGCTAACCGCCGTGCCCTCGCCACGCTTCAATGTGCCTTCCTCGACCAGCCCGCCAATGCGGAACGTTTCGCTCGCCGGCGGGGTTACGGCGACAACCTCGCTCGGCGCGCGAAAGAACTGGAGCGCGTCTGGTGCGGCCAGATAGAAGGCGGCAAAACTCGCACCCATCGCCAGCACAGCCAGAACGATGATCTGGATGCGGCGCTGTTTTTTCAACCCTTTCATCGCGGGTTTGCCGCGCCGGGCATGGCGGATGACGCTGTCATCATGGGGCCTCTTCTCGCTCTCGCGGGTTTGATGGGCCAGTTGGCTTCGGCATTCAACCGAATTCTGCGTGACCCGGCCCTGACAGTTGGTCGCGGCCTACCCCAGTGCCGGACGTTTGCCAGGCGCAGTGAACCAGCCGCCAAGCGCGGTTTCGTAAGCGAGCCCGGCCCGGAAGACATCGCCGTCCGAATAGCTTCGCCCGACGATCTGCAACCCCGTCGGCACGCCGTTTGCCGCAAATCCCGACGGGACCGACAGGACCGGACAGCGGCTCAGCATGTTGAAGGGCACCGTCATGACCCAGCCGAGGAAGGGGCTGACCTCCTTGCCATTGATCGTCACCGAACCTTTTGAGTGATCGAAGTCAGCCGCAACCGCCGGCAAAGCGTTCGTCGGGCAGATGAGCAGATCGTAGTCCTCAAGAAGCGGCCCGAGCGTGGCATACATCTCGCCGACCTTGTTCAGCGAGGCGACGAAATCCGCGGGCCGGGCGTTCAGCGACCGCTCGGCCATGTCGCGCACATAGGTCGTCATCTCG
Organism: Paracoccaceae bacterium; assembly: GCA_041397105.1. Taxonomy (GTDB): domain Bacteria; phylum Pseudomonadota; class Alphaproteobacteria; order Rhodobacterales; family Rhodobacteraceae; genus Albidovulum. The sequence goes on from JAWKXJ010000002.1 coordinate 642,251, forward strand.
TCCGCGTGATCGTCGAGAAGCGGGGTGATGAAGGTGCCGAAGATATGGTTGAGGTAGTTCATCGCATGTTCGAGCAGGTCGGCCGGCCAGTTCAGATCGACCTCCGTCACCGTTGCGCCGAGCGAACGGAAGACATCGGCGGCGGCAAGCGTGTTGGCCCCGACATCCGCATCGACCTCGAAGACCGACAGATTGCGGGACAGGGCGATCTTCATGCCCTTGATGGGCGCATAGTCCATCGGCAGCGTCAGTTTGGGGCGCAATGTGGCGATGTCTTTCGGATGCGGCCCGCACATCACGTTCTGCAACAGGATCGCGTCGCGCACCGTCCGCGCCATCGGCCCGTTATGGCAATAGAAATCGAGGTTGAAGGGCGGGTCTTCGGGATTTCGGCCGTAAGGGGGCTTGTAGCCCACGACACCGCAGCAAGAGGCCGGAATGCGGATCGAGCCGCCAATGTCGGACCCTGTCGCCAAAGGCGCCGTGCCTGAGGCGAGTGCCGCCCCCGACCCGCCGGATGACCCGCCGGGCGTAAAGTCAGGGTTCCACGGATTGCGGGTGACACCCCAGAGCCGCGACCAGCAATAACCGGCGGTCGAAAACTCCGGCGTCGCGGTGCGCGCATGGACAATGCCGCCTTCGGCCAGAACCCGTTCATTAACGGGCGAGGTCGTGTCGGGCACGAAATCCTTCTGGATGAGCGATCCGCCCGAGGTCGGCAGGCCTGCGATGTAGCCTTCGTCCTTCACGGCGACAGGCAACCCGTCAAGAGCCCCCTTCGGCTCGCCCCTGGCATAGCGCGCCTCGGCGGCTTTCGCTTCCTCCATGGCGCGGTCGTAATGGGTGAATGTCAGCGCATTGACCCGAGGCTCCACAGTGGCGGCGCGGTCGATCTGCGCCTGCAGGAGTTCGACCGGCGACAGCGCCTTCGTCCGGAACGCGGCCAAGGCATCGGTGGCGGACAGATAGCAAAGATCGTTCTGAGGGTCGGAGGTCATGGTGCAGGCTCCATCGGATCGGCAGGATGCGACGACGCTAGCACGGGTGCGGCATTTGGGAAGCGGAATTCGTGAGGCCCTCAGGCCGCCTCGAAGGTGATCGCCCGGCGCAGGAACTGGCGCGCCTTGGTCGAGACGCGCGCGGGATCGCCGGTCGTCAGGAACTTCGCCACCCTGCCCGCGCCTGCGAATTCGGGCCGCCGCGCAAGGTAGTCGGTCAGGCTGGCGGCAACGAGGCTTGCCTGCGAAAAGACCTTTACCTCGGGGCCAAGTGCCGCCTTGAACGCCGCTTCCATCAGCGGGTAATGCGTGCAGCCAAGCACTGCCGCCTCAGGGTGCGGCATGCGGCGGAGGAGCGCCTCCACATGAGCGCGCACCAGCGTCTCTGCCAGCATCTCGTCGCCATCCTCGATGGCATCGACGACACCGCCGCAGGGCTGCGCTTCCACATCGACGCCGACGGCGCGAAAGGCAAGTTCCCGCTGGAAGGCGCGGCTGGCGACAGTGGCAGGGGTCGCGAAAAGCGCCACATGCTTGACCGCCACCTCGCGCGGGGGGGAGTTGTCGCCCCATTGCCGTTCTGTCAGCGCCTCGATCAGCGGTACGAAGACGCCGAGAACGCGCTTGTCCTCTGGCACCCACTTTTCCTGCATCCGCCGCAGCGCCGCGGCCGAAGCGGTGTTGCAGGCCAGAACCACCAGATCGCAGCCCTCGGCCCAAAGCCGTTCGACCCCGGCGCAGGTCAGCGCATAAATGTCGTCGGCATCACGGACACCATAGGGCGCATGGGCGTTATCGCCGTAATAGACGAAAGGAAGGTCCGGCAGCGCCTTCGCGACAGCATCATATACCGTGAGCCCCCCGAGCCCCGAATCGAATATGCCGACTGCCATCCTCTACCCCCGGATGATCCGCGCGCGAGCGGTATTTTTCTTCAAATTCATAGCCGTAGCCATAGGAGGCCAGCGGCGTCGGGGACAAGTCATACGTGGCTTTGCGCAGGAAATCCATCATCGCCGTGGCGTCGCCCCGCCGTGCGTCGATTTCCGCCTTCGGGATCGGTCTGCCGATGACCAACCGCACAGGCTGGTCGATACGGGCGCGGAATTCGCGGATCAAGAGGCCCATGCTGAGCGTGTAGTGCAGATGGCTCGCCACCTGAAACAGCCGCGAATTCTGCCCATCGAAATAGATTGGCACGACCGTCGCGTCCGACTTCGCGATCAGCTTGCCGGTGAAATTGCGCCAGACCGGGTCCATGGGCCGGGCAAAGGGCGTCGCTGCGGTCGAAACGGTCCCGCCGGGAAATATCCCGATCGCGCCGCCCGCCTTCAGATACTCCAGCGCCTCGACCCGGGTCCGCAGGTTTTCCGCCACCGCGGCCTTCGTTTCGTCGAAGTTGATCGGCAGGATCACCCGGTCAAGTTCGGCCGCGCGGCGAAAGACGCGGTGGGCAAGAATGCGGAAATCGCCCCGCAGACCCTGAAGGATACTGCCGAGCACCAACCCGTCGAGAATGCCGTAAGGGTGGTTGGCGACGACGACGAGCGGCCCGGTCTCCGGCAGATTGTCGAAGGACCCCCCTTCGATCTTGAGGCTGAGCCCGTAGCGGCGCGTCATGACACGCCAGAAGTCGTCGCCCTCCGCCATCTCGCGCTCATAACCCGCAGCGCGCCGGATCAGGCCGAGCCGGCCAGTGGCGTTTTCCATCAGCCGGATCATCGCGCGCCCCGGCCGCGACCGGGCGGATGAGGAATAGGAAATGTCTTTCGCGATGCTTCTGCGCATGCCGGTCTTGCCCCAGGTGGCTTCTCCCCCTGGAAGATTGTCACAGCGCTGTATCAGTGGCGTCACGGCACTGTATCAGTACCGTGACAAGGTGGGCGGCTACTCGGCCGCCGCCTCCAGCGGCGTCCCGCCAGCACGGATGACGGCCAGCAGTTCTTCGCGCCGCTTGGCCGCCTTTGCCTCGGCCGCCGCCTTGACCGGACCGTAGCCACGGATATCGAGCGGCAATTCGGCGAGCGCCCTGGCCGCCTCGATCGTGCGGGGCCGCACGTTGGGCAGAACTTCCGCCATATCCGCCTCGTACTGCGCGATCAGCGCGCGTTCCATCCGGCGTTCCTCGGTCCGGCCAAAGACATCCCAACTCGTCCCGCGCAGGCCCTTCATGCGCGCCAGCACCCAGAAGACATGGCGCATCCAGGCCCCATAGCGCCGCTTGGCCGGGCGGCCATCCGGCCCGGGTTTCGTCAGCATGGGTGGCGCGAGGTGGAAGCTCATCGCGAAATTCCCGTCGAACTCCGCCCGCGCCTTTTTCAGGGTTTCCAGATGCAGGCGGGCCACTTCGTATTCGTCCTTGTAGGCCAACAGGCGGTGATAGCCGAGCGCGACGGATTCCCTTAACGCCGCCGGCGCGGCATCGACAAGTTTCCGGTAGCGCATCGCATAGGCCCCGTTCTGATATTCCGTCAGATGGCGCACGCGGAACGCGATTTTTTCTTCCAAAGACAGCGGCTTCTCTTCCTTTTCCGAGACAATTTCCGCCAGATCGGCCGGCCGCGCCGCCGCCCAGCGACCAATGTCAAAGGCCGCGAGATTGCCCTCAACCGCGGTCCCGTTCAGCGTGATCGCCTGACGGATCGCTGCCTCGCTCAGGGGCACAAGCCCCTTCTGCCAGGCCGCCCCGAGAATCAGCATGTTGGAATAGATCGAATCACCGAGAAGTTTCAGCGCCAGCGCCGAGGCATCAAGGAAATCGACCCGGTCGCGCAACCGTGCCTCAAGCGCCAGCCTCAGCCGGCCTGTCGGAAGATGAAAATCGCGGTTGCGGGTAAAATCGCCGGTGATGATCTCATGCGCGTTGACGACAGCGCCCGTGCGCCCTGTCGTCATCAGCCCCAGCATCGCCGACCCGCCCGTCACGACCAGATCGCCGCCGATGACGCTGTCGGCCTCGCCCGTCGCCACGCGGATCGCGCTGATATCTTCGGGCCGCTCGGCGATGCGCAGATGGATCAGCACCGCGCCGCCCTTCTGCGCCAGGCCCGCCATCTCCATCATGCCCGCGCCCTTGCCGTCGCAATGCGCCGCCTGCGCCAGCACCGCACCGATGGTGACGATGCCGGTGCCGCCGACGCCCGTGATGACGGTGTTGTGGGTGCCCTCGATCCGCGGCAATTGCGGCGTGGGCAGCGACGGGATGGTAAATTCGGCCGTCGCCGGCTTCTTCACCGTGGCGCCGGTCAGCGTCACGAATGAGGGGCAAAACCCCTTCAGGCAGGAAAAATCCTTGTTGCATGACGACTGGTCGATGGCGCGCTTGCGGCCAAGCTCCGTCTCCACCGGCACGATGGACACGCAGTTCGACTGCACCCCGCAATCACCGCAGCCCTCGCAGACATCGGTATTGATGAAGACCCGCTTGTTGATATTGGGAAAGGTGCCACGCTTGCGCCGCCGGCGCTTCTCAGCCGCGCAGGTCTGCACATAAACGATGGCCGATACGCCTTTGATTTCCCTAAATTTCTCCTGAACTGACTGAAGCTCTGCCCGTTCGAACTTCTCGATGCCCGATGGAAAGCCGGAAAAGTCGATCTCTTCCTTCTCGTCATAGACAAGCGCGATGTGTTTCACGCCCATCGCCTGAATTTCCCGTGTGATCTGCTGCGCGCTCAGCCCGCCTTCATTGGTCTGCCCGCCGGTCATGGCGACCGCATCGTTGAAGAGGATCTTGTAGGTGATGTTCGTGCCCGCGGCGAGCGCGGCGCGGATCGCCTGAATGCCCGAATGGTTATAGGTGCCGTCGCCGAGATTCTGAAAAACATGGGGGCGTTCGGAGAAAAGCGATTCCCCGATCCAGTTGGCGCCTTCGCCCCCCATATGGGTAAAGCCGGTGGTGGACCGGTCCATCCATTGCACCATGTAATGGCAGCCGATCCCCGCATATGCACGCGACCCGTCGGGCACCTTTGTCGATGAATTATGCGGGCAGCCCGAACAGAAATAGGGCAGCCGCGATGCGATCTGGGGCGCGTTGTCTGCCTTGCGCGCCTCTTCAAGGCGTTGGAGACCGGCCTTGATGCGGTCGGTACCACGCCCTTCCTCGATCAGGATGCCGCCCAGCTTTTCGGCCACCGTGATGGGGTCAAGCGCGTAGCGCGTCGGGAAGAGTTCCAGCCTGCGGCCATTTTCCCAGGTATCGCCCTTGTGCCAGCCATAGACCCGCCGGCCGTCGCGGTCGTCAAAGATCGCCTCCTTGACCTGCACCTCGATCAACTTGCGCTTTTCTTCGACCACGACGATGAGGTCGACCCCCCGCGCCCAGTCGTGGAAACTGTCCATGTCGAGCGGGAAGGTCTGGCCCACCTTGTAGGTGGTGATGCCGAGCCGTTCGGCCTCGGCCCCGTCGATGCCCAGAAGGCCAAGCGCGTGAACGAGGTCGAGCCAGTTCTTCCCTGCGGCGACAAAGCCGATCTTCGCGCCGGGTTTTCCCCAGACGCGCTTGTCAATTTTGTTCGCCCGTGCAAAGGCTTCGGCGGCGAACCTCTTGTAGTCGATCATGCGCGCTTCCTGCGCGATCGGCGTATCGTGCAGGCGGATGTTGAGCCCGCCGTCGGGCATGATGAATTCCGGCGCAACGAAGCTGAGCCGGTGCGGGTCGCCGTCAACGACCGCCGTCGCCTCCACCGTGTCCTTCATCGTCTTCAGCCCCACCCAGAGCCCGGCAAACCGGCTGAGCGCCCAGCCGTAAAGGCCGTAATCCATCACCTCCTGCACGCCGGCTGGCGACACGACCGGCATATAGGCATCGACCATCGCCCAGTCCGACTGGTGCAGCACGGTGGAGCTTTCGCCCGTATGATCGTCCCCCATCGCCATCAGCACACCGCCACGAGGCGACGTGCCCGCCATATTGGCGTGGCGCATCACGTCGCCGGTGCGGTCCACCCCCGGCCCCTTGCCGTACCAGAGCGCGAAGACGCCGTCATAGCGCCCCTCGCCCCTGAGTTCGGCCTGCTGGGTGCCCCATATCGCGGTCGCCGCCAGATCCTCGTTCAGGCCGGGCTGGAATCGGATGTCGTTCGGTTCCAGCACCTTGCGGGCCTTGGCCATCTGCATGTCGACCGCGCCCAGCGGCGATCCGCGATAGCCCGAGACATAGCCGGCCGTATTCAGCCCCGCCGCCTTGTCGCGCGCCTTCTGCATCAGCATCAGCCGCACCAACGCCTGCGTTCCATTCAGAAGAACCGGCGATTTCGAAAGATCGTAACGGTCCGTCAGGCTGATGTCCTGCCGCGTCATATTGCCCTCCCCGAGCACGTTCGGGCCGAATTATAGGTCAAAATACCTGACCTATCAACCGGATTTTTCGACGCGCCCATTTTAGTTTTACTTTCGGCACATATCTATTTCGGCCATAAGAACCGCACGAAAGAAAGATAACCGATGGATTGGGACAAACTGCGAATTTTTCACGCGGTCGCTGATGCCGGCTCGCTCACCCATGCGGGCGAGGCGCTGCACCTGTCTCAATCCGCCGTCAGCAGGCAGATCCGGGCGCTGGAGGAAAGCCTCAGCACAACGCTCTTTCACCGCCATGCCCGGGGCCTCATCCTGACCGAACAGGGCGAGCTGCTGTTCGAGGCGACATCGTCCATGAACAAGCGGCTTGAAACCGCCGCCGCGCGCATCCGCGACAGCGAGGATGAGGTTTTCGGCGAGTTGCGGGTGACGACAACCATCGGTTTCGGCACCCTGTGGCTGGCCCCGCGCCTGCCGAAACTCTACGAGCGGTTCCCCGATCTGAAGATCGACCTGATGCTGGAAGAGCGTGTGCTCGATCTGCCGATGCGCGAGGCCGATGTTGCCATCCGCATGAAGGAACCGTCACAGGCCGACCTGATCCGCCGCCGTCTGATGAATATCCGCATCCGGCTTTATGCAACGCCGGAATATCTGGCCATGGCCGGCACGCCGGAAAAGCTCTGCGACCTGTCGAACCACCGGCTGATCAGCCAGAACCCGCATACGCCCCAAGTGGCGGCGGGCGCCGATCTTGTTCACGAACTCTTGCAGCAGGACGTGCGGTCCACCCTAACGGTGAACAACTACTACGGCGTCCTGCAGGCCGTTCTCAACCATCTCGGCATCGGGGTCCTGCCCGACTACCTGACCGAGGACTTTCCCGACCTCGTCCGGGTACTTCCGGAAGTGGAATCGGGCGAGGTTCCGGTTTTCCTCGCCTATCCCGAAGAATTGCGGCAATCGAAGCGCATCGCGGCCTTCCGCGATTTCGTGCTTGACGAGGTAATCGCCTATCGTAAAAAGCGTGTTGACTGACGGCAACCTCCGGTTGCGGTGAGACATGTTCGCAACGCATAGCGGCCATGTTGTCGTGGCGGTGCATTTCTTCTTGATCGCGGCAGAGGCTGCCCATAAATCGGGCATAAGGGCGATGATCGGGGCGACCTGGACATTCCCTTTACCTCCCTGTTGGACTTTGGCCGAGCTTCGTCTCGGCCTTTTTTTTCGCCTCTGCCCGGCGGGCGATCAGAAAGTCGCGCTCCGCAGCGGTTCCGGCCATCTCAATCGCCCTGTCAAAGGCCGCCTGTGCCGCCGTTTCATGCCCTGACCGGAGGAGAATCGCGGCGCGCGCCGCATGATAGGGCTGATAGTTGTCAAGATCCCCGGCTATCGCGTCCAGCTCGGCCAACGCGGCCGCCGCAGCGCCGGCCTCCATCAACGCCACTGCCCGGTTCAGCCGCACCACGGGTGTCGGCTCATAGACCGACAGACTGTCGTATAGAAGAACCATCTGCCGCCAGTCGGTATCCCTGTACCGCGCGGCCTGCGCGTGCAGCGCCGAAATGGCCGCCTTGATCTGGAACGGCCCCGGCGCCCGCAGCCCCATGGCAAGGTCGATCAGCCGCAACCCCTCAGCGATCAGCGCCCCGGACCAGAGCGTCCGGTCCTGATCCTCCAGCGAGATCATCGCACCTCTTCGGTCGAACCGCGCCTCGCGCCGGGCATGGGTCGTCAGCATCAGCGACAGAAGCCCCAGCGCCTCGGCATCCTCCGGCAATAGCCCGGCCAGCATCCGCCCCAGCCAGATCGCCTCCTCGCAAAGTTCGAGCCGAAGTGGGTTATCACCCGCCGTCGCGCCATAGCCTTCGTTGAAGATGAGGTAGACCACCGTCAGCACGGAATTCACGCGCTCGCTCCAGGCCTCCGGCCCCGGCACGGCAAAGGGAATGCCCGCCCGGGCGATCTTGGCCTTGGCGCGGCTCAATCGTTGACCCATCGTCTCGTCCCGGTCAAGAAAGGCGCGCGCGATTTCGGTGGTCGTGAGCCCGCCAAGCGTGCGAAGCGTCAGCGCCACGCGGCTTTTCGGGCCAAGCGCGGGGTGGCAGCAGGTGAAGATCAGCCTCAGCCGTTCATCCGGTATCTCGGGCGGTGGCTCGGCGCTCGCCGCCTGATCGGCCTCGATCAGGAGCGCTAGGTCATCGGCCCTGTCGCGCCAGCGCGCCGCGCGGCGAAGCCGGTCGATGGCCTTCCGCCGCGCCACCCGCAAAAGCCAGCCCTGCGGACTGGCCGGTACCCCCGACCGGCCCCAGTGATCCAGCGCCGCCGCCAGCGCCTCCTGCAGGCAATCCTCGGCCAGCTGAAAGTCGCGCAGGCCCGCGATCAGCGCGGCAAGCAGCCGCCCCCGGTCCGCGCGCACGATACCCGTGATCGTGGCGGCGATGTCGGGGGCGGCCGGCATTCAGGACAGCTGCATGATCGGGCGCACCTCGACGGTCCCGTATTTTGCGCCCGGAATCATCGCGGCATATTTCAGCGCCGCGTCAAGATCGGCGCAGTCGAAGATGTAGAACCCGCCAAGCGTTTCCTTGGTCTCGGCGAATGGTCCGTCCATGGTTTCGGTCTTGCCGCCCCTTATGCGCAGGCTCGTCGCCGTATCCACGCCCTGCAGCGGCTCGCCCGCGACAAAGACGCCGTCGCGTTTGAAGACCTCATTGGCCGCGAAATAGCCTTGCATCATCGCTTTGAATTCGTCGGTGCCGTATTGCGGTTGAAGATCGGCATTGCCGTAGATGAGTGCCATGAATTGCATCGGGATATCCTCCGTTTCTGGGTTGAGTTTCGATTGGCTTTCGCCGTCAGGCAACGGTCACGCGGGAACCCCGCGCAAGAGAAGTACGACAATCGGGACCAGCGTCGCGATCCAAGTCCCCGACGTGCCCGCAATGCGCAGGGGCAGCGCGGCCCGCGATTGTCTCAGCCCGAAGGGATGAACGAGCCGCGACAGTACGAGCAGCCCGCCCGCCACATGCAGCCATGTCGCGCCCAGCCCCTGCGCCTCGGCAAGGCCGAGCGCGATCAGCGCCAGCGGGACGGTTTCAATGAAATTGCCGTGCCGCCGCATTGGCAGCAGCATCTCGATCTTGCCGCCTGAGCCAAAAAGCGTGTCGTTTCGCGCCCGTGCCACGACGACAAGGACCTGCAGCACGATCATGATCAGACCGAGCATGCCGGTGTAAAAGCCTGTGATTGGGAATGTCATGTCTCCTCCTCTCGATGGAATGACAGCCAAAGGACGTACGGGACCGGCAGATTTCGACAGGGCGCGCGAAGAAATTTTGGGCGGCGGCGTGGCCATGCCATTCGCGGCTTAGAATGACAAAAAATATCAACTATTGACTTGAAGGCGTTGCAGGGCGTGAATGACCCAAGAGACGCATGATGAAGCGCCGCTAAGACCCTAAATTCCCGGCATTTTTGCCATTTTCTGCCGTAGGCTACGCCTATGGCCCGGGGATGAGTTTGGCCACGCGACGTGTCATGCGGAACTCGAACGGATAATGGAGGGATGACATGAAACTTGGAATGACACTTGGCCTGATCGGGGGCATTCTCGCCCTGCTGCTCGGGCTTGTAATCGCCGTGATGGGCAGCACCGTTGGCGGCATCGCATCGCAATTCGGGCAATCCGGTGCCGTGGCCAAAACGGGGCTCCTGATCGTGGCATCGCTTGGCCTGCCGGTCATGGCCATCGTCGGGGCCGCGCTGCTGCCCAACAAGACCAATATGGCGGTTGGCCTGATGGCTGTGCCGGCCGCACTCTTCCTTTTGGCCGGGCTGACCGGGGCGGGCCTTTTGGCCGTCGCCATCTCTGTCCTGATCGGCGGCGGCGCGGCTGCGGGCTGGAACGCCAGCAAGAACCCGAAGCTGGGGGAGTGACGGTGATGATCAGCGCCAGAAAACTGCGTCTCGACCTCGTTCTCGGTGCGGGCGTCGCCCTCCTTGCCGCCTGTGACAGCGCCGAGGACAAGGAATTCCTCGCCGCCTGCGAAGCCAAGGCAGGCATGTCCAGCAAACAATGTTCCTGTCTGAACGACCTCATCAACGATGGTCTTGAGGACAAGGGTCGGGCCTATGTGAAGGCAATCGTCATCGGCGATCAGGCCAAGGTGGCGCAGATCCAGTCGACCTTCGGCATCATCGAAGGCAGCCAGATCCTCGCCCGCTCCGCCTGGATCGCCACCAACGCGCCTCAGGCCTGCAACGTCAGCATGTAGGACCGCGATCCGGGCGGCCCGGTCATCACGCCGGGCCGCCCGTTGCCGTGCCGGTCCAACCGCTCCGGCGATTTCGTCAATGGCATGCGGCGGGCTTCCGGTTTTGCCCCTTTTCTCTCCCGGGCTTCCCCCCTAAAAGGCGCCCAACCGCGCCAAACCCCGGGGGACAGAATGCAAGAGCCGCAGATCACGACGGATCTGATTGCCGCCCACGGACTGAAACCGGACGAATACGACCGCATCCTTGAGATCATCGGCCGCACGCCCAGCTTCACGGAGCTTGGCATCTTCTCGGCCATGTGGAACGAACATTGTTCCTACAAATCCTCGAAGAAATGGCTCCGCACCCTGCCGACGACCGGCCCCCAGGTCATTTGCGGGCCGGGCGAGAACGCGGGCGTCGTCGACATCGGCGACAATCAGGCCGTCATCTTCAAGATGGAAAGCCACAACCACCCCTCCTACATCGAGCCGCACCAGGGCGCCGCGACCGGCGTCGGGGGCATCCTGCGCGATGTCTTCACCATGGGTGCGCGGCCCATCGCGGCGATGGATTCGCTCTCGTTCGGCCTACCCTCGCACCCGAAGACCGCGCATCTGGTGAAGGGCGTGGTCGAGGGCGTCGGGTCCTACGGCAACTGCTTCGGCGTTCCGAACGTCGGCGGCGAGGTGCGCTTCCACAAATCCTATGACGGCAACTGCCTCGTCAACGCCTTCGCGGCGGGCCTCGCGGATGCCGACAAGATCTTCTACTCGGCCGCCTCGGGCGTCGGCATGCCCGTCGTCTACCTCGGCGCGAAAACGGGGCGCGACGGCGTCGGCGGCGCCACCATGGCCTCGGCGGAATTCGACGACACGATCGAGGAAAAGCGCCCCACGGTGCAGGTCGGCGACCCCTTCACCGAAAAGCGCCTGCTCGAAGCCTGCCTCGAACTCATGGCCTCCGACTCTGTCATTTCCATTCAGGACATGGGCGCCGCCGGTCTGACATGTTCGGCCGTCGAGATGGGCGACAAGGGGGGGCTGGGCATCAAGCTGAACCTCGACCGCGTGCCGCAGCGCGAACGGAACATGACCGCCTACGAGATGATGCTTTCTGAGTCCCAGGAACGCATGCTCATGGTCCTGAAGCCTGAACGCGAGGCCGACGCCCGCGCGATCTTCGAGAAATGGGACCTCGACTTCGCTGTGGTCGGCGAGACCATCGCCGAGGACCGCTTCCTGATCCTCCATGGCAACGAGGTGAAGGCCGACCTGCCGCTTTCGAAGCTGTCCTCCAGCGCGCCGGAATATGACCGGCCCTGGGTGCCGACGCCGACGCCTGCCATACGTTTTGCCGACAGTTTGCAGATCGGCCCGATTGAGGCCTTGAAGGCGCTCATCGGTTCGCCGAACTACGCCCACAAATCCTGGGTCTGGGAACAGTACGACACCTCGGTCATGGCGGATACAGTCCGCGCCCCCGGCCTCGGTGCCGGGGTGGTGCGGGTCCATGGCACCGGCAAGGCGCTGGCCTTCACGTCGGACGTAACCCCCCGTTATGTCAGGGCAAACCCCTTCGAAGGCGGCAAACAGGCGGTGGCCGAGGCCTATCGCAACCTGACCGCCGTGGGAGCAACGCCCCTCGCCGCGACCGACAACCTCAACTTCGGCAACCCCGAAAAGCCGGAGATCATGGGCCAGTTCGTCGGCGCCATCAAGGGCATCGGCGAGGCCTGCCAGGCCCTTGATATGCCTATCGTTTCCGGCAACGTCTCGCTCTACAACGAAACCGACGGCAAAGCGATCCTGCCCACCCCCACCATCGGCGCCGTTGGCCTTCTCGCCTCGCTCGACGACCTTATCGCGGGCCTGCCCGAAGCCGGCGACATCGCCCTAGTCATTGGCGAAACGAAGGGCCATCTCGGCCAGTCCGCCCTTCTTGCCGAGGCCTTCGGCCGCGAAGAAGGCGACGCCCCCCCGGTCGATCTCGTCGCCGAACGCCGGAACGGTGAGTTCCTGCGCCGGAACAAGGGCTTGATCCGGTCCGCCACCGATCTTTCCGATGGCGGCCTGGCACTCGCCGCCTTTGAGATGGCCGAGGCCGCCGGCATCGGCGTTGCGCTCGATACTGACAGCATCGCCTTCCTCTTCGGCGAGGATCAGGCCCGTTACCTCGTCGCCGCCCGTCCCGAAAACGCCGCCGCCTTGATGGCCGAAGCTAAGTCGGGCGAGGTCGCGGTCGCCCGCGCCGGGCATTTTGGCGGCGACCGGGTCGCCTTTGGGCAGACCAGCGCCCCTCTCGCCGGCCTGTCGGAGCTTTACCGGACCGCCTTCGCCGCCGCGGTGGGGTGAACCGCGCATCTCGCTTTCTGTCCGCAAAATACCCCCGCCGGAGGCTCCCGAACCCGCCACCTGCGCCACATCGCCGATCTTGCAGGCCTCGCCACTCGGGCCTACATTCGCAGCGAAGACCAGAAGGGAAGGACGCCTCATGGCGATGGAAGCACAGGAAATCGAGGACCTGATCCGGGTGACGTTCCCAAAAGCGAAGATCACGATCACCGATCTCGCGGGCGACGGAAACCATTATGCCGCCGAGGTCATCGACGAAAGCTTCCGCGGCATGAACCGCGTCCAGCAACAACGCGCGGTCTATGCCGCGCTCAAGGGAAAAATGGACGGCGCGCATGGCGAACTGCATGCCCTCGCGCTGACCACGAAAGCACCGGAGTAACGCCAAGATGGCCACAACCACCGCACTCGACCGTATCCGCGACACTGTCGCGGGCAATGACGTCGTTCTCTACATGAAGGGCACGAAGACGATGCCGCAGTGCGGCTTTTCGAGCCGCGTTGCCGGTGTCCTGAACTTCATGGGTATCGACTATATGGATGTCAACGTCCTCGCCGACGCCGAGATTCGTCAGGGGATCAAGGATTTTTCCGACTGGCCGACCATCCCGCAGCTTTACGTGAAAGGCGAATTCGTCGGCGGCTGCGACATCATCACCGAGATGACGTTGTCGGGCGAACTCGACCAGTTGTTCGACGCCAAGGGCGTGGCCTATAACAAGGACGCCGCCGACCAGATCCGAGCCGCAAACGCCTGATCCACGACACAGCAATGAAACAGCAAAGGCCGCCCAAACGGGCGGCCTTTCGCTTGTGTCCGCTAGACACGGGCACGACGGCACCTCAATAGGGCGCGCGTCAGCCCGCCTTCCGTTCCTCGATCCGGTCAGCCAGCGCTTCGGCCCGGGCCGCGATCTCTGCCAGCGTGTCGGTGACGATGTCGGGTATGACCGGCACCTCGATCCGTTCGGGGTTGGCGCGCGCATTGGCCGCCACGCGTTCGGCAACAGACGCCCGTTCCTCGGTGGTGCGCAGCTGGTCCTCAAGCCCCGCCGTCTTATCCGCCAGCATCAGACCGGCCATCAGAAGCATCCGCGCCTCAGGCATCCGACCGATCTGCCCGACAAGGGCAGTTGCCTCGGCATCCAGCAGCTTCGCCGCCGCGCGGAGGAAATGTTCCTCGCCGTCCTGGCAGGCCACGTCGAATTCGCGACCGCCGACTTCGATACGCATCTCGGGCATCAGGCCACCTCCCCGATCAAGGGCTTGAGTTCGGAAAGGATTTCATCGACCTCCGCCATTTCCGCCGCCCGCTGGGCGCGCAGCGCCTCAAGCTCGGTCATCATCGACTGGTTGATCAGATGCGGCTCGGCGATACCCGCCTGGGCGGCGTCCGACAGGGCGCGGTTCGCCGCCGTCAGATCGCTGTTGAGCCGACGTTGCTTCTGCAAGTCCGTGCTGGCGCGGTTCAGCTGTTCTGTCAGCTGCGCCACCTTCTTTTCCAGCACGCTGACCATGGTTTCCTGCTTTTCCTTGATCGCCCGCACCCGTTCCGTCAGTTGCGCGTTGGTGGCCCGCTCCGCCTCCAGCGCCTCTTCCAGCGCGGCAAGTCCCGGGTCGGGGGCTGCCGGCGCAGGGGCGGCGGGCGCCGGGGCAGCGGCGGCCTCGGGCAGCGCGCCGATACTGTCGCCGATCCGTTCCAGCGCCGCAGAAATGCGTCGTTCCAATTCGGCGATATCGTTCATCTGTTCCGGCCCCTTCGGCATGTTCTGTCCTGTCGCGCCGGCCCGGCGCTGTCCTTTCGCCCGGTCGCGAATCGGCGCGTCCGCTCTGTCGGCCAAGTTTAGACCAAGACGGACGCGGATTTCTCCCCCCCTTTTTGCGTCAAGGGATTGGGTGATGCGCTTGATCTTGCGTCTCAGCCTGCTATCAAGCGCGCGACCTGCGACACCCCGCCCCGCCACATGGAAGGACCGCTCCCTTGGACATCGCCACCCTGCGCAAAGATCACGCCGATCACTGGATGAAAGCCTGCGCGATCCGCGCGCTGGCCATGGATGCGGTGCAGGCTGCCAATTCTGGCCATCCCGGCATGCCGATGGGTATGGCCGATGTGGCGACCGTCCTTTTTGAAAAGCACCTGAAATTCGATGCCTCCGCGCCGAAATGGGCCGACCGCGACCGGTTCATCCTGTCGGCCGGTCACGGCTCGATGCTGATCTACGCGCTTCTTTACCTCACCGGGTACGAGGATATGACGCTCGATCAGGTGAAGAACTTCCGCCAGTGGGGCGCGATCACGGCGGGGCATCCGGAATACGGCCATGTCGCGGGTGTGGAGACGACAACCGGGCCGCTCGGCCAGGGCATTTCGAACGCCGTCGGTTTCGCCATCGCCGAGGAATCCCTGCGCGCCCGCTTTGGCAAGAAGGTGGTTGACCACCACACCTGGGTCATCGCGGGCGACGGCTGCCTGATGGAAGGCATCAGCCACGAGGCGGTCGGCCTTGCGGGCATGCAGAAGCTGTCGAGGCTCATCGTCCTTTGGGACGACAACGACATTTCCATCGACGGCAGGATCAGCATGTCGGACGTGACTGACCAGCGCGCACGCTTCGCTGCAGCCGGCTGGAAGGTTCTCTCCTGCGACGGCCATGACCCGGTGGATATCGACCGCGCGATGACGGCAGCGAAGGGCTCTGACCGCCCGGTCCTAATTGACTGCAAGACTCATATCGGGTTCGGCAGCCCGAAAAAGCAGGACACGGCGGGTGCTCATGGCTCGCCCCTTGGTCCCGATGAGATCAAGGTGACGAAAGAGATCTATGGCTGGCCCCATGCCGCCTTCGACATTCCCGCCGACATCCTGAAGGCCTGGCGCGCCATCGGTGCACGCGGCGCGGATGAGCGGAAGGCCTGGGAAGATCGCATTGCCGGGCTGACCGCGAGCCGCCGTGACGAGTTTGACCGCCAGATGGCAGGTGGCGCACCGCGAAGGCTTGCCGCCACGATCCGGGCCCTGAAAAAGCAGAACTCCGACCTCGCGCCCAAAGTCGCGACCCGCAAGGCGTCCGAAATGGTGCTTGAGGTCGTGAACCCGGTGATGCCCGAGACGATCGGCGGCTCTTCCGATCTTACGGGGTCGAACAACACCAAGACCGGCGATCTCGGCATCTTCAACCCGGAAAACCGCAAGGGCCGCTACATCCATTACGGCATCCGCGAACACGGCATGGCGGCGGCGATGAACGGCATGGCGCTGCATGGCGGCGTGCGGCCCTATGGCGGCACGTTCCTCTGCTTCACGGACTACGCGCGCGGCGCCATGCGTCTGTCAGCGCTGATGGGCGTGCCTTCGGTCTATGTCATGACGCACGATTCCATCGGTCTGGGCGAAGACGGTCCGACCCACCAGCCGGTCGAACATCTGGCGATCTGCCGGGCCACGCCCAATACCTGGACCTTCCGCCCCGCCGACCTGATCGAGACGGCCGAGGCCTGGGAACTGGCGCTGACCGCCGAGAAGACCCCGTCCGTGCTGGCGCTATCGCGGCAAAACCTGCCGACCGTGCGGACCAAGCATACCGGCAAGAACCTGACGGCACAGGGTGGCTATGTGCTGCGCGAAGCCGAGGGCAAGCGGCAGGCCATCCTGATGGCCACCGGGTCTGAGGTTGAAATCGCACTCAAAGCCCGCGATCTGTTGCAGGCCGAAGGCATCGGCACCCGCGTCGTCTCCATGCCCTGCATGGAGCTGTTCGCTGCGCAGGACGAGGCCTACCGCAAGCGCATCCTGCCCGCCGGTCCAGTCCGCGTGGCTATCGAGGCGGCGGTGCGCCAGCCATGGGACCGCTTCCTTCTGGGCGAGCGGGGCCGCGAGGCGAAATCGGCCTTCGTCGGGATGGAGGGCTTCGGTGCCTCGGCCCCGGCCGAACGGCTCTACGAGGAATTCGGCATCACGGCCGAGGCCGCCGCTGCAAAGGTCAAAGCGCTGCTCTGAGTCGGGTCATCTGCAGAACGGGCATCCCATTCTGCCCAAGCCGATGATCAATCGCCTGGGATTTACGCCCATTTGACTCCGGTCGAGAATTCTCCTTTCCACCGAAGGGCGGCGGATGGCCGCGGTCAGCCGCTTCCACGATTTGTGGTCGCCGCTTTACCCATCCACGTCCGGGCGACCTCCGTACCTGCACTAGCGGCACCAAAGCGGCTGGCCTCCGGGGCGGCCATCCGCTGCCCGGGGGCGCTGACGCGCTGCTAACCCCGGGCGTGTGCCTAATATCCGGCCACGAAGCTTTCTGGCATCGGGTTGCCCTTTGCCTCAGTGCCCATTGCCTTTGGCCCCGCCGAACAGCGGCCCGAAGACCCGTGTCACCACGGGAATGAGCAGCATCCCGAGGGCAAGCCCGAATATACCGTCGAAGGTCGCTGTGATTAGCCATTGCAGGAACCCGGCGAGGCCCCCCTGGAGGGAATGGACCGCACTCTCCGCCAGATGATGGATCACCTCGTAGAGCCACGGCCAGCCCAGCACGTCGAGCCCGTGAATGATGATCGAGCCGCCGACCCAAAGCATGGCGGCGGTCCCGACCGTAGAGAGGATCGCCATGAGCTTCGGCATACCCTTCACCAACCCGAGCCCCATGGCCCTGCCGAAACCCGTCCGCGCCGTGGCGGCCATGAAAAGACCGATATCATCCATCTTCACGATCAGCGCGACCGAACCATAGACGACCAGCGTGATGCCCACCGCGACGACAGCCAGCGTCACGGCCTCCATCCAGAGAACGCCTTCCGGGATCGCGGCCAGCGCGATGGTCATGATCTCGGCCGACAGGATGAAGTCGGTCTTGATCGCCCCTCTCACCCGCTTTTCTTCCAGATGCACGGGATCGCCCACATCCATGTCGGCCTCGACCTCGGCATCGCCATGCGGAAATAGCCGGTGAAAGATCTTTTCCGCCCCCTCGAAGCAAAGATAGGCCCCGCCAAGCATCAGCAAGGGCGTGATCAGCCAGGGCGCGAAGGCGTTCATCAGCATCGCGGCGGGCAGGAGGATCACCAGCTTGTTGAACAAGGACCCCCTGGTGATCTTCCAGATGATCGGCAGTTCGCGCTTGGCCTCGAAGCCATGGACGTATTTCGGTGTCACCGCCGCGTCGTCAATGACGACGCCCGCCGCCTTTGACCCGGCTTTGGCCGCCATTCCGGCCACGTCATCGACGCTCGCCGCCGCGACCTTGGCAATCGCCGCCACATCGTCCAGAAGTGCCAGAAGTCCGCTCATATCCGCCCTTAATCTCGGTCCCGTGACAGGCCCTACCCTAGCCGATCAGCGGGCCGGGGCAAGGCGATCACGATTTCGCTGACAGTCCACAGTGTCTTACCCGATTGTTGGGGGTGTTTTCGCTAACAGCCGCCTGTTTTCGCTAACATGTTGAAAGATCGGGTTTTCCAGACTAACGGCCTTTGATATGCGGATTATTGCGGGCGCCCGGGTGGTGCGCCGGGGCGGACAGGAGTGCGGGACATGACGGTTACGGTAGGCATCAACGGGTTTGGGCGCATCGGCCGCTGTACGCTCGCACATATCGCCGAGGCCGCGCGCAACGATGTGCAGGTCGTCAAGATCAACGCAACAGGCCCCATCGAGACGAACGCCCATCTCCTGAAATACGACTCGGTTCATGGCCGCTTCGGCGGTGAGGTCCGGGTGCAGGGCAAGACGCTCGATCTTGGCCATGGGCCGATTGACGTGATGTCCACCTATGAACCTTCGGAACTGGACTGGGACGGCGTCGATGTGGTGCTGGAATGCACCGGCAAGTTCAATGATGGCCTGAAATCGGCGATCCATCTGGAACGCGGCGCGAAGCGGGTGCTGATCTCCGCCCCCGCCAAGAATGTCGACAAGACAGTCGTCTATGGCGTGAACCACCGCGCCCTGACCGCCGAGCATCTGATCGTGTCGAACGGGTCCTGCACCACGAACTGCCTCGCGCCGCTGGCCAAGGTGCTGAATGACGCCATCGGCATCGAGAGCGGCATCATGACCACGATCCATTCATATACTGGCGACCAGCCGACGCTCGACCGCCGCCACAAGGACCTTTACCGCGCCCGCGCCGCCGCGATGGCGATGATCCCGACCTCGACCGGCGCCGCCAAGGCACTTGGCGATGTGCTGCCGGAACTGGCCGGCAAGCTCGACGGAACCGCGATCCGGGTGCCGACGCCGAATGTCTCGGCCGTCGATCTGACCTTCCGGGCCGCCAAGGATGTGACCGTGGCCGACGTGAACGAAATCGTCCGCGAAGCCGCGGCAGGCTATATGGGCATGGTCATGGCCTATGACCCGGAGCCGAAAGTGTCGATTGACTTCAATCACACACCTCATTCATCAATCTTTGCACCGGACCAGACTAAGGTCGTGGGCGGCCGCACCGTCCGAGTGCTGGCCTGGTACGACAATGAATGGGGTTTCTCCTGCCGGATGGCCGACGTGGCCGGGGTGATGGGGCGGCTCCTGCAGTAAGGAGCTTCCGGGGTCCGACGGCCCTGCCCCATGACCAACCGCATCGCCATCGCGCTCGCGATCCTGATCGCCGCATTCTTTGTTGCCGATCATTACTGGCTGCATCTCGATGCCGCGCTCTTTCTGGCGCGCAGATTGCTCGATTTCATCGAATATCTCGCCTTTTGGCGCTAATGTGATCTTCAAGACAGTTGACCTCGGGGCGTTTTTTGATGTTAGCGTTAACATCATTCCGGCACCCCGCCGCGTGAGTTTCCTCAAGAGGAGATGACAGATGGCTGTGAAGGTTGCGATCAATGGATTTGGCCGCATCGGGCGCAACGTCCTGCGCGCAATTATAGAGACGGGCCGCACCGATATCGAGGTCGTGGCGATCAACGATCTCGGGCCGGTGGAAAGCAACGCGCATCTCTTGCGGTTCGATTCGGTCCATGGCCGGTTTCCGGCCGAGGTAACGACAACCGAAACCACAATCGACGTTGGCCGCGGCCCGATCGACGTCACCGCGATCCGGGAACCGGCGGACCTGCCTTGGGCGCATGTCGACATCGTCCTGGAATGCACCGGCATCTTCACCGACAAGGAAAAGGCCAAGGTTCATCTTGAGAACGGGGCGAAGCGTGTGCTTGTCTCTGCGCCATCCAAGGGGGCGGACAAGACCATCGTCTACGGTGTCAACCATCAGACGCTGACGAAGGACGACGTGATCGTGTCCTGCGCATCCTGCACCACGAATTGTCTGGCGCCGGTCGCACAGGTGCTGAACGAAGCGGTGGGCATCGTCAAAGGCTTCATGACCACGATCCATTCCTACACGGGCGATCAGCCGACGCTCGACACGATGCACAAGGATCTTTACCGGGGTCGCGCAGCCGCGCTCAGCATGGTGCCGACCTCGACCGGCGCGGCGCGGGCTGTCGGCCTTGTCCTGCCGGAACTGAACGGCAAACTCGACGGCGTCGCAATCCGGGTTCCGACGCCAAACGTTTCGGCGGTTGACCTTGTCTTCGAAGCGGCGCGCGACACCACGGCGGACGAAATCACGGCGGCGATCCGCAAGGCGGAGGCGGGACGGCTGAAGGGCATTCTTGGCGTCACGGATCACCCCAACGTCTCGTCGGACTTCAACCACGATTCCCATTCATCGGTCTTTCATGTTGACCAGACGAAGGTGCTTGATGGCCGCATGGTCCGGGTGTTGAGCTGGTATGACAACGAATGGGGATTTTCGAACCGCATGTCGGATGTCGCGGTTGCGATGGGAAAACTGCTCTGACCCACCGTTGCCGTCAGCGGTTTGTGCCGATGAACGCGTCAAGCGCCTCGACATAGCCGGGCACCTCGATCAGGCGGCCATGGGTGCCTCCAATCAGCTCGTTGAAGACGACCTCCGTCCCGCCGGCACGAAGCGCCTCGGCAAGTTTCAGACCCTCCGCCGGCGGTATCTTGGTGTCGCTGTCGCCATGCTGGATCAGGACCGGCGCGACAATTGCCCCGGCATAGGCGAGGCTGTCCCATTTCTGAACGAATGGCATCCAGCAGGCCGGCAAGGCCGCGGCGCGGCGCATCAGGTCGCAGATACGCGCGAAAGGCGCGTCAAGGATAACTCCGTTGACGGGGCGCGCGCTGGCCACATGCAGTGCCAGACCCGTGCCCATCGAATAGCCGTGAACGAAGACGGGCCCTGGCCCGGCGAGTGCTGGCGCCGCATCGAGAACGGCGAGCGCGTCGGCCTTGAGCCGCGCCTCTGACGGAGCGCCGGGCGCCCCGCCGCCGCCACGATACTCCATCGCGATGACGTTGCGGCCGGCATCCGAATGCAGCCGAAGCGGCGCCTTGTGGATGTCGAGCGTGCCCGCGTTGCCCATGAAGTAGACGATGACAGGCTGCCCCGGCAGCGCGGCCGTGTGCACCCAGACGGCAAGCGGTGCGGCCTGCGGCACGTCGATCATGTGACGCTCAAATCCATCCATCGCAAAGACAGTCGGGGCGAAAGGATAAATGTAGCGGGGATGCAGATAGGTCATCACTGCGCCGTAAGCGCAATAAAGAATGGCAAGCGTCAGGAGCGCCGAAAAAAAGCGCCGCCGGGTCACGTCCGCGCGGCGGGCCTGGCGTAGCGCGCCGCCAAGGCGTCGCGAACCGGCGGCGTCACGAATTTGGAGACGTCACCGCCGAGCCGCGCGATTTCCTTCACGAGTTTGGAGGCAATGGCCTGCCTGCGTGCATCGGCCATCATGAACACCGTCTCGATGGAGGCATCAAGCGCGCGGTTCATGCCGACCATCTGGAATTCGTATTCAAAATCGGCCACCGCCCGCAGGCCCCGGACGATGATCGAGGCGCCGACATCCCGTGCGCAGTCGATCAGAAGGTTTTCGAACGGATGCACGACGATCTCGCCGCCGCATTCGGCCACGATCGGCGCGCATTCGGCCTCCACCATTGCGACGCGCTCTTCCAGGCTGAAGAGCGGCCCCTTGTCCCGGTTGATCGCGACCCCGATCACCAGGCGGTCCACCAGCGCCATCGCCCGGCGGATGATATCCGTGTGGCCGAGCGTGACCGGATCGAAGGTGCCCGGGTAAAGGCCGATGCGCATGTTTCGCCTCCTCGCGGTCGCACGGTTGCCGGGCTACGCAACGATATTATGCCTGAAATTACAAGACCCTTGGCACTAGAAGGCAGTCGCCGGGCGGCCAGCCGCCCCTTCGGCTGCGACCTCTCAGTTGCCCATGATCATGCCGGTCAGCGCCTCTTTCTCCATCGCGAGTTCGGAAAGGCGTGCCTTGACCACATCGCCGATGGAGATCAGCCCGACCATATCCTCGCCCCGCATCACCGGCATGTGGCGAAAGCGCCCGTCAGTCATCTTGGCGAGAACTTCATCCGCCGCATCCTCGGGCTGGCAGCTGACAAGGTTGCGGGTCATCAGCGCCTCCACCTGATCGGTCAGGCAGCCGCTGCCGCGCTTGCCAAGTTCGCGCACGATGTCGCGCTCCGACAGGATGCCGAGGGGCTTGACGCCATCCTTCGACACCACGACCGCACCGATCCGCTTGGATGACAGAAGCTCCGCCGCCTTGGCGATGCTCGTCCCCGGCGCAATCGTCACCACGCCGTCGCCGGACTTCGACTTGAGAATTTGGTGGACCAGCATGACAACCTCCCGATGCGAAAGAAACTTTCCGTCAGCGTCGCGCCTGCGCAACTTTAAGTCAAGTGAGTGCTTCGAGGCGCGCAACCTCGCGGCGCACGCCCTGTGCCAGAAGCTCGGCGAAGCGGTTCAGCCTGTCGACACGCCGATCATCGGCATGACGGATCAGATAAAAGCTGCGGGTGAGGCTAAGCTGATCGGGCAGTATCCGAACGAGATCGGGCGCGGCGCTTAGCGCGAAATCGTGGACGATGGCGACCCCTGCCCCATGCCGGACCCAGTTGAACTGCACCGAGACGGAGTTCGAGGCGAGCGTCACGGTTTCCATGCCGGTCTCCGCCAGATAGTCGAGTTCCTTGTCGAAGATCAGGTCGGGGATATAGCCGATCAGGCGATGGCCGCTGAGGTCCGCAAGCGTTCGGATCGGCGGGTGGGCGGCCAGATAGCGGCGCGAGGCGGCGAGGTGGAGCTTGTAGTCGGTCAATTTTTGCACCGTCAGGCGGCCTGCGGCGGGTCGGCTGACGGCGATGGCCATATCCGCCTCGCGCTTGGACAGGTTGAAAACACGCGGCAGGGCGACGATCTGGACATCAAGGCCGGGATGGTCGTCGCATATCGCCGCGATCACCTGCGGCAGAAGATAGTTGGCGGACCCGTCCGGCGCGCCGATCCGTATCTGGCCTGACAGCCCCCCGGCCTCGCCCCGCACCTCTTCCATCGCGCCGACAACGGCCTGTTCGGCACGCACGGCATGGCCGATCAGCCGCTGACCCTCGGCCGTCAGGGCGTAGCCCTGCGGCGACCGGGCAAAGAGCCGTGCCGCCATCGCCTCTTCCAGTTTGGCGATCCGACGGCCCACGGTGGCGGGATCGAGCCTGAGTATCTTGCCCGCGCCCGAAAGGCTCTCTGTCCGGGCCACGGCTAGGAAAACACGCAAATCGTCCCAGTCAGCCATCACGATACCTTTGCAATTTCGCAAAACCCTTTTGAGGACTTGCGCCTTTTCTCGGCAAAATTGCAAGACTATCCTGCCGCGCGAAAACCCGAGGAGGATTCGATGAAAGAACTCAGCCACTGGATCAATGGCGCGAACGTCAAAGGCAAGTCCGGCCGTTTCGCCGATGTCTTTAACCCGGCAACCGGCGAAGTCCAGTCGAAATGCCCGATGGCATCCGCGGCAGAGACTGAGGCGGCCATCGCCGACGCCGCCACCGCGCAGGTCGCCTGGGGCGCGATGAACCCGCAGCGTCGGGCCCGCGTCATGATGGCGATGGTCGGCCTGATGAACCGCGACATGAACAAGCTGGCCGAGGCGCTGAGCCGCGAACATGGCAAGACGCTGCCCGACGCGCGGGGCGATCTGCAGCGGGGCCTTGAGGTCATCGAATATTGCATTGGCGCGCCCCAGATGCTGAAGGGCGAGTATACCGACGATGCCGGCCCCGGTATCGACATGTATTCGATGCGCCAGCCTCTGGGCGTCGTCGCCGCCATCATGCCGTTCAACTTCCCGGCCATGATGCCCCTCTGGCATGTCGGCCCCGCGCTCGCCTGCGGCAACGCGGTGGTGCTGAAGCCGTCAGAGCGTGACCCCTCGGTTCCGCTGATGCTGGCCGAGCTTTTCGTCGAGGCAGGCCTGCCGAAGGGCGTCTTCCAGGTCGTGAACGGCGACAAGGAGGCGGTCGACACGCTTCTCGACAGCCCGGTGATTCAGGGCGTCAGCTTTGTCGGGTCCACCCCCATCGCGCATTACATCTACAGCCGCGCGACGGCGAACGGCAAACGCGCCCAGTGCTTCGGTGGCGCAAAGAACCATATGATCATCATGCCGGACGCCGACATGGATCAGGCCGCCGACGCGCTGATCGGCGCGGGCTTTGGTGCGGCGGGCGAACGCTGCATGGCCGTTTCCGTCGCCGTGCCCGTTGGCAATGAAACCGCCGACCGGCTGATCGACAAGCTGGTGCCCAGGGTCGAAAAGCTGCGCGTTGCCCCCTATACCGATGGCGAGGACGTGGATTTCGGTCCCGTCGTCACCCGCGAGGCGAAGCAGCGCATCCTTGGCCTGATCAACTCCGGCGTCGAACAGGGGGCGAAGCTCGTCGTCGACAATCGCGACTTCTCGCTTCAGGGCTATGAAAACGGCTTTTTCGTCGGCCCGCATCTTTTCGACCACGTCACCCGCGACATGGACATCTACAAGACCGAGATCTTCGGCCCTGTCCTCTCGGTCGTCCGCGCCAAGACCTATGAGGAGGCGATCGGCCTCGCCATGGACCACGAATATGGCAACGGTACCGCGATCTTCACCCGCGACGGCGATACGGCCCGCGACTTCGCGCACCGGATCAATATCGGCATGGTTGGCATCAACGTGCCGATCCCGGTGCCGCTGGCCTATCACACCTTCGGCGGCTGGAAGAAATCCATGTTCGGCGACCTGAACCAGCACGGCCCGGATTCGTTCAAGTTCTACACCCGGACGAAGACCGTGACCTCGCGCTGGCCGTCGGGCCTGAAGGAAGGCGGCGAGTTCCACTTCAAGGCGATGGACTGATCGGTTAGGCCGGGGGCTTCATCCGGCCTTTCGGACGGTTCGCGACGATATGGGCCGGGGGCAGATCAGCCTCCGGCCTTTCCGTTTCGGCACGAAGCGGCGGGGCGGAAACCGGGTGGCGCATGGCGTCGGCCAGATGGCCGCGATATTGCCGCGCCTTCAGGCATTCGAAGCTGCCCGCCCGAAACGCGCGGCAGGCCTCTGGCCTGACCTCGTATATGCCGCAGACGAGCCGGGCATCGGGCGACCGGCAGAGTTGCGCGCAATGGCCGCCCTGCATCCGCATATAGCGGCGGCCCTCGATCTCCCTGACCGCTTCGTCGGGAATCACCCGGCCGCGATCTTCGGGCAGTAGAACGACATAGTGGTCATGGCCGCCGAAACAGCAGGCACCGCAGGTGGTGCAATCGAAATTCTGGAAGGACAATCCGTACACCCGAAGGCCGACGCCGGCAGGGACGGCCCGTCGCCCCCCACGATGCGCTGGCACCGGATTATCGCGGCGGCGATGCCGCCACAAGGGCAGATGCGCCGGTGGAAAACGGCCGACCACACAGGCCGCAAAGGGCCGAGTGAAATAGGCTTGAAAAACTCTCGCAACAATTGGAATTTAACGCTTGTTCAGTTAACGCCGCTGCGGGAGGATGCCCCATGGATTTCGCACTGTCAGAAGAACAGTCGGCCATCTTCGACATGGCCAAGGCGTTCGGCGCCGAACATATCGCGCCCTTCGCGCGCGACTGGGAAAAGGCGGGCGACATACCGAAGGATCTCTGGCCCAAGGTGGCGGAACTGGGCCTTGGCGGCATCTATGTTTCCGAGGAGGCCGGCGGATCGGGCCTGACGCGGCTTGATGCGACGCTCGTCTTCGAGGCGCTGGCGATGGCCTGCCCGGCGGTCGGCTCCTTCCTGTCGATCCACAACATGTGCGGCGGCATGATCGACAAGTTTGGTTCACCCGAAGACAAGGCGCGCTGGCTGCCATCGCTCGTCTCGATGGAAAAGGTTTTTTCCTACTGCCTGACGGAGCCGGGATCAGGGTCGGATGCGGCCGCTTTGCGGACACGGGCGGACCGGACGAACGAAGGCTTCACGCTGAACGGGACAAAGGCCTTTATTTCGGGCGGCGGCTATTCGGATGTCTACCTGACCATGGTCCGGACGGGCGACAACGGACCCAAAGGCATCTCGGCCGTTCTTGTGGAGGATGGCGCATCCGGCCTGTCCTTTGGCGGGCTTGAGGACAAGATGGGCTGGCGCGCCCAGCCCACACGGCTGGTGCAGTTCGACGACTGCCGCATACCGGCGGAAAATCTTCTGGGCGAAGAAGGCAAGGGATTCGTCTACGCGATGGCTGGGCTCGACGGCGGCCGGCTGAACATCGCGGCCTCCGCCCTTGGCGCAGCGCAGAACGCGCTCGACCGGACGCTTGGCTACATGGGCGAACGCAAGGCTTTCGGCAAGTCAATCGACCAGTTTCAGGCCCTGCAATTCCGGTTGGCCGAAATGGAGATGCGGCTGCAATCCTCCCGCACCTTCCTCAGGCAGGCCGCCTGGAAGCTCGACAATCAGGCCAGCGACGCCTCCAAGTTCTGCGCGATGGCAAAACTGATGGTCACCGATGCCGCCTTCGAGGTTGCCAATGGCTGCCTGCAATTGCATGGCGGCTACGGCTATCTGGCCGATTACGGGATAGAAAAGATCGTGCGTGACCTGCGGGTTCACCAGATCCTCGAAGGGACGAATGAAATCATGCGGGTCATTATAGCCCGCCAGATGCTGGCCGAGCGGGGCTGATGCCGGACGCCCTGATCCGCAAGGAGGGTCGCGCCGGGCGGATCACGCTCAACCGGCCCAAGGCGCTGAACGCGCTGACCTACGAGATGTGCCTTGCCATCGACGCGGCGCTTGTCGCATGGCGCGATGACGGGGACGTGGCGCTGGTGCTGATCGACGCCGAAGGCGAACGCGCGTTCTGTGCCGGCGGCGATATCGCCGAGATGTATGCCAGTGGCACACGCGGCGACTATGCCTATGGCCGCCGGTTCTGGGCCGACGAATACCGAATGAATGCCCGTATCGCCGTTTACCCCAAGCCGGTCGTCAGCTTCCTTCAGGGCTTCACGATGGGCGGCGGTGTCGGTGTCGGTTGCCACGGCAGCCACCGGATTGTCGGCGAGACGAGCAAGATCGCGATGCCGGAATGCGGCATCGGGCTCGTCCCCGATGTCGGTGGATCGCTTCTGCTGGCGCGCGCGCCGGGCCGGCTTGGCGAATATCTTGGCGTGACCGGCGCCCGCATGGGTCCGGCGGATGCCATTCTGGCAGGTTTCGCCGACCTTTATGTCCCCGAGGCAGGATGGGAGGCGTTGAAATCCCGGCTTGTCGAAACCGGCGATGCTGGCCTGGCCACAGCGGCAGCGGTGGTGCCGCCGGACGGGATACTCGCCGACCTTCGGCCAGAGATCGACCGCCATTTCGCCGGCGAGACGATGGGCGACATCCTGCGTTCGCTCCGCCACGGGACAGGCGCATTTGCGGCTGATGCCCTGGCGGCGGCCAGCAGCCCCTCGCCGCTTTCCGCCGCCGTCACGGTCGAGATGATCCACAGGCTTCGCGGCTCTGCCGACATGTACCGCGCGCTGGACCTCGAATACCGCTTCACCTACCGTTCTATGGAACAGGCCGACTTTCTGGAAGGCATCCGCGCGGCGATCATCGACAAGGATCGCCAGCCGAAATGGCGCCACAGAAGCGCTGAGCAGGTGCCGGCCGCGGATGTCGCGAGACTATTGATGCCTTTGGGCAAGAATGCCCTGACGTTCGAGGAGATTTCGAAATGAAGATCGGATTTATCGGCCTGGGCAATATGGGTGCGCCGATGGCGCGGAACCTTGTGGCGGCCGGTCATGAGGTGATCGGCCATGACCTGCACGCCCCCATGCCCGACGGCGTGATCGGCGCGATCAGCGCTGCCGGTGCCGCGAAAGGTGCCGATGTCGTTGTCACCATGCTGCCGAATGGTCAGATCCTGCGCACCGTGGCGTCAGAACTCATCCCGGCCATGCGCAAGGGCGCGGTGCTTTGCGACTGCTCGACCGTCGATGTCGAAAGTGCCCGTGCGGTGGCCGAAGAGGCCCGGACGGCAGGCGTTCTTGCCATTGATGCGCCGGTCTCCGGCGGTGTCGGCGGCGCTGCGGCAGGGACGTTGACCTTCATGGCCGGCGGCACGGATGAGGCTTTCGCCATCGTCAAACCGCTTTTCGAGGTCATGGGCCAGAAGGCCGTCCATTGTGGCCCGTCAGGCGCCGGACAGGCGGCGAAGATCTGCAACAACATGATCCTCGGCGTCACGATGATTGCCACCTGCGAGGCGTTCGCCCTCGCCGACCGGCTGGGCCTTGACCGGCAGAAGATGTTCGACGTCGTCTCAACCTCCTCGGGGCAGAGCTGGTCGATGAACGCCTATTGCCCCGCCCCCGGCGTCGGCCCGAAATCGCCGGCGGACAACGACTACAAGCCGGGATTTGCCGCCGAACTGATGCTGAAGGACCTGCGCCTGTCACAGCAGGCCGCCGAAGCGGCCGGCGCGGATACCCCTATGGGGTCGCTCGCAACGCTGCTTTATTCGGCTTTCGTCGACAAGGAAGGTGGACGAGGCAAGGATTTTTCCGCCATGCTGCAAAGGTTCGAGGGCACCGGTCGTAGCTAGGCAGTTGCCCCGAACGAACGGGCCGGTCGGCCCGGCGGGACGGGGGATTGTGACGATGCCAGCCAATGCAGAGGTCGAGGGGCGATGACATCCTGGTCATCTGCGGCCGCCGGTCTCCATGATCTTGATGACGGCGCCCGCGCCCGCCTGGATGCTCTTTTGCCGATTGACCTGCCGCGCGGTGCGCCGCTCTTCCATCCCGGCGACAGTGCCAAGGGATTTGTGATCGTTCTGTCGGGCCGGGTCGATGTCTTTCTGACGGGTCCGTCCGGGCGCGACATCCTGCTCTATGCCGTCGAACCCGGCGGCTCCTGCATACAGACCACGCTTGGGCTGCTTGGGGGCGAGGACTATTCCGGCGAGGCTGTCGCCGCCACCGCCTGCCGGCTCGTCCTTGTGCCGAAGGTCCTGTTTCTGGAGTTGATGGACCGCTCTGCCGGTTTCCGCCAGTTCGTCTTTTCCGCATTCGCCATCCGGATGCAGGGGATGCTGCATGTGCTGGAACGGGTCGCCTTCCAGCGGGTGGAAAGCAGGCTCGCCCAGGCGCTGATCGACCGCGCGCTGGACGGAACCGTGCAGGCCACGCATCAGGAACTCGCCACCGCCATCGGCTCTGCGCGCGAGGTTATCTCGCGCCGGCTCGAAGCCTTTCAACGGCAGGGATGGGTCGTGACAGAGCGGGGCACCGTCCGGCTCGCCGATATGGACGCCCTGCGACGCCTCGCCGCAGTCGCCGACTAATGTGACGAGGTCACAGACCGGACCCGCCGGACAGGGTTAGATGCCACCAGAACCCTGGGGGCGATTTCCGCGGGGAAATGGTGGGAGACAAACCATGTTCAAGACCAATGTCGGCGGCGCGGACCGCATCATCCGCATCCTTCTCGGGATCGCGCTTCTGGCCGCGTGGTTCATGATGCCGGGTGCCGGATACAGATGGGTGTTCATCGTGCTCGGCCTCGTCGCGCTGGGCACCGGATTGATGTCGAGCTGCCCGCTCTATTCGTTGCTGGGTATCAACACCTGCCCGATGAAGAAGACCTGACGCGGGCGCCAGGTTAAATTTCGAGGCAGAACTTGCTATCCTCGGCCCCCGTGTAAATGGTGGCCGAGGAGAAATGTCATGCTGTGTGCCAGACTGGTTATCGCCTTCTGTGCAGTCTGTCTGACGAGCCTGACCGCCCTTCCCGCCAGCGCGAATTGCCGGATACACAGAGAGACCGGCAAATGCATCAATGTCCGCCCGGACCAGATCTCACGCCCCGACTATGCGGTCGGCGACATCTTTCCGGTCTATGAACATAACATGCTCCTGAACATCGACCGCTACGGGCTGAAACCCGTCGACGGAACCTGGCGCTACTACCGGTCGGGCAGCGACATCTACAAGGTCGACGCCCTGACCTTCGAGGTATTGGAAATCATCCGGAACGCCCGGCTGCGCTGATCACTCGGCCGCCACCCGCCGCGCCTTCAGCAGCGGCGCGAGGTAGCGGCCGGTATGGCTCGCCTCGACCTTCACGACAGCCTCTGGCGTTCCGGTCGCGACGATCCTTCCGCCGCCATCCCCACCTTCGGGGCCGATGTCGATGATCCAGTCAGCAGTCTTGATGACATCGAGGTTATGTTCGATCACGATCACCGTGTTGCCCTGCTCGACCAGTTCGTGCAGCACTTCGAGAAGCTTGCGCACATCTTCGAAATGCAGGCCCGTCGTCGGCTCGTCGAGGATATAGAGCGTACGCCCCGTAGACCGGCGGCTAAGTTCCTTCGAGAGCTTCACCCGCTGCGCCTCACCGCCAGACAGCGTCGTCGCCTGCTGGCCGACCTTGATATAGCCAAGGCCAACCTTCACCAGCGCATCCATCTTTTCTCGGATCGCCGGAACGGCCGAGAAAAAGCCCTGCGCGTCTTCGACCGTCATCTCAAGAACGTCGGCTATACTCTTGCCCTTGAACTTTATTTCCAAGGTTTCGCGGTTGTACCGATGCCCCTTGCAGGTCTCGCAGGTGACATAGACGTCGGGCAGGAAGTGCATCTCGATCTTGATGACGCCGTCGCCCTGACAGGCCTCGCAGCGCCCACCCTTGACGTTAAATGAAAACCGTCCCGGCTGGTAGCCGCGCGCTTTGGCCTCGGGCAGGCCCGCGAACCAGTCGCGGATGGGCGTGAAGGCACCGGTATAGGTCGCGGGGTTACTGCGCGGGGTGCGGCCGATGGGCCGCTGGTCGATGTCGATCACCTTGTCGAGATGCTCAAATCCCCTGATCGTCTCGCAGGGGGCCGGCGTCTCGCGCGCGCCGTTCAGGCGCAGCGCCGCGTTCTTGTAAAGCGTCTCGACCGTCAGCGTCGACTTGCCACCGCCCGAAACCCCCGTCACGCAGATGAACCGCCCGAGCGGGAACTCCGCCGTCATGTCTTTCAGGTTGTTGCCCGTCGCCCTGACCACGCTCAGTGTCTTGCCGTTCCCGTCGCGACGATGGCGCGGCACGGCAATCTCGCGCGCACCTGACAGGTATTGCCCGGTCAATGAGGCCGGGTCGGCGGAAATCTCGGCCGGCGTGCCGCGCGACACGACCTGCCCGCCATGCACGCCCGCGCCCGGACCGATATCGAAGACATAATCCGCCTCGCGGATCGCTTCCTCGTCATGCTCGACCACCAGCACCGTGTTGCCCTGATCGCGCAGGTTCTTGAGCGTCCCGAGAAGCCGGTCATTGTCGCGCTGGTGCAGGCCGATGGAGGGTTCATCCAGGACGTAAAGGACGCCGGTCAGGCCCGAGCCGATCTGCGACGCCAGCCGTATGCGCTGGCTTTCGCCGCCCGAAAGGGTTCCGGCATTGCGGGACAGCGTCAGGTATTCAAGACCAACATTGTTAAGAAATCCAAGGCGTTCGCGGATTTCCTTGAGGATCAGCCTTGCGATCTCGTTCTTCTGTTTGGTCAGCTTGGCGGGCACCGTGTCGATCCAGGCATAGGCCTCCCTGATCGACATCTGCACCACCTCACCCACATGCAGCCTGGCGATCTTGACTGCCAGAGCCTCCGGGCGCAGGCGATGGCCACCGCAGGCATGGCATGGCCGGTTGTTCTGGTAGCGCTCGAACTCCTCGCGGACCCAGTTCGAATCCGTTTCGCGGTAGCGGCGTTCCATGTTGGGGATCACACCCTCGAAGGTGCGCGTCACCTCGTAGACCCGGCCGCCCTCGTCGAAGCGGAACTTGATCTCTTCCTCGCCCGAGCCGCGCAGGAAAAGGTTCTGCACCTTCTCGGGCAGATCCTTCCACGGCTTTTTCGCATCGAACCCGTAATGGCGGGCCAATGCGTCGATGGTCTGTATGAAATAGGGCGACTTGCCCTTGTTCCAGGGCGCGAGCGCGCCATCCTTCAGCTTCAGCGTCTGATCCGGCACGACGAGCCGTTCGTCGAAGAACAGTTCCACCCCGAGCCCGTCGCAGGAGGGGCAGGCGCCGAAAGGGGCGTTGAAGGAAAAGAGACGCGGTTCGATTTCGGGGATGGTGAAGCCGCTGACCGGACAGGCGAAGTTCTCGGAAAAGGTGATCCGCTCTGCCTCGCCCTCCGCCGGGGCGGTTTCAAGAATGGCAATCCCGTCAGCGAGGTTCAGCGCGGTGCGGAAACTGTCGGCGAGCCGCGTTTCCAGCCCTTCGCGCACCACGATCCGGTCGACCACCACGTCGATGTCGTGGCGAAATTTCTTGTCGAGCGTGGGCGGTTCTTCAAGCTCATAGAACTGCCCGTCCACCTTCACCCGCTGGAAGCCCTGCTTCCGCAATTCCAGGAATTCCTTGCGGTATTCGCCCTTCCGGTCGCGCACGATGGGGGCCATGAGGTAGCCGCGCGTTCCCTCCTCCATCGCCATCACGGCATCGACCATATCCTGCACCTGCTGCGCCTCGATGGGCTTGCCGGTCGCCGGCGAATAAGGCGTGCCGACCCGCGCGAAGAGCAGGCGGAGGTAGTCGTAGATCTCCGTGACCGTGCCGACGGTTGAACGGGGGTTCTTCGAGGTCGTCTTCTGTTCGATGGAGATCGCGGGCGAAAGGCCCGAGATATGATCGACATCCGGCTTGCCCATCATGTCGAGGAATTGGCGCGCATAGGCGGAAAGCGATTCCACATAGCGCCGCTGCCCCTCGGCATAGATTGTGTCGAAGGCCAGCGACGACTTCCCCGACCCCGACAGCCCGGTGATCACCGTCAGCTTGTCGCGCGGAATATCCACGTCGATGGATTTGAGGTTATGTTCGCGCGCGCCGCGCACCTCGATGAACTTCTGCTCGGCCATGGCTCACCCCGGGGTCAGAGGTTAACAGATAGTGCATGGCAACTGAGTCTCCAACCCGAAAATGAGAACATTTCGGCAACAAATCGCTAGATCGGCGGACCGAGATCGCCGCCGTCGCGGCGGCTACTGTTCGGGCGAAGCGGGTTAAGCACAGCCAGCGCTCCTTGCTCGTCAAAACAGCACTCGTTACCAGCGGAGCGCTGGCCCGGCCATTGCAATGGGACCCGATATTCGGTTGACTGCAACGGTACCGAACTTCCCGATATCGAACCGGGCATAATGACCAAAGAGACTTGTCGCGAAATTCAGATTTTGCTCTCGAACGGGCAAGTTGTGAATTTGACGACGCATGAGCTGCGCCAGTTCATCGTCAGCCGACCGGTCATCATCCTGCTCATCGGCGCGGTTATCCTGCTTGCCGCCAGCAACCCTTCGCTTTTCGCGTCGATCCCGCGCTACAGTTCGCGTGCATTCTACTGGGGGTTCTCCATCGCGCTTTATCTTCTTGCGCTTCCATATTGGGCGCGGCTCTCCTATGCGGTCTGGCGAAGGTTCTTCGATGCGCCGATCCCGCTTATCCTCGGGTCATCGCCCCTCGTCATCCTCCTGACCCTGATCGCCGCCGACCTGCCGCAGGTCATCGGCAACCTTGCCCCGCCGCGCGGTGACCCGATCGAATTCACAAGCTTCGTCCGCAATTGCCTGATCGCGCATGTGCTGGAATCCATCGCGCTTCTCTGGCTCTTGCCTCTTTACCGGACTGGTCAGACGGCGGATGAACCGCGACAGGGCCATGCAACGGAAGAGGATGCGCCAGAATTCGTGGTGCTGAGCGGCCGCTCCCTTCCCATCCGCTCCTTGCGTTTCGTGAAAAGCGCCGAACATTATCTGATCGTCACGATGGATCGCGGCACGATCGAGATTCGTGCCCGCATGAAAGACTTCGTCGAACAGCTCAGCGACAATTGCGGCATTCAGACACACCGGTCCTTCTGGGTTTCCGCGAATGAGGCGACAGCGTTTCAGGGCGGCGCAGTCAAGACCCGGGCGGGCGAGGATATCCCGGTCTCTCGCGGCCGGCTTCCGACGGTCCGCGACTGGTTCCACCGGCAGGGCAAACCGCATTGACGGCGTTAGGCGCCCAGCCGCTGCACCCAGAACGACACCCCACTCTCTGTCGATCTCTTTGTCGAACCCCTTTCACATTCCACTAATTGAATATATATGATCGCTGACGAGGCGGTCCCCGCCCGCTCAGACAAGGATAAGGATCATGTTCAACCTTCGGCCGTCCCAACCCGCCGCCGGGCGCATCGCGGCGCAGGACGCGGTTTCGCGAAGCATCTCGGGCGATCTCGTGATCATCGACGTGCGCGAGGCGCAGGAAGTCGCCGCGTCCGGCAGGGCAGCGGGTGCGCTGCACGTTCCGCTCACCATGTTGCAGCGGAAATGCGATCCGGCGAGCGCCGACTGCGTCGAAGGGCTGACCTGCGACCGGCCCGTGGCCATCTACTGCGCCTCCGGCGGCAGAAGCCAGATGGCAGCTCAGATGCTTCGCAGCATGGGATATGACGAGGTCTACAATATCGGCGGCCTTGGCGACTGGGTCGCCGCGGGCGGGACTGTGACGCGATAAACCGCCCGGGCGCGACACGGCAACGAAAAGGCCTTCGCGGCGAAGCACCGCCCCCAATTTCATCTTGCCGAAAATACCTCGGGGGTGAGCCCCGGACCCTGTCCGGGGCGAGGGGGCAGAGCCCCCCGGGCGGCATCGGCCGTCCTCGAACCGTCTACCGTCGCAGAATACCAGCGCCGGCCACGATCCGGCCGCTCGCCACCTCGACATATTCGATGAAAATATTGCCAGGAATGCCAAGCGCGTCCGACAGGGCTTCGGTGGCGGCAATCAATGTGCGCTCGATCGTTGCGGCATCCTTGCCCTCAAAACAGATGAGGCGGCAAATGGGCGGATGGCTTAAGGCGGGCTGCATGTCGGCCGCGACATCGCCCTCGACGTAGCGGCCGGGGGCGATCTGGTCCCATGTCGCCCAGACCTGACGCGACGCACAACCATAGGCGGCGGCGATGGCCGTGCAGGCGGCGGTCAGGGCGGGGCCGATCCGGGTTTCATCCGGCTGCGGCAGCGCCCTGACCTCCAGTACCGGCATCAGATATGCAGCGCGCGACCGTAAGCGTCGAGCACAGCCTCATGCATCATCTCGCTCAGCGTCGGATGCGGGAAGACGGTTTCCATCAGCTCGCCCTCAGTCGTCTCAAGGCTGCGGCCGACGACGTAACCCTGGATCAATTCAGTGACCTCTGCCCCGACCATGTGGGCACCGAGCAGTTCGCCGGTTTTCGCGTCGAAGACGGTCTTGATCATGCCCTCGGCCTCGCCAAGCGCAATCGCCTTGCCATTGCCGATGAAGGGGAAGCGGCCGACCTTGACCTCATGTCCGGCCTCTTTCGCCTTCGCTTCGGTCAGGCCGACACTGGCGACCTGCGGATGGCAATAGGTGCAGCCGGCGATTGAGTTCGGCTTGATCGGATGCGGATGCTTGCCCGCGATCAGTTCGGCAACCATGACGCCCTCATGGCTCGCCTTGTGCGCCAGCCAGGGCGCCCCGGCGATGTCGCCGATGGCATAGAGCCCCTCGACCCCGGTGCGGCAGAATTCGTCCGTCACCACATGGGTGCGGTCGATCTTGACGCCCAAACCTTCCAGCCCGAGGTTTTCGACGTTGCCGACGATGCCGACGGCGGAAATGACCGTATCGAACTCCATCGTTTCGGTCTTGCCGCCCGCCTCGATATGGGCTTTGACCTTTCCGGCCGCGCGGTCCAGTTTCTTGACCGTGGATTTCTCCATGATCTTCATGCCCTGCTTCACGAAAGACTTCTTCGCGAAGGCAGAGATTTCGGCGTCTTCCACCGGCAGGACCCGGTCCATCACCTCGACCACGGTTGTGTCGGCACCAAGCGTGTTGAAGAAAGAAGCGAATTCGATGCCGATGGCGCCTGATCCGATGACGAGCAGCTTCTTCGGCATCCGTTTCGGCATCAGCGCGTGCTTGTAGGTCCAGACCAGATCGCCATCGGCTTCCAGCCCCGGCAACTCGCGCGCCCGCGCACCGGTTGCCAGTACGATCGCCTTGGAGGTCAGTTCCTCGACCCCCTTGTCGGTCTTGACGCTGACCGTGCCCTTCTTCGGCAAGGTGGCCTCGCCCATGAAGGTCGTGATCTTGTTCTTCTTCATCAGGTGCCCGATGCCGCCCGACAGCTGCTTGGCCACGCCGCGCGACCGCTGCACGACGGCGTCAAGATCATAGCCGATCCCGTCGGCCTTGAGCCCGAATTCCTTGGCGCGGTGCATCAGGTGAAAGACCTCGGCAGACCGCAGGAGGGCCTTCGTCGGGATACAACCCCAGTTCAGACAGATGCCGCCCATGTGTTCGCGTTCGACAATCGCGACGTTCAGACCCAGTTGTGCGCCCCGGATTGCGGCGACATAGCCACCCGGCCCCGCACCGATCACGATCATGTCGAAGGTCTTCGCAGCCATGTCTTTCCTCCCTCAGAAAAAGTAGTTTGGCATTAAACTATTTTTCCAAACGTTACAATGCGGGTTGCGCCGTAGCCCCCTGCGCTCAGCGCATGGCTCCTGTCAGCCGCCAGCCTGCAGCATACGGACGACGGCGCCATAGCCGCCTTCGGCCAGAAACGCCTCCTCTTCCGGCGTCGAAGTCCGGTCGAGCGCCTTGTTGCGGAAAGGGAACCGCCCGAAACGGCGGATGATTTCCCGATGCGCCCGGGCGTGGATCAAGGTCGTTGCGCCGGTTTCCGGCATGGCCGATTGCACCAGCATCACTGACCGGTCCTGATCGTCGATATCCTCCGAATGTTCGAGCGGAAGATAGAAGAACTGACGCTCAGGTTCGGGGATGCCCAGGTCCCACCCCCGCACGACGGCCTCCTGTGTCGCGGCCCGCGCCAAGGGATCGGTTGCAAAGGCCTCGGGCCTGCCCCGAAACATGTTGCGCGGAAACTGATCGGTCACAATCAGAAAGGCCAGCGCGCCGCGCGGACCATCGCGCCAATGCGCAAGCCCGCCTGCCCGCGCCTCTTCCCAGACGGGGCGGAAACGGTCCCTGATCCGCTGGTCGAGCGCATCGTCTGCTTCGTACCATTGGGCCGGCGTCAGATCCTCCAGCCAGAAGGACAGGACATCATCCGGGCCTATGCCGCCAGAATTCCCCATCTCGGCTCCCCCCTCGGTCTCCAAGGTCGTAGCCGCAAAACTGGCAGCAACTGCCGCGAATTGCCAGAAAAATCAGGCTTTGGCCCCATCGGGTGCGGGGCTATCCTGCCGCGCTTCGATGGCGGCCTCCACCGCGATCGGGCTGGCGGAAGGCGACAGCACCGCAAATGCGCCGGTCTGTCCGGCCTGTGTCGTCCGCCGCCGCGTCGCGCGCCAGCCGCCATAGAGTGCGAGCGCCCCGAAAAGCAGCGCCATGAAAAGGAAATAGCCGTTCGGCCCCATCCATTCCATGATCCGCCCGGTGATCAGCGGGCCGGAGATGGCACCCAAGCCGTTGATGAAGATCAGGCCCGCCGAGGCGGAGGCCATATCAGACCGGTCGAGATAGTCGTTGGTATAAGCAACAAGAAGCGAATAGAGCGGGTTCGAAATGCCGCCCATCAGCGCGGCAATGACGAGAAGCGCGGGAAAGCTCAGATCGAATATCGCGCCTGTCATCATGGAGACCGCGCCAAGCGCCGAAAGGCCAAGGACCAGCTTGCGCCGACCCATCCGGTCCGACGCCCAGCCGATGGGGTACTGGAAAAGCAGCCCACCCACATAGATCGCCGCGACAAAGATCGAGATTTCGCGCACCGAAAGGCCGACGAGCGTTCCCCAGACCGATGACATGCCAAACTGGGCCGAAAAGACCCCACCAAGAAGGAACATGCCGACGCAGCCCAAGGGCGAGGCGCGGAAGAGCCGCGCGAAGCTGAGCGGCTTGGTCGCCTCAAACGCAGGGGCGGGGCTGACCGACAGAAGGATCGGCGTAAACGAGATCGAGACGAGGATCGAGGGGATGACGAAGAGGATATAGCCCGAGGGGTCGCCGATGTTGAGAATGGCCTGCGCGGCGATGATGCCCGTCATCTGCATCATCATGTAAAGCGACAGGGCCTGTCCGCGCGTGTCATTGCTGGAGGCGTTGTTGAGCCAGCTTTCGGCCGCGATGTAGACGCCCGAGAAGGAAAACCCGATCACGACGCGAAGCGCGGCCCAGGCGATCCAATGCGGCGCGACGGCGTAGAAGACGAGAACGGCCGAGATCATGGAGGCGAGCGCGGCGAAGACGCGGACATGACCCACCCGGCGGATCATCTTCGGCGTCATCTGGGAACCGAAAAGGAAGCCGAGGAAATAGGCCGCCATGACATAGGACATCTGGCTGGTGGTGAAGCCTTCGATGCCGCCGCGAATGCCCAGAAGCGTTCCCTGCATGCCGTTGCCGAGCATGAGAAGAAGCATACCGAGAAGGAGCGCCCAGGAATTTCGCAGCACCGTCAGCATCAGGCATTCATCTCCCGGTCAGTCCGCTTCTCTCTTGCCCCATCCCCGCCACAACGCATGATCAATGCCGACAGGACAGCGCCAGAATACGCCCTATGGCAGCAGCAACGACGCATCGCCATAGGAAAAGAACCGATACCCATTCGCGATGGCATGGGCATAGATGCGGTCGATCCGGTCCTTGCCCATCAGCGCCGACACAAGCATGAGAAGCGTCGATTTCGGCAAGTGAAAGTTGGTCATCAGCCCATCGGTGACGCGAAAGCGGTAGCCGGGATAGATGAAGATATCCGTCTTGTCGCGCCAGGGCCGGACCTGACCATCGGTCCCGGCCGCGCTTTCGATCAGCCGCAGCGCGGTTGTTCCGACCGGAATGACCCGCCCCCCCGCCGCCTTCGTCGCATTGATTTCGGCGGCGGCATCGGCGCTGACCTCGCCCCATTCAGCATGCATCTTGTGGGTTGTCACATCCTCCACCTTCACCGGCAGGAAGGTGCCGGCGCCGACATGCAGGGTTACATGGGTGAAAAGGACGCCCTTCGCCGCAAGCCCGGCCAGAAGCTCCGCGTCGAAATGCAGCGATGCCGTGGGCGCCGCCACGGCCCCGGGGCTACGGGCAAAGACTGTCTGATAGTCATCGGCGTCCTTTGCATCCGGCGCGCGCAAGGCGACGATATAAGGCGGCAAGGGCATCTGCCCGGCCTCGGCCAGCGCGGCGTCGAAATCGGGGCCGGTCAGGGCAAAGGCAAGCCTGACCTGACCATTCTCTATCGCCTCGACATGGGCCGACAGCCGTTCGGTAAAGACAATCTCCTCACCCGCCTTGAGCTTGCGAAGGGGTTTGGCCAGCGCGACCCAACGCGCATCGGCGGCGGGTTCGAGAAGCGTCACTTCGATCTTCGCCGCCGCCTCGCCCTGCCCGGTCATCCGCCGCCGGACGCCTTTCAGCCGCGCCGGAATGACACGGGTATCGTTCAGGACCAGCCGGTCGCCCGGTCGCAGGATGGACAGAAGGTCACGCACATGGCGGTCCTCGATCCCGTCACCTTGGGACAAAAGCAGCCGCGCGGCGCTGCGCGGACGAACCGGGCGCAGCGCGATCCGGTCTTCGGGAAGCGCAAAATCGAAATCGGACAGGTTCATTCCGGTGCCCTTGGCGGTGGCGACCGGAAAATCTCGCGGAACATCCCCGGTGTCAGGATCGACAGCGGATTTACGTTGATCTTCGGCGATCCGGCCGGTCCGGCCATGCGATAGTTGAAACCGAACAGCCCCTCGCCTTTCTTGGCGAAGATGCGGCCGACACCGTTCAACGCATAAAGCGGCGACACCGTTCCCCGCAGGTCCACACGCGATGCCCCGATGTCGTAGACACCTTCACCTGAAATACCGAGTGACGGGCCTACCGCCGCACCTTCGCGGATTTCGACCGCATTGGGCGTCAGACGGAAATTGCCGGTGACCTTGCCGAACAGGATGCCGGGGCCGTTCAACTGAGTCAGGAGGCCAACGACCGATATCGCGTCGAGCAGACCGGCCAGAACCGGCGCGTCGACGACCCGGATATCGTCGATTGTCACAGAACCATCATACTGGCCCTGGCGTTCGGCAGGCCGCATCGACATATCGAGCGTACCGCCGATGCCCCGCTCGAAGATACCGGCGGATCGCAGAACCGCACCCGCATCGGCCGACCGGATACGATAGGCTGATCGTTCGCCAAAGGGCGCGACAAGGCCGCGGATCGCCGCGCCTTCGTTCACATTGGCGATGAACTCGCCAGCAAGACCGCCCGTCGTCGTGAAATCGCCGCGGAACCGTGTCAGCGCGATGCCGTCCGAAATTGTCAGCCTGTCGAGCGCGAGCGATAGGGGCGCGCCGCCCTGACCGCCGCCGAGCGTGGCGCTGCGCATGTCCGCCCGGCCGCCGCCGACCCTGACCGCGACCGGTTGCGACGGCCCCCGCCCCGCCAGTTCGATCTGCCCGTCGAACCACTTGCCGATAACGGCCGTTCCGAAAAGCGCGCGCTCGAACGCCCCGTCAGGGGCGAGAAGAACCTTGCCCGCGACCTTCAGGCCGGGGGCTGTGAGTTCAAGCCGGTCGACAGACACAGGCGTTCCGAGCCGGCCGCGAAGGCGGAACTCTCCGTCCTGACCGGCACTCTTCCGCCAGCCGATCGGTGGCACCGAAAGCACCAGCCCTTTCAGGTCGGATGTCAGCGTCAGGGCCGCTTCCTTGCCCTTCTCCAGATTGAGCGTGATCTCTCCGGTACCGGTTCCCGTGACCGATCCCTCGGGCAGGCGAATGTTGAAGGCATCAAGAAACCGCTGGGAAAGCTCGACCGTCCCTTCCACCACGCTTCTGTTCTTTTCCTCCGGCAGAAAGGACTGCCGCCAGTTCATCGTTACCGGCACGCCCGACACCGTGCCCGGACCGGAAATCCCGATCCCGTCGCGATTTGCGGTAAGGTCCAGCGACGCGGCCGCCAGCACATGGCCCGGGGCGATCCGGTCGGACCGCACGTCAATCAGTTCTGCTTTCACGTCGTAGGCGACATCCTGCGGTTCGATCTTCTGGGCGAGCACGAGCGCCAGATCGGCATCCACTCGGGCACGTCCCTCGGCCAGATCGACCGGGCGCCCAGCCTTGGACAGAAACTCGAAAGGCGGCTGGTCGAGCAGCGACAGCGCGGCCGTGATGTCGCTTTCGGTCCTGAGCCGTATCTTCGCCGGTGCGGGCTTGATCCTGAGATCGGGGATCGAAAGGACCGATCCCGCGACATTCACGCGGCCGCCGGTCGGCGCGGTCACATGGCCTTTGTCGACGACCAGCGTATAACTGTAGTCATTGATGACCGCATAGCCCTCACCATCCGTGACGGGCGGCAAGGTCTTCAGGATGCGGACGTCCGTCGCGCGGTATTCGTAGCCCAGCGAGAAATGCGGCTCCACACCGGGGCGGGCGCGAAAGGCCGCCTTGGCATCGAAAAGATCGCTCGTCGCCACGTTTTCTTCCAGCCATTTGCGGGTCAGCGGCACCGCCGACACCGGCCAGAGGTCGAGCAGGCGGCGGCTTTCGATGGCATTCATCTCGACGTCGAGCGCCACGCCCCAACCGTCGCTTTCGGCGGTGAAGTCGCCCTTGGCGCTGATCCGCCGTTCCCCGTCGATGAGGACAAGCTGGCCAAGCTGCAGGCGGAACGGATCGAGGTCGAGTTTCAGGTCAAGCGCGCCCTGCGAGAAGACGACGGGATCGGCGAATATGCCCTCCGGGTCGGCGGCGAGTTCAGATATCGCGACCTGACCCACCAGCGTTCCGGGGATGCCACCGGTGAAATCCTTGAGCCATGCCTTCCCTTCGGCCTTCGCGCGCAGCGACGGGCTGTCCACTACAACTTCCGACAAGGTCAGGAGCGCCTTTTCGGGATCGAAGCTGAGGCCAAGCCGCGCCTTGTCGAAAACGACCGGCCGGGTGTCGGGCGTCGGCTGCAGCGCACCGGCCCCCAGTTCCAGCACGGCGGCCAGTTCCTCGATCCGGCCATTGGCGTCCACGCCTGACGTAATCGACCCCGAAATCGGTGCATCGAGCGCCGAAAGCCAGGCAAGTGCCGCCGATTGGGCCGCCAGGTCATGTGCGGATACATCCGTGACGCGGGCGGTAAACCGCGCTTCGGGTGACTTCTTCCGGGTCACGAAGTTCAGGGCGACCGTGGCCTGCCGGCGACCGGCCTCGGCCAGCGAAAACTCCGTGTCGATTGCGACCGTCTCGCTTGTCTGTCGCAGCCGCAGGCCGGCGCCCGAGGCGGTCCAGACCTGCCCTGTCCGGGCATCGCTGAACCTCAGGTCAAGTTCCTCGACACGGATGCTGTCGAGCCGCCGGAGCACGGGTAGGTCGAAGACATCGTCAATCGATTTCAGAAGACCGACGATGCTGTCCGCCCCACCACCATCCGCCAGCGCAGGCGCGTCGCCCATTGCGATATCGAGACTGCCGTCGGCACGGCGATGCAGATTGATCCGCGCGCCTGCAATGCGCAGGGAGCTCGGCTCGATCCTGCCCCGCAGGATCGGTTGCGCGTGCAGGGTGGTCCGAAGATCGGGCAGGAAGGCCACCTGCTGGCCGTTCGGCGACAGAAGCTCCACATCCCGGATGCGCACATGCGGGATGAACCCGTTATCGACCAGCACATCGACGCCACCGATCCGGACCGACGCCTGACGGTCCAGGAGCGTGTTCACGCGTGCCTCGACCCGCGCCACCGCCCATGTGGGCGCGAGTATCGTCCGGCCAGTGATGCCAAGGACGACGACGGCCAGCACCATCAGAAGGATGGCGAGCGTCAGCAGAGCCCAGATGACGCCGTGCCGTTTGCGGCGCGGTGCAGAGTCTTCGAGCTGCATATCCTCCGGCTTGCCGTCCATCCTGCCTGCCATATAGTTCTATGCCAGTCCCGGCCGCGCGGTTCGGGTCGGGAGGCTTTTCGTTCCTTTAGCCTCGCGGATTGCGGAAAGAAACACAAAGCACGATTGACGGCGCAAGGGAGACGATGCCGAAATGACGACCGAGATCACCGCCGGCGACACCGCGCCGGACTTCACCCTGCCCCGCGACGGCGGCGGCACCATCACTCTTTCGGCCCTGAGGCCGGGGAAAGTTGTCCTTTACTTCTATCCGAAGGACGACACTCCGGGGTGCACGATCGAAGCTATCGACTTCACGCGGCTGAAGGATGCCTTCGCCAAGGCCGGATGCACGGTCATCGGCATTTCCAAGGACGGCGTTGCCGCCCATGACAAGTTCTGCCGCAAACACGGGCTCGGCGTCGTGCTCGCCTCCGATGCCGACAGCGATACCTGCGAACGTTACGGTGTCTGGGGAGAAAAGAGCCTCTATGGCCGCCGTTTCATGGGGATCGCGAGGACGACAGTCCTGATCGACGGCGCGGGCCGCGTGGCCCGAGTCTGGCCCAAGGTCAAGGTCGCCGGACATGCGGCAGAGGTGCTGGCAGCAGCCGAAGCCCTGTGACGGCCCTGACCACGCTTTCGGCGATGGCCACCGACGTGCTGACGACCGCCGATGGCCGTGCCAAGACGGCACTGTCGTCGCGCCACGCGGAGGCCTGGTTCACATCGCGGTCAGCAGGCGCGCCGCTGCCCATCGGAAACGCCGCGCCGCCGGCCAGACCCGCCCGGCCGGACCGCCCTGCCCTGTTGCCGCCCCGCGACGTTCCACGCCGCAGGCCCGGGACGCTCGCCGGACGGATCGCCCTGCTTCACGCGGTCGCGCATATCGAGCTGAACGCCGTCGACCTGCATTGGGACATCATCGCCCGTTTCGCCCATGTCCCGATGCCGCTTGGCTACTACGACGACTGGGTCAAGGCAGCGGCAGAGGAAAGCCGCCATTTCAACCTCTTGTCCGATTGCCTTGAGCGGCTGGGAAGCTTCTATGGCGCCCTGCCCGCCCATGCCGGCATGTGGCGGGCGGCCGAAGACACCGCAGACGACCACCTCGGCCGTCTCGCCGTTGTGCCGATGGTGCTGGAGGCGCGCGGCCTCGACGTGACCCCGGCGATGATCGAGATCTTTCGCAAGGCCGGCGACACCGGCGCCGTCGACGCGCTTGAGACGATCTATGCCGAGGAGGTCGGCCATGTCGCCTATGGCGCGAAATGGTTCAACTTTCTCTGCGGGCGCGGCGATCTCGACCCGAAGGAGCAGTTTCACGCCCTCGTCCGCCGCTATTTTCATGGCGCATTGAAACCGCCATTCAACGAAGAAAAGCGGGCCGAGGCGGGCATTCCGCCGGACTTCTACTGGCCCTTGGCCGAAGGGCGGCTGTGACGAATCCGACAGCCCCGCGCCACAGGCCAAACCACTCGATCCATTGGAAAACATGCGAGAAATTCCGGGACCCGCCATCGGCGGTTTCCCGCCTATAGCGGCGGCTTCCGGCCGGTTGGCCCGCAAGTCAGGTCAAAATTCTTGCGGACCGGCAATGTGATTGCTAATCCCCTCGGGGCGCGACCCTTTCGGGG
Source organism: Paracoccaceae bacterium (assembly GCA_041397105.1). Classification (GTDB taxonomy): domain Bacteria; phylum Pseudomonadota; class Alphaproteobacteria; order Rhodobacterales; family Rhodobacteraceae; genus Albidovulum. The sequence goes on from JAWKXJ010000002.1 coordinate 687,055, forward strand.
AGTTGGGGGTCGGCTACAGCTATGCTTCGCTGCACACGGGGACCGGCTTGACCAGACGCATCACGGATCGCTTGCGCATTGCGCTTGAACAACGTTTTCCAGAACGCCGGCTTTTCCTGCGCTCTGAAACCGAAACCCGCTTCGTACGGCTGAAGCCTGTCACGCAGATCGTGGCGCTTGCCGGGTCGACCGTCGTCGTGGGCTGGACAATTGTTGCCACCGCAATCCTCCTGATGGATGCGATCGGATCGGGCAGCGCGCGGGAACAGGCGCTGCGGGAACAGGCGGTTTATGAGGCGCGCATCGACGAATTGTCGATGGAGCGCGACAGCCGCGCTTCCGAGGCGCAGGCCGCGCAGGCCCGCTTTGCCGTGGCGATGGCCCAGATTTCCGACATGCAATCCGCGCTTCTGACGTCAGAAGAGCGGCGCAAGGAACTGGAAACCGGCATCGGCGTCATCCAGTCAACCCTGCGGCAGGCAATGAATGACCGCGACGATGCCCGCGAGGCGCTGCAGGAACAGACGCTGGCGGCCGCCGGTGCCACCGCGACGCTGCCCGACGGCACCGCCCGCACTGAAGACATGGCCGCGACGCTCGGTTTTCTGACCGCCGCGCTTGGCCAGACCGCGGCAGAGCGTGACGCGATGTCTGAAATCGCCGATGGCGCGAAATCGGAAGCCGACGATCTGGCCTATGAAATCAAGCTGATGGCTGAACGGCAAAACGATATCTTCACCCGCCTCGAAGAGGCGGTGACGATTTCGATGGAGCCGCTCGACAAGATGTTCAAGGCCGCCGGCCTTGATCCGGATGACCTGATCAGCCAGGTGCAGCGCGGCTATTCCGGCCAGGGCGGACCGCTTGGCCCACTGATGCCCGCACTTCCCGCAACCGTTGGCAAGGAAGATGCCGAACGGGCCGAAAACATCCTCCAAGGCCTCGACCGGATGAACCTCTACCGGATCGCGGTCGAGAAAACGCCGCTGGCGCTGCCGCTCAAGACCGCGTTCCGCTACACATCGGGCTTTGGTCGCCGCTGGGGTCGCATGCATGAGGGAACCGATCTGGCCGGTTCCTACGGATCACCGATCTACGCCACGGCCGATGGTGTCGTGACCCACTCGGGCTGGGAATCGGGTTATGGCAATCTGGTGACGATCAAGCATGACTTCGGCCTTGAGACCCGCTACGGGCATATGTCGCGAACGCGCGTTTCGGTTGGCCAAAAGGTCTCGCGCGGGGATCGGATCGGTGATATGGGAAACACGGGCCGTTCGACTGGAACCCATCTTCACTATGAGGTGCGCGTCAACGGCAATCCGGTCAACCCGATGACTTTTATCAAGGCGGCAAAAAATGTTTTCTAAGAGCAGGATCAACGAACCGGGCCCCAAGGCCGGCGCGGAAACCGACAAACCCAAGATGCCGGAACCTGCGACCTCCAAGCCGTCCTTCGACTATTCCTCGGGCATGCCGAAGGCCAAGCCACCGGCATCGCTTCTCTCGGCGGATCTGACGATCACCGGCAATCTCAAGACCTCGGGCGACATTCAAGTCGAGGGCGTGATTGAGGGCGATATCCGCGCGCATCTTCTGACGGTCGGCGAATCCGCCACCATCAAGGGCGAAATCGTCGCCGATGACGTTGTGGTCAATGGCCGGGTCGTGGGCCGTGTGCGCGGCCTCAAGGTGCGCCTGACATCAACCGCAAGGGTCGAGGGCGACATCATCCACAAGACGATCGCCATCGAAAGCGGCGCCCATTTTGAAGGCTCCGTGCAGCGCGAGGAAGATCCGCTTGCCCAATCCGCGCCCGGCGGGCCGGTCCTGCTGAAACAGGCGCCCGAAGCGGCTGGCTGAAGGGAACTCTGCGGCTAACGCAAAAAGGGCACCTGTAACGGGTGCCCTTTTTCTTTTCCGAACGCACCGCGATCAGGGCGCGGACACAAGGCGTCGGTACATGTGCCAGCTGGCATGGCCAAGCACGGGCAGAACGACGAAAAGACCGACAAACATCGGCGCCATGCCGAGGAAGAGCAAGACCGCGATCGTCGCGCCCCAGGCCAGCATGACCGTACCGTTGGCCAGAATAGAGCGTACGCTGACGATCATCGCCGTCACGAAATCCACCTCGCGATCAAGAAGCAGCGGCAAGCCGGCGACGGTGATCGAAAAGAGAACGAGCGCAAACCCCGCCCCGATGACCGAACCGACCAAGAGCATGACCGGACCATTGCCCTCGGTCAGGATCGACAGCGAGGACGTGACATTCGTCATCGCCGACAGCCCCATGAACAGCGCAAAGATCGTATGCGCGACAAAGACCCAGAACATGAACATGAGAAGGATGACCATCGCCATCGAAGGCATCTGCCTGTCCTTCTGCGACATGACGACCCCCAGAACCTCGCCCCAGGACAAAGGCTCACCCGCCTCGATCCGGCGGCTGACCTCGTAAAGGCCGACAGCGGCAAAAGGGGCGAGAAGCGGGAAACCGACAATAACGGGAATAAGCCACCATTCCTGCCCCGCGGCGGCAAAGACCATCCACATCAAGGCGCCACCCGCAACATAGATCGCGCTGAAAAACAGACCAAATAGCGGTGCTGTCAGAAAATCGCGCAGACCGGCCCGCAAGACGCCCCCGATATCGGCCATGTCCACGCGCTGCACTTCCGGCGGGGCGCTCGGCCCACCGATCACGTCATCCATATCTCCCCCTTTCTCGCGCGCAGGGTCATGCTAGGGCAGATCGCGTTCGTCTGGCAAGCACGCACCGGCGCCCGCCCTTCGGACAAAGCCCGTGCAAAGGTGAAAACGCCTTTCTATAGTCCCTGCAGGCGAACGCGGGCGGTACGGCCCGAAACGGCGACAGGAAAGGAAACGGCATGGCAAGCGGAATTAGGAAGACAGCCGGTCGCGGTCGGCTTTTTGAAAGCGTGCTCGACACGGTCGGCGATACCCCCGTCATCCGGGTCAACAACCTTGGGCCGGACCATGTGACCATCTATGTGAAGGCCGAGGCCTTCAATCCGGCCGCTTCCGTCAAGGACCGGCTGGCCCTGAACATCATCGAGGCGGCAGAGCGTGAGGGCAGGCTGAAACCCGGCCAGACGGTCGTTGAGGCGACTTCCGGCAATACCGGGATCGGGCTTGCCATGGTCTGCGCGCAAAAAGGCTATCCGCTTGTCGTCACCATGGCCGACAGCTTTTCCATAGAGCGGCGGCGCCTTATGCGGATGCTTGGTGCGAAGGTGGTTCTGACACCGCGCGCCGAAAAGGCGTTCGGCATGTATCAAAAGGCCGTCGATCTGGCAGAAAAGCACGGCTGGTTCCTCGCCCGCCAGTTCGAGACGGCGGCAAACGCCGACATCCATGAGACGACCACCGCGCAGGAAATCCTCGGCGATTTCAAGGGCGGGCGGCTGGACTACATCGTCACCGGCTATGGTACGGGCGGCACCGTCACGGGCATCGGCCGGGTGATGCGCAAGGAACGCCCGGAAACGAAGATCATCCTTTCCGAACCGGCCAATGCCGCGCTTGTCGGGTCGGGCCAGGCGCAACCCCGCACGGCCGACGGCTCACCCGCCGCCGGGCACGGCGCCTGGACGCCCCACCCCATTCAGGGATGGACACCGGACTTCATTCCCGCCGTCCTGCAGGAAAGCATCGACAAGCGGTTCTATGACGATCTGATCCCTGTCGCCGGGCCCGACGCCATCGCCGCGGCGCGCGATCTGGCACAGAAGGAAGGTATCTTTGCCGGCATCTCCGGGGGGGCCACATTTGCGGTGACGCTGAAGGTCGCGGCCACCGCGCCCAAAGGATCGGTGCTGCTTTGCATGCTGCCAGATACCGGCGAACGCTATCTGACAACGCCTCTTTTCGAAGGCATTCCGGAGGACATGGACGAGGAGGAACGCGCCATTTCGCTGTCCACCCCCAACCACCTCATGCCCTGAGGCGGCGTCCTTAGTCCTCCTCCGTCGCCTCGGCGCGGCTCATGCCCGATACGTTCATGGCGAGCGTTGCCGCCATGAAGGCGTCGAGATCGCCGTCGAGCACGCCTTGCGTATCGGATGTCTCGTAGCGGGTGCGAAGGTCCTTCACCATCTGATAGGGCTGCAGAACATAGGACCGGATCTGGTTGCCCCAACCCGCGTCGCCCTTGTTTTCGTGCGCCTCGGTGATGGCCGCGCTGCGCTTGTCGAGTTCCAGCTGATATAGCCGCGACTTCAGCGCCTTCATGGCGATGTCGCGGTTCTGGTGTTGGGACTTTTCTGAGGAGGTCACGACGATCCCGGTGGGGATATGGGTGATCCGCACGGCGGAATCGGTGGTGTTGACGTGCTGGCCGCCAGCGCCCGATGACCGATAGGTGTCGATGCGGATGTCGTTCGGCGCGACCTCGATTTCGATATTGTCATCGACGACCGGGTAGACCCAGACCGACGAAAACGAGGTATGCCGCTTGGCCGCGGAGTCGAAAGGCGAGATGCGCACAAGCCGGTGCACACCGGATTCCGATTTCAGCCAGCCATAGGCATTGGGGCCGGAAATCTTGTAGGCCGCCGATTTTATGCCAGCCTCTTCGCCGTGGCTCATCGACTGCAATTCGACCTTGTAGCCCTTCTTTTCCGCCCAGCGGACATACATCCGCGCCAGCATGGACGCCCAGTCGCAGCTTTCGGTCCCGCCGGCGCCAGCGTTGATTTCAAGGAAGGTGTCGTTGCCGTCAGCCTCGCCGTCCAGCAGCGCCTCCAGTTCCTTGGCGGCCGCAAGTTCCTTCAACGACCGGAGCGAGGCCTCGGCTTCGCGCACGATTTCCTCGTCGCCCTCCATCTCGCCAAGTTCGATCAGTTCGGAATTATCTTTCAATTCCCGGTCGATGCGCCGGTAGGTTTCAACCGCGTCCATCAGCATCTGCCGTTCGCGCATCAGTTTTTGCGCCCGCGCCGGGTCGGACCAAAGGTCGCCATCCTCGATCATGGCGTTGAATTCCTCAAGCCGATGGGGCGCGGTTTCCCAGTCCATTCGCTGGCCAAGCAGTTTCAGCGATTTTCCGATCGCCTCGACAATGTTTTCGATCTCGGCGCGCATGGCCCGGTTCCTTCAAAGACTTGACCGGCGTGATAGCCGAGCGACCCGCCCCCGGCAAGTGCGCGAAGGCATCTGGCCGGGCCTACGGCCAGCGGCTGAATTTCAGTAAAGCCCGCCGGAACTGAGTGTCCCGAAATCCGCCTGCTTCGGGATGAACTTGGTCTCACCGGTGGAGGTGGTGACAGCCGTGCCGCCCTCATCCCCGCCCAATTCGCCATAGGCGAAAAGGGGCAGGTTCTGCCCCATGGCAAATCCGCCATCGACCAGCGCGCCAAGACCGAAAAGCGGGTCTTCGCCATCGCGGAAATATTCGGCCTGCACGAAGTCCCCATCCACATCGTCGGGCAGCCGTTCGCCGGTAAACCGGTTGATCTTGATGAAATGGCCGCCGGGCGGCACCTTGAACCGGCTGCCGCCATATTTCTCCACGGCTTCCTTCATGAACGCGTTGAAGACCGGAACGCAAAGCGTACCGCCATAGGCCCCCGACCCGAGCGTTCGCGGCTGGTCGTAGCCCATGTAGCAACCAGCCACGATGTTTGAGGTGAAGCCGATGAACCAGACATCCTTGGCGTCGTTGGTGGTGCCTGTCTTGCCCGCCGTCGGCACCGAAAGACGCACGCCCGACCCCGACCCCCGCTGCACGACGCCCTGCAGCATCGAGGTCAGCTGATAGGCGGTGATGGCGTCCATCACCCGTTCGCGGTTCGACGTGATGCGCGGGGCAAAGCCGGGATCGAGGCTCGCGATCTTGCAATCCTCGCATTGGCGCTGGTCATGGCGATAGATCGTCCTGCCCCAGCGGTCCTGCACGCGGTCCACCAGCGTCGGCTCCACCCGTTCACCACCATTGGCGAACATCGCATAGGCGGCGACCATCTTGAAAAGCGTGGTTTCCTGCGCACCGAGCGAATTGGCCAGATAGGGGTCGAGCCGGTCATAGACGCCGAAGCGCTCGGCATAGCCCGCGACAGTCTCCATCCCGATTTCCTGCGCGATGCGCACGGTCATGAGGTTTCGCGACTGTTCGATGCCGGTGCGCATCGGGGTCGGACCATAAAACTGGTTCGACGCGTTCTTCGGCCGCCAGAGGCCCTGCGGCGTATCAACCTCGATCGGGGCATCGACGATGATCGTCGCGGGGCTGTAGCCGCTGTCGAGCGCTGCGGCATAGACGAAGGGCTTGAAGGACGATCCCGGCTGCCGCTGTGCCTGCGTCGCCCGGTTGAAGACGGAAGACTGGTAGGAAAAACCGCCCTGCATCGCGATGACGCGGCCGGTATTGACGTCCATCGCCATAAAGCCGCCCTGCACTTCCGGCACCTGCCGGAGCGACCAGCGCTTGAACTGGCCGTCCTTGTCGGCCAGCGCGACCACCAGTACGACATCGCCCACGCTGACCAGATCGCCCGCAACCTTGGCCTTCGGGCCGGTGGTGCCATCCTCTTTCCGCTTGCGGGCCCAGGTCACATCCTCGGCGGTGATCCAGTGGCCATCCTCATCTTCCGGGATGCTCTCGATCCCGATGCGGGCGGCTTTGTCGCCAAGTTCCAGCACGACGGCAGGGTACCAGCCGGCCACATCGCGCGGCACCTCGACGGCGGCGAGCGCGGTGCGCCAGCCTTCCTCGGTGCCAAGCTCGGCCGCATCAATCGTCTTGCCCGTCCCGTGCCACAGCCCCCGGCTCCGGTCGTATTTTTCCAGCGCCTCTTGCAGCGCGGCGGCTGCCTCGGTCTGCATTTCCGGATCGACGGTGGCGCGGATGGTCAGGCCGCCACCAAAGAACTCCTCCTCCCCGAAACTCTTGGACAGCTGGCGCCGGATTTCGTCGGTGAAATAATCGCGCGGCGGAAGGCCCGCCTTGAAGGCCGGAAAGTCGCCGTTCTGCACGGTCTTCAGCGGCGCGGCGAGCGCGGTGTCGAGCGTCGGCTGGTCGATATAGCCGTTCTGGAACATCTCCCGCAGGACATAGTTGCGCCGGTCGATGGCCGCTTCGCGGTTTCTGACGGGGTGGTAGCTGTAGGGCGCTTTCGGCAGGGCGGCGAGATAGGCCGCCTCCTCCACCGTCAAGTCCGCGAGGGTCTTGTTGAAATAGGTCTGCGCCGCAGAGGCGACCCCGAAAGAGAGGAACCCGAGGTCGATTTCGTTGAGGTAAAGCTCAAGGATCTTGTCCTTGCTGAGCGTGTCCACAAGCCGCGTCGACAGGACGAGTTCCTTGATCTTCCGTTCCGCCGTACGGTCACCCGACAGTAGGAAGTTCTTGGCCACCTGCTGCGGAATGGTCGACGCACCGCGCAGGTTCTTGCCCCGGCTGCGCACCGCATCCCAAAGCGCCCCGGCCATGCCGCGCGCATCAAAACCGCGATGGGCATAGAAATTCTTGTCCTCAGCCGAAATGAAGGCCCTCTTGACGATCTCCGGTATCTCTTCGATGGGCGCGTAGATGCGCCGCTCGGTGGCGAATTCGTCCATCAGACGGCCTTCGCCGGAATAAATGCGGCTGATCGTTTTCGGCGTGTATTTGGCGAGATATTCGTGATCCGGCAGGTCGCGGCTGTACATCCAGAAAATGGCGCCGACTGTCAGCGCCGCAAAGACGGCCCCGGTGACGAGCCAGCTGAACAGCCCCCCGAATGTGGAAAATACGAACCGGATCACTAGGAGCTCCCGTACCCAATGGGTGTCCTATACAGATAGGCGGAAGGCGGGTCAAAACAACTTGCCCGGCATTCGGCGTCACTCGGCCGAATGCCGCAACGTCATTGTTTCACCGAACCTTACTGTCTGAGCAGCCGGGCTTCGGCCGCATCCTCAACTGCCCAGACTTGCAGGGCCTTTCCGATGGCCTCCTGCAAGGCACGACGCCAGAGCGGATCAGTGATCCGCGCCCTGTCGGCCTTTGACGACAGGAACCCAACCTCGATGAGAACCGACGGGATATCGGGCGCCTTGAGTACCGAAAATCCTGCCTTCTGGATCGGGTGACGATGCATCCGGATGCCCGCGGCGGCAATCGCATCGGCCAGCCGCTCTGCCAGCCTGTCGGAACGGGGGGCCGTTTCCTGCCGGGACAGGTCCATCAGCACGCTGGCCAGAAGATCGTCCTGCCCGGCCAGATCGACCCCGGCCAGAAGGTCGGCCCGGTCATGCGCCTCGGCCAGACGTGCGGAAGCCGAATCGCTCGCCGCGTCGGACAGCGTGTAGATGGTCGCGCCATTGGCAACACCTTCGCTGATCGTATCGGCATGAAGCGACAGGAAGACATCCGCGCCGGCCGACCGGGCAAGGCTGACGCGCGTTTCAAGGGGCACGAAATCATCCTCGGCGCGCGTCATGTCCACGACCATCCCCGCCGCGCGCAGATGTGCGGCGAGTTCGATGGCGAAATCGAGGATGACGGCCGCCTCGACCAGACCGCCGGCCTCCGCGCCGGGATCAATCCCGCCATGGCCGGGGTCGATCATGACGACAAGTGGCTTATCGCCGGTCTGGCGCGACTTTTGCGGGCTATTGGCAATATCGGCCCCGGTGGCGGACGTGGCCGCAACCGCATCCCGGCCCCTGACAACCGCTGCCCTGAACTCCTCCACGCTCGCCACGGAAAGGCCGATCACAATGGTCGCGCCATCGTCCAGCACCGTCTCGCCCGCCTCGGTCAGGGTATAGGGGCCGTCGAGGTCAAGGACGAGGCGCGACCAGCCCTTCTGAACGCGGCCCGTCCTCAGGCTCAGGACATGTTCGGATTGGTCGAGTTCGATCTCATTCAGCGACCGGTGGTCGACCCCGTCGAGGTCGATGACCACCCTTGGCGGCCCGTCGAGAAGCGACAGGCGGTAGGGAACGGCCCGGCTCAGTTTCAGCCGCACGGAGATGCCGTCGCCCGCATCAGCCACGACCGAAGACGGTTCCAACCGGATGGGCGCTTCCTCCGCCGTCGCGCCAAGGGCAACGAACAGCGCCACCACCGTAAAGAGAACCCGGGCCAGAGTCATCGGAGGCTCACCTGGCGGGGCCGCCACGCGCGGCCATGAAGGCGGCCAGTCGCGCCAGACCCTCGCGGATATCGGCTGTGGAGCGGGCGTAGGAAAAGCGCAGCGTCCCATGACCCCTGTCAGGGTCGAAATCGAGCCCCGGTGTCACGGCCACGCCCGCCTCTCGCAGGATTTCGGCAGCAAAGGCGCGGGAATCCTGCGTCAGGTCCGACACGTCGGCATAGATGTAGAAGGCGCCATCGGGCGGCGCAATTTTTCTGAACCCCGCCTTCGGCAACCCCTCCAGCATCAGCCGGCGATTTTCGGCATAGACGGCGCGGTTCGCCTCAAGCTCCGCCTCGCAGCCAAGCGCGGCGAGCGCCGCCACCTGGCTGGCATGAGGCGCGCAGATGAACATGTTCTGTGCCAGCCGCTCGACAATCCGCACATGATCGGGGGGCACCACCATCCAGCCGATACGCCACCCGGTCATCGAGAAATATTTTGAGAAGGAGTTAATGACATAGACCTCGTCGGACAGTTCGAGCGCCGAAACCGCCGGGCTATCGTAGTGCAGCCCGTGATAGATTTCGTCCGAGACGAAGGCGATCCCCTTCGCCGCCGCCGCGTCGATAAGCGCACCGAGCGCCTCGCGCGATAACATCGTGCCCGACGGATTGGCGGGCGAGGCGACGATGAGCCCTGCCACATCGTCCGGAATGGCGTCCGGTCGCGGCTGATAGCGGTCTTCGACCCGTGTGGGAATACCGACCGGCGACAGGCTCAGCGCCTTCAGGATCTGCCGGTAAGAGGGGTATCCCGGCAGGCCCAGCGCGACCTTGTCACCCGCATCGAAGAGCGCCGTGAAGGCCAGAAGAAAGGCGGCGGACGAGCCGGCGGTCACGACGACCCGCCCGGGGTCGAGCGAAAGGCCGTACCAGTGCCGGTACAAGTCCGCGATAGCTGCGCGCAACTCCGGCAGCCCCAGTGACACCGTATAGCCGAGCGCCTCGGCCTCCATTGCAGCCGACAGCGCGGCGCGCGCGCCGGAAGGCGCGGGTGTCGATGGCTGCCCGACCTCCATGTGGATGATGTGCCTTCCGGCAACCTCGGCGGCGCGGGCAGCTTCCATCACATCCATCACAATGAAGGGATCGACGATTCCACGGCTTGATGAACGCATGTCCCTGTCCCTATGCTTTCCCGCGACAACCGGAGCGGTCCATCGCGGCCCCGGATGGCCCAGGTACATGCCCTCTCGGACGAGGCGAGACAAGGCATCTTGCGGCCGCCCGATTATCTGCGATGGTCTGCGCCGGGCAAATTCGGGCGGCATCGTTCGCCGACGCAACAAGAAGGACCTTGCGATGAAACTCCTCCCGATTGCGCTGGTCGCCAGCCTCGCCTCACCGGCTTTCGCTTTCGACCTCAACGCGATGAGCGATGCCGAGCGGGAAACCTTTCGTGCCGAGATTCGCGCCTATCTGCTCGAAAACCCCGAGGTCATCGCCGAAGCCATCGAGGTGTTGCAGGCTAGGCAGGTCGCCGACGAGGCCCAGGCGGATGTGAAGCTTGTCCGCGCCAATGCCGACGACCTGTTCAGCGATGGCTACAGTTTCATCGGCGGCAATCCCGATGGCGATGTCACCGTCGTGGAGTTCATCGACTATCGCTGCGGCTACTGCCGCAAGGCCCATTCGCAGGTGGAAGAGTTGCTGAAATCCGATGGCAACATCCGCTATGTGGTCAAGGAATTCCCGATCCTTGGCGATCAGTCGGTGCTGGCCTCGCGCTTTGCCATCGCCGCCTTGCAGACGGCGGGTACGGACGCCTATGCCAAGATCAACGCGGGCTTTTACGAAAGCTTCCGGGGCGACGTGACGCCGGAAACGCTGATCGCCTTTGCCGCGGACCTCGGACTGGACGGTCAGGCGATCGTCGCGGCCATGGACGCACCGGAGGTCACCAAGGTGATCGAAGAGAACCATCTTCTCGCCCAGCGGATGCGGATATCTGGCACGCCGACCTTCGTCTTCGGCGATCAGATGCTGCGCGGCTATGCGCCCATCGACCATATGCGCGACCTCACGGCCGCCGCGCGGGGCTGACACCCCTCCGGGACGCGAATGCGCGCCGCGCAGCATGATCTGGATCATGGCCAAGGCGGCGCTGCCCGGGGCCTTCTGAGGCAAAATATCTGGATGGCCCCGCCATGACCGCACCGCTTGCCGGCATCACCGTGCTCGACCTGACCCATGTTCTGGCCGGGCCGTTCTGTTCGGCATCGCTCGGCGATCTCGGTGCCCGGGTGATCAAGGTCGAACGCCCCGGCCTAGGCGACGACACCCGCGCCTTTCCCCCTTTCAAGGGTGAAGAAAGCGCCTATTTCGCGGGGCCTAATCACGGAAAACAGTCGATCGCGCTCGACCTCAAGGCCCCCGGGGACCGGGCGATATTCGAACGCTTGCTGGCGCGCGCCGATGTCCTGCTGGAAAACTACCGCCCAGGCACGATGGAAAGGCTCGGCTATGGCTGGGATGACCTGCATGCCGCCTATCCGCAGCTGATTTATGGCGCGGTGTCGGGTTTCGGCCATACCGGACCGGAGGCCGCCAAACCCGCCTATGACATGGTCGTGCAGGCACGGGGCGGCGTCATGTCCATCACGGGCGAGGCCGGGCGCGACCCGGTCCGGGTCGGTGCCTCCATCGGCGACATCATCGCCGGGATGTATCTGGCGCAGGGTGTGCTGGCCGCACTCTTCGACCGCCAGCGCGGCGGGGCCGGTCGCAAGATCGACATCGCCATGCTGGATGCCCAGCTCGCCATTCTCGAACATGCCGTCGCCATCACCTCAGTGACCGGCGCTTCGCCCGAACGCAGCGGCGCGCGGCACCCGACCATCACCCCGTTCGAGACGTTTCACGCCGCCGACGGGCTATTCGTCATCGCGGCCGGCAATGATGCGCTTTTCGCGCGGCTCTGTGTCGCGCTCGGCCTCGGCCCCCTGGACCGGGACCCGCGGTTTGCCACCAATCCCGCCCGTTGCACCCATGCGCGCCTTCTCAAACGGCTGATCGAAGCCGTCACACTGGCCCGCCCGGTGGCCCATTGGATCGGGCTACTGGAAGCGGCCGGCGTACCGACCGGACCTATTCAGGACGTTGCCGAAGCCATGCGCGACCCACAGATACTTGCGCGCAACATGGTCGTGTCCATCGCGCCCGGCGCCGGTGGTGCTGCCTTCACCGCGGCCGGAAACCCGATCAAGATGACCGGGCTCGGTGATCCGGCCGGGCGCGACCCCGCCCCAGCGCTCGATGGCGACAGGGCCGCGATTCTCGACTGGCTGGACGAACCAACCGCGGCCAGGGACCCAATACGCGGCACCGCTGGCGGGGATTGACCGAGACCTGCCGCAGACGAACCTTGCATGACGGCCGTCATGGCCTAGAAAGGCCTCGCAACAGGTTCGAACCGGAGTCCGTCATGGCCGACGACGCCCTCGTCATCTTCACCCCGTCCGGCAAGCGCGGGCGTTTTGCCCATGGCACCCCGGTCCTGACGGCGGCCCGGCAGCTTGGCGTCGATCTCGATTCGGTCTGCGGGGGGCGCGGCATCTGCTCGAAATGCCAGATCACGCCGGGCTATGGAGAATATCCGAAACACGGGCTGACTGTCTCCGAATCCGCGCTGAGCCCCTGGAATGCCGTCGAAGACCGTTACAAGCGCATTCGCGGCCTGATCGACGGGCGGCGGCTCGGCTGCCAGGCCAAGATCGAGGGCGATGTCGTCATCGACGTTCCGCCGGAAAGCCAGGTTCATCGGCAAGTCATCCGAAAGTCGGCCACAGCCCGGACCATCACCATGGACCCGGCCACCCACGCCTATTACGTCGAGGTGGCCGAACCCGACATGCACTCCCCATCCGGCGATTTTCAGCGCCTTTGCGACGCCTTGCGCGACCAGTGGCAGATCGACGGGCTGGAAGCGGAAACGACGCTTCTTGCCAAGCTGCAGCCGGTTCTGCGCAAGGGCGAGTGGAAGGCGACGGTGGCCATCCACCGCGATCATCGTAACAAGCCGCGCATCATCGACATCTGGCCCGGGTTCTGGGAAGGCCGGCTTTATGGCCTTGCCATCGACCTTGGGTCCACCACCATCGCGGCGCATCTTTGCGACCTGAGAAACGGCAACGTGCTCGCTTCCTCCGGCCTCATGAACCCGCAGATCCGCTTCGGCGAGGATCTGATGAGCCGGGTCAGCTATGCGATGATGAACCCCGGCGGGGACAAGGAAATGACCGATGCGGTCCGCACCGCGATCAACGGGCTGGCGCTGTCGATCGCGACCGAGGCCCAAATCGACCCCGGCCAGATCGTCGAGACGGTGTTCGTCTGCAACCCGGTCATGCACCACCTGCTGATGGGCATCGACCCGGTGGAACTGGGTCAGGCCCCCTTTGCGCTCGCCACATCCGAAAGCCTGTCGCTGGCGGCGCGCGACCTGGACCTGCAGGCAATCCATCCGAATGCGCGGGTCTACATCCTGCCCTGCATCGCGGGGCATGTGGGCGCGGATTGCGCCGCCGTCGCGCTGTCCGAAGAACCGGACAAATCCGACGACATGGTCCTGATCGTCGATGTCGGAACCAATGCCGAGATATTGCTCGGCAACAAGGCGCGGGTTCTGGCCTGTTCCTCGCCCACCGGCCCGGCCTTCGAAGGCGCGCAGATCAGCGCGGGCCAGCGCGCGGCACCCGGCGCCATTGAGCGGGTGGAAATCGACCCCGTGACCAAGGAGCCGCGGTTCCGCGTGATCGGATCGGACCTCTGGTCCGACGATCCGGCCTTTGCGGTCGCGACGGCCCAGACCGGCATTACCGGTATCTGCGGGTCGGGGATCATCGAGGTCGTGGCCGAGATGCGGCTTGCCGGACTGCTCGACGCCGGCGGCCTGATCGGTTCTGCCGAACAGACCGGAACGGCGCGCTGCGTTCCGATCGGGCGCACCCATGCCTATGTGCTGCATGACGGCAGCGCCGATGGCGGGCCGCTAATCACCATCACTCAGGGCGATATCCGCGCCATTCAGCTCGCCAAGTCGGCGCTCTATGCCGGCGCGCGGCTTCTGATGGACGAATTGGGCATCGACACGGTGGACCGGGTCGTGCTGGCCGGAGCCTTCGGGGCCCATATCAGCCCCAAACACGCGATGGTGCTGGGAATGATCCCCGATTGTCGGCTCGACAAGGTCACATCGGCCGGCAATGCGGCAGGCACGGGCGCGCGGATCGCGCTGTGCAATATCGCCGCGCGCGCCACGATCGAGGATCAGGTGACACGCATCCACAAGGTCGAAACCGCCATCGAACCCCGGTTTCAGGAGCATTTCGTGGCGGCCAACGCCATCCCGCATGCGACGGCGCCCTTCCCGGAGCTGATGCAGATCGTTACGTTGCCTGATGTAAGCTTCAACATGGCGGGTTCAGGCGCTGACGGTGGCAGACGCCGGCGGCGGGGATAGTTCGGAACGGAACGCGAGGCATATGGCCGAAGACACCGTCGCAGATCTGATCGCCGCGACCGCGCGTGCCGACCGCGACGGGTTCCGTGCGCTCTATCGCGCGACCTCGGCGAAACTTTTCGGCGTTTGCCTTCGTATCCTCAGAGACAGAAGCGAAGCCGAGGACGCCGTGCAGGAAGTTTTCACCCGGGTCTGGATCAATGCGCGCAGCTATGACGCGGACAAGGCGCGTGCGATGACGTGGCTGATCGCGATCGCCCGCAACCACGCCATCGACCGCCTGAGAACGCGGCCCGCGCAGGAGACTCAGGCCGGGGATGACGCAATCGACATCGCCGATCACGCTCCCGGACCGGAAGCGCAGGCCGTGGCCCGCAGCGAGGCGCAGCGGGTGTCAGACTGTTTCGACACGCTAGAGCCTGCCCGCGCCGCCGCGATCCGTGGCGCCTATCTCAATGGTCTGAGCTACGAAGACCTGTCCCGTCGGCACGAGGTGCCGCTGAACACGATGCGATCATGGCTGCGACGCGGACTGATGAAGTTGAAGGAGTGCCTTGAGGCATGACGGAGCCAGCCGATCATATGCCCGAACGCGAAGCCCTGGCGGCCGAGTATGTGCTCGGCACATTGCCGTTGCCCGACCGGCTGGCGGCAGAGGCGTTGATCGACAGCGACCCTGCCTTTGCTGCGTTGGTTCTGGCTTGGCAGAACCGGCTGGCACCGCTCGACGGTGAATTTGCGCCAGTGGAACCGCCCGCCGAACTTTATCAGCGGCTGGAACGGCGGCTCTTCCCGGCCAAGTCACACAGTCCAAGGCGCCTTGGATGGCTTTTCGGCGCGCTCAGCGGTCTGGCGGTGGCCGTTCTCGCCGCCATCGTGCTGCTGCCTGCCCTTCCGCCGATAGCGCCAATCACCGCCACGCTGACTGGCGAGGGTCAGGCGTTGACCATGTCGGCCAGCTATGACTCGCGTGCAGGCGAATTGACTGTCACCCGGACGGGCGGGCCAGCTGCCGAGACCGGCAAGGACTATGAGCTTTGGGTCATCCCCGAAGGTCAGGCGCCAATTTCTGTCGGCATCGTCCGCGATGCGGCCCTGACAGTCCCGCTGGCCGCGCTGCCGCCCGGCGCAACACTTGCCATCACGTTGGAGGCCGAGGGAGGTTCGCCCACCGGTGCACCCCAAGGTCCGCTTCTTGTCGCGGCAATTATCAGCGAAAAATAATTTTCGCCGACGCTGCAACTTTCCCGGATTGGTCTTCGTAGCTCCAGACGTCACGGGGGGAATGGGTCCTCCCGAAACGCCCAAGGGAGTTACACGAATGTCCTTCAAAGTTACCGTTCTTGCCGCAACGCTCGCCTCACTGTCTGTTCCGGCCCTGGCCATGGACAACCCGATGGTCGGTGGTGCAGCGATGTATGACACCAAGAATATTGTCGAAAACGCGGTCAACTCCGCCGATCACACAACGCTCGTCGCCGCAGTTCAGGCAGCGGGCCTTGTCGAGACACTGGCCGGAGAGGGGCCTTTCACGGTCTTCGCGCCGACGAACGACGCCTTCGCCAAACTTCCGGCGGGCACGGTTGAAACCCTGCTCAAGCCGGAAAACAAGGACATGCTGACGAAGGTCCTGACCTGCCACGTGGCCGGCAAGGCGGTGATGTCTGACGCGCTGATGGGGATGATCATGGACGACGGCGGCAAGCATCCGGTTCCGACGCTCGGCGGCTGCACACTTCAGGCAAGCTACGAAGGCGACAAGATCCTGCTTGAGGACGAAAACGGCAATGTCGCGACCGTCACCATCGCCGATGTCCGGCAGTCGAACGGCGTGATCCATGTCATCGACACGGTGGTCCTGCCAAAGATGTAAGCGGTGACGAAGTACGAGTACCGGGGCGCCTGATCCGTCAGGCGTCCCACCTGTGCAACACATCGACAATGTCCATCGGCTCTGTCTGCGAGCCGCCCTGAATGGCCCCCGGCGTCAGGCCGAGGCGCGGCGCGGGTGCCGGCTGTGTGCGGCCATCATGATGCACGAATGTACCGCGCGCGCGGTTGTGCGGATGGTCCGGCGCCTCGGCGATGGTGAGAACCGGCGCGAGGCAGGCATCCGTCCCTTCGGCCAGCGTCGCCCATTCGTCCCGCGACCTTTCGGCAATCCGTGCGGCGATGATGGCGGATAGTTCGGGCCAATTGGCTTCGTCCTCCCGCGCCGGAACATCGGCCGGGTCCAGCCCCAAAAGCGCCAGAAGCTCCGCCCAGAATTGCGGCTCCAGCGCACCGACGGCCACAAAGCCGCCGCAGGCGCATTGATAGCTGCGGTAGAAGGGGGCCGCGCCATCGAGAAGGTTGCGCTCGCGCCCGTCCTGCCAGCGCCCCTCCGCCGCCATGCCGGAGATCATGGCCATCAGATGCGCCGTGCCGTCGGTGATCGCGGCATCGACCACCTGTCCCTGTCCGGTCTTTTCGGCGTGAAGAAGGGCTGCCACCATCCCAAAGGCCAGATAAAGCGCCCCGCCGCCGAAATCCCCCAGAAGGTTGAGCGGTGGCATCGGCCGTGCCGTGGGGCCGATGGCGTGAAGCGCACCGGTCAGGGCGATATAGTTGATGTCATGGCCTGCCGTCTCGGAAAGCGGCCCGGCCTGCCCCCATCCGGTCATCCGCCCGTAGACGAGCCGCGGGTTTTCGGGAAAATCGCCGGGGCCAAGGCCAAGCCGTTCCATCGCACCCGGCCGCATGCCTTCGATCAGGGCATCCGCCCGGCCGATCAGCCGGCGGGCCGCGTCGCGCCCCGCCCCGGTCTTCAGGTCGAGCGTCACGAATCCCCTGCCCCGGTTCAGGATGTCATAGCTGAGCCCGAGCAGATGTCTCCGGTTCGGGCGTTCGATCCGGACGACCTCGGCCCCGAATTCGGCGAGATGCATCGCGGCGAAGGGCGTCGGGCCAAGCCCGGCCATCTCCACCACCCGCATCCCGGCCAGAGGCCCTGTCACCCTTCTGCCTTTTCTTCGAGCATGAGCCATTCCTCTTCGGCGGCAAGGAGCGCCTCTTGCCGCTCCGCCAACGCGGCGGAGGCGCGCCGGAACTTTTCAGGCGCAGATGAAAAGAGTGCGGGATCGGAGAGAAGCCCGGACAGCTTGGCGATTTCGGCTTCCAGCTTGGCAATCAGATCCGGCAACTCTCCGAGGCGATGTTTTTCTGTGAACGTAAGACCTTGTGTGGCTTTCTTGAGGCCGTTTCCCGTGCCCGGCGCAGGTTTTGCCGATGGTCTGGGCGCAGCTGCTGGCGCATCGGCGGGCCGCTGCGCCTCATAGTCGCTCCACCCGCCCGCATAGGTCACCGCGCGCCCGCCCGGCGACAGCGCGATTGTCGTCGTGGCGACACGGTCAATGAAATCGCGGTCATGGCTGACCAGAAGAACCGTCCCGTCATAGTCGCCAAGGATATCCTGCAAGAGGTCGAGCGTCTCGATGTCGAGATCGTTCGTCGGTTCGTCGAGCACCAGAAGGTTGGACGGCTTCGCCATGATCCGCGCAAGCAAAAGCCGCGCGCGTTCCCCGCCTGAAAGCGACCCGATGGGCGCACGCGCCTGCGCCTCGTCGAAGAGGAAGTCTTTCAGATAAGCAACCACATGTTTCGGTGTACCGCGCACCATTACCTGATCGCTGCGGCCGGTGACTGCCATGTCGGGATCGTTCACGAGCCCTTCCCAGAGCGTCATCGAGAGATCAAGCGCCGCGCGCGCCTGATCGAAAACGGCGATGTCGAGTTTGGTCCCGTGCCGGACCTGGCCCGTGTCCGCCGCAATTTCACCGGTCAGGATTTTCAGAAGCGTGGTCTTGCCCACACCATTTGGTCCGACAAAGGCGACGCGATCACCCCGAAGGACCGTCAGATCAAAGGGGCGCAAGATCACCTTTTGCCCGAAAGCCTTTGAAATTCCTTTGGCTTCGACAACCATGCGGCCTGAAACCTGGCCGGTTTCCAGCGCAAAATCGGCCGTACCCTGCCGCCGGATCATCGAGGCCCGTTCGGCGCGGAGCGCCTGCAGGGCCTTGACGCGGCCCTGATTGCGCCGGCGCCGGGCCGAAATGCCCTCGACCGCCCATTTCGCCTCGGCCTTGATCTTGCGTTCCAGCTTGTGGCGGGCGGCATCCTCCTCCAACCAGGTGGTTTCGCGCCAGTCCTCGAAGGCATCGAAGCCCTTTTCCTGCCGCCGGACGATGCCGCGGTCGATCCATAGCGTCGCCCGTGTCAGCGCGCGCAGAAAGGCGCGGTCGTGGGAAATCAGAACATAGGCCGACCGGGTTTCGCGCAGTGTCGCCTCCAGCCAGAGTGTCGCGTCGATGTCGAGATGGTTGGTCGGCTCGTCAAGAAGCATCAGTTCCGGTGCTTCGGCAAGAAGCTTTGCCAGCGCCGCGCGCCGCCTTTCGCCGCCCGAGGCCGCCGAAACCCGCGTCGCCGGGTCGAATTTCAGCCCCTCTGCGACGATCTCGACGCGAAACCCCTGATCGGCCGGCAGGCCAGAGCGCGCGAAGTCGCCCAGTGTCGCAAAGGCCGAAAGATCGGGTTCCTGCTCCATATAGCCGACCGTGGCGCCCGGCTGCAGACTGCGGGTGCCGGCATCCGGCTCCACCAGACCCGCCATCACCTTCATCAGGGTCGACTTGCCCGAACCGTTCCGGCCTACAAGTGCAATTCGGTCGCCGGGCTGCACAGTCAGATCAAGCCCCGAAAACAGAGGATTGCCCCCGAAGGTCAGCGAAATTTCCGATAGTTGAAGAAGCGGTGCACGAGCCATGGCGCCTCAGCTACCCGGGCGGCCTTCCGGCGTCAACGGTGCGCGATGCCGGAGAAGCGGCAAGTAAATGCCAATGATTTTACCGCATAGCGGACACAGGTATCGCCAGGGAAATGCGCAAATCTCTTGCGAAATCCTCGATGTCGTTTATCCGATAGGAAACAAGAGGCAGGAAAGCAGCCAGAACATGACAATAGCTTCGCCGCAAGGGGCCGCGACCGCGCCGTCGCGACCGGATGCCCGTAACTGGGTCCAGATACTGGCACGATACCGGGAACCGAATACCTGGCGCAGCGTCTTCGAACTGGCGGTCAGTTTCCTGCCCTTCGCGGCGCTCTGGGCCGCGGCATGGTGGGCCCTTTCGGTCAGCTACTGGCTCGCCTTCGCCATCGCCATCGTCAATGCCGCATTTCTCGTCCGCATCTTCGCGATCCAGCATGATTGCGGCCATGGCGCGTTCTTCCGCAACCGGCATGTGGGCGACTGGGTCGGGCGGTTACTCGGCGTCCTGACGCTCACGCCCTATGATGTCTGGCGGCGGACACACTCCGTCCATCACTCCACCGCCGGCAATCTCGACAAGCGCGGCATGGGCGACGTGCACACCCTGACCGTGGCGGAGTTTCGGGGGCTTTCCCGCCTCGGACGGCTGCAATACCGCATCTACCGGCACCCAATCGTCCTTTTCGGTCTTGGCCCGGCCTACCTTTTCTTTCTGCAGAATCGCATTCCACTCGGGCTTCTGAACAGCTGGCGCTACTGGACCAGCGCCATGGCCACCAATGCCGCAATCGGCGCGGCACTGGCGCTGATCATCTATTTCGGCGGGCTTATGCCGCTTTTACTCATCTTCGTGCCGACGTCGATCGTTGCGGGATCCATCGGCGTCTGGCTCTTCTACGTGCAGCACCAGTTCGAAGAGGCGCATTGGGACAAGGACGCCGACTGGCAACTGCATGACGCGGCCCTTCACGGCAGCTCGCATTACGACCTGCCTGCGGTCCTGCGGTGGTTTACCGCCAATATCGGCATCCACCACGTTCATCACCTCTATAGCCGGATCCCGTTTTACCGCCTGACTGAAGTGCTGCGCGACCATGCCGAACTGGTGAACTTCCAGCGCATGACACTGATGGAGAGTTTCGCCTGCGTAAAGCTTCAGCTTTGGGATGAGGACAAGCGCAGGCTCCTGTCCTATGCGCAGGCCAAGGCGGCCTACGGCCCGATGTGAGATTTCTTGGGTACCCGGCGTCACAAACGCCGCAGCAGATACAAGGCTAGCCGAGGCGATCCTTTACCATCGGACCGACCGCGCCGAAATCCATCTGCCCTGAATACTTGCCCTTCAGCGCGGCCATCACCTTGCCCATGTCGCGGATCGTCACCGCCCCGACTTCGGTGATCGTGGCACCGATTGCGGTGTCGATCTCCTCCGCCGACAACTGGCGCGGCAGGTATTCCTCGATGACCTTGATCTCGGCGCGTTCCTTTTCGGCAAGTTCCAGCCGTCCGCCCTCTTCATAGGCGCGCGCGCTTTCCTGGCGCTGCTTGACCATCCGGCCAAGAATGGTCAGCACCTCGGCATCGCCGACGGTCGCGTCACCGCCTTCGCCGCGCAATGCGATGTCGCGATCCTTGATCGCCGCATTGATCAGCCGCAACGTCGACAGCCGGTCGGCGTCCCTCGATTTCATCGCATCCTTCAAGGCCGCGGTGATACGGTCTCGCATTTCCATCGGGTCTCCCATCCCCATGAGGTTCCGAAGCCCCCACTTTACCCGCAAGACAGATAGGGCACAACAACCATTATATCACGTAACTACTTGATTTCTCTACGTAAGCTAAATCACGCCGTGCCCCTTGACCCGGCAGGCACCGGCCTTTAGGTTCCGCGAGATTTGACCGCCGGGGAGTCGCATCATGCCCACAAGCCTGCAGGTTTCCGACAAGCCCGCCGTGTCTGCCAGCGCAAAGCCGACCGCCTGCCTTGCCCTTGCCGACGGTACGGTCTTTTACGGGCAGGGTTTCGGTGCGACCGGCACGACGGTGGCCGAGCTTGTCTTCAACACCGCCATGACCGGCTATCAGGAAATCATGACTGACCCGTCCTATGCCGGGCAGGTCGTGACCTTCACCTTCCCCCATATCGGCAATACCGGCGTCACCCCGGAGGATGAGGAAACCGCCGATCCTGTCGCGGCCGGCATGGTCGTGAAATGGAGCCCGACAGAGCCGTCGAACTGGCGCGCGACCGGCGAGTTGACCGACTGGCTCGCCAGAACCGGCCGGATCGGCATAGGCGGGCTCGATACACGGCGTCTGACCCGTGCCATCCGGCAACAGGGCGCGCCCCATGTGGCCCTGTCGCATGAGCCGTCGGGCCGCTTCGATGTGGCCGCGCTCGTCGCCAAGGCGCGGGGGTGGAGCGGACTTGTCGGGCTCGACCTGGCCAAGGACGTGACCTGCGCGCAAATGTATCGCTGGGACGAAACGCGCTGGTCCTGGCCGCAAGGTTATGGCCGGCGCGACGGCGAGGGACTGAAGGTTGTCGCTGTCGATTACGGCGCCAAGCGGAACATCCTGCGCTGCCTCGCCTCCGCCGGTTGCGAGGTCATCGTCCTGCCCGCCACGGCGACGGCCGAGGATGTTCTGGCCCATAACCCCGAAGGCGTGTTCCTGTCCAACGGCCCCGGCGACCCGGCGGCAACGGGGGCCTATGCGGTTCCGATGATCAAGGGCATTCTTGCCCGCGACCTGCCCGTCTTCGGCATCTGTCTTGGCCACCAGATGCTGGCGCTCGCCGTTGGCGCCAGGACGATCAAGATGAACCACGGCCATCATGGCGCCAACCATCCGGTGAAGGAACTGGAAACCGGCAAGGTGGAAATCACCTCGATGAACCACGGGTTCGCTGTCGATGCCCAGACCCTGCCCGCCGGCGTGATCGAGACGCATGTCAGCCTCTTCGACGGCTCCAATTGCGGGATCAGGCTGGCCGACCGCCCGGTCTTTTCCGTCCAGCATCACCCGGAGGCGAGCCCCGGGCCGCAGGACAGCTTCTATCTTTTCACCCGTTTCGCCGATGCGATGCGTGCCCGGCGGCAGGCGTGAAACGTCGCTGATACCGGTCTGATCGGATTTTCTGCAATTCTGACAGGATGGCTCGGGCCTTAACCGGCCATTAACCGTGATTGGCCAAACCTGACCGCCGTATCTCGTGGTCCGGTTGCCAATGTCAAACGCTGCCTCTGTCCTTCGCCTTTCCAGGCCGATCAACCCGGTCCGTTCCCTGCCAGAACCGGAACTCAGGCTGTTCCGGCGCTCGCTTTCCCAACGCAACGGCCCGGGACGGCGGCTTCTTGGCCAGGTCTTGCTTGATCAGGGCAAGGTCGATCCCGGCAATCTTCTGAAGGCGCTCGCGATGCGCGAGCGTGAAGAGGCGCGCCTTGGCGATATTCTTCTGGCGCGGGGTTGGGTCAGCGAGAAGGATCTGATGGCCGCCCTTGCCGAGGTGTGGCAGGCAAGTATCGTCGATCTTGTCGCAGAGCCACCAGACGCGCGGCTGATCGACCGGCTCGGCAGCCGCCTTTGTCTGGCCGAAGGTGTCGTCCCCTGGCGGCGGATCGGCGCTACGACAATCATCGCAACGGCCCGGCCAGAGGATTTTGCCGCCTTCCGGCAGAAGCTGCCAAGCGGCTACGGCCCTGTCCTCATGGCGCTGGCGAGCGAGGCGGCAGTGCATGGCAGCCTTGTTACTGCCCGCGAAACCCGGCTGATCCGGATGGCCGAAACATGGGCGCCGGCGGAACAGAGCTGCCGGGGCCGGCAAATGCGCGCCCTGCAGGCGCTGACACTCGCGCTGCTGGGACTCCTTGTGACCGCGCTTGTCTACGCGCCGCTGCCAAGTTTCGGCGCCCTCGCCGTGCTGGCGATCACATCACTTGTGGCCTTCACATCCCTGAAATCGCTGTCATTTCTTGCAGTGATATCAGCCCCGAAGCGCCACAATCGGCCACCTTGCCCGGGCCCGGCGCGGTTGCCGGTCGTATCCGTCATGGTGCCGCTCTTTCGCGAAACCGATATCGCGCCACGGCTGATCGAACGGCTGGGCCGCATCAGCTACCCCAAGGAACTGCTCGACGTCCTGCTGGTGACAGAGGCGACGGATACCCAGACGCGCGCGGCACTTGCCGGGGCGCATCTGCCAGCGTGGATGCGGGTCGTCACTGTCCCCCACGGTCCAATCCAGACCAAACCGCGCGCGCTCAACTACGCGCTGGGTTTCTGCCGTGGCGGTATCATCGGGGTCTGGGATGCTGAGGACGCACCTGCCCCCGACCAGATATTCGGCGTGGTCCGGCAATTTCACAACGCCCCGCCCGAGGTCGTCTGCCTGCAAGGCATCCTCGACTACTACAACGCGCGCCACAACTGGCTGTCGCGCTGTTTCACGATCGAATATGCGACGCTTTTCCGCACAATCCTGCCCGGCTTCGAAAGGCTCGGTCTGGTGTTGCCACTTGGCGGTACGACGGTTTTCTTTCGCCGGTCGGTACTGGAAAGGCTGGGCGCATGGGACGCGCATAATGTGACCGAAGACGCCGATCTTGGTGTTCGCCTCGCGCGGGCGGGCTACCGCACCGAAATGCTCGCCTCGGTGACAGAGGAAGAACCGAACTGCCGGCCCCTGCCCTGGATCAAACAGCGGTCACGCTGGCTCAAGGGCTTCGCGATGACCTGGGCCAGTCATACGCGGCACCCCCGGCGGCTCTGGCGCGACCTTGGCACCAAGCGGTTCCTGGGCGTTCAAATCTTCTTTCTCGGGACATTGTCGCAGTTTCTGCTGGCGCCGATCCTCTGGTCCTTCTGGCTACTTCTCTTCAACCTGCCCCACCCGCTGCGTTCGGCGCTGGCACCGGGCCTTGTCACGGGTTTGAGCCTTCTTTTCGTGGCCGCGGAGCTTTGCAATCTCTCCATGTATCTCTGGTCGGTTCGCGGCGCCGGGCACCGGCATCTGGCGAAATGGGCGCCGGGAATGATCCTTTACTTCCCGCTGGCGACATTTGCGGCCTACAAGGCGGTCTATGAATCGGTCGTCTGCCCCTTTTACTGGGACAAGACACGCCATGGGGTCATCACTGCCCAGCCGGCAGATGCGGAGCCAAAGCTCCCGGCCTTCATCCTACGCGACCCGGTGGGGTTCGCGCCGGTCCCGCATCCGCATGCAGCCACGGCCAACCGCCCGGTGTCGCGCCCGCGTCTAGCCGTCGCCAATACCGCGTGAAGCACCGGCATCGAGCTTCAGCCGGGTTTCGAAGGCTTTCGAGATATGCGACCTGAGCGCCGCTTGCGCCCCCGGTTCGTCGCCCGCCTCGATCGCCCGCACAATCGCCATATGCTCGGCCAGAGCCACCGAACCCCGACCTTCTGCGGCAAGTGAGGTTGTCGCCAGAAGCGCCATCGAGCGATGCACGAGTTCGAGCTGCTGAACCAGATAGCGGTTGTGCGAGGCGAGGTGGATCTGCCGGTGAAACCGGCGGTTGGCGCGGCTGAGCGCTGCCGGATCGCCAAGATGCGCCCGATCAGCCTCCACCATATCGGCGAGCACCTTCACTTCCTCCGGGGTGGCGTGTTTCGCCGCAAGCCGGGCCGCCAGCCCCTCAAGCTCGGCCCTGACGACATAAAGTTCGGCAAGCTGGTTGTGATTGAGCGAGGCGACGATCAGCGACCGGCCGTCACGCGCCAGCATGGACTGGGTTTCCAGCCGTTGCAGCGCCTCGCGCACCGGGGTTCGCGACACGCCGAAGCGCTCCGCCAGTTCGGCCTCCACCAGCCGGTCGCCGGGGCGGTAGATGCCGCCGTCAATCGCCTCTAGGATCAGCGTATAGGCATCTTTCTGCATGGCGGTCCCGTACATCCTGTCGCGGATGGCAAGACTATCCGCCCCCGCCGCCGCAAGGCAAGCGCAATGGGACGAATCCGCCACCCTTCGCGCGACCGGCCCGGACAGGCGCAATGGCCCGCTATTCCATCTACACACGGCGCCCGGCAGCCTGTAGCCTTCGCGCCATGATCGCGCAGCACTTCTCCCATGTCCGGACCTGGGTCTTCGACCTCGACAATACGCTTTACCATCCTTCGGTGCGGCTTTTCGACCAGATCGAAGTTCGCATGACCGAATATGTGATGCGCACGCTGGGCGTCGACCGCGACCGCGCCAATCACCTGCGCGGCCATTACTGGCAGCTTTACGGAACCACGCTTGCCGGCCTCATGCGGGAACACGATCTTGATCCGGGGCCCTATCTGGCCGATGTCCACGACATTTCCTTCGACGCGCTCGAACCAGACCCGGGCCTGCGGCAGGCCATCGCCGCCCTGCCAGGCCGGCGCATCGTCTATACCAATGCCTGCGCGCCCTATGCCGAACGCGTCCTCGCCGCGCGGGGGCTCAGCGGGATATTCGACGCCATCTACGGGGTCGAACATGCCGGCTACCGGCCCAAACCGGAACGCGCCGCCTTTGAAACCGTCCTGACCCGCGACGGCACGGACCCGGCATCCGCCGCGATGTTCGAGGATGACGTGCGCAATCTGGCCTCGCCGCATGACATGGGCATGCGCACCGTTCATGTCGCCGAACAGCCGGAACCTGCGCCGCACATCCATCATCACACGAATGATCTGGCCCGTTTTCTCGGCGCCCTTGTCGGTTAGGCGCGGACAGGATGCCGCTTTTACCCGCCCCCGCGGTTCAGTTATGATTGCGTCAGGAGACCCTGAATGATGCAGCGGGACATCACCGATATCTTCATTTCCGGCGGCGGCGTTGCCGGGCTGACAGCTTCGGCGGCCTTCGGCGCGGCCGGATTTTCCGTGATCTGCGCCGATCCCGCGCCTCCTGTCACCGACCCTACGGCGGACGGGGCGGACTTGCGGACGACCGCGTTCCTGCAACCGGCGCGACAACTCCTTGAAAGCGCGGGGCTCTGGGACCGTCTGGAACCCCATGCGGCCCCCCTGCAGGTGATGCGCATCGTCGATGCCGGCGGCGCGACGTCGGAACCGCGCGCGATCAAGGATTTCGACGCGGGCGAGATTTCGGATGCGCCGTTTGGCTGGAACTTTCCGAACTGGCTTTTGCGCCGGGAACTCGCCGCGCGGCTGGCGGACCTGCCCAATGTCAGCTTCCGCCCCGGCACCGGGACAGCCTCGGTCCTCACCCGCGCCAATGCCGCCCTCATCCGGCTCAGCGATGGCAGTTCGGTATCGGCCCGCCTTCTCATCGCCGCGGACGGGCGCAACAGCCCGGTCCGTCATGCGCTTGGCATCACTGTCAGGACGCTCCGCTACGGGCAGAAGGCGCTCGCCTTCGCTGTCACCCATCCCTTGCCGCATGGCAATATCTCGACCGAGGTCCACCGCTCCGGCGGACCCTTCACGCTCGTCCCCTTGCCGGACCGCGATGGCCGGCCCTCATCTGCCGTGGTCTGGATGGAACGGGGACCGGAGGCGATGCGCCTTGCCGCGCTGCCCGCGGCTGCGTTCGAGGCGGAGATGTTCGCGCGCTCAGGTGGCCTTCTCGGTCCTCTCACCCTTGTCACCCGGCGGTCCGTCTGGCCCATCATCAGCCAGATCGCCGACCGCTTCGCCGCCGAACGCGCGGCCCTTATGGCCGAAGCCGCCCATGTCGTGCCGCCGATCGGGGCACAGGGCCTGAACATGTCACTGGCCGATCTCGCCTGCCTTCTCGACCTGGCAAAGGCCGCGCCGGACCGTCTGGGCGACCGCGAGATGCTCGACGCCTATCACCGTCGCCGCTGGCCGGAGGTGAAGGCCCGTGTCACCGGGATCGACCTTCTCAACCGCGCCTCCATGGCGGGTGCGCCGGTCTTGCGCGATCTGCGCGCCCAGGCATTGAACGCCTTCTTCGCCGCAACGCCCATCCGGCGCGGGTTGATGCGCGCGGGCCTCGGGATGCGCTGAACGGGGTCAGATAACCGCGTCGACGACGCGCTTGAGGCGCGCCACCGTACCCTCGACATCGTAAAGCTTGTCGAGCCCGAAAAGACCGAAACGGAAAGTGCGGAACCCTTCCGGCTCGCCCACCTGCAGGGGGACGCCGGCCGCGATCTGCACCCCTTCTGCGGCGAACTTCTTGCCGTTCTGGATATCGGGGTCATCGGTGTAACAGACGACAACGCCCGGCGCGCCAAACCCGTCCGCGGCCACCGAGCGAACGGATTTCGCCGCAAGCATTGCGCGCACCTCGGTCCCGAGCCGCCACTGCGCCTCTTTCAGCCGCTCGAATCCGTAGTCGCGGGTTTCAGCCATCGTGTCGCGGAACGCCCGCAAGGCATCGGTCGGCATGGTCGCGTGATAGGCATGACCGCCATTTTCATAGGCCGCCATGATCGACCGCCATTTCTTCAGGTCCAACGCAAAGCTCGACGATGCGGTCGCGTCCATCCGTTTCTCCGCCTCGGCGCTCATCATCACGAGACCGGCCGACGGCGAGGCCGACCAGCCCTTTTGCGGGGCCGAGATCAGCACATCGACGCCTGTCGCCTTCATGTCGACCCAGACGCAGCCCGAGGCGATGCAGTCGAGCACGAAGAGCGCGCCGGCATCATGTGCCGCCTGCGCCAGCGCCTTCAGATATTCGTCGGGCAGGATCATGCCGGATGCGGTTTCGACATGCGGCGCAAAGACGACATCGGGCCTGACCTCGGCGATCCTGGCCGTGACCACTTCGATCGGTGCGGGCGCATAGGGCGACTGCGGGGCATTGCCGCTCGGTCGCGCCAACGCCACATGGGTTTCACCCGCAAAGCCGCCCGCCTCAAAAATCTGGCTCCAGCGGTAGGAGAACCAGCCGTTCCGCACGATCAGCGCACGCTTGCCCGAGGCGAACTGCCGCGCCACGGATTCCATCGCGTAGCTGCCGCCGCCGGGGACAAGCGCCACCGCATCGGCGTTGTAGACATCCCTCAGCATGGACGAGATGTCGCGCATTACCTGCTGAAACTGTTTGCTCATATGGTTGAGCGAGCGGTCCGTGAAGACGACCGAAAACTCTTCAAGGCCATCCGGGTCGATGTTGGGCAGTAGCGCAGGCATGGGGCGTGTCCTCAGTAAAGTGTGTCAGGTGCAGAGATCAGACATGTTGAACGATGACGCATTCGAAATCCTCACCGTCGAGGACACGTGTATGGTGCCCCTTTCCGGTGGTGTCTTCCATGCGCCAGACTGTACCGGCCCCTATCGTTCGTTCCGTTCCGTCACTTGCCGTTACTACGGCTGTGCCGCGCAAGCAAACCAAAGTCTGCGGGATCGGACTTGCATGGGCAGGTTCGTCCCATCCGGCGCGGAGCCTGAGAAACAGCATCTTGCCCGCGGATTCCGGTTCTGAAATTTCAATCGCCTTCGCCGGCGGTGCGAATGTGCGTTCGCTGACAGCGACATCGACATCGCGCCAGCGGCTCTCGCCGGTCTCGTCCGCATATAATTGGTGGTATTGCATTGTCCCTCCCAGGGCTCAGCCGATTGGGCCCGGCCGCCGTTCCTCGGATAGAAGCACATTGGCCTCGACGTTGCCAACACCGGGCAGCGTCATGATCCGGCGGCGCAGCACGCGTTCGAAATCGGCGAGGTCGCGGGCGGTGACGCGCAGCCTGTAATCATAAAGGCCAAGAACGTGCTGGACGGTCTGCACCTCGGGGATGGCGGTCGCGGCGCGTTCGAAATCCTCCAGGCTCACGCGGCCCTTGGTGGCGAGCTTCACGCCCAGAAAGACGGTGACACCGAAGCCGAGCCTTTCGGCATCAAGCGCGATGTGGCGGCCCGCGATGATGCCGGCCTCTTCCAGCCGCCTGATCCGCCGCCAGGTTGCCGGCTGCGACAGCCCGAGCGTGCGGCCAATGGCGCCAGCGCTTTGCGTGGCGTCGGCGACCAGCGCCCGCAGGATTGCCCTGTCGGTATCGTCAAGATCGGTCATAGGGCGAGGTTCCCGGTTTCCTTGATGGTCGAGACGAGCATCAGGCTTTCGATATCGGCGATATGCGGCAGGGTCAGGATACGGTCGCGGTAGACTTGCTGATAATGCCCCATGTCGCGGGCGATCACATTGAGACGAATGTCAACGCGGCCGAGAAACGTCTGGATCTCGATCACCTCCGGCACGCCGCGGGCCGCGGCGAGGAATTCATCGAAGGCGCGTGGGTTGGTCTTGTCGAGCGTGAAGCGAAGTGAGACCTCGACCGCCCAGCCAAGCGCCCGCCAGTCAATAACCGCGTGCTGCCCCTTTAGCACCCCCGCATCCGTCAGCTTTTCCAGCCGTCGCCAGCAGGTGGCCGCCGTCACCCCCGCCCGCGCCGCCAGATCGGCAGTCGCAAGGCCGGGTTCGGCCAGAAGGTGGCGCAGGATGCGGCGGTCGGTATCGTCGATCTGCATGATAATTTCGGAAAGCGAGTAGAAAGAGAATGATTTATCTCATAACTCGTGAAATTCGTCAAACTTTGCACGGGAATTTCTGCGCCCATCCCTATGCTCACCCCATCAAACAAAGGAGAACGCCATGCGCGTCTATTACGATCGCGACTGCGATATCAACCTAATCAAGGACAAGAAGGTCGCCATTCTCGGCTATGGCAGCCAGGGCCACGCCCATGCGCTAAACCTGCGGGATTCGGGCGCGAAGAACGTGGTCATCGCGCTCCGCGAAGGCTCGCCTTCTGCCGCCAAGTGCGAAAAGGAAGGCCTCAAGGTCATGGGCATCGCCGAGGCGGCCGCCTGGTGTGACCTGATCATGTTCACCATGCCGGATGAATTGCAGGCCGCGACCTACAAGAAGTATGTCCATGACAATCTGAAGGAAGGCTCAGCCATCGCCTTCGCCCATGGCCTCAACGTCCATTTCGGCCTGATCGAGCCGAAACCCGGCGTCGACGTCATCATGATGGCGCCGAAGGGGCCGGGCCACACGGTGCGCGGCGAATACGTCAAGGGCGGCGGCGTGCCCTGCCTTGTCGCGGTTCACAACGATGCCTCGGGCAAGGCGCTGGAAATCGGGCTCAGCTACTGTTCCGCCATTGGCGGCGGGCGTTCGGGCATCATCGAAACCAACTTCCGTCAGGAATGCGAAACCGACCTCTTCGGCGAGCAGGCGGTGCTCTGCGGCGGCCTTGTGGAACTGATCCGCATGGGTTTCGAAACGCTGGTCGAGGCCGGCTATGAGCCCGAAATGGCCTATTTCGAGTGCCTCCACGAGGTGAAGCTGATCGTCGACCTGATCTACGAAGGCGGCATCGCGAACATGAACTACTCGATCTCGAACACCGCCGAATATGGCGAATATGTCTCAGGCCCGCGCATCCTGCCCTATGACGAGACGAAGGCGCGGATGAAGGCCGTTCTCCGCGACATCCAGACCGGCAAGTTCGTGCGCGACTTCATGCAGGAAAACGCCGTCGGCCAGCCCTTCTTCAAGGCGACCCGCCGCCTGAACGACGAGCATCAGATCGAAAAGGTCGGAGAGAAACTGCGCGCCATGATGCCCTGGATTTCCAAGGGCAAGATGGTCGACAAATCGCGGAACTGACCGCCGCGCAAGCGGACCTAAAGGCAGCCGCCCGTTTCCAGATCGGAACGGGCGGTTTTGCCTTGATCGGGCCAGACCGCCATCGGTCCCGCCCGTCCCGCCAGATCGAGCAGCGCCCTGAGCCGGCGCGGTGGTATCGACACGGCCTCCAGCGCGGTGAAGACATGGATCGTGCCAAGGTCGCGGTCGATGACGGCATGGTCGCTGACCCAGGCGCCCATCGCGAGGTAACTGCGCAGAAGCGGCGGCATCTGTTGCATGGCCTTTGCCTTGTCGAGGCCTGCGGCGGGTGCCCGGGCGGCAAAAGCCACCACTTCGGGCGCAATCACGCCCGGCCGCCATTTCTGCGGCGGGCCATGATCGGCCCCGAGATGCGCCAGCGCATCGCCATAGGGTGCCGCGTCGGTCCCGAGAAAGGACGTGCAGCCGAAGGCCATCGCCACGCCCTGCCCCACCGTCAGCGCTGCCAAAGCCGACCAGACGAGCCGAAGAAGATCGGGGTCGCCATGTCCGGGGGCGAGACAAAAGCGGCCGAATTCCGCCATCGGCCGGTCATATCCTTCCAGGGCCGCCAGGTCGTAGAACCCTGCCGCGTAGCTTCGGCCGATACCGGCGCCGCTGTCGAAGAACTGAAGCCGGAATGTGGCCGCGACCATGCCGGTCGCCCGATCCTCCACAAAGATATGGCGGCAGCGGGCATCGAATTCGTCCGCGTCAGTCCCCGGTCCGGCGGGGCCTTTCCCGCTGCGAAATGCGCGTTGCCGCAGTGCAAGAACCCGGTCGAAATCGGCCTTGCTTTCGGCCAGCCGCAAGAGAAACCGGCCGTTGGTCAGGATCGGGTTGGTCACATGCATCGTCTTGGCACAAGGTCACCTTTTACCTAGATTGCCACACCATAGCGCGCGCATGCGCCGTCAGGAAGCGGGCAGGACCGGTTGCCAATGACCGAAAAAGTCAGAAAGACAGAAGAGGAATGGCGCGGCGCGCTTTCCGAGCTCGCCTATCGGGTCACGCGCAGGCACGGGACCGAACGCCCCTTCACGCATGACAATTTTCCGAAAGGGGCAGCGCACTACCACTGCATCTGTTGTGACGCGCCGCTTTTCGACGCTGACACAAAGATTGAATCCGGCACCGGCTGGCCGAGCTTTTGCCAGCCCCTCAGCAAAGAGGCGGTCGGCGAAACCGAAGACCGAAGCTGGTTCATGCGCCGGACCGAGGTGCATTGCGCCCGGTGCGACGCCCATCTCGGCCACGTCTTTCCTGACGGCCCCGCACCGACGGGGCTGCGCTACTGCATCAACGGTGTCGCGCTCGCCCATCGACCAAAGCCCTGAGCCGGCACGGCGCGATCAGTTGTTGAGAAGCTGGCCCGCCGAAAGGTTGCCGATATTGCCCAGAAGCTGCCTGAGGAAGCTCAGCCCTTTGATATTGCTGTCGGTGACACGCCGCGACAGGGCAATGACCTGACCGTCCTCAAGCCCGAAACGTTCCACATTCTCGACGACGCCCTTTTCGTCGAAAGTGATCGACACGACCTGACGTTCGATTTCCTTCGGCTCGCGGCCGCCGAAATGCTTGAACCGGCTGCCGACATAGAACCAGCCTGCCCCGGTCAGAAGGCCGGTGGAGGAGGGCCTGCCGACGGAGCGCGCGACATCCTGCTGGGTGGATTCGCCGACAATCACCTTTTCGAGGTCTTCGTCGCGGGGAACATAACCGTGGTTCCGGTAGATCGGCGTACAGGCCACAAGCGCCAGGGCCAAAACGGCAATGGCGCCGTGCCGCAACGCGAATCCGAGCCTGCCCATCGCCACCCTCTTGCCTTACTGCCTCAAGCCTTCTATCCGGCTTACAACATGCCGGGCCCGTCCTTCAAGGAGAGATGGCAACCCGATCCTCATCCGGTCCGAATTGTCCAGAAGGATGACAGATGACAGCAGCAAACAATCCCTGGGCACCGGTGTTCCGTCTTGCCGACCTGCCCGGACGAAAGCCGACACGCTTTGACCTTCGCCCCGATGACGCGGCCCGCGCCGGGCTTGCCGAGGCGCTTGGCATCCTGTCGCTCGATGCGGCCCGGTTTCGCGGAACGCTAAGCCCGAAGGGGCGTAGCGACTGGCTGCTTGAGGCTGACCTGACCGCAACAGTCACGCAACCCTGCGTCGTGACGCTCGCCCCGGTCACCAGCCGAATCGAGGAAGAGACCGCACGCCACTATGTCGCCGACTATACCGAGCCAGAGGCCGATGAAGTCGAGATTCCGGAAGACGACAGTATCGAGGCCCTGCCCGCCACCATCGACATCGGCGCCGTGATGCTGGAGGCGCTGACCCTTGCCCTGCCGCTTTATCCTCGGGCCGAAAATGCTGAAATCGGTCAGGCCCAATTCGCCGCGCCAGGCCAGACGCCGATGACGGACGAAGCCTTGCGCCCCTTTGCCGGACTGGCCGACATACTGAAGAAGCAGGCCGACAAAGACTAGGCTGGGCGGGGCAGTATGTGCAGCAACTCCCGGCCCGAGAAAACACTTGCGCCCGCAGAGAAACACAGTATGTTCCCGGCCTCGCTCGCACGTTGGGGTCGCACCCGATGCACTGGTCTGCATCCAGCGTCGAAGCCGCATGAAATCCAGGGCACATGCCCCCAATAACCCGAGGTTGAGACATGGCTGTCCCTCAGAACAGAACCACGCGGTCCCGCCGCAACATGCGCCGCGCACATGACGCGCTGGTTGCCGCCAATCCCAACGAGTGCCCGAACTGCGGCGAGCTGAAGCGCCCGCATCACGTTTGCGGCGCTTGCGGCCATTATGCCGACCGCGAGGTCATCGCGCAGACCGCCGAGGTCGATCTGGACGAAGACGCGGCCTGAGGCCGCGTTCCTTAGGTCAGGGACATGCCGTCAGCGCTCGATCCGCAGCCTGAAGGCCTCAGGACCGGGCCAACTGGATCTATTGTCATTTCCGTAGATGCGATGGGCGGCGACCGCGGGCCTTCCGCCATCGTCGCCGGCATGGCGCAATTCGCGGCCGGAAACGGCGACGCGAAATTCATCCTGCACGGACCGAAGTCGCAGCTGGACCCGCTCTTGTCCCGGAGGCCGGAACTCAGCGGCCGCTGCACCATCCGCGATGCCGAGGGCGTCGTGTCGATGGAAGACAAGCCCAGTCAGGTCGTCCGCAACGGGCAGGCCACGTCCATGTGGTCGACGATCGAGAGTGTGCGCAATCAGGAAGCCTCGGTCGCGGTCAGCTGCGGCAATACCGGGGCGCTGATGGCGGTGTCGATGATCCGGCTGCGCAAGTTGCCCGGCGTCAACCGGCCGGCCATCGCCTGCCTCTGGCCGTCGCGAAACCCCGGCGGGTTCAACCTGATGCTCGATGTCGGCGCGGACGTGAAGGCCGATGCCCCCGATCTGCTGCAATACGCGCTGATGGGCGCATCCTACGCCCGCAACGGGCTTGGCATCCAGCGGCCCCGTATCGGGCTTCTGAATGTCGGCACCGAGGAACACAAGGGCCGCGCCGAACTTAAGGCGGCACAGGACCTGATCGCGGCGGCGACCGATACCGGCAATTTCGACTATGTGGGCTTTGTCGAAGGCGGCGATCTGCCATCCTCGCGGGTCGATGTCATCGTCACGGACGGCTTCACCGGCAATATCGCCCTGAAGACGGGCGAAGGCACGGCGAAGCTTGTCGGCGACTTCCTTCGTGATGCCTTCAACGCCACCTTCCTGTCGAAGATCGCGGCCCTTCTCGCGCTGTCGTCGCTGCGCCGCTTGACGGCACGGATCGACCCCCGCCGCCAGAACGGCGGTGTGTTCCTCGGGCTGAACGGAACGGTCGTCAAGTCGCACGGATCGGCCGATGCGACAGGTGTGGCCGCGGCCATCGAACTCGCCTATGCGCTTGCCCGGTCCGGCTATCAGGAGAGGCTCGCGGCGCGGGTTGCCTCTGCCGCGCAGGCGGGGCAGGATGCGCCCGGGACTGGGGCAATAGACGGGAACCCTGAATGACAATCCGTGCCGTGGTACGCGGCGTGGGGCACTACCTGCCCGCGCGCGTGGTTCCGAATTCCGAATTCGAGGATAGCGTCGAGACATCGGATGAATGGATCCGGTCCCGCACCGGAATCGAACGGCGCCATTTCGCCGCCGATGGCGAAACGACCTCTGACCTCGGCGCGAGGGCGGCAATGGCCGCACTTGCCGATGCGGGCATTGCGGCAACCGAGATTGACGCGATTGTGCTGGCCACATCGACGGCCGACCTGACCTTTCCTTCCGCGGCCACGATGGTCCAGTCGAAAATCGGCATGACCGGCGGCTTTGCCTTCGATGTGCAGGCGGTCTGCGCGGGCTTCGTCTTCGCGCTCGCCAATGCGAATGCCCTGATTCTCTCTGGCCAGGCGCGGCGTGTGCTCGTGATCGGGGCGGAAACCTTCAGCCGCATCCTCGACTTCACTGACCGGTCGACCTGCGTCCTTTTCGGCGATGGCGCGGGCGCGGTGGTGCTGGAAGCGGGCGAAGGCGCGGGGACATCCGATGACCGCGGCATCCTGTCGACCGACCTGAACAGCGACGGATCCTACAAGGACCTGCTTTATGTCGATGGCGGCGTGTCGACAACGGGGACGAGCGGGCATTTGCGGATGCAGGGCAATCAGGTTTTCCGCCATGCGGTCGAAAAACTGGCCGATACCGCGCACAAGGCGCTCGACAAGGCGGGCCTTGCACCCGGCGATGTCGACTGGATCGTGCCGCATCAGGCCAATATCCGGATCATCGAAGGCACCGCCAAGCGGATGCAGGTACCGATGGAGCGCGTCGTGGTCACGGTGCAGGACCATGGCAACACCTCGGCCGCATCGATTCCCCTCGCGCTGTCGGTCGGCAAGGCCAACGGACAGATCAAGACCGGCGATCTATTGGTGACAGAGGCCATCGGCGGCGGTCTCAGCTGGGGTTCAGTCGTCCTGAGGTGGTGATTCTCCGCTTGAAAACCCGCATCCAAGCCGTTGATATTGACTCGTAAATTCAAACCCCTCATCCTCGCCGAAACAGCCGGGGGGAAATGATGAGCGGCAAGACATTGACGAGAATGGATCTGAGCGAGGCCGTTTTCCGCGAAGTTGGCCTGTCGCGCAATGAATCCGCGCAGCTGGTGGAAGGTGTGCTTCAGCACATGTCCGACGCATTGGCGGCGGGAGAGACCGTCAAGATATCTTCCTTCGGCACGTTTTCGGTGCGCAGCAAGGCCGCGCGCGTGGGCCGCAACCCGAAGACCGGCGATGAGGTGCCGATCCATCCGCGCCGGGTTCTGACCTTCCGGCCCTCGCATCTGATGAAAGACCGCGTTGCCGCCGGCAACAAGGACTGAGGGAATTCATGGAGAAATCGGCAGAGGCCTTCAGAACGATCAGCGAGGTTTCTGATCTCCTGAATACGCCTGCCCATGTGCTGCGGTTCTGGGAAAGCCGGTTTTCGCAGATCAAGCCGGTGAAGCGCGCTGGCGGGCGCCGGTACTACCGGCCCGCCGATCTGGCCCTGCTCGGCGGTGTGAAGAAGCTGCTCCACGAAGATGGGCTGACCATCCGCGGCGTTCAGAAGATACTCAAGGAACAGGGCATCCGCCATGTCGCGGCGCTGTCGCCTGACCTGCTGCCGGCCGATGAGCCCACCGAAAAGATCGTCGCCGAAAAGGCCAACGGCAATGATCGCGGCGCCGAGGTCGCACCGCCCCCCGCGCCGGTGCGGCAAGAGGCAAGGGACGATCCCGCCCCGGCGGCGGCACCCCAGCCCGAACCGGCCGCCCCGCGCGCTGCAACGCCTGTATCCGACCGACAGCCGGCCGCCGCGATGCTTCGCGCCATGGACGCGCTGCGGGCGCAGGAAAAGAAATCGGAACTGACATCGGTCTATCTGCGGCTTGTCGATCTGAAAGAACGCATGGCGCGAAACGGCGCGGCCACCGGCCGTTGATCTGATCGCTCGATGAAGCGCCCGGTTCTCCCCCGCCCCGGCACTTTTGCCGCTTGCCCCGCCCGCCACAATCGGCCTATACACCGCCGCGTCGGGCCGTGGCGCAGCCTGGTTAGCGCGTCCGTCTGGGGGGCGGAAGGTCGCGAGTTCGAATCTCGCCGGCCCGACCATCACCGAACCGCCCACCTCCTGACCGGGGTGGGCGTTCGCATCTGCGGAGGGGACCGATGACCGGCGCAGGGGTTCTGGCGGATGGCGCGTTGCGGGCGATGATCGCCGCCGGCCAAATCGCCGCCGACAACGCCATCACCGATGCCCAGATACAGCCCGCGAGCCTTGATCTGCGCCTAGGCGCTGTTGCCCACCGGGTCCGCGCCAGTTTTCTGGCGGGCAAGGGTCGCACAGTCGCTGAACGCATCGCCGAATTCGGCATGCACCGGATTGACCTCAGCCAGGGCGCAGTTCTGGAAAAGGGTTGCGTCTACGTCGTGCCGCTGCAGGAACGTCTGGCGCTGCCCGATGACCTGTCAGGCGCGGCCAGCGCCAAGTCGTCGATCGGGCGGCTCGACCTTCTCACCCGCATCATCACCGATCATGGAACGGAGTTCGACCGGGTTCCGGCCGGTTATGCCGGGCCACTTTACGTGGAAATCTGCCCGCAATCCTTTTCGGTTATCGCCAAGGCAGGGCAACTTCTGAACCAGATCATCTTTCGGCGGGGCGAAACGGCCTTTTCCGATGCCGAGCTGGGCGCCCTTCATGCCGTGACCCCCATCGTATCGGGCGATGCCGTGATTTCCGGCGGGCTCGGATTTTCGGTCGATCTGAGGCCCGAGGCGGGAAACCTTGTCGGCTACCGCGCCAAGCCGCATGCCGGGGTGATCGACCTCGGACGGATCGGGCATTACGAGATTTCGGAGTTCTGGGAAGAGGTGCGCACCGACAGCGGCTGGATCATCCTCGACCCCGGTGCCTTCTATATTCTCGTCAGCCGGGAGGCGATTGCGATCCCGCCCGACTGCGCCGCCGAGATGGCGCCTTATGTGGCGATGGCAGGCGAATTCCGGGTTCACTACGCAGGCTTCTTCGACCCCGGTTTCGGCTGGTCGGAGGCTGGCGGCGCGGGATCGCGCGGCGTGCTGGAGGTACGCTGTCACGAAGCGCCCTTCGTTCTGGAACACGGCCAGATCGTCGGGCGTCTGGTCTACGAACGCATGGCCGCGCGGCCGGAACGGCTTTACGGCACGGGTATCGCCTCGAACTACCAGGGTCAGGGGCTGAAACTGTCCAAGCATTTTCGCAGCTGACGGGAAAGGCGAAGGGTGGCGGGCGTGATTGATATCGACAAGGTCAGGGCAGACACCCCTGCCTGCGGAACCCTTCTGCACTTCAATAACGCCGGCGCCTCCCTGATGCCGGAACCGGTGCGGCAGGCCGTCCAGCACCATCTCGACCGCGAAGCGGCAATCGGCGGCTATGAGGCAGAGGCGGAGGCCGCAGAGGACATCACCGCATTCTATACCGAAATGGCGGCAATGATCGGTGCTAGCGCCGATGAG
This sequence comes from Paracoccaceae bacterium, assembly GCA_041397105.1. GTDB lineage: Bacteria > Pseudomonadota > Alphaproteobacteria > Rhodobacterales > Rhodobacteraceae > Albidovulum. The sequence goes on from JAWKXJ010000002.1 coordinate 725,605, forward strand.
ATTGCCTTTGTCGAGAATGCCACCCGGGCCTGGGACATGGCCTTTTACGGCCTGCCGCTGACGGAGGGTGACCGCATCCTGACCCACAGGTCGGAATATGTGTCGAACTACCTTGCGCTCCTGCAACAGGCCACCCGGCGGGGGCTTGCGGTCGATCTCGTGCCTTCGGACGACACCGGGCAGATCGACATTGCCGCGCTCGAAGCGATGATCGGGCCGCGAACTCGGCTGATCGCGCTAACGCATGTGCCGACCCATGGCGGGCTTATCAATCCTGCAGAGGAGGTCGGCGTCGTCGCCCGCCGGCACAATCTCATCTACATGCTCGACGCCTGCCAGTCGTCCGGTCAGATGCCGCTCGACGTGGCGGCGATCGGCTGCGACGTCCTTTCCGGCACCGGGCGCAAGTTTCTGCGCGGGCCACGGGGAACCGGGTTTCTTTACGTCTCGCGGCGGATCATCGACCGGATCGAGCCGCCCTTCATTGACCTGCGCGCGGCGCAATTGACGGACGACACAAGTTATCGTCTCGCCGAAGGGGCGCGCCGGTTCGAGAATTGGGAAAGCTTCGTGGCGGGCCGCGTTGGCCTGGCGGCCGCTATACGCTACGCCCGCAGCATCGGTATTGAGGCAATTGCGGCGCGTGTAACCTACCTGGCCGATATGCTGCGCGATGCGCTTGCGGAAACGGGTGCTGTCACGCTGCGCGACACCGGAGTGCGGAAAAGCGGCATCGTCACCTTCACCAAGCAGGGTGAACCTGCAGAGGCGGTCGTCGCGCGGCTCAGACGTCAGGGCATCAATGTCAGTGCTTCCGGCGTCCCAAGCGCGCTTCTCGATTTCGCACCGCGGGGATTGACCTCGGTCGTCCGGGCCTCGGTTCACTATTACAATACGGAAGCGGAGATTGCCCGGTTCTGCGCCGCGCTGACCGCCGATTGAGGGCGCGGTCGCGCGCGGCCTACCGACCCAGCCGGCGGGTGATCTTGCTGGCCTGACGCGCCCGCTTGGCCATGTCACGACCGGCCTTGACCTGGGCACGCTCCTCGGCGGTCATCGGCCCGTCGGTCTTGCCGCGGCGCGCTGCCATTTCGATGCCCTTGTTGATCCCCAGATTGACCAGCCGGCGCGTGACGGTATTGATCACCATGTTGATCAGACGGTTTAGGTCCATATCCGAAACCCTTCTCAGTCCTCGAAAAGTTCACTCTGGCCGTCGACGTCTTCCAATTCGTCCTCCGGCAGCGCCGCCGCGCCCGGCGCGGGCCGGTTATCCAGAAGCCCGGCCGCCCGCAGTTCCTTCAGCCCCGGCAGGTCGCGGGCCGATTCGAGCCCGAAATGGTCAAGAAATTCCTGCGTGACCACATAGGTCACGGGCCGCCCCGGTGTCATCCGCCGGCGGCCGAAGCGAATCCACTCCAGTTCCAGCAGCTGATCGACCGTGCCACGCGACACGGCAACGCCCCGGATTTCCTCGATCTCGGCCCTGGTCGCGGGTTGATGATAGGCGATGATCGCCAGCGTCTCGATGGCGGCGCGGCTCAGCTTTCGGGTCACCACCGTTTCCTTCTGCATCAGGAAGCCAAGGTCGGGCGCCGTCCGGATCGCCCAGGCATCGCCAACTTTCACCACGCGCACGCCCCGCCCCTCATAGCGTTTGCGAAGGTGAACCAGCGCCTCGGCCGGATCGGCACCATGGGGCATGCGCTGCGACAGTTCGCCCACCGTCACCGGGTCGGCCGAGGCAAAGAGGATCGCTTCCACCATGCGCTCCTGCTCGGCCATGGGCGGCGCGGCGAAAAGGCTCTCCTCTGATTTGGCGGCGTCTGTCACGTTCATTTCCGTCTGATGGAGATCGGGGCAAAGATGTCGCTCTGGCGGATTTCGATCCGCCCCTGTTTGGCCAGTTCGAGCGAGGCGGCGAATGTCGATGCCGTGGCGGACCGGCGGCGCGCCGGGTCGGTCTGCCAGCCGTCGGGCAGATAGCTCGACAGATCGGTCCAGTCCCCGGCATAACCGATCAGGCCACGCATCCGGTCCAGCGCCTCTTCCATCGTGAAGACATGCTGGCGGTCCATCGCGTAGGGCCGGAATTCATCGCGGGTGCGAATGCGCGCGTAACCCTGCATGAGGTCGAGCAGCGTCGCGGAATAGCGGATCGTCCGCATCCGGGTGACATCTTCCGGAATGCCGCGCACGAAGACGTCGCGGCCTTTCTGGTCGCGTGCCATCAGCCGGGCGGCGGCCTCGCGCATGGCCTGCAAGCGTTCCAGCTGAAACGCCAGATGCGCCGCCAGTTCCTCACCCGAAGGCCCGTCGTCGCTCGGGTCGGGTGGCAAGAGAAGGCGGGATTTCAGGAAGGCGAGCCAGGCCGCCATGACCAGATAATCCGCTGCAAGTTCGATCCGCAATGCCTTGGCGCGGTTCACGAAACCCAGATACTGCTCGGCCAGTTGCAAGACGGATACCCGGCGCAGATCGACCTTCTGGGTCCGCGACAGCATCAAGAGCAGGTCAAGCGGCCCCTCGAAACCGTCAACATCGACGATCAGCGCCTCATCAGCCAGCCGGTCGCTGACGGTCTTGACGTCTTCCTCGAACGGGATCGGATCAGCCACGCGCGGGTTCCTTCAGAAGCGCCTCAAACTCCGCTTCCAGAAGGTCGGTGTCAATGGCCTCCGCCGCCATCCGGCAGGCCAGCGCCCGCAGGGCACGCGTCTCGGCTGCCGGTGAAAGTGTCCCTGCGCCCGCAATGACCGGTTCCATCTCCTCACGCTTGCCATTGCAGTGAAGGGCAATGTCGCACCCCGCCGCAATTGCCGCGCCAGCGCGCTGGCCCAGATCGCCGCTGAGCGCCTGCATCGAAAGGTCATCGGTCAGAAGAAGCCCGCCGAAGCCGATCCTGTCGCGGATCAGATCGACCATCAGGGGCGAGGAGGTTGCGGGCAGGTCCGGATCGACGGCTTCAAAGACGATATGGGCCGTCAGACCCATCGGCAGGTCGGCCAGCGCGCGGAATGGCGCAAAGTCCGTGGTATCGAGTTCGTCAAGTCCGGCCCTGACGCGCGGCAGTTCCAGATGGCTGTCAAGCGTCGCCCGGCCATGGCCCGGCATATGTTTGACCGCCGGAATGACGCCCCCGGCCATCAAGCCGTCGGCCGCCGCGCGCGCCGCGCGGATGACAGTGGCCGGATCGGCAGAAAAGCAGCGGTTGCGCAGGAAGGGATGCGTCGCCCCGGTCGCGACATCGCCGCTCGGCGCGCAGTTCGCGTCAATGCCGGCCGCCCGAAGTTCAGCCGCGATCAGCCGGTAGCGGAGCCAAATCGACCTTTCCAGATGTGCGGGCGCAACGGCTGCGACGTGATCGAGCGGCGGTAGCCATTCGCGCCAATGTGGCGCCCGCAGACGCTGGACCCGCCCGCCTTCCTGATCAATCAGGATCGGCACGTCACGCCCGATGGAATTGCGCAGATCGCCGGTCAGGCGGCGAAGCTGGTCAGGCGTCTCGACGTTACGTCCGAAAAGGATGAAGCCGAAAGGATTGGCGTCGCGGAAAAACGCCGCTTCCCCGGCCCCGAGGATCGGGCCGGCACAGCCGAGGATCGTCGCAGATACCGTTGACAGCCCGGTTGCGGACATCACCGCACCGTCGCGGGCACACACTCCGCCTGGTCCGCAAGAAGCGCGGCACAGAAGCGTCGGGCATCGTCGATATCCTCGAAGCCCGCCACACGCAGGCGGTAGAAGACCTGTCCGCCGCTCGTGGCCGGTTCGATCACCCGGCGTTTGCCGTCGAAAAGCGATCCGTAGCGTTCGGCGGTCTGATCCCATTGGGTCGCCGCCTCATCTTCGCTCGAAAAGGCGCCGATCTGGACAAGCCGGGCACCGGCCGCGAGTTCGCCGGGTGCGACATCCAGCGCGGGCGGCGGGGCGAGCGCGGCCGCGACCGCAGCCGCGGCGGCCTCGGCAATCGGATCGCTGGCAGGGTCGGCGTCAGTCGCGACGGGCGCTTCGACGGGCGCAGGGGTGGCCGCCGGGGCCGTCGCCATCGCGACACGCGCCGGGCGGGTCACGGGACGAGGCGACGCCTTCACACCCGGGACATCCGCGGCGATGGGCGCAGCATCGGCAGGAACGGTCGGGGCCGCCTCGGCCGCCTCCGCGCTGTCCTCGATCGGTTCGGCCGCCCCGTCTGGCAGGGGCAGCACGGTTCGCTGCGGCGATACCGGCGCGACCGGTACAAGCGCCGGGTCGAGCGAGGCCGGCATGGCCGCGGTTCCGCCCGACCCGAGCGCCGCCGCGGGATCGCGTGGCGCGGCCGGGGGCGGCACCGCCGCCAGTTCAAACTCGCCCATCGGCTGATCTTCATCAGACAGCCCGGTTGCACGCGGCGCCAGCGTCAGGGTGTCAGCGGCCTCGGCCGCTGTTCCATCGGCGGCGATGCGGTTGACGGCGAGCCCCTGGTGCAGCGCCACCTCGCCGCCCGGATTTTCCGGCGCGATACGTGCCGGGCCTTCCAGCGCGCGGATCACCGGAATGCCGTGCACATCGCGCATGGCAAGCTCGTAACCCCAGTAGCCGAGCCCGGCGATCAGCGCCACCGATGTCAGCGCCCCGGCCCCGTTGATCAGCCGCTGCAACCGCACCCCGGCCGGAACCGTCGGCTGGGCATAGCGGGCATAGCCCGCGTCATACCGGCCATAATCTTCAAACTCGTCGAAATCCGCATCCGCCATGCTCTGCCTCGCTCACGGGCAAGGCACGCGCCCCGAAAGGTTCGCCCGCCCGTCCTGACTGCCTCGTCCCCGGGCGGCCTGCGTCTTTGGTCAGCGCATTTCTTCCACCGGGGTTACGCCCAGGATACCAAGACCTGCGGAAATAACAACGCCCGTCGCCCGCGCGAGGGCGATTTTCGCCTGGCTTGTCGCGGCATCGCCATCCTGCACGAAGCGCAGCGAAGTCAGTTCGTTCCCACGGTTCCAGAGGCCGTGGAATTCCGAGGCGAGTTCATAGAGATAGAAGGCGATCCTGTGCGGTTCATGCCCCTTTGCCGCGATCTCGGCCAGACGCGGCCATTCGGCGATTTTGCGGGCAAGCGCCAGTTCCGCCTCATGGTCGAGCTTCGACAGGTCCGCCGCCGTCAGCGTGGTATCGTCGGCGGCGATGCCCGCCTCTGCCGCCTTGCGGATGACCGAGGACACCCGGGCATGGGCGTATTGGACATAAAAGACCGGATTGTCCTTCGACTGTTCCAGCACCTTGTCGAAATCGAAATCGAGCGCCGCGTCGTTCTTGCGCGTGAGCATGATGAAGCGCGTGACATCCTTGCCGGCCTGTTCGACGACATCGCGCAGCGTCACGAAGGTTCCCGCGCGCTTTGACATCTTGAAGGGGGCGCCGTTCTTCCAGAGCTTGACAAGTTGCGTCAGCTTGATGTCGAGAGGAACCTTGCCTTCGGACAAGGCCGCGACAACGGCCTTCAGCCGTTTGACATAGCCGCCATGATCCGCGCCGAAGACGTTGATCAGCTGATCGAAGCCGCGGGTGATCTTGTCGTAGTGATAGGCGATGTCGGGCGCGAAATAGGTCCATGACCCGTCGGATTTCTGCACCGGCCGGTCCTGATCGTCGCCAAAGGCGGTCGAACGGAAAAGCGTCTGTTCGCGTTCTTCCCAATCCTCCGGCAGCTTTCCCTTCGGCGGCTCCAGCGTGCCGGAATAGATCAGCCCGAGACCCCGCAGCGCCTCGATCGCCGCCTCGATCTTGCCGGTGCCGTAAAGCGACTTTTCCGAGGAAAATACATCCATGGTCACGCCCACGGCAGCCAGATCGGTCCGGATCATCGCCATCATCGCGTCTGTCGCGAAGATACGGATATCGGCCAGCCAGTCCGATTCCGGCTTGTCGATCAGGGTGTTGCCGTATTTCGCCTTCAGCGCCTCGCCCACGGGGATGAGGTAATCACCGGGGTAAAGCCCTTCGGCGATTTCCGGGTCAAGGCCATTCGCCTCGCGATAGCGTTCATAGGCGGACCGCGCCAGAACATCGACCTGCGCGCCACCATCGTTGATGTAGTATTCGCGCGTCACCGCATGGCCGGTGAAGTCAAGCAGGCTCGCCAGCGCATCGCCGAAAACGGCGCCGCGGACATGGCCCACATGCATTGGTCCCGTCGGGTTGGCCGAAACGAATTCCACATTCACTTTGGCGCCCTGCCCCAGCGTCGAGCGGCCGAAATCCGCGCCCGCCCGCAAGGCGGCGCGCACGACACCCTGCCAGGCATCCGCCGACAGGCGCAGGTTGAGAAAACCGGGACCGGCGACCTCCGCGGCCATGATGCGCGCATCGGTGGCGAGCTTTTTCGCCAGCGCATCGGCGATCTCGCGGGGCTGTTTGCCGGCGGCCTTGGCCAGAACCATCGCGGCATTGGTCGCCATGTCGCCGTGGGCCGCATCGCGCGGCGGCTCCACCGCGACCGAACTCATGTCGAGCCCGGCGGGCAAGGCGCCCTCGGCGCTCATCTGGTCCAGCGCCTCGATGACGAGCGAGCGGATATCGGAAAACAGGTTCATGGCATGCCTCTTTGATCAAATGAGGGGATGCCAGAGCCCGGCTGTGCCGTCAATGGCCGCCCGGGTCGCCGCAAAGGCGCGCATGTTCCTGCAGCGCGAAACGGTCGGTCATGCCGGCGACATAGTCGAGAACGACCCGCGCGAGTTCGGTCCTGTCGGCGGCGCGCGCGACATCGGCGCGCCATTCCGCGGGAAGAAGCGCGGGGTCTTCGAGGAAAAGCGGAAAGAGATCATTGATGACCGCCGTCACGCGCTGGCGTTCGACGATGACGGTCGGTGCCCGGTACATGCGGGTGAACAGAAAGCTCTTGATCGCCTTCAGGTTCTGGAAGAGCGGTTTGGAAAAGCGGATGATCGGGCCGTCCATGGCGCGGATTTCCGCGGCCGATTGCGGCTGCGAGGCGGCAAGGCGGTTTTCGGCGACTGCGATCACGTCCTCGACCATGACGCCGAAGACACGTCGGAGCGCCTCATGGCGACGCCGCATCGGGTCAAGGCCGGGATGAAGCTGGTCGACCTCGGCAAAGGCGGGGCCGGTGACGGGCAGCTCCATCAGGTCCGCCTCGGTGAAGAGCCCGGCGCGCAAACCGTCATGGAGATCATGGTGGTTATAGGCGACATCGTCCGCGACGGCGGCAACCTGCGCCTCGGCGCTGGCGAAGCTGTCGAGATCAAGATCGAAGCGGGCGTTGAACCCGGCCAGGGCATAGGGCACCGCAGAGGGGTCGCCCACGGCATGGGATCCGCTGGCCTTTGGCCCGATGACGGGACCATTGTGCTTGGCCATGCCCTCAAGGGTTTCCCATGTCAGGTTCAGCCCGTCGAAACCGGCATAGTGGCGTTCGAGATCGGTCACGATGCGGATCGCCTGGGCATTGTGGTCGAAGCCGCCATAGGGCCGCATCAATTCGGCCAGCGCGTCTTCGCCAGTATGGCCGAAGGGCGGATGACCAAGGTCATGGGCGAGCGCCACCGCCTCGGCCAGTTCCACATTAAGCCCGAGCGCGCCTGCAATGGTGCGCGCCACCTGCGCGACCTCGATCGTGTGGGTGAGCCGCGTGCGGTAGTAATCGCCCTCATGTTCGACGAAGACCTGCGTCTTGTGCTTCAACCGGCGGAAGGCCGAAGAATGGATGATGCGGTCGCGGTCGCGCTGGAAGGGCGAGCGGAAGCTCGACATGCTTTCGGGATAGAGCCGGCCCCGGCTGTCCTCCGGGTGGCAGGCAAAGGGCGCGAGGGTCATTGTCTTCCGTTCTTGTTGCCGGGTCCCGGGGATCATATATTGCGGATGTTAGCGGATTGATATGGCCGAACCATGGAATTGACCCTGCCGCCCAAAGTCACCGACCGCGCCTTTGCGCGGCTGGCCGAGATCAATGCCGGCGCGGGCGAAGCGAAAGCCCTGCGCGTCGCGGTCGAGGGTGGCGGCTGTTCGGGCTTTCAATACGACATCCGGCTCGACGATCCGGCGCCCGACGATCTGGTGCTGGAGGGCGGCGGGCAGAAGGTGCTCGTCGACGCGGTGTCCCTGCCCTTCCTGTCGAACGCAGTCATCGACTTTTCCGAGGAGCTGATCGGCGCGCGGTTCGTGATCGAAAACCCGAACGCGACATCGTCCTGCGGCTGCGGCACGAGTTTCTCCATCTGACCGCCTGTCTGGCCGGCAGTGATAAAGCGGACGCGCCTTGCGGCGCGACGCGATCATTGGCATCGGCGCCATGCGCCGATGCGGGCCTCCGGCGGAGGTATTTTTCGCAAGATGAAGCCCCGGGGCGGGTCAGACGCTGGCGATCAGTTCGCGCGCTGCTGCGCGGAGTATATCGGGCGGCTGGCCGGCCTTGATGAGGACACGAAGGCCGAAATAGCCGGCGGCGAGGTGGGCGGCGCGGGTCCGGCGAAGCGCCGGGTCGTCGCGGTATCGGGCATCCGCTGACAGCGCGGTCTCAAGTATGTCGCGGAGATGGTTCACCATTTCGTCCACCACCTCGGCGGTCGCGGGGTCATGCGGCGCCTGATCGACGCTGGCGTTGCAGAGAAAGCAGCCGCGCCGGTCTTCGCTGGCGATGGATTGTTCGACCATCTCGCCGACGAGGCGGGCGATCTTTTCCCGCGCGCTGCCCGGCCGGGCCAGGAGCGCGGCGCCCGCCTCCATCTCGGTGCGCCGGTAATGGTCGAGCGCGGCGAGGTACATGTGCCGCTTGTCGCCGAAGAGCCGGTAGAGGCTTTGCTTTTTCAGCGCGGTCGCCGCCTCGACATCCTGCATCGAGGCGCCGTCATAGCCCTTGTCCCAGAAGAGGTTCATCAGCGCCGTTCGCGCCGTGTCGGGTTCGAAGCTCAGGGGCCGTGCCATCGCACTCTCGCATTTGTTACCAATTGGTCCGCAACTTGGTATTTAACCAGTCAGTCCGTAACTCTACATAGGCCAGACCGGACGTTTTGGAAAGCCCGGACACCCCATACACCGCAAAAGGACACCCAGACATGCCCCGCATTCCCGCCCTGAACGACGACGCCGCCAGCCCCGCGGCGAAAGAGATCTTCACCGCCATCCGCGCCAAGATCGGCATGGTTCCGAACCTTTACCGCACGACCGCGCATCAGCCGGCGGTCCTGTCTGCGCTGCTCGGCCTTGGCGAGGCGCTCGGCAAGGGCGGTTTCGACGCCAGGACGCGCGAGGCGATCGCTCTGGCCGTGGCCGGCGCCAATGCCTGCGATTACTGTGCCTCGGCCCATTCGGCGATCTCGAAGGGGATGAAGATCGACACGGGCGAGATCGCCCATAACCTGCGCGGCCGCTCGGGCGACCCGAAGACCGCCGCGATCCTTGCCCTGGCCGTAGCGATCAACGCCAAGCGCGGCAACATCACCGACGCCGACCTGACGCTGGCCCGGTCGGCCGGGCTGACGGATGGCGAGATCGTGGAGACGGTGGCGGCGGTTGTCGCCAATATCTTCACCAACTACCTCAACCACGTCTTCGGCACCGAGATCGACTTCCCCGCGATCAAGGCCGCCGCCTGAGGCCGGTTGCGCCCGGGGCCGGTTCCGCCGATGATGGCGCCGGGCCCGGGCGGAGACTGGCATGAAGATCGCGACCTTCAACATCAACGGCATCAAGGCGCGGGCCGAGGCGCTGCCTGCCTGGCTCGACGCGGCCGCGCCGGATGTCGTCCTCTTGCAGGAGATCAAATCGGTCGATGAGGCCTTTCCCCGCGATCTTTTCGAGGATCGCGGTTATTTCGTCGAAACCCACGGGCAGAAGAGTTTCAACGGCGTGGCGATCCTGTCGAAACTGCCTTTGGAGGACGTGACGCGTGGCCTTCCGGGCGACGAGGCGGACGAACAGGCACGCTGGATCGAGGCGACCGTCGTGGGAAAGACCGCGGTCCGACTTTGCGGGCTTTACCTGCCGAACGGGAACCCCGCGCCGGGACCGAAATTCGACTACAAGCTCGCCTGGATGGAGCGTATGCGCGCCCGTGCGGCGGAACTTCTCGATACCGAGGATGCGGTCGTCATGGCGGGCGACTACAACATCATCCCGCAGTCGGAAGATGCAGCCAGCCCGGAAGCCTGGACGGAAGATGCGCTTTTCCGGCCCGAATCGCGCGCCGCGTTCCGCCGTATCCTGCATCTAGGCTATACGGAGGCGTTTCGCGCGCGGGAACCTGCGGCAGGGCACTATTCCTTCTGGGATTATCAGGCCGGCGCCTGGCAGCGGAATAACGGCATCCGGATTGATCACCTCCTCCTCAGCCCACAGGCGGCGGACCTCATGACCGGTACGGGCATCGACAAGGACATCCGCGGCCATGACAAGCCGTCCGACCATGTGCCGGTCTGGATCGAGCTTGATGCGTGACATTCCAGCCTTCGGGCGGGATAGGCGCGTTATCGGATAATTAACCAAGAAGCTTTTCATTGACGGTTGCGGATGGTCTAAGGGGCCGAACCGGAATCGGGTGGAGGATAGGTCATGGCCGGATCAGTGAACAAAGTCATCCTGGTGGGAAACCTCGGGCGCGATCCGGAAGTGCGCTCGTTCCCGAATGGCGGCAAGGTCTGCAACCTGCGCATCGCCACCTCCGAATCCTGGCGCGACAAGCAGACGGGCGAGCGCAAGGAACGGACGGAATGGCATTCGGTGGCGATCTTTTCCGAACCCTTGGCGAAGATTGCCGAGCAGTATCTGAAGAAGGGCTCCAAGGTCTATATCGAGGGCCAGCTTGAGACGAGGAAATGGCAGGACCAGTCCGGTGCCGACCGGTATTCGACCGAAGTTGTGTTGCGGCCCTTCCGGGGAGAGCTGACGCTTCTTGACGGTCGCGACAGCGGATCGTCCGGCGGCAGCGGCGGCTACGACGATGATCGCGGCTATGGCGGCGGCTCCTCGGGCAGCTTTGGCGGCGGTCAGGGCGGTGGCGGCGGCAGCCGGGCCGATCTCGACGACGAAATCCCGTTCTGAGCAGGGTAACCGGAAGGAAGCGGCGCCCTTCACTGGGGCGGTGCCATGCCTTCTGATGCCTAGCGCCACGGCCACGGAAGCGGGCGAAGATGAACGGAAGATGAACGGGCGGTTTTGCCTCCGTTCAGCCACAATACGCCATGATCCGGACACAATGATGCGGTGACGGCCCGATTCGCCACGAAAGCGCAGATCGGGATCCGGGCACGGAAACAGGATGGGACAGGCGATGGCGCGATCGGAACTGGCACAATCGGACGGACCTGCCCACGATCTGTCGCTGCGCGCTGCGGTGCTAGAGGCCTTGCGTCAGGAAACCGATCACGGGGCCGAACTGTCGCGGTTTCAGCCGGTCGAGGAAATCCTCGCGGAGGCGCGGTACTTCGACCGGTTCACGACGGCTGCCTGACACTTCCTGATGCAGATAACTGATCGCGGGCGCGTGGCCCGCAGGCAATGAGAGTGGACCGTCTCGTGAAGCTCCTCAAGATGTTTCTTGCCAAATTTTCCGCCGCCATGGACAAGCGCGAGGCCGACCGCCTGCGCGACCATCTCGACTGGCGCCGCCATCAGAAACGCGGCTGACCCTACCCCAACGCGCGAACCCGAACCGGGTCGCTCGCCGGTCGAAAGGGTTGGGGCCTGGAAACTGCCTCCCGCATCAACGGCAGCCGCGCCTCAAATTCAGCCCACGAAGCTGAGGAGTGCTCCGCCGTCGTTGAGGGCCGGTGATCAAGATCTCAAATATCGGGATATGACCGCAAGTGGCGCGCTCCGCGCAACGTTCCGAAGTTGCCGAGACCCACGAACGCGCTCCCCTTTTTCCGAATTGCCTTGGTCCCGTCGCCTGCTGGGCGTTTCCTGAGATCGACGGGGACGGCCGCAGTCAGGACCCTCAGCGGTCTAGTTCTCCTTCGATCTCATGCTGCCAACGGGGTGCAATCCGACCATGATCGCACGGGCCCGGCTCAGAATCGCAAGGCGCCAAGAGCTGTGCTTTTTCGGCCGAGCGTCCGCGGGCTGTTTCAACGCCAACCGGGCATTTTGCCGGTCTTTCTCATTGGCGGCTTTGATGGCGTTCAGGTAGGCGGCAGGCGGGGTGAGATCGAAGATGGACATTGAGGGGTTCCTTGCACGGTTCGGCGGCCGATCCGCCGTTCACCAATGCCAATGCTAGGTGCCGGCCGTCAGTCGGCCGTGAATCCGCGTTGCCATCGTCTGGCCGAGACGTGATTTCAGCGCTAACAATTTGGCGAGAGCCGCTATTTCGGAGTTTCGACGCCCTTCATGCTGCGCTTGACCCTACATGGCCGGTTCCGCCTGACTCGCGATGATGGGTCGGAAATTGGCTTGAAGTCGAAGAGGGCCAGGGCATTGCTGGCCTATATGGCGCTGTCGGACGGAAAGAGCCGCAGCCGAGAGGAGATCATGGCCTTGCTGTGGTCAGACCGGGGTGAGGCACAGGCGCGGGCCTCATTGCGCCAGGTCTTGACCGGGCTCCGGAAGGATCTGGGCGACCAGTGCGCGGCTGCCTTTCGGACCACCAGCGAGGCGGTGCTACTCGACCCGCAGCACGTTACTCTCGAAAAGGGTACGCCCGGCGCCGAATTGCTTGCGGGGTTTCATCTGTGTGATCCGGCCTTCGAGGAGTGGTTGCGTGACGAACGGCTGAACGATGGGGATCAGGAACGCGAGTCCACCCGATCTGTCGCGTTGCCGCCCTCCGGCAAGCCGGCGGTTGCCGTGATCCCATTCAAGAACATGTCCGACGAGCCTGATCAGAGTTATTTTTCCGATGGCATCACCGAGGATATCGCGACGGAACTCAGCCGCTTTCGCCTGATCGACGTTCTTGCGCGGCAATCGGCCTTTGTCCTGCGCGACCGCGGAGAAGAAATGTTCGATGCGCTGCGCAATCTCGGCGCCGACTATCTCGTCGAGGGCAGCGTTCGCAAGGCAGGAAACCGTATCCGCCTTACAGTTCAACTGACCCATAGCAAGACCCGAAAGCAGATCTGGGCCGAGCGCTATGACCGCGAGTTGACGGATGTCTTCGCCATCCAGGACGAGCTTGTGCATGCCATCGTGACGGCACTTTCCTCGCGGCTCGAAACGGAGGGGATGGAACAGGCATTCCGAAAACGCTCGGGCAATCTTGCCGCCTACGACTACTATCTCAGGGGTCTGCGCCATGAGCGCCAATACGATTCCCGAAGCGTCGTCGCCGGACGTGAGGCGCTCGAAAACGCCGTCACCCTCGATCCGTCCTTTGCAAGGGCCCATGGCCTGCTCGCCTTCTTCAAATTGGTGTCCGGGTGGTTCCGTGGCGCGAATGACTATGCGTCGGACGAGATACTCGCGCTGGCGAAGAAGGCGGTAGAGCTCGACCCGACCGACGGCGACTGCTTTGCCAAGCTGGGCCTCGTCCATCTGGACCGAAACGAACACGAACAGGCGCGCCACAACCTTGAAACGGCGCTGGCCATGAACCCGAATGATACGCACGCCTGGGCGCATTACGCGTGGTATCTGGTGACTGCCGGCCGGCCGGAAGAGGCGCTCGCCTATCTGGACCGAACGCTCGCGGTGGAGCCACATCCACCGAACTGGAACTGGGATGTCCGGGCCGAGGCGCTTTACGACCTTGGGCGCTATGCGGAAGCGGCCGAAGTGCTCGAACGCAAGGTTTTGCTATATCACTACAATTTCGGACAGCTCGCGGCCTGCTATGGGCAGTTGGGGCAAGCGGAGAAAGCCGCGGCCTATTGGGCAAAGGCGCTGGAGATCAATCCGCAGACGCGGCTTTCCTGGATTGGCGACGGGCTCGGTTACCAGCGGCAGGAAAACCGGGATCACTGGGCTGTCGGGCCTGCAAAAGGCAAGATTGTCAGACTGATCGGAGGTCGGGAATTCTTGGCTGCGCGCGCGGTACCGCGCCGCGTTAAGGCCAACACTTCTGATCAGCGGCCTCTGGCCTCCAGCGCATCCGCAAGTACCTCGCGCACCGCCTCACCCGGCACATCTGTCGCGACAAAGGCCTCGCCGATCCCGCGGGCGAGGATGAAGCGCAGCTTGCCGTCAATCACCTTCTTGTCCTGCGCCATGAGACCCACCAGCGCCTCCACCCCCGGCAGATCGCCCGGAATGTCGCCAATGTCGCATTTCATGCCCATCGCCCGCAGATGCGCCCGGACCCGGCTCGGCGCTTCCTGACTGCAGAGGCCCAGCCGCTGGCTGAGTTCGAAGGCCAGCGCGCAGCCGATGGCGACACCCTCGCCATGAAGAAGCCGGTCCGAATAGCCGGTTGCGGCCTCCAGCGCATGGCAGAATGTGTGGCCAAGGTTCAGGAGCGCTCGGTCGCCCTGCTCGGTCTCGTCGCGCTCCACGATCCGCGCCTTCATCTCGACCGACCGGCGCACGGCATATTGGCGCAGCGCCGCATCGCCCTTCGCCAGCGCCGGACCATTCGATTCCAGCCAGTCAAAGAACGCGGCATCGCCAAGAAGGCCGTATTTCACCACCTCGCCATAACCCGACAGGAAGTCGCGGGCCGGCAGCGTCGCCAGCACGTCGATATCGGCGAGCACCAGCGCGGGTTGATGAAACGCGCCGATCAGGTTCTTGCCATGGACGGAATTGATGCCGGTCTTGCCACCGACGGAACTGTCCACCTGTGCCAGTAGCGAGGTAGGGATCTGCACGAACCGCACCCCCCGGCGCAGGACCGCTGCGGCAAATCCCGCCAGATCGCCGATGACCCCGCCACCGAGCGCAATGATCACATCGCGCCGCTCCACCTTTTCGGCAAGAAGCCAGTCCACGGCGCGCGAAAACTCCGCCCAGCCCTTGGTCGCCTCACCCGCCGGAAGCGCCAGCGCGCTTGCCCTGATGTCGCCGAGCCCGTCGCGCAAAGCGTCAAGATGGCGCGCCCCCACCCTTTCGTCAGTCAGTATCGCAACGCGCGGCCGGGCCAGCAGCCCCACGATTTCCGCGCCCGCACGCGCCACAAGGCCGGACCCGATGCGGACATCGTAGCTGCGCGCGCCAAGGTCCACATGGACGGTTTCGGTTCCGCTCATCTTGCGGTCTCCACTATATCGGGGCGGCGCTTCAAGGCGTCGATCACCTGTTCGGCCATTTCTTCCACCGTGTAGTCCGGCTTCGCCTCCACAGCCAGCTCGGCCAGGGCATAAATGGGGGTGCGCGCCTCATAAAGCGCGCCGAGCGAGGCCTTGGGATCGGCCGTCCGTAAAAGCGGCCGGGTCGTCTTGTGCCGCACGCGCTGCCACAGAAGCTCCAGATCCGCCTTCAGCCAGACCGCGATGCCGGCCTCGGCGATGGCCTCCCGGTTCACCGGGTTCAGATAGGCGCCGCCGCCGGTCGAAAGGACGCAGACCGGCCCGTTCAGGAGCCGCGACAGCACTTCGGTTTCCCGCGCGCGGAAGAAGGGTTCGCCGTCACGGCGAAAAATCTCGGCGACGCTCATATTGGCCGCCCGCTCGATTTCTTCGTCGGAATCAAGAAACGGCACGGCCAGCATCCGGGCAACCGCGCTGCCGACCGCTGTCTTGCCGGCCCCCATCATACCGATGAGCACGACGGACTTCTTCAGCCTCAGCGCCACGCCTTGTTGACCCTGTCCCGTTCGTTCGGCATGAACGCCCCCCGGATTGACGGTCCGGCCGAAGGCGATCTCCCGCCCAAGGCCGAACTTTCTGTCCTGAATGGCGTGAACTCGCCGAGAATGCCATATATAAACGGCGAAGGTCGGCAAGAGACTTGGAAACCGGGACCCGCAAGACCCGGGAAAACAGGCGCGGAATGCCGGCGGGGCCACGAATAGAAAAGATCGACAGGACAAGATGCTACGACTGCTGAAGCTCATGATACTTCTTCTCTTCATGGGATTTGTGGGCCTCACAGGCTATGCCTATCTTGGCGATATGGCGCCCGAGCGTCGCGACATCAGCGAGCCGGTGGAACTGAATGTGGGCGACTAGGCGCACAGCAGCCGTTCTGATGGCGCTTGTCTGTGCCGGCCCGGCCCTGCCGGAAGAGCCTCTGTCCGCGATCGACTGGCTGTCGAAATCCGTCGCGACACCGGGGTTGAGCCCAGGGCAACGCATCCTGACCGAACCGCCGATTTCGGACGGCGCCATGCCGGGCAAGATTACCGTCATGTCGCTGGACGGTCCCTCGCTCGATGCGCTCGGTCTCTTGCCGTCCTCGCGCACGGGCCTGCCCTATACGCTCTGGGGCCAGAGCACGTCGGAGGAAATCGCGCGGCTTGTCCGGTCGGAACGGATCGACACGCTGCCCTCGGTGCAGGCGCTTCTCGACACGCTCCTGCTGGCCGAATTGGCGCCACCGGCCGATTCCAATGGCAGCGGCATGCTGTTCCTTGCCCGGGTCGACAAGCTTCTGGATCTCGGCTCGCTCGACGAGGCCAATTCGCTTCTGGAACTGGTGGACAACCCCCGCCCGGAGGTCTTCCGCCGGTGGTTCGACATCGCGCTCCTTCTCGGCGAGGAGGATATCGCCTGCAGCAAGATGGTCGATACACCGGAAATCGCCCCCACCTTCCCGGCCCGCGTCTTCTGCCTTGCCCGCGCCGGCGACTGGAACGCGGCCGCCCTGTCGCTGCGCACGGGCGAAACGCTCGGCTATATCGACACACCGATGGCCGAGCTGCTGTCACGGTTTCTCGACCCCGATCTTTATGAAGATGAACCGCAACTGCCGACACCTGCGCGACCGACACCGCTTGTCTTTCGGCTGATGGAGGCCATTGGCCAGCCGATTCAGACGACAACGCTGCCCTTGGCCTTCGCGCAGGCCGACCTTCGGTCGAACGCCGGCTGGAAGACCCGGCTTGAGGCAGGCGAGCGGCTGGCAAGAACCGGGGCCATCGGCGAAAACCTTCTTCTGGGGCTTTACAGCGAACGAAAGGCCGCGGCATCCGGCGGGGTCTGGGAAAGGGTGAAGGCCATTCAGGCGCTGGAAAAGGCGCTGCAGGGCGGCAACAAGGAAACCGTGGCGCGCGAACTTCAGGTCGCCTGGCCGCAGATGACGCAGATGGAGCTCGAAGTGCCCTTTGCCGAACTCTTCGGGCCAGCGATGAATGACCTGGCGCTTCCGGGGACGGCCGGCGCGCTCGCTTTCCGCATCGGGCTTTTGTCGTCATCCTACGAGGCGGTTGCCCAGGGCCGGCAGCCGCAGGCGTCTGATGAGCCTTTTCTGATCGGGCTCGCAACCGGTGAGGTTGCGGGGCTGACACCGCCCGATCAGCTTGGCGAGGCAATCAGGCTCGCCTTTGAACCAACAGCGTCTTTCGCTGCGGAAGTCACCGGCATCATTGACAGCAACCGTCTCGGGCAGGCCATCCTCAGGGCCATCGATGATATCACCGAAGGTGCGCGCGGCGATCTCAGGCGCGTGTCCGAAGGGCTTTTCATCCTCAGACAGACCGGGCTGGAATCATCGGCGCGCCGCGCCGCGCTGGAGCTTTTGCTGCTCGAACGGCGGGGATGACGGATGCGGGAAGATGCGCGCTGGATTTCGTCCTTTCTGGAGGCGCAGGCAGCCGAACTTGATGCCGCGCGCAATACGCTTTTGGCCTATGGGCGCGACCTGAAGGACTTTTCCGAATGGCTCGGCCACCGGGGCAGCCGCTTCGCCGCCGCGTCGCGATCCGATATCGAGGACTACCTTGTCGGATGCGAAGCCACCGGCCTGTCACGCGCGACGCGCGCGCGCCGTCTGTCGGCGATCCGCCAGCTTTATCGCTTCGCCTTTGAGGAAGGGCACCGCGCCGACAATCCCGCCATTCAGATCGCGGGTCCGCCAAAAAGCCGGCACCTGCCAAAGACACTGACGGTCGCCGAGGTCGAGGCGCTTCTGGCGGCCAGCAGAGAAGGCGCACGGGACGAGGCAGAGCGGCTGCGCAACATCTGCCTGATGGAGCTTCTCTATGCGACCGGGATGCGGGTCAGCGAGCTTGTCAGCCTGCCGGTCACGGCGGCGCGCGGCGATCCGCGCATGCTGATGGTTCTGGGCAAGGGCCGGAAGGAACGCATGGTGCCCCTGTCGGCACCAGCAAAGGCGGCGCTCGCCGACTGGATCGCCGCCCGGGATGCAGCCGAGGAAAAGGCGCGTCTGGAGCGAGGCGCCAAGCCCGGCAAGTTCCTTTTCCCCGCGCGGGGCGCTGCTGGCCATCTGACGCGGCAGGCCTTTCACGGCCTTCTGAAAGGGTTCGCCGCGACTGCCGGCATCGACCCGGCCAAGGTGTCGCCCCACACGCTCCGGCACGCTTTCGCGACCCATCTTCTTGCCGGCGGCGCCGATCTGCGCGCCATCCAGACGATGCTTGGCCATGCCGATATCTCGACGACCGAGATCTATACGCATGTGCTGCACGAAAGGCTGGAAAAGCTGGTTCTCGAAAAGCACCCGCTCGCGCGGGGAAACTGACCCCGCCCCGTGCCACGCCTGCCTTGTCGCGGGCGACCCTGCGCCCATCGCCGCGCTTGAAGCCGCCGCCCCTCTCGCTCATAAACGGAGAAATTCGAAAGGATCGACCCGATGGACACCGCTGCTTCCTTTGATGGCGCCCTATGGCTGACGGCAGGTGCGATCCTTTGCCTGCTGCTTCTGTCGGCGTTCTTCTCCGGCTCCGAAACTGCACTGACAGCGGCATCGCGCGGGAAACTCCGCGCCCAGGCCGACAAGGGAAATATCGGCGCCAAGACCGCGCTCGACGTCACTGAGGATGGCGAAAAGCTGATCGGTGCGATCCTTCTTGGCAACAACGTCGCGAACATTCTGTCTGCCGCGCTTGCCACCGCGCTTTTCTCGCGCCTCTTCGGGGCGAATGGCGTCGCCATCGCGACCCTTGTCATGACCGCGCTTGTGCTCATCTTTGCCGAGGTCTTGCCAAAGACCTATGCGATCACCGCGCCGGAAACGGCGGCCGCCCATGTCGCCCGGCCGATCCGGATTCTGATCCTGCTGCTGACCCCCATCGTTTCGCTGGTCCGGCTTCTCGTCCGGGGCATGCTGATGGTTTTCGGCGTCCGGACTGACCCTGACAGCCATGTCCTGTCCTTGCGCGAAGAAATCGTCGGCGCGCTCGCGCTTGGCCATTCCGAAGGGTCAATGCTGAAAGAGGATCGCGACCGGCTGCTCGGTGCGCTCGATCTCAACGACCGGACGGTGGAAGAGATCATGCGCCACCGCAGCCAGATCGAAATGATCGACGCGGAGGCCGACCCCGCGCAGATCCTGTCGCATGTCCTCGCCTCGCCGCATACGCGCCTGCCGCTCTATAAGGGCGAGCGCGAGAATATCGTCGGCGTCATCCACGCCAAGGATCTCTTGCGCGCGGTCGAAAAGACGGTGCGCGGCGAGGATGGCAACCTGTCCTCCATCCGCGACCTCGATATCCTGAGCGTCGCCAAGAAGCCCTATTTCGTGCCCGAGACGACGCCGCTTGACGAGCAGATGCGCGAATTCCTGAAGCGCCGGACCCATTTCGCGCTGGTCGTCGATGAATATGGCGACCTGCGCGGGCTTCTCACGCTCGAAGACATCATCGAGGAAATCGTGGGCGAGATCACCGATGAATTCGACATCGACGCCGAACATCCGCTGAAGCGGACCGAGGCCGGCGACATCATCATCGACGGCGCGATGACGATCCGCGATCTCAACCGCGCGACCGACTGGTCATTGCCCGATGACGAGGCCAATACCGTGGCCGGTCTCGTCATTCACGAGGCGCAGATGATCCCGGCGGAAGGCCAGGTCTTTTCCTTCCACGGCTTCAAGTTCGAGGTCATGGCGCGCAAAGAAAACCGCATCACGCGGATCAAGATCAGGCCAGCCTGAGGCGCGCCAAAGGCGCTGTCAGCGCGATTTGAAAAGGCTTCCGAGAATGCCGCGCACGATGGCCTGCCCGGTCTTCGTGCCGATCTGGCGCACCACGCTTTTGCCGAAAGCCTCCGCCAGACTGTCCGAACGCGACGACCGGCGGCGCGTGGTGGAACGGCCCGTTGTCCCGCCGTCATATCGACGCGCTGACTTCAGCTCCCGCTCTTCCTCGCGCAGTGCCGCTTCCTTCTCCTCGGCCTCAGCTGCTTCCTTGGCGGCCGCCGCGGCGCGCGCCTGCAACCGCTCGAATGCCGAATCCCGGTCGATCACCTTGTCGTATTTGGCGCCGAGGCCGGTACCCGCAATCACCGCCAGCCGCTCAGCCTCCGATATCGGGCCAAGCCGGCTGGCTGGGGGCCTGACCAGCGTGCGTTTGACGACAGACGGAATGCCCTTCGCCTCCAAGAACGAGGTCACGGCCTCGCCTGTGCCGACCTCCTTGATGGCCGTTTCGGTGTCGAAATCGGGGTTCGGGCGGTAGTTCTGCGCGGCCCGCCGCAGGTCTTGCTGGTCCTTGGCGGTAAAGGCGCGAAGCGCATGCTGCACCCGGTTGCCAAGCTGGCCGAGGACATCGTCAGGCACATCCGCCGGGTTCTGGGTGATGAAATAGACACCGACCCCTTTTGAGCGGATAAGCCGCGCCACCTGCTCCACCTTGTCCACCAGTGCCTTGGGCGCCCCGTCGAACAGAAGATGCGCCTCATCGAAGAAGAAGACAAACTTCGGTTTGTCGGGATCGCCGACCTCAGGCAGGTCCTCGAACAGCTCCGAGAGCAGCCAGAGAAGAAAGGTGGCATAGAGCCGGGGCGAGGCCATCAGCTTGTCGGCGGCAAGGATATTGATCCTGCCGCGCCCGTCAGGCTCCTGCGCCATCATATCGGCCAGGTCGAGCGCGGGTTCGCCGAAAAGCCGCGTACCGCCCTGATTTTCCAGAACGAGAAGCTGGCGCTGGATCGCACCGACGCTCGACGCGGCGATATTGCCGTAGCGCAGCGACAGGTCAGCGGCGTTCTGGCCGATCCAGACGAGCATGGCCTGCAGGTCTTTCAGGTCAAGTAGCGGCAGACCTTCCTCATCGGCCAGTCGGAAGGCGATGTTGAGAACCCCCTCCTGCGCGTCGCTGAGATCCATCAGCCGCGACAGGAGAAGCGGCCCCATCTCGGACACGGTGGTTCGAATCGGATGGCCCTGCTGACCGAAGAGATCCCAGAACGTGACCGGAAACGCCTGGTACTGAAGCTGATAGCCGATCGTTTCGCAGCGTTTCATGAACGCGCCATGCAGCTTGTGCTCGACCGAGCCAGGCATCGCGAGCCCGGCAAGATCGCTTTTCACATCCGACAGGAAGACCGGAACCCCGGCGGCCGAAAACCCTTCGGCAAGGATTTGCAGTGTGACTGTCTTGCCGGTGCCGGTCGCGCCTGCAATCAGCCCGTGGCGGTTGCCGTATTTCAGCAAGAGTTCCTGCGGTTCACCGTAGCCGTTGCCGCCACCGCCGCCACCAACGAAAATACCATTCTCGGTCAGCACGCCCTGCCCCCTTCCGGTTACCTGTCAAGCCCGGCACAACAATACAATCTTAAGCCCCCTGTGCCAGTGTCGAATGCGTCCATGCCAGGCAACCGCGGGCAGGGACATACTTCCTCCCTGTTAGACTGGCCGCGCCCCCGGGCGCGGCTTTTTTACTGCAAATTCAAATTTCTGGAAGTGGGCATTTTTCATGTTGACGCAGTGGGAGGAACTGAATAGCGTCTGCCTCAATGACAAAGTCGGCCAGTCCGACAGGGAGAAAAATTTCGGAAAAGGGCCTCTCGCGGGCCCTTTTTCTAATTTGGGGCGCATGTCAGAAACCCCATCCTTCCTGGCCGCAGATGGCGCAGGCGATTTCCCGCTGACAGGGCACGGACGGCGTTTCCCCCCTGACACTGGCAGCCCGCCGTGATAAAGCGCGTCGCAAATCGGCAACCAGACGAACAGAAAGCAAAAATGCCCAAGCACACGTATATCGCTGCCCTGCTCCTTGCGCTCGCAGGCGCCGCGCCGGCGCTCGCACAGGAAACCCCCGCGCCAGCAGATACGACGAATGAGACGCCTGCGGCGACGACCGAGGCGCCGGCGACGGACAGCGAAATCGGCAAGCCCTATGTCGCCGAAACCCACGGTGACTGGCAGCTTCGCTGCGTCCGCGCCGAGGACGGATCGGACCCCTGCCAGCTTTACCAGCTGCTGAAGGAGGCCAACGGCAATGCCATCGCCGAGATCAGCCTTCTGGCGTTGCCCGAGGGCGGCGACGCGGTCGCCGGCGCGACGATCATCACGCCGCTCGAAACGCTTCTGACCCAGCAGGTCAACATCGCGGTCGATGGCGGCCAGTCGAAGCGCTACCCGTTCACCTTCTGCACGGAAATCGGTTGTGTGGCGCGCGTGGGCTTTACGGCGGACGATATCGCCAGCTTCAAGAAGGGCTCCAAGGCGGTGATTTCGGTGGTGCCCGTTGCCGACCCCACCCGAACCGTCGATGTCGCCGTTTCGCTCAAGGGCTTTACCGCTGGATTCGAAGCTGTGGCCAAGGCCAACGCGCCGAAGGCCCCCTGATCGCCACAACCGTGGAAACTCGGCCGATCTGAACATTGCCGTCCGCATTGCGGGCGGCATTTTCTGTCCGCTCCGGGGCCATTCAGGCCCTTTTCAGCGCCAGGACGGCATTCTGCCCGCCAAAGGCAAAAGCGTTCGAGATCGTCGCCCGGATATCCGCCTGACGCGCGGCGTTCGCCACGATGTCGAGGTCGCAGTCCAGGTCGGGAACCTCATAACCGATTGTGGGGGCGACGACCCCTTCGCGAAGCGCCATCAGGCAGGCGAGGATTTCAATGGCCCCCGCCGCACCGATGGCGTGCCCGTGCATGGATTTGGTCGAGGACACCGCCACCTGTTCCGCTGCGGCACCGAAGACGGCCCTGATCGCCGCGCATTCCATCTTGTCGTTCAGTTTCGTGCCCGTGCCATGCGCATTGATGTAGCCGACCTCGCCCGCGCCGAGACCCGCATCGCGCAGGGCGGCCGCCATCGCCCGTTCGGCCCCGCTCTGGTCCGGCACGACGATGTCCTTCGCATCAGCATTCATAGAAAAACCGGCGACTTCAGCCAGAATATCCGCCCCACGACGGCGCGCATGGTCCCAGTCCTCGAAAACAAAGACCGCAGCGCCTTCGCCCTGAACCAGACCGCTGCGATTGGCGCTGAAGGGCCGGCAGGCCTCGGGCGACATGACGCGCAGCCCTTCCCAGGCCTTCAGCCCGCCGAAGCAGAGCATTGCCTCGGCCCCGCCCGTCACAATCACCGGCGCGCTGCCGGCACGGATCAGCTGAAACGCCAGCCCCATCGCATGGTTGGACGAGGCGCAGGCGGTTGCGACGGTGAAGTTCGGCCCGCGCAATCCCCATTCGATGGCAATCTGGGCGGCGGCGGCATTGGCCATCAGGCGCGGCACGGTGAAGGGATGAACCCGATTCCGGCCCTCGCCATAGACGGCCCGATAGCTCTCATCGCTGGTGTTGAGCCCGCCACCCGCCGTTCCCAACACGACACCTGTGGTCTCACCGAGTGGCGCGTCAAAGGCAAGGCCGGCCTGAGTGATCGCCTGACGCGCGGCGACAAGCGCGAATTGCGTGTGCCTGTCGAGAAAGGCGAGCCGCTGCGCGTCGAAATGATCTTCTGGTCGCCATCCCGGAACTGCGGCACCGATGCGGATGTGAAGACGTTCCACATCGGGAATGTCGAGCGGCCCTATCCCCGGGCGACCCGCGCGAAAGGCCGCAAAAGTCTCGGCAACATCGCGGCCAAGCGCATTGATCGTGCCCGCGCCGGTTATCGCGACCCGGTTCATACCCGGGCGGCAACCAGCGCCTCGACCGAAGCAATGATCGCCCCGACAGAGGTCACATCAAACCCCGCCCCTTCGGGCGTGTTGGCGTTGAACGGGATCGAAAGGTCGAACGCCACTTCGATCGCAAAGATCGTTTCCACCATGGTCACGCTGTCAATGCCCAGATCCTCGGCGGTCGCATCGGCGCGGATGGTCGCGGGGTCGAGGAATGCCCGTTCCGCGATGATCCGGCGCACCCGGTCGGCGACCTCACTCATCCTCAGAGCCTTCCGTACCGGCCCTTCCGCGCAGCGCGGCAACTTCCTTGCGGAGGTCGGCCACTTGCGTGAACAGGCGGCCGAGCCTGCGGATATTCTTCCAGGCCTCGACATGGGCGGGCATCTTCATCGCCGGCGACCCCAAAAGCACCCGTCCCGCTGGGGCGTTGGAGAAAATCTTGGTCGCACCGCCCGCGACGACATCGTCGCCGACAAAGATATTGTCGGAAACCCCGCATTGCCCGCCGAGCACGACCCGGTCGCCGATCCGCGCCGATCCGGCGATGCCGACCTGTCCGCAAAGAAGGCAGTCGCGGCCCACGGTCACGTTGTGGCCAATATGGACGAGGTTATCGAGCTTCGTGCCGCTGCCGATTTTGGTGGACCGGATCGTTCCCCGGTCGATGGCGCTGTTGGCGCCGATTTCCACATCGTCGCCGATCTCGACGCTGCCAAGCGAATGGATACGGGTCCAGCTTTGCCCCGCCGCCTCGGCCTCGGCGCCAAGCGATCCGCGAACAGCTTCCACACGCGATCTTTCCTCGGTTACGAAGGAAAAACCGTCGGCCCCGATGACAGCGCCCGGCTGGCAGATGACGCGGTCGCCGATCCGCACGCGCGCACCAATCCGTACCCCGTGAAGGATCAGCGCATCGTCGCCGATTGCGGCATGCTCGGCGATCGAGACATGGGCTGCGACCCTGGCGCGAGCGCCGAGCCTTACGCCCTTGCCGATGACGGCGAAGGGGCCGATTGCCGCGCACTCGCCAATTACGGCGTCGGCCGCGACGATGGCGGTCGGGTGAACCCCCGGCCCGATATCGTGCGGCACTTCCAGATGCCGGGTCAGCCCCGCCATGGCAAAACGCGGGCGCGGCACCAGGATCGCGGCCCTGAGCCCGAGCCCACGCCAATCCGCCTCACTCCAGAGAAGCGCCGCCCGCGCCGTTCCCTTGGCCAGTTCGGCTGCGTATTTCGGATCCATGGCCAGCGCCAGATCGTCAGGCCCGGCCGATCCCGGCTCTGAAGCCCGGACAATCCGCAGGGCCGTATCGCCTTCGGCGGTCAGCCCCAGCGTCGCGGCGATCTCGGCGATAGAGTGGGACATCGACTGATCAGTGCTCCTTGTCGTCGGACACCATGTTCCGACCCAAGGATTTACCCCTCAACCGTCGGCAAGACCACCCCGGCATTCTTTAGCGCATCGAAAATCCGCCCGTCCCGCCCGTAGACATCGCGCCGGTATTCCACAGCGCCCCGCGCGGTGGGCCAGGCCGTGAAATAGACGATATGCACCGGCACTGGCGTGTCGAGCGGCAGCGTCGTTTCCGAACGGGTGTTCAGATGCGCCGCGAATTCACCGCGCGGGTCATCCGTCTGCGGGGCCAGAAGCGCATAGGCGAAGTCGAACGGCTCGCCCAGACGGATACAGCCATGGCTGAAGGCACGGGTTTCCTTCTTGAAAAGCGACTTTTGCGGCGTGTCGTGCAGGTAGATGTTCCACTGGTTGGGGAACATGAACTTCACGAGGCCAAGCGCATTGCCATCCGACGGCGGTTGCGACATCGAGAAGGGGAAATTCTGCGCCGTGAATTGGGTAAAATCAGTCTCTTCCCGGTTCACCACCCTGCCCCGCCGGTCGACGATCTTCAGATGCCCCGCCGCCAGCGGGTTCTTCTGCAGCATCGGCAGATATTCCTTGACGGTGATTGACCGCGGCACATTCCAGGTCGGGTTGATCACCATGAATTCCATCTGGTCGGAAAACTCCGGGCTGCGCCGGTCGGCCTGATTCATCCCGACGACGGTCACGGTTTCGAACGTGACCTTGCCGTCATCGACGATCTTGGCGCTGAAGTCCGGCAGGTTGACCCAGATGTGGCGCTTGCCGAGCGACAGGCCGTTCATCCACCGCAACCGTTCCATCGCGACGAGAACGGATTGCAGGCGCGCCTCGGCCGAAACATTGATTTCGGCGATGGTCCCTTCACCCGCCACGCCGTCCGGCGTCAGACCATGTTCAAGCTGAAAGCGCTGCACGGCCTTCTGCATCGTGCCGTCAAAGACCTGACCGGCCGAACGGCGGAGATAGTCCATCCGAACCAGCCGGTCCCGGAGCGCGACAACCGCCGGCCCGGTATCGCCCGGTTCGATCGCGCCGCGCGGCAGTTCCGGCCCCCATCCCCCGTCGGCGATTTCATCGGCCAGCATCAGGCGGGCTTTCATCAGTTGCGCATATTGCGGCGCGGTCGGCGGCAGGGATTTGATGAAGGCGGCCGGATCGGCGGCGGCAAAGGCGCGCATCGTGGCCAGCGGGTTGCGCCGGGGCACCTCGCGCACGATACCAGGATCGACCGAGATCGGGTCGAGAAGCCCGGTCTGGACATCCTGCGCATAGGTCAGAAAGGCGGTCGAGACGGCCACCTCAAGCAGGCCGCGCTGCCGTTCGGAGCGCAGGTCGCGGAAAGCCGCGCGAAGCTTTTCGGCCCCGTAACGCGCGCCCGGCAGGCCATGAAGCTCGGCCCCGTCAAGCGCGGTGAACAGCGCTGCCCGGCGTCCCGCGTCGGCCGCGCTGGTCCAGAGCGGTGCGTGATCGCGTTCGCGGTAAAACGATGCAAGGGCCGGATTGGCCGATGCCGCCTCAGCCACCGCCTGCCGGAAGGCGAGTTCGGTCGCCCGTGCCGCGCCCGTACCGAGCGTGACCCCAAGGGCAAGAATGACAGCAAAAGAAAGCAGCAGTGAAATTACTTTTCTGCGCGGAAATGCCAGCGCCATATGAGCCTCAGTCGTTCCCAGGTTTCCCCGGGGACTGTTCCGCAAATCGGCGCCGGAGTCCATTCACGAAGGCGAAATCGGATATTGCAAGCCAACAATTTGTTACCGCACGGCAACTGCGGACCGAAATCTTGCGGTCTTGGGCGCTTTTCCGACATGTCAGCAAGAATTCGCCGATCCCCCGAGGATTTCCCATTTGGCAACAATTCGGCGTTGGCGAAGACCCACCCCCTGTGCCATAACGCTCGGAGCACTTGGGGAAGTCATTGACAATAAGCCGTTGAAAAAGCGGCGAAGACTACGGGACGGAAGTAGATCCATGGCAGATTTCGTATCCAGCGGACTTACTCGGCGTGGGGTCTTGGGAATTTTCGCCGCAACGGCCGTTGTGGCTGCCCCGACCTGCAGCAACGCCTTCGGGCTCTTGCGTGGCGCGGGCGATGTACGGCGCATCCGCATGTATTCCGGCCGCACGGGCGAGAACATCGACACCATTTACTGGATCGAAGGCAAGTACGTTCCCGAAGCGCTGAACGAGATCACCTATTTCATGCGTGACTGGCGCTCGGACGAAACCAAGGATGTCGATCCGCGCACCATCGACATTGCCGCCGCCGCGCATCGGCTGCTCGACGTGACCGAGCCTTACCTGCTTCTCTCCGGCTACCGCACCGCACAGACGAATGCCATGTTGCGGTCGAAATCGCGCCGGGTGGCGCAGAATTCGCTGCACATGAAGGCACAGGCCGCCGACCTTCGCCTGCGCTCGCGCTCGGTCGCGCAGATGTACCGCGCCGCCACAGCCTGCGAGGCCGGCGGGGTTGGCAAATACTCCCGCTCCAACTTCGTGCATATGGATTGCGGCCCGATCCGTACCTGGGGCGGCTGAGGCCTAGGCAACACCAGGGATCGCAGAATCGGAACCGGGCCACGCAACGTCGCCCGGTTTTTCATTCTGTACCCAGGTCCGGTCGAGAACCCGGATCCAGTTTTCGTGGCAGAGCTTGCGCATCAGCGGCTCGTCATAGCCATGCGCCCGCATCGCCGCGCAGCGCTTTGGCAGATCGGCGCAGCTGCGCATGCCTTTTGGCATGACCGCCCCGTCGAAATGCGAACCGAGCCCGACGCGATCCTCGCCCAGCCTGCAGATCAGATGGTCAAGATACCGCAGCATCTGACCCATCGACACATCGCCCAGCATCCGGCTATCGGACCGCAGGAAGGCCACGGCGAAATTCAGGCCGACCATGCCGTCGCTTTCGCGGATCGCCATCAACTGGTCATCGGTCAGGTTGCGGCTGTGCGGGCAGATCGCATGCGCGTTCGAATGGGTCGCGACAAGCGGCCGGTCCGAATGACGCGCGACATCCCAAAACCCCGCTTCACTCAGATGCGACAGGTCGATCATGATGCCAAGCTCATTGCATCGCCTGACAAGGCGCAGCCCGTCTGAGGTCAGGCCCGGGCCGATGTCCGGACTGCTCGGGAAATGAAACGGCACCCCGTGGCCAAAGATTGTCGGCCGGCTTCAGACCGGGCCGAGCGACCGCAACCCCGCCTGATAGAGCACATCGAGCGTTATAAGATCGCGGTCGATCGCCTCGGCGCCCTCAATGTGTAGCACCGCGGCCATGACACCGGCCGCCATCGCCGCATGTATGTCGGCGGTGGTCCGGCAAATCCGCAGCGCCCCCTGCTCTTCCAGCCGGTAAAGGATCGACGCCTGCGCCATGACGACAGGATAGGCGTCTTCCCAGTCGAGCGGTTCGGGCAAGGGCACGGCATAGCTCGTCCCGACCATCAGCGCCCGTCGTGCCGCCTTGTCACCCGAAGACGGCACATAGATCGCGAAGAATCCGCCGGCAAATCCGCCGCGCTTGGCCCGGTCAATGTCAATCGTCCCATCGCGGCCGGCACAGAAACCGTCCATCGCGGCATAGCCGCCATCCCGGTAAAGCGCTGAAAGAACGTCATTTTGTCCGTCAAATACGGCCAGAGAGTTTTGCCTGAGCACGCCAAGCAGCTTTTGATTGATTGATCGGCGGATGATTGTACAATTTTTTTTCAAGCAATACTCCTTTTTTGATGACTTTGCGTAATACAATGATGCCGGCTAAGGATGGGATGAGAACATGGTCGGCAGAGCGTGGCACAGTCTTCCAGAATATCAGGCGCTCAGGGCCCTGATGGAAAGCGGGACGACTTCGAAGGCGGCGGTCCGTCTCGGCCTTTCCCAATCCGCCATCAGCCGATCGATTTCCAACCTTGAATCGCGCACGGGCCGCATCCTTTTCGAACGCGACGGCGGTCGTCTTCGGCCCACGGGCGAGGCGGTCCGGCTGAACCGCAGGCTCGACCCGCTTTTCGAGGCGCTGGACCGGATCGACGGCCCATCGGCTCCCGTGAAAGAGACGCTGCGTCTGATCGCGCCGCCGACGTTTGCCCATCGCTTTCTCGTCACGCTCATCGCGAGTTTCCTGAAGTCGAACCCGCATTTCTATGTCAGCCTGGAAGTCGCGCCATCCGACGAGGTGATCCGTGGCCTTCTCGATGACCGGTTCGACCTCGGCATTACCGGCGTGGAACTGACGCGCGAAGGGGTCAAGCTGACACCCTATCGCCAGTCCACGGCCGTGTGTGCCATGTCGAAATCTCATCCGCTTGCGGCGAAAGAGACGATTCACCCGCTCGACCTCCATGAACAGCCGCTTGTCGCGCTGACCCACCGCCACGCCCGGCGGGCACAGATGGAGAAGGTCCTGCAGGGCGTTCGCGCGGTGCCGCAGATCGTGGTCGAGGTGTCCACCTCGATGGCCGCCGTCGATCTGGTGCGCGAAGGGCTTGGCGTTGCGGTCGTGAACCCTTTTCCGGTTGTTCATTACCGGGCCAGTGATCTTGTATTCCGCCCCTTCGCCTCTCCGATCGAGTATCGCACCTATTTCGCGACGCCGGACAGCCGCCCGCTTCCCAGCGTGGTTCGCGCCTTCATCCGTCACGTCAAGCTGCACACCCCGCTTGACCCCTTCTCGACGAAAGCGTGACCGGACCGCTTCAGGCAAACCGCCGCGGCCCGTCGGGATCATGGGATCAGGCTGGTGCCCCCAGAGAGACTCGAACTCCCGACCTTCGGTTTACAAAACCACTGCTCTACCAACTGAGCTATAGGGGCGCGCGCGAGACATATATCCGCGACCACCGGACCTGACAAGGTCCGCAGATCGACAACTCAGGCGGCCATCGCCCGGGTCAGACCCCGGCGGGGTTGTCGATGTCGCGTCCAAGTGCGGCAAGGTCCGAATAGCGGTCGCCGATGCGGTGATGGGGCCGCCCGCCCGTCGCGGCGCCGAGCGCGACGACCAACTCGTCGTGTGATGGCGCGTCGGGGATCGAGAACTGGACCGTCAGGTAATGCGACCGGCGGCCCGTATCATGCTTGTCCATCAGCGGAATCTGGATCTGGGTATTGGCCGGGCCGCGGGTATTGGTGAAGCCGAGATAGCTTTTGGCGCCAACCGCCTCACGGTAGAAATTGCCGAAACGCAGCGTGTGGATCAGGGCAGAGCCATGTTCCAGCTCGCAATCGGTGCCGCACAGCGCCGCCTTGCCATAGGCCTCGATCGCATCGCCGGACCCGGCCAGCGCGATCAGCCGGTCGGTCAGATGGCGGCCGAGGACAGGCGCCATCCGGGCGATATCCGCCGACAAGTCTTCGACATATCCGCGCCCGGCCCAAGGGTTCTTCACCACGGCGGCAACGCCGATCACCCGCAGGACCGGGTCCGCCGCCCGGTCGCCGTCGCGGTGGATATCCTCGTCATAGGTCACGACCTTGCGCAGTTCTGGCAGCATGTCTTTCATGTCCTCCGGCATTCAGGCGTCGGTGATCCGGCGCACTTTTCCTGTCGTTTCATTGCCCTGGTAGATACCGAAGGCGCCAAGGCGGAATTCCTCGCCATAGCGGCGCAGCATGCTGCGTTCGGCCTCGTTCGCGATCCTGTCGAGCGGCAGGTCATCGAGCGGCAGAAGAACCATCCCCTCCGGCGGCCTGCCAGAGACCTGACCATGATAGAAAATGCCATGCGCGCCGGTTTCGCGGTCCTCATAGACCGCATAAAGGAAATCGACATCCGCGCTCAGCCCCTCGGCATGCAGCTTCGCCCGCAGCCCGTCAAGGCTCGGCACCGCCCCCGGCGCGGTCGGCACGGTCAATGTGCCGTCGACGCGGCTCTGCGCAAGAAGGATCATGTCGCCCTGGGTCAGCACCGCGCCGATGCGTGTGCCACCCTTGGCCGCCACCGCATCGACGAGATGCTGTTCCATCCCGCTCGAAAAGTAGTTGCCGCGATAGTAGCCAAGCGGCGCGCCCTCGGTCGCGGCAAAGTCGAGCACGCGCCCGATCAGCACGATATGATCGCCCGCATCGACGCTTCTTTCACGCGCGCAGACGAACTGCGCGAGCGACCCGTCGATCAGCGGCACGTTGCTGTGACCGGCGGTCCAGACGCATTTGTCGAACTTGTCGGGCGCGCGCGAAGCGAAAAGGCCCGACACGGCCTTCTGCCCGGCGCTGAGCACATTGACCCCGAAATGCGGGTTGGACAGGAAGACCTCGCAGCTATGGGCCGATTTCGCCAGACAGACGAGGAGAAGCGGCGGGTCCAGCGACACGGAAGTGAAGGAATTGGCGGTGAAGCCGCGCGGCGTGCCGTCGGCCTGCCGGGTCGTCAGGATGGTCACACCTGTCGCGAAGGCGCCGAATGCATCGCGCAGCGCGCGTGGGTCGGGCGACGGTGCGTCGGCCACCTCGGCCAGTGCCCCGTCGGCACCAAGGCGGGCGGGCGTGGCAGGCGGCGGCGCGGGGTGGGTGGAAAAGCGCAAAGGGTTGGCTGCCACCCGCCAGGGTCGGAGCGCGGGGTCCGCATGGGGGACAGTCACGACCATGCCGCGTGCTGCGACATGAGGGTCGGCAAAGATGTCGGCCACCGTATTGACCGGACCGAAAGGCACCAGCCCGCCAAGCAGGCGCGCAAGCTCTGCCTTCGTCCGCTTGGCGGTCCATTCGGCCACCATGCCGTTGACGGCAGCGGCCTCGCGCCGTCTTGCCTGCCGGGTCGCGTAGCGCGTGTCACCGACAAGGTCATCGCGACCCATCGCCGTCAGAAGCTTCACCCAGAAGGCGTCATCGACGATGCCGAGCGCGATATTGCCGTCCTTCGCGGGGAAGATGCCGAATGGGGCCAGCAATGGGTGGCCATTGCCCTCCGGCCCCGGCACTGTCCCGTCGAAATCGTGCTGGTAGACGGCGCGTTCGCAAAGGCTGATCATCGCGTCATACATGGCGACGTCGATGAACTGCCCCTGCCCCGTCGCCTCCGCCGCCCGAAGTGCGGCGAGGATACCGAATGACATCATCATCCCCGCGAAAACATCGCCGATGCCGGGGCCGGTCTTTGTCGGCGTGTCCGCATCCGGCCCCGTCAGGCTGATAAGCCCGCCCATCGCCTGCGCGACAACGTCATAGGACGGCCAGTCGGCATAGGGACTTGCCCCCGATCGCGGGTCGCCGAAGCCGCGGATCGCGGCATAGACAAGCGCGGGATTGATCTCGGCCAGGCTCTCATATGACAACCCCAGCCGTTCCATCACGCCCGGACGGAAGTTTTCGACCAGCACGTCGGCCGTCCTGACGAGCGTTCTCAGCCGGTCCCTGCCCGCCTCGGTCTTCAGGTCGAGCACCACGCTTTTCTTCGACCGGTTGAGGCTGACGAAATAGCCCGCCCAGTCATGCCCCGGATCGTCGTCGCGGAAGGGGCCGTTGGTGCGGCTCGTGTCGCCCTTCGGGTCCTCGATCTTGATAACCTCGGCGCCGTGATCGGCCAGCATCATGGTGCAATAGGGCCCCGACAGCATCCGGCTGAGGTCGAGCACGCGGATGCCGTGCAGGATGCCCTTGGTCTGCGCGCTCATACCGCTGCCCCGCACAGGTGTTCGCGAAGGAAGGCAACGAGCGGCTGGTTCACGGCCTGCGGCGCCTCGGCCAGCGCCATGTGGCGCAACCCCGGCAGGACCAGCGCCGTCGCCCCACCGATTTCGGCCGCGATGGCCCGCGTCATTTCGGGTCCGTTGCCGTAGTCTTCTTCCCCGGTGATGACCAGCGCCGGGCAGGTAATGGGTGGCGTCGGGGCGACGATCTCGTCCACGCCTTCGGCAAGGATGCGGTAGATCGAGGGATAGATCGCGGGATCATTTGCCAACACCCAGGACCGGACGAGGTCCATCATCTCCGGGCTCCGCGCGCGGTAGTCATCGGTGAACCAGCGCACCAGTGCCGCCTCCACGGTGGCTTTCGGCCCCTCGCGCCGGGCCTGTTCGACCCGGGCAAGGATGGCAGCCTGCGCCTCGGGCGTTCTTTGGTGGGGCGAATGCAGGATGGCGAGTGCGCTGACCCGCGCCGGGTGATCCTGCGCAAAGCGCCGCGCGATCATGCCGCCGAGCGAAAAGCCGACACAGGCGGCACGTTCGATCCCGCAGACGGTCAGCAGATCGGAGAGCTGGTCCGACAGGGTCCGCAAGGTCGGCGACGGCGGCGGCGGGGCGCTGGCCCCGTGACCGAGGATGTCGTAGCTCAGCACCCGGAAATCTCGTTCGAGTTCCGGCATCAGCCAGCGCCAGATATCGGCGTTCAGCCCGAGGCCATGGATCAGCACGACGGCCGGCGCGTCGGGGCGGCCGGATAGCGTGTAATGGGTGCCGGTCGCGGTCAGGGGCATCGGTGCGTCTGGTTTCTGAAAGGCGTCAGGTTGCCGGATCGTGGCGACCATAGCACCGCGCCTACGCCGCCGCCAACCCGCTGGCCAAGCGGCGATGGCCCGTGCGGATCGGCCGCCCCGCGGTCGCCCGACCGCCGCCGATTCCGGGTGCCACCATGATTTGGACGAGAGGACATCGCGCGCTCCTTTGCTCATTGGGTGCCACCGGATGCGGGTTGCCTGTCCGTTTTTTTCGCCATGGCCCGTCGAAAAATCCCTTTCGCCGTCCTACGATCCGTCCAGTATGAGGGAAAGGGCGACGACAGGAGGCACGGCCATGACCGAGGTAAAGAACTACCTGATGCTGATTGACGGCGCCTGGGTCGGCGCGTCGGACGGCAGGACGTTCGAAAGCGTCAATCCGTCGACTGGCAAGGTCTGGTCGCGGGTTCCTGAGGCAACGGCCGAGGACGTCGACCGCGCGGTGCGCGCCGCCGACCGCGCCTTCACCACGGGTCCTTGGGCCGAGATGGTGCCCTCGGCACGGGGCCGGTGCCTGCGCAAGCTTGGCGATCTGCTGGCCGAAAAATCAGAGGCGCTAGGCCGGACGGAATCGATCGACACCGGCAAGATGCTGAAGGAAACCCGCTGGCAGGCAAAGTACATCGCCGAGTTCTTCCATTTCTACGCGGGCTGCGCTGACAAGATTTCCGGTGAAACCCTGCCCATCGACAAGCCCGACCTCTTCGTCTTCACCCGCCGCGAGCCTTTGGGTGTCGTCGCGGCAGTCGTGCCGTGGAATTCGCAGCTTTTCCTTGTTGCGGTGAAGATCGGACCGGCCTTGGCGGCGGGCAATACCGTGGTGCTGAAAGCCTCCGAACATGCCTCCGCCGCGATGCTGGAATTCGGTGAGTTGATCGAAGAGGCCGGCTTTCCGCCCGGTGTGGTCAATATCGTCACCGGCCACGGCGATCCCTGCGGCAAGGCGCTGACGTCGCACCCGCTGGTCGCCCGCATCTCCTTCACCGGCGGGCCGGGCGCGGCGCGGCATGTGCTTTACAATTCGGCCGAGAATTTCGCCGAAGTCTCGCTGGAGCTGGGCGGCAAGTCGCCCTTCATCGTCTTTGACGACGCCGATATCGAAAGCGCCGTGAACGGCTCCATCGCCGGTATCTTCGGGGCGACGGGGCAAAGCTGCGTCGCCGGATCGCGGCTTTATCTGCACGAGGACATCGCCGACGAGTTTCTGGCAAAGTTGACGGCACTGGCGCAAAAGATCCTGATCGGGGACCCGCTGGCCGAGGAAACCCAGATGGGGCCGCTCTGCACCACCGGGCAGCTTGAGCATATCGAACGCGAGGTTGCCCATGCGGTGAGCGAAGGCGCCAAGGTGCTGACCGGCGGCAAGCGGCCCGAGGGGCTGACGGGTACCTATTACGAGCCGACAATCCTCGACTGCCCGCGTCAGGATCTGCGCATCGTCGATACCGAGTTGTTCGGCCCGGTGCTGGCCGCGCAAAGGTTCAGGACCGAGGAAGAGGTCATACGGCTTGCCAATGACACCAAGCACGGGCTGGCCGCCGGCATCTTCACCCGCAACGGCGCGCGGCAGATGCGGATGGCCAAGGCCGTCCGCGCCGGTATCGTCTGGGTCAACACCTACCGTGTTGTTTCCCCCATCGCCGAATTCGGCGGGGTCAAGGGCTCCGGCTATGGCCGGGAAAGCGGGTTTCAGGCGATGTGGGACTACACGCGGCCGAAGACCGTCTGGGTCAACACCTCCGATGCGCCGATGGCGAACCCCTTCGTGATGCGCTGAGATGCTTGACAGCGCCCTCCGCCAGTCCTTGCAACGGTGCCGCGCCCCGGTGGCAGAGGCAGTCTGCTTGCCGCCGCAATGCTACGCTTCCGACGCGGTGACATTGGCCGAGCATGACCTGATATTCCGGGCCTCGTGGCTTGGCGTCGGTCGCGCCGATATCGTGCGCAACCCCGGTGACTACGTGACGCTCGACATCGCGGGACAGGCCGTGATCCTCTTGCGCGACAAGGAGGGTCGTCTGCGGGCCTTCGCCAATTCCTGCCGGCACCGCGCTGCGCGGCTACTCGACGGGACAGGTACCTGCCGTGGCATCCGCTGCCCATTTCATTCCTGGGCCTATCATCTCGATGGTCGCCTTGCCGCCGCACCGCGCATGGAGGACGCCCCCGGCTTCGACAGGGCCGACTATGGTCTGACCACCTACCCGGCCGAAGAAAGGGCGGGGTTCGCGTTCGTCTCGTTCAACCCCGCCGTTGCCGACATCGACAGCGTTCTCGGCGATTTCGAATCCGTCCATTCGCCGTGGCCGTTGGCCGGGCTGGTCAGCACCCGCCGCCGAGAAACCCGCGTCGGATGTAACTGGAAGGCCTTTCTCGACGTCTTCAACGACTACTACCATCTACCCTTCGTGCATCCCGACTCGATCAACGATGTCTACGCCGAACCAGACCCGGCAACGCAGGTGGCCGGCCAATACGCGACCCAGTTCGGCGCGACCGAGGGGACAGGGGGGCTCTTGCAATCGCAACAGCAAAAGGCGCTGCCGCAGATCCCCGGCCTCAACGGGCGCGAAGCGCACGGGGTCCGCTATACCTGGGTATTCCCCAACATGGCCTTCGCTGCCGGCACCGACGCGCTTTGGGTCTACGAGGCCTATCCCCTTGGTGCCGACCAATGCCATGTCGTGCAGACCGCCTGCTTCCCGCCCGAGACGCTGGCACTGCCCGGTGCG
Organism: Paracoccaceae bacterium; assembly: GCA_041397105.1. Taxonomy (GTDB): domain Bacteria; phylum Pseudomonadota; class Alphaproteobacteria; order Rhodobacterales; family Rhodobacteraceae; genus Albidovulum. The sequence continues at coordinate 762,011 of JAWKXJ010000002.1, forward strand.
GAGGAAAAAATCGCCGCCTATCACGACCGGCTCGATGCCGCGCTCGACGAAGACATCGCTGCACTGATGAACCAGCAGCGCGGACTTGCCTGTCCGGATGCCCGGCAGGGGCGATTTCAGCCGCTGCTGGAACCGAACGTGGCGGCCTTTGCGGCCTGGTATGCGACGAAAATGACAGAACCGACCGAACGAGGATGACAAGGACATGAAATTCCAGCTGGCAATCAATATGGAGCGGATGGACGCCTCGCTCGACATGAAGGACGTGGCGCGTCACACGCTGGAGATGGTGCAGATGGCCGACCGGGGCGGCTTCAACATCGTCTGGGCAGCTGAACATCACGCGCTGGAAATGACCATCGCGCCCAACCCCTTCTCGATCCTCGCCTGGTGGGCCGAGCACACCAATGACATCCGTCTTGGCACTGCGGTGGCTGTCGCGGCCTACTGGCACCCGATCAAGCTGGCAGGTGAGGCCGGTTTCGTCGACCTCATCTCGGGCGGAAGACTGGAATTCGGCATCGGTTCGGGCGCCTATCAGCGCGAGTTTGACCGCATGGCGCCGGGGCTGAAGCAGTCGGACGCCTGGCGCTACATGCAGGAAATGCTGCCTTGCGTGCGTGCGCTCTGGCGGGGCGACTACGAACACAAAGGCGAATTCTGGTCCTTCCCTGTTTCAACCGCGATACCGAAGCCGGTGCAGAAGGACGTCCCCGTCTGGGTCGCCGCCCGGGCGCCGATCACCTACGACTATGCCGTCCGCGAAGGCTGCAACATCATGTCCTGGCCCCTGACCCGTGGCATGGACGAGGCTGAGACCTATATGGGGCGCCTCAACGAGGCAATGGCCGCCCACCCCGGCGCCAAACGCCCTGTCATGGCGATGATGCGCCATACGGCCCTTTACGACCGCAAGGACGACTGGATGGTCCCGGTCCGCGCCGCCCAGCGCCAGCTTGGCCAGTTCGAGAACCTCTTCAAGAATCTCGGCGATGTGAAGGACGGCTTTCCGAAACAGATCCCCTTCGAAGACCTCGGCAACCGCGCCGAATACGACCCGAAGATGCTGCACGACAACCTGATGTTCGGCACTCCTGACGATGTCATCGCGAAACTGAAGCAATATGAGGCGATCGGCGTGGACGAGTTCATCTACTACGCGAGCCTCGGCCTCGGCCTGCCCGAACAGAAACGCTCGCTGGAACTGTTCGTCAACGAAGTCATCCCTGCATTCGCGTAAGGAAGCCCGATGTCGCATGTTGAAACCACGCGCCGGGGCCGGGTGCTGGAAGTCACGCTCAACAAGCCCAAGGTCAATGCCATCGACATCGAGATGAGCCGCGACATGGGCCGGGCCTTTGCCGAATTGCGCGACGATCCTGAACTCTGGTGTGCGATCCTGACCGGCGCGGGCGAGAAGATATTTTCCGCCGGCTGGGACCTGAAGGCGCTGAACAAGGGCGAGATGGAACTCGATAACTGGTGGGAAGAGGATTACGGTATTGGCGGTTTTGCCGGGCTGACCGAAAACTGGAAACTCAACAAGCCGGTCATCTGTGCGCTCAATGGCCTCGCCATCGGCGGGGGGTTCGAGATTGCGATGGCCTGCGATCTGATCATCGCGGCCGAGCATGTGGAATTCGGCCTGCCCGAGATGCCCCTTGGCATTGTCCCTGACGCGGGCGCTCTGCAACGCCTACCGCGCCGCATTCCCCACAATATCGCGGTGGAAATGTTCCTTCTGGGACGCCGCATGAAGGCCGACGAGGCCGCGCATTACGGGTTGGTGAACAAAGTGGTGCCGAAGGACCGGCTGATGGACGCTGCCCGCGAATGGGCCGACCAGATCGCGTGGTCCGCGCCCTTGGCCATGCAGTCGGTCAAGGAAGTGCAGCGAGAGATTGAGTGCAGGCCGCTTGAAGCCGCCTTCGCCCATATGCGGACGGGCGACCTGCCGACCTACCGCAAGATGCTGACCTCGGAGGATGCGAAGGAAGGTGTCGCCGCCTTCGTCGAACGCCGCGATCCCGTATTCAAGGGGAAATAAATGTATCCTGATCCCTCTTCCGTGACCCGCGTCACCACGATCGGCGCCGGTCCGATCGGCGGCGGCTGGGCCGCGCACTTCATCGCGCGCGGCTATGATGTCACCGCCTATATCCATTCGGAGGCCGAACGCCCTGCCCTCATGGCCGTGATCGACACTGGCTGGATCAGTCTGGAGGCATTGGGCCTAGTCCCCGGCGCATCGCGCGACCGGCTGACTGTGACGACCGATCTCGACGCCGCTGTCCGCGACGCCCAGTTCATCCAGGAAAGCGCGCCCGAACGGCTGGAGCTGAAACAGGCGCTTTACAAGCGGCTGGGAGAGGTCGCGCCGAAGGATTGCATCATCGCCTCATCCACCTCGGGCCTGATGATGACAGATATCCAGAAGGACTGCCCGACGCCTGAGCGCACCGTCATCGGGCACCCGTTCAATCCGCCCTACCTCTTGCCGCTGGTCGAAATCATAGGCGGCAAGCGCACGGACCCGGCGGCGGTGGAATGGGCGGCGGCCTTCTACAGACATGCGGGCAAGGCGCCCCTCACCATGAAAAAGGAAATCCCCGGCTTCGTCGCCACCCGGTTGCAGGAGGCGCTCTGGCGCGAGGCACTGCACATGGTGGCGAATGGCGAGGCGACGCCCGAGGATATCGACGTGGCACTTATGAACGGCCCCGCGCCCCGGATGGCGGTACAGGGCCAGTGCATGGCGTTCCACGTCGCCTGCGGCGAGGGCGGCATGGCCACCAATCTCGACCAGTTCGGCCCGGCGCTGAAATGGCCGTGGACCCGGCTGGAAGCGCCCGAACTGACACAGGACCTACGCGACCGGATGGTCGACGGCTGCAACGCCATCGCTGCCGGTCGGCATTTCGAGGAGATGGCGGCGCAAAGGGACCGGGAAATCGTGGCGGTGCTGAACGCGATCAGGGGGGCGAGAGCACAATAGGACCAGCCAATCAAAACAGGGACGTTGCCTGATGCATTGAAGAAGCAGGGGCCAGCGCCTGCCCGGGGGATGGCGCAGCACCGGCTGAGCGATGCGCTTTATGGCAGCCACGTTCTTCCAAGGGCCGAACGAAGCATAGGCGGCACCAAAGCGCCAGCCCGCCGGGACGGGCAGGCGCTGGCCCCTGCGCCTTCGGCGCGTTTCGGGGCCTGGAGCGCATCTTCAGACGTCAGGAAGAAAAGGCGATAACGCCTCACCCGCTCGTCTTCCTGAGTATCTGCATCGGCTTGGCGCTGCCGCGGTTTTCCAGCGCCTCAAGGAATTTCGACAGCGTTCCGGGCCAGCTTGGCGTTGCGTCCTTTTCGGGCCAGGCCTGCCGGTAATCCGACGGCCGCCGGCCGAAGCACTTTCCAAATGAATAAGCAAAATGCGACAATGTGTTGAAACCCGAAGCTGTCGCGATTTCCCGCACGCTCAGATCGGTCGCGATCAGCAGAACGCGCGCATGTTGCAGCCGCAGCAGCAGCCCGAACTGCACCACCGTGCAGCCGATATTGGCCTTGAACTGCCGCTCCAACTGGCGCTGTGACACGCCCAGTTCCTCGGCAATATCCGGCACGGCCAATGGCTCGGCGATGTTCTTCTCGATCAGCGTGATCGCCTCGCGCACCATGGGGACGAGCGATTCCATCCCCCGCCCCATGGTCCGCCGCTGCGGCGCGGTTCCGGGCCGGATCGGATGGTAAAGCATCTGGTCCGCAATCTCCCCGGCCAGCCGTTCGCCATGCGCGTCGCCCACAAGCCGCAGCATCAGATCGACCCCGGCTAGCCCGCCGGAACAGGTCATCACCTGCCCGTCGAGCGTATAAAGCTGTTCGCTGACGCTGACCTCGTCGAACTGTTCCTCGAACCCCGACATCCAGGACCAGTGCGTGGTCGCGCGTTTTCCGGCCATCAGCCCCGCCCGCGCCAGAAGGTAGCAGCCAAGTTCGACCGAGCAGAGCCTGACGCCGCCCCGCGCCTGACGCCGGATCCAGGCCAGTGTCGCGGGTGTCTTGTAGCTTTCGGCATTCCACGAGCCGAGCACGAAAAGCGTCTCGCCCCGCCGGATATGTTCGTCGGGCTGCGTGGCCGGTACCGAAAATCCGTTGGAGGCCGTGATCTCCGCACCGTCGAAGGACAGCACCTCCCACGAAAAGAGCGGCGCGGGTGACAGGTAGTTCGCAATCCGCATCACCTCGATCATGGTCATCATGGTCATCAGGTTGAAACGCGGTACAACAAGGAATGCCGCATGTTGCAGCGCTGTCCCGCGCGGCGGCGGGATGGTGACGGCTGCATCGCGTGAGGTGCGTAAATTCGACATGCCACACTCATATCAGTCGAATTACTGACAGGAAATGGCCTTTCGCGGCCCAAGGATGAAGGCAAGAACAGGGAGACGGGACATGAATTTCGAGGTGGTACTGACCTGTGCGGTCACCGGCGCCGGTGCGACGACCCATATCAGCCCCCATGTCCCGGTCACGCCCGAGGCCATCGCCCGCGAGGCGATCGAGGCCGCGAAGGCCGGGGCATCCTGCGCCCATATCCATGTCCGCGACCCCGAAACCGGCAAGGGATCGCGCGACCCCGCGCTTTTTCGCGAGGTGGTGGACCGGGTGCGCGCTTCGGGCACCGATGTCGTCATCAACCTGACCGCCGGCATGGGTGGCGACTGGGTGCCATCGAAGGACGACTGGTCTATGCCCGGGCCCGGGACCGACATGATTGGCCCGGATGAACGCCTGGCTCATGTGAAGGACTGCCTGCCCGAGATCTGTTCGCTCGACTGCGGAACGCTGAATTTCGGCAATGACGACACGATCTATATTTCCACCCCGCCGATCCTGCGCCGCATGGCTGCGCTCACGAAAGAATGGGGCGTGAAGCCGGAGCTGGAGGTCTTTGACCTCGGCCATATCCGCTTCGCCAGGGCGATGGTGGAGGAAGGCCTGATCGCCGCCCCGCCGATGTTCCAGCTCTGCCTCGGCATTCCCTGGGGGGCGGATCAGACGGTGGAGACGATGGCCGCGATGAAGGCGCAGCTACCTGCCGGGGCCAGCTGGGCCAGTTTCGGCATCAGCCGGATGCAGATGCCGATGGTCGCCGCGGCCGTTTCCCTCGGCGGCAATGTGCGGGTCGGGCTGGAGGATAACATCTACCTGTCGCGTGGCGTATTGGCGACCAACGCCCAGCTTGTCGAACGCGCCCGCACGATCATCGAGGCGATGGGCGCGCGGGTCCTGACCCCGCAGGAGGCGCGCAACAAGCTGAAGCTCCGGGGCGCGGACGCATGACCGATGGCGGCGCCTCCGGGGGCCTCAGGCTTCAGGCGCTGACCAAGCGGTTCGGCGGTTTCACGGCTGCCGACAACGTCAATCTCGACATCAGGCGCGGCGAGTTTCTGACGCTGCTCGGCCCGTCAGGCTCAGGCAAGACGACGCTTCTGATGATGATCGCGGGGTTTCTGGATATCACCGAGGGCGATATCCTGCTCGATGGGACCAGCATCGCCGGGATGCCGCCCGAAAAGCGCAATTTCGGTATGGTTTTTCAGGGCTACGCCTTGTTCCCGCACATGACCGTGCGCCAGAACATCGCCTATCCGCTGGATGTCCGCAAACGCCCCAAGGCCGAAATCGACGCCCGGGTCGATGAGATGCTGGACCTCGTGCAGTTGCAGGAGTTCGGCCACCGCCTGCCCGGGCAGCTTTCCGGCGGCCAGCAGCAGCGCGTGGCACTGGCCCGCGCGCTTTGCTTCGCGCCGCCGGTGCTACTGCTCGACGAACCGCTCGGCGCGCTCGACAAGAAACTCAGGGTCGAGGTGCAGGCGCAGCTCAAGGACATCCACCGCCGGGTCGGCACGACCTTCATCTACGTGACCCACGATCAGGAAGAGGCGCTGTCGATGTCCGACCGCATCGTGATCATGCAAGCCGGCCGCATCGAACAGGTCGGCACGCCCGAGGAGCTTTACCAGAAGCCCCGCACCCGTTTTGCCGCGAGCTTCCTTGGCAAGTCGAATTTCCTGACGAAGGACGGCGCGCTTTACGCGCTCCGCCCGGAAAAGATCGACATCGCGCCGAAAGGCGCCGGGAAAGGGCCGAACCGGGTGTCCGCCACGGTCCGTGCCATGACCTATTTCGGCTCGATCCTGAAATACGACGTCACCGTGCCGGGGATGGAAGAGATTGAGGTCGATGCCGACGCATGGCGCGGCGGCGCGCCGCTTGTTGCAGGCGCGGAAGTCGATCTGAGCTGGTCGGATGCTGCGGCGGTCCGGCTAGAGAGTGACTGAAGACCCATAGCGGGGTGGGAGGAACGAACCCCGCGAATAACCGGGCGGCAAGCCCGGCCAACATGGAGGAGATCTGGAATGCACGACAAGCAATTCATGCGCGAAACCCTGACCGAAGGCGCCAAGGCGTTCAAGGAAGGCCGGATGGACCGGCGGAGCTTCCTCGTCCTTTGCGGCATGGCGGGGATCGCGACGCAATCGGTGATCGCGGGCGATGCCGAGGCGGCAGCAAATGAGATCGTGATGTGGAACTGGGGCGGCCAGTCCGAGGAATGCCATGGCAAGGCCATTGGCGATCCCTTCACCGCCGAAACCGGCATGCCCTTGAAATTCGATACCTCCGGCCCGCTCCAAGGCAAGATCAAGGAGATGGTCGACAGCGGCAATGTGACGGCGGATGTCTGTGACGCGGACCTTTTCGACGCCGTGGCGCTCGGCCCCTCGGGCCATCTGGAAGCCATCGACTACGCCATCGTCTCGAAGGACCGCACCATCGCCCAATATGCGCTGGAATACGGCGTTTCGATTATCCTTTACGGTTACGCCTTCGTCTATGACACCGAGGCCTACAAGGATAACCCGCCGAATTCCTGGGCCGATTTCTTCGACACGGCGAAGTTTCCCGGCAAGCGGTCACTTTACAAATGGGCCAACGGGGCGCTTGAAGGCGCGCTTCTGGCCGATGGAGTCGCCAAGGACGCGCTCTATCCCCTGGACATGGACCGGGCGCTGGCCAAGATCAAGTCGATCAAGGATGACAGCCTCTACTGGGGTTCGGGCTCCGAGGCGCATTCCATGGTCGTCAATGGCGAGGTCTCGATGGGCATGGTCTGGCAGAATCGCGGCCGCAATATCGAGAACGACACAGATGGCCGCTACAAGCTGGTGATGAACGAGGCCCTTGCAATGCCCGGCGCCTATATCGTTCCGAAGGGCAACCCGGCGGGGCGCGATGCGGTGATGAAATTCATCGCAACCGCGCAAGGGGTTCCCGCGCAGCTCACGCTTCTCGACTGTCTCGGCATGACGCCCTCAAACCCCGAGGCCTTTGCCCAGATCCCCGAGGACCAGCAGCCCTATGCGATCACCTCGGCGATGAACATCGACAACATCGTCTATAACGATCCGACATGGTGGGGCGAAAACGGCGGCGATGCCGTCAATGCCTTCCTCGAAGCGATCTCCTGAACCTCGACCCGGCGGCGCCACTCCCGCGCCGCCGGTCCTGAGACTTGGCACGGGCCACATGGCCCGGCCCTTTTCCCTTTCCCGGCAAAGGTTCGCGGATGAACGGCTCCACCCTCACACGCATCGGCACCGGCTGGCTTCTTGTCCTGCCGTTCCTTGCGCTGGTGGTGGCGCTCTTCCTCGGTCCCATCGTCAATATCCTGTGGCTGAGCGTGACCGACCCCGAACCGGGGCTTGGCAACTATGCCGCGCTCGTCACCTCGGACAACCTCGCCGGCATCCTTTGGACAACCGTCCGCATCTGCGTGATCACCACCTTCTTTTCAGTGATCTTCGGCTATTCCATCGCCTACGCCATGGTCCATGTCGCGCAAGGCAGCCGCAACCGGATGCTGAGCCTTCTGCTGGTGTCGTTCTGGATTTCGGTGCTGGTGCGGACGTTTAGCTGGCTGATGCTTCTCGGCCGCAAGGGGCTCGTGAACGAAACGCTGGTGAATATCGGCATCATCGCCGAACCTATCGAATTCATGCGTAACGAGCTCGGTGTGCTGATCGGCATGGTCCATTACATGATCCCCTATGCCGTGTTGCCACTTCTGGCCGTGATGCAGAACATCGACACAAGGGTGCTCTCCGCCTCCCGCAGCCTTGGCGCCACCGGCAACCAGACCTTCTGGCGGGTCTACCTGCCCCTGACCAAGCCCGGCCTCGTCGCCGCGTCACTGCTCGTCTTCATCCTGTCGCTCGGCTTCTACGTGACGCCTGCGATCCTTGGCGGCGGCAAGGTGCTGATGGTGGCCGAATACATCTCCGTTCAGATCCTTGTGACGCTCCGCTGGGGCACGGCGGCGATGCTGGCCGCACTGATGCTCCTTGGGGTGCTCGCCCTTCTCTTCCTCATGTCGCGCTTCATGAAGCTGTCGACGATATTCGGGGGGGCCAAGGCATGAGGCGCAGCTTTTCCGAAACCCTGAATCGTTACTGGGCATGGCTTCTGCTTCTGTTCCTCGTCCTGCCCGCCTTGATCGCCATCCCGGTCTCGCTGACACCCAAGCGCTTCTTGTCGATGCCCAAGGGCGAACTATCGCTCCGCCATTTCGAAAAGCTCTTCGGCAGCGAGGAATGGATGTCGAGCTTCTGGCAGAGCGCTGTCATCGGCCTGACCTCGGCGGCGCTTGCGACCGCACTTGGCACGCTTTGCGCCATCGGCCTCTGGCGGGTTTCATCCAGATGGGGCGAGGCTGTGCGCGCTTTCCTGCTGTTGCCGCTGGTGGTCCCGCCGATCATCTCGGCCATGGCCTTTTACCGCTTCATGGTGCCTCTGGGCCTGATCGACACCTATCCAGGATTGATCCTCGCGCACACCGTGCTTGCCGCCCCTTTGGTGCTGATCACCGTCTCGGCCTCGCTCGCTGGTTTCGATCCGAGACTGGAACAGGCCTCGCGCAACCTCGGCGCCTCGAACTGGACGACGATGCGGCGGGTGATCCTGCCCTCCATCCGCCCCGGCGTACTGGCGGGCGCGATCTTTGCCTTCATCGCGTCCTGGGATGAGATCGTGGTGACGCTCTTCCTGTCGAAATTCAGCGTCTACACCCTGCCGCGCCGCATGTGGAACGGCATTCGCGAAAACACAGACCCCACGGTCGCCGCCGCCGCCGTCGTGCTGATCGCCATCACGCTGATCTTCTTCATCATTCAGGCGCTGAACGCACGCCGCAACCGCAATTCCGGAGAGACCTGATGAACGTCGCCCTGTCGCATGAGGACGAGCTTCTGCGCACCTCGGTCCGCGCCTTTCTCGACCGCGAAGTGATCCCGCATGAAGAGCTTGTCGACCAGTTGGGCGAGGTGCCCGAAGAGATCGGCCGCGAGATCGAACGGAAGGCGAAGGAACTGGGCCTTTTCGCCGCCAACCTGCCCGAGCGTGTGGGTGGGGGTGGATTGAACTACACCCAGATGTCGGTCATCGAACGCGAATTCGGCCGCACGAGCCATGCGCTGCATTCCTGGATCGCACGCCCTACGGAACTGTTGCTCGCCTGTGAAGACGACCAGATCGACAAGTACCTCATGCCCTGCGTGACCGGCGCCAAGCGCGAATTGTTCGGCCTGACCGAACCCGGCGCGGGATCGGATGCGATGGGGATGCAAAGCCGGGCGCATAGGGATGGCGACGACTGGATTCTGAACGGGATGAAACATTTCATCTCGGCCCCCACCATGGCCGACTTCGCCATCGTCTTTGCCGCGACCGGGGTGGATGAGACGAAACGCGGCCCGCGCAAGCGTGTGACCGCGTTTCTGGTCGATCGCGACATGCCGGGCGTGACCTTTCGGGAGGGGAGCAAATGCGTCTCCAACCGCGGCTACAAGACCTATGAGCTGATCTTCGACAACGTCCGCCTCGGCCCCGGTCAGGTTCTGGGCGAAGAGGGGCGCGGGTTTGAACTCGCGGGCAAATGGCTGGGCATGGGACGGGTCTGGATCGGCGCGTCCTGTTGCGGCAAGGCGGAACGGCTGATCGCGCTTGCCACCGACTGGTGCGCCACCCGCAAGCAGTTCGGCCAGCCAATCGGCCAGTTTCAGGCGACCGGCTTTCGCCTTGCCGACATGACGATCGGGCTCCGCACCGCCGAACTTCTGGTCGCCGACACCGTGCGCCGCGCCGATCAGGGCATCATGCGCGATGAGGATGCGGCGATGGTCAAGGTCTATTGCTCGGAAATGCTGAACCGGGTCGCCGACGACACCGTGCAGATCTATGGCGGCATGGGGCTGGTGGAGGAGATGCCGGTGCAGCGGCTCTGGCGCGATGCGCGGATCGAGCGGATCTGGGACGGCACGTCGGAGATTCAGCGCCATATCATCACCCGCGCAATCCTGAGGCCGCTTGGGGCATGACGCCGGACCGCCGCGCCAATCTCGACCGGCTCTTCAAACCGCGCCACATCGCCTTTGTCGGCGGGCGCGACGCCGAGGTCGCGATCAAGGAAGCCGAACGGCGCGGCTTTCCCGGACATATCTGGGCAGTGAACCCGAAAAGGGACACTCTGGGCGGGCATGCTTGCCTTCGCGGCCTCGCCGACCTGCCCGACGCGCCCGATGCGGTCTTCCTCGCCGTCCCGGCGCCCGCCGCCGTGGAGGCAGTGCGCGAGCTTGCCGCGATTGGGGCCGGGGGTGTCGTCTGCTACACCGCCGGGTTTCGCGAGGCGGGCGACGGAGGCGCAGAGCTGGAGCGGCAGTTGATCGAGGCGGCGGGCGAGATGGCACTGGTCGGCCCGAATTGCTACGGCATCATCAACTATCTCGACCGCGTGGCGCTCTGGCCCTTTGCCCATGGCGGCACCTCGCCCGGCTGGGGGGCGGCGATCATCACCCAGTCGGGCATGCTGTCGTCGGACATCACGATGGCCCAGCGGTCGCTGCCACTGACGCATATGATCTCAGGCGGCAATCAGTCGGTCCTGACAATCGAGGATTTCGTCGACTACCTCGCCGACCAGGCCGCCGTCCGCGCCATCGGGGTCCATATCGAAGGGCTGCGCGATGTCCGCGCCTTTGAACGCGCGGCGCTGAAGGCACTGGAAAACAGCAAACCCGTGGTGGCGCTGAAGACGGGCACATCCCAGATCGGCGCGGCGCTGGCGGTCAGCCATACCGGCTCGCTCTCCGGTATGGACGATCTTTACGACGCACTCTTTGCCCGGACGGGGGTTATTCGTGTCAAGACACCGTCGGAACTTCTTGAAACGCTTAAGTTTATATGCGCCGCCGGCATCCCGGCAGGCAACCGTGTGATGGGCTTCACTTGTTCGGGCGGTGGTGCCGCCATGCTCGCCGATCATGGCGAGACCATCGGGCTTGCCTTTCCGCCCTTCGACGACCGGGCAACGGCCGAACTTGCGCGCCTTCTGCCCGACATCGCGACCGTGTCAAACCCGCTCGACTACACCACGCCGATCTGGGGCGACCCCGCCCGGACGGAGCCGGTTTTCCAGCAGGCAATCCACCTTTCACAGGCCAATGCCACAATCCTTGTGCAGGACTATCCCGCCGCCGGGCTCGACGAAGCGCTCGGCTTCTATCTGGCTGATGCCGGGGCCTTCACCAGGGCCGCCACAGGCATTCCGGCCGCGATCTGCGCGACCTTGCCCGAAAACATGGATCAAGCCACCCGCGACCGCTTCGTCGCCGCCGGCATCGCCCCGATGCAAGGCATCGCAGAGACAGTGACGGCGATGGGCGCGGCCATCCGCTGGGGCACGGCCCGTGACCGGATAACGGCCGCCCGCCCGCAACCCTTGTTGCCCGGTCGGTCCATGACCCCGGGCCGCTCATTGACGGAGGCGGAGGGCAAGGCGCTTCTCGCCAGGCTCGGCCTGCCTGTGCCCCCTGGTCGCGTCGTCGCCGGATCAGATGTCGCCCAGGCAGCCGCCGCTGTCGGCTATCCGGTCGCGCTGAAGATGATGGGGCCCCGGCTTCTTCACAAGACGGAGGCGGGGGCGGTCGCGACGGGCCTCGGGGATGCCGATGCGCTCGCTCAGGCGCGCGACCGGATGGTGGCTTCCGTTCGTGCGCATGACCCCGAGGCCGTCACCAACCGGTTTCTCGTCGAATGCATGGCGCCGCCACCGCTGGCGGAACTGATCGTCAGCATCCGGCGCGATCCCCAGTTCGGTCTGGCGATGACGCTCGGCTCCGGTGGCATTCTCGTGGAACTGGTCGGCGATGCTGAAACGCTTCTCCTTCCCGCGACGACGGAAGATATCGCAGATGCCCTTGGCCGGCTGAAAGTCGCAAAGTTGCTTGCAGGGTTCCGCGCCCGCGCGTCGGTCGATCTCGGCGGCGTGGCGGCGGTGCTGGCCGTGTTTGCTGCCAAGGCCGCGGCCCGGGCAGAGGACTTTACGGAAATCGAGATCAACCCGCTTCTCGTCTGCGTTGACGGGCTTTGGGCTGTCGACGCGCTCGTCACGACCGGCGCGCCATGACGGGTTCGGACCGCTATCCCAATCCCGACCTTGCTGTCAGGGCCGATAACAAGCAGGGCTGGAACCAGCCCGAAAACCGCCGCCACGGGTTTCACAACGCCCACAATCTCTTCCGCCGCGCGCTGATGGTGCGTTCGGACAGCGTGCTCAGGCTCACCGACCAACCGGACGAGGACATCGGCCGGAAAGTGCGCGAAACAGGCATTATCGGTCATCCCGCCTTTTCGGCGCTGGTGATTGCCAGGGGCGATGCGGTCCTCTTCGCCGCCCATGCCGACGATTTCAGCCTGACGCAGCCGCATTCGATCCAGTCGGTGTCGAAACTCCACATCCATCTGATCATCGGTGCACTCATCGCTGAGGGCCACGTGCAGACTGAAGCCACTGTCGAAACCTATCTGCCCTGGATCGGCTCTGCCTATCGCGGGGCGACCATCGGCCAGCTTCTCGACATGAACCTCTGCAACAATTTTTCCGAGGATTATGAAGACCCTCTGGCCGATTGTTATACCGAGGAAATCGCGCTCGGCTGGCGTCTGCCGGCACCGGGCGATCCGGAGCCGACCCTTCGCGACTTCGTCGCGGGGCTGACCGGGTCAGACCTTCGCAACCGCACCGGACAGGCGGTCTACAAATCCGCCAATACCGATGTGCTGACACTTGTCGCCGCGGCCGCCAGTCCCCTGCCGATCTTGCGGGCGCTGGAACGCATCGCCGATGCCGCCGGCTATGAAGGGGCCGCGCATATCAGCCTCAGCCCCGAGGGGTTGCCGGCCTTTTCCGGCGGTCTCTGCCTCAGCGCGCGCGATCTGGCGCGGTTCGGTCTGCTCCTCTTCCGCGTCGGCCGCGGCGAGGGCGGCACAGGCATCGGCGACGGGGCATTCACCCGCGCGACCCTAGAACGGCTGGGGCCGCCACTCGGCCCACACCGGCCCGGCATTCACTATTGCGGCCATGTGATGACCAATGGGCGCTGGATCGGCCATGCCGGCTATGGCGGGCAGTTCCTGATGGTCGACATGACGACCGGGATTGTTGCCGCCTATCTCAGCGTACTGGAAAACGCCTCTGGCTATGATGACGACTATATGGCCTGGGTGATCGGCGCGCTTGGAGAGGTGATCGGCGCGGCGCGGTAGCATGATCCGGCGCACCTTGACCTTCGCCACAGCCCAATGTCACGGTTGCCGGAAAGAGGAGGCGCATCCGTGACGCAACTTGCATCGGCCCTTCGGGCCATCGACGCCGCCAACAGCGCCGATCCGGACCGGAGCGAGGGCCGTCCCGCAGCACTTCTCTACGGCGAAAGGATGAGCGCGGAACTCGCGCGGCTTTGCCCCGACGCCTCCGACGAATTGCAGATCGCCGTCCGTGGCCAGCATATCGAACGCTGGACATCGCCCCGTTCCGGCTATCCGGAGGGTCGGGAAGGCTACCTCGCCTGGCGGCGCGATCTGGGTGCCTTTCACGCACGTCGCGTGGGCGAGATCATGGCCGGGGCCGGTTACGGCGCCGATACCATTGCGCGCGCCGGCGCCATGCTCCGCAAGGAAGGGATCAAACGCGACGCAGAGGTGCAGGCGCTGGAAGATGCCGCCTGCTTCACCTTCCTGCGGTGGTATTTCCAGCCCTTCGCCACAGGGCGCGACAGCGCGGAAATCGAACGGATCGTGGCCAAGACGGCCCGCAAGATGTCCGTCGCCGCGCGGGCCCGGGCACTTGAAGATTTCGATCTGCCGCCCGAACTTGCCGGGGCATTTCGGGCCTGACGGGCACGACCTGCAACCCGAAGGACGGCCGAGTCGCGCCTATCAACCCCAGATTGATATTTGGCCAACGCCCTCGCGCAAACCCGTTTCGCAAACGGCGCTTTTCCGGGATCTGGCCCCGCGAGTGTTGCCGCAACGACTCGCAATCGGCCGATTTTCACCGACCATGCTTGAGTGACGCGGGGGCCTGCCACAGACTCTCTTGACGGTGTCTGGTTCCGGCCATATCTGCGCCGCGCCAACGACACGGAGACGTGAGAACTTGGTTGATGACGGATTAACGAGTGCGGCCCCGCCGCGCCCCGGAAGGAACGGAAGAATGGACGAGTCCAGGCAAATGGGCGACCAGCCCGCAGACCGACAGACGGCTCAGACGATCACGCAGCAAAGGCAACTCGACACGCGCGGTTCGCTCGCCCAGCAACAGCAGCAGGGCAGCGGCACGACCATCGTGATCGAGCCCAAGTTTACGGACTGGGCCTCCATCTAGGCCCTTCCCGCCACCGCACTGCCGGGGCTAAAGTCGCCGAAAAGCGGAGCTTTCATGGCGCGCCCCGTCTCTGACATTCGCAATCTCGGACCGGCCTCCGACGCGGGCTTTGCCCGTGCGGGTATTCATTCCGCCGAAGAGCTGATCGCGCTCGGCGCCGACGAGGCCTATCTGCGCTACCTTAAGGCTGGCGGTCAGGCACATTTCATCGGCTATTACGCGCTTGTCATGGGCCTGCAGGGCCGCCCTTGGAACGATTGCCGGGGGGCGGAGAAAACCGCGCTGCGCGCCCGTTTCGACGCATTGAAGGCCGCGGCTGGCGGCACGAATGAAAAGAACCGCTCCCGGATGGAAGCGGTTCTTGATGAGATCGGGCTTCTGGAGCCGTCAAGATCGGCGGCGCTTCAGCCGAGCCTTCACCCGACGAGTTCGAGACCGGAGAAGAAATAGGCGATCTCAACCGCCGCGGTTTCCGGCGCGTCCGAGCCGTGGACGGAATTTTCGCCGACGGAGAGCGCGAATTCCTTGCGGATCGTGCCCGGGGCGGCGTTGGCGGGATTGGTCGCGCCCATCACTTCGCGGTTTTTCGCGATGGCGCCTTCGCCTTCCAGCACCTGCACGACGACCGGCTCGGAAATCATGAATTCGGTCAATTCGCCGAAGAAGGGACGGTCCTTGTGGACCTCGTAGAATTTCTGAGCCTGCGCGAGGCTGAGCTGGATGCGCTTCTGCGCCACGATGCGCAGGCCCGCATCCTCGAACTTGGCGTTGATCTTGCCGGTCAGATTGCGCTTGGTCGCGTCGGGTTTGATGATGGAAAGCGTGCGTTCGATCGCCATGTGTCTTGCCTTTGCTGCGAGCCGGGCAGTACCCGGCGGGATTTCGGATCGCGCGCCTGCTAGCACGGGGCGGGCGGAATGAAAAGGTGGCGCGGGCGGGCAGCCCCCGGGGCGCTGCCCCGGACCCCGAGGTATTTCGGGCAAGATGAAGGGCAAGGCCGCTTCCGCAGCGCGGCGCAACCTGTTATGGCGCGGGCCCATGCTCAGAATTGCCGACATAACCTATTCCGTGGAAGGCCGACCGCTCCTGCTGGGCGCGTCCGCGACGATTCCGACCGGCCACAAGGTGGGGCTCGTCGGCAAGAACGGGTCCGGCAAGACGACGCTTTTCCGGCTGATCCGGGGCGAGCTTGCGCTCGAAGGGGGCGAGATCGCCATGCCGGCCCGCGCCAGGATCGGCGGCGTCGCGCAGGAAGCGCCCGCATCGTCCGCCACGCTTCTGGAGACGGTTCTGGCTGCAGACAGCGAACGCGCATCGCTTCTGGCCGAGGCGGAAACCGCGACCGACCCGCACCGCATCACCGATATCCAGAACCGGCTCGCCGATATCGACGCCTGGTCGGCCGAGGGCCGCGCCTCGGCGATCCTCAAAGGTCTTGGCTTCGACACCCCCGCGCAGGGCCGTCCTTGCGCCGATTTTTCCGGTGGCTGGCGGATGCGCGTGGCGCTGGCGGGCGTTCTTTTCGCTCAGCCCGACCTTCTTCTGCTCGACGAGCCCACCAACTATCTCGACCTTGAAGGGGCGCTCTGGCTGGAAAGCTATCTGGCGAAATACCCCCATACGGTGATCATCATCAGCCATGACCGGGGGCTTTTGAACCGCGCGGTGGGCTCGATCCTGCATCTCGACAACCGCAAGCTGACGCTCTGGTCGGGACCCTATGACCAGTTCGCCCGCCAGCGCGCCGCGATGATCGCGGTGCAGGCCGCCGAAGCGAAGAAGCAGGAGGCGCGGCGGGCGCATCTGCAAAGTTTCGTCGACCGCTTCAAGGCCAAGGCGTCCAAGGCGGTACAGGCGCAGAGCCGGGTCAAGATGCTGGAAAAGATGACGCCGATCATGGCGCCTGAGGAGGCGCGGCAGCAGGTCTTCACCTTTCCCGCGCCCGACCAACTGTCACCACCGATCATCACCATGGATCATACCGCCGTCGGCTATGGCGGCGCGCCGGTGCTGCGGCGGCTTGACCTGCGGATCGACCAGGATGACCGGATTGCGCTTCTTGGCCGGAATGGTGAAGGAAAATCCACCCTTTCCAAACTATTGGCGGGTAAGCTTCAACCATCGGAGGGGCGGATCGTTCGTTCCTCCAAGCTTCGCATCGGCTATTTCGCGCAGCATCAGGTGGACGAGCTGCACCTCGACGAGACGCCCCTGCAGCACATCATGCGGCTGCGCCCGGCGGAAGGGCAGCCAAAGCTTCGCGCGCGACTCGCCTCTTTCGGACTCGGGGCGGATCAGGCCGAAACGCTGGTCGGCCGGCTTTCCGGCGGGCAGAAGGCGCGGCTGTCGCTGCTTCTGGCCACCATCGACGCGCCGCATCTTCTGATCCTTGACGAACCGACCAACCATCTTGACATCGAAAGCCGCGAGGCGCTGGTGAACGCGCTGACCGAATATTCGGGCGCCGTCATCCTCGTCAGCCATGACATGCATCTTCTGGGGCTCGTGGCCGACCGGCTTTGGCTCGTCAAGGATGGCGCGGTCGCGCCTTACCCCGACGATCTGGAAAGCTACCGGCGGATGCTTCTGGCGGGCGAGGAGAGCGAGAAGCCGAAGGAAAAGCCCAAGGCCAGACCCGCCGCCCTGTCGCGCGACGAGAAACTCGCGCTCAGGGCCGATCTCCGCCGCTGCGAGGAACGTCTGGCCAAACTGAACGAGATGCGCGACAAGCTGGCAAGGAAGCTGGCCGATCCGGAGCTTTACCAGATCCCCGGCGAGGCGGTCGTCTGGCAGAAGAAATACGCCGAGGTGATGGAGGCGCTCGACAAGGCCGAGGCGCTCTGGCTGCAGGCGGCCGAAAAGCTCGAAAAGGCGGAGGCCTGACCGATGGACATTTCCTTTTATCTCGCGGCTTTCGTCACGCTCTTCGTGATCATCGACCCGATCGCGCTTGCGCCCCTTTTCGTCGCCCTGACCCAAGGCATGGACGAAACCCATCGCCGCGCCGTTGGCCTGCGCGCCTGCCTGATCGCCATCGCGCTGATGACGCTTTTCGGGCTTCTGGGCGATGCGATCCTGCGCGGGGTCGGGATTTCCATGCCGGCCTTCCGCATTTCGGGCGGCATACTCCTCTTCCTGACCGCGCTCGACATGCTTTTCGAACGCCGCACGCGTCGGCGCGAGGACCAGCATCCGAACGCGCATGACCCTTCGGTCTTTCCGCTCGCCATGCCGCTCATCGCCGGGCCGGGGGCCTTCACGACGATGATCCTGCTCGTCAATTCGCAAGGGGCGGGCGTCGGCCATATCGTTGCGGTACATGCGGTCATGATCACCGTCGTGATCTGCGCCTTTCTCTTCTTTCTGGCCGCGCAATACATCGAACGCGCGCTTGGCCGGACTGGCATTCTGGTGATCACGCGCCTACTTGGTATGTTGCTGGCCGCCCTGTCAGTTCAGTTCGTGCTCGACGGGGTGAAAGGCACCGGGCTTCTCTGAGGCGCGGGCGGCAGGCCGACGTGGAGGCGACGTGGACGGCAACGACATTTCCCGGCTAATCTATCTCGGGCTTCTGCTGGCGGTTGTCGGGGGCTATTTCCTCGTGGCCAACCGCCATCAGCTTGGCAAGACGGCGCAGCAGGCGGCGATCTGGGGGCTGATCTTCATGGGTGCCATCGCGGTTGCCGGGCTCTGGGGCGACATTCAGGAGGCGTCGCGCCCGAAGGCGACGATCCTTACCGCCGAAGGGGTCGAGATACCCGTTGCCAATGACGGGCATTTTTATGTGACCGCCGCCGTCAACGGCGCCGATATCCGCTTCGTTGTCGATACCGGTGCCTCTGACATCGTTCTGACCGAACGCGATGCCCGCCGCGTTGGCCTCGACCCCGCGGGGCTGAATTTCTTCGGCCGCGCACTGACGGCGAATGGCGAGGTGCCGACCGCGCCGGTCCGGCTCGACAGTTTCGCGCTCGGCGGTCGGACCGACCGCGACATCCGGGCCAGCGTGAATGGCGGCGACCTTGACGTGTCGCTTCTGGGGATGAGCTATCTCAGCCGGTTCGAGATGGTTCTGACCCGCGACAGGCTTGTCCTGCGACAATAGGCCCCCCCGGGCCCTTTCAGACCTTGCGGTAGAGCGAGTTGGACCGGGTGCGACCGGCCAGTTCGTAGCCGCGCGCGCTAAAGGCCGCGACACATCCGACATAGTCGCCACCGTCCGGACCGCCCCGTTCCAGCACGATGCGTTTCGGCAGCATGGTCTCGGGCGCTGTTTGAAGAAAGGGTGCGAGCGCGGCATCCTCGAACCCCTCAATGTCGATTTTCAGCGCATCGATGCGGGTCACGCCATGTTCGGCCAGGATCGCCGCCAGGGGCCGCATCGGGACCGTTCCTGTCGCGCTTTCCTCGACCGATACGATCGACAGGTCATCCAGACGGATCGAAAGATCCACGCGCCCCTCATGGTCGCCGACGGCGCTGTGAACCGGTAGTATCTGCGACAGCCCGGTCGCCTCGGCATTGAAGGTCAGCCGTTCGAGAACGCCGGGATTGGCGTCGATGGAAATGACGCGCCCGCGCGGACCGACGGCCAGCGCCAATGGCAGGCTGTAAAGACCGATATTCGCGCCGATATCGACGAATATCCCGTCTTTCGGGCAACCCGCGGTCAGGAAGTCAATCTCCTCGCCATTGTATTTCGGATGCAGCAGAAGCCCGTATTCCATCAGGTTGTTGCGCCCCTCGATCCGGTAGCGGCAACCGCGGAACGTAACGTCGAGCGGGCTGCCGAGCCGCGCGATGAGGTTGGTGATGCGGTGCCGGGCCCGCCCGTGATGAAGAAAGCTGTGCCGGGCCAGTACGATCAGGAAGGACTGCAGGGCGCCCGGCCGATAGCTGCCCCAAGGCGCGTCGCGATAGCCCCTGGGCAGGCTGGTCTCAGACTTTGAAATCGCACGGGTTGCCACCATGATGTTTCACCTATGCCGCATATGTCATTGTTTTTCCGCCACTTTGGCCCACTTCCCCGACTCCTCGCTCCAGTATTGCGCGGGGATTGACGCGGTTGTCAGCGCTTTCCACTGGCTGCGGGCCTTGTCGACGGCACCGGGATCGTTGCCATCGAAGAGGATGCAGACCCGTTCGTAACCGGCGCATTCTGCCGCCGACACGTCGCTGCCGTCGATCGCCATCAGGCAGGCCGCACCGTTCGGATTGGCATCGTCGCGCGTCAGAAGGATCGGCTGGTCGGCGTCATGGTCGCCACCGGCAAGGCCATGAGGCAGGAACCCTTCCTCCGGGCCGAGCCAAAGCTTGCCGTCCAGCCATTCAAGCCGCGCAGCATCCTGCCCGCGCACGATGACATGCCAGCCGGTCTGCAAGGCCTTGGCCAGAAGCATCGGCAGGGTCATCTCGACCGGCGAACGTGTCAGATGATAGAAGAAGGCGCTGGCCATCAGCCCTCGACGAAATCCTGAATGAGACGGTTGAGCGCCATAACCCCCCAGCCCGAGGCCCCCTGCGGCGCAAGCGCGGTTTCCTTGGGCGGCAGCGTCACCCCGGCGATGTCGAGGTGAATCCAGGGGGTTTCATCCTTGACGAAGCGCTTCAGGAACTGGGCCGCTGTGATCGACCCCGCCGGCCGGCCGACAGAGTTGCGCATATCCGCGATCCGGCTTTTCAGAAGCGCGTCATAGGCCGGGCCCATCGGCATCCGCCAGGCGCCCTCGCCCTCCGCCCCTGCCGCTTTCAGGAACGCGTTGCAAAGCGTGTCGTCGTTGGAAAAGACCCCGGCATTTTCATGCCCGAGACCGATGATGATCGCCCCTGTCAGCGTGGCGAGGTTGATCATGCCGGTCGGTTTGAAGCGATCCTGCGCGTACCAGAGGACATCGGCCAGAACGAGCCGGCCCTCGGCATCGGTGTTGATGACCTCGATCGTGTCGCCCTTCATCGACCGGACGACGTCGCCCGGCCGCTGTGCCGCACCGTCGGGCATATTCTCGACCAGCCCGACAAGGCCCACGACATTGGCATTGGCCTTCCGCAGTGCCAGCGCGCGCATGACCCCGGCCACGACGCCCGCGCCGCCCATGTCCATCGTCATCTCTTCCATGCCGAGCGCGGGCTTGATCGAGATGCCGCCGCTGTCGAAACAGACGCCCTTGCCGACCAGCGCGAAGGGCGCATCGCCCTTCTTGCCGCCCTTCCATTCCATCACGACGACCTTCGAAGGGCTTGTCGAGCCCTGCCCCACACCCAAAAGCGCCCGCATCCCAAGCTTGGCGAGTTGATCCTCTTCCAGAACCTCAACACTCAGCCCGACCGATTTCAGCGCCGCGAGGCGTTCGGCGAAATTTGTCGTCGTCAGCACGTTTGACGGTTCGTTGACCAGATCGCGGGTGAAGCAGACGCCATCGGCCACGGCCAGCAGCGGCGCTGCGGCCGCGCCTGCCGCCTCCGGATTGTCGACCTGAACCGAAATTGCGCCCTTCTTCGGTTTTGCCGGTGTCTGGTATTGCGAAAACTCATAGGCGCGCAGAACCGCGCCCAGCGCAATTTCGGCCGCGCGCGCATGATTGGCGGCAAGAACGGTCATGCTCGCCTCGCCCAGCGCCTTGCCGATGGCGGCCCCGGCCTTGCGCGCCTCTACCGCAGTTACCTTCCGCGGCAGCTTGACGAGCAGGACCGCCTCTGCCGCCAGACCTGCCGGATAGGCAAGCTCCATGGCGTCGCCGGTCTTCATCTTCGTCCAGGCCGGGCCCGCGACCGCCCGCGCCATCGCTCCTTTCATCTGCCGGTCGAGCCGCTTTGCGACCGCCCCCAGACGCCCGTCTTCGGGCAAGAGGACCGCGACCTTTCCCGCAGTTTCGCCAAGGGCTGCGAAATCAACGGCGGTGAACTCGATATCGACGGGCGTGGCCATTCTATCCTCCGGTTGGATTTCGCCGAACCCTATCCATCGGGGGACGGATTGGCCAGATATGAGTTTTCCCTGCCGCCGCTTTGAGCTAGGGAGAAAGGCAATCAATCAGGGCAGCGAAAAAGGGACGGGTGTGGCCAGATTCGACAGATACCTGCTGTCGCAACTGATGGCGCTCTTCGGGTTCTTCGCGCTTGTCCTTGTCGCCGTCTATTGGGTGAACCGGGCGGTTGTCCTGTTCGACCAGCTGATCTCCGACGGCCAGTCGGCCTGGGTCTTTCTCGAATTCACGGCCCTGACGCTGCCGAATGTCATCCGGCTCGTCCTGCCCATCGCGGCCTTCTTCGCCGCCGTCTACATCACGAACCGCCTGTCGTCGGAAAGCGAACTCGTCGTCATGCAGGCCACCGGCTTTTCGCCCCTGCGCCTCGCCCGGCCGGTCCTTTATTTCGGTCTGGTCATCATGCTGATGATGTCGGTCCTGCTGCACGTCCTCGTTCCGGCCAGCCGGGCCAAGCTCATCGAACGGCAGGGCGAGATTTCACAGAACGTCGCCTCCCGCTTCCTGACCGAGGGTGCTTTCCTGCACCCCGCCCCGGGTGTGACCTTTTTCATCCTCTCGATCACGCCACAGGGCGAATTGCGCGACATCTTTCTGTCCGACACACGCAATCCTGATGCGGCCGTGACCTATACCGCCAATAGCGCGCTTTTGGTCCGGGCCGATACGGGGCCGAAGCTTGCCATGTTTCAAGGAATGGCCCAGTCGCTCGACGCGCGGACGCGCAAGCTTTCCGTGACCCGGTTTCAGGATTTCAGCTATGACATCGGCGCGCTGATCGCCGAGCGCGGGGAACGCCAACCGACGCCCGATGAAATGTCGACCATGCGCATTCTCGCCGAACGCGCGGCACTCGGCGAGGCACTCGGGCTGACGACCGATCAACTCCGCCTTGTCGTCCACGACCGGATCGTCGATTCCTGTCTCGGGCTTGTCACCGCGCTCATCGGTTTCGCAGCGCTTTTGATCGGCGGCTACAGCCGATTCGGCCTCTGGCGTCAGATCGCGCTTGCCGTGGCGCTCCTGATCGTCGTGCAACTGACGGCGAACGCCTCGTCGAGCTATACGCAGCAAAATCCGGTCTTCTGGCCATTGATCTATGCCCCGATCCTCGTCGGCCTGGCCCTGGCGTTCATGCTCCTGCTCTACTCCGGCCGTCAGCGCCACGTCCTGCCTGAATCGCCAGCCCTGGCAACGGGGGCGCGGTCATGATCCTGCCGCTCTATTTCGCCCGCCGCTTCGCTACCGCCTTCGCACTCGTCTTCGGGGCATTTTTCGCGGTGCTCTTCCTCATCGACATGGTCGAACAGGTGCGGCGCTTCGCCGGGGCCGGTGTCGGGATGGGTGCGCTTGCGGAGCTTGCGCTTCTCAACCTGCCCGCCTCGATCTACCGTATCCTGCCGCTTATCGTCATCCTCGCCTCCATCGCACTTTTCCTGGCATTGGCACGGTCGTCGGAACTTGTGATCGTGCGCGCATCAGGGCGTTCGGCGATACGCATGTTGCTTTCGCCGGTCCTGACCGCACTCATTGTCGGCGCTCTTGCGGTCGCGGTGCTGAACCCGATCGTGGCCAGCACGACCAAACGGTTTGAGGCGCTGTCGAGCCGCTACAAGCTCGGCAACGAAAGCGTGCTTTCTGTGTCGCGCGAAGGGCTCTGGCTCAGGCAGGGCAGCGAAGAGGGCCAGACCGTCATTCGCGCCGAACGCTCCAATCTCGACGGCACCACACTTTTCGACGTTACCTTCATCGGCTTCGGCGCCGACGGCGCGGCCCTGCAACGGGTGGAGGCCGAGGAGGCCACACTTGGCGACGGCGTCTGGAACCTGATCGGCGTGAAGCGCTGGTGGTTTGTTCAGGGCGAGAACCCCGAACAGGGCGCGACAGTGCACGACAGGCTTGCGCTCCCTTCCGAACTGACCCCGGACCAGATCCGCGACAGCTTCGGCACACCGGCCACAATCGCCATATGGGATCTGCCCGCATTCATCGCACAGCTTGAAAAAGCTGGATTTTCACCGCGAAAGCACCGAGTCTGGTTCCAGATGGAACTGGCCATGCCGCTGCTTCTGGCGGCCATGGTTCTTGTGGGTGCGGGATTTACCATGCGGCATGTACGCTCCGGCCGGATCGGACTGATGGTCCTGATGGCGATAGCGTCGGGCTTTGCGATCTTCTTTCTGCGGAATTTCGCGCAGATTCTGGGCGAGAACGGGCAGATACCGGTGCTTCTGTCGGCCTGGATTCCACCCCTTGCCGCGCTGCTCATGGCGCTGGGGCTGCTCTTGCATCTGGAGGATGGCTGATGCGCGTCCTCCTTGCGTTGCTAGTCTTCCTCGCTGCCGCACCGCTGCGGGCACAGGATGCGGCTACGCTTGTCGCCAATCATGTCTTCATCACCGGCGATCAGACCCTGACCGCCGAAGGGGCGGTCGAAGTGTTCTACAAGGGCGCGAAACTCTCTGCCGCGCGCATCGTCTATGACAGTGTCGGCGACACGCTTCACATCGACGGGCCGATCACCCTGACCGATGGGGGGTCCACCGTCATCCTTGCCGATCAGGCCGATCTGTCGCGCGATCTGGCCGATGGGGTCTTGCAAAGCGCGCGGATCGTCTTCGACAATCAGCTTCAGATCGCGGCGGTCGAGATGACGCGCGTCGCAGGCCGCAACAGCCAGCTCAGCAAAGTGGTGGCCACGTCCTGCAAGGTCTGTGCCGCCAATCCCGTGCCCTTGTGGGAAATCCGCGCCCGCCGCGTCGTCCACGACCAGCAGGAACGCCAGATTTATTTCGACCATGCGCAATTCCGCGTGGCGGGCGTGCCGGTCTTCTATATCCCCCGGCTTCGGATGCCGGACCCAACGCTCGAACGTGCGACCGGCTTTCTTCTGCCGAGCTTTCGCACCAGCACCGGGCTCGGCCCCGGCATCAAGGTGCCCTATTTCATCGCCATCGGCGACAGCCGCGACCTGACCCTGACGCCGTATCTGTCGACCCAAGGCACACGGACGCTCGAATTCCGTTACCGGCAAGCCTTCCCGACCGGCAAGGTGGTTGTCGAGGGCGCGCTTACCCGCGACGAGCTTCTGCCAGGAGAGTTCCGCGGCTATCTCTTCGCGGATGGCGAATTCCGTCTGCCGCGCGAATACCGTCTCGATCTGGCGGTCCAAGCCGTCACTGACCCGGCCTATCTGCTCGACTACGACATCACCGATATCGACCGGCTGTCGAGCAACGTGCAGATCACCCGGACCCGACGCAATGAACACATTGCCGCCCGCCTTTTCCGGTTCCAGTCGATCCGCGCCGGCGAGGTCAACGCAACCCTGCCGACGGTGGTGGGCGATGCGAGCTATCAGCGCCGCTTCACCCCGCCCCACCTTGGCGGCGAAGGCAAGTTTCGGTTCGAGCTTCAGGGCTACCGGCGGGGTTCCACCGTCAATGTCGACGCCAATGGCGACGGCATCACGGACGGGCGCGATGTTGCCCGCGCCACCGCCTATGTCGACTGGCGGCGGAACTGGATACTTGAGAACGGTATCGTCGTTTCCGGTGGGGCAGAGGTGGCCGCCGACTTCTTCTCCATATCGCAGGATGCCGCCTATCCCGGCACTGTCACCCGCCTGCTTCCCTCCGCCGCCATCGAACTGCGGTGGCCCTGGGCCAAGTCCGCGCCGGGTGGTGCATCGCATGTGATCGAACCTGTCGTGCAGGTGGTCTGGAGCCCCGACACCGCCAACACGCCGCCGAACGAGGACAGCCGCATCGTCGAGTTCGACGAGGGCAACCTTTTCGCCTTCAGCCGTTTTCCCGGTTCCGACGAACGCGAACGCGGGACCCGGGTCAATCTTGGCGTCGGCTGGACACGTTATGCACCCGAGGGCTGGTCGCTCGGCGTTCTGGCCGGTCGGGTCTTCCGGGCCGACGATCTTGGCCAGTTCGGCCCCGCTTCGGGACTGGACGGCACTTCGTCGGACTGGCTGGTCGCCACCCATCTCAGCATCGACAATGGCCTATACGTAGTCAACCGGGCGCTATTCGACGATGCCTTCAGCTTCAGCCGCGACGAATTGCAGTTGGGCTGGCAGGGCGAACGCTACGACCTTTCGGCCAGCTACAACTGGCTTGTCGCCGATGCCGCCGAAGGCCGGCTGACACCGATATCCGAAATCGCCTTTGACGCCGGCTGGCATATCAGCGAAGGCTGGCGTGGCGTTCTGTCGGGCCGCTACGACTTTGAGGCGGAAACCGCCGCCAAGGCAAAGGTCGGACTGGAATACCGCAACGAATGCGCGGCCATTGATCTTTCCCTCTCGCGCCGGTTTACTTCCTCTACTAATGTCAGCCCGAGCACGGATTTCAACCTTTCGGTGGAACTTACGGGCTTTGGCGGCAGCAGTGGCGGCACGGCCTACAGGCGAAGCTGCATACAGTGATGGCGGCAATGTATCCCTTGGCATTTTCGCCAGAACAGAAACGACGAACTGACGGAATGGGTATGAAACGCTTGATCTCGGCCGGTCTTCTTCTTCTCGCCTCGCTGGCAGGGCCCGCCATGCCGGCCCTGGCCCAATCCGGCCCCTACGCTCCTGTGATGCTGGTCAACGAACGCGCCGTGACCGAGTTTGAACTGGAACAGCGCATCCGCTTTCTGACGCTTCTCAGAGTGCCGGGCGATCCCGAGGCCGAAGCGATGAAGGGGTTGATCGAGGACCGGCTGCGGCAAGAAGCGACCAAGCGCGCCGGGATCACCCCGACCAAGGCGCAGATCGCGGCCGGCATGGCCGAGTTCGCCGGTCGTGCCAATCTCGACACCGAACAGTTTCTCGCGGCCATCGCGCAAGGTGGCGTGGAGCCCGAAAGCTTCCGCGATTTCGTGGCCGCAGGCATTGGCTGGCGCCAGCTCGTCCGCGACCGCTTCGCGCAAAGGGTCGTGATCAGCGAAGCGGAGGTTGACCGCGCGCTGTCCGTTCCTGCCCAGCGCGGCTCGGGGCCACGGGTGCTGCTGTCCGAAATCATCATCCCGAATGGTTCCGCCTCGGCCGAGACGCAAGCGCTGGCGACGGAACTGTCGGAAACGATCCGGTCCGAAGGCGATTTCGCCCGCGCCGCCGCCCAGCATTCCGCCGCCGCCTCGCGTGCGCAGGGCGGCAAGCTCGGCTGGATTCCCCTGACGAACCTGCCCGCCCAAGCCCGCCCCGTCATTGCGGGAATGCGCAATGGCCAGGTCAGCCCGCCCATTCCGCTTGGCAATGCGATTGCCATCTTCCAGCTACGCGGCGTCCAGCAGGGCGGCGACATCGACCCCCGCAATATCACGGTCGACTACGCCCAGTACCTGATCCCCGGCGGTCGTGGCCCAGCCGCGCTGGCCGAGGCAGAGCGCGTGAGGGGCGAGGTCGATACCTGCGACGATCTTTACCGCGTCGCCAGCGGCAAGCCCGCCGAATGGCTGACACGCGAAACCCGGGCGCTGCCACAGGTACCCTCCGACATTGCCGCCGAACTTTCGCGGCTCGACGACCGCGAAAGCTCCATCGCGCTTGTCCGGGGCGATGCCCTGGTCTTCCTGATGCTCTGCAAGCGGTCCGCGACGATCGATCTGGCGGCGGTCGATCCGGCGGCGGCAAGTGCGCCGGCCAGCGAAGGGGTGCCGGCGATCGACCCGGAACTCGGCTTCGGTGCGGGACCGAGCCGCGCGCAGGTGCGCGACGAGTTGTTCAACCAGCGTCTCTCGGGCCTCGCCGATGGCTGGCTTGCCGAACTGCGCGCCAATGCGCGTATCCGGACACCCTGACAGCGACCCGATGTCCCTCGCCCCCATAGCGCTGACCTCGGGCGAACCGGCCGGGATCGGCCCGGAACTCGCCGTGAAGGCGCGGCAGATGCTGGGCGCTGACCTTCCCTTCTTCTGGATCGGCGATCCCCGGCACCTGCCTGAGGCGAGCGCCTGGACGGAGATCTCGGACCCCGGCGAAGCCGCGGGCATCCCAGCCGGAACGCTGCCGGTTCTTCGGCACGATTTCCCGATGCCGGTGCGCCCGGGCCGGCCTGAGCCCGCCAATGCCGCCGATGTCGTCGCCGTGATCGCCCGCGCCGTCGGGCTGGTCAGGGCGGGCAAGGCCGGGGGCCTGACCACCGCGCCAATCAACAAGCAGGTGCTGAAAGAGGGTGCGGGCTTTGCCTTTCCGGGCCATACCGAATACCTCGCTGCGCTGGCGGGGGTGGAGCGGGTGGTCATGATGCTGGCGACCGAGGCGATCACACCGCCGCTGAGGGTGGTGCCCGTGACCATCCATGTGCCGCTGACGGCTGTCGCCCCGGCGCTGACCCCCGCGCTGCTGGAAGAAACGATCCGCATCACTGCGGCCGGTCTTCAGCGCGATTTCGGCATCGCGGCCCCGCGTCTCGCCGTCGCGGGCCTCAACCCCCATGCGGGCGAAGGCGGGCATATGGGGGACGAGGAAGAGGCGTTCATCGCCCCCCTTCTCGACCGGCTTCGCGGCGAGGGGATGTCGATCACCGGGCCCCACCCGGCCGATACGATGTTTCATGCGGGCGCGCGCCGACATTACGATGCCGCCATCGCGATGTATCACGATCAGGCGCTGATCCCGATCAAGACGCTCGATTTTTCAGGCGGCGTGAATGTGACGCTGGGCCTGCCCTTCATCCGCACCTCACCCGACCACGGTACCGCCTTCGACATCGCCGGCACCGGCCGCGCCGATCCCGGCAGCACGATCGCGGCGCTGCGGCTGGCCCGGCGCATGGCCGCCGGCCGGGGCGGGGCGTGATGAGAAAGCGCCGGACCGAAGAAGGGGGCAGGCCGCCCCCGCGCCCTGCGGGCGCCCCCCGGGGGGTATTTCGACAACGAAGAAAGCGGGGGCAGCGATGGCAACGATAGATGGTCTGCCACCCCTGCGTGAGGTGATCGCGACCCATGGGATCGCCGCGAAAAAGTCGCTGGGGCAGAATTTCCTTCTCGATCTCAACCTCACGGCCAAGATCGCCCGTCTTGCCGGTGATCTGAGCCAGGCGGATGTGCTGGAGGTCGGACCCGGCCCCGGGGGGCTGACCCGCGGGCTTCTCGTCGAGGGGGCTAGGCATGTGCTGGCCGTCGAGAAGGATGCCCGCTGCCTGCCGGCGCTGGCGGAGATTTCGGCGCGCTGGCCGGGGCGGCTCGACGTGATCAATGCCGATGCGCTGGCCATCGACGCCCGTACCCAACTCACCCCGCCGATCCGGGTGGTTGCCAACCTGCCCTACAATGTCGGCACGGAACTGCTCCTGCGGTGGCTGACGCCGCCGGACTGGCCGCCCTTCTGGCAGAGCCTGACGCTGATGTTCCAGCGCGAGGTCGCCGACCGCATCGTCGCCACACCCGGGTCCAAGGCCTACGGGCGGCTGTCACTGCTGACGCAGTGGCGCACGAACGCCCGTATCGTGATGACCCTTCCGCCCGAGGCCTTCACGCCACCGCCAAAGATCCATTCGGCCGTCGTGCATCTGGAAGCCCTGCCCGCGCCGCGCTTCGCCGCCGATGCCGCCACGTTGCAGCGGGTGATCGCGGCCGCCTTCAACCAAAGGCGGAAGATGCTGCGGTCAAGCCTGAAGGGTCTCGGCCCGGATATCGAAAAGGTGCTGACCGGCGCCGGCATTGCGCCAACCGCGCGGGCCGAGGAAATCCCGCTTGAGGGTTTCTGCCGGCTGGCCCGGGCGCTCGGGCCCGGTGCCTGACCGTCTGGGCGCGGTCCTCCGCGCGCCCGTCACTCCGCCGCGTCGGCCGGTGGTGCGCCTGCGGCTTTCGGTTTCCGCGGACCCCGGGGGGCGCGCGGCTTGCGTTCGGGCGCGGGTGCCTGCGCTTCGGGGTCGGTCGGCATGGCCGGCATCATCGGCGCGGTCGGGGCCGCCGCGGCAGCCTCCTGCACCCGGGATTCCGGTGTCTCGACGAGACCCGGGCCTTCGTCACGCTCTTCCGTGCGGTCCTGCGCCTGACGCGGCCGGTCGCCGCCATCGCGGTCGCGCCGGTCGTCCTGACGGCCGCGGTTGTGGCGTTCACCGCCACCATGGCCGTTCTGGCCCGCCTCGGCCGGCTGGCCGCCATGGCCATTCTGCTGATTGCCGTTCTGCTGCTGGCCGCCATTCTGGTTGCCGCCGCCCTGGCCCTGATGGCCGCCACCCTGCTGGTTCTGGCGCAATTCCTGTTCGCGGCTCATCTCGCGCTGCGCCTCGCCCAGAAGGCGGGTGTAATGTTCGGCATGCTGCAGAAAATTCTGTTCGGCCACCCGATCATTGGACAACTGCGCATCGCGGGCGAGCATCAGGTATTTGTCGATGATCTGCTGCGGCGTGCCGCGCACCTTGCCTTCAGGCCCGGAGCTGTCGAAGACGCGGTTGATGATGTTTCCGAGCGGACGCTGCCTGTTGTTCGATTTCGAACGCGAGCGGGATTTGGATGATCTCATGTGCTTTCGTTTTATCCGAGCCAAGGGGCTGTGAGATGTCTTGCCCTGTTTTTCGACCCTGACCGTAGATTGCGGCGGCGAACACGAAAAACTGTCTTGAGAGGCGAGACGGTCCGGGCGGCGCCTTGCGGTCCACCCGTCGCTGCCTCTCTCTATGCACGATGCCGGCGCCGGGGCAAGCGGAAATTCGCGAAACCGGCCGGATGCGCCGAAATTCGCAACGATTTGCGGCTTTTATGCCCCGTTACGCCGGATTTGACCGGAGAGGCCGGGTTACATCGCGCCGCAGCCGCCGGGGTCGCCGGGCTGGCGGGCGATGACAACCCGGTCGCGCCCGTCAAGGTCGGTGCGGATTTCGGGGGCGTCAAAACCCTGCGCCTGAAGCAGGGCTGCGACGGCACCGGCCTGCGTCGGCCCGATTTCCAGGATCAGTCGCCCACCGGCCATGAGCCGCCCCCCGGCCCCGGCCGCGATGGCGCGATAGGCGTCGAGCCCGTCGCCGCCGGGGGAGAGCGCCAGATGCGGTTCCCAGTCGCGGACATCGGGCGCGAGGTCGGCCATCTCGGCCGCCGCGACATAGGGCGGGTTCGACACGATGAGATCGAAGCGG
Organism: Paracoccaceae bacterium; assembly: GCA_041397105.1. GTDB lineage: Bacteria > Pseudomonadota > Alphaproteobacteria > Rhodobacterales > Rhodobacteraceae > Albidovulum. Next base: position 792,847 of record JAWKXJ010000002.1, read on the forward strand.
CCGCTGATGCCGGCGAACCAGTCGGCCTGACGGAACCGGGACCGGCGGCCAAGGCCGAGTGCGGCGGCATTTTCCATGGCCACTGCAAGAGCGGCCGCCGAAAGATCGGTGCCGGTGCCGGTCGCAAACGGCATCCCGGCGAGGCAGGACAGAAGGATGCAGCCCGTCCCGGTGCCGAGATCGAGCATCTTGACGAAGGGCCGTTCCAGCGCGGCGGCGACGACAAGTTCGGTTTCGGGGCGGGGATCGAGCGTGTCGCGTGTCACCCGGAAGGTCCGGCCCCAGAACTGGCGCTGACCGGTGATCTGGGCGACAGGCTGACGCGAGACCCTGGCCGCAATCGCCATGTCGAAGGCCGATTGTTGCCCATCCGTCAACAATCTCTCCGGCATCAGGATGAGGCGGTCTGTCGCGATACCGGCGACATGGGCCAGAAGCCGACGCGCATCGCCCGCCGCCCCGGGAATGCCTGCCGCGGCAAGGCGGGCAGCGCCTTCGCGAAGCGCCTCGGCAAAGGTCATGTGTCGAGCGCGGCCAGCTTTTCGGCCTGATCATGGGTGGTAAGCGCCTCGACAATTTCGCCGATATCGCCCTGCATCACCGAATCGAGCCGGTAAAGGGTCAGGTTGATGCGGTGATCTGTCATGCGCCCTTGCGGGAAATTATAGGTCCGGATGCGCTCGGACCGGTCGCCGGAGCCGACCTGCGACTTGCGGTCGGCGGCGCGCGCATCGTCGGCCCGCATCCGTTCCAGATCGTAAAGCCGCGCGCGCAGAACCGCCATCGCGTTGGCACGGTTCTGGTGCTGGGATTTTTCCGATGAGGTGACAACGATGCCGGTCGGGATATGGGTGATGCGGACCGCGCTGTCGGTCGTGTTCACATGCTGGCCGCCGGCGCCGGAGGCGCGCATCGTGTCGATGCGGATGTCCGTGGCGGGAATGTCGATTTCGACCTCTTCGGCCTCGGGCAGGACGGCGACGGTGGCGGCAGAGGTGTGGATGCGCCCCCCCGCCTCGGTTTCGGGAACACGCTGGACACGGTGAACGCCCGATTCGTATTTGAGCCGGGCAAAGACACCCTCGCCCTCGATCCGCGCCATCGCCTCCTTCACCCCGCCAAGCTCGGTTTCGGAGAGTTCGAGGAGGTCGAAGCGCCAGCCCTGCCCTTCGGCATATTTCTGGTACATCCGCAGAAGGTCGCCGGCAAAAAGCGCCGCCTCCTCCCCGCCCGTGCCGGGGCGGATTTCAAGGATCGCGGGGCGGGCATCGGCCGCATCCTTGGGCAGAAGCGCGATGCGAAGCCGACCTTCCATGTCCGGAATGCGTGCCTTCAGCGCCGGGATCTCATCTTCTGCCAGCGCCCGCATCTCGGGATCGGCGAGCATCGCCTCTGCTTCCTCAAGATCGGCCAGCGCCTGGCGGTAGGCGGCAATCTCGGCCACGACCGGTTTCAGATCGGCATATTCGCGGCTGAGCCGGGCGATCTCGGCCGGGTCGGCGTCGGCCGAAAGCTTCGCTTCGAGAAAGCCGAAGCGGCGCGTGATCTGGTCGAGCTTGTCCAAGGGTACCATCGGGGCGGTTTCGCCTTTGTCCGGGCGGCGGTCAAGGGGGGACGGCCCCGGGGGTGTCGCGTGTCCTCTGCCTCCGCCTTGTCTCGGCATCTGTCGGGACGCTTACCATACGCGTGCGTTACACGGGCCAGGCGGGTACGATACTGGGTATTCAAGCCGGAACCGGATATTTGATCACGGCCCTAGCGGACGGTTAACTTTTCCAGCCAGTCCCGAAGCCGGGCGGCATTGACACCACGGTCACTGCGTCCGAAGCGAAGGCGTGCGTAGATGTCAATGTTTACCATCGGACCCAAAGGGCGAACCTCCGCCGTCGTGTAGTCCGGAAAACCGAAGATTGCGGAGCGTGTGATCCACGTCATCCGTCCCTCTTCGGGAGTTCCCGCAAGACGACGGGTTCGAGGCGAAGCCACGGCAATCGCGTCGAGTTCCGACAACGCCTCCGCGGATGAAGTCTCAAAGAGCGTGATCATCGCATGCGCGCCGCCTTCGACCGGAACGACACTGTCTCGACCCGGTGGAAAGGTCGTCAAACCGCCAAACTCGATCGCGTATCCGGGATCGACATGCCAGCGCGCCGGGTCTGAGGGAGCAAGTCGAATATAGGCCATGCCCCCAGCGACTATCAGCAATAAGAGTGCAAAAGCCACCCTCATCCCTTCCGGCGGGTCCAGCCGTATAGGGCGATGAGTTCATGGGCGACATGGGCGCCGGCGATGGCCGTGGCGCCCGTCGTGTCATAGGCGGGCGACACCTCGACCACATCGCCGCCGACAAGGTTGATGCCGGCCAGATCGCGCAGGATCGCCGCCACCTGCCAGGAGGCGAGCCCGCCCCAGACCGGGGTGCCGGTGCCGGGCGCAAAGGCCGGGTCGAGGCAGTCGATATCGAAGGTGAGGTACGTCGGGCGGTCGCCGACGATCGCCTTGATCTTCGTCACAACGGCGGCGGCACCCGTCTCATGCACCGCGCGCGCGTCGATCACGTTCACGCCCATGAAGTCGTCATTATGGGTGCGGATGCCGACCTGGACGGAGGTCTTGGGGTCCACGATCCTCGATTTGATCGCCTTGTAGAACATGGTTCCGTGGTCGATGCGGCTGAAATCGTCGTCGACCCAGGTGTCTGAATGAGCATCGAAGTGCAAGAGGCTGATCGGACCGAACTTTTCGGCATAGGCCTTCAGGATCGGAAAGGTGATGTAGTGATCACCGCCGAGCGCGATGGTCCCCGGCCCGGCGGCAAGAATGCCGCGGATATGGGCGGTCAGGGTGTCGGGAAAATCCGAAACCTTGGCATAGTCGAAGGCCAGATCGCCATAGTCGACGATGTCCATTTCGTCGAGCGGCGAGTAACCCCAGCCATAGGGCGGATCGAAGGGTTGCAGTGCGCTTGCCTCGCGCACCGCGCGCGGGCCGAAGCGGGTGCCGGTGCGGTGGGTGACTGCCTGATCGAAGGGCACGCCGGTGATGGCCAGATCGACGCCTGCCAGATCCTTGGTGTAACGCCGGCGGAGAAAGCTCGTGGCGCCGCCAAAGGCATTCTCATAGGCAAGGCCGCGCCGCCCCGCCCCGGCAAAGGCTAGATCGACCTCTTTCTTTGCATCTTCGAGCGCCATCAGCCGAGCCTCACCCCTTGTTTCACCAGATCATCCGCCACCCGGCGGATTGCCTTTTCCAGAACCGTCGCCACCATCGCCACATCGTCCTCCGTCAGGATGAGAGGCGGCGACATGACATTGAGATGGCCGATAGGCCGCACCATCAATCCCATATCCTCGCATTCATCGGAGATGCGCTTGCCGACGTCAACCTCCTCGGGCAGCAGGCGCTTCGTCGCTTTGTCGGCGACATTTTCCACGCAGATCATCAGCTTTCGGCCCCGGACCTGACCGACAATCGGCAGGGATTCCAGCCGTTTGAGAGCGGTTTCGAATGTTGCCCCGACAGTCCGGGCATTCTGCAGAAGGCCCTCATCCTCGATGATGGCGATGTTGCGGAGTGCCGCCGCGCAGGCGACGGGATGGCCGGAATAGGTAAAACCGCTCGTGAACCAGCGGCTGCCGTCTGCCGCCATGGCGCGCCAGATACGGTCGGAAAAGATCACGGCGCCGATCGGGATATATCCGGACGAGAGCCCCTTGGCGGTGCAGATGATGTCAGGCTGGACGCCGAATTCGTCGAGGCTGGCAAACCAGTGGCCGATGCGCCCGAAAGCGGTCACGACCTCATCGGCGACAAAGAGGATATCGTGCCGCCGGCAGATGGCCGCGATCCGGGCGAGATAGCCTTCGGGCGGGACGATGACGCCGCCCGAGGCCTGGATGGGTTCGGCGAAGAAGCCACCGATCCGGTCGGCGCCGATTTCGTCGATCTTCGCCTCGAACTCGGCGACGAGCCAGTCGCAGAAGGCGGACTCGTCCATCCCCTCGGGCGCGCGGTAGTGGTTCGGCACGCTCAGATGGTGGATACCCTCCTTCAGGTAGCGAAACTCCGGCACCCTGTCGCCGGGCCGTTTGCCGATTGACTGAGAGGCGAAGGTGGAGCCGTGATAGCTGTGGTTGCGGGCGATGACATGGGTCTTTTCGGGGCGGCCCATGCAGGACTGGTAATAGTGAACCATCCGGTAGGCGGTATCTATGGCCGTCGACCCCCCGGTCGTGAAATGGACGCGGTTCAGATCACCGGGCGCGAGCGAGGCGAGTTTGGCCGCCAGAAGCGCGGAGGGATCGTTCGTCATATCGACGAAACTGTTGGAGAAGGCGAGCTTTTCCACCTGCGCGGCAATCGCCTCGGCCATGTCCTTGCGGCCAAGGCCGATATTCGTGCACCAGAGCCCGCCCACCGCGTCAAAATACCGCCGCCCGGCGGAATCCCAGAGCCAGCAGCCCTCTCCCCTCGTGATGACGAGGGGACCCTTGTCCTCGAACGGGCCGAAATTGGTCCAGGGATGGAGGGCATGGGCGATGTCGAGATCGCGAATGGGGTCGGAGGGTTGGTTGACGGCGTGATCGTCGGTCATCTCTGGTCTCGCAGGCTGGGGTCGAACGGATGGTCAGCGCAGGGGCTGGGCCTTTTCCACAAGGCGGGCGAAGAAGGAGGCGCCGACCGGGGCCACCTCGTCGTTGAAGTCATAGGCCGGGTGATGCACGTCCGGACCGATCCCCTGGCCGAGGAAAAGATAGGAGCCGGGGCATTTTTCCAGGATGTAGGAAAAATCCTCCACCCCCATCTCTCGCCCGCCGGCATCGTTGACGGCCGCATCACCGGATATTTCGCGGGCGATACCTGCGGCGAAGGCGGTTTCGCGGGGGTGGTTGATGGTTGCCGGGTAGCCGCGTTCATACTCCACCCGTGCCGTCACCCCATGGGCGAGCGCGAGGCCCTGGACGATTTCTCCGACACGCTTTTCGGCGAGTGTGCGGACCTCGGGCGAAAAGGTCCGGACGGTGCCGCCGAACCAGCCGGTTTCAGCGATCACGTTGGAGGCGCTGCCGATATGAATTTCGGTGATCGAAAGGACGACTTCCAGCAAGGGATCGACCGTCCGGCTCGCAATGGTCTGCAAGGCGCTGACCATGCCGACGATGGCCGGCACACTGTCGACGCAGCTATGCGGATAGGCGGCATGGCCACCCTTGCCGGTCAGATAGACCCGGACCGTGTCGTCGGCGGCCATGATCGCGCCGGGTTTGGTGAGAAAATGGCCGACGGGCAGCGACGGCGAATTGTGTAGCGCATAGACCTGCGAAATGCCGAAGCGTTCGATCAGGCCGTCATTCACCATCGCCTGACCGCCGCCGCCATCCTCTTCAGCCGGCTGGAAGATCAGGGCGACGCGGCCGCTGAAGCGGCGGGTTTCGGCCAGGTAGCGCGCGGCACCGAGGAGCATCGCGGTATGGCCGTCATGGCCGCAGGCATGCATCCGCCCCGGCACTTTGGAGGCATGGGCCGCGCCCGTCGCCTCGGTCATTGGCAGCGCGTCCATGTCCGCCCTGAGGCCGATGACGGGTCCATCACCCTGCCCTTCGATGATCGCCACAACGCCGGTCCGGCCGATGCCTTCGTGAATGGCGTCCACCCCGAATTCGCGCAACCGGGCGACCACGAAGGCCGCGGTTTCGTGGCAGTCGAAGCCGAGTTCGGGGTGCTGATGCAGATGGCGCCGCCAGCCCTTCATGTCCTGGGCGTAATCGGCAATTCGGTTGATCACGGGCATGACCGTGGACTCCTCGGCAGGATGCGATCTACTGTCCGGGACCGTCACCTATTCCGGAAGATTGCGCAATGCCCCTCGACCCCGATGCCAGCCAAGAGCTCTGCCTTGATCCCGAAGGCGGGCTGGCGCGGCTTCGGGAAATCATGGCGCGCCTGCGCGACCCGAAGACCGGCTGCCCCTGGGACATCGAACAGGGTTTCGCGACCATCGCGCCCTATACGATCGAAGAGGCCTATGAGGTCGCCGAGGCCATCGAGACTGGGGATTGGGCAGCGCTGGAAGGCGAACTGGGCGATCTTCTTTTCCAGACGGTCTATCATGCGCAGATGGGGGCGGAGAAAGGCCTTTTCACCTTCGACAGCATCGTGCGGGCTATCAGCGACAAGATGATCGCGCGTCACCCGCATGTCTTCGGCAGCGAAAGCCGTGACAAGACGGCGGAGGAACAGACACGCGATTGGGAGGCGATGAAGGCCGCCGAACGTGCGCAGGGCGCTTTGACCTCGGTCCTTGACGGCGTCGCCGTTAACCTGCCAGCGCTGACACGGGCCATCAAGCTGCAGAACCGCGCGGCGCGAGTGGGGTTCGACTGGCCCTCGACGGCTGAGGTGCTCGACAAGATCGTCGAGGAGGCGGGCGAGCTTGCCGAGGCGGAGGGGCGGATGGCTGCTGCCGAGATCGAGGAGGAATTCGGCGACCTCCTCTTCGTTGTCGCCAATCTCGCGCGGCACCTGAAGGTGGATGCCGAGGCCGCCTTGCGGCGGGCCAACGCGAAGTTCATCCGCAGGTTTCAGGGGATCGAAGCGCATCTGTCGGCCCAAGGCAGGCGCCCCGAGGACTGCGACCTGGCCGAACTCGATGCGATCTGGGACAAGATGAAGGCGGCCGAACGGGCGGGGTAGGTTTTGGCTCAAGTGCCCCGCATGGCGGGCACTGGAAGTAGTGTCGGCGCCCGGGTAAAATACCCAACTAGTTTGATCAGGTATTGACGGCCGCCCGGATTTGCCCAATAACGGCTCCATAATCTGACTAAAGGAGTCAACTATGTCCGCCCGCGCCTTCCTGCTGGCTGTATCTGTCGCAGCACTCTCAGCCCCCCTCGCCCAGGCGGCAGAGGTCAATGTCTATTCCCACCGCCAGCCCGAACTCGTCAAACCGCTATTCGACGCCTTCACAGCCGAGACCGGGATCGAGGTTAATGTCGCCTATGTCGACAAGGGCATGGTGGAGCGCCTGCAAAGCGAAGGCGACCGCAGCCCGGCCGATCTTGTCATGACGGTCGATATCGCTCGGCTGAGCCAGATTGTTGAGGCGGGCGTCACCCAGCCGGTTGTCTCCGATGTCCTGAATGCCAATATCCCGGCCGAATTCCGCGACCCCGACAATCGCTGGTTCGGCCTGACGAGCCGCGCCCGCATCGTCTATGCCAGCAAGGACCGCGTGGCCGATGGCGAGGTGACAACCTATGAAGATCTGGTCGATCCGAAATGGGCCGGACGCATCTGCACCCGGCCCGGCACGCATGACTACAACCTCGGCCTGATGGCTGCGATGATCGAACATCACGGCGCCGATTATGCCCGGGACTGGGCCGCGGGCCTGCGTGCCAACCTCGCCCATAAGCCCGAGGGCAACGACCGCGCCCAGGTGAAATCGATCTGGGCGGGCGAATGCGACATCTCGCTTGGCAATACCTATTACATGGGCGAGATGCTGGCCGATCCGGAACAGACAGAATGGGCAAATTCCGTGCGCATCATCTATCCGGTCTTCGAAGGCGGCGGGACCCATGTCAACGTCTCCGGCGTGGCCATGACCAAATCGGCGCCCCATCGCGATGACGCCCTGAAACTCATGGAGTTCCTGTCATCCGATGCGGCGCAGGCGATCTATGCCGAGACAAACCACGAATTCCCGGTCAAGCCGGGGGTGAAGCGCTCCGCCCTTGTCGAAAGCTGGGGCCCGTTCACGCCCGATCCGCTCAACCTGATGGATGTGGCCGGCAAGCGCGCCGAGGCGCTGAAACTGATGGAAGAAGTGAACTTCGACGGCTGACACCACGCGCCAACCATCGGAAAGCCCCGGCCCCTCGTGCCGGGGCTTTGCTATTCGGCTGCCATCGCTGCCGCGTATTGACCGATGAGCGTGATGCCCTTCCACCGCGCCAGCGTGTCAATGTCGGCGATATAGCGGCCGCGCATATCGGCCAGCGCCAGCCCCTCGAAGCCGCAGGTGTCCTCGATCTGCGGCAGCTGGCTGTGAAACGACAGGAGACGGTCAAGCTGGCCCGGGGCATATGTCACGCCGAGGCGGCGGTGATGCTGGACCATCGCGATGGCGCTGTCGGTAACGCGCGGGACGCTGGGCTGCGCCAGGCTGCCAAGCGTCACGCCTTCGGGCAGAAGCTGGGCGAGCGTTTCGACGGGGTTGAGGTCGGCCGTGGCAACCAGCGTTTCAACCGCGTCAAGCCCGTCGCGCAACGCCTCGACACAATCAAGCCAACCGCCCTCGAAACTGGCGAAACGCGGAACGAAACGCTCCAGCGGTTCGACCGGACGGTCAAGTGCGACACGGCGCCAGGCCCCTGCAAACAGGCTGTCATAGGGTTCGACCGAGATGACGAGCCGCTCGACCGGACGGCCGAGCAGGGCGCGCAGACATGTGGCCTGGGCATGCGCGTCGGGAAAGAACCGGCCGCGAAGCAGGGCCTCGGGATCGCAGAGCAGCGCTGCGGCAGACACAATCGTGCATCGCAAGGTTTCGGCATCCGGTGCTGCATTTCCCGCCGGCGCCATCAGGGTGTTGGCCGAGGCGTCTATGACACCTACCCGCTGGCTGGCAAACCAGCCCCTGTTGGCGGCCAGAAGGCCATTTACAGTGCTGGCGGCAGGCCCCGAAGACCCCGCATGAAGATGGATTGCGCCGGATCGCACAGGCATGGCAGTGCCCTTTCACGAAATGGACTCTGGTTGTGCCAAGCAATTGTGGCAAAGTTTAGACTGTGCTTACGCACCGTTAACGATAAGAAAGGGCGAAGCACCTGCCTGAAGGATCACCGGACCGACATCATGCCCCAGCCCCGCAAGATCATCATCGACACCGATCCAGGCCAGGATGACGCCGTCGCGATCCTTCTGGCGCTGGCCTCGCCAGAGTTGGAGGTTCTGGGCGTGACCGCCGTTGCCGGCAATGTCCCGCTGCACCACACCTCGCGGAACGCGCGGATCGTCTGCACCCTTGCCGGTCGCGAGGATATGGCCGTCTTCGCCGGGGCAGACCGGCCGCTTGAACGCAAGCTTGTCACAGCGGAATACGTGCACGGGAAGACCGGCCTTGACGGTATCGAGCTGCCCGAACCGGAAATGGCACTGCGCGAGGGCCACGCCGTCGATTTCCTGATCGACACGCTGCGGTCAGCTGCCCCGGGGACAATCACGCTCTGCCCGCTCGGTCCCCTGACGAATATCGCCACAGCATTCCTTCGGGCGCCCGACATCATCCCGCGCGTGGCCGAAATCGTGATGATGGGCGGGGCGTATTTCGAGGTCGGCAATGTCACCCCTGCAGCGGAGTTCAACATTTACGTCGACCCGGAAGCCGCCGACATCGTTTTCAAATCCGGTGCCCCGCTCGTCGTCATGCCGCTTGACGTCACGCATAAGGTCTTGACCACCCGCGCCCGGGTCGAGGCGTTTCGGAACCTCGGCACCAATGTCGGCCACGCGGTCGCAAGCTGGACCGATTTCTTCGAACGCTACGACATGGCGAAATATGGCAGTCAGGGCGCGCCGCTGCATGACCCTTGCGTGATCGCCTATCTGCTCAAACCGGAGCTCTTTTCGGGCCGTCATATCAATGTGGAGATCGAGCTGGCGGGCACCTACACGCAAGGCATGACGGTTGCCGACTGGTGGCGCGTGACCGGGCGCGAGGCGAACGCCATGTTCATGCGCGATATCGACGCGGACGGGTTCTTTGCCCTGCTGACCGAACGGATCGGCCGCCTCTGACGCGCACCGGTCTAGCTTTGACCGCTCGACCTGGCCCGTGACGGTCGGTTGATCAGGACGATACCAATCGCGACCAGCGCCACGGCCCCGAGAAGAGAAAGCCCGACATGTTCGCCCAGCAGGAGCCAGCCGAGCGCGACCCCGAAGACCGGCGTCAGGAAGGAAAAGCTGGCGACCCCGGCGGCTGGGTAAATCGTCAGGAGCCAGAGCCAGAACATGAAGCCGGCCGACACGACAGCCACCGCCTGAAAGACCAGACCGGCAAGGTGCAAAGGCACCAGATCGCGGACAAGCGGCCCGAATAACGGTGCCGCAATCAGAAGAATCGGCGCGGAAACAAGGACCTGCCAGAAAAGCTGCATCTCGGGGCGCACCTCGCGCAGCCGCGTCCCCCTTGCGATCAGCGTCAGCGTGGCCCAGCAAAGCGCGGCCCCGAGAGCGCAAAGATCGCCGATGAGGCTCGCGCCGCCGCCGTCCGGCCCGCGGTTGAGAAGCGCCATCGCCACGCCACCGAAGGCCAGCAGCAGCCCTGCGGCCTTCTTCGTCGTCAGACCTTCGCCCTTGATCGTGAAATGGGCGCCGATGGCCAGCCACATCGGCATCGAATAAAGAATGATCGAGGTCCGCGTTACCGTTGTCAGATCGAGCGCGAGAAACAGGAACAGAAACTCGACCGCAAAGACGACACCGATGGCAATCCCGGGGCCGACCATGCGCCGCTCCAGCCGCGGCCGGCGACCGGCCGCGACCATCCATATCCAGATGCAGACAATTGCCAGCGCCGAGCGGAGGCCGGCGAAGAAAACCGGCTGCAATCCGGCATTCACGAACTTGATGAGGATCTGGTTGAAGGCGAGGAAGAGCGAAAAGCCCGTCAGCGACAGGGCCCCGAACGCATCAATATGATCTTTCCGCTGCATCTGTCCCGCCTCTTTCGCTGGCAGAGACCACCGATAGAGGGCGGCGAAGTCAATCCCCGCGATTCCGTTGGCCGAACGAAATTTTTGCCATTGCGCCCTTCGCACAAGCGGTCAAGCTAGCCACAGCTAGAGAAAGGCGCAAACGCTTGACCGAACCATTGCCCGCCCCGATCGCCGCTTTCGACATCTTCCCCGACCGCAGCGCCCAAGCTGTGGCCGAAGACAGACCCCGCCCGGTGCCGGCCGAAGGCGCGCGCTGGCGCTGGTTGCATTTCGACCGGACCGATCCCGGTTTCGCGGCCTGGAGCCGCGACAACCTGCCGGCGGCGGCGCGGTCGGGCCTGCTACAGGCCGAAACACGGCCGCAGGTCGACCGCGTCGGCGACGGGCTTCTCGTCAACTTGCGCGGCATGAACTTCAACCCCGGCCAGCATGTCGACGACATGGTTGCCTTGCGGCTCTGGGTCGCGGACGGACTGGTCGTCACGACCCGGCAGCGCCGCATCTTCGCCTTCGATTCCCTGCGCGCCGATGTCGTCGCAGGCAATGCCGCGCCCACGCCCGGCGCGTTTCTGGCCCGGATCGCTGACATGCTGACCGCGCGCATCGAAACGGCCTCGGCCGAGCGGGAGGACCAGACCGACGCGATCGAAGAAAAACTGCTCGACGACCGGCCCGATGCTACCGGCACAGGCGAGTTGGAAATGTCGCGACTTGCCCGCTCGGTGATCAAGCTTCGCCGCTACATTGCGCCGCAGCGCGACGCCATTTCGCGCCTGATGATCCTCGAATGCCCCATGATCGACGAAGAGGCCCGCGACCACCTGAGACAGGTGGCCAGCCGCACGACCCGGCTGGTGGAGGAACTGGACAATATCCGCGACCGGCTTGCATCGCTGCGCGCCCATGCCGACAGCCTGAATGCCGCACGGCTGGCGCATAACGGTTTCGTCCTGTCGGTGGTTGCGGCGATCTTCCTGCCGCTCGGTTTTTTCACCGGGCTTTTCGGGGTCAATGTCGCGGGGATGCCCGGCACGGCCTGGCCCTGGTCCTTTGCGGCACTGACGGTCGGCATGGGCACCCTCGGCGCGGGGCTATGGCTCTGGTTCCGGTGGCTGAAATGGTTCTGAGGCGCCGATCCTGACGGCGTGACCGGGGCCGGGCTTCCCCCTTGCCACATGGCCCGGGCCGGGATATGGAAATCTGGCCGCCGGGGGCAAGGCGGATCATCCGCGCCCCGGTAACGGCACCTTTGCGGGTGTAGCTCAATGGTAGAGCAGAAGCTTCCCAAGCTTACGACGAGGGTTCGATTCCCTTCACCCGCTCCAGCCCCCTTCCCAACGAAATTGACGCTGGCCGATGCCGGCAAGGGCGGCTAAGCAGGCAGCGACACAAAACGGGAGGCTTCCATGTCAGAGATCATCCGCCTTGAGACCGGCAAGCGCATGTCGAACGTCGTCATCCATGATGGCATCGTGCATCTGGCGGGCGTCGTCGGCGAGCCGGGCGGCGATGTCGGGCAGCAGACCCGCGATTGTCTGGCAGAGATCGACCGGCTTCTGGCGCTGGCGGGTTCCGACAAGACGCGCATCCTCAGGGCGCAGATCTGGCTGGCGGACATCGCGGGCGGGTTTGCCGCGATGAATGCCGAATGGGATGCCTGGGTGCCCGCGGGCCATGCCCCGGCGCGGGCGACGGGCGAGGCGAGCCTTGCCACGCCGGACTATCTGGTCGAGATCATCATTACCGCCGCAAAGGCGTAAGGGGCGCGGCCCGGGCCATCGCCGAGAGCGGCAGCCCTGCCCTACTTTCTGAGCGCTGAGACCATCACGCAGAGAATTTCGAACATCAGCGACACGCCCAGCCAGGCCGTGCCGCCGCTGGGGTCGACTGGTGGCGAAACCTCCACCAGATCGGCGCCGACGATGTTCAGGCCCTGGCATTCGCGGACGACCTGCATCGCCTGATAGGCGTTCGGGCCACCCCATTCCGGCGTCCCCGTCCCCGGTGCGACCGAGGGATCGACGAAGTCGATATCGTAGGACAGATAGGTGGGCTTTGTGCCCACGATCTCTCTCGCCTCGGCCATCACATCGGGGATGCCGCGGTCAAAGAACTCCTCGATCGGGATGATCCGGATGCCGTAAGCTTTGGCGAAATCCTTGTCGATACTGTCATATTGCGTGCCGCGAATGCCGATCTGGACCATGCGCTTGGGGTCGAGCAACCCTTCTTCCACCGCGTTGCGGAACGGGTTGCCGTGGGTCAGCGTCTTGCCCCCGAAATAGGCGGGGAAGAGGTCCGTGTGGCTGTCGAAATGGACCAGGCCGAGCGGTTCGTCCCGGGCAATGCCGCGCAGGACCGGAAGGGTGCAAAGGTGATCGCCGCCACCGGAAAGCGGGCGAATGCCACGCCGCTTCATCTCGGCGAAGAAGGTTTCAAACCGGGCGAGCGTATCGGGCCCGTCCACCGGATTGGGCCCCACATCGCCAAGATCGGCGCAAGTCGCCGTTTCGAACGGGCGCAGGCCGGTGACCGGATGCTGGGCGCGGATCATCGTCGAATAATCGCGAAGCTGACGGGGACCGTGGCGCGGGCCCGGCCGGTTTGACGTGCCGCCATCCCAGGGTAGGCCCACAAGGCCGATCTCAACCTCGTCGATCCGGGGATGGTCGAAGGGGACATGCGGCAGCCGCATGAAGGTGGCGATGCCTGCGAAGCGCGGCATCTGCATTCCGGAAATCGGGTGAAAGAACGTGTCGGTCATGTGCCCTCGCCTGTTTGTCGTCCGGAGATTACCCGCTTCCCGGCCAAGGTAAAGCGTTTGCCACACGACTAGCCGCGCGCGGTCAGCCGCGCCCACCAGTCCTTCGGCTTCAGCCGTTCGCGTTTGCCGCGCCGATCTTCCCAGCGGCGCGCCAGCCCGCGCCAGCGGCCAAGCGCCAGCCGACGCCAGAGCCGATCCTGCCAGCGGTCATAGCGCCGGTTGAAGGGGCAGACCCGCATGCAGATGGCGCAGTCGGTTCTGAGTTTTGCCCAGTAGCCGAAACATTTCTCGCAATCGGCAGACCATTTGCGCACCCCCTTTATGGTTGAGATGCTGCCCTGCCCCAGATCGGGCGGCCCGAAGGGCAGCGCTTTCGGCGGGCAGGCCTCGGCGCATTTGGTGCATTCCCCGCAATAGGCGGCAAGCCCGATCCGGCGCGGCGCATCCGCGATCAGGGGCAGATCGGTGAATATCTTCGAAAATCGCACGCGCGGCCCGAAATCCGGCGTCAGCACCATCTGGTTGCGCCCATATTCGCCCAGGCCCGCCTTGATCGCGTAGGGGATGACAAGGCTCGTGTCATTCATCGACGCAACCGCCTGATAGCCGAGATTGCGGATATAGGCGGCAAGCTGGATGACGATTGCCGCCTCATGGCTGTATTCACGCCCGGTGGATGCGCCGGCCAGTGCCGAGGGATAGGTTTCGACCAGATCGAAATCCATCGCATGGCCCATGACGATGACGTGCGTCAACCCGGGGGGCAGTTCGTTCGCAACCGGCGTCATCGTGCGCGTGTCGGGCCGTTCGCTGTAATGCCAGCGTTCGTCGATCTCGGTAACGCCGACCAGATCGGCGCCGAAAAGCCGCGCTACCTTCTTGATCTCGGCGGTTTCCGCCTCCGGGCTGCCAAGCGCCGCGCGGACAGGTGCGACCGGCGTGTCTTCGGCGATGGGGGCCTGGAAGCCTTCGCGCTGTCCTTCCGCTGCGCCCCGGTTCGACAGGATGTCGGACACTGCCCAGGCCGCGTTGCGCAGGGCGAAGTCCTTCTGCGTGAAACCGTCGCCTTTGCGCGGTTCGGCATCCATCCGGTAGCTGTTGAAGAACGCCGCGGATTGCGGCCCTTTGACGGACGGATCCCAAAAGGCGCGGGTGAACATGTCGTTCATCTGGCTGAAGCGGCAGAAATCCTCTGTGATGTCGAATCCTGCCGCCTTGTCGGACACCTCAAGCCGAGCCTGCCGCTCGGCGGCATCGTCGGAATTGCTGGGCCAGGCCATGTGATGTCCTCAAGCGTCGAGTTCGGCGTCCCAGTAGAGGAAATCGACCCAGCTTTCATGCAGGTAATTCGGCGGAAAGCGCCGACCGACATTGCGCATTTCCTCGGCCGAGGGCCGGTAGGGCCTCTTGCGCAGCGACAAGCCTGACTGGTGCAAGAGCCGGTTGCCCTTGCGCAGGTTGCAGGGCGAACAGGCGGCGACGACGTTATCCCAGCTTGTAACCCCGCCACGAGACCTTGGCAGAACATGGTCAAAGGTCAGTTCGCCCCGCGACCCGCAATACTGGCAACAGAATTCGTCCCTGAGAAAAAGATTGAAGCGCGTGAAGGCCACGCGCTTCTGGGGTTTCACATAGTCTTTCAACACCACGACCGAGGGTATTCGAATGGCCGCGCGTTGCGACCGGACGACCTGATCGTATTCGGCCAGGATCATCACCCGTTCAAGGAAAACCGCCTTGATCGCCTCCTGCCAGGGCCAGAGCGACAGGGGATAATAGGATAGCGGGCGGAAGTCGGCGTTGAGCACGAGCGCCGGAAACTGCTTTAGCGCGCCCGGTTCCCGCACGAAGGCGGTTCGAAATTCCTCGTTCTCAATCCGGTCGAGCATCAGCGACTCCGTCCTCGCCCTGTCTGCCGTCTGCGGGCATCAGAGCGGGAGCCCCGCTCCGCCTTGGCCTGACTATATATCGCGGTTTCGCGCTGGCAAGCCCCGCAATATGCCATAGGACAGACAACTGCCGCAGTATCACCCGGCGGCTGTGAAATGTTCGTGACAGTCAGGAAATGTTCCGGCAGGTGCCTCAGCGGCGGCGGCGGGCAGCCACCCGGACAGGGGCGGGCTGGGCCAGCAGCCGGACCGCGACACAAAGGGCCGCGAGAAGAACCAGTCCTGCAGCAATGGCGAAAGTGGTCATGGTCGATCGTCTCCGGCTTCGGTCACTGACAAGCCTAACCGCGTTTCGGCGGACTTCAAGCCTATTCGATACGGTCGCGCAGAAATGCGAGCGCGACGGAAAGCCCGTCGGGCGCGATGCCATGGCCGGTGCCTTTCATGACATGGCCAAAGGTCGTGAACCCCGCATCCGTCAGGGCCTGACCGGCAATCGACATGTCGCCGAAGGGAACCACCTGATCCTCGTCGCCGTGGACCAGAAGGACATCGGGCTTCGACAGGGCTTCGACCGCCAGCAATTCCGGCCTGAGCAGGCGGCCGGAAAAGGCGACGATGCCCGCGACCTTATCCTTGCAGCGCGGCAGGACGTGCAGCGCCATCATGGTGCCTTGCGAAAAGCCGATCACCGCCATCTGATCGGGGCGCAGCCCCTCGGCCTGAAGCTGCGTGTCAAGGAAAGCGTTGAGGTCTGTGGCGGCGGCCAGAAGCCCCGTTCGCGCCGCTTCCTCGCTGGACCCGTCAAGCCAGGGGATCGGGAACCATTGATACCCGAAAGGGCTGGCTGCACAGCGTTCCGGCGCGTCCGGCGCAACGAAAACGGTGTTGGGAAGATGGGGCGCCAGCGGGTCGGCAAGGCCAAGCAGATCGGCGCCGTCGGCCCCGTAACCGTGCAGGAAGACGACGAGCGAACGGGCCTCTCCCGACCTGGCCGGCTTGCGGCCAAATTTCAGTTCACGCGCCATCAGATGCCCTCTCGGTTCTTGATGACGCGGTAATAGGCCCAGAGCAGCCGCGCCGCAACTGCCCGCCAGGGGCTCCAGTCTTCGGCCATCTTGCGCAGGTCGCGTTCGGATGGCCGTTCTTCCAACGCAAAGAGGTGACGCGCCGCTTCCTGCAGGGCCAGATCGCCCGGTGCAAAGACATCGGCGCGGCCAAGTGACAGCATCGCATAGACTTCGGCCGTCCAGCGGCCGATGCCGGGCAAGGCCACGAGCGTGGCAGTGACATCGTCATCGGCCATGTCGCGCAAAGCGGCGTAGTCGAGCCGCGCATGGGCCAGAGCCTTGGCGTAGCGCAGCTTCTGACGGCTGAGCCCGCACTGGCGCAACGCGTCGTCCTCTGCCGAAACGATGGCCTCCTCGGTCAGGAACCCGGCCGCCTCCAGCCGCCGCCAGATCGCATCGGCCGAGGCGACCGAAACCTGCTGGCCCATGATCGCGTCGAGAAGTGCTGCGAATCCGTCGGGGCGCAGGCGGAGTGGCACCGGGCCGATCTGCGCCAAAGCGGCGGCAAATCGCGGTTCCTTTGCCGCCAGCCAGACGAGCCCCTCGGCAATGCAATCCTCGCCCCGGATGAGGCGGCCGACAGGGCGTCCGGGTGTCAAATCGACAAATCCCCCGGCGGGTTTGCCAGAAGGCTCGCCAGACGGTTCAGTCCCTCGGCAAAGGCGGCTTCCGACAGGCCGCCGGCAAAGGCGATGCGAATGGCGTTGGGCGCATGACCGTCGACGACCGTGTATTCATCCGCCGATCGTACCAATACACCTTCCGCCTCCGCCCGCCGGGCAAAGGTCGAGGCCCGCCACCCCAGGGGCAATCGTACCCATACAAAGCTGAGCCCCCGCTGCCAGGCGACATCGTAACGCCCAAGTATGTTCAGGGTCATTTCCAGCCGCCGTGCGAAGACGGCGTTCACACGATCGCGCAGCGCCACAGCCTCGCCCGACAGAAGCAGTTCCTGGACGATATCGCTGACCGGCCGGGCCAGCCCGAAAAAGGAATGCTGGGCGGCCATGCGCCCGGCCTCGCCCCGCCCCGTCGGACAAACGATCATCCCGAAGCGGAGCCCTGCGGCGATGGATTTCGACAGGCTGCTGATGTACCAGGTCCGGTCGGACGCCAGCGCGCGCAACGCGGGCAACGGGTCGCCGCGCACGGAGTAGCAATCATCCTCGATGATCTGCAGATCGTGATCGCGGGCGACCGCGACGATTTCGGCGCGCCGCTGTGGTGACATCCGGATGGTTGTCGGATTTTGCGCCTCCGGCGTGATACAGACCACGCGCCCGCCTTGCCGGCGGCAAGCCGCATCGAGCGCATCAGCCCGCATCCCTTCGTCATCCATGGCGACCGGCACGACCTCGGCCCGGTTCAGCCTGGCGGCGTAGCGATAACCGGGATAGGCCAGTTCTTCCACGAATATGCGCGGGCGGTCCCCTCTCAGGCAGCATTGCAGAACGGTGTGGATGGCGTTCTGGCCGCCATTCGTCAGCGCGATGTCGGCCGCACCAAACGGGCCGATCTCGTTTCCGGAAAGCCAGTCGGCGACCGCGTCACGCAACGCCGTATCGCGATGCAGGAACGGGTAGCCGAGATAGTCGCGCCCCACCTTGTCGGCAAGTTTGTGCATGATTGCCGAAATCGCCCGGCCCTGACCGACATCTGGCATTTCCGGAATACGCATGTCGATCAGCGGCACGGTTTCGCCCCCGGCCACGACCGGATCGGAAATCAGCGCCTGATTTGGCCCGAGCTTCGCGGTTCTGGCCGCCACGAAGGTGCCGCGGCCGACAACCGCACTCAGCAACCCTTCCTGCGTGACGATCTGATAGGCCCGCGCGACAGTGCCCGGCGTGATCCCAAGACGCCAGGCGAGATCGCGGACGGGGGGCAGTTTCTGCCCTTCCGGCAAACTGCCCGACCGGACCGCCTCTCGCAGGAAATGGGCCAGCGCGAGATATTTGGGGCCATCGTAGCCCGCGAGGTCTGGCTGCCAAATTGTATCCGGCACAATGTTCCTCTGGACGATACATTTTTCCTATTGCACTAATACAATACAGAGATTTCCCGATTGTATCAATACAAAAGTGACCGACATGACCAGCAATGCGCACCCGACCCGAAACGCCGCCCTCCTGCCCCGCGCCATCGGTCTGATGGCAATGGTCATGGCTCTGGTTCAGGTGGCCGAGACATGGAGCCAGCGGCGACGCAGCCGTATCGCGCTGGCGCGCCTGTCGCCGAGGCTGCTGGATGATATTGGAATTGCTGACGCCGCGCGTGACGAGGAATGCCGTCGCCGGGCATGGCGCAGCTAGGTGGTTCCTCCGTTCCCCGATGGAACCTCTTCCTAGGCCGGGCACTGCCCGGCCTCCTTTTTTAGCCCGAAACGACGTCGATGGAGATCGAACGTTTCTTCAGTTCGGCATATAGCGCCTGCAGGACACGCGGCTTGTCCACTGCACTGCGAAGCGCATCGCCGATACGGCCAAGATTGGTTTCCGACTGCACGCGCCAGACGATCCGGCGCTTGACGCCATCGTCATAGACAATTTCCACCCGGCCCGCCGGCGATGTCCGCAGGCCAAGGAAATCGAACCCCCCGGAGGAGCTGTGGTAGAACGACTGACTGGGCATTTTCTGCTCGTTTTTCTGCCTCAATGGGCCGAGCTATGCGCATGTGCCGACGCCGCGTCAACTGAACCGAAATCAATACTGCGCGAGCGAGTCCGTCCGGCAACACCGGTTACACAAAGAAAAAGGCGCGCCGGCAACCGGCGCGCCCAAAATCGCGAATGCGCCAGCGATCAGCGCTTGGAGAACTGGAAGCTGCGGCGGGCCTTCGCCTTGCCGTACTTTTTCCGTTCCACAACGCGGCTGTCGCGGGTCAGGAACCCGGCCGCCTTCAGCGCGGGGCGCAGCGACGGTTCATAAAGCTGCAGCGCCTTGGAGATGCCGTGCTTGACCGCACCGGCCTGACCGGAAAGGCCGCCACCGGCGACAGTCGCCATCACGTCGAATTCGCCGTCAACGCCGGCAACCGTGAAGGGCTGACGCAGGATCATCTGCAGAACCGGACGCGCGAAGTAAACGGCCATTTCCTTGCCGTTCACAACGACCTTGCCGGAGCCCGGCTTGATCCAGACGCGGGCGACGGCGTCCTTGCGTTTGCCGGTCGCGTAGGCGCGGCCCATGGCGTCGCGCTTCGGTTCGCGCGGGGCGGGTGCGGCGGCTTCGGCGGCGGGGGTGCCGGACACGACCGATTTGAGGTCGTCGAGGGATTTGATTTCGTCGGCCATCTAATTCACGCGCTCCGGGTGTTCTTCGGGTTCATAGACTTGACATCCAGCACTTCGGGCTGCTGCGCCTCATGCGGATGGTCGGCACCGGCATAGACGCGCAGGTTGCGCATCTGCTGGCTGCCGAGCCGGTTGCGGCTGATCATGCGTTCGACCGCCTTGATCACCACGCGTTCCGGGTGGGCGCCGTCGAGCACCTGCGCCGCGGTCCGGAACTTGATGCCGCCGGGATAGCCGGTGTGCCAGTAGTAGCGCTTGTCTTCACGCTTCGCGCCGGTCATCTGCACCTTGTCGGCATTGATGACGATGACATTGTCACCCATGTCCATATGCGGGGTATAGGTCGGCTTGTGCTTGCCGCGCAGGCGGTTGGCGACGATCACGGCGAGACGGCCCAGGACGATGCCTTCGGCATCAATCAGGATCCACTTTTTCTCAATCTCCGCCGGTTTCGCGGTATAAGTTTTCATGGTCAGCCCTTTGACTTGGCGGTAGTTCGGGCCGCCCCCAAAAGGCGTCCGGACAGGAATGCGGGCTTTTCATGTATCTGCCTGCGCCAGTCAAGTGGCAAGTTGTATATTTTTTCCATGTAAAACAATCGCTTAAAAAATAGGTATCTTAATACCCCAAACTACCGCCCTGTTTTCGCTTCCGATTTCCCGCCTTGAGCGCCTTCTGCCCGGCGGTCGGGTGGAATCGAATAGGTCATGGCGGCGCGGGCGACCGGGGCATCGGCACCTTCGGAATAGATGAGCACTTCGCCCACGGCCAGCGCCCGGCCCAGTTTCAAGAGCCGGCAGGTTGCAATGAGATCGGTATCGGCCATGGGCTTGCGCAGGAAATCAATATTGGCGCTTGTGGTCACGGCCAGAGCGATCGGGCCGATGCGGGAAAGGATCGCGAGGTAGATGGCGACATCGGCCAAAGCAAACATCGAAGGCCCCGAGACGGTCCCGCCGGGCCGGAGGTGGCGGTCGGCCACCCGTAGCCGCACCTCGATACCATCCTCGGTCAGACGCTCGATGACGAAGTCGGAGGCGACCTGGGCAAACTCCCGTTCGAGAAATGCTGTGAGGTCGGAAACGGTTGCCGCGTGCATGGTCTTCCTTCAACGTGGATCGGGGACTAGGCTTTCCGGGAAACCGAGGGAATTGCAAGATGAGCGACACGATTCTGCTGCGCGAAGACCGGAACGCGGTCGCGATATTGACGATGAACGCACCCGAGAAGCTGAATGCGCTGTCGGATGCGATGCTGGCGGCGCTGAAGGCTGCGCTTGAGAGCATTGCCAGCGACACATCGGTGCGGGTCGTGATCCTGAAGGGGGCGGGCAAGGCCTTTTGCGCGGGTCACGACCTGAAGGAGATGCAGGCCGGACGCGCCGCGCCCGACAAGGGGCGGGCCTATTTCGCCGATCTTTTCGCGCGCTGTGCCGAGGTGATGCAGATCATCCCGACCATGCCGCAACCGGTCATCGCCCAGGCCCATGGCATCGCCACGGCCGCAGGCTGCCAGCTTGTCGCGAGCTGCGACATGGCGGTGGCCGCCGAAGGAACCCGTTTCGGCGTGAACGGCGTCAATATCGGCCTTTTCTGTTCGACCCCGATGGTGGCGC
The DNA here is from genome assembly GCA_041397105.1 of Paracoccaceae bacterium. Taxonomy (GTDB): domain Bacteria; phylum Pseudomonadota; class Alphaproteobacteria; order Rhodobacterales; family Rhodobacteraceae; genus Albidovulum. The sequence continues at coordinate 814,202 of JAWKXJ010000002.1, forward strand.
TGTCGCGCAACGTGCCGCGCAAGATGGCGTTCGAGATGCTGACAACCGGCGCCTTCATCGACGCCGCGCGGGCCGAGGCGCTCGGACTCGTGAACCGTGTCGTCCCGAGCCAGACGCTCGACACCGAAACGATGGCCCTGGCCGATCTCGTCGCCGGAAAACTGTCTGCCGCCGTCAAGATCGGCAAGCGCGCCTTCTATGACCAGATCGAGATGACCCGGTCGGAGGCCTATGACCATGCCGCGGCCGTGATGGTCGAAAACATGCTCTGGCGCGACACCAACGAAGGGATTCAGGCCTTCATCGAGAAGCGGCCGCCGGACTGGCACTGATGCCGCCCTTCAGATGCCGCGCGACCGCAGCCAGAGCGCGGCCGCGAAAGCTGACAGCGTCAGCGCTAGCGTGACCGAAAGGAACAGCGGCACCCCGCCCGCCCCGATCAGGACCGCCCCGGCATAAGGCGCGAGGGCCGAGGCACTGAGAGGCGCGATGGCCAGTACACCGCTGATCGCGCCGAAGTTCTCGAATCCCAGCGCCTCGGCAGTCAGGACCGGTCGCAGGATCGAGGAGATGCCGATTGAGGCGCCCTGAAAGACGGCATAGGCGAAGAACAGCCAGACATGGCCCGCTGCCAGCAGCAAGGACAGGCTCGCCAGCGCCATGACCAGCGTGATTGCCCGCACCGCCGTACCGGAGCGGATGCGCGCGCCGCCAAGCATCATCCCCAACCGTCCCACGACCTGCATCGGCCCGACAGTCGATGCGACGATGACCGCCAGCGCGTGCGATGCGCCGCGATCCATCAGGACCGGAAGCGCCAAACTGACCAGCATCATATGCGTTCCCATGGTCAGGCCGAAGATACCCGCAAGCGCCCAGAATACCGGGTTGCGGAGAGCCGCGCGCACAGCCCCGTTCGCCCTGGCCCCCGCGGGTCCACCCCGCCGCTCGCCCCGGCGCAGCAGCCGGACTCCGATCAGGTTGACCGGCAGCGTGACGAAAATCTGAAGCGCCGCGAAGATCAGCAGCGCGCCGCGCCAGCCAAGCACCTCGCCCGTCGTGGCCCCTATTGTGAAGGCGAGTGTCGAGGCGAACCCTGCGACGAGTGTCACCCGGATGATGGCTGCGCGTGCGCCCGGGCCGAGGCGTCGGGTCAGGAAAGAAAAGCAAGTCTCATAAAGCCCGGCCGCCTGCGCCGCACCGAGAACGGCCCAGATCAGATACCAGCCCCAAAGGCTTTGCACCTGCGACAACGCGGCCAGCCCAATGGCGCCCAGAAGCGCCGAGCCGGATAGGAGCGCGCCGCCATGACCACGATCAACCAGCCGCCCTGTCGCTGTCACGACCAGGGCCTCGACCGCAAGGCTTAGCGAGGGGCCGAGCGCAAGCTCCGCCCGGCTCCACGACGTTCCCGCCTCGAGCGCAAGAAGGATACCGCCGAAGCCGAACAGCAGCGTTGCGAAACCCACCGTCTGGCCGATGGCAAGCAGCCAGACCCCGATGCGTTCGTGACGCTCCACCGATCAAAGCCCGTAGAGATCGGCGAACTTCTCTTCCAGGTAGTTCAGCAGCGGCTCCTCGGTCGGCTCGGCCCCGCAGGCGCGCGCGATGACCTCACGCGGCCGGTATAGCCCGCCATATCGCTGAACGCGGGCGCCGAGCCAATCCGTCGCCGGGGCGAGCCGCCCGGTGGCGAGAGCCGCGTCCAGTTCCGGCTCATCCGCGCAAAGCTTTTGCATCAGGCACCCGGCATAGACGTTGCCGAGCGCGTAAGTCGGGAAATAACCGAAGAGGCCACCCGACCAGTGCACATCCTGCAAGACCCCGTTCGCGGGCCTGTCGACCGCGACACCGAAATCGGTGGCAAAGCGGTCGTTCCAGGCGGCCTCCAGGTCGGGGGCGGTCAGATCCCCCGCCATCAGCGCACGCTCCAGGTCGAAGCGCATCATGATGTGGAGATTGTACTGGACCTCGTCCGCCTCGGTCCGGATATAGCCGGGTTCCACCCGGTTGACTGTGGCATAGAAGGCCTCCGCACTGTCGATGCCGAAGTCACCGAAGGTCTTTCGCATCGCGGTGTAAAGCCAGCCGGCAAAGGACCGACGCCGGCCAAGCTGGTTTTCATAGATGCGGCTCTGGCTTTCATGGACCCCCATCGACACCCCCTGCCCGAGTGGTGTCAGAAGATGGACCTGATCAATGCCAAGTTCGTAGCAGGCATGGCCCACTTCGTGGATCGTCGAATAAAGGCAGTTGAACGGGTCGCTTTCGACGACGCGGGTCGTGATCCGGGCGTCATTGCCGGAGCCGGAGGAAAACGGATGCACCGCCAGATCAAGCCTTCCCCGCGTCCAGTCGTAGCCGAAGACCGTGGCGACCTCGCGGGCGAGCGCAAGTTGGCCGTCCTTCGGGAAATGGCCCTTCAGCGCCGCCGGCCGTTTCGGCGAGGATAGAACCGCCTCACGCAGGGCGACGAGCCTTGGCCGCATCCGGTCGAACATGCCGCCGATCTCCGCGCTCGTCGCGCCCGGTTCAAATTCGTCGATCAGGGCATCGTAGATGCTGCCACCATCGCTCAGCGCCGCGCCCTTTTCGCGAATGAGCGAGATGACAGTCGTCAGAGTCGGCAGGAAATGGGCGACATCGTTTTTCGCCCGCGCCTCGGCCCAGATACCTTGCGCGACACTCGTCACCCGGGCGATTTCAGAGGCGAGCCGCGCGGGCATCCTGGCATTCCGGTCAAAGGCGCGGCGGATCAGTTCCAGCGCCCGCCGGCCAGCCTCATCCGATGGTTCGGCCTTTGCCAGCCAGTCGCCAATTCTGGGATCGGTGCGGCGCGCATGCAGTACCCCGGCCATCGCCGCCATTTCCTCGCCGCGCTGGTCGGCGGCCCCTTCGGGCATCATTGTTTCCTGATCCCAGCCGAGCCTGCCGGCGATCTGTTCCAGCGCCTCCGTTTCGCGCTGGAATGTCATCAAGTCCTGAAAAGCGGTGGTCATCTTGCGCCCCGGATGGATTGAACCGATGGATATTGCGACAGAAAGCGCGCCCTGAGCACGAGGACCCACAAGGCGACCGCGCCCATCTGATGCGCCAGGCCAAGATGCAGGGGCGCGCCGTGCAGCACCGTGATGATCCCGAGCACGGCCTGCCCGAAGAGCATGACCGCCACCCAGTCAAAGGCCCGCGCGGTACGCGGATGCGCCGAGCGGCGACCTTTCAGCCAGACGAAAAGGCCAAAACCGAACAGAAGATAACCGGCGAGCCTGTGGACGAATTGCACAAGGCCCGGGTTTTCGAAAAAGGCCCGCCATGCGGGTCCGTCCGGCACATAGAATGCGTCCGGAGGAAAGAACCCCTCGCCCATCAGAGGCCAGGTCGGAAAGCTGCGCCCGGCGTCGATACCGGCGACGAGCGCGCCGAGAAGTATCTGCAGGAAGGCGAAATGCATCACGCCCGTCGCCAGCGAGAACAGTCGCCCTTCGCGCTGACGCCGGGCCTGCAGAAGCTCGCCCTCAGATCGGGACAGCAGCATCACATACCAGAAGATGAGGCCGAGGATCGCGAAGGCGAGGCCAAGATGCACGGCAAGCCGGTAGGACGCGACATCGACCATCGCGCCCGACAGACCGGAGGAGACCATCCACCAGCCGATCGCGCCCTGCAGGCCCCCAAGCCCGCCAAGGATAAACAAGCGACCCGGCCATCCGGCCGGCAATGCGCCCCGCAAAAGGAAGAAGAGAAATCCCGCCGCCCAGACCAGCCCGACCAGCCGGCCGAGCTGTCGATGACCCCATTCCCACCAATAGATGGACTTGAACGCGGCCAGGTCCATCTGGTGGTTCTGCAACTGGAATTCCGGGCTTTGCTGGTACTTGCCGAACTCCGCCTGCCAGTCGGCCTCATTCAGCGGGGGCAGCGCGCCGGTTACGGGGCGCCATTCGGTGATCGAAAGCCCGGAATCGGTCAGCCGTGTCAGCCCGCCGACCGCAATCATCGCGGCCACAAGCACGAATAGACATATCAGCCAGATGCGGATCGGTCCCCGCGACCGGCCGGTGCCCTTGTCGATCAGCCCGGGTTTCGGCGCGTCACGGACGGTATTGGCCTGTCCGACCTCTTCGAATAGCTTGCGCTTCTCGGCCATCGGCCACTCCTCAGTTTCCCTCGCCGGGCGGTGCGTCGCGCGGACCCTGGCCTTTGCGGCCTGCAAGTTTCCGGAGGATGCCGTGAAAAAGCTGCACCTCGGTACGCGTCAGGGCCAGACGGCTCCACATATTGCGGATGTTCAGCTTCATGCCATCGGCTTTTTCGGCCGGAAAGAAAAAACCGGCCTCTTCCAGGCGGTTTTCGTAGTGATCGCCGAGTTTCTCGATTTCCACGGCCGTCGCAATGGATGTGCGGCCCATCGCCAGATATTCAGGCGGGGTCCCGTCCGCAAGACGGCGCCATTCATAGGCGCAAAGAAGCACCGCCTGCGCAAGGTTGAGCGACGGGAAATCCGGGTTGACGGGCACCGAGATGATCGCGCTCGCCCGCGCCACGTCGTCGTTTTCAAGCCCCGCCCGTTCAGGGCCGAAAAGGATTGCGGTTTTCTGGCCCGCCTGCGCCAGTTCCCGGCACTTGGCCATCGCCTCTTCCGGCGTCATCACCGGCTTGATCAGTTCACGGCTCCGTGCCGTTGTCGCAAAGATATAGGCGCAGTCAGCCACAGCTTCCGGCAGGGTCGGAAAGACACCTGCATGGTCAAGCACCGTGCCGGCCGCGCCGGAGGCCATTGCCACCGCCTTCGGGTTCGGCCAGCCGTCGCGGGGGGCCACGATCCGCATGCGGGTCAGGCCGAAATTCAGCATCGCCCGCGCCGCCGCCCCGATATTCTCGCCCATCTGCGGTCGGACGAGAACGATGGTAGGGCCGGTATCGGGCATCAGCGGTTCCACAGGGTTTTGGGCCTGATACGCCGCGATGGTCCGCTTGGCAAGGCAAGGGGCCGGCGCGCAACGCACGGGTCATTGAGATGATGCTGAGCGATGCCTGAACCTTATGGCAAAGCCGGGATTTCTGGGCTAAGCCGCCTTACCGACACCGCCGCAGGATAGGACCATGCCCGCAGACGCGCGCCCGCAGATTTACCTGATAACGCCTCCGGACTTCTCGCTGGACCTCTTTCCGGACCAGCTTGCCTCCGTCCTCGACGGGGCAGAGATCGCCTGCATCCGCCTTGCCATGGCCGGAACCGACGAAGCGAAGATCGCGCGGGCCTGCGACGCCTTGCGGCAGGTCGCACATGACAGGGATGTCGCGCTGGTCATTGAAAACCACATCGGCTTCGTCGAACGCCACGGGCTGGACGGCGTGCATCTCGGCGACGGGGCGCGCTCTGTCCGCCACGCCCGAAAGACGCTCGGGGCCGATGCCATCGTCGGCACCTTCTGCGGCCGGTCACGCCATGACGGCATGACAGCGGGCGAGGCCGGTGTCGACTATGTCGCCTTCGGTCCCTTGGGTGAAACCGTGCTCGGCCGTGGCGAGGCGGCGGAACGGGATCTCTTTTCCTGGTGGTCCGAGGTGATCGAGGTCCCCGTCGTGGCCGAAGGTGGCTTGAACCCGGCGCTGATCGAAGACTTCGCGCCGGTTACGGATTTCTTCGGGATCGGGCCGGAAATCTGGTCCGGCGAAGACCCGTTGCAGGCGTTGCGGGCCCTGACGGCCGCCTTGGGCTAACGGTCCCTCTCCTCATCGTCGCCGAGATAGCGCGGACCCAGCACATCGCGGACAGAGCGGCGGATTTCACTTTCGCAATGGGCGGCAAGGGCCTTGCGCGACGCAAAATCCTCTACGCTGACCGGGTCGTGAAAGATCACATCGACAGCCCCCTGACGGGCAGCCGCAAGCGTCTTCCAGAAATGGTTCTGAAACGGCATGTCGCCCCACCAGCCGTAGAAATGCGCCGCGCCGCCCTTCGGGGCGTGATAGATGACGCTGACCGGCTGGATTCGCATCACATGTTCCAGCCCGTGGCTGTAAAATGCGGCGAAGAGCGTCGATTTGAAGGGCAGCACGCGCAGCCCGTCGGTCGAGGTACCTTCAGGGAAGAAAAGCAGCCGGTGACCGGCGTGAATTCGTTCCTCGAATAGCCGCTGCTGCGCCTTCGCCGCTTTCGGATCGCGCGCGATGAAGGCCGTGCCCGTGGCCCGCGCCAGCCAGCCGATGCCGGGCCAGCCGGCGACCTCTGACTTGGCCACGAAATAGACGTTCTGGCAGGCGTTCAGTGCGAAAATGTCGAGCCATGAACTGTGGTTCGCGACGATGGCCCCCCTGCCCGTCATGGGCCGGCCCCTGACGCGATAACGGATGCCAAGGATGCCGAAGGCCGTCCTGCAGACGATGCGCGTCAGATAAGGCGTCACCGGCCGGTTCATCCCGAAGACCGGCGCCTCGACAAGCCGCGCGATGGCCAGAACCGCAAGCCCGCCATAGGTCACGCCGCCCAGAACCGCGCCCCGAAGCCCTGCCACAACCCAGCCTGCCGGCCCGATCCGGACCGGTGCGGGTTCGTCCCGCGCATTCCAGGTGGTCACGCCCTGACCCCGTGCTTGCGCGTGTAAAACCCCTTGTGACGCTCGCTCATGGCCACCGTGTCCATGACAAGACAGACATCGGTGGTGTTGAAATCGTGGTCGATATAGGCGCCGTCGCCAACAAAACCGCCAAGCCGCAGATAAGCCTTGATGAGCGTCGGCAAGGCCAGCATCGCGGCGTGGCGATCGAGCCTTTCGCCCGGCACGAGGTCCATCCTCTGGTACTGTTCGGCCCTCGCCCGTACACGCAGGGCTTCGGGTGCGAGATGGTTGTGGTGGAGCCAGCTGAGCGGGAGCTTCAGTTCTTCCACATCCGTGCCATGGAAGCTCGCCACCCCGAAGAGGATTTCGATCCCGTTTTCAAGGACATATTCGGCAAGCCCGTTCCAGAGCAGAAACATGGCGGCGCTGCCCCGGCATTCCGCGGCCACGCAGGACCGGCCAAGTTCGAGAAGCTTGCGCCCCGTCCGTCTCAGCGGCGCCAGGTCGTATTCGCTGTCGCAATAATAGCGTCCGAACGTCGCCGCGCGGTCGCTGGGCAACAGCCGGTAGGCACCGACCACATAGTCGAGCCCCGCCATGTCACGCTGGGTATCGACAAGGATGAGGTGATCGTTGATCGCGTCGAACTCGTCGCATTCAAGCCGCCGTGTGTGGTCGGCCGAGGCCCCGCCCCCACCGAGTTCTTCCACGAAAACGCGGTAACGCAGGCGCTGCGCAGCGCGAAGGTCCTGCTCGCCCGCGGCGAGCCTGATCTGGAATTGCGTGCTTTCAGGGACCATCGGCAGGGTTCGTTCGCGGGCAATCCGGGGCGTTACGCCGTTTTATTTGGCGACCTCCGCATTTGCAACAGAGCGACCCGCTTCGGTTGACGCACGTTATGGTTGTGTTAACCATTGCCCGTCAACCTACAGACGGTCCCCGGCGTCATCCACGAGGAGCAGCGTCACCATTGCACTGTCGATCACGATCTTGCCGGCATGTTCGAAATTCACCGTGACCTTGGCACCTGTATTGGATTGCACCTGACCCAGACCCCAGTCGGGCTGACCGGGGTGACGCACCAGCATTCCGGGTTCCAGAATCGCATTCACCGCCACATCTCCTGCCAGGAAAACCGCATGGACGACAAGACCGCACTGGCCGAACTGATCGGCGCGCGTATTTGCCACGATCTTATCAGCCCCCTCGGCGCCATTGGCAACGGGATCGAGCTTCTGACCATGACCGGCGACGATCTCAGCCCCGAAATAGCGCTTATCGCCGAAAGCGCGTGCCATGCCAATGCGCGGGTCCGGTTCTTCCGCATCGCCTTCGGGCCGGCGGCGCGGGGCCAGTCCATCGACTGCGATGAGATCAACGACATCCTCACCGGCATGTCGCGCGGCGCGCGCCTCAGGACCCAGTGGAACCAGAAGGGCGGTCTCGCCCGATGCGAGGCCAGGATTGTCTTTCTCGCGATCCTTTGTCTTGAAACTGCGATGCCGCTGGGTGGCGTCATCACCGTCAGACCCGCCGAAACCGGTTGGTCGCTGCAGGTCGACGGCGTCATGCGGCCCGATGAGGCCGCCTGGGCCGCGTTGCGGGGCGCGGGCGCTCTGACCGATATCTCGGCGTCGCAGGTTCAGTTCGCCCTGATTGCCGCCGAGCTTGCCCGTCAGAAGCGCAGCGCGCGACTGGACCTGCAGGCCAGCGGCGCGGTCCTGAGCCTCTGACACCGGTCGGACGGCCTAGGGTCGGACCGTGCCGTTGCCCTCCACGAGGTACTTGAAGCTCGTCAGCTGTTCGGCCCCGACGGGCCCCCGCGCATGCATCTTGCCCGTGGCGATGCCGATCTCTGCCCCCATGCCGAATTCGCCGCCATCGGCGAACTGGGTGGAGGCGTTGCGCATCAGGATCGCCGAATCAAGCCGGGTGAAGAAGCGTTCCGCCGCTGCATCGTCCTCTGTAATGATCGCCTCGGTATGGCTCGACCCGAAATTGCGGATATGGGCGATGGCGGCGTCCAGGTCGTCCACGACCTTGGCCGCGATGATCATGTCGAGGAATTCGCGCCCGAAATCATCAGGTTGCGCGGCCTTGCTGCCCCTCAGCCCCTCGGCCCGCACCTCGACCCCCGCCGCCATCAGATCGTCGACCAGTTGCTGGCCGAGCGTTGCGGCCACGTCCTTGTGGACAAGCAGGCATTCCGCCGCGCCACAAATGCCCGTCCGCCGTGTCTTGGCGTTCAGCACCACCTTGCGTGCCTTCACGGGATCGGCAGCCTTGTCGACATAGATATGGCAGATGCCTTCGAGATGGGCGAAGACCGGCACCCGCGCCTCCTTCTGGACGAGGCCGACAAGGCCCTTGCCGCCGCGCGGCACGATCACGTCGATATGTTCGACCATCCGCAGCATCTCGGTCACCGCCGCGCGGTCGCGGGTGGGCACAAGCTGGATCGCCGCCTCCGGCAGGCCCGCCGATTTCAGCCCATCGACAAGACAGTCATGGATCGCGCGGGAGGAATGGAAGCTTTCCGATCCGCCCCGCAGGATCACCGCATTCCCGGATTTCAGGCAGAGCGCACCGGCATCCGCCGTCACGTTCGGCCGGCTTTCATAGATGACGCCGACGACGCCCAGCGGCGTCCGCACCCGCCGGATATGAAGGCCCGAGGGCATGTCCCATTCGGCGATGACCGCGCCCACCGGATCGGCCTGCGCCGCAACCGACCGCAGGCCCGCCACGATCCCGCCGATCCGCGCCTCATCCAGCATCAGGCGGTCCATCATCGCCGGGGAAAGGCCCTTCTCGGCGCCATAGGCGAGGTCACGTTCATTGGCCGCGACGATTTCGCCCCGCCGCGCCCAGACGGCGTCGGCGGCCGCGTTTAGCGCCGCCGCCTTCGCCCCCGCCGCCGCGAAGGCCAGTTCCGCCGCCGCCGCCCGCGCGGCACGGCCGAGACCTGCCATCATCTCGGGAATGCTCTCCAAATCCTTCATCGCCCGGCTGTCCGCTTTCTGTCCCAAAATACCCCTGCCGGTGGCATGGCCCGCAAGGGCCATCCCTCAGAACGCCATGTCGTCACGATGCACCATCGGCCCGCGCCCGGCATAGCCGAGAATGGCCTCGATGTCACCCGACCGCCGCCCGGCAATGGCCTGTGCCTCATCTGCCGAATAGCGGACAAGCCCCTTGGCCATGGCCTCGCCCTGAGGGCCGATAACCGCGACAGGATCGCCCCGCAGAAAGGCGCCGCGAACCCGGACAACGCCGGCTGGCAAGAGCGACTTGCCCGAGCGGAGCGCGGTGACAGCGCCGGTATCAAGATGAAGCTCACCCTTCGGTTTCATCGCCGCGATCCAGCGTTTGCGCGCCAGCTGCGGTGTGCCATCGGGCAGAAACCAGGTCGCGTTCGCCCCGTCCGCAAGCGCCTTCAGCGGCCTGAGGGCGGACCCTTCGGTGATCGCCATCGCGCAGCCGCCCGCCACGGCGGTCTTCGCCGCCAGAAGCTTCGTCTTCATGCCGCCCTTCGACAGGCCCGAGACCGGATCGCCCGCCATCGCCTCGACATCCGGCGTTATCCTTTCAACGATATCAAACCGTTGCGCATCGGAGTTCACCTTCGGGTTGTCGGAATAGAACCCGTCTACGTCCGACAGAAGCACAAGCTGATCCGCCCCGATCGTCACCGCGATCTGCGCCGCCAACCGGTCGTTGTCGCCGAAGCGGATCTCATCCGTGGCCACCGTGTCATTCTCGTTCACGATGGGCACCACGCCGAGCCCCAGAAGCATCTCCATCGTCGCGCGCGAGTTCAGGTAGCGGCGGCGGTCCTCGGTGTCCTCCAGCGTCACCAGCACCTGCCCGGCGGTCAGCCCGTACGGTGCCAGCACTTCCTCATAGGCGCGCGCGAGCCGGATCTGGCCGACCGAGGCCGCCGCCTGGCTCTGGTCGAGCGTAAGGGCCCCTTTTGGCAGGCCAAGCACGCCGCGCCCGAGCGCGATGGAGCCGGAGGAGACGAGGATCACATCCGCCCCCCGTGCCTTCGCGGCCGCCACGTCCTCCGCCAGCGCCACAAGCCAGTCGCGGCGAAGCCCGCCCTTGGGGTCGACGAGCAGGGCCGAACCGATCTTCACGACGAGCCGCCGGGCGGCGGCGATGTCAGGTTTCACGGCCGCCACGACAGGTCGTCCTCGGTCGCGGCTTTTTTCCGGGTCGCGGCGACGATCTTCCAGAGCGCGCGCAACACCTCCTGCACACCTTCGCGGGAGACGCCGGACATCAAGTGCACCGGCCCGCCTGCCGCCTTTTCGAGGCTGCGCTTGCGGTTCGCCAACGTCTTCGCATCAAGGGCGTCGATCTTGTTCAAGGCGGTGATCCGGGGCTTGGCGGCGAGGTCGGGCGAATAGGCCTCAAGCTCTGTCAGGATCGTCCTGTAATCTTTTGCAATCGTTGATGATGTTCCGTCAACAAGATGCAGGAGGACGGCGCAGCGTTCGACATGGCCGAGGAACATGTCGCCAAGGCCCCGGCCTTCGGAGGCTCCCTCGATCAGGCCCGGGATATCGGCCATGACGAATTCCTTACCGTCGACGCCCACGACGCCGAGATTGGGCACCAAAGTGGTGAACGGATAGTCCGCGATCTTGGGCTTGGCGTTCGACACGGCGGCGAGGAAGGTGGATTTTCCGGCATTGGGCAGGCCCAGAAGACCGGCATCGGCGATCAGTTTCAGGCGCAACCAGATGGCGCGTTCGACACCTTCCTGCCCCGGATTGGCACGCGAGGGCGCGCGGTTGGTGGAGGACTTGAAGCGCAGGTTGCCCCAGCCGCCATTGCCGCCTTGCGCAAGCAGGATGCGCTGCCCCACCTCGGTCAGATCGGCGATCAGGGTTTCTTCGTCCTCGTCGATGATTTCTGTTCCCACAGGCACCTTTAGGACGATATCCTCACCTGATTTTCCGGTCCGCTGCGACCCCATGCCGGGCTGGCCCGACTTGGCAAAGAAGTGCTGCTGATAGCGGAAGTCGATGAGGGTGTTCAGCCCCTCCACGGCCTCGGCCCAGACCGAGCCGCCATTGCCGCCGTCGCCGCCATCCGGGCCGCCGAATTCGATGAACTTCTCGCGCCGGAACGACACGCAGCCGGCACCGCCGCCGCCGGAGCGGATATGGACTTTGGCGAGGTCGAGAAACTTCATGGGGCGGGCTTTCCGTCAGGGTGTCACACGCGATAGCGGGGGCGGAGCGATTTCGCAAGGGCGGCGCGAAAGTGGCGTCGGGTCCGCGTAGGTTCCCCGTAGGTTCGCCGTAGTTTTTCCGTAGCTACAGGGGCGTGTCGCGAAAATTGCGATTGCACAACGGCCCTTCGCGGGCGGCGCCTCTGACCTTTGTGGTCGCCGCTTTATTCCCGCCACGTCCGGAAGGCCTCAATCATCGCACCGGCGTTGCTAAAGCGGCTGGCCACCGGGGCGGCCAGCCGCCGCCCGAGGGCGCTGGCGCGCTGTTAACCCCGGGCGCTGGGTGCGATTCCGGCGTTGCCCTCTGCGAGAAGGTAAAAGACCATTCGGTCCCTCACCCCATCTTGCGCAGGTAGGTCCAGGTCGGAACCGTCGCGCCGCGGGCGACCGAATAGGCCTCCGCATCACCGAGATAGTCGAAGCCGGAATTGGTAAGAACCCGGGCGGAGCCGGGATTGTCCTGAAAGACCTCGGCAAAGAGCGTCCGCGCACCATGGGGATTGGCCGCGACGATGGCCGCGACCGCCTCTGACGCGTAGCCGGTGTTCCAGAAGGCGGGCGCAACCCAGAAGGTGATCTCGCTCTGGTCGCGTTCCATCTGGGTCAGGGCCACAAGCCCCAATACCTCGGCATGGCCGCGTTCGGAGCCGTCCATCACCCAGACATCCTGATCGCGCTTTTCTGAGAGCGCGCGGGCGACAAAGGCCTCGGTCGCGCCGGGCGGCAGGGGATGGGGGATCGACCTTGTGCCTTCCGCGATCCGGCGATCGGCCGAATAGAGCCCGATCAGGCCCGCATCGGCGCGCCGGAGCGGACGCAGCACGAAACGTTCGGCCGCCAGCGCGGGCTGGACGACGATCGGTTCCTGAATCATTCCCCTCCTCCTTCGAAACGCGCATACATACCGGCAGCCGCACCGCCGGGCACCTCCGTTACCCTGACCCCTCGCGCCCCTTGCCGGGCCCCTGGGATCCAGCCCTCCGATACAGCCGAAATGGGGCGACAGAATGGCCGCTTCAAGAGCGGCGCGTTCACACGCGCGCTAGCCATGTCGATAAAGAACTGCGCAAAAAACTGCATCTGGAATACTCCTGCCCAAAACGAGAAAGGGACCGGCCTTGCGGCCGATCCCCATCTACAATCCGATTGTAAAGGTTCGGCTTACTCGGCTGCCTCCGCGCGCGGAAGGACCGAAATAAAGGTGCGGCCCTTGAGGCCCTTCTTGAAGGTCACCTGGCCTTCGGTCACGGCAAAGATCGTATGATCCCGACCCATGCCGACGCCCGCGCCCGGCCACCACTGGGTGCCGCGCTGGCGCACGATGATATTGCCCGGCACGACCGACTGGCCGCCGAAGAGCTTCACGCCAAGGCGACGGCCGGCGCTGTCGCGGCCGTTGCGGGACGAACCGCCTGCTTTTTTATGTGCCATGGGAGATTACTCCTTCGTCTTCTTGGCGGCAGGCTTTTTCGCAGCCGCCGGTTTCTTCTCTGCCGCCGGCTTGGCCGCAGCCGCCTTGGCGGGTTTCGCGTCAGCCTTGGCCTCGGCCGCCTTTGCGGGCGCCTTCGCGGCCGGGGCCGCGTTGTGGGCGGCGACGCGGGCAGCATGGGTGCCGATGGCTTCCTTCACGCCCGACTTCTCGCCACCGCTGGCGAGAATTTCGGTCACGCGCAGAAGCGTCAGCTTCTGGCGATGGCCGCGGGTGCGCTGCGAGGAGTGCTTGCGGCGGCGCTTGTGGAAGGTGATGACCTTCTCGGCCTTGATCTCGTCGATAACCTCGGCCTGTACGGCCGCGCCTTTGACGACGGGGGCGCCGACGGTCAGCTTGTCGCCGCCGAGCATCAGGATTTCGTTGAACTGGACTTTTTCACCAGCGGCGGCTGCGAGCCGTTCGACGCGGAGCACATCGCCCGCCTGAACCTTGTATTGCTTGCCGCCTGTCTTGAGGACCGCGAACATGGGTCTTTTCCTTCATTTCATCCGCATCCTGTGGCCCCGGCCCCGCCGGTGTTTCGGGCTTCGCCCGCCTCGGACAGCGCGCCCCGGTCAGGGACGTCATTGCAAAAGTCATAATCCCGGCCGGGCCTGAGACCCGCCGGGATGCGGGCTTATCGGGCAGGTCCGGGTGAAAGTCAAGCCTCTCGGCGCCGGAAATCGCGGGCGCGCGTCAGCTGGCCGGCGGGGCGCCACCGGCCTTTGTCCGGGCCGCGATATAGGGCGCCAGGCGGTCGCCGACACCTTCCGTGGCGACGGGCGGGCGGTAGTCGGCAAGCACCCGCTGCCAGATATCCGTGGCCCGCTCGGTCGATGTCCGTGCCCCCGCTGCCGTCCAGGTGCCGTGGTTCGACAGATCGGCGACAAGGGGGTTGTAAAAGGCGGTGCCGAAGCGGTCCATCGTGTGCTGGGTCGCGAAGAAATGCCCGCCGGGCTGGACATCGGCCAGCGCCGCCCAGGCGAGGTCGCCGGGGTCGCTGGCAAGGGGGGTGCAAAGCTCCGCGATGATCTGGAGAGCCTCGATATCGTTGATGTATTTCTCGTAGCCGAAGGTCAGCCCGCCTTCGAGCCAGCCGGCCGAATGAACCGTCAATGTCGCATTGGCCATCAACGCCGCCCAAAGGCCCATGTGGTTTTCGCCGGCCGTCTGCATATCGGCGACATTGCCGGCCGAACCGGCGGCCGACCGCCAGGGCAGGCCGATATGGCGGGCAAGCTGGCCCGACCCGATCGAAAGGCGGATATGGCTTGGCGTGCCGAAGGCGGGCGCGCCGGATTTCATATCCACGTTCGAGGAGAAACCGCCATAGCTGACCGGCGCGCCGGGGCGGACAAGCTGGGCGAGCGTGATGCCCGCCAGCGCCTCGGCATGCTGCAGGACAAGCGCGCCCTCGACCGTTACGGGGGCCATGGCACCGGCAAGGCAGAAGGGCGTGATGATCAGGAACTGTCCGGCGCGGGCAAAGTCGATGATGCCCTCGGCCATCGGCTTGTCGATCTGGCGGGGCGAGTTGGTGTTGATGACCGTCGTCGCCCAGACGCCATTGGCGAAGGCCGCCTCGTCAAGGCCGTAGCCGAGGCGGATCATCTCGAAACTTTCGGCGACCTGCGCCCGGCCCCGCGCATAGACGAAGAGCGGTTTGTCGGCGAGCGTCATCTGCCCTCTCATCATCGCGTAGTGGCGAAGATGCGCGGGCACGTCCTGCGGTTCGGCCGAGGGGCCGAGCTTGTGGATGACATCGAAGCTCTGGTGCAGCTTCAGCGTTTCCTCGAAGGTCGCGAGATCGCCGGGACGGCGGCCGCGGATCGCGTCGGTGGCGTTGGGGCAGCCGCCTGCGGGCGAGAATATCAGCGCGCCGTCTTCATAGTCATGTTCGCGGCCCGGATCGGCCGCGCGCATCCGGATCGACCTTGGCGCCGCGGCCAGGGCGGCGGCGACGATGTCGCGGCCGATGAAGACCATTTCTTCGCCCGCGTCGACGCGCGCACCGGCCCGGGCGAAAATGTCGCGCGCCTCGGGCAGAAGGATGCGCAGGCCAAGCTCCTCCAGCACCCGGAGCGCCATGTCATGGATGGCGGCGACCGCATCGTCGCTCAGCACCTTCTGCGGCTGGAAGGGATGGCGCAGATGGCGGTAGTTCACGATCCGCGCCGGGGGCGCGCTGCGCCTTGCCGCGCGACCGCGGCGGCCTTGTGTGTCGGACATCGCGTTGCCTCCCGCTTCGATGCGCGGCCATGAAACGCCGGATCGGGGCCGGTTGTCGAGGCCCCGCCAGCAGGCGTGGTGCGGATGACATTGGCGACGCGGCGGGGTGTCAGGATACAGCCCAATCTTTCGCGCGCATGAACGGTGAGCGCAGCCGACAGCGGCACGACCTGCCTCGGACATGACCACGGGCAGGCCGGAAGCAGGGGCCGGCGCCTGCCCGTGGGATGGCGCAGCTCCGGCCGAGCGATGCGCTTTATGGCAGCCAGGCCCCTGCGCCGTTCGAACGGAGCATTGGCGGCACCAAAGCGCCAGCCCGCCGGGACGGGCAGGCGCTGGCCCCTGCGCCTGCGGCGCGCATCGGGGCCGATGTGCAGGTTGGCAGCGGCAGCAACCCGGCGGAAGTGCACACATCGGAATAGAGCCTTTTCCGCGCGGCACTTTTCCCGTAAACCGCCGGCAACCGGAAAACGGAGGCGGCGTGACCCTCTCGATTGTCGCAAGATGCGAGGCCAAGGGCCTCAGGATGACCGAGCAGCGCCGGGTGATCGCGCGTGTGCTTGAGGCCTCGGACGATCATCCCGACGCGGAGGTGCTTTACGCCCGCGCCTGCGCGGTCGATCCGAAGATCTCGCTGGCGACCGTCTACCGCACCGTGAAGCTCTTCGACGAGGCGGGCATTCTCGACAAGGTCGAATTCGGCGACGGTCGCGCGCGCTATGAAGATGCCGAGCGCGCCCATCATGACCACCTGATCGACCTGACCACCGGCGCGGTCATCGAATTCGTCGATGGCGAGATCGAGGCGCTGCAGGACAAGATCGCCCGCCGTCTCGGCTACAGGCTGACCGGGCACCGGCTGGAACTGTTTGGCGTGCCGATCAAGCCGAAGGGCCGCTGAATTTGGGCAATGCGCGCGGAGCGGCGTTGATGACCCTGTCCATGGCGGGTTTCGCCATCGAGGACATGTTCATCAAGCTCATGGGCGGGCGGTTGCCGATCGGCCAGATCCTCGTCTGTGTCGGGGCCGGCGGGGGCCTGGCCGTCGCGCTCTGGGCGCTCTGGCGGGGCGAACGGCCGCTGACGCGGGCCATGTTCACCGGCGCCTCCGGGCTCCGGGCGATTCTCGAAGGGCTGGTCAGCATCGGCATCGTCGCGGCGCTGACGATGGTGCCGATCTCGGTCGTCACGACGATCATACAGGCCAATCCGCTGCTCGTCACGCTCGGTGCCGCGCTATTCTTCGGCGAGCCGGTGGGTTGGCGGCGGTGGTCGGCGATTGCCGTCGGGCTGGCGGGCGTCCTAATCGTGCTCAGACCCTTCGGGGCGGAGTTTCAGATGGCCACGTTATTCGCGCTGGCCGCGGTTCTGGCGCAGGCGGCGCGCGATCTCGTCACGCGGCGCGTCACCGGCACGATCAGCACGGTCCAGCTTGCCACGCTCGGCTTTGCCGCCGTCGTCCCGGCGGGTCTTCTCACGCTCGCCGCGACGGGCGAGGCGATTCAGATGCCGGACCTGCGCACGACCGGCTACCTTGCCGGCGCCATCGCGGCCGCGATCCCGTCTCTCTATGCCATCATCGCAGCGATGCGGATCGGCGACATCTCCTTTGTGGCCCCCTTCCGCTACAGCCGCATCGTCTTCGGCCTCGGCATCGGGGCGCTCGTCTTTGGCGAGGCGCTCGACGGCTGGATGCTTACCGGCGCGGCAATCATCACCGCATCCGGCCTTTACACCTTCGCGCGTGAGGCGAGGGCGCGCCGCCGCCCTTCCCCTGCCCCCGGCACCGCGATATAGAGCGGCCACGTCCGCCCCCGTCAGAAAGGTTACGCCCCATGAGCACGATCATCGACATCCATGCCCGCGAAATTCTCGACAGCCGGGGCAATCCGACGGTCGAGGTGGACGTGACGCTGGAAGACGGCACGATGGGCCGCGCCGCCGTGCCCTCAGGCGCCTCGACCGGTGCCCATGAGGCGGTCGAAAAGCGCGACGGGGACAAGAGCCGCTACATGGGCAAGGGCGTGCTGGAGGCCGTGGCCGCCGTCAATGGCGAGATCGCCGAAACCATCGTCGGCGAGGACGCGACCGAACAGGTGGAGATTGACCGCCTGATGATCGAGCTCGACGGGACCGAGAACAAGGGCCGGCTCGGCGCCAACGCGATCCTCGGCGTCTCGCTCGCCGTCGCCAAGGCCGCGGCCGATTTCTCCGCCCTGCCGCTTTTCCGCTACGTGGGTGGCACCTCGGCCCGCACCCTGCCGGTGCCGATGATGAATATCATCAATGGCGGCGAACATGCCGACAACCCGATCGACATCCAGGAATTCATGATCATGCCGGTGGCTGCACCCGATATCCGGGGCGCGGTGCAGATGGGGTCGGAGGTCTTCCACACGCTGAAAAAGGAACTTTCGGCGGCCGGGCTTTCGACCGGGATCGGCGATGAGGGCGGCTTCGCGCCGAACCTGTCATCCACCCGCGATGCGCTGGATTTCATCCTGAAGTCGATCGAGAAGGCCGGGTACAGACCGGGCGAGGATATCTACCTCGCGCTCGACTGCGCCTCGACGGAATACTTCAAGAACGGCAAGTATGTGCTCTCCGGTGAAGGGAAAACCCTGAGCCCGGAGGAAAACGTCGCCTATCTCGAGGCGCTGGTGAGGGACTATCCGATCATCTCGATCGAGGACGGTTGCGCCGAGGATGACTGGGCGGGCTGGAAGCACCTGACCGACACGCTCGGGTCCAAGTGCCAGCTTGTGGGCGATGACCTTTTCGTCACCAATCCCGCCCGGCTTGCCGAGGGGATCGCGAAGGGCTGCGCCAACTCCATGCTCGTGAAGGTCAACCAGATCGGCACACTGACCGAAACGCTACAGGCGGTCGAGATGGCGCATCGCGCGCGCTACACGAACGTCATGAGCCACCGCTCGGGCGAGACGGAGGACGCGACGATCGCCGATCTTGCCGTTGCCACCAATTGCGGGCAGATCAAGACCGGCTCGCTCGCCCGCTCCGACCGGCTGGCGAAATACAACCAGCTGATCCGCATCGAGGAGATGCTGGGCGCGACGGCGGACTATGCCGGCCGCTCCATCCTGCGCGGCTAGCGGCCCAGAGCCGGAACGGATGGTACGGAGCGCCGTCATCGTCACCGGACTGCCGGCGAGCGGCAAGTCGACCATTGCCCGGGCGCTGGCGACGGCGCTCGGCTGGCCGCTTCTCGACAAGGACGTCTTTCTTGAAGCCCTCTTCGACGCCCATCCCGTCCGGCTGCCCGACGACCGGCGCCACCTCAGCCGCGCGGCCGACGCGGCGTTCCGGCAGGCGGCAGAGGCGCTTGACCGGGCCATCCTCGTGTCCCACTGGCGGCCCCGCCAGGGTCCGGCGGATACCGGCACGCCGACCGACTGGCTTGCGGCGCATTTTGCCCCTGTGGTCGAGGTTCACTGTATCTGCGATCCGGTGACTGCGGCAGCCCGGTTTCGCACCCGCCGCCGCCATCCCGGACATCTTGACGCGCTGAAGTCCCCCGCTGACGTCACGCAGCAGATGACCGCGCTTCGTTCGGGTTATCCGCTCGACTCCGATACCGCCCTTTCTGTGACACTGCAGGAAGGCGCCGATCCTGCAACCCTTGCCGCCCCGCTCGCGCGGCAAATCGCGGCGCTTCTGGCATCCGGCTGATCTTCTTCGTTGCCCCAATACCCCCGCCGGAGGCAAACCCGCCGACAGGCGGGTTTTCCTTTCATGGCAATCCTTTACAG
Source organism: Paracoccaceae bacterium (assembly GCA_041397105.1). Taxonomy (GTDB): domain Bacteria; phylum Pseudomonadota; class Alphaproteobacteria; order Rhodobacterales; family Rhodobacteraceae; genus Albidovulum. The sequence continues at coordinate 833,477 of JAWKXJ010000002.1, forward strand.
CGCGACCTTATATTCCTGGATGGTATTGCCGCCATCGACCACGATCAATTGGCCGGTGACATAGCTCGCCTCTTCCGCTGCGAGGAATAGAACCGCATGGGCCACCTCTTCCGGCCGGCCGGGACGGCCGAGGGGCGTGTAGCGCCCGGCGGTGATTTCGGCCGCGCTGGACGATCCGGTCTCGATCCAGCCGGGGCCGATGCAGTTGACCGTCACGCCCTTGCCGCCCACGTCGATGGCAAGCGCGCGTGTCATGCCGAGGATACCCGCCTTGGCCGAGGCATAGATCGACGAGGTGGCGATGCCGACAACCGGGCCGGTGACCGACGACATCTGCACGATGCGGCCATAGCCGCGCGCGCACATGCCCGGAAGCACCGCACGGGTCATGCGGAAGACCGAGGTCAGGTTGATGTCGATGCCGTAGGCCCAGTCGGCATCGGGCGTGTCGGCAAGGCTCCGCGACACGGTATCGTGGCCGGTCTGCACCATGCCGGCATTGTTCACCAGAATGTCGATGGGGCCGAGAGCGCCCTCTACCGCCGCGATCAGGCCGTCGACATCCGCCTGCCGGGTCAGGTCGGCAGTCGCGGCGAAGGTGCCATCCGCGCCGAGTTCCCTCTGCCGGTCAAGGATGCGCCCGGTGGTGGAGGTGATGGCGACGCGCGCGCCCGCCGCCATCAGCACCTTCGCGCAGGCAAAGCCGATGCCATCGGCGCTGCCCGCGCCTGTCACCAGCGCCACCCGTCCTGCGACACCCGCCATTTGCCCTTCTCCTTCCTGTTTCGCTGGCAGGCTAGCCTGCCCCCGCGCCTCTGGCCAGCGCCGGTTGCCATGCCGGGGCGCGCCCGCCTTGATCCATCGCGATTTCACGGCATCATGGAGCGGACTGCGAAAGGACATGCCCCATGGATGCCGACACCATCATCGCCATGCTGGACCTTGCGCCCCATCCCGAGGGCGGCTGGTACCGCCAGACCTGGGTTGCGGAGGGGGAGGGTCGGCCGTCGGGGACGGCGATCTACTTTCTGCTGAAAGCAGACGAGCGGAGCCAATGGCACCGGGTCGATGCCGCCGAGATCTGGCATTTCCATGCCGGGGCGCCACTGATCCTGTCCATGGCCGAAACAGAGGCCGGCCCGGCGCGTGACCATGTGCTCGGCCCCGATCTGGCAGCGGGCGCGCGGCCGCAGATCGTTGTGCCGGCCCTTCACTGGCAGGCGGCACGCTCAACCGGCGACTGGACGCTTGTCGGCTGCACCGTCTCGCCCGGGTTCCGGTTCGAGGGGTTCACGCTTGCCCCACCGGGGTTTGATATTCCCCGGGGGTGAGGCACGCCAGCGGCGCGAAGGGTCGCGTCCGACCCTGGGAGGGCGCTTCGCTCCAGCGGTGCAGGGCGCTTTATGGCCCCAAATCCTTCCAACGTCTTTCATGAGACCGACGTGGCAATGCGCCCTCCCGATGGGAGGGTCGGGCGCGGCCCGGGCTGGTCGCCCGAGCCAAGGCAGGTGGAGAGCGGGGCGCATCAGATGCGAATGGACCAAAACCGATGGCCCAGCACACGCACCCTTGAACCCGGACCCGCCGCGCCCGATCATGGCGCCATGTCGGACCACAAGACCTTCCTCGCCACCCTGCCCGCCGCCGACAAGGCGGCGCTGACGGAGACGAGCGACGGCGCCGGGCTTAGTCATCTTGCGCTTCATGCCGGGCTGATCCTCCTCACCGGCGCGCTTATCGCCGCGCGGGTGCCGTTCTGGCCGCTTCTTCTGCCGGTGCAGGGTGTACTGATCGTCTTTCTCTTCACGCTCGAACATGAATGCACACACCGGACGCCGTTCCGCGCGCCAGCGCTCAGCGACTGGGCGGGCCGTGTCGCGGGGTTTCTCATCCTCCTGCCCTTCGAATGGTTCCGCTACTTCCACCTCGCCCATCACCGCTTCACCAACCTGCCGGGACAGGACCCCGAGCTTGAGGCGGAAAAGCCCGAAACCCGGTCGGCATGGCTCCTCCACGTCTCGGGCCTGCCGGTCTGGCGCGCGAACCTGCGGCTTCTCCTGCGCCTCGCGGCCGGGCGGGAGCGCGCGCCTTACCTACCCGACCGTGCCCTACCGCGCATGGAACGCGAGGCGCGGGTGATGCTGGCGCTCTATGCCGGGGCGGCGCTCTCGCTTTTCTGGTCGCACATGCTCCTCTGGCTCTGGATCGTGCCGGTCCTCCTCGGCCAGCCGTTCCTCAGGCTCTACCTTCTCGCCGAACACGGCGACTGCCCGCGCGTGGCGAACATGTTCGAAAATACGCGGACAACCTTCACAAACCGGATTGTCCGCTTCCTCGCCTGGAACATGCCCTACCATGTCGAGCATCACGTCTTTCCCGCCGTGCCCTTCCACCGCCTGCCCGCGCTCCATCGCCTGATGCGGGATAACCTGCGCGTCACGGCAGATGGCTACGCGGCATTCACCCGTGACTATCTCGCCCGGCGTCCGCCATCCTAGCGAAAGCGCGCGGGCCGGAACGGGGAAAGCATCGGCTGCACCTCGCCCTTCGCGATTTCGCGCGCGACGAGCTGGCCGATCAGCGGCGCCAGCGTCGCCCCGCTATGCATCACGGCGGCATAGAGCCCCTCGACCGACGTCTCGCCGACAACAGGCAACCCGTCGCCCGGCACGGGACGGAAGGCCAGCGTGACCTGCTCCCAATCAAGTGTCGCGCCGGGCAGCATCCGCCTGAGCCGGCCTAGCGTCGCTTCGGCCAGCGATGTCGGCAGGTCCCATATGTCGGTCGCATCGTCGCTTTGATGCGCGGGCGAGGTCGGCGCGAGGATACGGCCCGCCGCGTCCTGACGCAGTTCCTGTTCGGGGCTTGCCAGGATGTGACGGATTGCCCGTGCAACGGGCCGGGTGCGCATCAGAAGGCCGGGGCGGCGCAGCATCGGCAGCGCAATCCCTGCACTGGCAAGCAGAGTGGCACTGCCGGTGCCTGCGGCAACCACAACACGGTCGGCCCGGATGACACCTTCGGCGGTTTCGACCCCGCCGACGCGGCCGGCGGTGAGGTGAAGGCCGGTTACCGGCGTCCCGATGCAAAGCCTTGCGCCATGGGCGGCAGCGGCGGTCAAGAGCCGTTCGGTCAGCGCGGACAGATCGACAGCACCCTCCGCCCCGTAAAGGATCGCCTCCTCGGGCGGGTTGGCGACGCCCGGTTCCAGCGTAGCAAAGGCGCGCCTGTCGAGGATGCGGAGCGGATAGCCGAGATCGCCAAGCGTCGCTGCCGTCCGATGCAGGGCCTCGCCCGCCTCTTCCCAGCTGATCGCGCCGCACCAGTCGACGCTGACGGGCGCCATATCGGCTGCTGCCGCGCGAAAGGCCTCCATCGCCGCCACGCGAAGGTGAAAATGCTCTTCCGTCAGATAGTTGTTGGCGTTAATCCAGCCGAAGGAGCGGCCAGAGGCGCCGCCCGCCGGAAGGCCCGCGTCAAGAACCGTAACGGTCGCGCCGGCGCCCGCGAGCCGATGGGCGATGGCCGCGCCGGTGATGCCCGCGCCGATGACAAGGATCGTTTCCGCCATGGCTGCCCACCCCCGCTGATGCCCCACTTCCCGGCAGGCTACAGCCCGGTGATCGCCGCCGGAAGACAGAAACGGAGCAGGCCCCGCGCATTGTGACCCGCACAATTTTTCAATGGCAGGCGGCCGCCACATGTTTTAGGCGCAGCCATGACCCAGGATCCGAACGGCGCGCCACCCATGTCTGACCGGCCAGACCCCACCGCCGCCAAGAACGAGGACAGCCTGCGCGGCTTTCTCTTCGCGCTGGCGGCCTATTTCCTCTGGGGGTTCCTGCCGATCTACATGAAGGCGCTGTCCGACATTCCGGCAACCGAGGTCGTCGCCCACCGCATCCTCTGGTCGATCCCGATCGCGGGCGCCGTCCTGCTGCTGCAGGGCCGCACCGCCGATCTTCGCGCCGCGCTGAAATCGCGCACGACGCTGAAGATGGCCTTTCTGACGGCCAGTATCATTTCGACCAACTGGGGCATCTATGTCTGGGCGATCACGTCGGGCCATACGCTCGACGCCGCGCTCGGCTATTACATCAACCCTCTTTTCAGCGTCTTCCTCGGCGCGGTCCTCTTGAAGGAGCGTCTGCAACCGCCCCAGATTGCCGCCATCCTCTTGGCCGTTCTTGCGGTTCTGGTCCTGACATGGGAAGCGGGCCGGCTGCCGCTCGTCTCGCTCGGGCTGATGGTGACCTGGGGCTTTTACGCCTATTTCCGCAAGACCCTGCCCATCGGCCCCAATCAGGGCTTCTTCCTCGAAGTCCTGCTGATGGCGCTGCCCGCGCTCGGCTATGCCATCTACCTGCAGGCGACCGGGGCGAGCCATTTCCTGACAGGCGATGCGCGGGCGACCTGGCTTCTTTTCGGCTGCGGCATCGTCACGGCCGCGCCCCTCATGATCTACGCCAATGGCGCGAAGCTCCTGAAGCTTTCCACCATCGGTATCATGCAGTATATCGCGCCCACGCTCATTTTCCTCACCGCCGTCTTCGTCTTTGGCGAACCTTTCGGGCGCGCCCGGATGGTCGCCTTTCCGCTGATCTGGCTGGCGCTCATCCTCTATACCGGCTCGATGCTGCGCGATGCGCGCCGGGCGCGGGCGCGCTAGGATGGCTGGCTGATCTGCCCGCCCCCGACGGCAGCGGCGACACCGGTGGTGCCGGGGCATGACGTCGGCAGACCACGCAGCACACGGACGGCAAGATAGGCGAAGGCCTGCGCTTCCAGCATGTCGCCATCAAGCCCCGCCGCCTCGACCGGTTCGACAGGGATGGCGAGGCGGTCGGCCAGCATGCCCATCAGAACCGGGTTCCGCCGCCCGCCGCCGGTGACAAGCACCCGCGACACCGGCGCGGGGAAATGTTCCGCCCCCTTTGCCACCGCGGCGGCGGCAATCGCGGTCAGCGTCGCGGCGGCATCGGCATCGGCCAGATGGGCGACAGAGGCGGCAAGATCGGGAAAGTCGTTGCGGTCGAGCGATTTCGGCGGCATGCGGTGAAAATAGGGATGGCGCAGGAACGCCTCCACCACCCCCGCATCGACCCGGCCCGTCGCGGCCAATGCGCCATCCTCGTCAAGGCCAACCCCACGCCGCGCCTGCATCAGATCGTTGATCGGCGCATTGGCCGGTCCGGTATCGAAGGCAAGGCAGGCGCCCGGCACATCCGGGCCAGGTTGTGAGGGATCAAGCCAGGTCAGGTTGCCGACCCCGCCGAGGTTCAGAAAGGCGACCGGATCGCGAAAGCCCGCCCATCTGGCGGCGGCGAAATGGAAAAAGGGCGCAAGCGGCGCGCCCTGCCCGCCCAGCGCCACGTCGTTTGAGCGGAAGTCCCAGACGACCGGGCGGTCAAGCCGCCGCGCCAGGGCGGCCCCGTCACCCGCCTGATGGGTGCCGCGCCCCGCCGGATCGTGGGCAAGCGTCTGGCCGTGAAAGCCGATGACATCGGCTATTCCCACAAGCGTGGCGAGCACCGAAACATGCGCATCCTCGACCACACCGGCGGCGGCATCCACGCCCGCATCGCCCGGCCAGCGCCCAAGCGCGGCGCGAAGAACCGCGCGTTCTGCCGCGTCATAGGGGCGATAGGCGGTTTCACCGAACGCGAGGATCCGCGCGCCATCAGTCTGCAGAAGCGCCGCATCCACCCCGTCGAGCGAGGTCCCCGACATCGCCCCCAGGGCCCAGACCGCGCCTGCCTTCAACATTGACTTCCCCTCGGTCGCTCACGCCGATATATGCGTCCCGATGACGAGAATGGACGATCGCGCGATGACCTACCACCCGAAATCCGAATTCCTGCATGAACTTCAGGCCCGCGGCTTCATCGCCGACTGCACCGACCTGCAGGGCCTCGACGAGCGGCTGAAAAGCGGCGTCCTGACCGGCTATATCGGCTTTGACCTGACGGCGACGAGCCTGCATATCGGCAACCTCGTCCAGATCATGCTGCTCAGATGGCTGCAAAAGACCGGGCACCGGCCGATCACGCTGATGGGGGGCGGCACGACCAAGGTCGGCGATCCCTCCGGCAAGGACGAGATGCGCAAGATCCTCTCGATCGAACAGATCGGACAGAATGCCGAAGGTATCCGCAACATCTTTGCCCGCTACATCTCCTATGGCGACGGGCCCACGGATTCGCCACTCGTCAACAATGCCGAATGGCTCGACAAGCTCGGCTATATCGACTTCCTGCGCGACATCGGCAGACATTTCACCATCAACCGGCTTCTCGCCTTCGAAAGCGTCAAGTCGCGGCTCGACCGCGAACAGGCGCTGTCGTTCATCGAATTCAACTACATGCTCCTGCAGTCCTACGACTATCTGGAGCTTTACCGCCGCTACGGTTGCCTCCTGCAGATGGGCGGCTCCGACCAATGGGGCAACATCGTCTCGGGCGCCGACCTGATCCGCAGGGTCGAGGGGGTAGAGGCCTATGGCCTGACCACACCGCTCGTCACCCGGGCGGATGGCAAGAAGATGGGAAAGTCCGCCGATGGCGCCGTCTGGCTGAACGAGGACATGATGACCTCCTACGCCTTCTGGCAATGGTGGCGGAACGTGGCCGATGCCGATGTGGGCAAGTTTCTGAAACTCTTCACCGAACTTCCCGTGGAGGAATGCGACCGGCTTGGCGCGCTCGGCGGGTCGGAGATCAATGCCGCCAAGGTCATTCTCGCCAATGAGGTCACGACGCTCTGCCGGGGCGCCGAGGCAGCCGCGGCGGCCGAGGCAACGGCACGCGAGGTCTTCGAACAGGGTGGCGTCGGGGACGAACTGCCAAGGCTGGAACTGACGGCGGCAGAGATCGCGGGCGGCATTTCGCTCGCCCAGCTTTTCGTCCGCTCGGGGCTTGCCGCCTCGGGCAAGGACGCGAAGCGCCTGATCGCCGAAGGCGGCGCGCGCGTCAACGACACCGCCGCGTCTGATCCCGGTCAGATGTTCAATGCCGGCGATCTGGCGGAGCCCCTGAAACTCTCCGCCGGAAAGAAGCGACACGCGCTCGTGATCCTCGGCTGAGGCCGGCCCGCCCCGCCCCGACCCTGCCGCTTTCTGTCCCTCAATACCCCCGCCGGAGGCAAACCCGAGGCGGCGGCCCGAAGGGCCGGCGACGAGACGAAACCTCGCGCCGAAGGCGCTCGATCTGATTGCCGGCGATCCGGACGGGATCACCGGCGGTCATTCCGTGACGGTCACGCTGATCATTCGGTCGGGGTCGACGACCGCGCCGTTCAGATCGGGATCGCCCTTCTTGATCGCATCGACCACATCCATGCCCGAAATGACATTGCCGAAGACGGTATAGTCGCCGTTCAGGAACTCGCCCGGCTCGAACATGATGAAGAACTGCGAATTGGCGCTGTTCGGGCTGCCCGCCCGCGCCATGCCGACGACACCCCGCCGGAAGGGAATGTCGGAAAATTCGGCCGGTATGTCCGGCAGTTCCGATTTTCCGGTGCCCGCCAGCGCGATGTCTGCGCCTTCAAGGCCATGGACCACATCGCCCGTCTGCGCCATGAACCCCTCGATCACCCGGTGGAAGGCGACGCCGTTATAGGCGCCGATGCGCGCCAGTTCGGTCACCTGGGCGACGTGCTTCGGCGCGACATCGGGCAGAAGGTCGATGACGATGGTGCCATTGGCCTGACCCGCAACCTCGATGACGAGGTTGGGGCCGGGGCCATCCTCGGTGCTGATCGGGCGGGTCGTCTGGTAGCTGTACCACCAGACGGCGCCGGCGACCGCCGCGGCGGCGACAAGAACGCCGCCGACGAAGACCCGCGTGTCAGACATCTGCCGCCACCTTGACCGAGATCATCCGGTCGGGCGATGCGGGCGGCTCGCCCCGGGCGATCCTGTCGACATGTTCCATGCCCGCGATCACCCGGCCATAGACGGTATACTGGCCGTTCAGGAAATGGTTGTCCTTGAAGTTGATGAAGAATTGCGAATTGGCGCTGTTGGGGTTCGAGGACCGCGCCGCCCCGAGCGTGCCGCGGTCATGCGGCAGTTTCGAAAACTCCGCCGGAAGGTCCGGCAGGTCTGAGCCGCCGGTGCCGGACCGGCCGGGATTGTAGTTCTTTTCCATATTGGCATGTTCGACATCGCCGGTCTGGGCCATGAAGCCCTCGATCACGCGGTGAAAGGCGACATTGTCGTATTTGCCCGCGCGCGCCAGATCTTTCATCCGCTGGCTGTGCTTCGGGGCCACATCGGGCAGAAGCTCGATGGTGACAGGGCCATCCTTCAGCTCGATGATGACGGTGTTTTCGGGGTCCTTGATCTCGGCCATGGGTCTCTCCTTCGGATTTCGGGGCGAACCTAGTCGGAGCGGGCAGGCAAGAAAAGCCGAAAGCGCGGCGATGGTTGACCTTCTGCCCAAGTTCGGATGATTTGGGCAGGGAATCCGGGCCCTGGTTTTCCCGCCCGGACCCTTGGCAAAGGATCCGCGCAATGGGCTGGAAGACGATCGACGACATGGAGTTCCAGGGCAAGACGGCGCTGGTGCGGGTCGATATCAATGTGCCCGTCTCGGCCGGCGTCGTCACCGACACCACGCGCATCGACAAGATCGTGCCGACGATCACCGATATCCTCGCCGCCGGCGGCAAGCCGGTCCTGCTGGCCCATTTCGGCCGCCCGAAGGGTCAGGTGGTGCCCGAGATGAGCCTTGCTGTCACGCTCGGCGCGCTCGAAAAGGCGCTGGGGCGCAAGGTGGCCTTCGCCGAGGATTGTATCGGGTTGCCGGCGAAACAGGCCGTGGCCGCGATGCAGGCGGGCGATGTCCTCTTGCTTGAAAACACGCGCTTTCATGCGGGCGAGGAAAAGAACGACCCCGCGCTCGCCGCCGCTATGGCGGCATTGGGGCAGATCTATGTGAACGATGCCTTTTCGGCAGCCCATCGGGCGCACGCCTCGACCGAGGCGATCGCGCGGCTGCTGCCGGCCTGCGCCGGACGGTTGATGGCGGCGGAGCTGAAGGCGCTCGAAGCGGCGCTAGGCGCACCGCACCGGCCGGTCGCCGCGGTCGTGGGCGGTGCGAAAGTGTCAACCAAGCTCGACCTTCTCGGCAATCTTGTCGGCAAGGTCGATCATCTGGTCATCGGCGGCGGCATGGCCAACACGTTTCTGGTCGCCAAGGGCGTCGATGTCGGGGCATCGCTTGCCGAACATGAGATGGCCGATACCGCGCGCGGCATTCTCGCTCGGGCGGAAGAGACCGGGTGCCGCATCCATTTGCCGACGGATGTGGTCGTGGCGCGCGAATTCAAGGCCGGGGCCGAGAACCGGGTTGTGGCGGCCGATGCTTGCCCGGCGGGCTGGATGATCCTCGATGCCGGGCCGGCGAGCGTCGCCGCCATCGGCGCGGTTTTCGGGCTTTGCCGGACGCTGATCTGGAACGGGCCTCTTGGTGCCTTCGAAATCGCACCGTTCGATGCGGCGACGAATGCAGCCGCGGCCGAGGCCGCACGGCTGACGACGGCAGGACAGATGATTTCCGTCGCAGGCGGAGGCGATACGGTGGCGGCCCTCAACAAGGCAGGCGTCGCGGGCGATTTCACCTATATCTCGACGGCCGGCGGGGCGTTCCTTGAATGGATGGAGGGCAAGACCCTGCCCGGCGTCGCCGCGCTGGAGGCTGCCGGCGCGTGACAGGCACTTGGCGTGTTCGCCCGGCGACGGCGGATGATGCCGGATCGCTGGCGGCGCTTTTGAACGACATCATCGCGAAGGGCGGGTCGACCGCGCATCTCAGGCCCTTTGATCGCGACAGGATGCTGGCCCATTACATCCGCCCGCCGCTTCTGATCGCCTGCACGATGGCCGAAGATGCCGATGGCGCGCTCGGCTTTCAGACGCTCGAATGGTGCGACCCCGACTGGCCGGGGCCGGAGGCGCTGCCGTCGGACTGGGCCGTGATCGCGAGCTTTGTCGCGGCGCGGGCGCGCGGCACGGGCGTTGGCCGGGCCTTGTGGCAGGTGAGCTTGGGGGCGGCCAGGGCCGCCGGGGTGCGCAGCATCGACGCGACGATCCGGGCCGACAATGCGGGCGGGCTCGGCTATTACAGTGCGCTCGGCTTTATCGACTACGACCGGCTTCTTGCTCTGCCCCTCAGCGACGGCCGTCCGGTAGACCGCGTCCGCAAGCGGTTCGATCTCTGAAGCAGGCGGCATGGCCCGCAAGCTGCCCTGTGGTCAGCACTTGCGCGGAAGGCGAAATCCGCTAGCCTCTTTCGCGGGGCAGAGGGACAGGGACAATGGCGGCGAAGTGGACCTTGATCACAGGGGCCTCCGAAGGGCTTGGCGTGGAGTTTGCCCGGCTTGCGGGGGCGGAGGGGCGCGACCTGATCCTCGTCGCGCGTCAGGCGGCGAAGATGGAGGCGCTGGCCGAAGACCTGCGCGCGCGCCACAAGATCGCCGTCGAGGTCTGGCCCACCGACCTCCGCGACCCCGAGGCGGTCGAGACGCTTTGGCGCAAGCTGGCGCTTCGCCGGCATATCGACGTTCTCGTGAACAACGCGGGGCTTGGCTATAACGGGCGCTTCGATGCGGCCGATTTCGACCGCGAGATGTCGTCCATCATGGTCAATGTCGCGGCGCTGACGATCCTGATGAAGCGCGCGGTTCACCACATGCAGACGCAAGGCGGCGGGCGCATCCTGAACGTGGCCTCCACCGCGGCCTTCATGCCGGGGCCGAACATGGCCGTCTATCACGCGACCAAGGCCTATGTCCTGTCGCTGAGCGAGGCGGTGGCCGAGGAACTGGCGGGCGGCACCGTGACGGTGACGGCCTTTTGCCCTGGTGCGACCGCCACGAATTTCGCCCGCGATGCGGGCATGGAAGATATCCGGCTCTTCAAGGCGATGGCGGTTCCTTCGGCCAGGCGCGTCGCCCGGGCGGGCTGGAAGGCGATGAAATCGGGAAAGCGGATTCGCGTGCCCGGGCTGATGAACAAGCTCTTTGCCTTTGGCCCCCGTCTCGCGCCGCGCGCCGTCGTCACACGGATGGCGGCTTTGTTTCTCAAATAGCGACGCGGGCGCATCGTTAGCGCCACCATGTTTGCATGCTGCCCCACGCTCGCCTAGAACCGCGGCAGAGATCGCGCGGCTGGCGCGAATGGCCTTACAACGATCAGCGGGCGGAGAGCGGCATGTCACGGCAGGAACAAGCAACACAGATGCGGTCGGGCAAAGGCTTTGTCGCGGCGCTTGACCAGAGCGGCGGATCGACGCCGAAGGCGCTGAAACTCTACGGGATCGGCGAGGACGCTTATTCCGGCGACGCCGAGATGTTCGCGCTGATCCACGCCATGCGCGCCCGCATCGCCACTTCGCCCGCCTTCAACGGCGACCGCGTGATCGGGGCGATCCTTTTCGAACGCACGATGGATGACAGGATCGGCGGAAAGCCGGCGGCCGAATACCTTTGGTCGGAAAAGCGGGTCGTGCCGTTCCTGAAAGTGGACAAGGGGCTGGAGGAGGCCGCTGACGGCGTCCGGCTGATGAAACCGATCACCGGGCTTGACGCGCTGCTGAAACGGGCCGTCGCCGCCGGCATCTTCGGGACAAAAATGCGCTCGGTCATCGACGCGGCATCGCCGGGCGGTATCCGGGAGAATGTTGCGCAGCAATTCGCCGTGGCTGAGGAGATCAGCACCCACGGTCTGATGCCGATCATCGAACCGGAGGTCACGATCAGCATTCCCGACAAGGCCGAGGCCGAAGATATCCTGCGCGCTGAAATCGCCCGCGCGCTTGATGCGCTGCCCGGGGACCGTCAGGTGATGCTGAAGCTGACGCTGCCCAGCGTCGACAATCACTATCTGCCGCTGATCGACCATCCGCGCGTCATGCGGGTGGTGGCGCTGTCGGGTGGATATACCCGCGACGACGCCAATGCGCTTCTCGCGCGGAACAAGGGCATGATCGCCAGCTTTTCGCGCGCCTTGACCGAAGGGCTGTCGGCCCAGCAGGATGACGCCACCTTCAACAAGGTGCTGGACGACACCATCGCCAGCATCAGCGCGGCATCGAACGCAGGCTGAACCGGCAATAATTCGCAAAAAGACCTGTACCGGGGATTCCCTTTCGGAATCACCTATGCCATGATTCGCCGCAGACCGCCCGGCAGAGGCGGCAAACCGGGGCAGAGAATGACCGTATCGCGGCAGCGTCCAGCACTTGGCGTCGTCCTGTATTTTGCCCTTGCCTTCGGCATGGGGTTCTACTTCACCTTTGCCGCCGTGCAGGGGGACTATGGCGTGTTCCGCCGCGTACAGGCGCTGAGCGAGAAGACCGCCCTGACGGCCGAGCGCGACCGGCTGCGCGACGAAGTGGCTCGGATGCAGAACCTCACCTTGCGGCTTTCCGACAGCTATCTCGACCTTGACCTTCTCGACGAACGCGCCCGTGACGTGCTTGGCCTGATCCGGGCCGATGAGGTCGTCATCCGCTAGTCCCGACGTGACAGGGCGATCTGCGCGCTTTCCGCTGGAAGCGCCCTTCTGACCATGCCCCGTGGAGGCTTGCCGGATAGGGGCAGGTTTCCGAAAAAAAGCTCGCGATTTTGCCACGGTTAGGCTATAAGTTAGTTTAACGTTGAACTACTTTTTCGCCCAGGGGAGGTTTTACTGATGGCCGCACGAAAAAGTGCCGTAAAGTCAAATACATCAAAAGACGAACTACTGACGTTCTATCGCGAGATGCTTTTGATACGCCGATTCGAGGAAAAGGCGGGTCAGCTTTACGGAATGGGTCTGATCGGCGGCTTCTGCCATCTTTATATCGGTCAGGAGGCGGTGGTCGTCGGGCTGGAAGCGGCCGCGGAAGAGGGCGACAAGCGGATCACATCCTATCGCGACCATGGGCACATGCTCGCCTGCGGGATGGACCCCGGCGGGGTCATGGCAGAACTGACCGGACGTGAAGGGGGGCTTTCCAAGGGCAAGGGCGGCTCCATGCACATGTTTTCCAAGGAGCGTCATTTCTACGGCGGCCACGGGATCGTCGGCGCGCAGGTGCCGCTTGGCGCGGGCCTCGCCTTTGCCGACAAGTACCTCGACAACAAGCGCGTGACCTTCGCCTATTTCGGCGATGGCGCGGCAAACCAGGGCCAGGTCTACGAGACCTTCAACATGGCCGCGCTTTGGAAGTTGCCGGTGATCTTCGTGATCGAGAACAACCAGTATGCGATGGGCACGGCGCAGAAGCGGTCCACATCCACCCCCGATCTGCATACCCGGGGCGAAGCCTTCGGTATCCCCGGCGAGGTCGTCGACGGCATGGACGTTCTGGCGGTGAAGGCGGCCGGCGAGAAGGCGGTGGCGCATTGCCGGGCCGGGGACGGGCCCTACATTCTTGAGGTCAAGACCTATCGCTATCGCGGCCATTCCATGTCGGACCCGGCGAAGTACCGGACCCGCGAAGAGGTGCAGAAGATGCGCGAGGAACGCGACGCCATCGAACATGTGCGCGAACTGCTTCTGCAGGGCGGGCACGCAGGCGAAGACGACCTGAAAGCCATCGACAAGGACATCAAGGACATCGTGAACCAGGCAGCAGAGTTCTCCAAGCAAAGCCCCGAACCGGCGCTGGATGAACTCTGGACCGATATTTACGCGTAAGGGGAGAAAGCGACATGGCAACCGAAATTCTCATGCCGGCCCTTTCTCCGACGATGGAGGAAGGCAAGCTTGCCAAATGGCTGGTGAAGGAGGGCGACACGGTGTCGTCCGGCCAGATCCTGGCCGAGATCGAGACCGACAAGGCAACGATGGAATTCGAGGCCGTCGATGAAGGCATCGTCGGCAAGATCCTGATCGCCGAGGGCACCGAGGGCGTAAAGGTGAATACGCCGATTGCAGTGCTGGTCGAAGAGGGCGAAAGCGTCGATGCCGCGCCAGCGGCGAAGGCGGCGCCTGCTGTGGCGACCCCTGCCCCGGCGGCACCGGCACCGACCGCTGCCGCGCCCGCTGCCCCGGTGGCCGACAGCTCGCCCGACTGGCCCGAAGGCACCGCAATGAAGACCATTACGGTGCGCGAGGCCCTGCGCGAGGCGATGTCTGAGGAAATGGCCCGTGACGAGGCCGTCTATCTGATGGGCGAAGAGGTCGGCGAATACCAGGGCGCCTACAAGATCAGCCAGGGCCTGCTGGACCAGTACGGACCGAAGCGGGTGATCGACACGCCGATCACCGAACACGGCTTCGCCGGTATCGCCGTCGGCTCCGCCTTCGGCGGTCTGCGCCCCATCGTGGAGTTCATGACTTTCAACTTCGCCATGCAGGCCATCGACCACATCATCAACTCGGCCGCCAAGACGCTCTACATGTCCGGCGGTCAGATGGGCTGTCCCATCGTCTTCCGCGGCCCGAACGGTGCGGCCGCGCGGGTGGCCGCCCAGCACAGCCAGGACTACGCCGCCTGGTACGCGCAAATCCCGGGCCTGAAGGTGGTGATGCCGTACTCGGCCGCAGATGCGAAGGGCCTTCTGAAGACCGCGATCCGCGACCCGAACCCGGTCATCTTCCTTGAGAACGAAATCCTCTACGGCCGCTCGTTCGAGGTGCCGGATATGGAGGATTTCACCATTCCCGTCGGCAAGGCCAAGGTCTGGCGCGAAGGTACGGATGTGACGCTCGTTTCTTTTGGCATCGGCATGACCCATACGCTCGATGCGGCTGACAAGCTGGCAGCAGAAGGGATCAGCGCCGAGGTCATCGACCTTCGGACGCTCAGGCCTATCGACACCGCCACTGTGATCACGTCGGTGATGAAAACCAACCGCTGCGTCACGGTCGAGGAAGGCTGGCCGGTCTGTTCGATCGGCAACCACATCTCGGCCATCCTGATGCAGCAGGCGTTCGACTATCTGGACGCCCCGGTCATCAACTGCACCGGCAAGGACGTGCCGATGCCCTATGCGGCAAACCTGGAAAAGCTGGCTCTGATCACGGCGGACGAGGTTGTCGCCGCGGTCAAGCAGGTCACCTATCGGTAAGGAGAAAGACGATGGCAACCGAAATTCTGATGCCGGCCCTTTCCCCGACGATGGAGGAGGGGACGCTGGCCAAGTGGTTGGTGAAGGAGGGCGACACCGTGTCCTCCGGCGACATCCTGGCCGAGATCGAAACCGACAAGGCGACGATGGAGTTCGAGGCGGTCGATGAGGGCATCGTCGGCAAGATCCTGATCGCCGAGGGCACGGCGGGCGTGAAGGTCAACACGCCGATCGCGGTGCTTGTCGAGGAAGGTGAAAGCGCCGATGCCGCGCCCGCGCCCAAGGCGGCTTCGGCGCCCGCAGCGGCCGCCCCCGCAGCAACACCCGTCCCGGCCCCCGCGCCGGGACCTCAGCCCGCCCCTGCCGCACCGAAATCGGACGGCAAGCGTGTCATCGCCTCACCGCTCGCGCGGCGCCTGGCCAAGGAAAAGGGCGTGGACCTTGCGACCCTGACCGGCTCCGGCCCGCATGGGCGGATCGTCAAGGCCGATGTCGAAGGCGCGAGCGCGGCGCCGAAGCCTGCGGCCGCTGCAGCAGCACCGGCGTCGGCACCGGCCGCGGCTCCGGCGGCAGCCCCGGCCCCAGCCAGCCCCTCGGCCGATATGGTCAAGCGGATGTACGAGGGTCGCGACTACGAGGAAATCGCGCTCGACGGCATGCGCAAGACCATCGCCGCGCGACTTACCGAAGCCAAGCAGACGATCCCGCATTTCTACCTGCGCCGCGAGGTTCAACTGGATGCGCTGATGAAGTTCCGGAGCCAGCTCAACGCCCAACTTGAAGGGCGCGGCGTGAAGCTCTCGGTCAACGATTTCATCATCAAGGCCTGCGCGCTGGCGCTGCAGGACGTGCCCGACGCCAATGCGGTCTGGGCCGGCGACCGGATGCTGAAATTGAAGCCTTCGGATGTGGCTGTGGCCGTCGCCATCGACGGCGGGCTCTTCACCCCGGTCCTGAAGGACGCGCATCAGAAGACGATTTCGGCGCTCTCGGCAGAGATGAAGGATCTCGCCACTCGCGCCCGCAACCGCAAACTCGCGCCGCATGAATATATCGGCGGCAGCTTCGCGATTTCCAACCTCGGGATGATGGGGATCGAAAATTTCGACGCCGTCATTAACCCGCCGCATGGCGCGATACTCGCCGTGGGCGCGGGCATCAAGAAACCGGTTGTTAAGGCGGATGGAGAGATCGGGGTCGCGACCGTCATGTCGATGACGCTTTCGGTCGATCACCGGGTCATCGACGGCGCGCTCGGTGCCGAACTGTTGAAAGCCATCGTCGGCTATCTGGAAAACCCGATGTCGATGCTGGCCTGAAGCAAAGCTGCAGGAATAGAACAAAGCCGGGCAATTCGCCCGGCTTTTCATTGCATCGACGCTGCAGGGAATAAGCGCAACGCTCGGCCCTTTGGGTCAGACCTCGTCGCTGATGATCTGATCCATCGACAGTGACGGTTGCGAACAGCCCGCCTCACCAACGACCTTTGCCGGAACACCGGCAACTGTCGTGCAGCGAGGCACGTCGTGCAGCACCACAGAACCCGCCGCGATGCGCGAGCATTCGCCAACATGGATATTGCCGAGGATTTTTGCCCCCGCACCGATCAGAACGCCGTTGCCGATCTTCGGGTGGCGGTCGCCATCGGCCTTGCCCGTCCCGCCGAGCGTCACCGAATGCAGCATCGACACGTTGTCGCCCACGACGGCGGTTTCACCGATGACGATGGAATGGGCATGGTCGATCATGATCCCCTTCCCGATCCGGGCATTGGGATGGATGTCGACGCCAAAGACCTCACTGACCCGCATCTGGACAAAATAGGCCATGTCGCGCCGGCCCTTGACCCAAAGCCAATGACCGATCCGATAGGCCTGCATCGCCTGGAAACCCTTGAAGAACAGGACCGGCTGCAAGAACCGGTGGCAGGCCGGGTCACGATCATAGACCGCGACGATGTCCGCCCGCGCCGCCTGGCCGATCTCCGGATCGTCGAGATAGGCCTCGTCTGCGATCTCGCGAAGGATCTGCTCGCTCATCTCGCCTGAGGCAAGTTTCAGCGAAAACCGGTAGGAAAGCGCCCGTTCCAGCGAGGCATGATGCAGCAAACCCGAATGGATGAACCCGCCCAACAGCGGTTCGTCCTTCACGGCCGCCCTCGCCTCTTCGCAGATATGCGACCAGACAGGGTCTACATGGGCAACTTTGGCTTTTGTCTCGGCCATGGCACATCCTCCGGCAATTACGTCCATTCTAGCAGATAGGATGTCACGGTAAATCCGAAAGGGCCGTCGGACTTTATTCCGATCAATGCGCGCGCTGCCGCCATTCAAGGACCGCCTCAATTACGGCCACCAGCGCCAGAAGATATTGCGCGTCAGACAAGAATGATTCCGGTCGATACCGTGAACCTGACAGTGCCGACATCAGGCTGCCATTGCCCCATGTCGGGTGCGCACACCCGGTCCGCTTTCGGTAGCAATCGGCTGCATGTGCCTCATCCAAGGTACGGCGAAGGAACCGCGCCCAATCGTCCGCCCGGATATCACCAAGCGCCTTGGCGGCGGCACGAAGATCGGCATGGGTTATTGTGCGCACCGGTTCATGCGTCCGGCAGCGCGATTTCCATGTAATGAACGGCGATCCTTACCGCTCCGGTGGCGAAATCGCCGCCGGCGGCGTCAAGTTGCAACGCCTCCGGGGAATAGAAGGCCATTGGCTGGCCAAGGACGCCACGCGCCCATGCACCTGCCGACAGCCCGAGCCCGGATCCATAACGTCCGACCGCGCCGGGGTTGCCAAGGGCCCAGCTTGTCAAGGTGCCGGTAATGTCGGCGGTCACCCGAGCGGTCACGCCGACAACAACCGAATTCCCAGGAATAATGGCCGACGTGACCGAAACTGGCCCGGCCGTCAGCACCTGCTCGATCTCGACAACGCCAAAGGACAGCCCCGCATTGTAGGGTGACAAGGTCACCATGCCTTCCCGCCAAAGCGTTCCATCAAAGATCGCCTGCTCGCCCTCATCGAGGATCATCGCCCGCCAGCCCCGTTGCGGTGACACGAAATCCCAGCCGCCGTTGCTGCCAAAGGCTATCTCGCCCTCATGCCCGGCCCATTCATTGACCGCTCCGAAGGGCACCGCATAGGTTGCACCATCGACGACCACCGCTGGCGGCAGGGACACCGTTCGCGACGCGATTGTCAGCTGTACCAGAGCATCGAGCCGCGACAGCGACTCGTTCACTGTCACGTGTTTCTGGGCCTGCGCAGGTTGCAGGAGCGGCAGGCCGAGGCGGCTTGTGTTAGACATCTATAATCGTCCTCGCAAATGGCCCCGGTCCGAATGCATCGGACAATTGGGCAACATGTATTTCGAACGGGGCAGCGACGGAATCTGCCGCTTGCAGGGCAGCCGGATACGTCCATGAAGGCTGAGCAATCGATGTTTCTCGCCGGATCGCTCCGCCTTGCACCACCCGCAGCACATAGACTTCGCGCGCCTCGCCCAGCGGCACCTCCACGGCTGACCAGTTGTCACCGTCGGTCCGCGTCCTCCGTATCCAGCTGAGCCCCAGGTCGCCCGACATCTGGCGGCGAGCACGAAGATGAACAGGCGACAGGGGCCTGAGTCCGATCCCGGCGAATGCTTCGATCCGATGGGTGTAGGACGGATCGTCATAGCCCCGCTTTGCGGGCCCGATCCGGTAGTGCCGCGCCAGATCGCGCTCTGCGGCGGCTTGCACAATCTGTTTGGGCGCGCCGTTTAGGAGGACAACGTAGCTCCCCGCAGGCCAAAGCACCGGCGCGGCAGCATCGCTGCCCGCCTGCCCACGCAGACGCCGGGTCAGATCATAGACATTTGGCGCGACAAGCGTCGCGTCAGCGAACTGAAACAACTCCCAGTTATCCGAGGATCCATCGCCGATCGCCATCAGGTTAGCGCCATTGAGGAGCTGCTCGATCCCGACCGAAGACAAGGCACCGGCCGCGACCTCGATACGAAGCGGCGCACCCCGGTCCCAGCGACCGGGTGCCGCAGCCAAAAGCGCCGTCTGCGACTGACCGATCACGGAGCGCCCGGAAAGAAGGGTATTCAGCCGATACCCCGCATCGCTGTCGGAAGAATAGGCCGCAACGGAACCCGGCCAGGGTGTCGCCGTTACAGCCAGATGTGGTGCATGCGGCACTTCTTGCCCGGATAAAAGCGGCAAGTCGAGGAACAGTGAAAATACCGGAACGGGGACCGCGAAACTCCGCGGTGTTACTCTCTCCTCCGCCTCGTCTGAGGGCTGGTAGATTGCCGGTTCCACCCTTACCGATTCGACCGAGATGGCGCCGGCATGTTCCAGCCGATCTATCCGAAAATCGCCGGAAACGCCGTTCTCGCCCAAACGGACGACATCGCCGGCACCGATATGCGCCAAGGATGGTGGCAGTGCGAACCGGGCGCTGTCACGGGCCACGCGCGCTTCACTCAGCCAGCGCTCCACAATGCGCTGGCCCTCGGATCGCGTCAGCGCTAGCGGTAATTCAGACTGGGCCGTCGTCTTTGCTTCCTCATCGGGAAATATCGCTTCGACAGACCGAACGTCATAGTCACCTTCCGCTTCCACATAGGTCAGCCGTATGCGCCCGGCGATCTCCGCCTCTGGCGCGCGGGACAATTCCAGTGGGCCATCGAATGCCTCCGTGACGGCTAGCATCGGACTGGTGACTTCTGCGTCTGTTTGGCCGTCGCGCATCCGAAAAACCAGTCGGCCGTCCCGCTCAAGCGCCTCAAATCCATGGGCCAACATCAAGGGTTGTAGAGCTGCCCGACCACTGCCGATGTCAGCGACAAGGTAACCTCGGACTGCACCAAATAGCCCGGATACATCGACATCCGACAGCCCGGAACGGGCACATATTTCTGCAACAACGCTCGATAGCGGCTGTGCCGTGACCCTGCCGCTGATCCAGTGACCGCGCGCATAGTTCTCAGCGTCGGACCACAAATCGCTGTTTGCCGGAAACAGCGGAAACGGCCTGGCATCCCAGGCCCAGACATGCGCGTGGTCCATGTCGATCATCTGGCCGGAATAGACGTCCGAAACCGGGTTGTTCTCCGGTCGCCGCCAATAGTCGATGACGGCCCGCAAATACTGCATTTGAATCAGATCGTCCCTTCGCCCCAGTGAATAGTGCGGCAAGGCGGATTCAGAAGACTTCGGATCGAGAAACTTGTTCGGCTCGTTCGTTCCCTTGTCGACGGCCGGGCAGCCAAACTCCGTAAACCATATTGGCTTCGATCTCGGCACCCACTCTGTCGGCGCGGCAGCCTTAGTCCCGCCAGTCCTGTCGAAATGCTCGTTATCCCACCAGTTCCGGATATCCTTGTAGCGAAAAACCCAATCCTCGCCATGTGCGGTATCGGCAATCGGTGTTCGTATCTGGGCATCGCGATGGGCTTGGCTTGTATAGTACCAGTCAAACCCCTCGCCGCCTTCGATGTTGGATTGCAGATAGCCGGTGTCGTAGATAGAGCCCCACGCGGCATCGACGTGCTCCTGCCCATCCCGCCAATCCGACAGGGGCATGTAATTGTCGATCCCGATGAAGTCGATATTGCCGTCCGCCCACAAAGGATCGAGGTGATAGTAAAGGTCGCCATCGCCCGTCAGATATCCGAAATACTCTGACCAATCGGCCGCATAGCCGATCCGGGTGCCACTTCCGAGGATGGCGCGCACCTCCGCAGCCAATTGACGCAACGCCGTGACCGCCGGAAAATCGTCGGCCGCCCCTCTGATCTGCGTCAGCCCACGCATTTCCGAACCGATGCAGAAAGCGTCCACTCCTCCGGCTGCGGCACAAAGATGCGCGTAGTGCAGGATGAAGCGCCGATAGGACCATTCCGGCGGACCAACATAGCCGATATCGGTTCCGTTGATGACGAAATCAGTTGGATCGGTCGTGCCAAAGAACGCGGCCACCTCCGCATCGGCCGCCGCCGTTCGATCCGAAGTACCTGGCCTTCCCGGTGCGACAGAGGAAGTGACGCGACCGCGCCACGGCAAGGCTGGCTGGTCCGGCGCATCGCTCCAGGGGTCGGGCTGCCCGTTCCCGGCAAGCTGGTCCATCAAAATGAACGGGTAGAACACGACCTCCTTGCCCGCATTTCGCAACGCAGCAATTGCTTCGGTCACCGAACCATCCGCCGGTGTCCCGCCGTAGACAGGCTGGCCGGCGTCGGTCCGCGCAACCTCGTCAGCGCCTGCCCGGCCGATCCCGCCCACCTGCCACGTCATCCCGGCACTCTCGCGCGACTGGGCCTCGACCTTCGGCTTAAGGCTGCACTGACCGCAACGCAGATCGTCGCCGAACCACGACACCACCAGCGAAACCGACCCGCAGTCGGGCAATTCCTCATCGAGCGTCGCCAACGCGACGGAAAAATCCGTCTTCGCCAGCGGGTTGTTGACATTCGCTGACTTGTTCTGGCCGAGCCCGAGGGCATAGTGAACTGGCGTGGTCGCAAGCCCGAATTCGCCGGTCCCCGGGATCAGCGCCACAGCGTTCACGCCGCGCGTGAGATCGGTCAGGCCGTCGATGGCCGGTCCCTGCGCCGGTCGTACGACCTCAAAGCTGAACTGCGGCACACGATTGCCAAACTGGCCGAGATCGAGGTCTTCGAAGACGACATATGCCGTTCCCCGATAGGCCGGCGCCAGACCCGCTCCCTCAAGGGCCTCGATCTTTGGATCGGGCAACTGATCCTCGGACCCGGTATAGACACGGAAGGTCACATCACTTGCCGACAGCTCCGTTCCGTCTGCCCAGATGCGGCCCACCCTGGTGATTTCGCCCTCGCAAAGCGCGACCGCAACGCTGACCGAATAGGAATACTGTGTGACCGTCGGTTGGCGCGGTGCCCCCTTGCCGCCGCCACCCGTAACTGTCGCCGTTTCCAGAAACCGCGATGCCCAGATCACCTGCCCGCCCACGCGCATCCGGCCCCACACCTGCCCGACAGGCGCACCCTCGCTTGCCCCCGTCAGACGAAACCGGTCAACCTTGCCGGTCTCAACGGGTTGCATCCCCGGACCGAGCAGCCGCTGGTCGATGACCCGCCCCAGCGTCGCGCCGATTGCGCGCCCGATAACCGCGCCGGACAGACCAAGAACAGAGCCGCCGAACCCGGCACCGACAGAGGCGCCAAGGGCGGAAAGCAAAATCGTGGCCATCCTGGCCCTCCTTCAGGGGAATTCGAACCGCGCAACGACACGGCGCAACCAGGGCTTCGTCAGCGCACTCTCGACAACGCCATGGCCCGAATAGGCATGAATGAACGACGGCTGGCCCCTGCGCTCTGCCGCGATGCCGAGATGCTTGGCGACCGCCCCGTCCCGCATCCGGAACAGAAGCACCTGGCCCGGGCGGACCGGCGCCATCGCACAAGACCGAAGATGCCGCTCGGCCGCCGCCCAAAGCCGTTCGATCCCCTCGGGTTCGGACCAGTCAACCGTATACGGTGGAGCCTCTTCCGGCTCAGCGCCGTAAAGCTCTCGCCAGACGCCCCGAAGCAGTCCCAGACAGTCCGCACCAGCCCCCAGGGCCGACGCCTGATGTCGGTATGGCGTGCCGATCCACGCGCGCGCCAGTGCGACCGCGTGCTCTGCCTGGGTTGTCATCACCGGCGGCTCCCGCCATCGTTGACGCCACCGCTCGCTGGATAGGACATAACCCAGTCCTCTCCGGGGATGTCGGGAAAGCCTCGAAAGTTCAACAAGTTATCGAACTTGAGCCTACAGGTTTCAGACCTGCGGTCGCAGCCTGCCTCTATCCGCACCAAATCTCCCGGCAGCGGCGCCGTCCGAAACGCCTGCCAAAGCTCCACTTCTCGTTCGGTACCGCGCAATAACCGGTCGTTCTTGATGACGCCGGTCAAGCCGGCAGCATCTCCCGTCAGGACCTCGAAAACACCCTTCTCGAACCACCGGTCGTCATAGCCCGCGAAATCCGAAAACCCGAATATCCGCCCATCCGTAACCTCTTCGACCATGCGTTCTTCCGAATATCCGGTTTGATCCAGATTGACCCGGCATTTCGTATCGCCGAGCACGGCCGAACAGCGGGCATGATAGAGACGGCCTTGCGGCTGGTTCAGCGCCTCCGTCAGCCCCCGCAGCTCGGCGGTAAACGCCCCACCTGAACGAACGACCTCCCCGATCGTGCCGCGAAACTGCAAGACACGCTCGCTGACGTCCGTCCAGTTGACCAGCCAGCCCCTGACCTCGGCACCGTCATATCTGCCGGCAGCAATGTCAGCCTCGGTGATCGTGTCGGACCGCAAGGCACCAAAAGCTTCGGTATTGTCGACGGCCAGTCCCGTCGCCTGTTGCAGAGCCTTGGCCGTCAGGCCGGAATCGGCGTGAAACTGGATACCGTCAAAGCCAAGATCACGGTCGTGATCGGTGAAACCCAAGACGAGGCCATCCTTTCGCTCGATGGCATAGGCACGTGCTACGGTCGTCGCCCCGCTCGCCAGGTGGTCTTTCAATGCGTTAGGGAAGACCATCACACGCGGACCTCGATCACGGCAACCTGCGGCACGTCACCGGCCTGAAAGGACGCGACCGAAACCTGGATGCGATCGGTATCGAAACGGACCGGTACGTCGAATTCGAACCCGGCAGTAATGCGTTCATCGACCGCCGGCGGGCTGACAAATGTAACAAGCCCCGTCGCCGTATCGACCGAATAGTGAACACTTTCGGCCAGTTCATCGCCCTGAAGCCCGACACGAACCGTCCCTGCAACCGGCTTTGCAATTGTGCGGACATGGCTCTTTCCACCAGACTCATAGGACTTCAACAGTGGGAAAGACTTCGTCACCCCATCGCCGACGCCGACCAGCTGGTCCTCAAACGTCACATCCAGTGATGGCAGGCCGGACTTGTAGTCGGCCCAATCCTTCCAGCGAAACCCGTAAAGCTGACCTTGCCGCGCTTCGAAGAACGCGATCAATGCGGCCACATCGTCGAGGCTGCGGAGCCCGACGCCCGCATCGTACCGACGGCGGGACTGTGACCACGGCGTGTTCCGTTCCTCATGACCGCTCGTCAGCGCAACGATTTCCGTGCGCCGCTCGGGTCCGCCGACGGAACCGAAACTGAGATTGGCCGGAAACCTGACTTCGTGAAATGACATCCTGTCCTCACCTGTTGCGATCGCCACGTGCCAGCGCACGGGCCATCTGTGCGGCAATCTGGCTTTGACTGCGGGCAAAACCCTGCACATCAGGCGTCGTGACGTTCATGACGATATTGACCGCGCGGCCGCCGCCTGCACTCTGAACGCCCAGCCGGCCATCGGCCCCACGGGCGAGCGGCATGATGGCCTCCGGCCCCGCCTCCCCCATCAGCCCGCGACCACCCCGCATCGGGAACACCGTCGGTGACGCGACAATCCCTCCCCGCGCAAAGGGCATGACGCGGCCCTGGGCGAAGCTGCCGCCCTTCTCGAACGGGAAAAGCCCGCTCAGCAGACCGTTCACCCCCGTGGCGACCGCTCCACCAAGCGCATTCTGGATGGGTTGCATGGCGATGTTGTAGACGCTGTCGACCATGGTCCGCGCCACGGTCTTCAACGCATCCGACAGCTTCATCCCGTCAAAGATCAGCCCGTCGAACGCCCGCCTGAGCCCGTTGCCGATGCTGCCCGACAACACCGTCACTTCGCGGCTGGTGAAGACCATGCTCTCCCGCATCCGCAGAAGCTCCTCGTCGAAAGCCGCGGCCATGGCCTGCGCACCGCCGAGGCTCGTCTCAAGCACGGCCGCCTGCGCGGCCAGGCCATCAATGGCATCAATTCCGTCCGTCACCGCCATTTCCGTCCTCCACTTTTCTGTCAGGCCAAAGCAGGCTCAGTTCATCAAGGCGGGCCCGTCCAAGCGGTACGGGGCCTTTCGGGTCACCCAGCATCAGGACCAGCTCCGCCGGCGTCAGCCGCCAGAAGTCGTCAGGCTTCAACCCCAGACCGGTCACACCCGCACGCAATAGCCCCGGCCAGTCGAGCCCGCTCATTGGGCCCCGGGTACGGTGAACGAGCGCGCCAGCAACTCGGCCGCGATCCTCGCGGCGCCGACAGGACCGCCAGCGATGTCGACGCAGCGCAAATCCTCTGCCGTACCCCGCCAGCCACCGCCCCGCAGACCCGCGACGATCAGCAGCATGACGTCACGAACGGCGAACCGGCCGGAATCAAAGCGTTCGGCCAGTTCCACGAGCGTTCCTGTGCCAAGGGCTTCTTCCAGTTCCGCCAGCGCGCCGAGTGTCAGCCGGCCGGTATGGCAGGTCCCGTCCAGCTCTATTTCGACCTCACCCCTCCAGCGATTTGTCATCAGATCGCCGTGAATGTCAGAACACCGGCCGAGGCGAGGCTCAATTCATAGGTGGCTTCGCCGTTGTAGCTGCCCGCATACTCGATTGCCGTAATCTGGAATGGCCCCTCGACGATACCGAAGTCGGGGATGATGATCTGAAAGACCTCCACTGTACCGGCAAAGAAGATCTGACGCGCGCGATCATCCGTGCTTGAATCGACGAAGACGCCCGACCCGGAAACACTGGCCGAACGGACGCCGGCACCGCCGAGCAACTCGCGCCACCCCCCCTGACTTTCGAGGCTGGTCACATCGACGGTCTCGGCGTTGAAGCTGATCCGCGTGGCCCGGAGGCCAGCAATGGTGGTAAAGAGCCCTCCCCCCGTCAGGTCGAGCTTTATCAGAAGGTCCTTGCCGTTCTGGGCAGCCATAGCGCTATCTCCGATTATTGAAATTCGCCTCTCGGGTTTTCAGTGAACCGAAGGGCAGCATGTTCGATTTGTGCAATTTCAGGAGGGGTGTCCGTCTACCGCAAACGCCCGGCTCAGTCCTCGACGCGTGCCTTGAACGTCAGATCAATCCGACGCGTATCGGCCTTCTCTACCCGACGCGCGCGCGCCTTGAGAAACCACAAGCCGACAAGCCGCCCCCGGGCGAGGACAAGCGTCGCGTCGCTCAGCGCGTCCGACACCGCGCCGGCAACCGCCTTTGCGATCTGAAATCCGGCGTCGTCTGTAACGACGCTGATGACGAATTCATGAAAGGCGCCTCGTCCGACCTGATCGGAGGCGTCTCGCGCATCTTCCAGCCCGATCGACACATAAGTGCCAGTCATCGTCCCCGGCGGAACCGAATCGTAGATGGCGCCATTGACGAGCGCATCGAGTGCGCTGTCACCCATCAACCTTTGGTAAATCGCTGCCTGCAGGGCAGCCGCAACGCCATAACTCATGACAGCACTTGCTCCTCGGCAAAACAGGTCAGGTAATGGCTGCCAAGACCGGCCTCGGCGACCGCAAGGATGCGAAAGATACGCGCGCCATCCCGGAATCTCTGCTCAGGTTTGGGCCGGGACGGCGCCCCGTGCGGCGCTGCACGAACGGTGATCCGGTATCCGACGCTCGACAATGTAACGAACTCGCCCGCCCTTTCACGGCCGCTGCCGGTCTGAACCGCCGCCCAAAGCGTCCCAAGCGCGACCCAGTTCAGACCGAAACCGCCCGATCCGTCAGGCAGCCGCTGCGCCTCCTCAAGAACCAGCTTCCGATTGAGTGTCGGGGCGGTCATAAGGCACCTCCCCCCAGTGTACGCACCGTCCGCCAGCGCTCGATCAGCGCCATGACACCAAAGGGCATAGCCGCCGGCTGCGGATCAGTCTCGTGCCGCTTCTCGTAATAGCCGGCGGCCAGCAGAAAGACGGCCTGCGCCAGATCGGGTGGCAAATCGCTCCATTGTGGACCGAAACCCGCGGTCAAGCCGATTTCAACCGAACCGCCCGTGGGAATCACGGGAAGCTGCCCGCCGATAGCGACCAGTCGTGGTCGCTGGCTGTCTCGCTCCAGACGGTAACGCGCCGGATCGATCACGACGCCCGTTCCATCCCGGTCGAACACCGTCACCGATCCAACAGCGTTGACTGGCGCAGTCGGCAGGGCTTGCACCAGGCTGTTCCGCCAACTCGCCAAAGTCAGAAGGAAATCCCTCGAAATCAAAGATTTGCCAATTCGCCGCTCGATTGCGGCCAACGCCGACCGCAAATAGCTTTCTGTCAGGGCGTCCTGGGCGCCGTCATCTGCGAATCCCGTACCCAGGCGCAGATGGTCCTTGAATTCGGCAACCGGCATCGCCGACGAAGGCACACCTGTCTGCTCGATCAGCATCATGAGAGAACTCCGAAAATGACGGTTGGGCAATCGAATGGGGCGCACCACCCGTGCACCCCTCCGCCGAAACTAGGCGGGCGCGGGCCTGGCCTCGTATCGCTCGGACGGAGGGGCAGCTAGACAACACGAGGCTGTGACGGCCCGCGCCCGATTGGCAGGGCCACCAGACCCTGCCAATTCGCAACGGCCTCAGGATACCGCGAACTTCAGAAGCTTGATCGCCGCGAAATCGCTGACGTCGCCGCCTACGCGCTTTGAAGCGTAGAACAGAACATGCGGCTTGGCCGAGAAAGGATCGCGCAGGACGCGCATGTCCGGGCGCTCGGCGATGGTATAGCCGTTGTGAAAATCGCCAAAGGCGATGGCATAGGCATCCGGACCGATATCCGGCATATCCTCGGCCACCAGCACCGGATAACCCATCAGCCGCGCCGGTTCGCCGGCCGCCAGACCATCCGACCACAGGAACCGGCCATCGGCATCCTTCATCTTTCGGACGGCGCCGGCGGTCTTGGAATTCATCACGAAACTGGCATTCGCGCGGTACTCCGCGCTAAGCGCATAGACGAGGTCGACAATGGCATCCGATGCATTGGTCGCGGCAAAGTCACCCGCCGCGCCCGTCGGCACATAGCCCAGCGCCCCCCAGGCCCAGACGGCATCATCGACCGCCGTGTGGCTCAGGAAGCCCGTCGGCTTGTCGACACCGTCGCCGAAAACGAAGCTTTGCGCCTCGGCGCGCGCGAACTTGTCGGCGATCCGCCCGGCAAGCCAGCCCTCGATATCGAAGGCGCTGTCGTCCAAGAGCCGCTGTGACGCCTTCGGCATTGCCGACAATTCGTGCAGCGGGATCGAGATGCGGTCGATCTGCGGGGTTGTCGTTTCCGTCAGTGTACTCGTCTCGCTGGCCCAGCCGGAACCGACATCGGTATGATCGACCAGAACATCGTAGGTGCTGGCCTCGACATTCACCACGTTGGCGATCGCCCTGATCGACGCGGTCGACTTCAGAACACCGCGAATCCGGTCCGACGTCTCCGGATCGACCAGGAAACCTCCGTCGGAATTGACCTGCGTGTTCAGCGCCTTGCCTTCCAGTACAAGCCCGCGAAGCGCGTCATCGTCGCCCGTGCGAAGATAGGCGCCGAAGGCCTTCTTGTGCGGCGCGTCTTGATCGACGGCGGAGGACAGCGCCGGGCGACCGGCAGAGATGGATTTAGCGTTCAGCATGTTCAGTCGCTCTTCCTGTTGTTGCAGCTTCGACATCATCTCGCCTTGGAATCCCTTGAACTCGCTCAGGAATCCCGTCAGCGCGGATTTGACTTCCTGGACCGGCTGCGAAGCATGCACTTCGCCGGCCCGAGACTTCGTCTCGGTTTTGGACATTGTGTCACCTGTCTTGAGGGCTGCCTCAGCAGCCGGTTTCCTTGATGCCGGCGAGGGCGCGGCGCGCGTCTTCGAAGGTCGACGCCAAGTCGCGCAACAGGGCGTCGTCCGGTCCGTCGCCCTTCGCGCCGACTCGTGCTTCGGGAAGCATGGGGAATGTCACAAGCGACACTTCCCAAAGCTCCAGTTCGTTCAGAAGCCTGCGCCCCTTCGCATCCCGCTCCGCCACGACCGTCCGGTAACCGATCGACAGCCCGTCGATGGCGCCCGCGGCGATCAGCGAAATGGCCTCGCGCCCCTTCTCGACATCGCCGAGGATCCGCCCCTTGACGTAGAGGCCGCGCTCATCCTCTCGCAGTTCGTCCCAAACCCCGATCGGCTGCGCAGGGTCGTGCTGCCACAGCATCTTCACCCGACGGCCCTGCGCCGAAAGTGCCTTCAGGGACCGCCCGTAGGCGCCTTTCTGAACGACATCGCCCCCCTGATCGGCGACACCGAACACCGAGGCATAGCCCTCGATCCTGCCACCATCCGATACTTCGACAACCTCACCGAGCCGGCAGAATTTCGTCTCCAGCCCATAGTCCTCTGTCAGCATTGACTCATCCTTACTTTGGGCCGAATTCCAGCACCGATTGCACCGCCTGGCTCAGGATCACCCCGACCACACCGAAAACCGTCATCCAGAGCCGCTTCTCGACGCCGATGATCATCGCCTCGATCCGTTCGAGCCGCCGCTCGACCGTTTCGAACTGCAACGCCATGATCCGCTCCGTCGCTTCGAAACGATGCTCGTGCAAGCAGTCGAAGGGCTCTTTCAGATAGCGCGATCCGCCGCTGCCCGACGCCATCGTCAGTCCTCATCCGTCAGCCGCGGCAGCCCAAGAAGGCTGCGCTTTTCCGTATCCGTCAGGAATGTGGCCTCGCCGACCCGCTTCCATTGCTGGTCACGTTCGGCTGCCAGCGCGGGAACCTGGTCAAGATCCGGGCGCAACTCCACACTCTCCCCGAGGTGGGTGGACAGCCAATAGGACAGCGCCGCCAGGACGCGCGTGGCAAGCGGCAGCACGGTCAGCCGGTAAAAAGCCCGGTTCGCCTCCTGGTAGTTGGCATAAGTGGCATCGCCCGGAATACCCAGCAGCATCGGCGGCACACCGAAGGCAATTGCGATTTCCCGCGCCGCGGCCTCCTTGGTCTTCTGGAACTCCATGTCTGACGGTGAAAACCCCATGGGCTTCCAGTCGAGTCCCCCCTCCAGAAGCATGGGCCGACCGGCGTTTCGGGCACCCTGATGATGCGCCTCCATCTCGCTGACCAGCCGTTCGTACTGGTCCTCCGACAGCTGCGCGGCCCCGTCACCGCCCTTGTAGACGATCGCCCCCGACGGCCGGGCCGCGTTGTCCAACAGCGCCTTCGACCAGCTCGACGCCGCATTGTGAACGTCCACCGCCACGGCCGCAGACTGTATCGGCGACAGGCCGTAGTGGTCGTCCTGAGGGTGAAAACTCCGGATGTGGCAGATCGGGTCGACCGGTCCGGTCATGTCGAACCGGTGCTTTCGCCCGCCGACCGCATAGTCATAGGCCACCGCCCAGCCATCCGCCCCAGGCACGACCGACATCCGGTCGGATCGCAGGACATGCAACTCCTGCGGCAACCCGCCACCGCCGACCGCCTCGACATATCCATTGCCACTCAGCAGCAATTGGCCAAAGAGCGCCTCCAGCATCTCCGCCCGCCCTTGCCCCGGATTGGGCCGCCGCATCAGCGCTAGAAACGGATGTACATCGTAACGCCGTGCATCATCCTGGCAGACCAGTGGCAACGCCCCGGCCGCTTCAGCAATCAGCTTGACGACCCGAAAGCCGATCGGATTACCCGAAAACCCCGTCTTCGTCAGGCTGACCGTATCGCGCGGCGACCACGCCACCCGGCCAGAGCTGCCCCAGGCCACGATCCGTCCCGTGGCCGAAGCCTTGCGTTCCGGGGTCACGCTTTCCGCGCGCCGGAAAATGTTCCATGCCATTCCGTACTCCTGTGAATTCCTCGCGGCCACCGATGCCGGGATGCGCCTCAAAGGCTGCGGACCTGCGGCCTCCGCCAGGCTGCCGCCGGCAGGATCATGAGTTCCGTCAACGCCCAGACAAGGGCGTCGACCCGATCGGGGCTGCCACGGCCCTCAAAACCCTGCGGGGTCATGGCACACATCTGATCCTCAAGTCGGCCAAGTTCGCCGCAATGGCTGACCCGCCCCTGCTCGTAAAGCGCGGCCACGGGTTCGGCGCGGGCGGCCTTGCCCCGCGAAGCCCTCAACCCCCGGAAGGCGACGAGCGGGTCGATCTGCCGGATCACGTTCTCGACCAGATCGCCCCCTTGATTGACTTCGGCGACCAGACGGTCTGCCTTGTGACGTTCCATTGCGGCAATGGCGGCCTTCGCCCAGACCGTCGGCGTTGCGCCGGCAATGCTCGCATCCTCGATGACCCAGGCCCGCCAATCCTGCGGTGGGCCGTCCGTCACGGCGCCAACCACGACGATACCGCATTCATCGGACCCTGCGTGCCCCGTCACAGGCGGATCGACCGCGACAACAACGCGGCTGAACCGGTCCGGCATGGGGGAACGCACGGCCTCCAGTTGCCGTGTGGTCCAAAGCGCGCCCTCCGCCTCCTCCAGCAAGACGCCGTCAAGCTCCTGCCGGGCAAGACGCGTTCCGGCATAGCGGCTGCGGACCTCCTGCAGGAAAGACGCCGCGAGATAGGCCTTGTTCGCTTCGGTCGGGGCCGTCGTGATGACGGTCGAAGGGTTTCGAAGGATCGTCTTCAGGACCCCGACATTCCGCGGCGTCGTCGTCACCACCTGCTGCGGATTGGTGCCCAGCCGCAGAGCGAATTGCAGCATGTCCCAGGTTTCCTCCGCCTTCTTCCATTTGGCCAGTTCGTCGACCCAGGCCGCGTCGAACTGCGGCCCCCGCAGGCTTTCCGGCTCATGCGCTGAAAATATCTGGGCCACCGCGCCGTTTGGCCAGACGAGCCGCCTGCGGCCCACCTCCCAGACCGGCTTGCGGTCCGGTGGCGTGCAGGCAAGTATGCCGCTCGTGCCGAAGACCATGACCTCGCGAACCTGATCAATCGTTTCGCCGACCAGCGCCATGTGCTGCGCCTTTCCGGGGTCGAGCGGTCGGCTGCCCTCCACCTGGCTGCGCACCCATTCGGCGCCTGCACGGGTCTTGCCCGCGCCCCGCCCCCCCATGATCACCCAGGTCTTCCACGACCCCTCCGGCGGCAATTGATGCGGCAATGCCCAAAGTTCGAAAAGCCAGGGCAACGACATCAACGCCTCGTCGCTCAGCGAGGCGAGAAATTCGTCAACAGTTTCCGGCGTCGCGGAGGCGAGCCAGCCTGCCGCCGATTTCAAGCCGGGCGGCGTCAAGATCGAGGGCGAAGTCATAGACGACGCCCGCGTGCTGCTTTTGGAGCTTTGCAACTTTCGCCCTTTCCTCAAGACCCATCTGGATCGCCAGCCGCATGTCGCGGAGCGTTCTTGTGACATCCTTCAGGTCGTCGAATTCACCTGCCCGGATCTTCGCCGTGGCCGCCATCAGTTCTCGCGCGATGTCGACAAACAGGAAATCCGCGGCCTCCAGATCCACCGTGGTCAGTGGCCCATCCGCCGGAATTGTTATGTTCATTAAGTCTGTGCCCGCCTCTCATGCCTGTCCGCACGAGCGAAATGAAAAAGCGGCCCCGGGGTCGCCCCCGTGCCGCTTGCCCACTTCTTCTAGCATGCCCGAAGGTATATCTCGGACCGTTCGGAGAGTCAAGAAAAAACGTTTTAGGTCAATCTCTTAGCGGACCCATCGTTTACGTTCCATTAACCCCTGCCGACGCCCCAGTGGTCTAGTTCCCTGAACCCTGCTGTGCCTCGATCGCGCGCCATTTCGCGACATTGTCATTGTGCTCGGCAAGTGTGCGCGCAAAGGCATGCCCGCCGGTCCCGTCAGCCACGAAGAACAGATAGTCCGTCGTCTCCGGGTTCAGTGCCGCCGCAATGCTCTCGCGCCCGGGGTTTGCAATCGGGGTCGGCGGCAAACCGTCGATCACATAGGTGTTGTAGGGCGTATTGCCCCTGAGCTCGCTCTGACGCAGGCCACGGCCGAGAATTCCCTGTCCCTTTGTCAGGCCATAGATCACCGTCGGGTCGGTCTGCAGCTTGATGCCCTGACGCAGACGGTTGATGAAGACGCTGGCGACCCGTGGCCGTTCTTCCGGAATGCCTGTCTCCTTCTCGACGATCGAGGCCATGATCAGCGCCTCGTCCGGCGTGGCATAGGGCAGATCGGCCGCCCGGCCCTCCCAAAGTTCTGCGAGCGTTGCCGACTGCCGCGCTTCCATATCGTCCAGCAATTCGGTTCGCCCCGCGCCCCGCACCACTTCGTAGCTGTCGGGCGACAGGACGCCCTCGGCCGGGATCGCCTCGACCTCGCCACTCAGGAAATCGGCCGCCCGCAGCGCCTCGACGATCTGCCAGCTCGTCACACCCTCGGCCACGGTCACGCGATAACGCACATCGGGGTCGTCGGCCGCTTCCGCATAGGCTGCGGGAACCGGATCGCTCGCGGGAATGAACTTCGCAACTTCCACATAGCTGTTCGTCGCTGGGTCGAGTTCACGCACAAGAATGTCGGCCAGCTGCACCCCGATGCGGAAATTGACTTCCGTGCCGCAGGTGGACTGCCCGCTGCGGGTAAGCGCATCGACGATCTCCGCCATCGAGGCGTTGGGCGAAATAAGGTAAGACCCGGCCTTCAAAGCGCCGGCCTTGCCCTCATAATCCGCCCCGACCTTGAAGATGTAGCTCGATCCGATGGCCCCGCGCTCGCTCAGCCCGTCAGCCACCGCCCGCATGCTGGCGCCCTTGCGCACCTGAAAGCAGATCGCATCGTCAAGCGGTCCCGGACCCGCATATTGTCGCTGTCCCCAGGCCACGACCCCCGCCGCCGCCACCAGAAGCAGGATCGCGACCGTCAGGAAGTTCGAGGCGACATGCCGCCACATCAGCCCTGCACCCGCCCCATGACGAGCGAGGCATTGGTCCCGCCAAAGCCGAAGGAATTCGACAAGGCCACATTGATCTCGCGCTTCACCGCCTTGTTGGGTGCGAGGTCCAGTTTCGGGGTGACGGCAGGGTTGTCGAGGTTGATTGTCGGCGGCGCAATCTGGTCGCGGATCGCGAGGATGCAGAAAATCGCCTCCACCGCACCTGCCGCGCCCAGCAGATGACCGATGGCAGACTTGGTCGAGGACATCGTCGCCCTGGCCGCCGCATTACCCATCAGCCGCTCGACCGCGCCAAGCTCGATCGTGTCGGCCATGGTCGAGGTACCATGCGCGTTGATGTAATCCACCCGATCCGGCGTTAGTCCGGCGCGCTTCAGCGCCGCCGCCATGCTGCGATAACCACCATCGCCATCCTCGCTTGGGGCCGTGATATGATAGGCATCCCCGCTCAAGCCATAGCCAAGAATCTCGGCATAAATCTTGGCGCCTCGCGCCTTGGCATGTTCATATTCCTCAAGGACAACGACGCCCGCGCCCTCGCCCATGACAAATCCGTCGCGGTCCGCATCATAGGGTCGGCTCGCTTTCGTCGGGTCGTCGACGCGCTTCGTGGACAGGGCCTTGCAGGCATTGAACCCGGCAATTCCGATCTCGCTGATCGGGTTTTCCGCCCCACCCGCGATCATCACGTCCGCATCGCCCCACTGGATCAGCCGCGCCGCATCGCCGATGGCGTGCGCGCCCGTCGAACAGGCAGTCACAACCGCGTGGTTCGGCCCCTTGAAGCCATAGCGGATGCCGACCTGACCGGAAATGAGGTTGATCAGCGATCCTGGAATGAAGAAGGGCGACACCCGCTTCGGCCCCTTCTCCTTGATCAGAAGCGCCGTTTCCGCGATCGAACTCAGCCCCCCGATACCGGACCCGATCATGACGCCGGTTCTCAGACGGCTTTCCTCGTCCTCCGGTTCCCAGCCGGCATCCTTGACCGCCTGATCGGCTGCGGCCATTCCGTACAGGATGAAATCATCGACCTTGCGGCGATCTTTCGGCTCCATCCAATCGTCGGGATTGAAGGTGCCATCGCTGCCGTCGCCAAAGGGTATCTCGCAGGCATAGGTCGTCGCGACATTCGTCGTGTCGAAACGCGTGATCGGTCCGGCGCCGGACTGGCCCGCGATCAGGCGCGTCCAGGTCTCCGCCACGCCGCAAGCCAATGGCGTGACCATACCCAGACCCGTGACAACCACTCGACGCATGCTAGCCCCCTCGCCAGAAGTCTTCATCCGGTTTCTGATACACGCCTCAACTGGGCCGCGCAACTCGACTGGCCGGGCCGGCGGATTGCCGCCTCAATCCACCTGTGTCGCGCGCCGTAAAAACCTCAGAATGACGAGGTAGAACAGTAGCATCGCCGTACCTGCGACAGCGATCCAGCCAAAGAACCATAGCCGCCCGGCCAAGGCATCCTCGGCGTAGGAGGCCGCAAACCGCGCGGCGCCGACCTTTGCTGTCGCGAACGATGCTGCGACCAGCACTGCGGCAAAACCGATTTCGGCCATTCTCGGCAGCCGCAACCACGCGAATAACAGGGCGGCGACCGCGCCCGGCAGCAACCCGAGGAAACCGATCTTCACCGCCCAGAAGGGGTGCGCCCCGAGCCGCTCCGGCAGGCCGAACCAAGCCAGCGCGATGACAATTGCCCCCGCCAAGCCAATCGCCGCAATGTGCTGCATCCGCGTTCTCCCTCATGACCCCGGCATGACGGTAGAATCGCCATCTGAGGGCGATGCGCAACGCCCTGCACGTGCTTGTGATCTCAGGCCCGGACCTGACGGCGCATCAGCACGACCCGGTCGCCGAGATCCTCGGTTTCGCGCATCGCGGCATAGCCAAGCCGCCCCGCTATCGCAAAGGACGCCTCATGGCCGATCTCGATCATTGCATGGCTCATCCCGCCGAAGGCCTGCGCGTCAAACCAGCGATGCGCCGCGGTTACCGCCTCGGTCCCGTATCCCCGGCCCTGCGCCGCCTCGGTCAGGGCCCAGCCCGCCTCAGGCGCGGCGTCGAAATCCTCACCAATTCCGCGCATGGCGGTGAAAAACCCGGTCTGTCCGATGAATGCGCCGTCTTCCCGTCTGATGACCGCCCACTGGCCAAACCCTTCAATGGCCCAGTTCCCCGCGATCTTCAGGAATATGCCCCAGCTCTCGGTAATCGGCCGCGGCTTCTTGCCGATGAACCGCACCACCTCGGGCTCCTGCCAGAGCGACGCGTAGGCGTCGAAATCGCTGCGCTCCATGCCGCGCAGGATCAATCGCTCGGTCTCGATCACGGGAATCATGATGGCCTCCCTGCCCGCACGTGATCTACCGTCATTGGCCACAGGCAGACAGTGCCATCGCGCAGGGCGGGCCGCAAAAGAAAACGGCGCCCGATCCGGGCGCCGTCGCATCCGCGTTCCCCGGCCGCTCAGGCGGCTTCGGAGATGAACTTGACCGCGTCGCCGAAGGTCTGGATGGTCTCGGCCGCATCGTCCGGAATCTCGATCCCGAATTCTTCTTCGAAGGCCATGACCAGCTCGACCGTGTCGAGGCTGTCCGCGCCCAGATCGTCGATGAACGAGGCGCTTTCCGTCACCTTGTCCTCTTCGACGCCCAGATGCTCGACGACAATCTTCTTTACGCGATCTGCAATGTCGCTCATGTCAAATCCTCATATTCGCGGGTCTTGCCCCGTTTCCTGGTCCCTTGCTCACGTTCGAGCGGTTCAAGGCCCCGCTTCCGCAAGGCCGCCGGTCGCGCCCAACTGGTCGCCTCCGGCAAGTCAGCGCCGCCTATAGCACAGTCTAGACATTAGGCAAACGCTTTCGCAACGACCTTATTTCGCCCCTCACACCATGTACATGCCGCCATTCACATGCAAGGTGGTTCCGGTCAGATACCCCGCCTCGGGGCTCGCCAGAAAGAGCGTCGCAGCCGCAATCTCGTCTGCCTCGCCCATGCGTCCGGCCGGAATCTGCGCCAAGATCCGGGCCTTCTGCTCATCGTTCAGCTTGTCCGTCATCGCCGTCGCGATGAAACCGGGCGCGACCGAGTTGACCGTGATGCCCCGGCTCGCCACCTCATAGGCAAGCGACTTCGACATGCCGATGACACCGGCCTTCGAGGCCGCATAATTGCCCTGCCCCGGATTGCCGGCCACCCCGACCACGGACGAGATATTGATGATCCGCCCCCAGCGCGCCTTCATCATCCCGCGCAGGACACCGCGGCAAAGACGGAAGGTCGATGTCAGGTTGACGTCCAGAACCGACTGCCATTCCTCATCCGACATCCGCATGAGAAGGTTATCGCGTGTCACACCGGCATTATTGACGAGGATATCGACCGAACCCATCGCCGCGGCCGCCTCTTTCGGCAGCGCTTCCACTGCCGTCATGTCGGAAAGATTGCAGGGCACCACATGCGCACGTTCACCAAGTTCCGCGGCAAGCGCCGCCAGCGGCTCCACACGTGTACCCGACAGCGCCACTGTCGCGCCTGCATCATGCAGCGCCCGCGCAATGGCGCCGCCGATCCCGCCCGAGGCGCCCGTGACCAGCGCCGCCTTACCCGTCAGATCGAACATCGCCCGCTCCTCATTCATCTTGCTTCAAATACCTCGGGTGGGGTCCGGGGAGGGCAGCGCCCTCCCCGGCCTCTCAGCGAAAAATTCCGTCAGCCCTTGGCCGCGACCACATCGTCGGGCGCGCCGACCGCGCGGCATTCCGCCTCTTTCGCGATCCGCCGGATCATGCCCGACAACGCCTTTCCCGCGCCGACTTCCCAGAATTCATTCACGCCCGTCGCGGTCATCCATTCGACGGACTCCCGCCAGCGCACCGATCCGGTCACCTGTTCGACCAGAAGCCGGCGTATCTCGTCGGGCGCACTGACCGCCTCTGCGCGCACATTGGCGACCAAAGGCACCAGGGGCGCCTTGATCTCGACCCCCACCAGAGCCGCCGCCATCGCCTTGGCCGCCGGCGCCATCAGCGCGCAATGGAATGGCGCCGACACCGGCAGAAGGATCGCGCGCTTGGCACCCTTCGCCTTGGCGATCTCGACCGCGCGCTCGACGGCGCCCTTGTGGCCCGAGACGACGACCTGGGCCGGGTCATTGTCGTTGGCCGCCTGACAGACCTCGCCCTCGGCCGCCTCCTGCGCAACCGCGGCGGCAGTGTGGAAGTCGAGCCCCAGAAGTGCCGCCATCGCGCCGACGCCGACCGGCACCGCCTCCTGCATCGCCCTTCCGCGCAACCGCAAGAGCCGCGCCGTATCGGCAAGGCTCAGCGCCCCGGCCGCACATAGCGCCGAATATTCACCCAAGGAATGGCCGGCAACAAAGGCGGCGGAACCGACACCAATCCCCTCCGCCTCAAGCGCCCGCATCGCCGCGATCGACGTCGCCATCAGCGCGGGCTGTGCATTCGTCGTGAGCGTCAGGCTTTCCTGCTCGCCTTCCCAGATCAGCGCACTCAGTTTCTCACCCAGTGCCGCATCGACCTCGTCGAAGACCGCCCTCGCGGCGGGATAGGCATCGGCCAGCGCCCGGCCCATACCAATCACCTGCGCCCCCTGCCCCGGAAATACGAATGCGCGCGTCATGGCCCCTCCCACAGGAATGTTGTCTTCCGCATAGCGCGCCCGCGTTGTCGGCGCAATGCGAAGACCGGTTCTCGCGAAATGGCCGTTTCTGCCGGCGCCGGTTCGGCCTATGCTTGGCTATGATAAGTGAGTAGAGGTTCGCGTGACACTTCACCGTTCAAACGGCTATGGGCTCGCGGCCCGCGTCCTTCACTGGCTGACGGCGCTGGCAATCCTTGCCGCAATCGCGCTCGGTCTCATCATGACCAACATGCCGGCAGAAACCGAAGCCGATGTGGCGCGCCTCTTTCAGGCGTTTTCCATCCACAAGACCATCGGGGTCACCGCCTTGGCGATTGCGGTCCTTCGCATCTTCTGGACCTTCCGCAACCCCGTCCCCGGCCCGCTCCATCCCGAACGCCGGGTAGAGACGTGGCTCGCACGTCTGGTCCACGGCCTCCTCTGGATCGGCCTCATTGCTCTGCCCCTGACCGGCTGGCTCTATCATTCGGTCGCGCCCGGTTTCGCGCCGATCCTCTGGCCCTTCGGACAGAGCTTGCCCTTTGTCGCGCCGAACGACGTGGCTGCCCCGACCTTCCGCGCCATCCACGGCATGGCCGCATGGTTCATCCTCGCGATAATCGCCCTGCATGTCCTTGGTGCGCTGAAACATGTGGTGATCGACAAGGACGCGACGCTGGCCCGGATGACCAAAGGCACCGGCCCTGCGGTGGCGCCGGCGCAAGCGGCACCGGCCATCGCTGTCATGGCCCTCGCGATCTGGATCGCCGTGATCGTCCTCGCTGTCCTTACCGCGCCTGAACCAGAAACCGACCCGTTCGCGCCCTTCGATGACATAGCACCCTTGCCGCTGCCCGACGCGGGCGGCTGAGCCAGACCGTCACCGGCACGCGGGCGGGGCCTTGCACCGCACGGATTTTCCGCTATAAGGCCGCATCCTTCCGCACCTATTGCAACCGGCGTAGCCTCTCGTGGCGGACCGCGGAAGGGTTCGGTCCCGCCTTTGAAGCCGCCTGAGAAGACAGGAGACCGCATGCCGCTTTACGAGCATGTCATGATTGCGCGTCAGGATCTTTCCAACACGCAGGCCGAAGGGCTCATCGAACACTTTTCCACGGTCATCGCGGATAACGGCGGCAAGGTCGTCGACCACGAATACTGGGGCGTCAAGACGATGGCC
Source organism: Paracoccaceae bacterium (assembly GCA_041397105.1). Lineage (GTDB taxonomy): Bacteria > Pseudomonadota > Alphaproteobacteria > Rhodobacterales > Rhodobacteraceae > Albidovulum. The sequence continues at coordinate 873,064 of JAWKXJ010000002.1, forward strand.
TACAAGATCAACAAGAACCGCAAGGGCCACTATGCCTTCCTGCGCAGCGATGCTCCCTCGGCGGCCGTGCAGGAGATGGAGCGTCTCGCCCGTCTGCACGACGATGTCATGCGCGTCCTGACCATCAAGGTCGACACCCATGAAGAAGGCCCCTCGGTGCAGATGCAGAAGCGCGACGACCGTGGCGACCGCGGTGATCGTGGCGACCGCCGCGACCGTGGCGACCGCCCGAGCTTCGGCGACCGCCGTTGATCCCCAGTCTGAGGAAAGGAACCTAAATCATGGCGAACAAACCGTTTTTCCGCCGCCGCAAGGTCTGCCCCTTCTCCGGGGACAACGCACCGAAGATCGACTACAAGGATGTCCGTCTTCTCCAGCGCTACATTTCCGAGCGCGGCAAGATCGTGCCCGCCCGCATCACCGCAGTCTCGGCCAAGAAGCAGCGCGAACTGGCCCAGGCCATCAAGCGCGCGCGCTTCCTCGCCCTCTTGCCCTATGCCGTGAAGTAAGGAGACAGGAACATGCAAGTCATCCTTCTGGAACGCGTGGCCAAGCTCGGCCAGATGGGCGAAGTCGTCAAAGTAAAAGACGGCTATGCCCGCAACTTCCTTCTGCCACAGGGCAAGGCGCTGCGCGCCTCGGACGTCAACATCAAGTCGTTCGAATCCCGCAAGGCGCAACTCGAAGCGCAGAACCTCGAAACCCGGAAAGAAGCTGAATCCGCAGCCGCCAAGATCGACGGTCAGAGCTTCATCGTCATCCGCTCGGCCTCCGATGCGGGCGCCCTCTATGGTTCGGTCACGCCGCGCGACATCGCCGATGCGGCGACCGCTGACGGCGTCACCATCGACCGCAAGCAGGTGGTCCTGATTCGTCCGATCAAGGAACTTGGCCTGCACACCGTCTCGGTCGTGCTTCACCCCGAAGTCACCGCCTCGATCCAGGTCAACGTCGCCCGCTCGCCCGAAGAGGCAGAGCTTCAGGCCGCTGGCAAGTCGATCCAGGAACTCGCCGCGGAGGCCGAGGCCGCGGCAGATTTCGAGATCGCCGAACTCTTCGACGACATCGGCGCTGCCAACGAGGACGGCGAAGACCTCTGATATTCGGCACAGTTTTCCGTGCTTAGGCCGCGCCGGTCCACACCGGCGCGGCCTTTTCTTTGCCTCTATGAAGCGTCAATTGCGCCGCGCCGATGTCGGTACCGGCGAAGCATCGCGGTGTTCGGCGGGTAGCCTGAAGCCGACCCTCTTGTCGGATGGCCCCGCCGGTGCACCTTACCCAACCGATGCCACAACCGCACGCGACTGCATCAGGCATCGGCTGCCTGATCGCAGGCATCGCAATCTTCTCGGTTCAGGACGTCATTCTGAAAAGGCTGAGCGGCGCCTATCCTCTCTATGAGGCCTTGATCCTGCGCAGCCTGACGGCATTGCCTTTTCTGTTCCTCTTTGTCCACCTGAACGGGGGCCTTCGCACACTCGTCTCGCCAGGCTGGCGGCGCATGCTGGCACGCGGTTTCGTCATGTTTGCGGCCTATACCTGCTACTATCTTACACTCGCGGCGTTGCCCCTTGCGACAACCGTCGCGCTCTATTTCACCGGGCCACTCTTCATCACGCTTCTCTCTGTCGTGCTACTCAAGGAACCTGTCGGTATCCGTCGCTGGTCAGCGGTCATCGCCGGTTTTCTGGGAGTGATCATCATGGTCCGCCCGGGCTCTTCTTTTTTCGATTGGGCGGCGGTCCTTGGGGTGTCATCGGGCCTGACCTACGGCCTGTCGATGGTGGCCGCGCGCCGACTTGGTGCGACAGAGACTGCTGCGGCCCTGGCCTTCTGGGGCAATATCGTCTTTCTGCTCTGCGCGATCGGTCTGGCCCTTATTTTCGGCAGCGGTCGCTTCGCTGCCGATACCCATCCGAGCCTCGCTTTCCTCATGCGCAGCTGGGTCACGCCTTCGCCGGCCGACCTCTTGGCGATGATGGCCTGCGGTGTCATCGCTGCGACAGGTCTCACATTGCTGACCCAGGCCTATCGGGTTGCGGAATCGAGTGTCGTCGCACCATTCGAATACACGGCAATGGTCTGGGGTGTCGTTTTCGGCTGGTTCTTCTGGCGCGAATGGCCGGATGCACCGGGATGGATCGGCATCGCGATCATCGTCGGCGCGGGCCTTTACGTGCTCTACCGCGAAGGCGTCCGATCGGGGCCGCCAACCTGAAACTTCCCGCGCCGGTTCTGCTCCCCGCGCCCATTGCCGCCTCGTAACTGTTGCGCAACAGGACATTCGGCGTCAAAAGGAGCGCCGGTTATATCGCCGGTGAATCGAAAGTCGCCCCATGTCCATGCTCGCCACAGTCGTGAAACCCATGCACCGGGAAGGCTACCGGTTCGTTGGCATCTTCGCCGCCGTCACGGTCGTGCTGTTTCTGATCGCCCAGCCGCTCGGCTGGATCGGCCTGGGCCTCACCATCTGGTGCTACTATTTCTTCCGCGATCCCGCCCGGCTGACTCCGGTCCGTGAAGGGCTCATCATTTCGCCCGCGGACGGTGTCGTGCAGATGATCGGAAAATTCGCCCCGCCAGAGGAGCTTGGCCTCGGCAGCGAACCGATGACCCGGATCGCGGTCTTCATGAATGTCTTCAACTGCCACGTGAACCGCGCCCCCATCGCCGGGCGGATCGAGAAAATCGCCTATCGCCCTGGCAAGTTCCTTAATGCCTCGCTCGACAAGGCGAGTGTGGACAACGAACGGAACGGCCTGACGATCCGCATGGAGGATGGCCGCGCCATCGGCGTGGTACAAATCGCCGGGCTCGTTGCCCGCCGCATCGTCTGCGAAGTGAAAGAGGGTCAGGCCATCAATACCGGCGAACGCTTCGGCATGATCCGCTTCGGATCGCGTCTCGACATCTATCTGCCCGAAGGCGTGAACCCGCTGGTGGCCGTCGGCCAATCGACAATTGCCGGTGAAACCCCGCTGGCCGATCTCGCCTCGTCCGAACCGGCCCGCGTGGCAGCGATCAGGTAGGGCCGATGCGCAAACCGACCGATACCGAGAAAGACAGCGACAGCCTTCCCTTTCTCAATATCCTGCCCAACCTCGTCACGATGATCGGCCTTTGCAGCGGCCTGACTGCCATTCGCTTCGTCATGTCGGGCCAATACCAGCTCGCCGTCGGCCTGATCATCTTCTCGACCCTTATCGACGGGCTGGACGGGCTTCTGGCGCGGCGTCTGAATGCCACAAGCGAGATTGGCGCGCAGCTCGACTCGCTGTCCGATTTCCTGAATTTCGGCGTGGCCCCGGGGCTTGTTGTCTATCACTTCGCGCTGACCGGGGCCGAGGAAACCGGCAGCTGGATTTTCGTTCTTCTTTATGTCAGTTGCTGCTGCCTCAGGCTCGCGCGGTTCAATGTCGGCAACAGCCCGACAACGCCCGACGCGGCCAAGAACCCCAAGCATTTCGTCGGCGTGCCCGCGCCGGCCGGTGCGATGCTGGCGCTGGTGCCGATGTTTCTCAGCTTCGAATACGCGCTTGATGCCGCCTCGATGCCGTTTCTCGCCGGTCCTTATCTGGCCTTTGTCGGCCTCCTGATGGCCAGCCGGCTGCCGACATTCTCACCTAAGACGCTGCGCGTGCCCCGTAGCGGCATTGTCTGGATAATGATCGGGGCCGCCTTCGTTGTCGGAACGCTGATCACGCGGTTCTGGCTGACGATGATCCTCATCGCCGCGATCTACGGGCTGTCGCTCGTCTATTCGCTGGTGCAGGTTCTGCGCAACCGCCGCGCCGCCCGCCGGAACTGAAAAGGCCGCGCCAATCGGCACGGCCCCTGTCTCAGCGCAATCGGCACCGGATCAAAGCTCGTCGAGCGCCTCGACCGCTTCCTGCAGCTTGTCCTTGGACACTTCCTTCTCCGTCACCTTCGCGCCGGCGAAAACCAGGTCGACGACCTTGTCTTCGAAGATCGGCGCGCGAAGCTGCTGCTGCATCTGCGGGTTCTTCTGCACGAATTCGAAGAAGGCCCGCTCCTGCCCCGGATATTGCCGGGCCTGCGCCAGAACCGCCTGCGTCATCTCGGCATCGGTGACCTCGACGCTTTCCTTGCGCCCAACCTCGGCAAGAAGAAGCCCAAGGCGGACCCGCCGTTCGGCGAGCGTCTTGTGCTCATCCGTCGGCGTGATCTCCGGGTGGTCATGGCCATGGTGATCCGGGTTGTCGTCATGCCAGAGCTGATGGGCAATCTGCCCCGCCTCGGCCTCCACAAGGCTCGGCGGCAGGTCGAACTTCACCAGTTTGTCGAGCTGGTCGAGAAGCGCGCGCTTCATCACCTGACGCGAGGCGCCCACATATTCGGCCTCCAGCCGCTCGCTGACCTGCGTCTTCAGCGCATCGAGGCTTTCGGCCCCGAACTGCTTGGCAAGCGCATCGTCGATTTCGGCCGGCTTCGGCGCCTTCACACCCTTCACGGTGCAGTCGAAAACGGCTTCCTTGCCAGCCAGATGTTTCGCGCCGTAATCGGCCGGGAACGAAACCGTCACAGCGACCTCGTCGCCGGCCTTCGCGCCGACAAGCTGGCTCTCAAAACCCGGGATGAACGACCCCGAGCCGAGCACGAGCGGATAATCCTCGCCCGCGCCGCCCTCAAAGGCCTCGCCGTCGATCTTGCCGACGAAGTCGATCACGACCTGATCGCCGTCCTTCGCCTTCGACCCCTTCTTGCGATCCTCGAAGCTCTGCGCGTTGCTCGCAAGATTGTCGAGCGCCTCTTTCACCGATTTCTCGTCGGCCTTCACCACCAGCTTTTCCAGCTTCAGCTTGGCAAAGTCGAATTCCGGTATCTCCGGCAGCGCCTCATAGGACATCTCGACGACGACATCGTCGCCTTCCTTCCAGGTCTCTCCGCCCTTCATCTCGACCTTGGGCTGCAGAGCCGGGCGGTCACCCGTCGCATCGAAATGCGATTTCATCGCGCCGTCGATCGCTTCCTGCATCGCATCGCCCAGGATGCGCTGGCCGAACTGCTTGCGTAGCAGTGCCATCGGCACCTTGCCCTTGCGAAAGCCCTTCATTTCCACTTCGGGCTGCGCTTCGACCAGCTTCTCGGTAACTTTCGCGTCCAGTTCGGCAGCGGCCACCGTGATGGTGTAGCCGCGCTTCAGACCTTCTTTCAGGGTCTCGGTGACCTGCATTCTCTCGTCCTTCATCCTCTTGGTGCGGGTGGAGGGACTTGAACCCCCACGCCTCGCGGCGCCAGAACCTAAATCTGGTGCGTCTGCCAATTTCGCCACACCCGCAATGCCTGAGAGCGGCCCTTATGGGACCGCCCCCGAAATCCGCGTCCTTCTAGCAAGTCTCGTTCAGCGATGCGAGGGCAAAAAGCCCGCCGCAGAAAATACTCGCCGAAAACGCATTCTTGACATATTGTGGATAAAAAATTGAGGCAGCAACTAAAGCGAGAAACCCCATGTCTAACGTGACAAAGGGGCGCGAGAGCGGGCAGAAGACCCGTACGCCCCGGCAGGAATCTTCCAAAGGAATTGCGGCAGGAACGGTTGTTCTGACACTCGACGGCGCATTGCCCGTCGATTTTTTGTCTCCGGGCGACCGCATCATCACCCGTGAAGGCATGCGCGTCCTGCGCAATGTCACGGTGCACCGGTATTCCGGGCCCGCCATCCGGATCGCGGAAGGCGCGCTTGGCCATGACCGGCCGGAACAGGCGCTCGTGCTGCCGGAAAGCACCATGATCCTGGTGCGCGACTGGCGGGCCGAAGCGCTCTTTGGTGCGCGTCAGGCGGTGGTGCCGATCTCGCGTCTGGCCGACGGCGAATTCATCGCACCGACAAGCGTCCTGTCCATGCGGCTTTACGAGCTTCAGTTCGACACCCCGCAGGTCGTCTATGCCGAGGGCCTCGAAATTGCTTGCGAGGCTGTGGTGGCGGAAACCCGGATCGCCGCCGAATAGGCGCCGGTTCGGCCGCTAAAGGCCCAGATCGCGAAAGACCGCCGGCAATTGTTCGGGCAGATCCTCGGCAATCAGGCCGGGACCGAATTTCAATGCGCATTCGACATGGAGCCACGCGGCGGTTTCGGCCGCCTGCATCGGGTCAAAGCCCCGCGCGAGAAGCCCGGTGAGGAAACCCGCGAGCACATCGCCCGATCCGGCGGTGGCCAGCCAGGGCGCGGCGCGGCCGTAGTGGGCGGAGTTGATGCTGCACCTCCCCGAAGGGTCGGCGATCACCGTGTCCGCCCCCTTGTAAAGCACCACGCATCCCGCCCGCCTCGCGGCCTCTCTGGTCGCGTCGACCTTGGAATAGGCGGGGCCTTTCGTCGCCGGGGCCGCGAGCTTTTCGGCGATATCCGGGAAGAGCCGGGCGAATTCGCCAGCATGGGGGGTGAGCACGCAGCTCGGGTGCAAGGCCGCGAAGAGGTCCGGCTCCCGCGCGATGATTGTCAGCGCGTCGGCGTCGAGGACGAGTCGGGGTGAACCCCGACCTACGTCATCGGTAGGCCGGGGTTCACCCCGGCAACCCAAAGCCGCCGCCAATAGCGCCGCCTCCCGCTCGCCGGTCCCGAGCCCCGGACCGAGGCAGAGCGCATTGATCCGCCTGTCCTCCAGCACACGTGCGAACGCATCGGCATCGGCCACGTGCTTCAGCATCACCGCATCAAGCCGCGCGGCATTCTCCGTCAGCGCCTCGGGCGGGCAGCCCACGGTGACAAGTCCCGCCCCGATCCGAAGCGCCCCCCGCGCGGCGAGACGGGCCGCCCCGCCACGGCCCGCGCCGCCGGAGAGGATCATGGCGTGGCCGTGAGTGTATTTGTGGCCAATCGAGAGTTTGTTGAGATGCGACACGCGCGCCAGACAAACATATGAAGCATTCGGCGGGTGGCTTAGGCCAATATCGACGATCTTGACCTTGTTGCAGCCGTAGGCACCGCCATAGGCTTCGCATCCTTCACTCAAAAAATGCCCGGTTTTCGGCCGGTGAAATGTCACGGTTAGGTGCGCAGGTAGCGCCCCCATATCCCGGCCACTATCGCTACACATTCCGCTTGGCACATCAACGGCCACAAATCGCGTTTGGTTAGGTTCATGTGCGTAGTCAGCAAGTGGACCTGGCATTAGACCTTGCCAGGTTGCGTCCGTGTCATCAGGCATCGGTCGCGTGAGCCCTGTACCAAATAGCGCATCAACGACCAAATCGTAGTCGGGGTCAGCGTCTTCCAGCCGCTCTCGCTGCCCTTCGTCATCCCAAACTGCTACCTCCCTCATCGCCCGCCACCGCTCATAATTCACCCGCGCATCCGGCGGCAGCTTCTCGGGGTTGCCGTAGAGGAAGACCTCCACCTCCCAGCCCCACTCCTTAAGGAGCCGCGCCACCACAAACCCGTCGCCGCCGTTGTTCCCCGGTCCGCAGAGCACCACCGCCCGGTGCGAAGTCTTCGCCAACTCCGGCCATTCCTCGAAGATCGCCTCGACCACGCCCCGCCCGGCGCGTTCCATCAGCTCCAACCCGGTGACCTCGCCCGAGGCAATCGCGGCCGCCTCGATGGCTCGCATCTGGGCGGCGGTGAGGAGTTCGGTCATGGCTCTAGTCCCAAAGTTTCCAAACTGCCCGCCCATCGGGCCAATTGCACAAATTTTAGGCAGACAGTCCGGAATCCCGGACGCACCCGCCCCTGACACAGCCTAGCCAATTGTACCGGGCCAGCGAAAGTGATGACAGGGGCGCGACCGCAGGAAATTGCCCCGGGGGAGCGTCGGCCCATGAAAAAGATCGAAGCCATCATCAAGCCCTTCAAGCTCGACGAGGTGAAGGAGGCGCTTCAGGAGGTTGGCGTGCAGGGGCTGAGCGTCATCGAGGTCAAGGGCTTCGGCCGCCAGAAGGGCCATACCGAGCTTTACCGCGGCGCCGAATATGTCGTCGACTTCCTGCCCAAGGTGAAGATCGAGGTGGTGCTGGCCGACGACATGGTCGATGCCGCCATCGAGGCGATCGTCAGCGCCGCCCGCACCGACAAGATCGGCGACGGCAAGATCTTCGTCACCCCCGTCGAACAGGTCATCCGCATCCGCACCGGCGAAACCGGCGAGGACGCGATCTGAACCCCGTCCCGGGCTTGACCCGGGACCTCTCCCTCAACCCCCGAAAGGATGAAAGATGAGCGCCAAGGACGTTCTGAAACTGATCAAGGACGAGGAGGTCGAATATGTCGACGTCCGTTTCACCGACCCCAAGGGCAAGCTGCAGCATGTGACGCTGATCGTCGACATCATCGACGAGGACTTCTTTGAGGAAGGCTTCATGTTCGACGGCTCCTCCATCGCCGGCTGGAAGTCGATCGACCAGTCCGACATGAAGCTCATCCCCGATACGTCCTCGGTCTATATCGACCCCTTCTATGCCGAAAAGACGCTTTGTGTGCATTGCAACGTGGTGGAGCCGGACACGGGCGAACCCTATAGCCGCGACCCGCGCGGCACGGCGGCCAAAGCCGAGGCCTATCTCAAGGCCTCCGGCATCGGCGATGCAGCCTATTTCGGGCCTGAGGCGGAATTCTTCGTCTTCGACGATGTCCGCTACTCGGTCACCCCGCAGAAGGTCGCCTACCAGATCGACGGCCATGACGCCGCCTGGAACACCGACACCGAATACGAGATGGGCAACCAGGCCCACCGCGCCCAGCACAAGGGCGGCTACTTCCCGGTCAACCCGATCGACGCCGCGCAGGATTTGCGATCCGAAATGCTGTCCACGATGAAGCGGATGGGCATGAAGGTCGACAAGCACCACCATGAAGTCGCCTCCGGCCAGCACGAACTCGGCATGATCTTCGGCGGTCTTGTCGAACAGGCCGACAACATCCAGAAATACAAGTACGTGATCCACAATGTGGCTCACGCCTATGGCAAGTCGGCGACCTTCATGCCGAAGCCGATGAAAGGCGACAACGGTTCGGGCATGCATGTGAACATGTCGATCTGGAAGGGTGGCAAACCGCTTTTCTCTGGCGATAAATACGCCGATCTCAGCCAGGAAGCGCTCTATTTCATCGGCGGCATCCTGAAACACGCCAAGGCGCTCAACGCGCTGACCAACCCCTCTACCAACAGCTACAAGCGGTTAATCCCGGGCTTCGAGGCGCCGGTGCTGCGCGCCTATTCCGCCCGCAACCGGTCGGGCTGCGTCCGTATCCCGTGGACCGAAAGCCCGAAGGCCAAGCGCGTCGAGGCCCGCTTCCCCGATCCGGCGGCGAACCCCTATCTTGCCTTCGCGGCGCTGCTGATGGCCGGCCTCGATGGCATCAAGAACAAGATCGACCCGGGCCCGGCTTCGGACAAGGACCTCTACGACCTGCCGCCGGAAGAACTGGCGGAAATCCCGACCGTCTGCGGCTCGCTCCGCGAGGCGCTGGAGGAGTTGGAGAAGGACCACGACTTCCTGCTGGCCGGCGATGTCTTCACCAAGGACCAGCTCGAAGGCTACATGGCGCTGAAGTGGGAAGAGGTCTACGCCTACGAACACACGCCGCATCCGGTCGAGTACCAGATGTACTACAGCTGCTGATCGGCAGACCATAAGACACAATGAGGGGCCGGCAGCGGCCCCTTTTTCTTTGACTTCGGCTGCACCGCCCCCCGCAAAGCGGCCGTGATGGTCAGCCAAGAAGCCGCGAATAAAGCAGCAGGCCAGACGCGGTCAGCACACGCTCCACCGGCCGCCAGACGGCCGCGAAGGCGAAACTGTCGAGTTTCGCCGTGGCCGCAATCAACGCGAGCGGCCTCCGACCATCGATACCCGCAAGGATCGGGGCCGCGCCCTGAGAAATCGGGATGCGGCTTTTCTCGGCCCCTCGCGTCACCGTCACCTCCCCGGTCCGCGCCACCTGCCGTGCCAGATCGGCACCGGAGACGCCCTTCAGATGCGGGACCGAGGTCATGTCCTTTCCGGCTAGGGGAACCGTCCTGCCCTTCGGCACCGCGTAGACGACATGGGTCTTGATCGTCCCGTCGAGCTTTTCGGCCAGCGACATCCGCGCCGCATCTGACAGGCCATCGGGCAATTCCGTGCCGTCGGGCAGAAAACGCTGGGGGTCATAGAGCGCAGCCTGTGGCGAACCAATATATTTCAGCCCTGCCCCTTCCAGCGCGGCGAGCAGTTCGGCGATGCCGAAGGGGCGATCCTGCGAATGCAGAAGCAGGTCGTAGAACCCCGCGTCGCCCTGTTCGTGATCGACAAGATGCGGATTGCGCCGGAAGGGATGGCCTTCGGGCAGGCGCGCGTAAACGGCTTTCGCGGTTTCCAGCCGCTCCGCCGGCGCCATGCCTTCGGTCAGCGCGACAAAGGCCTCCTGCAGGGGATAGACACCCGACCGGCCATAGGGGGCATAGACCATCAGCCCCATCCCGCCATCGGATGAAAGCGCCCGGGCAAGGGCATCGAACCCTGCCTGAGGCTCGGACAGATGGTGGAGCACCCCGCAGCAGTCGATATAGTCAAATTCACCGTATTCGGCCGCATCAAGGAGGCTACCCGTCTCGAACCGGATGCCGGTAAGGCCACGGAGCTTCGCCCGTTCCTCCGCGATCCGGCGCGATGCCTTTGACAGATCGAGATAGGTGATCTCGTAGCGCCGTCCAGCCGCCGCCATGACCGCGGCAAGCTGGATCAGCGCATCCCCCGTGCCACCACCTGCGACCAGCACCCGCAGGGGCCGCGACCAGTCCCGCTGGCCGCCAAAGACGAAATGGTCAATCTCCAGCGGATGGGATGGCGACCCTGTGATCAGCCGCCGCTTCTCATCGGCCGGATCACGTTCGGGATAGGGGTAAGCCTCATATTGTTCCTCGACCGCTGTCACCGATGCTTCCCCTCGGTTTCGGCCAATGCGGCGACCAGACCCGCCTCCTGCTCTGCCGTCAGATTGCCCCTCGCCACCACCCAGGTGTGGATCGAAAAGACAACCGCACCGCTTTCCGGCAGGCGCCGCAGCGATTGCCGCTCGGACCGCAGGAAAGACGCCCCGAGGCCCGGCTTCGGCCGGCGCTCATACTCGCGGCGCGCCTGGTAAAGGTCGGCGTGGGCATAGAGGAGCCAGTTTGCCCGCCAGAGAACCTGATCCGGCCGGATCGCATCGAAAAGCCGCTGAACCCGCGGCGCCAGCGCATCGTCGTAGCTCGCGACCGGCTCATGAATGCCGATGAGCGGGCGCAGGAACTTCTGGTCCAAGGTCCAGCTGGCGGGAAAGCAAAGGACGGCGGCGGTCAGCACATGTTCATCCCCGCGCCGTTCGAGAATGCAGAAATCGTCCTGGCAGAGCCGCGCGAGGGTCGCCATCGGATTGTCACGGTCCATGGCCACAGCCACACCATCAGGCCGCGTCATCATGGCGCCGTCCCGCCGGTAGCCCGGCCTGTCCGCGAGGTAGGTTGCGACGGTATCAAGCAATTCCGCCGCCGCCGGCTGTGCCGCAGGGTCCATGCGGATCACATCATCGGGCCGCTCTACGACCAGCCGGTCGCGAAGCGCCATCTGCCCGGCAAACGCGTCGTCGGCCGTGATCCAGTCGGCCATGTCCGCAGGCCGGATACCGGGCAAGCGGCGACCCACCGGATCAATCCAGGGCGCGAAGGGAAGCGATGCTTGCAAGACCGGGTCCATGCCCGCCTGCATAAAAGGAAAATCGGCAAAGCTGAATCGGAAAGTTCTCGGCCCTGAGAAATCCTGAAGCGACCTTTGCGGGTCGCAATCGGATGCGACGCGGGCCCGAGACACTGGCCAAGCTTGCATCAGGGAGGACCGGATGATGCAGCACCACTACGCCGATACCCGCAAGATCGACCCGACCAAGGGGACACACCTGCCCGACGGCAGCCCCAACGAGAACGACCGGATCGAGATCGGGCCGACGCAGCTTGCCTTCCGCGAATGGGAAGCGGCGGGGCTGACGCTGCCGAACCTGACGCGGATGCGGGAATATCGCTGGAAACGGCTGACCGACCATGTCGTCGCGCGCGGCTGGGGCGGCATCCTTCTCTTCGACCCGCTGAACATCCGCTATGCGACGGATGCCACCAACATGCAGCTCTGGAACACCCACAACCCCTTCCGGGCGCTACTTCTTTGCGCCGATGGTTACATGGTGCTTTGGGAATACAAGAACTCCCCCTTCCTGGCCGATCACAACCCGCTTGTCCGCGAGGTGCGATCGGGTGCCTCGATGTTCTACATGTCGACCGGTGACCGTGGCGAAGCGGTGGCGAAGGCTTTCGCCGCCGATGTCGAAGAGGTCATGCGCGCCCATGCGGGAACGAACCGCAAGCTCGGCGTCGACAAGATCATGGTGCACGGGCTGCGCGCGCTGGAGGCCGCGGGCTTTACCGTCGAAGAAGGAGAGGAATGCACCGAAAAGGCGCGTGTCATCAAGGGGCCGGACGAGATCCTCGCCATGCGCTGCGCCCATGACGCCTGCGAGAAATCCATCGCCGCGATGGAGAAGGCCTGCCGCGAAGGCGTGCCGCAGGGCAATATGAGCGAGGATGACGTCTGGGCGGTCCTCCACGCCGAAAACATCAAGCGCGGCGGCGAATGGATCGAAACGCGGCTTCTCGCCTCCGGCCCCCGCACCAATCCCTGGTTTCAGGAATGCGGGCCAAGGATCATCCAGCCAAACGAGATCGTCGCCTTCGACACCGATCTGATCGGCTCCTACGGCATCTGCATCGACATTTCGCGCACCTGGTGGATCGGCGATGCCAAACCCACCAATGCGATGATCTACGCCATGCGTCACGGCCACGAACACATCATGACCAATATGGCGATGCTGAAACCCGGCGTCTCTTTCAAGGAACTGGTCTTCGGCGGCCACCAGCTCGACCCCGAATTCGACCGGCTGAAATACGGGGTAAAGATGCATGGCGTGGGCCTTTGTGACGAATGGCCCTCCATCCTCTATCCCGACAAATGGGAAGACGGTGCATTCGACTATGTCCTCGAACCGGGCATGGTCCTTTGCGTCGAGGCACTCATCAGCCCCGATGGCGGCAACTTCTCGATCAAGCTCGAAGATCAGGTGCTTGTCACCGAGACCGGGTATGAAAACCTGACGACCTATCCGTTCGATGAGCGGCTGATGGGCGCATAGGCCCCAGCGCCGCCAAGTCATGCCGTCCGGCCGGCCCTCCAGCCTTGTCTGGACCGGGCACGTCGTGCAGGGTCGGATGACAGGGAGAAGAAAGGAACGGCCATGGCTTCCGCATCCGGGACAACAGTCGCGCGCGACCCCAACCAGGCGCATCGTGCCGCGACGACGCTGGAACTCTTCTTCGATCTGGTGAGCGTCATTGCAATCGCCGCTGTGACGGCCGGTTTCCATCACGCCATCTCCGAAGGTCATGGGTTGGAGGCGCTGCCACGTTTCGTCTTCCTCTTCCTCGCCATCTGGTGGGCGTGGATGAATTTTACCTGGTTCGCCTCGGCATTCGACAATGATGACAAGGTCTTCCGCATCCTTGTGATGGTGATCATGGGCGGTGAATTGCTGTTTGCGGGCGGCGCAACCCACATCTTCGAAACCTTGGACTTCAGCTTCGGCCTTCTTGGCTGGATCATCATGCGGCTTGCGATGGTGACCTTGTGGTTCCGCGTTGCGAAGGGCGACGCGACCTACCGCAAGACCGCGATTCGCTACGCCATCGGCATCGCGTTCGCGCAACTCTGCTGGACGGTCTTCTATTTCGCGACCGAACCAGCCTCTCTGGCCTTCTATCTGCTCGGCTGCCTCTGCTTTCTCATCGAATGGGCCGTTCCGCCCTATGCGGAATCCGCAAAGATGACCCCCTTTCATCGCCACCACATCATCGAACGCTACGGGCTCCTGATGATCATCTCGCTGGGCGAAGTTGTGCTGTCGGTTTCACACGGATTTTCCTACCTCTTCAGCGATCATCCCGAACCCGCTGTCGCGATCGTCTCCGTTTCGGCGCTGGTCATCGTCTTTGCGATTTGGTGGGTTTACTTCTGCGAGGCCGAACATCTGCCAAGGCGCGCGATGAAGACGGCGCTGGTCTGGGGATACGGGCATGTCTTTGTCTTCATGGCCACGGCGGCGCTCGGCGCGGCCATATCGGCCTCCATCGACGTTGCCACCCATCACGCCCATGCCAGCCAGAGCGACGTCTCACGATGGCTTGGGGCAAGTCTTTCACTGGGGGCCATTGGCCTTTGGGTGATCCGCGACCAGTTCCTGCCGCTTAGCACGGGTCGCCGAATTGCGCTTCCCATAATGGCACTGGTCTTCGCCGGCGCGGGACTGCTGGGCCTGCCGGTTGCCGCCTTCGCGGGTCTTGCGCTGGTCATGGTCGTCTGGCGCGCGCCCGAGACCGGGAACACCCCGACCGGACCAGCATAGCTGTCGCGGCTGCGGTCGCGACATGCCGGAACCGGTCACAACCGGTTACATTGACGTGACGAGCCCATGGCCGCCCTTGTCTGCGGCGGCCCTGTCCGCCAGCTAGGACAGGGCGCGACAAGGGAGACGAGCATGGCAACCGAACGGATCACCTTTCCCGGTCACTCCGGGGCCGAACTTTCGGCGCGGCTCGACCTGCCCGAAGGCCCGCATCTGGCCACCGCGCTCTTCGCGCATTGCTTTACCTGCGGCAAGGATGTGATCGCGGCCCGCCGCATCGCGGGGCGGCTCGCAGCGATGGGGATTGCGACCCTGCGCTTCGACTTCACCGGGCTTGGCCAATCGAAGGGCGACTTTGCCGATACCGGGTTCCTGTCGAATGTCGCCGACCTGATCGCCGCCGCCAGCCACCTCAAGGATCGCGGCATGGCCCCGTCGCTCATCATCGGCCATTCGCTGGGCGGGGCGGCAGTCCTGAAAGCCGCCGGCCAGATCGGCAGTATCCGCGCTGTCGTGACCATCGGCGCGCCCTTCGATCCGGGCCATGTCACCCATAACTTTGCGGGCGCCCTTGCCCGGATCGAGGCCGAAGGGGTGGCCGAGGTCAATCTCGGCGGCCGCCCGATCCGCATCGGCCGCGATTTCGTGCGTGAAGTGGCGGCTGAGCAGCTCTCGGTCCCCATCGCCAGCCTGAAACGCGCGCTTCTCGTCCTGCATGCCCCCCGCGACCAGATCGTCGGGATCGAGAATGCCGGCGCGATATTTTCCGCCGCCAAGCACCCGAAAAGCTTTGTCACACTCGATGATGCCGACCATCTCGTCTCCAACCCCGCCGATGCCGATTACGCGGCCGAGGTGATCGCGGCCTGGTCGGCGCGCTATCTGGACCTGAAACAGCCCGAAGCGCCAATGGGCGCGCCCGAAGGCATCGTGCGGGTATCCGAGGCCGATCCAGACGGTTTCCTTCAACATGTGAACGACGGCCCCCTGCGCCATACCCTTGCCGACGAACCCGAGGCCTATGGCGGCACCAACCGGGGTATGACACCCTATGGCTTTCTCGCCGCCGGTCTCGGCGCCTGCACCTCGATGACCATCCGCATGTATGCGCGGCGGAAGAAATGGCCACTGACGCATGTCCGTGTCGATGTGAGCCATGACAAGGTCCATGCGGTGGATTGCGAGACCTGCGAGAAGGGCGCGAAGATCGACCTTTTCCGGCGCGTGATCTTGCTGGAGGGCGATCTCGACGCCGATCAGCGCGCCCGGCTTCTTGAGATTGCCGACAGATGCCCGGTGCACCGGACCCTTGAGGCGTCATCAAAGGTTGAAACGGTCCTCAGCGCGAATAGCGGCTGATCATCGTGTAGTCCTTGCGCGGACCCGTCACCGTCCACTCGGCGCGCCATTCGGGCCAGTGGGTGAAATCATAACGGACGCGGTAGTCGTCGGGTTCGCAATGGTGCCGTGCTGCGGGATCGGCCGGGTTGAAGTCGTGAAAGGACCGGCCGTCACCGTAGTCAACCGCGATCCGATTGCCGTCCTGACGCCAGACATAGTCGCGCACCGCTGTCATCGCCGGACCGCCGCCAAGGCGCAACTGCCCTTCTTCCCGGTACTTCAGGAACGCGCCGTCAGGCCGGAACCACGCCTGACCCTCGAAACGGCCCTGCTGCCCGGACAGCCGGTCTTCGACCAGCCTGCTGATCCGCCATTCTCCAAGGAAATCTGATAGTTCCGGAACAAAGCTCATTCGTCGGAATAACTCCCGATGGTCAACTTACCGCCGGCCCCGGCAAAGCGCAGCCGCCCGGTTTCTGTGTCCCGTGCCAACGCATAGCAACTCCAACCGGCGGATGGCGGCCAGTTCGAACAATACTCATCGCCCCCAATCCGCCAGCGCCCCTCGCTCACGCCCGCGCCGACAAAGTAGGTGGTGGCCCCGCCCGCGCGGAATATCTGCCGCGCGCCGTCCTCGTAGGTCAGTTCCCGGTCGGCGAGCGCGGCACCGACCTCCGCCCCGGTTAGGGTCTGCCAGACCTCCGCCGCTGCCGCGGCCGGCAGCGCGAGCATCGCGCAAAGTATCAAACGTCGCATTCGCCCCCTGCCTGCTTGCCACCCGTTCGCAGCCAGTCTAGGACACGCCCGCGCGTCCCTCAAACGGAAAGGCCCCCGGATGATCCCCCGCTATTCCCGCCCTGACATGGTCGCCATCTGGTCGCCCGAGACGAAGTTCCGCATCTGGTACGAGATCGAGGCCCATGCCTGCGACGCGCAGGCCGCCTTGGGCGTCATCCCCAAAGCGAATGCCGAGGCCGTCTGGCGCGCGAAGGACGTGGAGTTCGACGTCGCGCGGATTGATGAGATCGAGGCCGTCACCAAGCATGACGTCATCGCCTTCCTGACCCATCTGGCCGAACATATCGGGTCGGAGGACGCGCGCTTTGTCCACCAGGGCATGACCTCGTCCGACGTGCTCGACACCACGCTGAACGTGCAACTCGTCCGCGCCGCCGACATTCTTCTCGCCGACATGGACCGGGTGCTCGCTGCGCTGAAAAAGCGCGCGTTTGAACACAAGGATACCGTCCGCATCGGCCGCAGCCACGGCATCCATGCCGAGCCGACAACAATGGGCCTGACCTTCGCGCGCTTCTACGCCGAGATGGACCGGAACAAGAACCGACTGGAAAAGGCCCGCTGGGAGGTCGCCACGGGTGCCATTTCCGGCGCGGTCGGCACCTTCGCCAATATCGACCCGGCGGTCGAGGAACATGTCTGCGAGAAACTCGGCCTGCGGCCCGAACCGATCTCCACGCAGGTGATCCCCCGCGACCGCCACGCGATGTTCTTCGCCACGCTTGGCGTCATCGCCTCTTCGATTGAAAATATCGCGATCGAAATCCGCCACATGCAGCGCACTGAGGTGCTGGAGGCGGAAGAGTTCTTCTCTCCCGGCCAGAAGGGCTCCTCGGCGATGCCGCACAAGCGGAACCCGGTGCTGACCGAAAACCTGACCGGCCTTGCCCGCCTTGTCCGCATGGCGGTGATCCCGGCGATGGAGAACGTGGCGCTCTGGCACGAACGCGACATCAGCCATTCTTCGGTCGAACGCGGTATCGCGCCGGATGCGACCATCACGCTCGATTTCGCGCTGAACCGGCTGGCCGGCGTGGTCGAAAAACTCGTCGTTTATCCCGAGAACATGCTCAAGAACATGAACAAGTTCAAAGGGCTGGTCATGTCACAGCGCGTGCTTCTGGCGTTGACCCAGGCCGGTGTCAGCCGCGAAGACGCCTACCGTCTGGTGCAGAGAAACGCGATGAAGGTCTGGGAAAAGGGCGCGGACTTCAAGACCGAGCTTCTGGCCGATGCCGAAGTGACCGCCGCCCTCTCCCCCGCCGAGATCGAGGAAAAATTCGACCTCGGCTATCACACGAAACATGTCGATACGATCTTTGCGCGCGTCTTCGGTGGCTGAGCGCTGCCTGTCACGGTGACTGTAGGTCTGCCGCAGGGTCCACACAATCGCGTGAAAATCGGCGGCTTCGGGCACTGATCGCTTGCCCGAAACGCCCGTGGCAGGCAAGCTGACCCCACGTCAGGAAGGAGATGCCATATGAAGTCACTTCTTACCGCCACAGTTCTCGCAACGCTTCTTGTGCCGGCGGCAGCCATTGCCCAAGGCTGCGAACATGGAAGCGCAAAGCACGCGCAGATCAGCTGTGCGCAGGGCCAGACCTGGGATGCCGACACTCGCAGCTGCATCACCGTCGGCAGCTGAACGGAAATGGTCTGACGCCCGTCAGGGCGTAACTGCTGCTTAACCGGTTTTTGCCACCCTTCGCGCAAGCACAACGCGAAGGTTTTGGCATTGACGGCAATCGCCCCTCTCTCATCACAATCACCCAACAGCCCGGCGCTGGCCGGCATCAACCGCTCGGCCCTACGTCCGATCACGGGACGCCAGAAAGCCGCGATCATCGTGCGCCTGGCGCTCGCCCAGGGCACAGAACTGCCGCTCCGCGCCCTGCCCGACCACATGCAGGCGGCGCTGACCGAACAGATCGGCACGATGCGCAGCGTCGACAGGCTGACCCTGCGGTCGGTCGTCGATGAATTTCTTACCGCCCTTGATGCCGTCGGGCTTTCCTTTCCGGGCGGCATCGACGGGGCCTTGCACCTGCTTGACGGGCATATCTCCAATTCCGCCGCAAGCCGCCTGCGCCGTCTCGCCGGCGCGTCGTCCAAGGCTGACCCCTGGGACCGGATCGCTGCGCTCGAACCGGAACGGCTTATGCCGGTCCTGCAGGAAGAAAGCATCGAGGTCGGGGCTGTCATGCTTTCCAAACTGTCGGTGCCACGCGCGGCCGAACTTCTTGGCCGTCTGCCGGGTGACCGCGCCCGGCGCATCGCCTATGCGGTCAGCCAGACAAGCGACATCGACCCTGAAACGGTGCGCCAGATCGGCCTGTCGCTGGTTTCCCAACTGGAAGCCCTGCCGATCCGCGCCTTCGAGACCGATCCGGTCGAACGTGTCGGGGCCATCCTGAACTTTTCGCCCGCCGCCACGCGCGACGATGTCCTGAAGGGGCTGGATGAGGCGGATGCGACCTTCGCAAAAGACGTCAGGAAGGCGATCTTTACCTTCGCCAATATTCCCGAACGGATCGAGGCCAGGGACATCGCCAAGATCGTCCGCGGCATCGACCAGGATACCCTCATCACCGCGCTGGCGGGCGCGGCAGGTGACGATGCGGAAGCGGTCGAGTTCATCCTCGCCAACATGTCGCAGCGCATGGCGGCATCGCTGCGCGAGGAAATATCTGAACGCGGCAAGGTCAAGGAAAAGGACGCCGAAGCCGCCGCGACCGAGATCGTCGTCGCCATCCGGGCACTTGAGGCGGCGGGCGAACTGGTCCTGCGGTCCGTCGCCGAGGAGGCGGACTAGGGCAGAACGACGCCGGGTTGCGCGATGCTTGTGATCACCGGCACGGCTCTCTATGTCTGTGCCGACGAAACGCCGGGCCGCATCGGGCCGGGCGTGGCACCGACGGACCTGATGGCGCGACCAAGAACCACAAACCCGACCCTGGCCGACCGGCTGTCGGACGCAGCCTTCCGGCTGGTTCTGTCGCTTGCCCGCACCCTGCCCTACCGCCACCGCGTCCCGGTCGCGGGCTGGCTCATTTCGCGGATCGTGGCGCCACTTGCCGGTTATAGCCGGCGGGTCAGGGACAATCTGGCGCTGGTCCGCCCCGACCTGCCCGCGGCCGAGGTGCGCCGCCTCATGCGGGCCGTGCCGGACAATGTCGGGCGCACGATGATCGAGATCTATTCGGGGCGCGATTTCACCGAACGCCTCCGCGACCTGCCGATCACCGGTCCGGGTGGGGCCGCGCTGGAGGCCGCCCACCGCGAAGGTCGCCCTGTCATCCTCGCCACCGGGCATTTCGGCAACTACGACGTGGCGCGCGCGGCGCTGATCGCCCGGGGCTATCAGGTGGGTGCGCTCTACAAGCCCATGAACAACCCGCTTTTCAACGCCCATTACCTCGATGCCATTTCAGCCATTGGCACACCGCTCTTTCCACGCGGCAACCGCGGCCTGGCCGAGATGGTCCGGTTTCTGAAATCCGGCGGGATGCTGGGGCTTCTGATGGACCAGCACATGGCACATGGCGCGCCGCTCAGCTTTTTCGGCGAGACGGCGCATACCGCGACCTCTGCCGCAGACCTTGCGCTTAAGTACGGGGCGGATCTGATCCCGATCTATGGCATCCGTCAACCTGACGGGTTGAGCTTTACCATCCTCGCCGAGGCGGTGATTCCGCCAAGCGACCCGCTCACCATGACGCAGGCGATCAATGACAGCCTGGAGGCGCTCGTCCGCCAGCACATGGATCAATGGTTCTGGATTCACCGCCGCTGGAAGTGACGGTGCAGCGACCTCGCGAACGGCATCCCCGTCAGCGCAGCGCCGCCGCCGCCAGAACCGGACCGGGACCCGGTTCCTGAATGATTACAGCGAATTCGCCCTTGCCGTCTGCGGGCACATCGAGCCGCAGGTCAGACCGGCCGTCCCAGGTCGCGACCCTTTTCAGGTCGAGCACGGTATTGACGTAGTCGATCGTCCGCCCGGCATTCTCGCCCCGGCCGATCGCAATCGTTTCTCGCGGGCTGTACCGCACCAGCTGCACGATAGCACCATTGGGCAGCGCCGTCCGGGCCTTGGCGCGCACGGACAGCTTGCCGCCCTGTCGGCTGAGCGTCATGTCGACTTTGGCGGCGTGTCCGGCATGGGCGCGGACCAGCGCATCAACCTCTGCCGGCCGGGCGCCGACGACATGATCCATCCCGCCAATGATCATCTGCGGCGTATAGATGGTGCGCGCACCGGCAACGGCGGCATAGGCGCGCTGACGCTTGGTATTGGCGGGATCGGCCAGCGTGTCCTTCCAGCCGATATAGTCCCAGTAGTCGACATGGAACGCGAGCGCCAGAACGCCGTCGCGCGACGCTAGATCTTCCAGCGCGGCGTCCGCAGGCGGACAGGACGAACAGCCCTGCGAGGTATAAAGCTCAACCAGAACGGCGTTCGATCCCGCCGACTGGGCAACCGTCTGTCCCGCCAGCATCAGCCAGACGCCAGCAGCAGCGCAAAGAAATGGACGCATGAGTGTTCGTTTCCCCTTGTTGCGTCCGTCTTAGCGCGATGCGACCTGAAATACTAATCAATGAAATGCGAGATGTCGTGTGATCGCGGCGAGCGGATCGCCCTGCCCGTCACAGCGGCAGGTCGATGCTGACCGGAAAATGATCTGACGCGGTCAGAAGCGCTTCGCGCAGCTCCGGAACTTGATAACAGCCGGGGTCATCGAACGGGTGCCATATCCGCCATTTCGGCCCTTTTGCCCGCAGATCCGGCGAGACCATCACATAGTCGAGAAGGGCCGAGAAATAGCGCCGTTCCTCAGGATGAAAGAACCGGGCCGATACCGGCGCGGCCGAGAACTTCTTCGTTATCGCCATGCGCGCATGAGGATCGAAAAGACGTGTCTCGCGTGGCTCGTCCCAGCCGAGCACGATTTCCACCCCGGACCGTCCGAAGAGCTTTTCATATTCGTCAAGCCCCGGCCCGTCATTGAAGTCGCCCATCACCATCAGGCTGTCCCCGGCAGCCAGATGCTCCAGTACCCGCTGCCGAAGCCAGATCGACTGGGCCAGTTGCTTGCGCCGGTTCTCGATGGCGAGCCGCTTCGCCTGTTCCGGCCCGTTAGCGCCATGGGGGGATTTCGACTTGATATGAACGCCGATCATCCGGAAAGCCACGCCAGCCGCGCTTTCGGCGGCGATTTCCAGCGGCGGCTTGGAAAACCGGACCAGATCGGGCTTGGCGTCGATATCCAGATCAATGCGGTATTCGCCGTCAAAGCGCGGCGAGGCACCGCCGGTTTCGGGCTGTCCGGGAAGGCCCCTGGGGTCATGGCGCACACGGACCGCATCAGGATCATAAAGCAGCGCGATTTCCTGTTGCGTATCGTTTTCATAACCCAAAAGCGCCTTGCGGCAGCGCAACTCATACCGTTCCGCAAAGGATTCGAGCATTGGCACGGTCTTGTGCCGGCGGTTGTTGTCGGGGGCCTCGATGATCATGACCGCATCGGCGTCGAGCGCGGTAAAGACGATACCGAGCGCGGCAAGCTGTTCCGCACGGGTCACACGGTAACGCGCCGAGGGGCCGTCATCTTCCAGAAGCCGTCCGCGACGGTCGAAGAGGTTGGTGAACCACTCGACATTGTAGGTCGCGATCCGCATCCGCCCGCCTCCTCAGGCCGCGCGCTTGGCGTTGATCTCCTGCCAGGCGTCGTTGATGGCGACAAGCCGCTTTTCGGCCATTCGGATCGCCTCCTCCGGGACGCCGCGGGCCATCATGCGGTCCGGATGGGTGTCGCGCACCGCCTGACGCCAGGCGGCGCGGATCTCTTCCAGGGGCGCGTCATGCGGAACGCCAAGCATGTCATAGGGGTCAGGCGGCGCATCGGGAACGAAACGGCCAAGAAGCGAACGGAAGCAGCGGTCCGACACCCCGAAAATCGCCTTCACTTCACGAAGAAATGCATCCTCATGCGGGTGATAGTGTCCGTCCGCCGTCGCGATCTGAAAAAGCCCTTCCATAACGTCGATGAGCGCCGGATCGCCGGCACCGAACATCCCCGCAATCTTGCGCGCATAATGGTCGTATCCCGCGACATCCTGCCGGGCGAGGTTGAAGACCCGCGCGGCATCGGCCTCATCCTCGCGCGCGATCATGAAGACCTGGCGGAAGGCCGCAACCTCGTTCCGGGTAACCTGCCCGTCGGCCTTCGCCATCTTTGCACCGAGCGCGATGACGGCGATGGTGAAGGCGACCGACCGTTCCGGCGGTGTCCGCAAGCGGTCGAACACGGCCGACAGACCCTCACCGCTGGCGAGGGCAGAAATGGCATCGGTTATGCGGGTCCAGATCGACATTGAACCAACTTAGCCCTGCCGGGCAGGATTGTCAGCGCCCGAAAAGCGCACAGGCAACCGATTGTGAATGCAGATTGGCCGGAAATGACGGCATGGCCGGGCGTTACAGGAACTTCTGCATCAGGATGAGGTCCCACCAACGGTCGAACTTTCGTCCCACTTCGGGGATGCGGGCGATGGTCCGAAAGCCGATCCTTTCGTGAAAGGCCACGCCGTCGGGATTGCCCGACGATAC
This sequence comes from Paracoccaceae bacterium, assembly GCA_041397105.1. GTDB lineage: Bacteria > Pseudomonadota > Alphaproteobacteria > Rhodobacterales > Rhodobacteraceae > Albidovulum. The sequence continues at coordinate 896,236 of JAWKXJ010000002.1, forward strand.
CCCGGCAAAGAGCGTATGTGCCCCGCCGGCGCGGGCATGGCCTTCCAGATGCGCCATCAACGCGCGCCCGACCCCGCGCCCCTTCGCCGCTGCCGCCAGAATGATCGTGTGTTCCATCGCATGGGCATAGCCGTTTCCGCCCCGAAATTGCGCATAGGTCGCAAATCCCAAAAGGCCCCCATCCTCGGCCACGAAGAAGTCCTGCCCGGCCGCCCGCCGCCCCGCGATCATGGCCGACAGGCTTTCGGCCGTCTTCTCCTCGCTCGAAAATGTCACCATCGTATCCCGGATGATCGGGTTCCAGAGCGCGAGGATCGCGGGCGTGTCGCCGGGCGCGGCAGGGCGTATCCTCATTCGATGATCCTTCGGCCATGCGGCGTGTCGATAGTTGCACGCAAGGCCCGCGCGCCCGTCACGAAAGCCACGCGAGGATCGTCAAGCGCCGAGATCGCCGCCAGCGCCGCTGCGTCGGGATGGGCAATTTCCAGCCGCCAGAGGCGACAGCCATGATCGGGCAGACGATGACAAGGGTGCAGGTCGCCCTGCCACTCGATCAGCGCCGGAAAGGCGTTGTCGAAGGGCAGCCGGCCCGTGTCGGGCACCGCCATACGCCAGCGGAAATCTCCGCGCGACAGTGCCACGGGCCTTCCTGTATCCGCAGGCGCGCGGGCAAGGGCGGCGTCCAGATCGTTTGTTCTGACAATCCAGTTTGTCAGCCGGGGACGGCCCTGAAACCGGTCGAGATCGAACCAGCGCGGATACGCAACCGGCGGTGCGTCCGGGTCGATGGCAATAAGCTCGAAATACTCCTCCGGCCCGAGAGAGAGGAGCCGGTTGTGCGTGCTCATATAGGCGTGATGCCCGACCGGGCCAAAGGGCAGCCCCAGCGCGGCCTCAAGGCAGGCGCGACCTTCCTCCAGCGTTTCGGCTGCGAAGGCCAGATGATCCAGTTGCAGCCCCACCATCGGCGCCCCTTTCCTTCAACCATCATCGGCATTCTGCGAGGACGGCCAAGTATTTGCCAGCGGGAAAGGTGCCGGGCAATTTGTCGCGCCTTGTGCCATCCGATTTCATCCCAAGCGACGTTGAAACCCGGCAACCCTTCCCCAACTCATGGGCAACACACCGCAACAAAAGGAATCTTGATGACATTGATCCGACTTTTCGACCGCTTCTTCCGGCATGATGCGGCCGGTGGCGTTGTCCTGATGTTGTCTGCACTTCTCGCCTTGCTCATCGCGAATTCGAGCGTCAGCGGGAATTATCACGCCCTCCTTCTCACCAAATTCTCCGTTCTTCTCGGTGATGGAGGGCTATCGAAACCCCTGATCCTGTGGATCAACGACGGGCTGATGGCGGTCTTTTTCTTCTTGATCGGGCTGGAACTGAAGCGGGAACTCATCGAAGGGCGGCTGAAGAACCGCTCCGACCTGCTTTTGCCCGGTGCGGCGGCTCTAGGCGGCATGGCACTGCCTGCGCTCATCTATCTGGCGTTCACATGGACGGACCCCGCGCTTCGGTCGGGCTGGGCCATTCCGGCGGCCACGGACATTGCCTTTGCGCTTGGGGTGCTAGCGCTGCTCGGAAATCGGATTCCGGTTGCGCTCAAGGTCTTTCTCCTGACGCTCGCGATCCTCGATGACCTCGGTGCAATCGTCGTCATCGCGCTCTTCTACACCCAGTCTCTCCAGCCCGACTACCTCGTGCTGGCCGCGATGCCTCTTGGCGGACTTTATGTGTTGAACCGGCTGCGTATCCATCGCGTCGCGCCGATGATTCTGCTTGGCATACTCCTCTGGATTCTTGTGCTGAAATCCGGCGTTCATGCGACCCTTGCCGGCGTCGTCACGGCGTTCTTCATACCGATGACCGACCGGCATGGAAAATCGCCCCTGCACGCACTTGAACATGCGCTTGCGCCCTACGTTCTTTTCCTGATCGTGCCGGTCTTTGCCTTCGCCAATGCCGGTGTCGTCCTGTCCGGGATGACGATGGATGATCTTCTTTCGGCGCTCCCCGTCGGTATCGCGGCCGGGCTCGTGATCGGTAAGCAGCTTGGCGTATTCGGCGCCACTTGGCTTCTCGTCCGGCTGGGCTGGGCCCGCCTGCCCGTGGGTGTCAACTTTGTGCATGTCTACGGACTGGCCTGCCTTGCCGGGATCGGTTTCACGATGTCGCTTTTCATCGGTGGCCTCAGCTTTTCGGCCGATGACCACATGAATGCGGTGCGCCTCGGCGTCCTCCTCGGGTCGGCCCTGTCGGCCCTGACCGGATACGGCGTCCTGCGCCTCCATTCCGCATGGGCTGGACATGGTCAGGCGGAGCCGAAACCCACCACCTGAACAGAAAGACCAGAAAGCGCCCTGGATGCACGGGGCGTCTTTATTTTAAATACAACTCCTTGCTTGGCACAACTAACGTCGCGCCTCCCGGATCAGGCGCAGGATATCCTTGGCGGCCGCCGGAATGTTGGTGCCCGGCCCGAAGATCGCCTTGACCCCGGCCGCCTTCAGAAACTCGTAGTCCTGCTGCGGAATGACGCCGCCGCAGATCACGAGGATTTCGCCAGCATCGGCTGCCTTCAGCGCCTCGACCAGCTTCGGGGCGAGCGTCTTGTGACCGGCGGCTTGTGACGAGATGCCGACGACATGAACGTCATTGTCGATGGCGTCTTGCGCAGCCTCTTCCGGGGTCTGGAACAAGGGGCCGACATCCACGTCAAACCCGATATCGGCGAAGGCGGTGGCGATGACCTTGGCGCCCCGATCATGACCGTCCTGCCCCATCTTGACAACCAGCATCCGGGGACGACGGCCTTCTTCCTCGGCGAAGGCCTCGACATCCTTCTGGATCGCCGCGAAACCCTCATCCCCTTCATAGGCCGCGCCATAGACCCCGGCGAGCGTCTTCACTTCGGCCCGGTGACGGCCGAACACCTTTTCCATAGCCATTGAAATCTCTCCTACGCTCGCCCGTGCCCGTGCTGCCGCCACGGCGGCTTCCAGAAGGTTGCCGCCTTCGGCCGCGCGGCGCGACAACTCCGCCAGCGCCGCATCGCAGGCCGCCGCATCGCGGCTGGCACGAATGGCCTTCAGCCGCGCGATCTGCGCCTCGCGCACCTTGACGTTGTCGACATCGAGAATGTCGATGGGGTCCTGTTTATCCAGCCGGTACTTGTTGACCCCGACGACGACCTCCTCGCCCTTGTCGATCATGGCCTGCCGCCGCGCCGCGCTTTCCTCGATGCGGAGTTTCGGCATGCCGCTGGCCACCGCCTTGGTCATGCCGCCCATCGCCTCGACCTCTTCAATCAGGGCCCAGGCCTTGTCGGCGAGTTCCGCCGTCAGGCTTTCGACATAGTAGGACCCGGCCAGCGGATCGACGACATTGGTAATCCCGGTTTCTTCCTGCAATATCAATTGCGTGTTTCGCGCAATTCGTGCGGAGAACTCCGTCGGCAGGGCGATGGCCTCATCCAGCGCATTGGTATGCAGTGATTGCGTCCCACCCAGCGCCGCCGCCATCGCCTCATAAGCGGTGCGGATGACGTTGTTATAGGGGTCCTGTTCCTGCAGCGACACGCCAGAGGTCTGGCAATGGGTGCGCAACATCAGGCTGCCGGGCTTTTTCGCGCCGAACTCGCTCATGATCTTGTGCCAGAGAAGCCGGGCCGCGCGCAGCTTCGCCGCCTCCATGAAGAAGTTCATGCCGATCGCGAAGAAGAAGGAAAGCCGTCCTGCGAAGGCGTCCACATCCATGCCCCGGGCAATTGCGGTGCGCACATATTCGCGCCCGTCAGCAAGCGTATAGGCAAGCTCCTGCACGAGGTTCGCGCCCGCCTCCTGCATGTGATAGCCGGAGATGGAGATGGAGTTGAACTTCGGCATTTCGGCGGCGGTGTATTCGATGATGTCCGCGATGATGCGCATCGACGGTTCCGGTGGATAGACATAGGTGTTGCGCACCATGAATTCCTTCAGAATGTCGTTCTGAATGGTGCCGGAAAGGTCGGCGCGCGCCACGCCCTGTTCTTCGCCCGCGACAATGAAACTGGCCAGAATTGGAATAACTGCGCCGTTCATCGTCATGGAAACGCTGATCTTTTCCAGAGGGATTCCGTCGAAGAGAATCTTCATGTCCTCGACCGAGTCGATGGCCACGCCCGCCTTGCCGACATCGCCCACCACACGCGGGTGGTCGCTGTCATAGCCCCGGTGGGTGGCAAGATCGAAGGCGACCGATACGCCCTGCTGCCCTGCCGCGAGGTTCTTGCGGTAGAAGGCGTTACTCTCCTCGGCCGTCGAGAACCCTGCATATTGCCGGATGGTCCAGGGCCGGCCTGCATACATCGTTGCCCTGACGCCCCGCGTGAAGGGCGCGAAGCCGGGCAAGGAGCCCATATGCGGCAATGCGGCCGCATCGGCCTCGGTATAAAGCGGTTTCACGCGGATGCCTTCCAGCGTGTCCCAGGCAAGCGCATCTGGCGACTTGCCTCTGGTTTCCTTTTCCACAAGTCCCGCCCATGCCGCCAATTTGTCGCTCATCGCGTAGATCCTTCTTGCCGCAGTCCGGCGGCCTCGGGCCTCCGGACATTCATCCCTTTGTTTTTCCGGGCATTCCGCCCTATATGCGTGATAGAGGAGGAGACATGACCCGCGCCCTGATCCTTGCCCTTGCCTGTCTCCTGCCGCTTGCTTCCGGCGCACAGACATCCGACGAGGCGAACACATTTTTGCCGGTGCCGGTGGCCGAGGCCGATCTTGACAGCTACCTCTGGCAGAAGCGGCCCGTCGTTGTCTTTGCGCAGACCCCGGCCGATCCGGCCTTCACCGAACAGATGCGGCTGCTTGAACGGCACTGGCGCGACCTCGCCCAGCGCGACGTGGTGGTCATCGCCGACACCGATCCGGCCGCCAGATCGTCGATCCGGGAAAAGCTGCGCCCGCGCGGCTTCATGCTGGTGCTGATCGGCAAGGACGGGCAGATCGTGCTGCGCAAGCCGTTCCCATGGGATGTGCGCGAACTCAGCCGCGCCATCGACAAGCTGCCGCTCCGGCGCGAGGAAATCCGCAACCGCAAACCGCAAACGGACTGAACCGGCCATCCGGGTCATTGCGCCACCTCCAGGATCGTCAGCCGCGCATCGGCGGGCAGCGTGGGCGCAAAGGCCGCAAGCTGGACCCGCAGGTCGGCCGCATCCGCCGTATCGGTGGCATAGAAGCTCACCTCGAAATCGCCAAGTGCGCCGCGTTCGCGTTCCATTTCCAGGCGTCCGATACGAACCCAGCCGGCCCCCGCCGCGCGACCGAACCAGCTGTCATAGATCATCGCGAGTCTGACACTGTGGCTGGCCGCCAGCGGGCCCGCCCAGCCATCCGCGTCCTTGCCGTCCAGACGGATGTCGCGCGCCTCGGTGGAGCCGAGTCCCCAGATGTCCAGAACATAGGATGGATTGCCCCAGGCGACGCGGCCGAGATCATTCACCGCAACCGGCGCCTTGACATAGTCTTGGGCGAACCGCGCCATCTGGGCCTGCTGCAGATGGATCGCGCGCGGGTTCCAGACATAGTCGCCCCAAAGCCCCGGCAGATATACCATGCCCGCCGCCAGCCCTGCCGTCATAGCCGTCACTTGCAGCACGAACCGGTAGCCGCCCGTCAGCGCCGTCGACGCCAGCAGGATCGTGCCCACAAGGCTTGCCAGAACATAGGGTTCATACCGGTGCATCCAGCCGATCTGGCCAAAGACGAGGTGGCCGACCGCACTGCCGAGAACCAGAACCAGAAGCCACACCACCGGCCCCCTGCGCAGCGCCGGGAAGGCCAGAAGAAACAGGATGCCCGCCAGAACGAGCAGCCATAGCAGCGCACCGGCCGGCCGGATCAGGTTTCTGTAGATGCCGAAGGCAATGTCGAAGGCCAGACCCTCATCCTCGCCCAGCGTCGCCTTCTTGGCCAGAATGGAACCGGGTATGGGGTCCAGCCCGATGGAGGTCAGAAAGAGGCTGAAAACCATGACGCCGCCCAGCCCACCGATGGCAATCAGCGCGGCGGCACGGACCTCTCCGCGAAGCGCCAGAACCGCAGCCGCCCCGAGCGCGAGCGCCAACCCTTCGTAACGCAGAAGCGGCGCGGCGATGGCGGCGGCGATGAACCAAGCGGCAACACCCCGTCCCGTCAGCGCCCGCCACAATCCCAGAACGATCATCAGGCTCGCCAGAAGATGGGGCGCGGCCTCCATGCCGGTGTAGCCAACACCTGAGACATTCAGAAGGACCGGACCGGCCACCGCGACCGCCCCGCCGGAAAGACCGGCCAACCCGGCCTCAGACACGATCCAGCCCCAGACCCAGCCCGCACCCGCAACGGCGAGCGTGTTCCAGAAGAGCGGCAGCATCCGCTGCAGTTCCGTTTCCGGGAAGGGCACGAGCAGGAAAGGATAGAGAATCGAGGACGCCGCAGAGGCCGCTTCGCCGGCATTCACGCCATACGTGCCCTTGGCGATATTCGCGGCCATGGCCAGATGGATATAGACGTCATCGAGCGGATATTCGAAGACCCCGGCATGCAGATAGGCCGCCGCCTGCAGGCTGAGAAAACCTGCAAGCGCCGCCATCAGCCCCCAGAAGGGGTAGGACCGGGGTTCAAATGCCATCCTACTCGAATTCCAGGATCACGTCGTCGACGCGCAGGCTCGCCCCAGCCGACGCCTTGATGGCCTTGACCACGCCCTTCTTCTCGGCCCGCAGGATGTTTTCCATCTTCATCGCCTCGACGGTGGCGAGCGCCTGGCCTTCCTGAACCTCCTGGCCGACCTCGACGGAAATCTTCACCACAAGCCCCGGCATCGGGCAGAGGAGGAAGCGGGACGTGTCGGGCGCCTGCTTTTCAGGCATCAGGCGCGCCAGTTCCGCTTGACGCGGCGTGCGGACATGTACCTTCAAATCCGCGCCGCGTGTTCGGATGTTGAAGCCAGAGGGGATCTTGCCGACCTTCAGCACCACCGCCGTGCCGTCGACATCGAGACGCGCCAGCGGCTGGCCCGGCACCCAGTCAGAGCTGACCCTGTGCACCTTGCCATCGGCAAAACTGACCGTCGCGCCATCGCGATCCGCGGCAATCGTCAGGGGGTATTCGGCGCCTTGAAGCGTGACGACCCAATCCTCACCCACATGGCGTTCATGGTTGTCCATCCGACCAGAAATCCGTGCCCGCCGGATTTCGGCGACCCGGTTCATCGCGGCAGAGGCCGCGGCGATCTTGCGCAGCAAAGGTTCGGGCAGGATCGCGCCGGAAAACCCATCCGGAAACTCCTCGGCGATGAAGGCGGTGGTGATGTTTCCGGACACGAAGCGCGGGTGATCCATCACCGTCGAACAGAACGGCAGGTTATGCCCGATCCCCTCCACCTCGAACGCATCGAGCGCGACGCGCATCCCTTCGATGGCTTCCGCCCGGGACGGCGCCCAGGTGCAGAGTTTGGCGATCATCGGGTCGTAATACATGGAGATTTCGCCGCCCTCATAGACGCCGGTATCATTGCGCACGACAGCCGTCGGCGTCGCGACCTCTGCCGGCGGGCGATAGCGCGTCAAGCGGCCGATCGAGGGCAGGAACCCGCGATATGGGTCCTCGGCGTAAAGCCGGCTTTCGATGGCCCAGCCGTTGATCTTCAGATCGGCCTGCGTGAAGGGCAGTTTTTCGCCATTCGCCACACGGATCATCTGTTCGACCAGATCGACGCCGGTGATCAGTTCCGTCACCGGATGTTCAACCTGCAAACGTGTATTCATTTCAAGGAAGTAGAAGTTCTTCTTGTCATCGACAATGAACTCGACCGTCCCCGCAGAGGTGTAGCCGACCGCCTTCGCCAGCGCGACCGCCTGTTCCCCCATGGCCTTTCGCGTTGCCGGATCGAGGAAGGACGATGGCGCCTCCTCGATCACCTTCTGGTTCCGCCGCTGGATCGAGCATTCGCGTTCGTGCAGGTAAACACAGTTGCCATGCTTGTCGGCCAGCACCTGAATTTCGATGTGACGCGGCTGGGTCACGAATTTCTCAATGAAGATCCGGTCGTCGCCGAAGGAACTCGCCGCCTCGTTCTTGGAAGACTGGAACCCCTCCCGCGCCTCGGCCTCGTTCCAGGCGATGCGCATCCCCTTGCCGCCCCCACCGGCGGAGGCCTTGATCATCACCGGATAGCCGATTTCGCCAGAAATCCTCGCCGCCTCGTCAGCATCGGCGATCAGGCCCATATAGCCCGGAACCGTCGACACCTTCGCCTCCATCGCGATCTTTTTCGAGGTGATCTTGTCGCCCATCGCCTCGATCGCCGGGGACGGCGGGCCGATGAAGACGACGCCCTCCTTTTCAAGGGCCTCGGCGAATTTCATGTTCTCGCTGAGGAACCCATAGCCCGGATGCACCGCCTCCGCCCCCGTCTGCCGGATGGCATCCATGATCTTGTCGATCACGATATAGGACTGGTTCGCCGGCGGCGGACCGATATGGACCGCCTCATCCGCCATCTTCACATGCAGCGCATTGCGGTCGGCATCCGAATAGACGGCCACCGTCTTGATCCCCATCTTCTGGGCCGACTTGATGACCCGGCAGGCAATTTCGCCCCGGTTGGCGATCAGGATCTTCTTGAACATGTCCGTCCCTTTCCTTCAGTCAGCGGGGCCAAAGCCCCGCCAGGCAACAAAAAACCACCGGCGCGGGTCGCGCACCGGTGGTGTGATCTGGGTTCAGGACCGGCCGTCAGGCGGCCGCCCTCTGCAGGCTTAGCGGTTGACGCAGCCCGGCACGTTGAGATCGTCGCAGAAGACGCCTGCCGCGCCGCCGATAAGGGCACCGGTAAGGGCGTTGCCGCCCGTCGCATCCGCAATGAGCGCACCGCCCGCCGCACCGGCAAGGCCGCGTTCGGCATCGTTGTCCAGACATCCGGCCAAAGCGGCGATGACCGCCAGTCCGAGCATGATTTTCGCAAACCGCATCTTGTTCTGCCTCCAGCAAGTATTGTTATGGCGCCAGAGTCTAACGCAACATGCGGTGAATAAAAGTGAATTCGCCGTGATGACCGGGCGTCGGCGTTCCTCCGCCGAAGGCGGGCGAACAAGTACGGCCTGACCCCGGTGGGATCAGGCCGCAGAGAAGGGGAAGGGTAACGGTTTTGACAATTTGGGGCTCTGTGCTTGCTGTAGGGTATCGCCCCACAGACAGCATCTGCCGAAGACCCACTGCAGGCAAAGGCAAAGTTTCCAATCGGGAAACGATCGGCAGAAATATGCCTGAAAACCATAGGCTTGCGCGGGTTCATGCCGAAAATCACTCCTCAAAGGCCTCCGGAAAGGCGGCCTCTGCCCGGGCGCGGTCGATTTTCAGAAGCGCCTCATAGCTCTCGGGATCGAAGTCGGTCGTTGCCGGAATCACCTCGCGCCCGAAGAGCCAGGACAAACGGCCGGCATCAAGATTGCCGCGTTCGAACGGCTCTTCGCCGAAATGATCCCAGAGACAGGCCATGAAGGCCAGATCGGCGCGGCGGTCGGCCGGTGCCCTGTCGCGGTAGCGTTCGCGCACGATCAGCTTCGTCGCGCCCTTGGGATTTGCGCGACGGATGACAAACTGAAAGTCGGTGCCGGGAAGGCGGCCGGGAAAGCCGCGATGCTTCAGCATGCCGCGCCCTCCCGTCCGGGGCGCGATGCGGGAATGACCGGTCCGCCAAGGCGGACCGGCCGGAAATCGTTAGCTGCCGTACTTGCCGGTGAACACGGGTTCGGTCGTGACCGGGTCCTCGACATACACCACTTCTTCCTGCTGTGCGCACGCTGCCGCGAAGGCAACGAACACGCACGCGAAAAGCGCTTTCTTGGACATGATCTTCTCCTGCTCAATGAGGCGCCATCGCACGGTGACAAGGGCGCCGGTTCTGGGTTATTGTGACGGGCCGCTGTTCCGCAACCTCGCCCCATCATAGCCGAAGCGCCCCTGCCCGCCCATTCTGCGGCCATCAAGAAGCCCCGCTGTGGCTGGCCCGCATCACAAACCGGCGGCTTTTCGCCCTGTGACCCCAGATATTGTGGCCCCATCAGAACGCCTCCCAGATGCAGGTGCCTTCAGTCACGTCATAGGCCTCAAAAAACTGTGTCGCCTCGGGATCCGCCGCTCCGAATTCGACAGCCCGGTCAGCGAGCGAGATGATGACCTGCTGCACCTCCGGCCCCTGTTCGGGCACGCGCGGCAGTGCGTAATTCTCGCAAAGCCAGGCCATGTCGGTCTGCGCGGTTTCCGCATCAATGGTGCCACCAGACCGGGCAATCTCAGGCGCCAGAAACCGGAACCGTACCGTCAGCCCTTCCGGCCCCGGAACCGCCTGGACCGTGTCGAGAACCGACAGCGCCTGACCTGAGGGCACGGCCAGATCGCCGGCCCGTTTCGGCGGTGCCTCTCCTTCCGACATGTACCAGACAAGCGCGCCCACGGCCGCCATTCCTCCGACAATCGGTGCCACGAGCCGCCGCATCTCACGGCCACCCGGTTCGTCTGTTCTTCGGGGGTAAATGCGTCGGCACCTGTCGCCCTCCCCTCCGCCCGGCTAGAGCGGGATATTGTCGTGCTTTTTCCAGGGATTGCTGAGCCGTTTGCCGCGAAGCGAGGCAAAGGCCCGCGCCACGCGCTTGCGGGTCGAATGCGGCATGATCACCTCGTCGATGAAGCCCTTTTCGGCCGCCACGAAGGGGTTGGCGAAGCGATCCTCGTAATCCTTGGTCCGCGCCGCAATCTTGTCCTTGTCGCCGAGTTCGCTGCGATAAAGGATCTCGGTCGCGCCCTTGGCCCCCATCACCGCGATTTCGGCGGTCGGCCAGGCATAGTTGAAATCGCCGCGCAGATGTTTTGACGCCATAACGTCATAGGCGCCGCCATAAGCCTTGCGGGTGATCACCGTCACCTTCGGCACCGTCGCCTCGCCATAGGCAAAGAGAAGCTTCGCCCCGTGCTTGATCACGCCGCCATACTCCTGGCTGGTGCCCGGCAGGAAGCCCGGCACATCGACGAGCGTCAGGATCGGAATTTCAAAGGCATCGCAGAAACGCACAAACCGCGCGGCCTTGCGACTTGAATCGATGTCGAGACACCCTGCCAGCACCATCGGCTGGTTCGCCACGACACCGACCGTCTGGCCCTCGAGCCGGATGAAGCCGGTGATGATATTGCCGGCGAATTCCTTTTGGATTTCATAGAAATCGCCCTCGTCCGCGACCTTCAGGATCAGTTCGCGCATGTCATAGGGCTGGTTCGGGTTATCGGGGATGAGCGTGTCGAGACTGTCCTCGACACGGGCCACATCGTCGAAGAAGGGCCGCACCGGCGCCTTGTCGCGGTTATTGAGCGGCAGGAAGTCGATCAGCCGGCGCAGTTCGAACAGTGCCTCGACGTCATTCTCAAAGGCCCCGTCGGCGACGGATGATTTCTTGGTATGGGTCGACGCGCCGCCCAGTTCCTCGGCCGTAACCACCTCATTCGTGACGGTTTTTACCACATCGGGGCCGGTCACGAACATGTAGGATGTGTCCTTCACCATGAAGATGAAGTCGGTCATGGCGGGGGAATAGACCGCGCCGCCCGCACAAGGCCCCATGATCAGCGAGATTTGCGGCACAACGCCCGAGGCCATGATGTTGCGCTGAAAGACTTCGGCATAGCCGGCAAGCGACGCGACACCTTCCTGAATGCGCGCGCCGCCGCTGTCGTTCAGCCCGATCACCGGCGCGCCGTTCTGCATGGCCATGTCCATGATCTTGCAGATTTTCTGGGCATGGGTTTCCGAAAGCGAACCGCCAAAGACGGTGAAATCCTGCGAAAAGACATAGACCATGCGCCCGTTGACTGTACCCCAGCCGGTCACGACGCCATCGCCCGCCGGGCGGTCCTTTTCCATGCCGAAATCGGTGCAGCGATGGGCGACGAACATGTCGAATTCCTCAAACGACCCTTCGTCGAGCAGCAGTTCCACCCGCTCCCGCGCGGTCAGCTTGCCGCGTGCATGTTGCGCGTCGATCCGGCGCTGACCACCGCCAAGGCGGGCCGTGCTGCGCCGCTCATCAAGCTGGCTGAGAATATCTTTCATGGCTCCCCCTCATCTTATTGACGCATCCTATCGCGGGCAGCCCCGGCTGCAAAGCAGATTGGCGAAAATTTGCAAATCTTTCGCAGACATTACGAAGCAAATCGCAAATTAGCAAATTTATTGCGAAAAACAGGGGGAAATGAGAAATTGGTCACATTCAGAGAGGGATTTCAACATGAAACTTACAACCTGGAATGCCGAATGGCTTGATACCTATTGGGGCGTCGTGTCGGGCAAATATGCCCCCGGTCAGAAGATATTTCCCCACACGGCCCCGACCAAGGCCAAGGCGAAGGCAAAGCTAAAGGCGCAGGCCGCGCTGATCGGCCGGGTGGCGCCGGATATCCTTTTCCTCTGCGAGGCGGTCGAAGGTGTGGCCGAAATGGCGGCCTTCACTGCCGCGACGCTGCCGGACTACGATCTGGTGCTGCGCCCGCAGGGCGAAGACTACGCGACCGGGGGCCGCCAATGGCAATGGTTCCTGATCCGCAAGCCGCTTGCCGACCAGATCACGCCGGAACTTCTACCGGTCACGACATGGCAGGCCTTTGCCGCCGCCGCTTCCAATTCCATCCGGCCCGACGGTACCTGGTCGGTCGCGATCCCCCGCCTCAGAACCTTCGGCGATATTGAGGATGTTCCGGTGTCCGAACGGTCGCCGCACAATTTTTACCGCCACCCGCAAGTGCTGCGCTTCCGCTTTGGCGGCGGCCTGCATGAGGTGATCGGCCTGCATCTGAAAAGCAAACACACAAGCGACGCGCCCCGCGCCATCAAGCCGACCGAGGACTTCGAGGAATATGCCAAGATGACCAAGGTTCGCCGCTATCTGGCGAATTCCCACGCGGCGCGGGTCAAACTGTCATCCGAGGCGTCGAATGTACGCGCCTATATCGACCAGCGGTTCGAACAGGAACCCGACCCCTCGATCATCGTCGTCGGCGACCTGAACGACGGCCCCGGCAAGGAGCTGATGGAGCGTGAATACCTGCTGCATGACCTGATCTCCAACCTTCAGGGCGAGGTCTTCTTCGCGCAGAAATTCCTCAACCATGCGCTGTTCGACCAGCCCGGCAACCTGCGCTGGACCGCCGACTTCAAGGACCCGCTCGACCCGGCCCGCGATTCCAAGATCTTGCTCGATCACATCATGTTCACCCAAGGGCTGACCCGGTCGGGTACAAGCCCGCTCTGGGTTCAGGCCAATGCGGGCCGGGTCGAGCACCTGGCCTACGAGGAAACGGAAGCCGAGTTCGGCAAGGGCATGACTTCCGATCATCGGCCGGTTTCGGTGATACTCACGCCGCGACTGCCAAGCTGACCCCTTCCGGGCGCCGCAGCCAAAGGATAAAAGCACCTCGACACGCGCGCTACGGGGCACCACATGCCGACTTTGCCGGTTCCGGTTTTGACGATCGGGCTTCTTGTTGCCTCGAACGTCTTCATGACATTCGCCTGGTACGGGCATCTGAAATACAAGGCGGCACCCCTTGCCGCCGTCATCCTCGTCAGCTGGGGCATCGCCTTTTTCGAATATGTGCTGCAGGTGCCAGCAAACCGGATCGGGCACGGGACATTCAGCGCGGCCCAGCTGAAGACCATTCAGGAAGTCATCTCGCTGACGGTTTTTGCCATCTTTTCAGTGATCTATCTGAAAGAGGGGATTGGCTGGAACCACGCCATCGGCTTTGCCTTCATCGCGCTCGGGGCCTTCTTTGTCTTTCACGACTGGGGTTGAGCCCACCCCTGCGCCTGCGCACCGGACCTTGTGCGGAATAGACATGGACAAGGGCCCGACACGGGCCTACGCAGGAGCATGACCCCAAAACCCGCCGCGCGGCTTTTTGACCGCAGCACACCTCCGCATATCGTGACGCTGATCCTGATTGCGGGTCTGGCGGCGCTGTCGCTCAACGTCTTTCTGCCATCCTTGCCGTCGATGGCCGCGCATTTCGGCGTCGAATATCATCTGATGCAGTTGTCGCTGTCGCTTTACCTGGCGATGACCGCCATCCTGCAGGTCTTCATCGGCCCGATTTCCGACCGTTACGGCAGGCGGCCCGTCATCCTCGTGACGGTCGCGATCTTCGTGTTGGCGACCGCCGGAACCCTGGTTGCCCCGAATTTCGAGATATTTCTGGCCTGCAGACTGACCCAGGCCGTCATTGCATCGGGCTTTGCGCTGTCACGCGCGGTCATCCGCGATATGGTGCCGCAGGATCAGGCCGCCTCGCAGATCGCCTATGTCACCATGGGCATGTCGCTGGTGCCGATGTTCGGCCCGGTCATCGGCGGCGCGCTTGACGAATATTTCGGCTGGCAGGCGAGTTTCATCCTGCTTGGCCTTTGCGGCATCGGTCTTTTAGCGCTGCTCTGGTCCGATCTCGGTGAAACCGCCGAGGGTCACGCTGCCGGGTTTGCCGCGCAAGCCCGCGAATACCCCGAACTTCTGACTTCGCAGCGGTTCTGGGGCTACTGCCTGGCCTCCGCTTTCGCCTCCGGCGCGTTTTTTGCCTATCTCGGCGGGGCGCCCTTCGTGGGGACGGAGTTCTTTCATCTCGATCCCGCAGCGCTCGGCTCCTATTTCGGGGCGCCGGCGCTCGGCTATCTTTTCGGCAATTTCCTTTCAGGCCGGTATTCGATGCGCATCGGGATCAACCGGATGATGCTTTGGGGCGGCTTTGTCCTGGTTCTGGGGCTTGGCATCCTCGCCGCCCTGACGGCGGCCGGTGTAACCGGACCCAATGTTTTCTTCGGTCTTGCGATTTCAATCGGCATCGGCAACGGCGTGATGCTGCCCAATGCGAATGCCGGCATGCTCTCCGTCCGGCCGAGCCTTGCGGGTTCGGCCTCCGGCCTCGGCGGCGCCTTTGCCATCGGCGGCGGTGCGGCGCTGTCGATCCTGGCCGCCCGGGTCCTGACACCGGATACCGGGCCACAGCCCCTGATCCTTGTCATGCTCGCGACCTCGGTGGCCGCGACCCTCTGCACGTTCTGGGTCATTCGCCGGGAAACCGTGTTACGACGCAGCTAGTCAGCCCACGGCCGGGGCAAGGCTTGCGCGCCGGGTTTGCAAAGGCTACGGTCGGCTTCGCAAAGCCTGACGGATGCGATGATGGCCAGCCAGAAACTCTATGCCGGGGTCAAGCTTCGGGAAACGCGTGTCCGTTTCGGACTGACCCAGAAGAGTTTCGCCGCCAAGCTTGGCATTTCACTGCCCTATCTCAACCAGATGGAAAACAACCATCGCCCGGTATCGGCGGCGGTGGTGCTCGCGCTGGCCGGCGAATTCGGACTGGACGTGACAGAGCTTTCGGCGGGCGATGCCGAGCGGATGGTCAGCGACATGCGCGAGGCGCTGGCAGACCCCGTCTTCGCCGATACCACGCCAGCACTAGCCGATCTCAGGCTCGCGGCCTCCAACGCGCCGATGCTGGCGCGCGCCTTTCTGGAATTGCACCGCGCCTATCGGCAAAACCATGAACGCCTCGCCTCGCTTGACGAGGCGCTGGGCCGCGACAGCGCCACCCTGCGTCCCTCCCCTTGGGAAGAGGTTCGTGACTTCTTTCACTATTGCGACAATTACATCGATGCGGTCGACCGCGCGGCGGAGCGGTTTTCTTCCCCAGATAGTGGCGGAAGTGACCCCGGAAAGCGGGCGGAGAATACGCTCGCTGCCCTTGGCATAAATTTGTCTTTTTCCGACAATTCGCCGATGCGCGCGCTTTCCGGCAAGACGCTTTCGCTCGCGGCCGGGATGGGCGCGGCCACCCAGCGCTTCCAGCTTCTTCACCAGGTCGCACTTCTGACCCAGAACGAGCTCTTGGAGGCCACGCTCGACCTTGCCCGGTTCCAGACCGATACCGCCCGGGCGATCGCCAAGATCGGTCTGGCCAACTATTTCGCGGGGGCAGCACTTCTGCCCTACCGCGCCTTTCTGGAGGCGGCGGAGGAAACGCGCCACGATCTGGAACGGCTGGCCGACCGGTTCGGCGCCTCCATCGAACAGGTCGCCCATCGGCTCTCGACCCTGCAACGGCCGGGGCTGAAGGGCATTCCCTTCTTCTTCGTCCGCGTCGATCAGGCCGGCACGATCACCAAACGCCACTCCGCCACACGGCTACAATTCGCCCGGTTCGGTGGCGCCTGCCCCTTGTGGAACGTCCACAGTGCGTTTGAGATGCCCGGCCGGTTCCTCCGCCAACTGGCCGAGACACCGGATGGCGTCCGGTATTTCTGCCTTGCCCGCGATGTCTCGAAATCCGGCGGCTCTTTCCGCGCGCCGATGCGCCGCTTCGCCATCGGGCTCGGCTGCGAGATCAGCCACGCGAAAGGCATCGTCTATGCCGACGATCTGGACCTCGGCAATGCCCAGGCTTTCGAGCCCATCGGCATTTCCTGCCGTATCTGCGAGCGCAAGGAATGCCATCAGCGCTCGGTTCCGCCGCTTGAGCGGCAGTTGCGGATCGACCCGAACGAACGCGGGCTCCTGCCCTATGCCATCGACTAGCTGGCAGCGGCCCGGGCCAGAAGACGCGCGATTTCGTCCTTCAGCGCGGCGCGTTTCTTACGCAGTTCCGTCTCCGCCAGTTCCTCGACCGGCTCGACCCCGGTTTCGGCCCGGTGCACTGCGCGGTTGATCTCGTGATAGCTGTCGGCAAGCCGGGCGAAATGGGCGTCTTCGAGTTTCAGCCGGTGAATGGTTTCCGCCTGACCCGGAAAATCCTCGGCCAGTTCGTGGGGGGTATGGGACATGCGCGTCCTCCTTCTGTCTTTGCCCCACCTGCCTAGCCGCCGGGCGGCGCCGCGGCCTTGACCTCGATCAAGCCCGCCCTCCCCGGGCAGGGCGCGAACGGTCATCAAAGCGGCGGCGGCATGCTTGCGCTTGGCCGGTGTTGCGGCCACTTTGGGCATGACACCTTGCCTGCCCGGATGACTGCGGAAAAACCATGATCCTTGTCGAAGACGGGCCCTCCGGCCAAGCGGCGCTCTTTGACGCGCCTTGCGCGCTGATCCGCGCCGATACCGCGGCCGAGGTCGATGCTGCGCTTGCACGGCTCGATGCGGTGCGGGCCGAGGGCCGCTGGGTCGCGGGTTTCGCGAGTTATGAGCTTGGCTACGCGCTCGAACCCCGCCTCGCACCGCTCTTGCCCACGCGGCGCGATCTGCCGCTTCTCGTCTTCGGCGTCTTTGACGAACCCAGGGATGCCGCACCCATACTGGCGCGCGCCGCGGCCGAGGCGCCGGGCGCGGCGCTTTCGCGCCTCACGCCGGACTGGAGCGCCGAAACCCATGCCCGCGCCATGGCGCGCGTTCTTGACCACATCGCTGCCGGCGACATCTATCAGGCGAACCTCACCCTCAGGATGCGCGCCCGCCGCAGCGGTACCGCGCTTGGCCTTTATGGCGCGCTGGCCGCCCGCCAGCCGGTCCGCCACGGCGCCTTCGTAGCCCTGCCGGACCTGCCCGTCCTGTTGTCGCGCTCGCCCGAGCTTTTCTTCGCCACCGATGCCGAAGGCGCCATCGAGACCCGGCCGATGAAGGGAACCGCGCCGCGCGCGACCAACCCCGCGCATGATGCTGCACTTCGGATCGAGCTTGAAAACAGCATCAAGAACCGCGCGGAAAACCTTATGATCGTTGATCTTTTGAGAAACGACATTTCGCGGGTCTGCGCCGTCGGCTCGGTCAAGGTTCCGGAACTTTTCGCGGTGCAATCCTTCACCACCGTCCATCAGATGGTGTCCCGCGTGACGGGCCGCCTCCTGCCCGGCACGGGACTTGCGGCGATCCTCCGCGCGCTCTTTCCCTGCGGCTCGATCACCGGGGCGCCGAAGATACGGGCGATGGAAATCATCCGCGCCCTCGAAGATACGCCACGCGGCATCTATTGCGGCACGATCGGCTGGATGGCGCCCGACGGGCTGAGCGCCTTCAATGTCGCCATCCGTACCCTGACCCTGCACGAGGATCGCGAGGTAGAATTCGGCGTCGGCGGCGGTATCGTCGCCGATTCGACCGCCGCCGGCGAATATGAGGAGGCGCTGTGGAAGGCCCGCTTTGCAGAGCTGACACAAGGCTGATCGAAACCTTCGGCTGGGATGGCCAGGGCTTCCGCCGCCTTGCGGCCCATCTCGCCCGGGCCAAGGCCTCGGCCGCGGCGCTCGGCTTTCGCTGGGACGAGGCGGCGGTCAACCGCGCTCTCGCCACGGTCGGCGGCCCGGCCCCCTTGCGCGTCCGCCTGACGATCGGCCGCGCCGGCGATGCGGACCTGACAACCACTCCCCTCCCGCCTGCCAAACCGGAATGGCGTGTCATCATCGCGCCCGACCGGCTCGATCCCGACTTGCCGCTCCTCCGTCACAAGACGACGGAACGCGCCCTTTACGACAGGGCCCGGGCCGGACTGCCGGAGGATATCGACGAGGTCCTCTTCCTCAACCAAAGGGGCGACGCCACTGAAGGCACCATCACCAATCTCTTCGCGGACTTCGGCGACGGCCTCGTCACCCCGCCCCTCGCCTCGGGCTGCCTGCCCGGCATCCTGCGCGCCGAACTTCTCGCCACGAGGCATGCCCGCGAGGCGGTTATCCCAGGCATGGACCTGCCGCGGGCGCGTCTCTTTCTCGGCAATGCGCTCCGCGGCCTCATACCCGCCCGCCTCTGCACCCTGCCTTGATCGTCTTTGTTGCCCAAATACCCCGGGTGGGGTCCGGGGAGGGCCGCGCCCTCCCCGGCGGGTCGGGCCGGGCGCAGCCCGGGCCGAAATGCCCCTCAGCGCTGCGCCTATTGCCCCTCAGCGCTGCGCCTGCCGCCAGCGCGGGCTCTGCCAGGGTTCGGCGTTCGAGGGCGCGAGCATGCCCTGCCCCAGAATGTGATCCGCCGCTTTCTCGCCCACCATGATCGAGGGCGCATTGAGATTGCCGTTGGTGATGCGGGGAAAGATCGAGCTGTCAGCCAGCCTGAGACCATCGACGCCGATCACGCGGCAGTCGGCATCGACGACCGCCATCGGGTCGTCCCGCCGCCCCATCCGGGCCGTGCCACAGGGGTGGTAGGCGCTTTCCGCGTGCTCACGGATGAAGGCGTCGATTTCGGCGTCGGTGCCGACACCGGCACCGGGCTGGATTTCATGCCTGACGAAGGGCGCAAATGCGTCCTGGGCAAAAATCTCGCGTGTCAGACGGATGCAGTTGCGAAACTCCGCCCAGTCCTCGGGATGCGACATGTAGTTGAACCGGATCACGGCCGGCGCCTTCGGGTCGGCCGAACGCAGCCTCACCCGCCCCCGCGATTTCGACCGCATCGGCCCGACATGGGCCTGAAAGCCATGCCCCTCCGCCGCCGCCTTGCCGTCGTAGCGCACGGCGATGGGCAGGAAATGGTACTGGATATCGGGGTAGTCCACACCCTTCCCCGACCGGATGAAGGCGCAGCTTTCAAACTGGTTCGACGCCCCGAGCCCGCCCCCGGTCAGTAGCCAGCGCGCGCCCACATAGGCCTTGCCCCAGAGGTTCCAGTATTTATAGAGCGTAATCGGCTGTTTCGACGCGAATTGCATATAGATTTCAAGGTGATCCTGCAGGTTCGCGCCCACACCCGGCCGGTCGGCGACAACCGCGATGCCGTGCTCGGCCAGATGTGTGGCCGGACCGATCCCGGACAACATCAAAAGCTTCGGCGAATTGATCGACGAAGCCGCGAGGATCACCTCCTGCCGCGCGGCGATCACCTCTGTCCGGCCGCCACGCTCGATCTCCACGCCACGCGCGCGGCCCTCGTCGATCACCACACGGCGGGCGAGGCCCCGGACCAGCGTACAGTTCTTCCGCTTCAGCGCCGGGCGCAGATAGGCATTGGCCGCCGACCATCGCCTCCCGCGCCAGATCGTCGCCTCCATCGGCCCGAAACCTTCCTGCTTTTCGCCGTTGTAATCGGCCGTCACCTCATAGCCCGCTTGGGCGCCAGCCTCGACAAAGGCATGGAATAGCGGGTTCTTGCGCGGTCCCCGGGTCACATGCAATGGCCCGGACGATCCGCGAAAGGCCCCGGGCTCGCCCCCGTGCCAGGTCTCCATCCGCCGGAAATAGGGCAGCACATCGGCATAGGCCCAGCCATCGGCGCCGGCCTCAGCCCAATGGTCGAAATCCTTCGCATGGCCGCGTACGAAGACCATGCCGTTGATGGAAGACGATCCCCCGATGACCTTGCCGCGCGGCGTGGCGAGCCTGCGATTGCCCAGATGCGGCTCCGGTTCGCTCTGCAAACCCCAGTCGTAAAGCGGCATGTTCATCGGAAAAGACAGCGCACCCGGCATCTGGATGAAGGGGCCTGCATCGCTGCCGCCGAATTCGACGACGATCACGCTCTTTCCGGCCTCGGACAAGCGGTAGGCCATGGCGCAACCGGCCGACCCCGCACCGACGATGACATAGTCAGCTTCCATCATGCGTCCTCCGGCCCCGCGGCCAGTTCAAGGTCGAGATAGGCCAGAACCATGCCCGCCGCCGCCGCGCCATCGGGCGCACCGCCTTTCAGCGCCTCGCGGATATAAACCCCGTCGATCATAGCGCCGAGCCCGCGCGCGATCGCCCCTGCCCGGTCCCCCACCAGAGGGTTCAGCGCATGGACAAGGTTCGACTGCAACCGGCCCTGATAGACGTCAAGAAGCCGCTTTGCCTCTGGCAGGGTCTGGGCCAGCACATAGAAGTTCAGCCAGGCGCCGATCACCTCGCGCCGGAAGCTCGATGTCGCGAAACTTGCCCGGATGATGGCGATGAGCCGCCCCCTTGGCCCTTCCGCCGCTGCCAGTGCGCCCCGGATTTCCGCGCCGTAAAGCGTCAGGATATGGCGCATCGCGGCCAGGAATATCTGCTCTTTCGAGCCGAAATAGTGATGCGCGAGGGCCGAAGACATGCCGGCCCGCTTAGCAATCTGGCTGACCGTGACATCGAGCGATCCGACCCGGCCGATCTCCGAGATCGTGGCCTTCACAAGTGCCGCACGGCGGATCGGTTCCATCCCGACTTTCGGCATTTTCCTTACCCCCCGCTTCACTTCCTCTACCGGGCTAGCTGATTTTTTATTGACTCGTCAATCAAGAAAAAGCCAAGCTGGAGTCTCGATCCGTTCTTGCGGAACAGATAAACTCGACTAGGCTCGACCCATAAGGACTGCCGGGGGGATGCGCAGCGAAGACAGATATCGGCCGCGCGACCGCGCAGGGCATCGCTTTTTGACCAGCCAAACAAGAAACAGGGAGACCCCGATGAAACTCACTTCGAAACTGCGGATGGCACTGATGGCCAGCGCTGCATTCGCAACCGCCGCACCCGCTTTTGCCGCCGGCTGCGACAAGGTCATCTTTTCCGATGTCGGCTGGACCGACATCACCGCGACGACCGCCGCGACGACACTCGTCCTGGAGGCGCTGGGATATGAGACGGAAACGAAAATCCTTTCGGTCCCCGTGACCTATACCGGCCTTGCCCAGGGCGATGTCGATGTCTTCCTCGGCAACTGGATGCCCACGATGGAGGCCGATATCGCGCCCTACCGCGAGGCGGGCACGGTCGAAACCATCGGCATGAACCTGACGGGCGCGAAATACACGCTGGCGACCAATCAGGCGGGCGCCGATCTTGGCATCACCGATTTCGGCAATATCGCCGCGCAGAAGGCCGCGCTCGACAGCAAGATCTACGGGATCGAACCGGGCAATGACGGCAACCGCCTGATCATCGACATGATCGCGGCAAACCAGTTCGGCCTTGAAGGGTTCGAGGTCATCGAAAGCTCCGAACAGGGGATGCTCGCCCAGGTCGCCAACGCCGACGGCGACGGCAAGCCTGTCGTCTTCCTCGGCTGGGAACCGCATCCGATGAACGCCAACTTCAAGATGACCTATCTGTCGGGCGGTGACGATGTCTTTGGTCCGAACTACGGCGGGGCCGAAGTCTATACGAATACCCGCGCCGGATATGCCGCCGAATGCCCGAATATCGGCAAGCTTCTGACCAACCAGCACTTCACGCTGGCGATGGAGAACGAAATCATGGGCGCAATCCTGAACGACGGCGCCGATCCGCGCGATGCGGCCAAGGCCTGGCTCGCGGCCAATCCCGAGACGCTCGGCCCCTGGCTCGACGGTGTGACGGCCAAGGATGGCGGCGACGCGATGGCGGCGGTAACGGCCGCGCTGAACTGAACGGCCCGGAAGAGGGCGGAGTGACATGATGGTGGCCGGGCACGTCCCCGGCCACCGCGCGCGCGGCAAGGGGGAATGCGGGGATGGATTGGCTCAGCACCATCATGGAGGGGCTGACGGGCAACAAGCTGCCCGTGGGCAAGATGTCGAAATCGGTCTTCGACTGGCTGAAGGTCAATGCCGAGCCGATTTTCGACGCGATGTCGACGGCGATGGAATGGCTGATCGAGGCCATTCTCTGGGTTCTTCAGACGCCGCACCCGCTGGTGGTCATCGCGGCCTTCATCGCCCTGACGTGGTATCTGCAACGCAGCTGGAAGACCTGCCTGCTGGTGCTGGTCGGGTTCCTCTTCATCCTCAATCAGGGCTACTGGAAGGAAACGACGCAAAGTCTGACGCTTGTCCTGTCGTCCTGTGTCGTCTGCATGGCGCTTGGCGTGCCCACCGGCATCGCCGCCGCGCACAGGCCGAAGCTTTATGCCTGGATGCGCCCCATCCTTGACCTGATGCAGACCCTGCCGACCTTCGTCTACCTGATCCCGGCCATCGTCTTTTTCGGCATCGGCATGGTGCCCGGACTGATCGCCACGGTCATCTTCGTTCTTCCCGCGCCGATCCGGTTGACCCATCTCGGCGTCTCATCGACGCCGAAGCCGCTCTTGGAGGCCGTGACGGCATTCGGCGGCACCCCGCGCCAGACGCTCTGGAAGGCGGAACTGCCCTATGCCCTGCCGCAGATCATGGCCGGGCTGAACCAGACCATCATGCTGTCGCTTTCCATGGTCGTGATTGCCGCACTTGTCGGCGCCAACGGGCTCGGCGTGCCGGTGGTGCGGGCGCTGAACTCGGTCAATACCGCGCTCGGTTTCGAAAGCGGCTTCATCATCGTCGTCGTCGCCATCGTGCTTGACCGGATGCTCAGGATCGGAGAAGCGAAATGACGGTCGCTGTCGAATTCAACAAGGTCAATATCGTCTTCGGTGACCATCCTGAACGCGCGCTGCCGCTGATGGATGCGGGCAAGACCCGCGCGGAAATCCAGCAGGAAACCGGACAGATCCTCGGCGTGCACGATTGTTCGCTGACGGTCGAGACCGGCGAAATTCTGGTCCTGATGGGGCTGTCCGGTTCCGGCAAGTCGACGCTTCTCAGGGCCGTCAACGGGCTCAACCCGGTCTGCCGGGGGGCGGTTACCATCCACGATGACGGCTGGTCCTGCGAGGTCGGCAGCGCCAATACGGCCGACCTTCTGAAGGTGCGCCGCGAATGTGTGGCGATGGTTTTCCAGCAATTCGGCCTTTTGCCCTGGCGGACGGTGCGCGAAAATGTCGGCCTTGGGCTGGAACTCGGCGGACAGACCGCTGCCCAGCGCCGGGAAAAAGTCGACCAGCAGCTGGAACTTGTGGGCCTGATGGACCGGGCCGATGCCAAGGTGGGCGAATTGTCGGGCGGCATGCAGCAACGGGTGGGCCTTGCCCGCGCCTTTGTGACCGAGGCACCCATTCTTCTGATGGACGAACCCTTCTCGGCGCTCGACCCGCTGATCCGTACGCGGTTGCAGGACGAACTTCTCGATCTGCAGGCAAAGCTGAAGCGCACGATCATCTTCGTCAGCCACGACCTTGATGAGGCCTTCAAGATCGGCAACCGGATCGCGTTGATGGAAGGGGGCCGGATCGTCCAATGCGGCACCGCGCGCGAAATCATCGCGCGCCCGGCCTCTGGCTATGTCGCCGATTTCGTCGCGCATATGAACCCGCTGGGCGTGCTCCGCGCCTCCGACATCATGCAGCCGGCGACGGCGCGCGCGCCCAACACGCCCGAAATCGGACCGGAGGCGCCGGTCCGCGAGGTGATGGAGCTTCTGCGC
This sequence comes from Paracoccaceae bacterium, assembly GCA_041397105.1. Classification (GTDB taxonomy): domain Bacteria; phylum Pseudomonadota; class Alphaproteobacteria; order Rhodobacterales; family Rhodobacteraceae; genus Albidovulum. The sequence continues at coordinate 920,442 of JAWKXJ010000002.1, forward strand.
AAGGAACCGGCCGTCGCCGTCACGGATGGGGGCCGCACACTTGGCCGGATCACCCGCGAAAGCGTCATCGGCCGGCTTCTCGACCCGAGAGGCTGACTGCTACCGGCTGTCGGCTGCATAGTCGGCGATCAACGCCGGAAAATCGTCCATGGCCGGGAACCGTGCGAAGCTGTGTTTTGCCCCGGTGACGGCCCAGGGCAGTTTCTCCTCCGTCTGGGATTCCAGGAACGGCGCGAAGCCCGTGCAGTCATCCATCATGGTCGCGCGGACGTTGACGAAATCCGGAAGGGCCACCGGCCTCGTGAAAAGCCAGCTCATGCAGTCGGGGCAGAAGTAGTGCTTGACCTCGTCGCCACGAAGCCCCCCGATCACCGGCTCGCCCGCTGTGATCGTGAAGGCCGCCGCGTGATAGAGAGAACTGAGCGAGAATGCGCTGGCCGTCATGCGCTGGCAGCCCCGGCAATGGCAGGCCATGGTGATCAACGGCGGCGTATCGACCCGGAAACGGACATTTCCGCAGCGGCAGCCGCCAGTGTGGTGCGGGTCGTCTTGGCTCATCGTGATCTCCTCGTGATTCACGACGGTTCTATAGGTTCTTGAGCGAACCGCAACGAGGCAACCATCAGCCGATCTTGCCGGGCAATCCGCGCCCGTTATTCCACCAGCGATTGGGATTGTCGCTTTGCGGATTGTAGGCCGCCCGGCTCGCCCAGTCCTCTCGCAGGAAAATGACCGGCTCCTCATAGTGATGGACATCGAGAATGACATCCATCACCGCCGCCAGCACCTTGAGGTCCCGCTCGACCGAGATCTTCAGTTCAACCATCGGGTAGGTCGCCGTGGTCCCGGCTTCGAACCCCGCGACATGTGTGGTTGTGGTCGAACCCGGCTCCGGCTGGGTGGTTTCACTGCCGACAGCCGACACGCTGGCATTGCGCTGATAGCGGCCATAGCCGAGCGGGTGGACCGCCATCACCGCATCGAGAATGCGGTCGGTCTGGTCCGGCAAGGTCTGGATTTCCAGCGTCCAGACCGGGATGAAACGCCCTGATTGGGCCTGGTAGTGCCGCAGGTCCTGCATGGGTTCGCCGGTCATGCCTGCACCGCCTTCCAGTCGCCGCCCTTGTTCCACCAACGATGGGGATTGTCGCTGTCGTCGAGCCCCTTGCACGAACTTCTCAGAACTTCCGTTACGACGATGACGGGCTCATAATAGCTGTGCACGGCGTAGATGGCCTCGATGACGTCGTTCAGCGCATCCGGGTTCCGCGGCAGGAAGAATCGCATTTCCTCGACACCGGGCCGGCGGCGGGTCTCTTCCTCGGCACCTGTCGGGGTGCCGTCCAGCGGGCGGTAATATTCCCAGCCGGGGGCCGCGCGATAGCCGTTCTGGTCCGTCTTGCCGTGGCTCAGGGGCGCAATCGCGACGACCGCGTCGAAGATCCGGTCCACGTCGTCGCTCGGCGCCTGAAAGGCGATCTGCCACATCGGTTCCATCGCAATTGGGGTTGTCTCAAATCCGGTCGTGAGGATGTTCATCTCGGTTTCCTTTTCATCGAACGTGCGGGCATTACCGGACGACTGCTGACAACAGCGTGTCAGCAATCATGCTAACGTTCCGGAATGAACCGTTCGACTCGCCTCTTCGAAGTGATCCAGATCCTGCGGACGGCCAAACGGCCGATGACGGCAGAGGCCATTGCCGGGCGGCTTGAAGTCGCCAAGAGGACGATCTACCGCGACATCGCCGCGCTTCAGGCGATGCGCGTGCCGATCGAGGGCGAGGCCGGCATCGGCTATGTCATGCGTCCGGGCTACGACCTGCCACCGCTCATGTTCGCCACCGAAGAGGTCGAAGCGATTGTCGTCGGCCTGGCGCTTCTGCGGCGCACCGGGGATGAAGCGCTAGAGCGCGCTGCGGGCAGTGCGGCCAGCAAGATTGCGTCAGTCCTGCCGGACAGCCAGCGACACGTCCCGCACCAAGTCTCTGGCTGGAACAGGATACCGTCCGCAGCGGTCGATCCCGCCCTAATTCGACAGGCCATCCGCGACGAAGCGGAGTTGCGGATCGACTACCGCGATGCGAACGGCGCGGAGACCCGGCGGGATATACGCCCGCTCGCCCTTATCTATTACATCGACGCTCAGGTATTGGCCGCCTGGTGCCATCTTCGGCAGGCGTTCCGGCATTTCCGCTTGGACCGGATCGACAGTTGCGCCCCGACCGGGACGGATTTCAAGGGTCAGGCGGACCGTCTGCGGCGGGCCTGGGAGGCGGAGCTGGTTCTGCCGTGATCGGGTATCAGATCTTTGTCGCCTGCGGCGGCGGTGTGATCTCCGACGGCCGCACTTTCGCCTCGCGCCAGGTCATGTAGCTGATCGCGCCGATGATCATCGCGCCGCCGATCAAGACGTAGATATCGACCGTTTCGCCGAAAACGAGCGAACCGAGAAGCGTGGCCCAGACAAGCTGAAGAAAGACCACCGGTTGCGTGACGGCGAGCGGCGCGGCGGCGATTGCCCGCGTCATGCAGTAATGCCCGGCCGTCGCCAGAAGCGTGACCAGAACGAGAATGGCAATTTGTGTCGCGTTCGGCGGCACCCAGACGATCATCGCCGGCACAAACTGGCCGATCGCCACGGTCAGCGACATCATCGCCACGATCTCCGTCGCGGAGGCGAGCGTCGAAAGCCGCTTTACCACAAGATAGGACAACCCGAAGAAAAGGGCCGCGCTCAATTGCGCCAGATGGCCGGTCGAGACCTCCCGCAGGCCGGGGCGCAGGACGATGAGCGCGCCGACAAGCGCCACCGCGATGGCCGTCAACCGACGGGCCGCCAGACGCTCCCCCAGAAGCAGCGCTGCCCCGAGCGTCACCACAACCGGATTGAGATAGCCAATGACCGTCACTTCGGCGACGGGCAGCCGCGCCATTGCATAGAACCACAGGACCGTGGCCACCGAATGCAACGCCCCCCGGGCCGCAAAGAGGGGGAGCGACCCTTTTGGCAACCCGACCCTGATGATCCGCATCAGCACCGGCGCCATGAGAAGCGTGCCGATGGCAAAACGCAGGAAGGCCGATTGCGCCGCCGGCAGATCGGTGCCGAGATAGCGCACCGATCCCGTCACGGCGACGAAGGCGAGCCCGCTGACAAACATCCAGAGAATGCCGGCAAGCGGGCGTGTATCGGTGGGGATGGCCATGGCGCGACCTGACAATATCGCGGGGGCAGGTGCAAGGCAGGAAACGCCCCCTGCCCCCAGCTTTTGCCCGAGGCTCAGGCGAGCTTTGCCGCGACCTCGGCCGGGATGTCGAAATTCGCCGTGACCGTCTGCACGTCGTCGTCATCTTCGAGCGCGTCGATCAGCTTCATCAGCTTGGTCGCCGTCTCCAGATCGACATCGGTGCGGTTCTGCGGCCGCCAGACGAGTTTCGATTCCTCGCTCTCGCCCAAGGCGGATTCCAGCGCGTCGGAAACGGCCGAAAGGTCGCTGTCGGCACAGTAGATCCAGTGGCCGTCCTCGTCGGTTTCCACGTCCTCGGCGCCCGCCTCAATCGCGGCCATCATGACCGTGTCGGCATCACCGGCGGTGGCGGGATACATGATCTCGCCCACCCGGTCGAACATGAAGCTGACGGACCCCGTGGTGCCGAGATTGCCGCCATGTTTGGTGAAGTAGCTCCGCACGTTCGACGCGGTCCGGTTCAGGTTGTCGGTCATCGCCTCGACAATGATGGCGATCCCGTTCGGGCCGTAACCTTCATAGCGGATTTCGGTGTAATCCTCGGCATCCCCGGCGATGGATTTCTTGATCGCGCGGTCGATCACGTCCTTGGGGCAGGACACCGCCTTGGCTGCCTTGACCGCAAGTCTGAGGCGCGGGTTCTTGTCGGGGTCCGGATCGCCCATTTTCGCCGCAACGGTGATTTCCTTCGCGAGCTTTGAAAACAGTTTCGAGCGCGCCGCATCCTGCCGCCCCTTGCGGTGCTGGATGTTCGCCCATTTCGAATGGCCTGCCATGACCCTCTCCGTCCGATCTCTGGTTCGGCGTCTCTATAGGGCAGGCAGCATCCGGCCCGCAAGCCCGGCCATGGGTTGCGCTTTGGCAGTCGCCGGGTTGTTATGGCCCCGCCGGAAGGAGAACCCATGACCAACAGCCAGGCCATTCTCTTCACGCTCTTCGCCGTCGTCTTCGCGGCCCTCATCTCAGGACGCTGGCGCTACGATCTCGTAGCGTTTTCCGCATTGTTGGCCGGGGTCGTCCTTGGCGTCGTTCCGGCGGAGACTGCGTTTTCGGGCTTCGGACATCCGGCGACGCTGATCGTGGCGCTGGTTCTGGTCGTCTCGGCCGGGCTGACGCGCGCTGGGGCGGTGATGCTGATCACCCGGACCTTGATCGACACCGGCCGGTCGCTCGGCGCGCATATCGCTGTCATGGGGGCCGTCGGCGGTGTCCTGTCGGCCTTCATGAACAACGTGGCCGCACTCGCCCTTCTCATGCCGGTCGACGTGGCCAGCGCCCGCAAGGCAGGCCGCGCGCCCGGCCTGTCGCTGATGCCATTGTCCTTCGCCACAATCCTCGGCGGAATGGTGACGCTGATCGGCACCCCCCCGAACATCATCATCGCTGCGATCCGCGCCGATACACTGGGCGAAAGCTTCGCCATGTTCGACTTTGCCCCGGTGGGCGGCGTTGTGGCGCTGGCGGGCCTTGCCTTCGTGGCGCTGGTCGGCTGGCGGCTGATCCCGGCGCTCGCCGATGATAGTGGCAGCGCCGAAACCGTCGCCTATGTCGCGGAACTGACCGTACCCGAAAGCGCCCGCCTCGTCGGTGCGCCGGTCAGCGATGTTCTGGACGAGGCCGACCGCACCGGCGTTACGCTCGTCGCGCTGATCCGGGCAGGCAAGCGGATGAACACACCTGCGCCCGACCTGCCGCTGGATGCCAGCGATACGCTCGTCCTGGAGGCCGAGGCGACCCATCTCGATGAATTCCGCAGCACCCTGAAACTCGATTTCGCCGATCCCAAACGGGCCGAATACCTCAGCGCGGAAAAGGCGGGGCTTGTCCAGATCGAGGCGGTGGTGCCCGACAATGCCCGCATCGCCGGCAAGACGGCCGAGGCCGTCGGCCTTGTCTGGCGCCATCGGACCGTGCTGATGGGTATATCGCGTCAGGGGCGGCGCATCACCGGAAAACTGCACAAGACGCGTATCCGGCGAGGCGACATCCTGCTGCTTCTCGCCCCGGGCGGCACGGCGGAAGATGTGGTCAGCTGGCTTGGCTGCCTGCCCCTGGCCGATCGGGGACTGGCGCTGACCAGCCATGAACATACCGGCGCGGCCATCGGCATCTTTGCCGCTGCGGTGATCCTCGCGAGCTTCGGTGTCATCGCGCTGCCCATCGCGCTCGGCCTTGTCGTCGTCGGATATGTCGCAGCGCGTGTGCTGCCCTTGTCGGATATCTATGACAATATCGAATGGCCGGTGATCGTGCTTCTCGGCTCCATGATCCCGCTTGGTGCGGCGCTTGAAAGCTCGGGTGGAACCGAACTGATCGCCGCCGCTTTGCTGCGCCTGACAGCGGGCGCGCCCGCCTGGGTCGCGCTTCTGGTTCTCATGGTCGTGACGATGACGCTGTCGGATGTCCTGAACAACACCGCGACGGCCATCGTCGCGGCACCTGTCGGCATCGCGATGGCGCGCAGTCTTGGCGCTTCGCCGGACCCCTTCCTGATGGCTGTCGCCATTGCCGCCTCCTGTGCGTTTCTCACCCCCATCGGGCACAAGAACAACATGCTGATCCTCGGGCCCGGCGGTTACAGGTTTGGCGACTACTGGCGGATGGGACTGCCACTCGAAATCCTCGTCATCGCGGTCGGCTTGCCGATGGTTCTGCTGGTCTGGCCGCTCTACTAGCGAAGCCAAGACGACAAGGGGGCAGTCCTTGCGACCGCCCCCTGCCCTTGCAAAGATTGCCGGTTTGCCGTTGGGTCAGAGACCCTTTGACCGATAGCTTGCCGCAACCCGCTCGATCGCGACGATATAGGCGGCCATCCGCATGTCGGTCACGTCATTGCGGCTGTGCCAGACATTGCTGATCGACTGATAGGCGCCCCGCATCGTGTCATCGAGGCCGGAGCGCACGAGTTCCAGTTCCCCCGCGCCCCGCAGATACTGGTCCTTGAATCCCGGCGAAAGCGTCCAGCCGAGCCCCTTGTCGGCCGAAAGCCGTTCCAGTTCGTCGATCAGAAGCTGATGGCGCGCTTCCTCCTGGCGCCGCTGCATCCGGCCGAAACGGATGTGGGACAGGTTCTTGACCCATTCGAAATAGGACACGGTCACACCACCCGCGTTGGCGTAAAGGTCGGGGATGATGATGACGCCCCGCTTGCGCAGAACCTCGTCCGCGCCAGCGGTGATCGGGCCGTTCGCGGCCTCGATGATCAGCGGCGCCTTGATGTTCTTGGCGTTGGTGAGGTTGATGACCCCCTCCATCGCGGCGGGAATGAGAATGTCGCAGGTTTCCTCCAGAAGCGTCGCGCCATCGGGCACATGTTTGCCCTCCGGGCAGCCCGTGATACCGCCATTGGCGCGCATCCAGTCCTGCACGGCCTGCACGTTCATGCCGTTCGGGTTCCAAAGCCCGCCATCACGTTCGATGATGCCGGTGATCAGCGCGCCATCCTCGGTCGAAAGGAATTGCGCCGCGTGATAGCCCACGTTGCCGAGGCCCTGAACGACGATGCGCTTGCCGTCGAGCGTACCGGAAAGACCGGCGGCCTTCATGTCTTCCGGATGACGGAAGAATTCGCGCAAGGCGAACTGGATGCCGCGCCCCGTCGCCTCTGTCCGGCCCTGAATGCCGCCGGCATTGATCGGCTTGCCGGTCACGCAGGCAGCGCCGTTGATGTCTGTGGTGTTCATGCGCTTGTACTGATCGACGATCCAGGCCATCTCGCGTTCGCCGGTGCCCATATCGGGGGCAGGCACGTTCTGGGCGGGGTTGATCAGGTCGCGCTTGATCAGTTCATAGGCGAAGCGGCGGGTGATCAGCTCCAGCTCGTGTTCGTCGTACTGGCGCGGGTCGATGCAAAGCCCGCCCTTCGAGCCGCCGAAGGGCGTTTCCACGAGCGCGCATTTGAAAGTCATCAGCGCCGCCAGCGCTTCCACCTCGTCCTGATTGACCGACAGTGCATAACGGATGCCGCCCTTGACGGGTTCCATATGCTCGGAATGAACCGAACGATAGCCGGTGAAGGTATGGATCTGGCCGCGAAGCCGCACGCCGAACCGAACCGTATAGGTCGAGTTGCAGACCCTGATCTTTTCTTCCAGGCCCGGAGAGAGGTCCATCAGGGATGCCGCCCTGTTGAACATAAGCTCCACTGACTCCCGAAAACTCGGTTCGCCCTTTACCGCCATGGCTTCCTCCCTGATTTCGTCACTGGCCCGATTTTTTCTGGGGCCTGCGCCCGCACTCGTCCGGCCGGCACGCTATGATCTCTTGGTTAACAGAGCATCAAACAAACACAAGAGCGTTCGCGGCCAGCCGCGATCTGCGCGCTTCCTTGGGCGACGCTGAAGGCGACCGCGCCCCACCACCGATCCGGAACCGCGATTTTTTCGCTACCGGGCCCAAGATTGTTCGCGATTCGACAACGAAGTGGCACCCCGCCGCGGATCGTACGACTTTCGGGCGCAATCGCCCCAGAAACCGCCCAATTGCCTCATTTTTGCCGCAAGTCCCGCCCTAGTTTCGCCGCAACTACAACTGACAAGTCTTCGGAAGGCGGTGTGTTTCGTGGATCTGCCCACGCGAACACACACCGATGAAAGGGTGAGTGATGACGCTGATTGCTGCTATCCTGAACAAGACGGCTGTGGCCGTCGAAAGAAAGCATACGACCCTTCGCTGCGCTTTGGGCCGCTTCCGCCGAGAGGAAGAGGGGTCGCTGCTGATCTTCGGTCTGTTCTGCTTTGTGATGATGCTCATGCTCGCGGGCGTCGCGCTGGATCTCATGCGTTTCGAAGAACGCCGCACGATGTTGCAGAACACCATCGACCGCGCCGCGCTCGCCGCCGCCGACCTTGACCAGACCCTGCCGCCGAAAGAAGTGGTGAAGGATTACTTCCGCAAGGCTGGCCTGACGCCGCCCGCCGATGCCGACATCACCGTCGTTCAAGGCGATTTCGGCGACTACCGCCGCGTCAGCATCGAAGTGGCCGAGGTGATGCCCACCTGGTTCATGAACATGGCCGGCATCGACATTCCTTACCTCAACACCGCCGCGGCCAGCACCGCCGAGGAAAGCGTCGGCCAGATCGAGATTTCTCTGATCCTCGACGTTTCGGGGTCGATGAACAGCAACAGCCGTCTGATCAACCTCAAACCGGCAGCCAAGGCGTTCGTCGACAAGATCTTCGATTCCGCTGAAACCGACAAGGTGTCGATCTCGATCGTACCCTATTCGACGCAGGTCAGCGCAGGCCCGGATCTTCTGTCCTATCTCAATGTCACCAACGAGAATGCGACGGCGGATTGCATCGAGTTCACTCAGACCGACTATTCGACGACCAGTCTCAGCTTCGGATTCGGGCCGACCGACCGCGTCTACCAGCGCAACGGCGATTTCGACCCGTTCTACAAGGCGATCCCGCCCTATCTGACCAACTGCCCGACGGAGACAAGCCGCCGCATTCTGCCTTTCTCGGGTTCTCGTTCCGAGTTGAAGAACTACATCGACGGGCTGACCGCCTCCGGCAACACCTCTATCGACATCGGCATGAAGTGGGGCACGGCGCTGCTTGATCCCTCCATGCAGGGCGTGGTCGACGGCATGATAGCCGCCGGCGACGTTCCGAGCGCCTTCGGCGACCGGCCTTATCTCTACACGGACGATGAGGTCCTGAAGATCATCGTGCTGATGACCGATGGCGCCAACACGACCGAATACCGTCTGCGTGACGCCTATGACCACGGGCTGAGCCTGCTTTACCGTAACGACCAGTATTCCGCGACCGACCGGGACGGCTATTCGCTCTATGATCCGTCGACGAACAAATATTATTCGTTCGAGACGGGCGGCTGGCGGAGCGATCCTTGGGGTGACGGTTCGAGCGGTGCCGAGGCGACGGCCGACGCGATCCAGCTGACCTGGCCGGAAGTCTGGGCCTCGATGTCGATGTACTACTTCTCGGACGAGATCATCTATCGCGCCTACAACAGCTCGACCAAGCGCAACCAGTGGCGTCCGGGTTCGACCTCCAACCCGATCGCGAACACCTATATCAACACCAACACGAACCCCGACAAGGACGTGCTGACGCTGAACATGTGCAATGCCGCGAAGGCGTCGGGCAAGGACATCCGCATCTACACGATCGCGTTCGAGGCGCCTTCGGACGGCCAGAACCTGCTCAAGGCCTGCGCCAGCGCCGATGCCAACTACTACGCCGCCCTCGGCGCGAGCGGTATCGACGCGGCCTTCTCGGGCATCGTGAACTCGATCAACAAGCTGAGGCTGACCCACTGATGGCAAACGTCATGCGTGCGATTAGGTTCTGGTGCGGCAGAAAGGCCCGCGAAGAGGACGGAACGGCGACGATCCCCTTCGTCATCTTCCTGCCCTTCTTCATGATCCTTGTCGTATCCTCGCTCGAGATGGGTCTGCTGATGGTCCGTCACGTGATGGTGGAGCGTGGCCTCGACATGGCCGTGCGCGGCCTGCGGCTGGGCAATCTGGACGGCATTTCGCATCAGGACTTCAAGAAGATCGTCTGCAACAACGCGGGCCTCATCCCGAATTGCATGAACGTCATGGCGATCGAATTGCGCGAAATCGACACCTCGGCCTGGGTGCCCCTGTCCACCGGCGCCACCTGTGTCGACCGGGCGGACGCGGGCGCCAATATCGACGCGCTGACGACGTTCCAGACGGGCGGCGGCGACAAGATGATGTTGATCCGCGCCTGCGTGAAGTTCGACCCGATGTTCCCGATGACGGGGCTCGGCTTCCACCTGCCGAAGGACAATACCGGCGCCTATGCCCTGGTGTCGGCCACAGCCTTCGTCAACGAACCGAAGCTAGGAACCTGACATGTCCCTCTATGCGCGACTGAGAGTCATCAGCAAGGCGTTCAGCGACGACAATCGCGGCTCGATCCCGACGGAGGGTGTGCTCGCCTTCACCTTCCTGATCTGGTGGTACATCGCCTCGTTCCAGTTCTTCGACGCCTTCCGCCAGAAGAACGTGAACCTCAAGGCGGCCTATACCGTGGCCGACCTCGTGTCGCGGCAGACGCAGGACCTCGACCCCAACTATATCGACGGGCTGAATACGCTTTTCGACTACCTGACCTTCTCCAACAAACCGACCTGGATCCGGGTGTCGGTGGTCGAGTGGGATCAGCCGAACAACGCCTACAAGATCTACTGGTCCTATGCGACGGGGTCGCACACGATCCATGACAACAACTCGATCAATCAGCGCAGCGCGCAGATTCCGGTGATGCCGGTCGGCGACTCGGTGGTGCTGGTCGAAACCTTCATGGCCTATGAGCCGATCTTCTCGATGGGCCTCGACGCGCGCTGGTTCGATACCTTCATCACCACCCGTCCGCGCTTTGCCGCGAAGGTCGGGTTCCAGGGGGCAAACCAGACCGCTCCGACCGTTCATTCCGACGGCACGGTCGACAACTCGATCAGCGGCTAACGTCTAACGTCAAACTGTGGGTGTGCGTTTGCCCGGCTTTCAGCCGGGCAACGTGCCATTTCGCCGGGCTACAAGCATCCCGATCAGATCGGCCATGCCACGCCCGTCCGCCCCCGAGATAACGCCGCCCACGCCAACCCGGCGCCCGATCCGCCACCAGAGACCCGGTGCCCAGACACGGGGTTCTGGTGTTTCCAGGAGCAGCGAAAACCCGTTCGATGGCCGGAAGGCGAGAAAACCGCGTTCGACGCGGCGAATATTCTCGACCTTTGCCACAAGCCGACCGCCCGTGTCGCGCAGTTCATCCGCCGTCAGGACAAGCCCGAGCGCGGTGGACCGATAGAAGGCCGCGCAAAGCCAGAGCGCCAGAAATCCGACCAGCAGCAGCGCGATCATCGGCAGGATCGCCGGTGGCGGGCGAAAGAGCGCCACAAAGATCAGAAGCGCCCCGAGGCTGCCGAGCGTCGCCGCGCCAAGAACCCGCCGGGCCGCCGATGGCGCGATACGTGCGATTTCTTCGGCCATGCGGTTCCTCCCTCCGGGTGGCAGAGACATAGCCTCTGCCCGCCCCGGTGGGAAGGGCCGCAGGGGTCTGTGCGCCCCGGCACAGGTATCCGCGCCGCGCGGACCACTGGCAGGGCTGTTCCGGGGCGGCCCGAGACACTATCTTTGATCCGCGAACCAGCCAAGGGAACCCCGGCCATGTCGATCCGACCCATTCTTGAACGCCGCCCCGCCCAAGCCACGATGGAAGGTGCCGGGGTGAAGCTTCACCGCGCCTTCGGCTTTCGCGACCCCTCGGAACTTGATCCCTTCCTGCTCTTCGACGATTTCCGCAACGAACGGCCGCAGGACTATCTGCGTGGCTTCCCCTGGCACCCGCATCGCGGCATCGAGACGATTACCTATGTTCTCGCCGGCACCGTCGATCATGGCGACAGCCTCGGGAATGCCGGAACGCTAGGTGCCGGTGACGTCCAGTGGATGACCGCGGGATCGGGCATCCTGCATCAGGAAATGCCCGCCGGCAATGCGAAGGGCCAGATGCACGGCTTTCAGCTTTGGGCCAACCTGCCGTCTGCCCTGAAGATGACGGCGCCCCGCTATCAGGATATGAAAGGCGCCGACATACCCGAAGTGATCGACGATGACGGCACCCGCGTGAAGGTCATCGTCGGCAATTTCTGGGGCAAGAGCGGCCCTGTCGACGGCATCGCCGCCGATCCTCAGTACCTTGACATCTTTGTCCCCGCCGGGCGTCGCAAGACATTCCGCATCGACACCTATCGCCGGGCCTTCGCCTATGTCTTCGAAGGGGCGGGCCGCTTTGCAGATGCCTCGCGCCCGCGAGGGGTTCTCCTGGAAAAGGAAGTGATGGGCGAAGAGGTCAATATTCGCGACATGTCGGGAAACCGAACGCTCATCCGCTTCGGCACGGGCGAAGAGGTGACGGTGGAGGCCGGGCCGGAAGGGCTGCGCTTTCTCCTGATCTCGGGGGCGCCGATCGAGGAACCGGTGGCATGGCACGGGCCCATCGTGATGAACACGCGCGAAGAATTGATGCAGGCGATGGCTGATTTGCGCAACGGAACCTTCATCCGCCCGGCGCACTAGGGCGACTTGTCGCCGGGTTAGGTTTGCAGGAAGCGCGTTTTTTGAAGCGCGTCTCTTGAAGAGAGCAAGGCAGCGGGCAGCGGATGGCCGCGGGCAGCCGCTAATCTCTCAGTGGTCGCCGCTTTATTCCACCACATCCGGGTGACCTCAATCCCCGCACCTTCGTCACCAAAGCGGCTGGCCTCCGGGGCGGCCAGCCGCTGCCCGGGGGCGCTGACGCGCTGCTAACCCCGGTCGGGACAGGACGACCGTTTAGGCGCAGGCGCTGGCCCCTGCGCCTTCGGCGCGCATCGGGGCCGGTCAGAATATCGGCCCGCGTAACCCGCTCACGCCGCCACCGCCTTGCGCACCATGTCCCAGTAGATATCGCCGACAATCTGTCGCGACAGCCGCCCGCCATCGCGGTACCACGTCGTCACACCCGTCAGCATCGCGATGATCGCGAGCGTTGCGAGTTTGCTGTCGGGGGCCGCAAAGACACCCGCCGCCTGCCCGTCGGTCAGAATGGCTTCGAGCGCGGTCTCGTAATCCTTGCGCAGTTGTTCGACGATGGCGAAGTTTGCCGGTCCAAGGTTGCGAAGTTCCATATAGGACAGAAAGACCGCCTCGGGCCGGTCGAGGTTGAAGCCGATATGAAAGCGGACGAAGGCCTCAAGCCGGACAAGCGGATCGCGACCGGAAGGGTCAGTCGCGCGCCATGCGGCGATCAACTCGTCCATGTGATCCTTCAAGAGATCGAAGAGAAGCGTTTCCTTGTCCGCGGTATAAAGATAGAGCGCGCCGGCCTGGACCCCGACCTCGGCCGCGATCTGGCGCATGGAAACGGCCGCAAATCCCTGACGGGCAAAAAGCTTCAGCGCCGCCTGACGGATGCGCGGGCCGGTGATTTCCGAATGCGAGCCGGTTTTACGTGCCATGGCGCCAGAGTATATGAACGCCTGTTCAATACAATCCCCGAGACGCGCCGCAACCTGATCCGCGGTCAGGATGCCAACCGCCGCAGGGGCTTGCCCGCGCCGGGCGGCGGGGGGTAGACAGGGGCATGGCAAATCTCACCCGCCCCTTTGCCCCAAGCCTATTGGCTGCTGTCGCGCTCGTCGCTCTTGCTGCAGGCTGCGCGCGCGTTCCTGAACCTCGGGGTGCGACAAGCCGGGCGGCAGAGGCGGCCGACTATCCCGCGCTGCTGACCGAGGATCAGATGCCGGTGCGGTCGGAGGCGGAGCCTGACGGCGCGGCGATTGCCGGTTCGCTGCAGGCGCGCGCCGCCGCGTTGCGCGCCAGGGCGCGCGCGCTCTTCCTCGTGACACCTTGAACAAACACCAGCCGGCGTTGCACCTGTCGCGACTTCCGACATCTCGCACCATAATTCCGGCCATTGGCGCTTCACCCGCGCCGCGAAACCCGCTAACACCCGGCGGCAACCACTGTTTCGAACGGAGTTTCGGATGACCGCCCCCTTGCGTCTTGGCATCGCCGGTCTTGGCACGGTCGGCATCGGGGTCGTTAAGATCCTCCAGCGCCACAGCGAGATGCTGGCCCGCCGCGCCGGCAGGCCGATCGCAATCAGCGCGGTATCGGCACGTTCGAAGACGAAGAACCGCGACGCCGACCTGTCGGCCTACGCCTGGGAAAGCGATCCGGTCGCGCTTGCCCGGCGCGGGGATGTCGACGTCTTTGTTGAACTTGTCGGCGGCTCCGACGGTCCGGCCCGTGCCGCGACAGAGGCGGCCATCGCCGCCGGCAAGGATGTGGTGACAGCAAACAAGGCCATGCTCGCGTTGCACGGCCAGTCGCTGGCCGAGGCGGCCGAGGCCAAGGGCCATGTCATCCGCTTCGAAGCGGCCGTTGCCGGTGGCATCCCGGTCGTGAAAGCCCTGACCGAAGGTCTGGCGGGCAACCAGATCGACCGTGTCATGGGCGTGATGAACGGCACCTGCAACTACATCCTGACGCGGATGGAAAGCGCAGGCCTGCCCTATGACGATGTCTTCGAGGAGGCGCGGCAACTCGGATACTTGGAGGCGGACCCGAACCTCGACGTGGGCGGCATTGATGCGGGCCACAAGCTCGCCCTTCTGGCGGCCATCGCCTTCGGTACCAAAGTGGCGTTCGACGCGGTGGAACTGGAAGGGATCGGCCGGATTTCCATCGACGACATCCGCCGGGCCGGTGACATGGGCTACCGGATCAAGCTGCTTGGTGTGGCGCAGATGACGGGCCGGGGGCTCGAACAGCGGATGTCGCCCTGCCTCGTCCCGGCCGACAGCCCGCTTGGCCAGTTGCAGGGCGGCACCAACATGGTCGTTCTCGAAGGTGACAGCGTGGGACAGATCGTGCTTCGTGGTGCCGGCGCGGGCGAGGGCCCGACCGCATCGGCCGTCTGGTCCGATATCATCGAGATTGCACGGGGCACGCGCCTGTCGACCTTCGGGCAGCCTGCGGCGACGCTGGCCGCGCCGGTCACGGCGCGGGCCTCGGCCCCTGCCCCGCATTACCTGCGCATGGAGCTTGTCGACAAGCCCGGCGCCTTGGCCAAGGTCGCGACGATTCTCGGCGAGGCCGGCATCTCCATCGACCGGATGCGCCAGTACGGCCACATGAACACTTCGGCGCCTGTGCTGATCGTGACCCATAAGACGACACGCGACGCGGTGGACCACGCCTTCGGGCGCCTGCCGGCGACGGGCGTCATCCTCGGCGAGCCGGTGGCGATCCGGATCGAGGCGGTCTGAGAAGCCGGGCCGTGGGCCGGCATCTGGTCTTCGATCTGCTTGCCGTCGCGCTGGCGTTCTGCGCGACAGCGGCCATGTGGTTCTGGCGCCTGAAAGAGCGCCCGCATCCAGCCCGGAATGCAGCAGAAGGCTATGCCACAGCCCTTGCTGCCGGCGTGATGCTCGGAAGCTACTGCCTCGGCACGGCGAACCTCTGGCTTTCGGGGATGCCGATCATCGGCCGCTCGATTCTCGGCGCACTGGCAGGGGGCATCGTGTCCGTCGAACTTTGGAAGCATGCGCGCGGCATTCGCGAGTCGACCGGGCTTCTATTCGTTCCGACCTTCACCGTTCTTGTGATGGTCGGTCGGATTGGCTGCCTGCTGTCGGGGCTTGAGGACAATACCTATGGCCTGCCGACAGACCTGCCCTGGGGTTGGGATTTTGGCGACGGAATCTCGCGTCATCCCGTCGCGGCCTATGAGAGCATTTCTATGGCCCTGTGGTTTGTCGTCGTGCTGGTCACCTTCGGGCGCCGTTCACCTTTCTTCATGGCCAATGGATTTTACCTGACGACCGGCTACTATGCTGCCCAGCGATTTGTCGGAGAGTTCTTTAAGCCCTATGCGCCGGTGCTGGGGCCGTTCAATCTGTTCCATATCGCATCGATGATGCTTCTTCTCTATTCAGTTGCGATGATCAGGAAGGCCCGTGCCACGTAAGATCGCGCCATATCTGTTTCTGGACCAGACGACCTCGCTCTGCGCCACCTGCCTCGCTCCGGTGCCCGCAAAGGTCATCGAAGCCGAGGGCGCCATCTATTTCCTCAAACGATGCCCCAGCCACGGTGTCGAAAAAGTGCTTGTGTCGAGCGACCCCGCTTATTGGCGGCAAATCCGATCGTGGATCAAGCCGTCTGACCGGCCGCAACAGTTTCAGACCCGCATCGAAGCCGGCTGCCCTTATGACTGCGGGCTATGCCCGGACCACGAGCAACATTCCTGTCTTGCCATCCTCGAAGTCAACGAGACCTGCAATCTGACCTGCCCTGTCTGTTTTGCCGACAGCGGACCGGATCGCGCGGGCACCCGGACGCTCGCTGAGGTCGCGCTCATGCTCGATACGCTGGTGGCTAGCGAGGGAGAGGCGGATCTTCTGCAGATATCGGGAGGAGAGCCGACACTGCATCCCGATATCCTGACCATATTGCGCATGGCGAAGGCGCGACCGATCCGTCACCTGATGCTCAATACGAACGGGCTGCGCATTGCGCGGGACAAGACCTTTGTGGCTGAACTGGCCGCGCTCGGGCCGGGATTCGAAGTCTATCTGCAATTCGACAGCTCTGATCCCGCAACGCTGAAGGAAATCCGTGGCGCGGATCTCACGCGGATCCGCGAACAGGCGCTGAGCAATCTGGAGGCAGCGGGCATTTCGACAACCCTGGTTGCGGTCATCAAGAAAGGTCTGAACGACCATGAAGTCGGGGCAATCGTCGATCACGCCTTGAGATGGGATTGCGTACGAGGCGTCACCTTCCAGCCGATCCAGGATGCCGGCAGGAACGAAGCCTTCGACCCGTCGCGCGACCGCACAGTGCTCAGCGATATCCGCTCTGCCCTCGTTGCCCATGGCGGCCCTTTCGGCGCGGCGGACCTGATCCCCCTGCCCTGCAATCCCGAATCGATCTGCGTGGGCTACGGTCTTCGGCGCGGCCGCAGTGTTCAACCGATCACCGGATTTCTGCCGCGCGAATTGTTGGTGGCCGAAGCCCCGAACTCGGTCACGTTCGAGCGGTATCCAGAACTTCGCCGTCGCATCTTCGACTTCTTCTCTTTGACCAGCGTCGAGGCCGACGCCGGCGCGCGGCTGGAGGCACTTTTCTGCTGTTTCCCCGAAATCGAGGCACCGGGACAGATCGGCTACCGCGATCTTTTCCGCGTCGCCATCAGCGAATTTCTCGATCCGCACAATTTCTGTATCGCCCGCGTCAAGCGATCCTGCGTGCACTTCCTGACCCCTGAAGGCAGGATTGTGCCGTTCGACACCTACAACCTCTTTTACCGTGATGGGGCGGCCCGGGCGCGCCGTCACGCTTCGCTTGCACAGCGCGCTGCCCATGTCGGCGGTCCGGTCCTGAAGGAGAATGCCTGATGCGCGTCTTTATGACCATTCTTTCGATCGTTCTCTTTCTGATTGCGGCACTGGCAGGCGGATGTTCCGTGGTCTTCGCGCCGCTTGTGTTCGGCGGCGGCGGATATGGCGCCGAACCGATCTGGATCGGCGGTTTTGTCCTTTGCGGCCTTTGCATCTGGGCGGGGCGCGTCGTCTGGCGAAAGCGGTGAGGCGACATGGGGGCTTCGCCCTTGCGGCGCCTTACCGGGAAAGGCTAGATGCTAGGGCACTGATCTGACAGGGACCGACCATGGCCGACAAACAGCAATTCCAGGATCGCATGCTTTCGCTCGGGCTTGCCCGCGTATCGGAGGCCGC
>JAWKXJ010000003.1:0-898306 GCA_041397105.1 Paracoccaceae bacterium
AACGCCCGTTCGACGACCGGTTCAAGCGCCGCATCGCTCAGACCGCCGCCGGTGCGGTTTCCGGCGGCGATCGCCCCTTGCAGGCGGATCACGGCGACGCGCGGCGGCGATTTGACGAAGGGGATGAACCGTCTCATAGCCACCGATGTAATGCCACGTGCGGGTGCGAACAATAGCGGATGGCGGGTGGCGACCGGGGCAGCCCCGTCGCCGGCAAAAATCAAAGCAGGAAAGCCACGAGACCGACGCGGCGTATCGGTTGCTATTTCAAGGAACCGCAAAATCGCTTTAGGGTTGCCGCCATGATCGACAAGCTTGAGATGTTCATCGCGCTGGCCAACGAACGTCATTTCGGACGCGCGGCCGAGGCCGTCGGGGTGACGCAACCTTCCCTATCCAGCGCCATACGGCAGCTTGAGGATCAATTGGGCGTCCAGCTTGTCTTTCGGGGGTCGCGGTTTCAGGGTTTGACGCCGGAAGGGCAGCGCGTGCTGGACTGGGCGCTACGCATCGTCAGCGATGCCCGGACGATGCGCGAAGAAATGCGGGCGCTGAAGCGCGGCATTTCGGGGCACCTGCGGATCGGCGTGATCCCGACCGCACTGCCGATGATCGTGCGCCTCACGGCCCCCTATCTCGAACGAAACCCGAATGTCGATCTGACGATCCTGTCGCGGACATCATCGGAGATCCTCGACGGGATCGAACGGCTGGAGCTCGATGCCGGTATCACCTATCTCGATAACGAGCCGCTCGGCCGGGTTGTCCAGCTACCGCTTTATGCCGAAACCTACCGGCTTCTCGTCGCATCCGGCTCGCCCGAGGCGAAACGCCAACGCATCACCTGGGCGGAGGCGGCCGATCTGCCGCTTTGCCTTCTGACCGGTGACATGCAGAACCGGCGGATCATCAACCAGCATCTTGCCGAAGCCAAGGCTACCGTCCGCGCAACCGTCGAATCCAACTCCACGCTCGCGCTTGTCGCCCATGTCGAAACCGGGCGCTGGGTCTCCATCGTGCCGCAGACGCTGGCGGAAATGTATTCACCCGGATCGGGGCTGACGTCGATCCCTATCGTTGCGCCGGACGCGCGCCATCTCGTCGGGCTCGTCGCGGCGCTGCGCGAACCGTATACACCGATCCTGAACGCGCTCTTGGAAGAGGCCCGGCGCGTATCGCGGGTCTGAGTTTCGCTATGCCGCAAGCGTTGCCGCAACCGCACGTTTCCATGCGGCATATTTCCGGCTTCGCACTTCCGGTTCCATGGCCGGAGAGAAACGCCTGTCGAGCCGCCATGCCGCCGCAAACCCGGCCTGATCCGGATAGAGGCCGGCGCGGGACCCTGCCAGCCAGGCCGCGCCAAGTGCCGTCGTTTCGGTGATCTCGGGCCGGTCGACAGGGGCGCCGATGATGTCTGACAGAAATTGCATCGTCCAGTCGCTGGCGGTCATGCCGCCATCGACCCTGAGAATACCCTCGCTCTCGGCCCCCCAGTCTGCCCGCATCGCCTCAAGCAAGTCGCGGGTCTGGTACCCGACGCTTTCCAGCGCGGCGCGGGCAAATTCGCCAGGCCCGCTGTTGCGGGTCAGGCCGAATACCGCGCCGCGGCAGGACGCGTTCCAATAGGGCGCGCCAAGACCGGTGAATGCGGGCACCAGGATAACGTCCTGCCCGGCATCGGCCGATTGCGCCAGCGGTCCCGCCTCATGCGCGGCCGCGATGATCTTCAGCCCGTCGCGAAGCCATTGGACAACGGCGCCGGCGACGAAAATAGACCCCTCCAGCGCGTAGGTCACCTTGCCGCTAAGGCGATAGGCGATCGTGCCCAAAAGGCGGTTCTGACTCTGCACCAGCGTTTCTCCGGTGTTGAGAAGCGCAAAGCAGCCTGTCCCATAGGTCGATTTCATCATTCCGGGGGCAAAGCAGGCCTGGCCGATGGTTGCGGCCTGTTGATCGCCCGCGACACCGAGGATCGGGATCGAACTGCCGAAGACCGCCGGGTCCGTCGCACCGAAATCAGCGGCGCAATCGCGCACGTCTGGCAGCATGGTCATCGGAACGCCGAGAAGGTGGCAGATGTCGGTATCCCACCGGCCCTCGCGGATATTGTAGAGCAGTGTCCGCGACGCATTCGTGGCGTCCGTGGCATGGACGCGGCCATCTGTCAGCCGCCAGATCAGAAAACTGTCGACGGTCCCGAAGAGGAGTCCGCCCCTGTCCGCCCGCGCCCGCGCGCCTTCGACATGGTCGAGCATCCACGCGATCTTCGTTCCCGAAAAATAGGGGTCGAGCAGCAGCCCGGTTGCCGCCGTGACGGTCGTCTCGTGCCCCTCATCCTTCAGCCGCTGGCAGAAACCGGCGGTGCGGCGGTCCTGCCAGACGATGGCATTGTGGATGGGTTCGCCCGTGGCCTTGTCCCAGACAACAGTCGTTTCCCGCTGATTGGTGATGCCGATGGCGGCAAGGCTCGCGGCAGTCAGACCGGCCTTTCCAAGCGCGGTCCGGGCGGTTCGCAATACAGTTTCCCAGATATCATTGGGGTCGTGTTCGACCCATCCTGACTTTGGGAAATGCTGCTGAAACTCCTCCTGTGCGACTGCCACGATGCGCATCTCGGCATCGAAGATGATCGCCCGGCTCGATGTGGTTCCCTGATCAATGGCAAGGACAAAGCCCATGTCATGCCTCCTTCGCGGCCGTGTCTTCGATCCATTCGTCCAATGCGGCAACCTCGGCTTTTGTCAGCCGCAGCCCCAGCTTCGATCGCCGCCAGATCACGTCTTCCGCACTTTGCGCGTATTCCCGTGCCATCATCCAGCGAACTTCGCGTTCATAAAGGCCGGCGCCAAAATTCCGCCCTAGGTCGCCTTCGGCCTTTGCGTCGCCCAGTATCTCACGCGCCTCGGTGCCATAGGACCGGATCAGGCGGCGGCAAGTGAAGGCGTCGAGATAGGGGTAGTCGCTGCCCAGCGCAGCAACAAGATTGGCCTTGCCCTCAATAGGAAAGTCGCCCCCCGGTAGGGCCGCGCCCGCAGTCCAGTCCGAACCGTTGGCCCTGAGCGCCGGTGCGATCTTGGCAAGCGCAGCTTCGGCCAGTTTGCGATAGGTCGTTATCTTGCCGCCAAAGACATTGAGGATCGGCGGGCCATCGGTATTCAGCGTCAGCACATAGTCCCGTGTGGCCGCCGTCGCGGACGAGGCGCCGTCATCATAAAGCGGTCGTACTCCGGAATAGGTCCAGACCACGTCGTCCGGCGTGATGGGTTGCTTGAAGTAGCCAGAGGCGAAATCACAAAGATAGCGCATCTCGGCCGCGCTGCACGCGGCCGCCTTCGGGTCGCCCTGATGGTCGGCATCGGTGGTGCCGATCAGGGTAAAGTCCTCCTCATAAGGAATGGCGAAAATGATGCGGCCATCGGTTCCTTGCAGAAAATAGGCGCGATCATGATCGAAAAGCCGCCGCGTCACGATATGCGAGCCGCGCACAAGCCGGATATGCGCGCGCGGGTCAAGCCCGGCGACGTCGCGGACGATGTTTTCCACCCACGGCCCGCCGGCATTCACGATCCCCCGCGCGCGGATGGTTCGCGTCCGCCCGGCACGCTCGACCGTGATCCGCCAGAAATCGCCGTCGCGCGCCGCCTCTGTCACACGGGTCCGCGTCATGATCCGCGCGCCGCGCGCGGCCGCGTCGCGCGCGTTCAGAACGACAAGGCGCGCGTCGTCGACCCAGCAGTCGGAATATTCGTAGGCCTTGCGAAACCGCGGCTGCAGCACCTCGCCGGCCGGGTCCTTCGCAAGGTCGATCACGGCCGTTCCGGGCAGAACCTTCCTGCCGCCAAGATTGTCGTAGAAGAAAAGGCCGAGCCGCACGAGCCATGCGGGCCGCCGCCCTTTCATCCAGGGCATGATCCGGGCGAGCAGCCTGGAGGCCGGCGTTTCACCCTCAAACCGCATGTCGGGATGGTAGGGCAGGACGAACCGCATTGGCCAACTGATATGGGGCATCGCGGAAAGCAGGACCTCGCGCTCTTTCAGTGCTTTGCGGACCAGACCGATTTCGAAATACTCAAGATAGCGTAACCCGCCATGGAAAAGCTTCGTCGAGGCCGAGGACGTTGCCTGCGCGAGGTCGCCCATCTCGGCAAGCGCCACTGACAGGCCCCGTCCCGCCGCATCACGGGCGATGCCGCAGCCGTTGATGCCGCCCCCGATCACGAACAAATCAAACTCGGGTGAGTAAAGCTCCTCGGAAACCACGCGCGCCTCCTTCTGACTCAGCCCCCCATTGTGTCGAATGTCGTCGGCGCTTTGTCAATTTGCTTGGCTGCATGTCCCACAATATCGAGGCAAGACATGATGGTTGTGGCTGGAGCGTCTCTAAGATATTGAAAAACATGGGATATGAGACGAAGTAGGTCGAAAACGGCTGCGCCGGGTTGGGACGATGTTGGTGCAGTTGAGGGCTGCTCCCGCAGATCGGTCGTGCCATCGGGGCATTGCCGATGAGCTGGGTTTTCGCGCCGGTCCGGGAAACGAAGCCGCTATATTGTCACAATTTTGCCGAGTTTCACCACATTTTGGGCCAAAATTCGACAAATTTCGCAAAGGGGCGCAGATTCCAGTAAGTACAGCTCGCTACAAGGTAGCCCCAACTGACGCGGCACGGAACGTCAACGGCACCCTGCGAGCAACCAAGACTGAACCCTACGAGGCTGGGAATGGCGACGAAAATTAAACACACTATCCGACATACCGTCTTGCCGCTTTTGAGCGTGACAGTGGTGTCGTTCGGACTGTCCTCGGCAGCGTTTGCCGCCCTTTCGGGCGCGCCGCTGACCCAGGAAAGGCTGGAAGAACTCTGCAAGACCGAAGAATTCACGCCGCGCGAGTTGCGCAAGCTGCTTCGCTCGGACCTGCTTGATGAAATTCTTCTTTATACGGCCGAGAACTGCCCGGCGGTGGCGGCCCTGATCACCGATGTCGCGACGGAGACGACGAATCCGGAAGGCGACGACGATGATCGTGACAGGGATGATCCGGGCCGTGAAGAACCCGGCGGTGAAGAGCCCGGCGGTGAAGAACCCGGCGGTGAAGAACCCGGTGGCGAAGAGCCCGGTGGTGAAGAACCCGGCGGTGAAGAACCCGGTGGTGAAGAACCCGGCGGTGAAGAGCCCGGCGGCGAAGAGCCCGGTGGTGAAGAACCCGGCGGCGAAGAACCCGGTGGTGAAGAACCCGGCGGTGAAGAACCCGGCGGCGAAGAACCCGGCGGTGAAGAACCCGGCGGCGAAGAGCCCGGTGGTGAAGAACCCGGCGGTGAAGAACCCGGTGGTGAAGAGCCCGGTGGCGAAGAACCCGGCGGCGAAGAACCCGGCGGCGAAGAGCCCGGCGGTGAAGAACCCGGTGGTGAAGAACCCGGTGGTGAAGAGCCCGGTGGTGAAGAGCCCGGCGGCGAAGAACCCGGCGGCGAAGAACCCGGCGGCGAGGAACCCGGTGGTGAAGAGCCCGGCGGCGAAGAGCCCGGCGGTGAAGAGCCCGGCGGTGAAGAGCCGGATGGCCACGACGATGATGACGACGACGACCATCATCATGACGGCAAGGACAAAGGCAAAGGGAAGGGCAAAGGAAAAGGCGACGGCCACGACAAGCCCGACCACGATGACGATGACGGCCACCACGACGGCAAGGACAAAAAAGACAAGAAAGACAAGGACAAGAAGGACAAAGGCAAGGATAAGGGAAAGGACAAGGGCAAAGGCAAAGGCAAGCACTAGCCTTTCCTGATCATCCATTGCCAGAAATGGGGCTTCAGAACACGGTTTCTGAAGCCCTACTTCTTTGCGCAATCAAGGGTGACGCTTCGCCCTTGCCTTAGCCATCCTCGGGCCGCGCGATCCGAAGGTCAGGAGAATGCCCCGCCGGCGAATACGGCATGCCAGCGGCGCGGCGCCTTTGGATCCTGCATGCGCAGGAAAGTATAGCCCGTCTCGGTCCAGTGCTTGATCTGGTTGCGCAGATTGTCGAGCACGAAATCACCGGCATCGGTGCGCAGGATCAGCACGGCATGGGGGGCCCGCTTCCGGTCGAGCACGGTCGCGATCAGCAGTGTTTCCGGCGGAATCCCCTGACTGACGAGCACCTTCTTCTTCAGAAGCACGAAATCTTCGCAATCGCCGCCGCGTGCGGTCGGCAACGCCCAGGTGTCCGCGCCGCCATATTGCCGGTCGTCCGCCACCTGACGCGTTGTCCGGTTGATCTGGCTGTTCGTCGTCTTGGCCAGTTTCAGCGTGGCATCGGTGTTCATCGCATGCCCTCGCCCGCTGGCGCAGGCCCAGTCATAGCGCGAACAGACATCGCGAAACCCTTTTGGCGCGGCCATTGTCTGCCGCATCGGCAGCCAGCTGGTGCCTGCAACGGTTTCCGCCCCGGCGGCAACGGGCGGCAGGATCATCGCCGCGAAGGTAAGTGCGGCCAGACCGGACGCGATCCGGCGCCATGCGCGGGCGGCGAAATTCCGGCGGGTCAAACTCCCGACGGTGCATGAGGCAGCAAAGCCTCTGCAGCAAGATGCAGCAGCGTAGGTCACGAATCCCCCCCTGAGCAGTGAGATTGCCGCAGAGCGTCCGGGTTGGGGGAGTCATTTTTTGGGCAAGTTCATGGCAATTCCGCGCATCGGCGGAAATCCGACCATGGGTTGGAGCCGCCTGCGAGCTCAGCCAATCAGGCGAGATAGCCGCGAAATGCGTTGACGACCTCGCCATAGACAGCGCGCTTGAAAGGGACGATGGCGGCCAGCATCTCGTCCGCCGTGATCCAGCACCAGCGCGCAAATTCGGGGTGGGGGGTGTCGATATTGATCTGGGTATCCTGACCGGTGAATCGGAACAGGAACCATTTCTGTTTCTGACCGCGATACTTGCCGCCCCAGTTCTTGCCCTGAAGCTCGGGCGGCAGATCGTACGTGAACCACCGGTGCGTCTTGCCGATGAAATCGACAAGGTCATGCGTCACGCCGGTCTCTTCCCAAAGCTCGCGCAATGCGGCGGCGCGCGGCTTTTCACCCGCGTCGATGCCGCCTTGCGGCATCTGCCAGGCGGGTAGGTTGCTGTCGCGCCGTTGCCCGGCGAAAATCAACCCAGCCGGGTTGATCAGCATGACGCCGACGCAAGGGCGATAGGGCAGCGCCGCCGGGTCCTTGGTTGATTTCGAGCGTTTCATCGTCGTTCCGGAATGGCCGGTTTCCCGGCCGCTGTCGTTACTGCACCGGTTTGATCGCCGACAAGCCTTTGAGGATGTCGATTGCATAGGCGAGCTGATAGTCGTCTTCGCGAAGCTTGGCCGCCTCTTCCGCCTTGCGCTGTTCGTCTTCCAGCACACGCTTTTCATCTTCCGTCATCGAATCGTTGGTGATCGCGCCGCGCAGATCAGCCTCGGACCGGCGGCGGTTGGCGGCGGAGGTTTCCTCTTCGGTGGCGGTTTCGGCTTCCGGCTTGCGCGGCGGCTGTTCCACCACGATATCGGGCGAAATGCCAAGCGCCTGGATCGACCGGCCCGACGGTGTGTAATACCGCGCGGTGGTCATCCGCATTGCGCCTTCGCCGCGTAGTGGAACGATCGTCTGCACCGATCCCTTGCCGAAGCTCTTGGTGCCGACGACGATCGCGCGGCGATGATCTTGCAGCGCCCCGGTAACGATTTCGGAGGCAGAGGCCGACCCGCCATTGATCAGGACGACTATGGGTTTGCCTTCGGCCAGATCACCCACCTGGGCATTGAAGCGTTCGCTGTCTTGCGGGTTGCGGCCCCGGGTCGACACGATCTCTCCCTTGTCAAGGAAGGCGTCGGATACGGAAATCGCCTGGGTCAGAAGGCCGCCCGGATTGTTCCGGAGGTCGAGGACGAAACCGTTGACGTTGTCCATGCCGCCGGCATCGGCGACCGCCTTCTTCAGGCCGGACTCGAGGTTAGGATAGGTCTGTTCGTTAAACGTCGTCAGGCGCAGCACGACGGACTGGCCTTCCAGACGAGCCTTGGCGGCGGTCAGCTTGATCGTGTCGCGGATGATCGACACGTCGAAGGGCTCCTCCACATTCTCGCGGACGACGGTGATGATGATTTCCGAACCGACCGGCCCGCGCATCATTTCGACAGCCTGATCGAGTGTCAGGCCAAGAACGCTTTCGCCATCCACATGCGTGATGAAGTCGCCCGCCTGAATGCCCGCTTCGAAGGCCGGGGTGCCGTCGATGGGTGACACGACCTTGATGAAACCGTCCTCCTGCGTCACCTCGATGCCAAGCCCGCCGAATTCACCGCTGGTCTGGACGCGCATATCCTTGAAATCGTCAGGCGGCAGATAGCTCGAATGCGGGTCGAGCGAGGTAAGCATCCCGTTGATCGCGGCTTCGATCAGCTTGGCCTCGTCGACCGGTTCGACATACTGCGCGCGGATGCGTTCGAAGATGTCGCCAAAAAGATCGAGCTGTTCATAGACCGAGGAGGATTTGGTGGCTTCCTGCGCCAGGAGCGGACCGGCGACCTGCGTTGTCATCAAAACGCCCGCCACCGTGCCGCCGAGCGCGGCCATCACGAATTTCTTCATCACTCAGTCTTCCCCTTTTAGGATGAACCACGTCGACGGGTCCACGGGCGCCTTGCCCTGTCTCAACTCCATATAAAGCGTTTCCGCCGGCTCTCCGCCACTGCGTTCTTGCACATCCGCCGCAATCTCTCGTGATCCGGGCGGGCTGCCGCCCATCAGCCCCAGCGCCGCGCTTTGTGTGACAATGTCGCCGGCAGCGGCAAAAAGCGTATCAAGCCCGGCAAGCACCAGCAGATAGCCCGACTGCGGTTCGATGATGACGACATTGCCATAGTCGAGAAGCGGTCCCGCGTATCGCAGCGTACCACCAACCGGCGCCGTGACGAGCGCCTGGGGTTCCGTGGCGATGACAAGGCCGGGACGGTGAATGCCGGCGGCATCGGCCTCACCGGCTGCGCGCAAGAGCCGCCCTTCCACCGGCAGGGGGATGCGGCCTTCGAGGGTGGCAAAGTCGACGGCGCCCGGGTCGACCCCGGAATCGGTTGCCGCAAGACCCACGGCGAAGGTGTCGAGCGACGCCGCGCTTGCGCGGAGCGCTTCCAGCTCTTCGGGGCTTTCGATGAACTTGCGCGGCAACGGTACGCGATGCTGGATTGCCAGACTGAGCGAGGTACGGGCAACCTGGGCGGCGACAAACCCCTTCTGCAATGTCGCCGCGGCCATATCCTGAACGCTGCGCAATTGTTGAAGCTCGGTCAGTTTAATCCGCAAGGCCTCGGCCTCGGCTTCCAGCCCCGGGGTCACGGCCGCCAGGACCATGCCGGACCGTGCCGTCCCAAGCGCGCCATCGGGATGAAGAAGCAGTAGCGGTTCAGGTGTCTTTTCCAGCGCCGCAAGAGCCGCGAGCAACTGCCCGGTGCGCGACCGTTTCGCAGAAAGATCCGCGACGACAGCCGCCTCGACCTCCGACAACCGCCGTTCGGCGGCGCGGAGCGCCGACAGGCCGCCCTCATATGACCGCAATGTGCCGGTCAGCGCGGCTATCTGGTCCCGGCCGGTTGCGGCCGCCTGAAGGCCCGCGATGGCGGCGAGAAGATCGGCTGCCGCGGTTTCGGTCGCCGCGATATCGGCATCGGCCGCGCCGGCCTGCGCCCGGACCGGGGCGGCCACCAGAACGGCGGCAACAAGTGCCGCGCAGAGTATTTGCCAGACCGTCATTTCCGCACGATCAGGGACCGGCCGGTCATTTCCGCCGGCGCTGGCAGCGACAACAGGTCAAGAAGCGTCGGGGCCAGATCAGCCAGACGCCCGTCGCGAAGCGAGACGGCGGGCGGCCCGCCAATCAGGGCGACAGGAACGGGATTGGTCGTGTGCGCCGTATGCGGCCCGCCGGTGACGGGGTCGATCATCGTTTCGCAATTGCCGTGATCGGCCGTCAGGATCATCGCGCCGCCTGCCTTTTCCAGCGCGGCGACGACACGGGTCAGGTCGCGGTCGACCTCTTCGCAGGCCGCAATCGCAGCAGGCAGGCTGCCGGTATGTCCGACCATGTCGGGGTTGGCATAGTTGACGACAATCAGGTCATATCCCTTTTCGATTGCAGCGACAAAGTGGTCCGTAACCTCGGGCGCCGACATTTCCGGTTGCAGGTCATAGGTGGCCACCTTGGGCGATTTCGGCATGAAGCGACCCTCGCCCGGCTCCGGCACCTCCTTGCCGCCGTTCAGAAAGAACGTGACATGGGGGTATTTTTCCGTCTCGGCCAGGCGGAACTGGGTCAGCCCGTGCTGCGATACCCAGGCGCCGAGCGTGTTGACGATTGTCTGCTTTGGATAAGCCGCGGCCATGAAGGCGTCGTGGGTCTTCGAATAGTCGACCATACCGAGGATCGCGGCCCAATGTGGCCGCTGGCCACGGTCGAAACCGGCAAAGCTGTCTTCGCCGATGGCCAGAAGGATTTCGCGCGCCCGGTCGGCCCGGAAATTGAGGCAGAAAAATCCATCGCCGCCCCGGGCGCCAGCATACCCGCCGATCACTGTCGGGGCGATGAACTCATCGGTTTCGCCGCGGTCGTAGGCGGCCTTGACCGCGTCGGTCGCGGTCGCCGCCGAACCGCCTTGCCCGCCGACCATCGCGCGATAGGCACGTTCGACCCTTTCCCAGCGATTGTCGCGGTCCATCGCCCAGTAGCGGCCTGTGACCGTGGCAACCTTGGCGCCAGATGGCAGCTTTTCCGCCAGTTCAGAGACGAATTCCGTCGCCGAAGATGGCGCAACATCACGCCCGTCTGTGACCGCATGAAGCGTCAAGGGCACGCCCATGCCCGCAATCGCCTCGCAGGCCGCCAGCACGTGGTCGATATGGCCATGAACCCCACCGTCAGAGATCACACCCATGAGATGAGCGGTTCCGCCCGAGGCCTTGAGCGTTTCGGCAAAGGCAGTGATTGCATGGTTTGAAAAAAAGCTCCGGTCCTCGATGGCAAGGTCGATCTGACCGAGGTCCATCGCCACGACACGCCCGGCGCCGATATTGGTGTGGCCGACTTCGGAATTGCCCATCTGGCCGCTTGGCAGCCCGACGTCGGGACCATGTGTGACAAGCTGGGCGTTGGGGCAGTTGGCCATGATCCGGTCATAGGTCGGGGTCGCCGCCAGCGCGACGGCATTGCCCTTTGTCTCGGCACGCAGCCCCCAACCGTCGAGAATGCAAAGGACGACAGGTTTGGGGCGGGACATGGCGGCTCCTTCCTCGGGTCGCGCCACTTCTAAGCCGGGGCGTGTCGCGGGGCAACCGGTGCCGCCGCCGGGTGACAAAAATGCGCGCGCGTCCGCCTTGCCTTTGGCAGCCGAAACACCGACGATCCCGTGAAACAGGACCGGGTGCGAAACATGGACCTTCTGGCTTTGACAATCTTTGCGGGCGCACTGGCCGTGGCTGCCGGATCACCGGGGCCAAGTATCGCCGCGCTGGTCGCGCGGGTGCTGGTACGCGGGCATCGGGACGTCCTGCCTTTTCTGGCCGCGATGTGGATTGGCGAAGGGATATGGCTCGGTTTTGCCGTCTGGGGCCTGGCAGCGCTGGCCGAGACGTTCCAGTCCGCATTTCTGGCGCTGAAATGGGCGGGTGTCGGCTATCTTCTCTGGCTGGCCTGGAAGATGTGGCGCGCGCCCGTAGCAGTCGACGCCGCCGAGATACCTGACCTGCGGTCGGCCGCCAGAATGTTCGGTGCCGGCATGGCGGTGACGCTCGGGAACCCCAAGATTATGGTGTTCTACCTCGCGCTGCTGCCGGCCATCGTCGATCTGGATGTCATCTCAGTGCTCGGCTGGATGGAACTGACAGCCGTGATGCTGTTTGTGCTGATGGCGGTCGATCTGGCTTGGGTCTTCCTTGCCGTCCGGGCGCGCAAGATGCTGCGAAGCCCCGCCGCGGTCCGGATCGCGAACCGGGTCAGCGCCAGCGCGATGGCCGGGGCGGCTGCCGCGATTGCCGCGCGCTAAGCGTGGTGACGCAGGGGTCTGGCGGAATTCGGACGTGCCAAGGCGGGAACGGCATGATCACAGATGTCGAGGACTTCTTCACCAAGGGCTGCGGGCGCTGTGCGCGCTTCGCCACGCCAGACTGTTCGACCCGCCGGTGGCTTGCCGGCATTCTGGACCTGCGCCGGATCTGCCGCGACGAAGGGCTGGTCGAGCAGGTCAAATGGGGCCATCCCTGCTATCTGCATGCGGGCCGGAACATCGCACTGATCGGGGCGTTACGTAACGACTTCCGCCTCAGCTTCATGAACGCAGCACTTCTGAACGACCATGAGGGCCTATTGGAACGGCGTGGGCCGGACACGCGCCACCCGGACATGATGCGATTTACCGACAGTGGTCAGGTGGCGGAGACCGAACCGTTCATCCGTGCCTACCTCCGCGAGGCGATGGGTCATGCAGAGACCGGAACCCGTCCCACGCGTGAAGTGGCAGACATCGACATTCCGGAAGAACTCGCCGATGCGATGGACATCGACGCGGAGCTTGCTGACGCGTTCCATGCGCTGACACCGGGCCGGCAACGTAGCTACACGATCAACCTCAACGGGGCGAAGACGTCGTCGACCCGGGTTGCCCGCATTGCCCGGTTTCGCGACAGGATTCTGGCCGGAAAGGGCGCAAATGAACGATGAATGCCGCGTGTCAGGCCCGGTGATAGGGTGCGCCGGACAATATCGAAGCGGCGCGATAGAGCTGTTCGGATAGCATCACCCGGGCAAGCACGTGCGGCCACACCATCGCCCCGAATGACAAAAGAAGATCGGCCTTGTCGCGCAATTCGGGGGCGATCCCGTCCGCGCCGCCGATCATGAAGGCGATATCCTGCCGCCCCGTATCGCGCCAGCGGGCAAGCTCGCCGGCAAAGGCGGGCGAAGACAGAAGCCGGCCGCGTTCATCAAGGCAGACCAAAACGGCGCCATCGGGGATAGACCGGACGAGAAGCGCCGCCTCGGCAGCCATGCCGCCGCCCTTTCGGTCTTCGACTTCATGAACCGTCACCGGCCCCAGACCAAGGGCACGGCCGGTCTTGTTGAAACGGTCAAGATAGTCGTCGATCAGGTCGCGTTCGGGGCCGGCCCGCAGGCGGCCCACGACGCAAAGATGCACCCGCATCAGTTCTTGGTAGCGGCGAGACCTGCCCCGGCGGGCAACCACATCTTTTCCAGCTGATAGAAGTCGCGCACTTCCGGGCGGAAGACATGGACAACGACATCGGCTGCGTCGATCAACACCCAGTCGCCCTGATCCTTGCCTTCGACCTTGCAGATGCGGCCGAATTCCTGCTTCAGCCGGTCCATCAGCTTTTCTGCGATAGCGCCAACCTGACGCGACGAACGGCCCGAGCAGACGACCATATAGTCGGCAACGCTTGAACGACCGCGCAGGTCGATGGTCACGACATCTTCGGCCTTGTCATCGTCAAGAGAGCTGAGAATGCGGGCAAGCAGATCGTCGCTTGTAACCTCTTCGGGCGTGGCCGTCATCGGCACCGCCCTTGCAGCCGGCACTTCGGCTGACTTCGAACTGTGGAACAGGACATTGTCCTCCTGGGTTGCGCGCCGATCGACCCCGGCGCTGGGTACAGGCTCAAAGTAGCATCGCAATTGTAAAATCTCAATGCGGCGGAATTCCGGCGGCCTTGCCTGCCGCGGGGCATGGCGGCATTTCGCCCGTCTGCGCCGGATCGAGCAGTCTGGCAAGCGGCCCGTTCGAGATGATCGGGAAGTAGGCGCCCCCGTTTTCCGTGCGGGCGTAGACCGAGGCGACAGCGTCGGCAGACGGTCCGCCGCCGATGGTGCAGCCGCCAAGCGCGACGGCAAGCGTACCTTCGGTTGCGTCGGGCGCCTCGGCTTTCCAAGCCGCGATTTCGGACTGAAGCGCGCGGAAATCGCCGACATCGCCGGCCGCAAGCCCGAAATGCTGGGCGGTGGCTACGTCATCGGCCGGAAAGTCATGCGCGTCTGCAGCCCGGCTTGAAAGCGTGAAGTTGCGCCCGGTTTCGGCGCCCGTGTCGCGCCGTGTGGCGGCAAGGCGGAGAGTGGCCGATCCTGGTCTGATGCCAAGCCCTTCGGGCAGAAGAAGCACCACTTCGATCTGCGCAGGATCGGCCTCCAGAGGCGAAAGTGCTTTCAGCCGCAACAGGCTCGACGGTGTGACCGCGGTGCATCCGGTGACGAAGAGGGCAAGCAAAACAGAGCGCATGAGAATCTCCTTTGACAGATAATAATTATCGTAATACGATAAAAAAATAATCTGCAAGTAGGGGTAGCGATGATGGTTTCGAAGATTTCCCGACTGGCCGGCATCTTGCAGGTCATGACCGTTGCCGCACTGGTGCTTCTGCCATTGGCCGCAATATGGGCCGTCGCTTCGGGTCTGACCGATCCCGACAGCATTCGCCCGCAGTTCCCCGACGTGGAGATTGCCATGTTGCCGCCCGGCAAGGCCCTGGCGGTGGGACTCCTGGGTATAGTCGGCCTCTTGCCGGGTGTTCTGGCGCTCTGGTGGATGCGAGCCCTGTTTCAGGGGTACCGTCGCGGCGAGATTCTGACACCTGCGTCGGCCGAACTGATCCGGCGCATCGGCGGGGCACTTGTGGTGCTGGCTTTGGCAGGGGTGGTGATGGAAACGGCGCAGGTGTTGGTGCTGACAATCGACAACCCGGCCGGTGAGCGAATGTTGTCGGTCGGGTTTGGCGGCAATTTCTTCGGCGCCATTCTTGCCGGTGGTCTTCTGGTCGTCATCGGCTGGGCGATGCGGGAAGCGGCGCACGCAGCCGAAGAAAATGCGGGTTTCGTCTGATGGAGATCGTGGTGCGGCTGGATGTGATGCTGGCGCTGCGCAAGATGCGGTCGCGCGATCTGGCGGAACGTGTCGGGATCACCGAGCAGAACATCAGCCTGCTGAAATCCGGCAAGGTCAAGGGAATCCGCTTTGAAACGCTCGCGCGGATATGTGAGGCGCTCGACTGTCAGCCCGGGGATTTGCTGGAGGCGGTACCGGAAGAGGATCGCGCCCGTCTGGGTGGCTGAGCGGTAGCGACCGTCACCTCCGACCCTGCCAAAACCCGAACCTCGCGCTGCGGGAACGGGATGGAAATGCCGTTTTCCTTGAAGGCGTCCCAAAGCGCCAGAAAGACATTGCCGCGCACATTGGTCAGCCCTTCGGACGGATCGGTGATCCAGAACCGCAGGATGTAGTCGACCGAACTGTCGCCGAACCCGGTGATGTGGCAGACGGCCGGACGGCTCTTCAGCACCCGCTTGACGGTCAGCGCCGTCTCGACAGCGACCTTGCGGACCAGATGCGGGTCATCGTCGTAGGAGGTGCCGAAATGAATGTCGATGCGGACATATTCGTTGGAATGCGACCAGTTAACGACCTGCCCGGTGATCAGATCCTCGTTAGGGATGAGGTATTCCTTGCCCTCGCGGGTGACGACGGAAACGTAGCGGGCACCAAGGCTTTCGATCCAGCCGAACGTATCGCCAAGCGAGATGACGTCGCCGGGCTTCACGGACTTGTCGAGCAGGATGATGACGCCGGAGACAAGGTTCGACACCACCTTTTGCAGACCGAAACCAAGGCCGACGCCAATGGCGCCCGAAAGGACCGCAAGGCCCGTAAGATCAAAGCCCACTGCCTTCAGCCCGATAAAGAAGGCGGCACCATAAAGCCCGATCTGCAACCCCTTGACGGCGAGTTCCTGCATGGAGGGCGAAATGTCCGGATTGCCTCGGATCCGATTGGAACTGGTGCGCGTGACGAGGCGGGCCAGCGTAAAGAGGACGCCGGTCACGACCAGCGCCTTCAGGATTGCCAGCGCGGAAAGGTGAAAGCCGCCAAGCTCGATGGCGACACGGTCAAGAAAACCCGCCGCATCATCAGCAAGGTTCAGGTAATAGAGTGTCACATAGATCCACAGGCCCCAGGTCACCGTCCGACGCAGAAGCGGATTGGAAATGAGGCGGACGGCGATGCTGACAAGGAGCCATGCCGTGGCAATGGTCGCGCCGAGCGTGACAAGGTAACGCCTGGACGGAAACTGGAACAGATAGGCCAGCACGGCGGCAGCGCCCCAGGCCAAAAGCACGAAGGCGATCAGCCGCAGGCGCTTGTGCAGGATAAGTGCGGTCCTCAACCGCCACTTCGGCCAGCCTTCACGTTCGCGTAGCCAGTTGTAAATCCGCGGTCCGATCCAGCGGTTGATGGCCCAGGCGCAGGCCAGACAGAGGACGAGTATCAGGACCTGACTGTAACGGGAGGGCAGGAAAAGGTTGTTGAAGGCCTTGACCAGACTGTCGCGCAGTTCCGAAAATGCGGCGATGGTTGTCTGGAGTTCGTTTTCCATTCCGCGCCCCCTTCACCTTCTCTATGCCATGCGGCTGCATTGCGAGGCAAGCAGGCGGCCCCGGGTTTGGCCCTTGCGAGCTAGGCCGGCAGAGAGTATCTCGACGAGGATGAAACGCTATTTCGACATGGATGACCGCGCGCGCCTGCCCTGGCGGTTCTACGGCGCGACGACATCGGTCCTGGCACGCGCCTGATGGGTGTGGCTACCCTGTTCGATCTTCCCCTTTCCAAATCGCGAGACCTGCCATGACCGGCCCGAAAACGCTCTATGACAAGATCTGGGACGCCCATGTTGTCGACACGCAAGACGACGGCACCTGCCTTCTTTATATCGACCGCCACCTTGTACATGAGGTGACTTCGCCGCAGGCCTTCGAAGGCCTGCGTATGTCTGGCCGGAAAGTTCGTGCGCCCGAAAAGACCATCGCGGTGCCCGACCATAACGTCCCGACGACGCTCGACCGCGCCGATCCGGCGACGATGACCGAGGACAGCCGCATCCAGGTCGCCGCGCTCGACAAGAATGCCAGGGACTTCGGCATTCACTATTACCCCGTCTCGGACATTCGTCAGGGCATCGTCCATATCGTCGGCCCCGAACAGGGCTGGACCCTGCCAGGCATGACGGTCGTCTGTGGCGACTCGCATACGGCGACGCACGGCGCCTTCGGCGCGCTCGCCCACGGGATCGGAACGTCCGAGGTGGAGCATGTTCTGGCCACCCAGACGCTGATCCAGAAGAAATCGAAGAACATGAAGGTCGAGATCACCGGCAAGCTGCGCCCCGGCGTGACCGCGAAGGACATCACGCTCTCCGTCATCGGCGCCACCGGCACCGCCGGCGGCACCGGCTATGTCATCGAATATTGCGGCGAGGCGATCCGTGACCTCAGCATGGAAGGCCGCATGACCGTCTGCAACATGGCGATTGAAGGCGGCGCCCGCGCCGGTCTGATCGCGCCGGACGAGAAGACATTCGCCTATGTGCAGGGCCGGCCGCACGCGCCGAAGGGTGCCCAGTGGGAAGCCGCGCTGAATTGGTGGAAGACGCTGAAGTCCGACGAGGGCGCGCATTGGGACAAGGTCGTGACGCTGAAGGGCGAAGACATCGCCCCGGTCGTGACCTGGGGCACCTCGCCCGAGGATGTGCTGCCGATTACCGATGTGGTACCCGATCCGTCCTCCTTCACTGGTGGAAAGGTCGAGGCTGCGGCCCGCTCGCTCGACTATATGGGGCTGAAGCCGGGACAGAAGCTGACCGACATCAAGATTGACACCGTCTTCATCGGGTCCTGTACGAACGGAAGGATCGAGGATTTGCGGGCGGCGGCCGCAATCCTGAAAGGCAAGAAGATCAAGGACGGCATGCGCGCGATGGTCGTGCCGGGTTCGGGTCTCGTCCGCGCGCAGGCGGAGGAAGAAGGACTGGCCGAGATATTCAAGGACGCGGGCTTTGAATGGCGGTTGGCCGGCTGTTCTATGTGCCTTGCCATGAACCCCGACCAGCTTGCGCCCGGCGAACGCTGTGCCGCGACGTCGAACCGGAACTTCGAGGGTCGTCAGGGCCGTGGCGGCCGTACACACCTGATGTCGCCGGCGATGGCGGCGGCGGCGGCCGTGACGGGGCATCTGACCGACGTGCGCGAGATGATGTGACGCCACCCGCTGCCAAAACAGATAAGGGGGCCTCGCGGCCCCCTTTTTCTATTGCGTCGGATGTCTGTTATTCGGCCGGAACCGCAAGGCTGCCTTTACCTACGGTGCCGAAGTGCTTTGCGTTGAGGCGCGCCACCAGCCAGATCGCCGTAAGCTGGAAGCCGATGGCAGCGGCGGTCAGCACCCAATAGGCGGGCGAGAACTTGGTGATCAGATCGACGGCGACAAGCCCTTTGTTGATGTAGAACTGCAGCATCACCGAAAGCGCCACTGCCGGGCAGACCAGTGCATAGGAGCCGGCGGATTTCTCGCTCCCGGTGATGAAGCGACCAGCATAGCCCTGGCGCCGCAGAACCGTCAGCCCGAGCAGACCGAAGGCGAGCTGAACCACGAGAAGCTTCGTCAAGAGCGTGAAGGTCGCCGACGTTTCCGCATGGGCATCGAAATGGACATGGAGCCCGTGCATCTGCCGGATGATGGCAATTGAGACAACCGTGATGAACGGGATGGCGACAAGCAGCGTCGGTGCCCCTTCGTCATGCGCGCCGTTTTCCATCATCGCGCGGAAGCCCAGGATCAGCTTGACGGCACCCAGAAGCGTTGCCGTGACGACAAAGAAGGTGGAGGCGATGTAGCTGATGCCGGCGGTCAGGGGCAGCGTGCTCATTGCAGCGGGCGCGGCAAGGCCGACACCGACCATTGCCAGCGCGAAGGCGGGCAGCAACTGGGCGAAGCTGTTGTTCTTCGCGCAATCAAAGCCGCCCTTCGTCAGGACGCGCCCGAAGAAGTCGCCAAGCATTGCCAGGGCCCAACCGCCGATGGCCAGAAAGGCCAGGATCGCCAGCGGAAAGAGATATTCGACAATACCCCAAAGGCCCGGCACGAAGACGAGACCGAGGATGAAGCCCCCGTTGACGGCCATGGCGAGTGCAAGCGGAATGGCCAGAAGCTGCGTTTCGGCATTCCCACTGCGCAGGGTCTCGTAAGCTTTGGTTTGCCGGAAGGCGCGCAGCTCAAGAAGGTTCCAGACAAGAAGCCGGATCATCGTGACACTGAAATAGGCGATACCCGCCCAGGCAAGAATGATCATTGCCTGCGTTGCGGGGCCGCCGGTCTGCAGCGCCTTCAGGATGTCTTCGAAGACCGGCACCGGTTGGCCGGGATGCGGCACCCAGAACATCAGGTAGAGAAAGAAGGTGACGGAAAGCCCGCCCGCCCCGAGCGAAGCGAGGAAATAGAGCGGCGAATAGCGTTCGCCCAGATTGCGTGGCAGATGAAGTGGCATGGGAAAGCTCCGGTCGTTTCATATTCAATAATACGAATGTGAAATATGGCTGACCTTGACTCAGATCAAGCCATGCGGCCCTTGCGAAAATCGGGTCGGCATGGTTTATGCCATGCGTTTCAGGGCGAAGAGGGCGCAGACATGGAAAAGTTCACCACGCTGACCGGGATCGCGGCGCCGATGCCGCTGGTCAATATCGACACCGACATGATCATCCCGAAGCAGTTCCTGAAGACGATCAAGCGCTCGGGCCTCGGCGTGAACCTCTTTGATGAAATGCGCTATACGCAGGATGGCAAGGAAATCGCCGATTTCGTGCTGAATCAGCCTGCCTATCGCAAGGCAGAGATTCTCGTTGCCGGCGATAACTTCGGCTGCGGCTCCAGCCGGGAACATGCCCCATGGGCGCTTCTGGACTTTGGCATTCGCGCTGTCATTTCCACGAGCTTCGCCGACATCTTCTACAACAACTGCTTCAAGAACGGCATTCTTCCCATCGTGCTGCCGAAAGAGGCTGTGGATATCTTGATGGAGGATGCCCGCAAGGGTGCCAATGCCCGGATGACCGTCGATCTGGCCGAACAGACCGTCACAAGCTCTGACGGGCAGGTATTTTCCTTTGAAGTCGATGGGTTCCGCAAGCACTGCCTGATGAACGGTCTCGATGATATCGGGCTGACGCTGGAAAAGGCAGCCGCGATTGACACATTCGAAAATTCGGCTGCGCAAGCTCGTCCTTGGGTCTGAAAAGCCTGCACATACAATATCTTGGGCCGCCCCTCGGGGCGGCCTTATTTCTGTCCGAATGTCGGCGGAATCTTGCTCAGTATTTGATGCAAAGCCGCACCAGTTCTTCCACGAAAAGGCCTCATTGCCGCGATTAACCTTAACCCAAGATTGCCAGGGGAGCGGAATATGGGCAAAAGTTGGGCAAGAATGAGGCAGGCTGCCACAATTGGCGGTCTCAAGTTGGATCAGGGTCCCGGCAATGTACCGGTCCCGGCCGGTTTGAGGGACTAAAGCAGTGATTTCCCAGTTCACAGGCGCCCTCGTGCGTGCCCTTCTGGTGATGGTGTTGATTGCAACGCCGTCCCTGATGCTGCCGGGCGTGAACAGTGACACGACGCAGATCGTCGCCCTGGTGGCGCTCTTCGCCGCGGCACTGACCTTCTTTGAATA
This sequence comes from Paracoccaceae bacterium, assembly GCA_041397105.1. Lineage (GTDB taxonomy): Bacteria > Pseudomonadota > Alphaproteobacteria > Rhodobacterales > Rhodobacteraceae > Albidovulum. Next base: position 20,561 of record JAWKXJ010000003.1, read on the forward strand.
TGCCTCGACCTATCCTGGCCTTGTGGAGTTCCGCGACGCGCCGCCGTTCAACCGGCTGCGCTTCCTGTCGCTTTTCGCGACGATCCTGCTTTTGTCGGCGATCGTCCGCGACCAGACCATTCCCTCGACACTGACCAACTTCATCGTCGTTCTCGGCACCAAACTTGGCGAATCCATCGACGTGCCCTACAGCCCGGTGCGCCTTGTGGTCCTGATGCTGCCCGATACGATGAGCCTTGATCACCTGATCCTTGTCCGGACAGCGGCCGGTATCAGCTACATGATCTCGCTCCTGACGCTTGTGGCCTTTGTCGTCGCCATGCGCGTGATCGGCTGGCCGTCGCGGATGGGGTCGTTCAACGTCTGGATCAACCTGCCCACCTTCGACCCGACGACGGGCGGCGATGTCGTCGACCGCCTGCAGCGCGATGCGCGCTTTAACATTGCGTTAGGGTTTTTGCTGCCATTCCTTATTCCGGCGGCCGTGAAGCTTGCCGCGCTCGCCTTCGTGCCGGTAACGCTTGAAAGCCCGCAAACCCTGATCTGGACGATGACCGCATGGGCCTTCCTTCCTGCATCGCTCTTCATGCGCGGGATTGCGATGGGCCGCATCGCCAACATGATCGCCGAGAAACGCCGCCGCAACAACGCCACGACCGAGGCGGAGCTCTTGCCGGCCTGATCGCCTGTCTGATGTCTCTGGCGGCCTTGCCGGCCATTGCCGAGACACTGAAAATCGCCACCTACAATGCCGAATTGTCGCGCCGTGGCCCAGGACTGCTGCTGCGCGACATCCAGTCGGGTCGCGACGTGCAGGTCCAGGCTGCCGTGACCGTCATCGCCGCGGCCTCACCCGACATCCTGCTTCTGACCGGTATCGACTACGATCATGGCCTCGTCGCGCTCGGCGCCTTCGCGGGGGAGCTGGAAAAGGCAGGCGCATCCTATCAGTATCTCTTTGCGCGCCGCCCAAATACGGGAATGGCCAGCGGTCTAGACCTCGACGGTGACGGCAGGCTGGGTGGACCGGGCGACGCGCAGGGCTATGGCGCCTTTGCCGGCGAGGGCGGCATGGCCATTCTGTCGCGCCTGCCGATCAGGGAAGGCGACGCACATGACTATTCGGCTTTCCTCTGGTCCGATCTGCCCGACAACCTCATCAAAGGGGCCGTACCCTCGGAAGCCGAACCAATACAGCGCCTTTCCAGCACGGCGCACTGGGCTGTCCCGGTCGAGGTGCCGGGAAAGGGCTTGCTCACCTTGCTGGCCTGGTACGGGGCACCGCCGGTGTTCGACGGACCTGAGGACCGGAATGGCCGCCGCAACCATGATGAGACAGCTTTCTGGCTGCATCTTATGGATGGGCGGTTGCCATGGCCAGCGCCGCCAGCGCCATTCGTCATCCTGGGCGATGCCAATCTTGACCCTGTCGATGGCGAGGGGCGGGCCGATTCGCTTGAGGCGCTTCTCCGCGATCCACGGCTGCAGGACCCGATGCCGCGAAGCGACGGGGGCGCGGCCGCGGCCGGGCGCGACAGCCGGAACAGGGACCACGGCGGCGATCCGGGCCTTGATACAGTCGACTGGTCCGCAAAGGGCGGACCCGGGAATATGCGCGTCGACTACGTGCTGCCATCAGCCGCAATCACCGTGACCGATGCGGGTGTCTGGTGGCCCGCGATGGGCCCTGACGCCAGCACTGCCGAAACGGCGTCACGCCACAGGCTGGTCTGGGTCGAAATCGACCTGCCCTGACGGACCCACGGCTTGACCGCGGGGCCACCATTGGCTAGGCGGGCGTGGACATCCACATAGCGATCTCGGGGGGCAAACCTTGGCCAATCCATCCATCCTCATTCTGCCCGGCGACGGCATCGGCCCCGAAGTCATGGCCGAGGTTCGCAAGGTCATCGACTGGTTCGCCACCAATCGCGGCATCGTCTTCAACGTCTCCGAGGATCTGGTCGGCGGCGCCGCCTATGACGCGCACGGCGTTCCGCTGACTGACGAGACGATGGCACGCGCGCAGGCCGCCGATGCGGTGCTGTTGGGCGCGGTCGGTGGACCGAAATACGACAAGCTCGATTTCGCGGTCAAACCGGAACGTGGGCTTCTCCGGCTACGGAAAGAGATGGACCTCTATTCCAACTTGCGGCCTGCACAGTGTTTTGACGCGCTCGCCGACTTCTCTTCCCTGAAAAAGGATGTCGTCGCCGGCCTCGACGTCATGATCGTGCGAGAGCTGACCTCGGGCGTCTATTTCGGCGAACCGCGCGGCATCTTCCCGGATAATGAGGGTGGCCGGGTCGGCATCAACACCCAGCGCTACACGACGGAAGAAATCCGCCGCGTCGCGCGGTCGGCCTTCGAGCTTGCCCGCCGTCGCAACAACAAGGTCTGCTCGATGGAGAAGGCCAATGTGATGGAATCGGGCATTCTCTGGCGCGAGGAAGTGCAGTGGGTGCACGACAACGAATACCCCGATGTCGAACTCAGCCACATGTATGCCGATGCCGGCGCGATGCAGCTTGTCCGCTGGCCGAAGCAGTTCGACGTGATCGTCACCGATAACCTCTTCGGCGACCTTTTGTCGGACTGCGCGGCGATGCTGACCGGGTCGCTCGGCATGCTGCCCTCCGCCTCGCTCGGCGCGCCGATGGCAAACGGGCGGCCGAAGGCACTCTACGAACCCGTTCACGGCTCGGCCCCCGACATCGCCGGGCAGGGCAAGGCCAACCCGATCGCCTGCATCCTGAGCTTCGCGATGGCGCTGCGCTATTCCTTCGATCTGGGCGAGGAAGCGACAAGGGTGGAACAGGCGGTCGAAAATGTTCTGGCCAGCGGCCTGCGCACGGCGGACCTGATGGGTCCGGAGGGCGGCAAGCCGGTTTCGACTTCGCAAATGGGCGACGCGATTGTCGCCGCGTTGGCAAAGTAAATTCCGGCCCGGCCTTGCGGCCGGCCTTACCACTCGCGACAGGTCGCCAAAGTCATGGCCTTTTCGCGGGCACTACTGTCGCGACCCGCGCCTTGCGGCCAAGCCAGACGACCGCGCCGACGGCAAGCGCGAAGGAGAGCATCATTGGAGTGACCTTTTCGCCTAGAAGGGCAGCCGAGACGCCGAGCGTCACGAAGGTCTGAAGCAACTGGACCTGACCCACCCGGGCGATGCCGCCCATTGCCAGCCCGGCATTCCAGAAGACGAACCCAAGGAACATCGAACAAAGCCCGAGATAGGCCAGCGCCCCGAACTGCGATGGACCGGGGCTGTGGATACCCTCAGGCCAAGTCCGGGCCGTCCCTGCGAGGGAAAGCGGCGCAGTGGCCATCAGGGCCCAGGCTATGACCTCCCACCCCGGCAACTGCCGTGACAAGCGGCCGAAAAGGACATAACCACAGGCCGCCGACAACGCAGCAAGGCCAAGCCAGACATCTCCGGCACCAGCGGTCCCCGCATCGCCGCCTGCGAGTGTGAAACCGAGCACAAGTGCCGCCCCGAGTATCCCGAAGGCCCAAAAGGCGCCGCCCGGGCGCTCGCCACCGAAGATCGCCGCAAAGACCGCGGTAAGAAGCGGCAGGATGCCCAAGACGACACCGCCATGGGCCGCCGGCACTGTCTGCATCGCAAGGCTGGACAGGAGCGGGAAGCCGTAGACAAGCAGGAAACCGGCCGTAGCAATCTGCCCAAGCAGTGCCACAGGCGGTTTGCGGCGCAGCAAAAGAAGCGCCAGTCCGGCTGCCGCCGATGCGATCACCGCACGCGCGAAGGTCAGGAAGGCGGGGTCGAACCCGGCAAGCGCGACAGGTGTCATGGGCAGCGTCGCGCCGAAAAGCGCAACGCCAACAAACCCGAGCGCCAGCCCGGCCAGAGGATGCGATTGCGATGCCGTCATGCTGCGGCTATAGCGGGCGCACTTGCCACCGCGCAAACGATTTGCCGTAACCGGTACAATTCGGTCCGGCGCGCATTGCGGCTGCGATGCCGGGCAGGCAGAGACGATCAGGGGCACAACAGGCAGCGGAGCCGGATTATTGGACGTGGCGGCGAACAATCTGCGCGGGGCGGCATTCGCGCTTCTCGGCATGGGGGTCTTTGCCACGCATGATGTGGTTATCAAGATCCTCGGCGCCGACTATTCACCTTTCCAGATCGTCTTCTTCGGTACGCTCTTCGGTTTTCCCATCGTCTCCGTGATCCTTCTTCGCGACGCAGAGGAGGCAAATCTGCGCCCCCGGCACCCTTGGTGGATGGCCCTGCGAACCCTTTGTTCGGTGATCGCCGCGCCGGCGGTTTTCTACGCGTTCGCGACGCTGCCTTTGGCGCAGGTCTACACGATCCTCTTCGCCGCCCCGCTGATTCTGACGGTTCTGGCCGTTCCCATCCTGGGCGAGGTTGTACGGTTCCGGCGCTGGGCGGCGGTCATCGTCGGCCTGATCGGCGTCCTGATCGTGATGCGTCCGGGCGGGGCCGAACTGTCGCTCGGCCATCTGGCCGCGCTGACCGGTGCGGTGGGCGGCGCCCTGATCTCGGTCATCTCGCGCAAGATCGGGCAGAATGAACGCACCGTTGTGCTGCTACTTTTTCCGATGGTCGCGAATTTCGCGGCGATGGCTGTCGCGCTGCCATTCGTCTATCGGCCAATGCCGCTCGATCATCTGGCGCTATTTGCCGTTATCGCGGTCCTCGGCATGATCGGGGCCTATCTGATCATCCTCGCCTATCGCGCGGGTGAGGCCGTCATCGTCGCACCGATGCAGTATTCGCAGATATTGTGGGCGACGGGATATGGCATCCTGTTCTTTGCCGAACGCCCCGACATGCCGACAATGGTCGGCGCGGCGATCATCATCGCATCAGGTATCTACATCGTCTTGCGCGAGGGGCGCCGCGATGTGTCCCGGACGCGCCCGGTTCTCGAAACCGGCGGACGGATGCTGGCGGTGACGACGCCCCGTATCAGCGTCCTGCGGCGCATGATGTCCGCAGGCGAACGGTCCGGACGCTGAGCCGTTTGAAAGTAGCTGTTCAAAGCCCACTTGCCAAAACCCCGGCGACACGCTAACCCCCCGCCCACGGTCGGAGCGTAGCGCAGCCTGGTAGCGCACCTGCTTCGGGAGCAGGGGGTCGGAGGTTCGAATCCTCTCGCTCCGACCAATTATCCCCCTCAGTCTCAATTGCCAGAAGTCGCGTTGCCCGCGGTTCGGCGGCAAAATGCGGCAACGGCCCGATGGTTCTGGCTTGCCGCGCCGGGCGGCGTTCTCTATTCCCTTGGCGCGAGCAATCCGACGGAGCCTGCCCGATGAAAAACCGCCAGTTCGACAAGTCGAAACTTCCCAGCCGCCACGTGACCGAAGGCCCCGCTCGGGCGCCGCACCGGTCCTATTTCTACGCGATGGGGATTTCGGAGGCCGAAATTCATCAGCCCTGGGTCGGTGTCGCGACCTGCTGGAACGAGGCCGCGCCCTGCAACATCGCGCTGAACCGGCAGGCGCTATCGGTCAAGCAAGGGGTGAAGGTCGGCGGTGGCACACCGCGCGAATTCACGACGATCACCGTGACCGACGGCATCGCGATGGGCCATGAAGGCATGCGGTCCTCGCTCGCGTCGCGGGACGCCATTGCCGATACGGTGGAACTGACGATGCGCGGCCATTGCTATGACGCGCTGGTCGGCCTCGCGGGTTGCGACAAGTCGCTGCCGGGGATGATGATGGCGATGGTGCGGCTTAACGTTCCTTCCGTCTTCATCTATGGCGGCTCTATCCTGCCGGGGCGGCTCGACGGCAAGGATGTGACCGTCCAGGATGTATTCGAGGCGGTCGGCAAACATCAGGCCGGCAACTATTCGGATGCGGAGCTTGCCGTGCTGGAGCGGGTCGCCTGCCCGTCGGCCGGCGCCTGCGGCGGCCAGTTCACGGCAAACACCATGGCCTGCGTTTCTGAGGCTATCGGCCTTGCGCTGCTCAACTCCTCCGGCGCGCCCGCGCCCTACGAGAGCCGGGATGAATACGGCATGGCCTCGGGCGAGGCGGTGATGAACCTGATCGAGAAAAACATCCGCGCGCGCGATGTGGTGACGCGCAAGGCGTTGGAAAACGCCGCCCGTGTTGTCGCCTGTACCGGTGGGTCGACCAATGCCGGTCTGCACCTGCCTGCCATCGCACATGAGGCGGGGCTCGACTTTGACCTCTTCGATGTCTGTGACATCTTCCACGACACGCCCTATTTCGTCGACTTGAAGCCCGGCGGCCAATATGTCGCGAAGGACCTTTACGAGGCGGGGGGCGTGCCTGTCGTGATGAAGGAGCTTCGCAAGATCGGGCTGATCCACGAAGACTGCGTCACAGCCTCCGGCAAGACGATGGGCGAGGAACTTGACCTGATCACCCGCGAGGCTGACGGCCGCGTGATCTATCCCTCCGCTTCGCCGCTGACCAAGACTGGGGGCGTGGTCGGCCTGAAGGGCAATCTTGCCCCTGATGGCGCCATCGTGAAGGTCGCGGGAATGAAGCCGGAAGAACAGGTCTTCACCGGCCCGGCGCGCGTTTTCGAATGTGAGGAAGACGCCTTCGAGGCGGTGAAGAAGCGGGAATACAAGGAAGGCGAAGTGATCGTCATCCGCAACGAAGGCCCGGCGGGTGGCCCCGGCATGCGCGAGATGCTGGCAACGACCGCCGCCATTTCGGGTCAGGGCATGGGCAAGAAGGTCGCGCTGATCACGGACGGCCGGTTTTCCGGCGCTACGCGCGGCTTCTGCGTTGGCCATGTCGGACCCGAGGCCGCGCATGGCGGCCCGATTGCTCTTCTGCGGAATGGCGACATGATTACCATCGACGCTGTCGAGGGGGTCATTTCGGTTGCGCTGGATGATACCGAACTGGCAGATCGAAAGGCCAAATGGTCCGGTCCGCGCACAACATCCTATGCTTCCGGCGCGCTTTGGAAATATGCCAAGCTGGTCGGTGGCGCACGGCAGGGCGCCGTGACCCATCCCGGCGCCAAAGCCGAGCGCCATGTCTATATGGATCAGTAGAGCTTCGCGGCTTCGCGCCCTCACCTGGTTCGCCTTGGCGGTATTGGCCGGCTGCGTCCCTGGCGAGATCGCGCCGGGGCAGGCACGTGCGCCCGGGGCCAATGCCATGGCGGTTGCCGGTGGGGAGGTGACGGTCGCGGGTCCCCCGGGCTATTGCGTTGATCGCGCCGCGAGCCGGGAAACGACCGGTGGCGCCTTTGTCCTTTTCGGAAGTTGCGCTTCGCTGACCGGCAGTGCCGGGGCAGGCCCTGCGGGCGGACCGGCGATCCTGACCGCATCGGTTCTACCGGGTGAAACTGATGCGACGGCATTGACGACCCAGTTCACCGCCACCGCCAGATTTTTTCGGTCCCCGCCGGGGCGCGCGGCGCTGAGCCGCAGCGGCCGGGCGGATGATGTGGTGGTCGCCGACATCCTGTCGGTCGGGGATGTTCTTTACATCCGGCTGAAGGACACCGCACTTGCGGCGGGCAAACCGGTGGAGCCGGATTACTGGCGCGCCGTTCTTGTTGTCAGGGGGCACATGGTGTCGCTCTCGGTTCTTGGCCCGCGTGGCAAACCGCTGACCGATGGCGCCAAGCGCCGTGTTCTCGACGCCTTCGTCGCGCGTATGCGTGCGACCAACACCTGATCTGCTTGCCAAGCGAAGACCATTGCCGCGGCAAAAGCCGTTATCTCCCGCACCCTTGGCAAGGCTTGCGCGGACCCCGAAAGGAAACGATAAGGAATTACTGTTTCCCTGAGGGGGCCAATTCAGCCGAACCTGACGCCTTCATGCCGCATCTGATCACGACATATCTCGACCGGCTGCTGTTTCGGCGGTCGCTGGCCTGGTGGCGGCGCGCGGCGTCGCGGGCGGAGGCAAGTGATACAAGCGTTCTGCGCCGGCTGCGCGGCCCTGCCCGGCAGCTTCGGCGAGAAATCGACAGGCTGCTGCACGTGGCAGACGGCCGTCTGATGCTGCCGGCGATCGGCACCAATGCGATCCGAAAGCCCCTGCATGCGGACTGGGCCTGGCGTCCCGAACTCTGGCGTGGACCCGTCACCCCGCCGGGCATGGCGGCAGTGGACAACCGGGCCGCGTTCGGAAGCGAGGCGACCGTTTTTCACGACTGCGCGCGCAGCGAACTGACTGTCCGACAGGTGCGCAACAGTCGTGAAAGCGATCTTGCGCCCTTTGGCTTCCGGATGGATGTCTTTCGCTTCGATGGGTCGTTCCTGTCGCTCGTCATCGACCTGCCGGAGGCGGCCGTACAAGGACTAAAGCTGCGCCACGTCATTCGTATGGACGTGATAGTCGAACTGGAAAAACCCTTGGAGATTTTTGCCAGGCTCAATATCAAGCACGGCCCGAATGCCGAACAGATGGTTCGCGAATTGCCCTTGGGTGAAAGCGAAGTGATGGTTGAGTTTGACCTTGCCTACAGCAAGATGAATGAAAAGCGTGTGGAACGTGCCTGGGTCGATCTGATCTTCGAAGGGCCGGAGATGAACCAGATAACCCTCCGTGACGTTACCTTCACGCGCCGACCGAGGGCAGAGCTATGACGGAAACGACCGACACGGGCGCAATCACGCTTGCTGGGCAGCAGATCAGGGAGGGCCGCTGGGAAGCAGAACTGACTGGCGGAAACGCTGCGGCACCGCAGATCGAGATACTTCATCTCGACAAACCGCTGGGCGGGCTCGAAGTAGTGGCAGCCGATGGTCACTGGCGCGTATCGGTACCAATTCCGGCTACGCTTCTTTCCGACGGTGTTCAGACCTTCATCATCCGCGATCTCGTGGGTGGCATGAGGCTTGGTCATTTTACCATCGTCACCGGTGTGCCGCTCGAAGACGATATCCGGGCGGAACTCGATCTGCTCCGGGCCGAACTCGACATGCTGAAAAAGGCGTTCCGGCGCCATTGCCTCGAAACCGCCAGCTAATCCATCTGTCAAACGAACGGATCGGCGCGCCCCAAGGATGGCGTGACGCGGCGTTTGTGGTGACGCTGGCACTTGAAATGAGGCATGGTCACTATAGTCCGCCGGGAGGTTCACCATGTCGTCTTTTCCGCATATTTTCAGCCCTCTCGACCTCGGCCATGTAACCCTGCCGAACCGCGTGCTTATGGGGTCGATGCATACGAACCTTGAAGAAACGCGCGACTGGAGCCGTGTCGCGGCCTTCTACGCTGCACGGGCGGAAGGTGGCGTCGCGCTGATGGTGACGGGTGGCATGGCGCCGAACCGCGAAGGCGGCGTGTTTCCCGGGGCCGCGGGCCTCTTCACGCCAGAGGACATTGCCAATCACCGTATCGTCACGGGCCGCGTTCATGAGGCTGGCGGGCGGATCGTGATGCAAATCCTTCATGCGGGGCGCTACGCCTATGGCAAGGACTGCGTCGCCCCATCGGCCATCCGCTCACCCATTTCGCCCTTCACGCCCGCTGCGCTTGATGAGGCCGGGATCGAAAAGCAGATCGCCGACATAGCGACTGCGGCAGTGCGCGCGCGCGAGGCTGGCTATGACGGGGTGGAGGTGATGGGGTCGGAAGGCTACTTCCTCAATGAATTCCTCGTTGCCCATACCAACAAGCGGACGGATCGCTGGGGCGGCAGCGCCGAAAACCGGATGCGCCTGCCCATCGAGGTCGTGCGTAGGGTGCGCGCGGCCGTCGGGCCGGATTTCATCCTCATCTACCGAATATCGCTGATCGACCTTGTGCCAGAGGGTCAAAGCTGGGGCGAGGTCGTGACCCTGGCACGTGCCATTCAGGCCGCTGGCGCCACGATCCTGAATACCGGCATCGGTTGGCACGAGGCGCGCATTCCGACCATCGCGACATCTGTGCCCCGCCGGGCCTTCACATGGGTGACAAAAAAGCTGATGGGCGAAGTGACGATTCCGATCATCACGTCCAATCGGATCAACACGCCCGATGTTGCCGAAGCGGTGCTGGCCGAAGGCTGCGCTGATATGGTGTCGATGGCGCGCCCCTTCCTTGCCGATCCTGACTTCGTGAAGAAGGCCGCGGAAGGGCGGGCGGCAGAGATCGCCCCCTGCATCGCCTGCAATCAGGCCTGCCTTGATCACACCTTTCAGGGCAAGATTTCGACCTGCCTGGTCAATCCCCGCGCCTGTCACGAAACAGAACTGGTGCTTGCCACGACGAACTCGCCAAAGACGATTGCCGTCGTCGGGTCAGGTCCGGCGGGCCTGTCCGCGGCGCTGGCGCTGGATGAACGCGGCCACGAGGTCACGCTGTTTGAAAAGGCGGCCGTCATCGGCGGGCAGCTCAATCTGGCGCGACAGGTTCCCGGCAAGGAGGAATTCCACGGGCTGGTCGCCTGGTTCCAAACCATGCTGGACCGCAGCAACGTGACGCTTCGGCTGGGGCAGGCGGCCGACGTGGCCGCGCTGGAAGGGTTTGACGAAATTGTCGTGGCCACCGGCGTCTTGCCGCGCGACCCGGGCATTCCCGGTCAGGACGGCGAAAATGTCATGACCTATGTCGATGTCCTGACCGGCGCGCAGGTCGCCGGCCGGTCGGCTGTCGTCATCGGTGCGGGTGGGATCGGTTTTGATGTCGCGAGCTATCTTGTTGAAGAGGGCCAAAGCGCCACGGAAAACCTTTCGGAATGGCTCAGCCAATGGGGCGTCGCCGACCCGGAGGCGGTCCGGGGCGGGCTTTCCGATCCGGTGCCAGAGGCGCCGGCCCGCGCGGTGACGCTCTTGCAGCGCAAGCCGGAAAGGCCGGGCCGAAAGCTAGGCAAGACGACCGGGTGGATTCATCGGGCAGCCTTGCAGGCGAAGAACGTGAAGATGATCGGGGGCGTCAATTACGAAAAGATTGACGGCAAGGGGCTCCATGTCAGCTTTGGCCCCGAGAGGAAGGACCCGACCGTAATCGAAGCCGAGTCCGTGATTCTCTGCGCCGGACAAGAGAGTGATTCCGGGCTGGCAGAGGCGCTTCGACGTGCCGGGCGGCAGGTTCATGTCATTGGTGGCGCAGATGTGGCAGCCGAATTGGATGCAAAACGTGCGATTTCCCAAGGAACTCGGCTTGCCGCACAACTATAGCGATTCTGGTTGTTAATGGTTTGGCTACGATAGGCGGATTCTTGCCACCATAGCTTCGCGACAATACCCCTTTGTTGACCGTGCAACTCCGCATTCTTGCCTGAATTGGGGGCGATACCTGTCCTTGGCGGGCGAATGTATTTGACGGGTGCACAATGGATCGTTTGACGGAAATGGAGGCCTTCGCCACGGTAGTAGATCAGGGGGGATTTACGGACGCTGCGAAGAAAATGGGGATTTCGAAATCCGCCGTCTCCAAACATGTCTCCTCTCTGGAGGCGCGCTTGGGGGCGCGTCTTCTGAACAGGACGACACGGCGGGTTTCGCCGACTGAGATTGGACTTGCTTATTATGATCGGGCGCGCCGTGTTCTGAACGACGCTGGCGAGGCCGATGCCCTTGTGACGTCGATGCAGTCGGCGCCTTCCGGGCTCTTGCGGATTTCGGTTGCAACGGATTTTGGGGTCAATCTGTTGTCGCCGATCCTTGGGGATTTCCTGCTGGAATACCCCGATATCACGGTCAACATGGTGTTGAACAACCGCTTTGTGGAGCTGATTTCGGAAGGCTTCGACATGGCGATCCGCGTTGGCGAACTGGAAGATTCCACGCTGCGGGCCCGCAAGTTGACGGAAACGGCCAAGCGTATGGTCGGCTCGCCGTCCTACTTCCAGAAATACGGCCGCCCGCAGAAGATCGACGATCTGAACGAACACAAGCTTCTGCACTACTCGAACCAGGCCGCCGGCAACGTCTGGAAGATCACCGCACCCTCGGGCGAAAAGCGTCAGGTCCGTACCGCGGGCTGGCTGACAGTGAATGACGGGCAGTCGCTGCTCAACGCCGCGATTTCCGGCCTTGGCATCGCCTACCTTCCTTCCTTCCTCTACGCCGATGCGATGAAGGCCGGTCTGGTGGAAGAGGCCATTCCGGATCTGCCGGTCGAAACGCTGGGGATCTATGCGGTCTATCCGCCGGGTCGCTTCACCCAGCCGAAGGTCCGCGCCTTCATCGACTTCCTGGCCGCGTCTTTTGTCGACAAGGGCCCGAACGCCTGGTGAGCCTCAAAGATTTTATTAGCGAGTGACTTTTTAAGCGGTGACCATTAACGGGTCGAGGTGATCATCACCTCGACCCTTCTATTTTCGGTGCGCCCTTCTGCCGTCAGGTTCGAGGCGCGCGGGCTGAGAAAACCCACGCCATCGGCACTAACCTGTCCAGGATTGACGCCGAAATCGGAAATCAGCCGGTTGCGAACCGACTGCGCCCGGCTACGGGACAGAACGATGTTGGCTTCCAGCGATCCTTCGGCATCGGTATGGCCGACAAGCGCGACCTTGCGGTCCGGATGCGCCTTGAGATAGTCGGACAACTCGGACAGCGAGGCATAGTCGCCGGCACCGAGTTCGACCGATCCGGTCGGAAATGACAGATCGTCCAGCACGACCGATCCCGACAGGTCGAGACTTTCCGATAGCGAGACCGAAGACCGTACCGCATCGTCGATTGCCTCGGGCGATATCCGCGCCTCGATGATCGGCTCGTTGATCGCCGTGCCGATGCGCGTCATCTGCACATATCCGCTGTCGCTCGACCGGCTGACAAGCAGGCTGACATAGTCGGCGGCGGCATCGCCGGTATCACGCCGCGCCGAAAGGAAGCGGAAATCGCCAAGATCGACATGCATTTCAGGTTCCGGCAGCACATCGGTCGCAAAGCGAAAATCGAAGCCGCCGCAAACATCCGTCTCGCATTCATAGATGACGCTGAATCCCTCGGCAGCAAGTTGGTCGCGCAGCGGGGCGAGCAGTGCCATTGTGGTCAGTCCTGTCTCACGGACCCGCCAGGCCGTCTGCGTAACCTCACCCTCGACCGTTTCTGTCTCGATCTTACCAGACCTCCAGGGGCCGACGGGCAATTCATAGCTGCCCATCTTCTCGATATCTTGCACGGTTCGGGTGGCCGTCTCAGGCAGGGCAAGTGTCGGTGCGGCCCCCGCGAGGCCAGGCGCCAGGCAGAAGACGATGGCGGCTGGCCATCTCATCTGTGCGCCCCGTGATATTCGGGATTCGGTTCCATCGCCGTGGCCGAGGCCACACGGTTTGTCATGTTGAAAAAGCCGGTGACGGACGCGATGTCCCAGATATCGCGATCCGTGAAACCGGCATCGCGCAGGGCGGCCCGGTCGGCCTCTTCGATCTTCGACGAAGCCACGGTCAGCTTTTCGGCGAATTCGAGCATCGCGCGCTGGCGGGTGGTGATGTCCGCGACGCGCCAGTTCATCACCATCGCCTCGCCCAGAACCGGATCGCCCGAAAGCTCCCGTACCGCCGCCCCGTGGGCGACCTGGCAATACCAGCAGCGGTTCATCGAAGACACGGCCACGGCGATCATTTCACGTTCGAGTTTCGTCAGTCCGCTCTCAGCAAGCATGATATCGTTATAAAATGCAGTAAACGTGTTGAGCTTGCCGATGTCGAAAGCGTAGGCCCGCAGCACATTCGGCACGAGCCCGAGCTTTTGCTGGCAGATGTCGAAATACTTCCGCGTTCCATCAGGAAGCGGCTCGACCATAGGCAGGTCAAGTGCCGTGGGGCGGCTGTCGCCGGTGTCCTTCAACTGCTCCCCTCGCCTCTCTTGGGCTTATTTCGAGCGGTAGTGGTAGTGTCCCACAATCTGCATTCCAAGAAAAGCGTAGAGAGCATTGGCGGCGTCGTTGGCCCGTGTCACGACGATGGAAAGCTGTGTTGCCCCATGGTCTTGGGCCCAGATTGCCGCCATCCGCATGATATTGACGGCGGTTCCTTGCCGACGCTGGCCGGGGTCGACATGCAAGGCGTGCAGCATGGCGGTTTTGCCGTGGATCGCAACGAAAGCGGTACCGGCGGCGCGGTCGTTTGCGCGGCCGAGGATCGCGGTTTTCGGGCCTTCCGCGCGATGCATGACGGCGAGCCGGCCCGGCCCGATACCGCCCTCGCGCCAGAGATCGCACATGATCTCCAGCGGCGGCCAGATCGCGAATGCGGAAAGCGGCGGGGGTGGCGATGCGACCACGGCAACCTCGGCCGCGCGAACGACGACCGGTTCGAATATCCTGTATCCACGCACCTCCAGCGCCGCATCGAGGTCGTCCTCGCCGGGACGGATCATGAAGAGGGGCGATTGACCCAGAAGGACCTGCGTATCTTCGACTGCGGCGATATCGCTTTCGCCCCAACGTGCAATTCTTGACGCGGCCGAAACGCGATTTCCGCCCCCCGCTCCCTCTCGGACCAGAAAAGGCCCGACCTGCCGACGCCCGGCGGCAGGCCAGGTTGCGTCAGTGACGGCGAAATAGTCGATCACGCCTCACCTTCCGGGAAAAGCGCTGCCAGACGGGTCATGGCCGCGTCGATCCGCGCGGCATCGTGGCCGCGGATGACGATGTTCGATCCGAACGCACCGTTGACGATGAACGGGTAGGAGCCGAGACTAAGGTCGGCGAACTCCTCGGCGAGCGCTGCCAGCGGCCCCGCGATGATGCCTTCACCGCGCATGATGCGCAGGGTCTGGCTCAAGAGTGGCCGTCCGCCCGTCAGTGTCGGCAAGAGTGACGCGACCATGGCCTGGAAGATATTGGGGACGCCCGCCATCACATGCACGTTTTCAAGCGAGAAACCTGGCGCGACGGAAATCGGGTTGTCGATAAGCCGGGCACCGTCGGGAATGCGCGCCATCCGTTGGCGGGCCGCATTGAACTCCATGCCGTTGCGTTCGTAATGCTGGGCGAGCAGCGTACGTGCATCCTCGCGAATGCCGATGGACGTCCGGAAAGCCGCAGCGACGGCGTCGGCCGTGATGTCGTCATGGGTGGGACCGATCCCTCCCGAAGTGAAGACATGGGTATAGGTCGCACGAAGGGCATTAACCGCCGCAACGATGGCGCCGTGAACGTCACTGACCACCCTTACCTCTTTCAGGGCGATGCCGATGCGGTTCAGTTCGCCCGCGAGGTAATGCATGTTGGCGTCCCGGGTCCGGCCGGAAAGGATCTCGTCCCCGATGATCAGGATCGCGGCTGTCGGGTCTTGCGCGTTCGGCTCGGTCATGGGTTGCTCCTCTCCTTGCCTGCCCGGGTATAGGCCGCGCCCCGTCGCCGGGGAAGACCCGCACCTCTGGCCAAAGATGGATTTGTTCACTATCTAAGGCACGCACAGCGAAAGGTATGGCCCGGTGGAAGAACCGCGCGGCCGTCAGACACGGGACGGCATCAGGATTTACGAGGAATCGGATTTTGCCGGGATGCGCGCCGCGGGCCGCCTGGCTGCCGAAATCCTCGATGAGGTCGCGGCGCTTGTCGTGCCCGGCGTGACAACCGATGCGCTCGACCGCTTCATTCAGGACAGGGTGGAGAACGCCGGCGCGAAATCGGCCACAATTGGCTATCGCGGCTATCAGCACGCGTCCTGCATCAGCGTCAATCACGTCGTCTGTCACGGGATACCGGGGCCGAAGCTTCTGAAGGATGGCGATATCCTGAACATCGACGTCACGGTGATCGTTGATGGCTGGTACGGGGATACAAGCCGCATGTATGTGGCCGGCGACCTCAGCCGCAAGGCAGAGCGGCTGATCGAAGTGACGCACGACGCCCTTTTCAAGGGGATCGAGGCGGTCAGGCCGGGCAACACGTTCGGCGATATCGGCTATGCCATCCAGAGCTATGTCGAGGCCAACCGTATGTCGGTTGTCCGCGATTTCTGTGGCCACGGGCTTGGCCGTGTCTTTCACGCGCCACCGAACGTGCTGCACTACGGACGTCCCGGCACCGGGGCGCGGCTGGAAGAAGGCATGTTCTTCACCATTGAACCGATGGTCAATCTCGGGAGGCCGGAAACGAAGGTGCTGGCCGATGACTGGACCGCGGTGACGCGGGACAAGTCCCTGTCTGCTCAGTTCGAGCATTCTGTGGGCGTGACGGCAGACGGATGCGAGCTCTTTACCCTGTCACCGGCGGGCAAGTTCCACCCGACCTGGGGCTAAACGCGCGACCGGGTCAGAGGCCGAACAGGCCCGGCAGATCGCGCATCTTCCGGAAGATGACCGCACCTTCAGCCGCCAGCTGCTCCCCGACGCCAGAGGGCGCGAATCCGTAGCATCGTATGCCTGCCCGCGCGGCGGCGCGACAGCCGGTCGCGCTGTCCTCGATCACGACGCAGTCAGCCGGATCATGGCCAAGCTGGCGGGCCGCGTGCAGGTAAAGCGCCGGGTCCGGTTTGGGCGCACCCACATCATGGCGCGAATAGAGATGATTGCGCAGCCGCGCATAGACACCGGGATGCTGGCCAAGCGTCACCTCCATCTTGCGCCGCGATCCGTTCGAGCCGACCGCATAGGGGATACGGGCCGCATCCAGCCGGTCGAGCAGTTCGGACACGCCCTCGATCAGGGGTGTACCCTTGGCGAGGCGGGCGAAAATTTCGGCATAGATGTCGTTGATCCAGGTGTCTGACAGCCGCGCCCCCATGTCGCGCGCCTGCTGGCCCAGCCCTTCGATCGTGCCACCGATGAAAAGTGTGTGAACACGGTCCTCGCTCATCGGCAGCCCATGCCGCGTCAGGTTCGCGGCAATGATCGCGTCGGTCAGGGGCTCGCTGTCCACCAGAACGCCGTCGCAGTCGAAGATCACGGCCTTGGGGGTCATGTCGCGGCTTTCAGCAGGGTGACCAGCGTGTCGCCATAGCGACGCTGATCGAGCGTTTCGAAGCCTTCCGGCGCTGCCGGTGGGCGGCTTTCTTCCCAGACGATGAGCGCGCCGGGGGCGATCCAGCCGCCGGCATGGGCGCTCGCCAGCGCCGCTTCGCCAAGGGACTGGCCATAGGGCGGGTCGAGGAAGACAAGCGTGAAGGGCGCCCCCCGGTTCGGCCCCATGGACCGGGCGTCGCGGCGGTAAAGGTCGGTGACGCCCATCGCCTTCATCCGGTCGATGTTGTCGCGCAAAAGTGCCCGGGCCGTCGCGCCATCGTCGACGAATGTCACGCGCGCCGCGCCGCGACTCAGCGCCTCCAGCCCCAGCGCGCCGGTTCCCGCGAAAAGGTCGAGAACGCGGGCGTTTTCGACCGGATTGCCGTAGGGGCCATTCATCAGAAGGTTGAAGATCGCCTCGCGCACCCGATCGGATGTCGGCCTGAGATGCGCCGCGGCGTCGCCCGCGCCAACCTCGGCAAGCTTCAGCCCTCGCCGCTTGCCGCCGATGATCCTCATTCGATGACCGTCCTTCATCCGGCTTTCAGCAGCGCTTTGAGATCGGATGCCGGGTCAGCGATGACCTCCGGGTCAGGTGATTTTCCGGCCTCGATAAGGCGTTTGCCGATCATGTAGGCGCGCGCGTCATTCATCGCGTCAACGGCAAGCAGCGTGGCGTCCCGGTAGTACCAGAATGACACTGCCTCGCCCTCGCCCGGGCGGGTGACGATGCGGTCATAGCCGCTGTTCAGACCGGCAATCTGCAACTTCACGTCATACTGATCCGACCAGAACCAAGGCTTGGCCTGATAGGCCTGACCTGCGCCCAGCATATTGGCCGCGACGCATTCCGCCTGGTCGATGGCATTGCCGACGCTTTCGAGGCGCAGCCTGCCGTCTTGCCAGGGGAACGACGCGCAGTCGCCAGCCGCCCAGATCGCCGGGTCGGATGTGCGGCCTTCGGCATCCGTCCGGATACCGTTCTCGATTTCCAGACCCGCCGCTTCCGCCAGCGCTGTTGCCGGGGTAATTCCAACGCCGACGATCACGAAATCGACGGGCAGTTCGCGCCCGTCGCTCAATGTCGCGCTCGTCACACGGTCCTGCCCGTTCAGCCGTTGCAGGCCCATCCCTTCAAGTAGCGTGACCCCGTGCGTCAGATGCAGGTTGCGGAAATAGTTCGATGTTTCGGGCGCGGCGACGCGCTGAAGAATTCGCGGCGCCATTTCGATCAGCGTGACATCCAGACCCAGCTTCGCGGCGACGGCAGCCGCTTCTAATCCAATGTAGCCGCCCCCGACGACAAGAAGACGGGCACCCTGACGAAACTCAGGCGCCATCGCGTCCACATCGGCCAGCGTGCGGACCGTGTAGACACCGCCGAGAGTGCCACCCATCGCGGCGGGCAGCCGTCTCGGGACTGACCCGGTGGTCAGGGCGAGTTGGGTGTAGGGAAGTGTCGTGCCATCGGCAAACGTCACTATCCGCGCGGTGCGGTCGATGCTGGTGACCGGCTGGCCAAGGCTCAGGGTGATGCCCTGTTCGGCATAGAAACTTTCGGCACGAAGGTAGAGCCGGTCGAGCCCCATTTCCCCGAGCAGGTATTGTTTGGATAGCGGCGGTCGCTGATAGGGGGCGACGGGTTCTTCCCCCACTAGCGCCAGTGGGCCGTCATGGCCCAGCGCGCGCAATTTTGCCGCGAGGGACGCGCCGGCCTGACCGGCGCCGATGATCACGATCCCGCTCATTCCAATTCTCCCTCTGGTCTGCCACGCGGCGGAGCCTATAACGTGGCCGGAGGGAAGCACAACGCGCGAGGACGAAAAATGGCGATTTCGATCGGCGGCAGACTGCCGGAAGCGACATTTGCAACGATGGGCGCGAAGGGGCCGGAAACCGTGTCGCTGGCCGACCGGCTGAAAGGCCGCAAGGTCGTGGTCTTCGGATTGCCCGGTGCCTATACGGGCCCCTGTTCGACGGTACATATCCCGAGTTTCATCCGCACCGCCGAGGCGTTTCGGAAGAAGGGTGTCGAGGAAATCATCTGCATCGCCGTGAACGACCCTTTCGTGCTCAAGGCCTGGGGCGAATCGACCGGTGCAACGGCGGCAGGCATCTCGTTCTTCGGGGATGCCGATGCGTCGTTCACCAAGGCGCTCGGAATGGAATTCACGGCTCCGCATCTGGGGCTCGTCAACCGATCGAACCGCTACGCCGTTGTGGTTGAAGACGGGGTGATCACGGCCGCCAATATCGACAAGCCGGGCGAGTGCAATATCTCGACCGGCGAAAGCCTTCTGGCAACGCTGTAAGCCCCATTGGTGGAGACCCTGTACCATGATCGCCGTCAATGACCGTCTGCCCGAAGCCACTCTGATCCGGATCGGGCCGGAGGGGCCGGAGGAGGTCTCACTTCTATCAAAGCTGAAAGGGCGCAAGGTCATCCTTTTCGCTGTCCCCGGCGCCTTCACGCCAACCTGTGATTCTGCGCATATGCCGAGCTTTGTGCGAACAGCCGACACGTTTCGGAAGAAGGGCGTCGATGAAATCATCTGCATTTCCGTCAACGATGCGCATGTGATGCGGTATTGGGGCGAGACGACAGGTGCAAAGGCGGCTGGTATCACCCTGCTTGCAGATGCGGATGGCGCCTTCACCAGGGCGCTGGGCCTGTCCTTCTCCAACCCCAAGGCCGGCATGTTCGACCGGTCGCGCCGTTATGCGATGGTGGTCGATGACGGTGTGGTAAAGGCATTCGACCTCGACGAACTTGGCCAATGCCAGATATCGACAGGTGAGGCCTTGCTGAGCCGGGTCTGAACGCCACCTACCCGCGGGCGTGCAATTCGCAGAGGCAGGCGATGGGCTCCGAATGGTCTCGCTGGATTTCCGCCGCACCGGCGAATCTGTCCATGCGGCGGGCCAGCGTGATGTCGAGCATCGACAGACCCTTGCAGTCATGCGTTGTCAGCGTGACGTCGACGACATTGTAGACGTTTGTCCACTCAGGATGGTGGTTCAGCTTTTCCGCTGCCAGTGCCGCCCGGGACATGAAGGCCCAAGCCTCGGAAAAACTGCGAAAGGTCCAGATCTTCCGGATCGCATCGCGCCCGGCTATAGCTGCCCAGCCGGTCTCGCCGAGGGGCGCGAGCAGGTCTTTGCGTTCGGCGGGTGTCAGCAGATCGGCCATCCGTTCCTCCGCAAGCCGGATCAATCCTGGTCCGACGGGTTGAGTTTGCGGAAGGGACCGTAATCGGTCAACAACTCGATTTCCTCGCCGACGGCGCGGCGTTCCTCGGCCAGATACCGATCCACCGCAGCGCGGAACTGCCCATCGGCGATCCAGTGAAGCGAATGGATTTCCGCCGGCAGGTAGCCGCGTGCGATCTTGTGTTCGCCCTGCGCCCCGGCCTCGACCTTGCCGAGACCATGCGCAATGGCGAAGTCCATCGCCTGATAATAGCAAAGTTCGAAATGCAGGCAGGGATGATCCTCGATGGCGCCCCAATAGCGGCCAAAGAGCGTGTCGCGGCCGATGAAGTTCAATGCCCCGGCGACAGGCTGCCCGTCGCGTTCGGCCAGGACCAGCAGGATGTCGTCGCGCAGATGCGTCTGCAACTCGTCGAAAAAGGCGCGGGTCAGGTAGGGTCTGCCCCATTTCCGCGACCCTGTATCCTGATAGAACGCCCAGAAGGCATCCCAGTGCCTGGGCTGAATGTCTCCGCCCGTCAATGGCCGGATGCGGCCGCCAAACCGCTGCGCCGTCTCGCGCTCCTTTCGGATCGTCTTGCGCTTGCGCGACGACAGCGCCGCGAGAAATTCGCCGAAGTCCGCATAACCGGGGTTCAGCCAGTGATATTGCTGGGTCACACGCCTGAGAAGCCCGACCTCCGCACCGGCGATTGCCTCGCCCTCCGTGCAAAACGTGATGTGAAGCGAGGAAAGTCCGCTGTCGGCGGTGATCTGGACCGCGCCCTGGATCAGGGCGGCAGTACCCTGCACTTCCCATCCCGGTGCGGTCAGAAAACGCCGTCCGGTCGCGGGTGTGAACGGGACCGCGATCTGCAGCTTGGGATAATAGCGCCCGCCTGCCCGCTGCCAGGCATCCGCCCAGGCATGATCAAAGACGTATTCGCCCTGACTGTTCGTCTTGATGTAGAGCGGCGCGACGGCGATGACCTTCCCGCCGCTTCGCGCGATCAGCGGCCGGGGTTGCCAGCCCGTACCCGCCCCGACAGAACCGGAACGTTCCAGCGCCCGTAGAAACCGGTGGGTTGTGAACGGATCGAAAGGCCGGCCGGAGGACGCATCAGGGGAGGCGCAGGCATCCCACTCGGCGGCGTCAATCTCGCCGAGGCTTGTCAGTGCGGTGATCTCGATCGTGCCGTTTGGCATCCTGGGCGGTTCTCTTGGCGCTTGCAGGCGGGAAGGCTTTTCCGCGTTGACTCAGGCCGGGATTGCGGCGGGGTAACCTTCGAAGGTGACATTGTCTGCGATCTGCCGTGCCGTCGCCTCGGCCTGCGGTGAACGGATCGTCCAGCAAAGGACCGCGGCCCCACGGTCCTTCAGTTCGGTCACACGTGGGCGTCGCAAGTCGGCGGCCTCATGCGAGATGAAACTGGCGCCACACCGGTCGTAGTCCGGGATTGGCCGCAGGTGGTCCCGTGCGCTGGCCGGCAACAGCGGCCAACCGGCCGGGTCATAGGCGCTGGTGACGAGACCTCGTGGAATGCCGGGGGCATATTCCGATAAGGCGGCAACCGAATGCGGGTTGAAGGACATCAGCGCGACCGGACCTTCATAGCCGGAAAGTACCGCTGCTATGGACCGTTCAAGCGGGCCGATATCAGGGCCCATCGTGCCGTCCTGATCTTTCACCTCGATCAGCAATGGCACCTCTCCCCGCACGATTTCCAGCACTTCGGCGAGGCTCGGAACCCCCTCGTCGCCACCGACCAGCCGAATCTCGCCCAGTTCCCGCGCGCTGAGCCCGCGGATGCGGCCCGAGCGGCCCGTCAGCCGCCTCAGGTCGTAGTCGTGAAAGACCATGGGCACGCCATCCGCCGATGGCTGAATGTCCATCTCGATCCCGTAACCGGCCTGCATCGCGGCGCGAATGGCGGCGCGCGAGTTTTCCGGCCGGCCCGCCGCCCGGTCGTGATAGGCCCGATGCGCAATCGGCGCGGTCAGGAAACCGGCGGGCAGGGTCGGTACAACCGGCATCAGCGAACCTGAAAGACCGCCTCTATCTCGACCGCGACGCCAAGCGGCAGCGCGGCTGCGGATACGGCGGCGCGGGCATGGCGGCCGGCGTCACCGAATACCTCGACCATCAGGTCAGAGCAGCCATTGATCACCTTTGGCTGATCGGTAAAGTCCGGGGTGGAGTTGACGAAACCCGTCAATTTCACGACGCGCACGACCCGGTCGAGATCGCCGCCGCAAGCCGCCCGCGCCTGGGCCATGAGGCTCAGCCCGCACCGCCGCGCCGCTTCGGCACCGGCGGGAATTTCCATGGTTTCGCCCAACCGGCCCTTGATCAGCCCGTCCGGGCCCTGGCTGATCTGACCCGAAACGAAGACAAGGTCGCCCGACCGGACGTAGGGGACGTAATTCGCCGCAGGGGCGGGCGCATCGGGCAGAGTGATGCCAAGTTCAGCGAGGCGCGCGTCGATCTTTCCAGTCATGGTTCCATCCTTCCGATTCAAGTCCACGCGCAGGTTATCCGTGGCGCAGCGGAGGCGAAAGGCCTGTCGGCAATCGCGCGCGATCCCGATAGCGAGAGCGGCCCGCAGGTTTTCCCGACAGGCCGGAAGCGGCCGAAAAGGTCAACTTTCCCGGAAAGCCCGGTTGAAATAGTCGGCAAGCGGTTTGAGAAGATAGGCGAGCGGTGTCCGTTCGCCAGTCCGTATGAAGACCTCCACCGGCATTCCTGGCAAGAGCGCAAGACCGCCGAGCTTGCCGATCTCGCCGGGATCGAGCACCACCTCGGCACGATAGAAGGAGGTCTGGCTGCGTTCATCCACCAGCGCATCGGCCGAAATGCGGCTGATCTGGCCGAACATTTCCGGCGTTGTGCGGCTGTCGAAGGCGGCAAAGCGCAGCGTCACCGGTTGGCCGATCGACACCTCATCGACATTGATCGGTGAAATCTGGGCCGCGATGACGAATGGCCGGTCCTGTGGCACAAGGTAAAGGACAGGGTCGGCGGGTCTGATGACGGATCGTGGCGTCGTCACCTGAAGTGCATGGACCAGACCTGACACGGGTGCCCGTATTTCCAGACGCGCCACCTGCTCGATCAGCGACCGCCGCCGTTCGGCGAGTTCCAGTTCGCGGTAGCCGAGATCGCGCAGTTGCGATGTCGCTTCCTCGCGTCGCGAGGAACCGAGCTTCAGTATCTCGATGTCGATCTCGGTGATGCGGCCATCGGCCTCAGCGCGGCTCGCGTCGAGTTGACCAGCCGTGCCGGCAAGCCGCGCCTCTTCCCGCTCCAGCGAAAGGACGCGGGCCGCCTGGGTCAGGCCACGGTCAAGCAATGTCTTGAGGTCCTTCAATTCCTCGCTGATGAGGCGAAGCTGGCTGTCGGTTGCCTTGCGCTGGGACGCGATGCCCTCAATCTGGCTCGCGATCTGTTCGCGGCGGCGGCTGAGCTGGGCCAGTTCGTTGGCCTGGCTTTCGGCCCGTGCCGCAAAGAGCCTGTCCTGCCCCTCCATCAGCGCCTGGATGTCAGGGCGCCCCACCGCGAATTCGGAAAGTTCCTCGGGATAGGTGATCACCTCGGCCGTGTCGCGTTCGGCCTCCAGCCGGCCGCGGCGGGCGAGGATTTCGAAGAATTGTCCTTCCACAATCGCCAGTTCCGATTGCAGGAGCGTTCCGTCGAGCCGGATCAGCGGCGCGCCTGCCGCCACCAGATCGCCGTCCTTGACAAGTATCTCGGCCACAACTCCGCCATCAGGGTGTTGCACGATCTGCCTGTTCTGCTCGACCTCGACGCGACCCGATGCCACCACGGCGCCGGCGATTTCGGTCAGCGTAGCCCAGGCACCGAACCCGCCCAGAAGAACGGCAATAGCAAATGCCCCAAGCAGGAGAGGCCCGCGTGGCGAAATCTCTGCCGACGGCCGCGTCATGTCACGCCTCCGGTGCCACCTGCCTGCTGGATCGCGGGCGCGTTCTTCAACACCGCTTTCAGCACCTCGTCCCGCGGCCCGAAGGCCCGGCGGAGGCCGCCGTCGAGCATCAGGAGCAGGTCGCATTCCTGAATGGCGGCGGGCCGGTGCGCCATGATCATGACGGACCTGCCCTCGCTCTTCATCTGCTTGATGGCCGCATTGAGCGCCATCGACCCGTCATTGTCGAGATTGGAATTCGGTTCGTCGAGAACAAGGATGACCGGGTCACCGTAAAGCGCGCGGGCAAGGCCGATCCGCTGGATTTGCCCACCTGACAACCGGCCGCCGGTCTGGCTGACAAGCGTGTTATAGCCGTCCGGCAAATCGAGGATCATTTGATGGGCGGCCGCTTTCTTGGCCGCGCTGACGATAGCTGCGTCGTCTGGCGCCACAGCAAGGCGGGCGATGTTTTCGGCAATCGTGCCGTCGAACAGCGTCACCCGCTGCGGCAGGTAGCCGATATAGCTGCCAAGCACATCGGGGTCGTACTGGTCGAGCGTCGCGCCATCGAGCCTGACCCAGCCGCCCGCCGGCCGCCAGACACCGGTCAGGGCGCGGGCAAGCGTGGATTTCCCGGCGCCGGATGGGCCGATAACACCAAGCGCCTGGCCGGGTTCTAGCCGGAACGACACCATGCGCAGCGATGCCTGTGACTGGCCGGGTGGCACGACCGTCAACTGGTTCGCTTCAAGGATCGCACGGGGTTTCGGAAGCACCGTGCGCGGTGTTTCCGGCGCGACCGCACCAAGCAGCGCGCCAAGGCGCCGCCAGGCCTCTTGCGCCCGCTGCACGAGCGACCAGCCGCCGATGGCCTGTTCGATCGGGGCAAGCGCCCGACCCATCAGGATCGACGAGGCAATCATCGCGCCCGGCGTCAGTTCGCCTTTCAGGACAAGAAGCGCACCGAGGCCGAGCATCGCCGACTGCAGGAACAGCCGAAAGGTCTTGGTGAATGTGGAAAAGGCACCGGACTGATCGCCCGCCGCGAGGTTCTGCGACATCGCGTCCGACCGCGCCTTAGACCAGCGCGCAAAGCTCGCCCCGCGCATACCCATGCTTTGGACAAGGTCGGCCTCGTCGCGCAACTGGTCTGACAGGCGGTCCGCACGCAGCGTGAAATTGCCGGCGGCAAGAACGGCGCGCCGGGTTGTGCACTGGTTGAACATCGTAACGGCGATCAGGACGGCACCGCCCGAAAAGGCAAGCCAGCCAAGCCAGGGATGAAAGATGAAGACACCAAGAAGGAAGATCGGCGCCCAGGGAATGTCGAAGACGGCCATGAGAACAGGCGAGGCCAGAAGCTGCCGGATCGATTCCAGATCGCGCAGGCCCGTTGCAGCCGCCGCATCGCCGGGAAAAAGCGCGCTGCGGGCGAGAGAGGCCGAAAAGACCCGCGCATCGAGGCTTGCCTGAAACCGTGCTGCGAGACGTGCCATGACCCGTGACCGGGCCAGTTCCAGAAGGCCCATCGTCGCGAACAGAAAGGCCATCAGCACAAAGAGCGCCAGAAGCGTTTCTTCGGACCGGCTGCCAAGAACGCGATCATAGACCTGCAGCATGAAGATAGGCCCGGTCAGCATCAGCGCGTTCACAAAGGCCGAGAAAAGCGCGACGGACCACATGAGGCGCCGCTGCGCCGCGCGGGCCTCGGCAAGCTCGGACCTGCCCCTCCGGTAGTCAGCTTCGTTCAAAGCTGTCGTCATCGCCGTCCGTCTTTCTGCCGATCACGCCGGATTTCCCGGCCTTGTCTTGCAACCGCTGCACAGGCCTTCTAAGCCTTGGTTTCAGCTTTCGCACCGGTTCTGCCGGGAACCATTCATAGATACCTATGCGCATGATATTGACAAATCTTTTGTTCGCTACCGACCCGGCCCGGGCCATACGGTGGCTCGTTACTGCTTTCGTTTGCCTTTCCGCAACACTTCAGGGCTGCACCAAGCCAGAGCCCGGCGCCGAATTCAACGACCCTTTTGAAGCCCAAAACAGGCTTGTTCATGACGAGAATGTAGCATTGGACAGGTTTGTCTTCGGTGGCGGCAAGCCGCGCAAGCGTCCGATCCTGCCGCAACCGGTCGCTGAACGTATGGCGAATGTGGCCGGGAACCTCGGGTTGCCCGGAGCGGTCGTCAACAACGTGCTTCAGCTGCGCCCGAAGCCGGCACTGACGAATACGCTGCGCTTTGCGATCAACTCCACCGTCGGGATCGCCGGCATTTTCGATCCGGCCTCCGCCATGGGGATTTATGAGGACGATACGGACTTTGGCGAAACGCTGCATGTCTGGGGTGCGCCGGAAGGCGCGTTTCTTGTGGTTCCGCTGGCCGGGCCAACGACCGAACGCGATCTTCTCGGCAGCGTTGTCGATATTGTGATCGACCCGGTAAACACCCTTATCAGCACGCCGGAAAGCTACTATGCGACCGCCGCGAAGGTCGGCGGCAAGATCGCCGACCGGCAGAGATTTGGCGATACGGTCGATTCCATCCTATATGAGAGTGCGGACAGCTACGCCCAGATGCGTCTGCTCTATCTGCAGAACCGCCATTTCGAGCTGGGCATCGAGGCGGATGTTTTCGACCCGTATGAGGACCCTTATGGCCAGTGATCTTTCCCGTCGCACCCTGATTGCCGCAGTTCCGGCGGGCGCCCTTCTGTCGATTCTGCCCGTGCCGGCTAAGGCACTGAATGTCGATCAGGCGCGAAAGCTGGTCGATGCGCTTGTGGCCGAAGTGAACGGCGTGATCAATTCGGGCAAATCCGAAGCGGCGATGTTCAAGTCTTTTGAGGCGATCTTCGTGCGCTATGCCGATGTGCGCTACATCGCGCAAAGCTCACTCGGACCTGCCGGGCGGCAGGCGTCCCAGGCGCAGGTGAATGCCTACGTCAAGGCGTTTCAGGGCTACATCTCGCGCAAGTACGGGCGCCGGTTCCGCGAATTTATCGGCGGCAAGATCGAGGTGACGGGCGCGCGGCCGCTCAAGAGCTTTTTTGAGGTCGTTTCAGTTGCCTACCTGAAAGGTCAAAGCCCCTTCGAAGTGCGCTGGCACGTCTTCGACAAGTCGGGCAAGGACCTTTTCTTCAACATCATCATCGAAGGCGTCAACATGCTGGCCGCCGAGCGGACAGAAATTGGCGCCATGCTCGACAAGCGCAAGGGCGATATCGGCCGGCTGACGTCCGATCTGGCAAAGCTCGGCTGACCGAAGCGTCAGTTGCGCTTGCCGAGGATGGCACCAAGCACATCAAGCAGGATATTGTCGGCTGGCTGGCGGCGCTGCTTGCGCGGCTTGGTGGTGCCCGCGTTGTTCGCGGCCTGCTGATCGGGGAAAAGTGGTGCTGGCATCATATCGGGCGTGATCATCGGCAGGGGCGATGGCGGAATATCCGCCTCGATCCGGGCCATCACTTCATGCCAGATTTCCGCGGGCAGCCCGCCGCCCGTCACACCTGTCAGGGGCGAATTGTCGTCATTGCCCATCCAGACGCCGGTGACATAGTCGGCGGTAAAGCCGATGAACCATGCGTCCCGGGCGGCCTGCGTCGTCCCCGTCTTGCCAGCCGCCTGCCTGTCCGCCAGTTTTGCCCGGCGCCCGGTACCCCGCTCGATCACCTGATTCATCATGTAGGTCAGCTGCCGCGCTGCCGTTTCGGAAATGACCCGTTCGCCCATGCCGCCGGCCTGACCGATCAGAACCGTGTCATCCCCCTGAATGCGCAGTTCGATCAGACCATAGGGCCGCACCGATGAGCCGCCATTCAGGATACCGGCATAGGCGCCCGTCATGTCGATCAGCGTCGATTCCGACACCCCGAGCGCCAGCGCCGGCCCCGCCGCGAGGTCGGAATCAAACCCGAATTCCGAGGCCACCTGCCGGACCGCCTCCAATCCGGCGGCTTGCGATACGCGCACCGTCGCGGTGTTGACCGAATGGGTCAGCGCCTCGGTCAGCGTGATGAAGCCGCGATATTCCGGGGTATAGTTCTTGGGCGACCAGGGGCCGGATCCGGGCACGTCGATGGTGATCGGCGCATCCTCGACAATCGAATTCATGGTGTAGCCCATGTCGAGCGCGGCGGCATAGACGAAGGGCTTAAAGGTCGATCCCGTCTGCCGCAGCGCCTGTGTCGCCCTGTTGAACGCGCCGGATACTTGGGTCTTGCGCCCGCCCACCATCGCGCGAACCGCGCCATCCGACGACATCACGACAATCGCGGCCTGTGCCTTTGACCCTTCCTTCACCTTGGTGTCGAAGATGAATGCCAGCGCATCTTCGGCCGATTTTTGCATGTCCTGGTCAAGTGTCGTGCGGATGATCACATCTTCGGTGGTGTCGTTCGTCAGAAAGGCTGGACCGCTCTCCATCACCCAGTCGGCGAAATAGCCGCCCGCACGTGCCTCGGCGGCCTCCGACAGGCGGGCGGGATGGGCGATCGCATCGTCATACTGGGTCTTGGTCAGATAGCCCTGTTCGTACATCAGGCCGAGAACGACCGCCGCACGGCCGCGTGCACGTTCCAGATCGGCGGTTGGCGCATATTTCGACGGCGCCTTCAGAAGCCCCGCAAGCATCGCGGCTTCGGCAGGGCCGACCTCATTGGCCGACTTCCCGAAATAGCGCTGGCTTGCCGCCTCGAAGCCTCGCGCGCCGGATCCGAGATAGGCACGGTTCAGGTAGAGCGCCAGGATGTTGTCTTTGCCGAACTTCGCCTCCAGCGCGAAGGAATAGGGCACTTCCTTGATCTTCCGCCAGATGCCGCCCCTGCGGCAGTCGGTCTCGTAGTCCGCCTCCGACGACCAGACGGACGGGTCGTATTCCACCCCAAGACAAAGCAGCTTTGACACCTGCTGGGTAATAGTCGACCCGCCATTGCCTTCCAAAGGCCCGCGCCCCTCGCGCATATTGATGCGGACGGCCGAGGCGATGCCGCGCGGGCTGATGCCGAGATGGCGGTAAAACCGCTTGTCCTCCGTCGCGATCACCGCGTTCTTCAGGAAGGGCGATACGGTGTCTGTGTCGATCTTGCCGCCGAAGGTTTCCCCCCGCCAGGCAAAAACCTTGCCGTCGCGGTCGAGCATAGTGACCGACCCGCGTGTACGCGCGTCGATCAGCGCATCAAGGGGCGGCAGTTGCGCGAAAAAGTAGAAGGTCGCGAGCGCCAGAACCGTCAGACCCATCGCGCCGAGACGCCAGCCGATACCCCAGATTGCCCGGACAACGAATCGAAAGAGCCCGACAAGCACACGAAGCGGCCAGATCAGTTTGCTTGCCGGCCGGCGCGCCGGGCGCCGCTTGGGTGCAGGTTTCCGCGCCTGTACCGCCGGTTTCGCGGCATTTGCCTTGCCATACCGCTTTTCTGCGACCAGGGGCGGTTTTCTGCCATTGGTTCCGCTCATGCCCGTTTCGACCTGTTGCCTGCCTCTTTTGATGTGACCTTACAGGTCCGATCATCAAATGTGGAGACGTCGTGGCGCGATCACCAGACCAAGTCTGCTCAAGATAACGGCAGAGACGGCAAGAACTGCCCGCAAAACACCCGATTGCCGCGCGACCCCGCCACAGACGCCCGCGTCGCCTTGCCTCGCTGCGTTGCAGCATCGCAGCTTTCGCCACAGGCCCGACGCGTCCGGGACCCCAGCAATGACCAAGGAGGGTGAAGTGAAATTCATAATCGCGGCGATCAAGCCGTACAAACTCGACGAAGTCCGCGAGGCGCTCACCGCCATCGGCGTTCGCGGCATGATGGTAAGCGAGGTCAAGGGCTTCGGCAGCCAGTCGGGCCACACGGAAATTTACCGGGGGGCCGAATATGCGGTCAATTTCGTCCCCAAGATGAAACTGGAAATCGCCGCACCCGAAGCGATGGCCGACGAGGTCGTGGCAACGATCCGCAAGGTCGCCATGACCGGCAAGATCGGCGACGGCAAGATTTTCGTGCTCGATCTGAAAGACGCCCTGCGCGTGCGCACCGGCGAAAGCGGGGAGGGCGCACTATGACAAAAGCTTCGTTTCAAGGGGACAGGGCAATGAGAATGATGATCGGATTGGTGTCGGGTCTGGCGGGTCTGGGCCTTTCACCGCTTCTGGCGCAAGAGGCCGCGGCAGAAGTCATGGACAAGGGCGATGTCGCCTGGATGATGGTCTCGACCGTACTGGTGCTCTTCATGATCGTGCCGGGCCTGGCGCTCTTCTACGGCGGCCTCGTGCGCAGCAAGAACATGCTGTCGGTGCTCATGCAGTGTACGATGATCGCCGCGCTCGTGATGGTGATCTGGGTGGTCTACGGCTATTCCATGGCCTTCGGCGGCGGCACGGGCGCCATCTGGGGCGGGCTCGGCAAGGTCTTTCTCGCCGGGGTCACGCCGGACAGCGCGGTTGCGACCTTCAGCGAAGGTGTCGTGATCCCCGAATACATCTTCATCGCCTTCCAGATGACCTTCGCGGCGATCACGCCGGCACTGATTGTGGGCGCCTTCGCCGAACGGATCCGGTTTTCGGCGGTCATGCTTTTTTCCGCCCTCTGGGTGACGGTGGTCTACTTCCCCGTCGCGCATATGGTCTGGGATGCCTCCGGTCTCATCTACAATATGGGAGCGCTGGATTTCGCCGGTGGTACGGTCGTGCATATCAATGCCGGCATCGCCGCCCTGATCGGGGCGCTGATGATCGGGCCGCGGGTCGGGTTCGGCAAAGACATGATGGCGCCCCATTCGATGACACTCACGCTCGTCGGTGCGGGCATCCTCTGGGTCGGCTGGTTCGGCTTCAATGCCGGCTCAAACCTTGAGGCGAATGGCGGGGCGACGCTTGCCGTCATCAATACCTTCACCGCGACGGCGGGCGCCATTCTTGCCTGGGCAGGGATCGAATCGCTTCTGCGCGGCAAGGCCTCGCTCCTCGGCGCGGCCTCAGGTATGATCGCGGGCCTCGTGGCTGTTACCCCTGCTGCAGGTTCGGTCGGACCTGTTGGCGCGATCGTCCTCGGCGCCATCGCGGCGCTGGCCTGTTATTTCTTCGTCGCTGTGGTGAAGAACAAGTTCGGCTATGACGACAGCCTCGACGTCTTCGGCATCCACGGGGTCGGCGGCATCATCGGCGCCATCGGCACGGGCATCTTCACCGCCCCAGGACTTGGCGGAACAGGCGCCGAGGATTTCTCGATCGCGGCGCAGGTTCTCATTCAGGCCAAGGCTGTCGGGATCACCGTGATCTGGTGCGGTGTCGGCTCGGCGGCACTCTTCAAGCTTGTCGACGCGATGATCGGTCTCAGGGTCGAAACCGAGGCAGAGCGTCTGGGGCTCGACCTGTCCGCACATGGGGAAAGCGCCTATCACAGCTGATCGCCGTCTCGGGGGGCATGAAGCCCCCCATCGGCGGCGGCCTTCGGCAGGGGTATTTGAGGACAGAAAGCAAGACCCGTCGCTTTCTGTCCGAAAATGCCCTCAAGGGGTGAATTGCCGCGAGAGCGGCAAGAGGGGGCGGACAGCCCCCTTTTCCCTTCAGGTCAGATACCGGCCTCGACGATGGCGCGGGCCAGAACGGGAACGGTGGTCGCATTCAGCCCCGCGATGTTCAGCCGCGAATCGCCGACCATGTAGATGCCGTGTTCGCGTCGTAGCCGCTCGACCTGTTCCGGTGTCGCCCCGAGGCGTGAAAACATCCCCCGATGCTGGGCGAGAAAGCCGAAACGGTCGGAACCGGCGATCTGTCGCAGTTCGTCGGCAAGCTGCCGGCGCAGCGCCAGCATACCGAGGCGGACATCTTCCAGCTCGGCCTGCCAGTCGCCGCGCCGCGCGGGATCGGAGAGGATCATGGTGACGAGCCGCGCCCCGTGATCAGGGGGGAAGGAATAATTCTGCCGGTTGAGATAGGCGAGCGTATCCTGCGTCAGCCCGCGCGCGGCCGGGTCGGAGAGGCCGATCAGGATGCCGGTACGTTCGCGGTATATACCGAAGTTCTTTGAACAGGACGCGGCCACCAAAGCCTCCGGCAGCCGATCCGCGATCAGGCGCGTTCCGGCGGCGTCCGCCTCCAGCCCGTCGCCGAAGCCCTGATAGGCGACGTCGATCAGGGGCAGCGCGCCGGTTTTTTCAAGAAGGCCTGCGATGTCAGCCCATTCCGGCAGCGTCAGGTTCGCGCCCGTGGGGTTGTGGCAGCAGCCGTGCAACAGCACGACATCGCCAGCCTTCGCGCCCGCAACATCGGACATCATCGCGGCGAAATCGACGCCGCGGGTGTCGGCGTCGAAATAGCGGTAGGGCCGGGTGGCGATGCCGAGATGCTTGAGGATCGAAAGGTGATTGGGCCAGGTCGGGTCGGAAACCCAGACGGTGACATCCGGATTGGCCATCCTCACCAGTTCCAGGGCCTGGCGGACGGCTCCGGTGCCGCCGGGCGTGGCGGCGGCGGAAATCCTGTCGTCGGCAACGCTGCCGCCGAAGATGAGATCGCTCATCGCCTCATGAAACGCGGGCTCGCCGGCGAGGCCCGTATAGGTCTTCGTCGTCTCGCTTTCCCAAAGGTCCTTTTCGGCGGCCTTGACCGCGCGCATGACCGGGGTCAGGCCGGTCGCGTCCTTGTAGACGCCGACGCCCAGGTCGATCTTGTCGGTCCGTGGATCGGCGCGATACATGCCGATCAGCTGCAAGATTTTGTCCGCCGGTTGCGGTTGGAGGCTGGTGAACATGCTACCTGTCCTTCCTATCCTTTGGCGACTTTCAGATCGCCATACATTCCCCATTCCGACCAGGAGCCGTCGTAAAGGGCGTGGTCACGCTTGCCCAGGCGTTCAAGCGCGAGGCTGAGGATGGCCGCGGTCACGCCTGATCCGCAGGTCGTGATCGCCGGCTTTGTCAGATCGACACCCGCGGCGGCGAAGACAGCGGCAAGTTCTTCGGGCGATTTCATGGTGTTGTCCGCGTTCAGCACGTTGCGGAAGGGGACATTTCGGGAATTCGGGATATGGCCGGAGCGGAGCCCCTCACGCGGCTCGGGCGCCGTGCCGGCAAAGCGTTCCGCACTGCGGGCGTCGAGAATTTCGTGGTCGCGCAGCTTCGATGCCGCGGCGACCTGGGTCACGTCCTTGACCAGATGCGCCTGCCGCTGAACCGTGATGTGGCGGTCCCGCAGGATCGGCGGCATGTCTTCGGTTTCGCGGCCCTCGGCGCGCCATTTCGGCAACCCGCCGTCGAGCACGGCGACATCGGTCTTGCCCATCAGGCGAAAATTCCACCAGACCCGCGCGGCGGAGAAAAGCCCCGCACCGTCATAGACCACCACCTGATGGCCGTCGCCGACACCCATCGCGCGGAGCCGGCTGATGAATTTCTCGGCAGGGGCGGCCATATGGGGCAGGGCGGAGCGATGATCCGAAATCTCGTCGATATCGAAGAAGCGCGCACCGGGGATATGGGCATCCTCATACTCGGCGCGTGCGTTCCGCCCGGCGTCGGGCAGGTACCAGGACGCGTCCAGAATGCGCAGATCGGGGTCCTTGAGATGCGCGGCCAGCCAGTCGGTCGAGACCAGTGTCTTGGGGTCGTCCAATGCCATCGGTGCCTCCGGTCAGATGGCCCTGATTATCCGGGGGTCGGCAAAGGACGCAAGGCCGGAGATGGAAAACTTCGCGCGGGCAAAGCTAACCGCCGGTGGTCGGGCGCGGAGTGCGGCGTGCCGCCCTCCGCCGCGCCTTACTTTTTCATCATCTGTTTGATGATGCCGACAATGGCCATGAGCACACCGCCGCCCGCGCCACCGGACACCACGCCGGAGATGATCGAGCCGATGTCGAGACCGGCCGCGGCATCGCCGCCGCCGGCACCCATCGCGGCGATGATCTGGCTGCCGAGACCGCCGCCGATGATACCGGCAATCGAGTTGCCAAGTGGTCCAAGATCGAGATTTTTCAAGAGCTTGCCGACGATGTTGCCGCCTGCGGCGCCGGAAAGGAGGCTGATGATAAGCTGTTCCATGACGAAAGGATCTCCTCGTCGGGACGTGACACTATTTACGCGGCCGCTGCGGGTCCCCGCCGCCGCGGCGTGTCAAAGTGTCTCACGGTCACGAAATGGTGACAATAAGGCTTATCGAGGCGGCATTGTTGACCATGCGTCAACCCTGTTTCAGCAGCCGCTGCTTCTGCCGGCCCCAGTCGCGCTTGGCCTCTGTCTCGCGTTTGTCGGCGACCTTCTTGCCCTTGGCGACGCCGATCTTCAGCTTTACCCGGCCGCGGTGGTTGAAATACATCACAAGCGGCACGAGCGTCATGCCCTCGCGTCCGACCGCTTGCCAGAGCCGCGACAATTCCCGCTTTGAAACCAGGAGCTTGCGCCGCTGCCTCTCCTCATGCCCGAAGACGCCGGCCTGCTTGTAGGGGGCGATGTAGCTGTTGATCAGCCAAAGCTCACCGCCTTCGACCGAGGCATAGCTGTCGGCGATGCTCGACTGGCCGGTGCGAAGGGATTTGACCTCCGATCCGGCCAAAACGATGCCGACTTCGAGATCGCTTTCGATGAAGTAATCGAAGCGTGCCCGACGGTTTTCGGCGATCACCTTGTAATTGGGGTCTGATTTCTCGGCCATGACCGCCCCGAGATAGGCGAGGCGGGGGTGGCTGTCCAGACGCATCCCTTCATGGGTCTGGGACTGGCGTCGGCAAACTGTCGGCAAAACGTATGGCAAGCGTATGGCAAGTGCTGAGACCCCCTAGCGAAGGACAACACGGGGCGCTTGCATGTTCCGCCCCGGCATAGATCATGGGGCGAGGGAGCGGCTGGGAGAACCGGATGCTGATACAAATCGCGCTTGGCACCTTGCTGATGCTGATGACAATCCTTGTCGCGGGCCTCGCGTTCTGGGCGCTGGAGGTGCTTCTGAACCGGTCGCACCCCTTCCTGATGCGCGAACCGCACCGGCCGAAGCTGGCACTTGTCCTGTCCGTGACGGTGATCTGGGTTCTCGGCATGGTGACGGCCGGTGTCTGGATCTGGGCCTTCGCGCTTCGCGCGCTCGGCATATTCGTGACGATGGAGGCGTCGGTCTATTTCTCGCTCGTCGCGTTCACGACGCTTGGGTTCGGCGACATCCTCTTGCCGCAGGACTGGCGGCTTCTGGGCGGCATGGCGGCGGCCAACGGGCTTTTGTCCATGGGGTTGCTGACGGCGATGCTGGTCGAGGTGTTGCGCCACGTCCGTATCGGCCAGATCGAAAAACGGCGGGAGCGTCCGGCCGGCAAGGGCTGAGTTCAGCTGGCCCCGCGCGGCAGGGGCAGGCGGCCGGTGTTATAGTCGGTCCAGTCGCTGACCTCGGGGTAGAACTGTCGTCGCCAGGCGCGGACGCGCGGGTTCATCGCGCGGCGCCAGAGGGGCGGCACCATGGCGAGCGTCGTCATCGCCGGATAGCCGAAGGGCAGTTGCGGGGCCTCTTCCGCCCCGTAGGTTTGCAGCAGCGGGAAACGCCGGTCGGGTTTGTAGTGGTGATCCGAATGGCGCTGCAGGTTAATCAGAAGCCAGTTCGACATGCGGTGATCGGCGTTCCAGCTATGGCGCGGCTGGACATGTTCATAGCGCCCGTCGCCAAGATGCTGGCGGGTCAGGCCGTAATGTTCGATGTAATCGACAAGCTCCAGTTGCCAGACGGCGACGAAGGCCTGCCAGAGGAAAAGGCCGATCCCCGCCAGCCCGCCGACCGCACCGGCGAGCGCGAGCGATGCGAGCTGCAGAAGGCCGTAGCGCCAGAACGGGTTCGAGGGGTGGAAGGGCCCGCGCCCGGCGCGCGCCAGCATCTGCTTTTCCGCCCGCCAGGCCGAGCCGGGACCATCCCGCAGCACCCGGTAGAAGAAGCGGTGAAACCCTTCATTGTAGCGCGCTGTCACCGCATCGCGCGGCGTGCCGACATAGCGGTGATGGACCAGCAGATGTTCGGTGCGGAAATGGCTGTAAAGGACCGTGGCCAGCAAGAGATCGCCAAGCCAGCGTTCGGCACGGTTCGCGCGATGCATGAGTTCGTGGGAATAGTTGATCCCGATGGAACCGGAGATCACGCCCACCCCGAAGAAAAGTGCGATCTTTTCCCAAAGCTGAAGATGGTCGCTGTGGGTCACATACCAGATCATCCCGTAGATCGCGATGATCTGCAGGGGAAACCAGACAAGGGTGATGAGGCGGTACCAGAAAAGCTCCGTCTCTGGCGTAGCGGGGTCGGGATTGGCGGTGTCGCGCCCGATCAGGACATCGAGAAAGGAGATGAGCACCCAGCCGTATAGCGGCAGGAGAAAGACCGTCCAGCCACCCTGGGTCGCGCCGATAGCGGCTAGCGGCAACAGGATGAGCGACCCCCAGAAGGGCAGCGCGGCAGCGATGTGGGACATGGGTCTTGCCCCGCCGCCACTTGCCGGGGCG
Source organism: Paracoccaceae bacterium (assembly GCA_041397105.1). Classification (GTDB taxonomy): domain Bacteria; phylum Pseudomonadota; class Alphaproteobacteria; order Rhodobacterales; family Rhodobacteraceae; genus Albidovulum. The sequence goes on from JAWKXJ010000003.1 coordinate 56,959, forward strand.
GTTTTGGCCTGGGGGGGCGTCGTGTCGGGCCGTGTCATGGGGCGAAGTCTAGTCCTTCGGCAAGGTCGGCTCAATCGCCTTCGAAGAGTGGTTGCGCCACGTCATAGACCTTGCGCATGACGGTTGGCAGGTCGGCACGGCGAAAGTCAGCGGGGCCGATGAAACGACCACGGTCAGGGACCGCTTCGGCGGGAAGCGCGGCCATGGCGACGGAAAGGCGCAGGTCGAAATGGGTGAAGGTATGGCGGACGGAACCAGCGGCCACGTGCCAGAGGCCGGCAGCGGGTGGCGTGGGCACAGGTGCGGCGCCGGTCCAGTCCGTTCCGGGCCAGCCGAGCATACCGCCGAGAAGCCCCTTTTCGGGGCGATCTTCGAGCAGGAACGCCCCGTCGGCGCGGCGGCCGACATAGGCGATGCCGTAACGGACAGGCTTCGCCGGTTTCGGGCTGCGCCGTGGCAGATCTGGCGCCAGACCGGCAGCGCGGGCCTGACAGGCGGCGGCGAAGGGGCATATGGCGCAGGCCGGGTTGCGGGGGGTACAGATCGTTGCGCCGAGGTCCATCATCGCCTGCGCATGATCGCCGGGGCGGTGGGTGGGTGTGAGTCGGGTGGCAAGTTCTGTCAGCTCGGCCTTGGCCTTGGGCAAGGGCGTTTCGACGGCAAACAGCCGCGCCATCACCCGTTCGACATTGCCGTCAACCACGGTGGCGGGTTCGTCAAAGGCGATGGCCGCGATGGCGGCGGCGGTGTAGGGGCCGATACCGGGAAGCGTCTGAAGCGCGGCGCGCGTTTCGGGGAAGCGCCCGCCATGGCCGGCCATGACGGCGCGCGCGCAGGCCAGAAGGTTGCGGGCGCGCGCATAGTAGCCAAGCCCGGCCCATTCGGCCATGACCGCGGCGTCGGGCGCGGCGGCGAGCGCCGCCACATCAGGCCAGCGTTCCGTGAAGCGCAGGAAATAGCCCCTGACGGCCGCGACCGTTGTCTGTTGCAGCATGATCTCCGACAGCCAGACCCGGTAGGGATCGGGGCGGAGACCGGCCTTTGTCGCCGCCGGGCCAAGCCGCCATGGCAGATCGCGCGCATGGCGGTCGTACCAGTCCAGAAGCTCTGCGCTGATCGCCGCGTCACGCAATATTGTTGTCCTCACCGGTCCGGTAGCTGTGGGCAAGCCCCCGCAGGAATGCTTAGAATAGCGCGGCAAACGGGAAAGGACAGCGATGAGCGCATCCTCTGCGCCGCCGCCCCGGCGCAACCGGGGGTTTGAGGCCGCGTCAGGGCTTTTGAAGGCGCGCATCCGCGCGGCTGGTGAAAGCCGTGGCTTTGCCGTGATGACGCTTCTGACCCATTGGTCCGAGGTCGTGGGCGAAGAGGTCGCCTCCATCGCCCTGCCGGTCAAGATCGGCTATGCCCGGGACGGGTTCGGCGCGACGCTGACCCTTCTGACGACAGGTGCGGCCGCGCCCATCCTGCAGATGCAATTGCCGAAGATCCGCGACAAGGTGAATGCCTGTTATGGCTATAGCGCCATTTCGCGCATCACCATCACCCAGACCGCCCCGGTCGGCTTCGCCGAGGGTCAGGTGGCGTTCCGCCCCGCGCCGAAGGCCATGGCAGCGCCCGACCCCGCGATCCGCCAGGATGCCGAAACGGCGGCGGCGGGAATCCGCGATACGGAACTGCGCAGGGCGCTTGCGGCGCTCGGCGAAAAGGTCTTATCTCGCCCCGCAACAAGGAAAGGCTGACCCATGTCGAAATCACATCTCCTCGGCGCGGTTGCGCTGGCCGCGGTTGTCGGTGGCGGTGCCTTCTGGGCGACGCGCCCGGCGGCGGATCTGCCGCCTTCGTTCAGCACCGCCGCGGTCGCGCAGGAAGCGACGGCGACGTCGGAGGCCGCAATGGTGCCCGACATGGTGCTTGGCCAGGCAGAGGCGCCGATCGAGGTGATCGAATACGCCTCCTTCACCTGCCCGCATTGCCGGAACTTCCACGACACCGTCTTTGGCGAGCTGAAGGCGAATTACATCGACACCGGCAAGATCCGCTTCGTCTATCGCGAGGTCTATTTCGACAAATACGGGCTTTGGGCGGCGATGGTGGCGCGCTGCGGCGGGGCGGAGAAGTATTTCGGCATTTCCGACCTGATCTATGAAGGCCAGCGCGACTGGCTGGCACCGGGGGAGGATGCGGGCATTGCCGCCAACCTGCGCAAGATCGGGCTGAAGGCCGGGCTGTCGGGCGAGGCCATCGACGCCTGCATGAAGGACAATGACATGGCCAAGGCCATGGTCGGCACCTATCAGGCGAATGCGACCAAGGACGAGATCAACTCCACCCCCTCCTTCGTCATCAACGGGCAGAAATACTCCAACATGTCCTACGAGGAATTCGCCAAGACACTTGACGAGAAGCTGGCGAACTGAGCGCGATGACCCCGCTTCACGGCCTGAAGGTCGTCGAACTGGCGCGGATTCTGGCCGGCCCCTGGGCCGGTCAGACGCTGGCCGACCTCGGCGCGGAGGTGATCAAGGTCGAGGCGCCCGAGGGTGACGATACCCGCCGCTGGGGCCCGCCCTTCATCGAACGCGAGGGCGACCGGTCGGCCGCCTATTTCCACGCCGCGAACCGGGGCAAGAAATCGGTGACGGCGGATTTCCGCACCGAGGCGGGGCAGGCCTTCGTCCGCGATCTGGTGAAGGATGCCGACATCCTGATCGAGAATTTCAAGGTGGGCGGGCTCGCGAAATACGGGCTCGACTACGAAAGCCTGCGGCAGGTGAACCCGCGGCTGGTCTATTGCTCGATCACCGGCTTTGGACAGGACGGGCCCTATGCCCACCGGGCGGGATACGACTACATCATCCAGGGCATGTCCGGCCTGATGAGCGTGACCGGAGAGCCGGACGGCCAGCCGCAGAAGGTGGGCGTTGCCGTCACCGACATCTTCACCGGCGTCTATGCGGCGACGGCGATCCTTGCCGCCGTCCACCAGCGGGCGACGACCGGCGAGGGGCAGCATGTCGACATGGCGCTTTTCGACGTGGCGACGAGCGTGATGGCCAATCAGGCGATGAACTACCTCGCCTCGGACAAGCCGCCAATGCGGATGGGCAACGCGCATCCGAACATCGTGCCCTATTCGGTCTTCGATTGTGCCGACGGCTGGATCATCATCGCGACTGGAAATGATGGTCAATATCGGAGGCTCTGCCGGGTATTGGGGCTCGATGACCTTGCCGAGGCGCCGGACTACCTGACCAATGCCGATCGGGTCGCCAACCGTGCCGAGCTGACGGCGGCGATCACCGCCAGGACGGCGGGCTGGGCCAAGGCCGACCTTCTGGCCGCCTGCGAGGCGGAGGGTGTGCCGGCCGGGCCGATCAACGACATGGGCGAGGTCTTTGCCGACCCGCAGATCGTCGCGCGGGGGATGCGGATCGAACCCGGCGGCATCGCGGGCGTGCGCTCGCCCTTCCGCTTTTCCGGCGCGGAACTGGCGCTCGACCGGCCGTCGCCGAAGCTTGGCGAGGATAACGCGGCTGGCGGTCCTGGTGGCGGCTGACAGCGCCGCGACCCCGGGGGCGCTGCCCCCGCACCCCCGAGGTATTTCCGGCAAGATGAAATCTCAGAGGGCGAGTTTCGCGATGGCGTCGTCGAGCGGCGTCCAGTCATCGAGGGCGAGCCGGACCGGCAGGGTCAGGACGCCCTGACGGTCGTCGGGGGCGAGGCGGACGGCATCCTTTTCGGTTGTCACGAGCTGGGCGCCGAGGGACGCCCCCTGCCCGGCGAGCCGACGCATGAGCGCTGTGCCGATGGGCTGATGGTCGTCGAGCGCTTCGGCGTGGATCACCTCGGCGCCGAGCGCGCGGAGGGTGGCAAAGAACTTTTCCGGATGGCCGATGCCGGCGAAGGCGAGCACCTTCAGGCCCCGCCAATCCATGCCCGTTTCCAGCGGGCGGAGCGATCCGGTCAGGTGCGGCACCGGCAGGACCGGGCCCCAGCGGCGGTCGAAGCCTGTCTGGGCATCGTCGGGACCGACAGAGAGTAGAAGATCGGCCCGCGCGAGTCCGGTCGCGACCGGTTCACGCAGGGGTCCGGCGGGCAGGCAACGACCGTTGCCGAAGCCGCGTTCGGCATCGACGACGATGATTGAGATGTCCTTGACCACGGCGGGGTCCTGAAAGCCGTCATCGAGGATGACCACGCGCGCCCCGTCCGCTGCTGCCGCCGCCACCCCTGCGCGGCGGTCGCGCGCGACCCAGACCGGCGCGAAGGCGGCCAGTAGCAGAGGCTCGTCGCCGCAATCGGCTGCGACGTGGCGGCGTTCATCGACCCGGACGGGTCCCGTCAGCCGGCCGCCATGGCCACGGCTGACGACATGCGCGGCGATGCCACGCGCCGCCAGCCGCTCTGCCAGGGCGATGACGGTGGGGGTCTTGCCAGTGCCGCCCGCGTTGAGGTTGCCGACACAGATCACCGGCACGGGCGCGCGCCACTTAGGACCCCGCGTCAGCCGCCGGGCCGTCGCGGCGGCATAAAGGTGGCCGAGGGGTGCCAGCGCCCGCGCCTGCCAGCCCGGCCGGTCGGGCGGATTGTCCCAGAAGGCAGGCGCGCGCATCAGGCGGGCCGTCGGGCCAGGGTGGCCAGGATGAGGCCCGCCACACGTTCGGCAACCTCGGCCCCGCCGGAAAGCGCGGCCCAGGCGTTATGGGCCAGAAGCGCGGCCTTATCCGGTGCGGTCAGATCGGCCACCGCATGCGGCAGCGCCTCCGGCCCGCCGATGGCGGCGACCGCCTTTGCCGCGGTCAGCCGGGCATAGGCCTCGGGATAGGGATTGGTGCGGGGTCCGTGCAGGATTGCCGAGCCGAGTGCGGCCGGTTCATAGGGATTGCGTCCGGTTCCGTCCTGCAAGAGCGTGCCCCCCATATAGGTCACCGGTGCGAGCCGGTACCAAAGGCCAAGTTCGCCCTCCACATCGGCGATGTAAAGCTGGACCTCGGGATCGGGTTCCTCGTCGCGGCTGCGCAGGCCGACAAGCCAGCCTTCCCGCGTCATCCGGTCGGCGAGCGCGGCGGCCTGGGCAGGATCGTTCGGCACGAGGATCAGGAGCATGCGATGCGCCTGCCGCATGGCATGGGCATGGGCGGCGATCACGGCATCTTCCTCGGCCTTCGGGCAGTTTACCGCGAGCCAGACCGGGCGGACCTGCACCAGCCCGGCAAGGGCCGCAAGCTCTGCCTCGTTGCAGGCAAGCGGATCGGTCGTTTCCTCGATGCGGCCGCCGACGCTCGCGTCGAGATCGCGCCCGCCGAGACGCAGGAGCCGCATCAACGTGTCGGGGTCCTGAGTCAGAACATGTTCGAAGCGCGACAGGAGCGACGCGGCCATCCCCTGCCGCCAGCGCCAGCGCGCCGCCATCTGGGCGGTCATCTTCACATCGGCGAGGATCAGGGGAATGGCGCGGTCATGGCATTCGACGATCATCGCCGGCGGCAGGCTCGCGCCCGCGAAGAGCGCGATGTCGGGCCGCCAGTGGTCAAGAAAGGCACGGACCGGCGGCAAACGGTCAGGCGGCAGCACATCGGAGACGGTGCCGGGTGGCATGACGCCGGCATCGGGCGCCGCCTTGCCCTCGACAGTCAGGAGAATGCGGGGCGTGCCCGGCGCGGCGGCGAGCCGTTCGGCCAGCTGGCCGAGGCTCTTGAGTGTCGCGCCTTCGCCGGCGTGAAGCCAGATCAGCTGCCCTTCAGGGCGCGGGGCGGTGCGTTCGATGGGCGGTCCGGCATCGCGCCGGGCCTGGAACAGATGAAGGGCGAGCGCGATCGACCGGGTCATGGGTGCATCCGGTCAGGGAAGTGCGGGCCAGGCACTGTGGCCGCTGGCGCGATGGTCACCCAAGCTCCTCGGTCGGGCCGGCGGGGGTCGTTTCGTCCCGCAGGCGGTGCAGATGGGCGATGAAATAGCGCATATGGGCATCGTCGACGGTGCGCTGCGCCTCGGCCTTCCAGGCGTTAAAGGCGGCCTTGTAGTCAGGAAAGATGCCGACGACATGAATGGCCGACGGGTCCTTGAAAATGGTCCCGGTCGGGTCGGTCAGCTCGCCGCCGAAGACGAGATGCAGGCGCTGGGTCATGAGCACTCCGGTTCTGCGCGTGGTCGCGCGCAGCCTAAGCGAAGCCTTGAGCCGCCTCAAGCCGATCTCCGGGCGGGGGGCGAACGAGAACGGGCGCCCCGGAAGGAGCGCCCGCCTGCCCGAAGTGCCGGCCGGGGGGATCAGGCCGGCTGTTCGGGGCGCGTGCCGAGCGTGACCGTCGCGTCGACCGGCTTGCCCGCGCGCAGGAGGTTGAGCGTGACGCTGGAGCCCGGCGCGTTGGTGGCGATGAGCCGGGTCAGATCGCGCGGTTCGTTCACGGCGGCGCCATCGACGCTGAGAACGATGTCGCCCCGGGTCAGCCCGGCCTTGGCGGCCGGCGTATCGGTGGTGACATTGGTGATCAGCACGCCCTCGGCCTTGTCGAAGCCGAGCGCGGCGGCGATATCCTCCGACACCGGCTGAATCTGCACGCCGAGCCAGCCGCGGTCCACCTTGCCGTCGCCGGCGAGGTCGGCCACCACCTTCGTGGCGGTGTCGGAAGGCACGGCAAAGCCGATCCCGACGGAACCGCCGGTGGGCGAAAAGATGGCGGTGTTGATGCCGATGACCTCACCCGCGGCGTTGAAGAGCGGTCCGCCGGAATTGCCCTTGTTGATGGCGGCGTCGGTCTGGATGTAATTGTCGAAGGGGCCGGCATTGATGTCGCGGCCGAGGGCCGAAACGATACCGGCCGTCACCGAATTGCCAAGGCCAAAGGGGTTACCGATGGCGACCACGTCCTGCCCGACCTTGAGCTGGGTCGAATCGCCGAAGGCCACCGTCGGCAGCGCTCCGCCAGCGTCGATCTTGACCAGCGCGATATCGGTCGCGGTATCGGTCCCCATTACCTTGCCGTCGATCTTGCGCCCGTCGGCAAGCGTGACTGTCACGGTGTCAGCGCCGTCCACGACATGGGCGTTGGTCACGATCTGGCCGTCGGCCGAGATGATGAAGCCGGTGCCGACGCCGTGCATCTGGGGGCCGCCTTCGGGGTTACCAGGCATCGGCATTCCGGGCATGGGCATCCCGAACCGTTGCATGAATTCTTCGAAGGGGAAGCCCTGCGGCATGGTCTGGCCGAAGGTGTCGGTCATGTCGGCCGCCTTCGTGACCTCGATATAGACGACGGCGGGGGCGACCTGGGCGACTAGATCGACATAGCCGCCCTGCGCCATGGCCGGGGCGGCGAAGGCCGAGGGGATGAAGACCGGCTCGACCGCGGCGAGTGCAGTCGCGCCCATGAGGACGCCGAGCGCCAGCGTGGGAAGCCGGCCGCTTTTCGATTTTCCGGGGTTACGCATCTGAAATCTCCTTGGGTCTCGACCGGCATTGCAACCGGTTCATGACCCGATCTTTGGCCGGCGACCTTGCGTGTGCCCGACAGGAAGATTGCAAATCCGCAATGTGGGCACGCCCGTCCGCCGCCCCGTCCGACATGACAGGGTTGTAATCTCCGGTTCAGGCAGGTGTCGTCCGCGCGTGTCAGCCGGGTGCGGGCGAGGTGAACAGACTTCCGAAAGGTGCGCCGAATGACTACCTTGCCGGTGCGGATCGACGCGGCGGAGACGACGAAGGGCGCCATGAAACTGTTGCTGATCGAGGATGACCCGACGACGGCGGCCTATATCGTCAAAGGCCTGCGCGAGGAGGGTCATGTCGTCGATCATCTTGCGGACGGTCGTGACGGAATGGTGCAGGCCATGGCCGGGGGCTACGACGTGCTGATCGTCGACCGGATGCTGCCGGGGATCGACGGGCTGTCGCTGATCCGGGCGCTCAGGTCGGCAAAGGTGACGGTGCCCGCCATCTTCCTGACGGCCATCGGCGGGGTCGATGACCGGATCGAGGGGTTGCAGGCGGGGGGTGACGACTACCTCGTGAAGCCCTTCGCCTTTGGCGAGCTTTCCGCCCGGATCGCGGTACTGGCACGGCGCGCCGCGCAGCCGGTGGCCGAAACGGTGCTGACGGCCGGGGATCTCAGCATGGATCTCATCGCCCGCCGCGTGACCAGAGGTGGGAAGACTATCGACCTTCTGCCGCGCGAGTTCGCGCTTCTGGAACATCTGCTGCGGCGCAAGGGTCGGGTGCAGACGCGCACGATGCTGCTGGAATCGGTCTGGGACCTCAGCTTCGATCCGCAGACAAACGTCGTCGAAACCCATGTCAGCCGCCTGCGGGCGAAGGTGGACAAGCCCTTCGACCGGGAACTGATTCAGACCGTGCGCGGCGCCGGCTACAAGATCGAGGGTTGAGGGGTGCTGGCGCGCCTCCGCCGCAGCCTGAAGCGGGTCGCCGGATCGACGCCAATGCGCCAGGCCATCGGGCTGGTTGCCGTGGTCGCGGTCGTCAATCTGGTGACGCTGGGGCTTGCCTATGTGAATCTGCGCAAATCGGCTGAAGAGGCCATGCGCGCCAATCTGGCCCAGCATATGGCCGGATTTCAGGTCGCGGCCTCGCCGGGCGCGCTCGAAATCCTCGTGTCGGCCGAGGCGAATGCCGCTGATCCGGCTGACCGTGTCTTTGCCTTCGTCGCGCCGGATGGCCGCGTCACCGGCAATGCCAGCGCGGCCCTGACGCCGAATGGCGTGCAGATAAGCCCGATGCCGGAGGGGCGGCCGCTGAGCGATTACGGCTATTTCCCGCTGATCGAGCGGATGGCGGGCGGCATCCTGATTCTTGGGGAAAGCCGCGCGCCGATCCACGATCTCGGCGAAACCTTCCTCGCGCTTCTGGCACTGAGTCTCGCGCCGACCGTCCTGATCTCGCTCGGGGCGGGTGCTGTCATCGCCGGCCGGGCGCGCCGCCGGGTGGACGGTATCGAGAAGGTGCTCGGCCAGCTTTCTCAAGGCGCGCTTGAGGCGCGGGTGCCGGCGGACCCGGACCGGCAGGACGATCTGGCCCGGATCGGCGTGCAGGTTAACCGTATGGCGGCAGCGCAGCAGGCCGCGACAGAGGCGCTGCGCCAGGTTTCGGCCGATATCGCCCATGATCTGAAGACACCCTTGCAGCGGATGACCGTGCTTCTTCATGACCTGCGCGAGCGGCTGCCTGACGCGGGCGAGGAGGCAGCGATGGCCGAACGTGCCATCGCCGAGGCGGAGGGTGCCGTCGGGGTGTTTCACGCGCTGCTTCAGATCGCCCAGATCGAGGGCGGTGGCGCGCGGGCCGGATTCGCCCCGGTCGATCTGGCCGCCGTGGCCGCGGAAATCGCCGACCTTTATGCGCCCGCCGCCGAGGAAGAGGGCCGCCGCTTGTCGGTGAGCCTGCCGGACGGTCCCGCAACGGTCATCGGCAACAAGGGGTTGCTTGGTCAGGCGCTGGCGAACCTCATCGAAAATGCCCTGCGCCATACGCCCAAGGGCGGCGACATAGAGATTGCGCTGCGGCGGGAGGGCGGCGGGACGGTGCTGGAGGTCGCCGATCGCGGGCCGGGCATTCCGGCGGAAGAGCGCGCGAATGTCCTGCGCCGCCTCTACCGGCTGGAACGCAGCCGCACAACGCCGGGCAATGGCCTGGGGCTTGCGCTTGTCGCGGCGACGGCGGGGTTGCACGGGGCGGTGCTGAGCCTTCACGACAATGCGCCCGGCCTGATCGCAAGGCTGACTTTTCCGGGCGGGCAGGACAGGGCGGGGCGGTAAGGCCGTCCCTGCGCTTCGCTATAACCCTACGGCCGCGCCGTACTGGCGGGTCAGACGCCGAACCTGTCGCGTAATCTGTAGGCCATCACGGTTGGCACCAGAAACCAGGGGTTGCCGGAATAAAACGGCCGTGTCGGAAAGCGGAGCTTTTCGAGACCGGTTTCATGGCCGTCAAGACCCGCTGCCTTGCGGCCGAGTTTCATGCCCAGGTAGCCCGCCATGCCGACGCCGGAGCCGCAATATCCCATGGCGTAATAGAGGCCGCCTGCATCGCCGATATGGGCGAGCGTGTCGAAGGTGTAGCCGACGAACCCCATCCAGGAATGGCTGACCTTCGTGCCCCTGAGATCGGGGAAGAGCCGGGTCAGTTCGGCATGAAGCCTTGGCGCGCTTTTCTTCGGGTCTGTCTCGGCCACCGAGACACGGCCGCCGAACAAGATACGGGTCCGGTCGGGCGAGGGGCGGTAGTAGTAGACGAGTTTGCGGGTGTCCGTCAGAACCCGGTCGGTGGGGAAAAGCCGGTCCATGAGATCGGGCGCAATGGGTTCGGTCGCGATGATGTAGGAGCCGATCGGAATGATGCGCCGCCGGTGCCAGGGTGAAAGCGGTCCCGAATAGCCGTTTGTGGCGAGGATCACGCGGCCGGCACGGATGCGGCCTTTGGGCGTGGTTACGGTCAGGCCGGTCGGGCCGCGTTCCAGGCCCGATGCCGGGCAATGCGGGATGACCGTGGTCCCGGCGTCCATGGCAACTCGCAGAAGCCCCGCGTGATAGCGCGCGGGATCGACGCTGGCGTGATGGGGAAAGACACAACCGCCGTGATACGCGGCGGTGCCAAGCTCGCGGGGCATGTCTTCGGGGGCGACCATGAAGGCGTCCGTGGTGTAAGCGGGATTGGCGGCGGCGCAGTCGCGGGCCAGCTGGTCGTATGTCTTCGATAGATGCGCGCCATGGAACCGTCCGACGACGCGGTGATCGCAGTCGATCCCCTCGGCCCGGATGAAATCGGCCGTGAAGTCGAGCGAGGCCTGGCCATCCTTCAGGATCGCCGTCGCGGTCGCGGCGCCGTAGCGCTTTGCCAGTTCGGCATAGCCGGGCTTGATGCTGGTCGATATCTGGCCGCCATTGCGCGTCGAACAGCCGTAGCCCGCATCCTCGGCATCCAGAACCACGGTCGACAACCCTGCCCGCACCGTCTGGACCGCTGCGTGCAGCCCGGTATAGCCCGATCCGACGATCACGACATCGGCCTCGCCCGGCGGATCGGCGCGGGGCAGGCCGGGGCGCGGGGTGCGGTCCCACCAATAGGGGGCAGGTCTGAAATCCGGCGTGAAAAGTGAATCCGCGCTGTTCATTCCCGCCCCCCGGTTTTCCGAGCGCAGTCTTAGGGCGCGCCGCTCTGGCGTCAACGCCCACCGTGTGGCGCGGGGCTTGCCCGGATGGGTCGGGCGTTATAATAATGAGAACATTTAGTGAACAAACGAGTCGAAGCTTCTGTGCGGCATGTCCCAGATATCCCGATTGCGGAAAACGAGAACAGGAACCGGCGGCAACTGGCCGGCAGGCCGGTCGAAGGCGGCCCTGTCGGAGGCCTTTGCCCCGTCACTGTCCAGCGCGGCGGCCGTGGGGTTTGTCCTGTCGCAGCTGCCGTGCGTGGCCTCGCCCGTTTTGTGGATACAGGATCGCCTGTCGCGCAAGGAAGCGGGCCGGCCCTATCTTCCGGGTGTCAGCATCCTGCGTCTGGATCTGTCGCATCCCCGCGATGTGCTGATCGCGGCCGAAGAGGGGCTGCGCTGCCGCGCGCTTGCGGCGGTGGTGGTCGAAATCTGGGGCGATCCGCCGGCGCTCGGCTTTACTGCCAGCAAACGTCTGATGCTGCGGGCCGAGGCAGCGGGTCTGCCCTGCTGGCTGATCCGGCGCGCCGCCACCCCGGCACTGAGCGCCGCGCGCGACCGCTGGCGCATAACGGCGCTGCCGTCCCGGCCCAATCCCGACGATCCTGCCGCCCCCGGCGATCCGCGCTGGCAGGTGGAGCTCATGCGGTCGCGCGACAAGAAGCCCGGTTTCTGGGTTGCGACCCATGACCGGGCGGCGGATCGTGTCGGTTTCGCTGCCGCAGTTTCCGATGGAACGGTGGCTGAGCCTGGCCGAACGGCAGGGCAGCGCACCGCCGGATGAGATGCCGCTGGTTCTGGCCGTTGAAGGGCCGCACGGCCCTGTCGTTCATGCGGCAAATCGCGCCGCTGCACAGGCGGGGGTCAGGGCCGGGGCGCGGGTTGTCGACATGCAGGCGCTTTGCCCTGCGCTGAAGATCGAGCCTGCCGAACCCGGCGGCGACCGCGCCGCGCTGGAGCGGCTGGCATTCTGGGCCCGGCGCTGGTGCCCCTGGACGGTCGCCGATGGCGCGGAGGGGCTGGTGCTCGATACCACCGGGTCGGATCACCTCTGGGGCGGCGAGGCGGCGATGCTGGTCGAGATCGAGACGCGGCTCGCCCGGCTCGGGCTGTCGGCGCGGCTGGCCGTGGCGCCGACCTGGGGCGCGGCCTGGGCGCTGGCGCGCTTTGGGCCGGTCCGCGCGATCTGCCGCGACCTGTCCGACCTTGATCCCCTGCCGGTCGCTTCGCTCAGGCTCGGGCCGGAAACGGTTCTGCTGCTGCGCCGGCTGGGGCTGAAGACGATCGGATCGCTGGCCGCGCTGCCCCGGCTGTCGCTGGCCCGGCGGTTTTCGCGCGCGCCACTGGACGAAAACCCGCTGCTGAGGCTCGATCAGGCAACGGGCGGTCTGGCCGAACCCGTGGCGCCGCCCGAAACACCGCCCGTCTTTCGCGCCGATGCCCGCCTGGCGGAGCCGGTTTTCGATCCGACCCATCATTTGCCGGCGCTCTGCGACGCGCTCTGCGCCCAGCTTGCCAAGGCGGGCCGGGGCGCGCGCCGCATCCGGCTTGGCGTTTACCGCACCGATGGCGAGGTGCGCCATATCCCGGCCGCCATCGCCGCCCCGACCCGCGATGCGGCCCATATGCAGGCACTGTTCCGCGACCGGCTGGACCGGCTCGACCCCGGCTTCGGTTTCGACCTCATTTCGCTTGAAGCAACCGAAAGCGAGCCCCTTGCCGCACGTCAATCCGATCTGACGGGCCGCCCCGACGCGGGGCTGGAACTGGCAGCCCTGATCGACCGGCTTGTCGTCCGCTTCGGCGCGCAAAGCCTGCACCGCCCGGTGCCGCGGCAAAGCCATATCCCCGAACGGGCCGAAACCCGCGCCGCGCCCCTGGGCGAAGCGGCAGCCCCTGTCCTGCCACATACCGAACGCCCGTTGTCGATCCTCGACCCGGCTGAAGAAGCGCGGGTGATCTATGCCGTCCCCGAAGGCCCGCCGCTTCAGTTTTCGTGGCGGCGGAAAACCCATCGCACGGTGCGCTTTTCCGGACCCGAGCGGATCGCGCCGGAATGGTGGCAGGACCGTCCCGGCACACGGCTCAGAGACTATTTCAAGGTGGAGGACGAAACCGGCCAGCGGCTCTGGCTTTATCGCGAGGGGTTGCATGGGGACGGGCGTGGCGGTGCCCCGCGGTGGTTCGTGCACGGGGTATTCGCCTGATGCCGGAGAAGGATCACGCCCATCCCCGCCGGCACCTGGACGGCGAGTACCCGAAAAACCCGCGGGCGGCCTATGTCGAACTGGGGGTGACAAGCCCCTTTTCCTTCCTGCGCGGCGCTTCCGATGCGGTCGATCTGGTACGTACCGCACATGCCCTGGGCTACGACGCGCTCGGCATCGCCGACCTGAACACGATGGCCGGTGTTGTCCGGCTGCATGCCGAGGCGCTGAAGGCCAATCTGAGGCCTGTCATCGGCTGCCGGATAAGGCTCGTCTCGGGTGAGGAGTTTCTGGCCTACCCGCGCGACCGGGCGGCCTACGGACGGCTTTGCCGATTGCTGTCCAAGGGCAAGATGAACGATGCGGACGGCAAATGGCAGCTGAAAGGCGCCTGCGACATCACGCTCGCCGACCTCGCGGCCCATGCGGAGGGGGCGCATCTGATCCTCGTTCCCGAAGACGGCGCCCTGAAGCGGCTGAAGGATATGGCCCGCAGGTTGCCGACGCTGCGCCATATCGCGGCGAGTTACCTCTACCGCGGCGACGACCGGGCGCGGATCAACCGGCTGGACCGGCTTGCCAAGGCTCACGGCCTTTCGATCCTCGCGACCAATGACGTGCATTACCACGCGCCCGACCGGCGGCCGCTGCAGGATGTCATGACCTGCATCCGGGAAAAGACGACGATCCGAAAGGCGGGTTTTCTGCTGCATGCCAATGCTGAGAGGCATCTGAAATCGCCGGCCGAGATGTGCCGGCTTTTCGCCGACTGGCCACATGCCATTGCGGCCACCCGTGACCTGGCCGATGCCTGCGACTTCGACCTGCGCCAGCTTGCCTACCACTACCCGCATGAAACGATCCCCGAAGGCTGGGCCGCGCAGGACTATCTGGTGAAACTCACTTGGGAGGGGGCCGGCAAACGTTACCCGAAGGGCATCCCCGCCAAGGTCAGCGCGACGCTGGAAAAAGAGCTTGCGATGATCGCCAAGAAGAAGCTCCCGCAATATTTCCTGACCATCCATGATGTCGTCAATTACGCCCGGGGGCAGGGCATCCTTTGCCAGGGGCGGGGATCGGCCGCCAATTCGGCGGTCTGCTTCGTTCTTGGCATCACCTCGGTCGATCCGGACACCCACGACCTTCTCTTCGAACGCTTCATCAGCGAGGAGCGTGACGAGCCCCCCGACATCGACGTCGATTTCGAACATGAGCGCCGGGAAGAGGTGATCCAGCATATCTACGAAAAATATGGCCGCCATCGCGCGGGGCTTTGCGCGACCGTCATCCACTACCGCCCGCGCAGCGCCATCCGTGAGGTCGGCAAGGCGATGGGCCTTTCCGAAGACGTGACCTCGGCCCTGGCCAAGACCGTCTGGGGTAGCGGCGGCCGCGAGATGGGTGAAAAGGAGGCGCGGGAGGCGGGCCTTGATCTGGGCGACCCGCTCATGTCCCGGACCATCCACCTTGCCGATCAGATGATCGGCATGCCAAGGCACCTGTCCCAGCATGTCGGTGGCTTCATCCTGACCGAAGGGGCGCTGACCGAAACCGTGCCCATCGGCAACGGCGCCATGGCCGACCGCAGCTTCATCGAATGGGACAAGGACGATATCGACGAACTGCGCATCCTCAAGGTCGATGTTCTGGCGCTGGGGATGCTGACCTGCATCCGCAAGTGTTTCGACCTTCTGAAGGCCCATTACGGGGTTGAACATGACCTTGCCTCGGTGCCGGCCGAGGATCCGGTCGTCTATGACATGCTTTGCCGGGGCGACAGCGTCGGCGTCTTTCAGGTGGAAAGCCGGGCGCAGATGAACATGTTGCCGCGCCTGAAGCCGCGCACCTTCTATGATCTGGTGATCGAGGTCGCCATCGTCCGGCCCGGCCCGATTCAGGGCGACATGGTTCATCCCTATCTGCGCCGGCGCAGCGGGCAGGAAACGGTCGATTACCCGTCACCAGCCCCACCCCATGACCCGGATGAGCTGCGAAATATCCTGAACCGCACACTGGGCGTGCCGATCTTTCAGGAACAGGCGATGAAGATTGCCATCGACGCCGCCCGGTTTTCGCCCGGGGAGGCGAATGAATTACGGAAAGCGATGGCCACCTTCCGGTCGCGCGGGACGATCTGGCAACTGGAGGAGAAGATGGTCAGCCGCATGGTCGAACGCGGCTATGCCCCCGAATTCGCCCAGCGTTGCTTCAACCAGATCAAGGGTTTTGGCGAATACGGCTTTCCCGAAAGCCACGCGGCGAGCTTCGCGCTACTCGTCTATGTCTCAAGCTGGCTCAAATGCCATTACCCCGATGTCTTCGCCGCCGCACTTCTGAATTCCCAGCCGATGGGGTTCTATGCCCCGGCCCAGATCGTCCGCGACGCGCGCGAACACGGGGTGGAGGTGCGCCCGCCGGACGTGAATTTCAGCGACTGGGACAATACGCTGGAACCCGCCGGCAACGCCTGGGCGCTGCGGCTGGGCCTGCGTCAGGTGAGCGGGCTGGCGCGCGAGGCGGCCGATCGGCTGATGACCGCGCGCGAGATGCCTTATGAGGATATGGAGGCCCTTCACCGCAAGGCCCGGCTGAACATTGCCGTGCTGCGGAGGCTGGCGGCCGCCGATGCCTACCGTTCGATGGGTCTTGACCGGCGCGCTGCGCTCTGGGCCGCGCGGGGGTTGAGGGACGCGCCCGATCTGCCGCTTTTCGCCGAGGTTCGGGACGAAGGTGTCGAACCGCAGGTGACGCTGCCCGCCATGCCCATATGCGAACATGTCGTGGCCGACTATCAGACGATGCGGCTGTCGCTCAAGGCGCATCCGATGTCCTTCCTGCGGCGCAGCATGGCCCGGCAGGGCTACCGGCCCGCTGCCGATCTGGCCCGCGCGGCCAATGGCGCCCGTGTTGCCCTGGCGGGGCTTGTTCTGGTTCGCCAGCGGCCGGGCAGCGCCAAGGGCGTCTGCTTCATCACGCTGGAGGATGAAACCGGCATCGCCAATCTTGTGGTCTGGCCCAAGGTCATGGCGCAGTACCGCAAGGTGATCATGGGGGCACGGCTGATGGATGTGCGCGGCTATGTGCAGCGCGATGCCGATGTGATCCATATCGTCGCCCGCCATCTGGAAAACCGCAATGACGCGCTTGACCGGCTCGCGAATGACCCGACGCCCCTCGATACCGTGCCGGGCGACCGTCTTCGCCATCTTTCGCCGTCCGCCCAGCATCGCCATCCGCGCGATGTCAGCATCATCCCGAAGTCGCGGGATTTTCACTGAGGGGGTGGGTCCGTGCCCTCCACCGCGAGGCAGATGCCGAACTGCCGACCGACAGAGCGGTGGCGCGACCGAACGGACCACGCATTGACCTGCGCCGGCGGTCCGGCCTAATCATTCGGCCCCGGTCGGTCCGCCCGACAGCCGAATGCGAAACGCACCTGTAGAAAGCCTGATCCATGGCACATCCCCGACCCATGCGCGATTTCGGTCTGGAGGTCTTCTTCTCCGAATGGGAATTCACGGCGCGCCATCACATGGCCGCATCGGATATGGAAAGCCTGAGCCTGCAAGACTTGCTGGCCTTGGCCGAACCGTCGGAACGTGAGGCGTTCAATAACACCTGGCTCGGCTACACGCAGACCTGGGGCGACCCCGAACTGCGCGCGGACATCGCCGCGACCTATGACAGGTTGACCAGCGACAACATCCTCTGTCTGGCCGGTGCGGGCGAGGGGCTATACACGGTATCCCGGGTTCTTCTGGATGCGACCGCCCATGCCATTGTGCCCGCCCCGAATTACCAAAGCGCGGAAACGGTCCCCCTTTCCATCTGCGAGGTCACGGGCGTTCCCATCCGCCCGGCCGAAGTCAAAGGCGGATGGCAGATCGACATCGACGACATTCGCGCGGCGATCCGGCCGAACACCCGGCTTCTGTCGCTGAATTTTCCGCACAATCCGACAGGGATGCTTCTGACGCCCTCGGATCTCGACGCCGTGGTCGCACTTTGCCGGACGCATGGCATCTGGATACTTTGCGACGAGGTTTATCGCGGTGTCGAACTCGACCCTGCCGACCGGATGCCGCAAATCGCGGATATCTACGAACGGGGCATATCGCTCAACGTCATGTCGAAGGCTTACGGACTGCCCGGTCTGCGCATCGGCTGGATTGCGGCGCAGGACCGGACGGTCCTGCAAAAGGTGGAACGCTACAAGCATTACCTTTCCATCTGCAATTCCGCGCCCGCCGAGGCGCTGGCCAGGGTCGCACTCAGGGCGCGCGCGCAAATCCTTGGCCGCAACCACGCTCTGCTTCGCCGGAATGCCCTCGCGCTCGAAAAGCTTCTCGGTGATTTTCCGGGCTTGATCGACTGGCAGCGACCCCTTGGCGGATGTGTGGCCTTTCCGCGCTATACAGGTCCCGGCGATGTCGAGACCTTCTGCCGCGACCTGCTGGAAGACAGGGGCGTCCTGCTTCTGCCGGGTTCGATCTACACCTCCGAGCTTGCCGAGATTCCCAAAGGACATTTCCGCATTGGCATCGGCCGCGACGCCGTCTTTGCGGGCGGACTTGCCGCCATGCGCGCGCATTTTGACGCCCGATTTGCCGGGTTTCGGGCCTGAAGCGCCGGGCCTATGGCGTGTTGCCCGCCAGCGGATCGCCGCCGTTTGCCACCAGGCCGGGGGCATGCGACCCGCGCAGGAAGGATTGTGGCCGTTGAGCCAGATCGGCGGTACCCGACGGCAGGCCCAGATCCCCGTCGGCCCCGCTTTCTGCGGCTGCAACGAACATGGCCAGACGGTCCTGATCACGCGTGGGCCGGTCGCCGGTCCCGACAAGGTCGAAGGGTGCCCAGAAGAAGGGATGCTCAAGGCCCGGCGTGGAACGCACCGTCTGCATGGCGAACCGCAGTGCGGCCGCCTTGCGCGTGCCCGGCACCTCGACATAACGCCGCATGGTTTCGACCATCAGCTGTCGCGCCGACAGATCATCGACGCTCCAATGCGAGACGAGGAGCGACCGGGCACCGGCAAAGAGAAAGGCCTGCGCAAGGCCCGACAGGCCATCTGCGCCCGGTGAGCGACCGGCTGCCGTGTTGCACCCCGACAGGAGCACCCAATCGGCATCGAGTTTCAGGCGCGCGACCTCTGACGCGGTCAGGACACCATCCTCGCCAGCCGCGCCCGGCCCTGCCAGAACCAGAGACGGCTCGCTGATGCGCCCGCCCGTCACGAATGCGGATTCGTTGGCCGTCAGCCCGTGGGTCGCAAAGCTCATCACCGAGACCTGCGAGATGTCAGCCTCTTTCAGCATGGCTTCCGTCGCGTCCTGCCGCGTGATCTGCGCGCCGTCGCCCGCCCCGAGGACAGAGGCCATCGCGGCGACTTCTTCCAGAGTTGCCGGAATCGGGCCGAGCGCCATCGCGTTGGAATAGACCCGCTGTACCCCTGTGAACTCGCCCGGCGCAATTCCGAGATAGGGCTGCCAGTGGGCCGCTTCGCCCAAGGCCCGGCTGCCCGACAGCGCGACAAGGCCCGATGCGGTCGGCAAGCTGGAAATGCTGGCGCTGTCGATAAGCCATTCTGGTCCGTCAGCGTCGAGGCCGCTCACGAGGAGGGCGAAGGGGATGGTTTCGAATGGGCCATCCGGCACGACGATCAGGTCGCTGCCCGGCGCACCATCCTGACCGCCGAAGAGGAGCCTGTAGAGCGCGTTGGAAAGGCATAGGTCAAAGGGCCTGTCGCGCAGGAAGTAGGCCGGCGAAGGCAGCGCGCAGGTTCCCTCCGCGCGCTTGCCGGGCGCCGGGAGAAGGTAGTCGAGCGACGACCTCAGCGCCGTGATATCGCGTTCGAGTGAAGCAACCGGCGCATCGAGAGCCGACCAGCCGATATCGGATGAGGTAATCGTCCAGCGGTAGAGTTTGTCCCGGCCCGCCGAAAGGACAACCATCGTCCGGTCAGGCCCAAGGGCTGTCTGAATCCGGTCCAGTTCGACGAACCGGGGGCGTAGCGCCGCGCCATAAGTCGGCTCGGCCAGGCTGATCTTTGCTAGCAGATCGTCGCTCTGCCGTTCGAGATCTTCGATCCGGACGTGGATGCCGGCACTGGCCTGGCTGTCTCCGCTTTCGGCGACGCCATCGAGAAAGGAGTTGCGAAGCCCGGTGATCTCGTTGCGCAGTTCCTGATAGTCGCGCAGCCACGCGGCCAGTTCGGGATCGTCGGCATCCGCGCGGGCCTGTAGGTCGCGGATCGTGACCTCCAGCTCGCCAAAACTCCACCAACCCTGAACCGCAAAGGATTTCCGAGCCTTTTCGTCTTGGGAATAGGGCTGGCGCCACAGGACACTGAAATAGTCCTCAATCACGCCCCGGATGCGCGTCCGCTCGCTTTGATAAGCATCCGGATTGGCCGCGAAGAAATCGGGGAAAAGGTCGATCATGGCGGCAAGCTCCGCCTCTGCATCAGCTAGGTCGCCGCGGCCAGCGATGGCCTTGGCGCGCGACGACCTTGCGGCGAGATACTCGCGGCTGAGATCGCCGCCCTTGCCTTCGAGACCGCGCATCGCAAGTTCGGCATGCCGGATCGCGCCGTCATAGTCCTGCCGAAGAAGCAGGTAGTCGGCATAGACCCGATGGGCACTGATCGAGCGATAGGCGTAATTGCCGTCGAGATCGTGTGCGAAGGTCTTCGACGCCAGGATCAGCGCACTCGCCCTGGCAGTGTTGCCGGCCTTCAGGAGAATGTCGATCAGGTCGATTTCGATTTCAGAGGCGATTTGGGGGTCATGTTTGATATTCCAGACCTGAATTCGATCTGCGATGCCGGCGCCATTCATCGCGTCCTCGGCATAGCGCGCCGCCTGTTCGAAATCTCCGATGATGGCGTAAGCGCGCGAAAGTGTGCGTTCGAGGTCAAAGAGGATCGTGTCACCAGGTTTGTTGGTTTCAGCGCGCTTGGCATGCAGTGCTTCGGCGATTGCAATCGCCTCACGGGCTTTGCCTTGTTCGACCAGGCTGTCTGCGAGTTCCTGCAGGATCAGCGATTCCATGAAGCTGCCCGAGGGCTCGACCTGTACAACCTCGCCCAATGCTGCACGCAGAAGGTCTTCGGCGGCACGATGGCGCCCCTGCATCTGGAGGAGCCTGACGAGCGTGACCAGGGACTGCCGGGTCAGGTCGTTCAGAATCCCGTTTTCGCGCTTCGAACCTTCATATGTCCGCTTCATCTCTTCGAAGGCCGCAGCGTATTTGCCCTGGGGCATCATCGTCTGGACTATTCGTGTCCTGATACTGATCGAAGCCCTGTGAAATGGGCCGAAGTGGTGACTGAAGATCGAATCGACATCGGAGAAGATGGATTCCGACCGTGCAAAATTGCCCCTCGCAAAAGCGCGCTGGGCCTCAATTTCACGCGCAACGGCGGCGCGAAGTTCTGGCAGTTTCTCCCTGGCCTGAGCAAGCGTGTCGCCGTTTGCGGCAACAAGCCAGCCTGACATGATCAGGTCGTTGTACATCCCCTTTTCGAAATCCGACCCACTGTGGCCAATGGCCTGTGCATAGGCGCGCAGGGCTGCCACAGTTTCCGGCCCGAGGTGCCCGTCGATCGGTCCGTGATAGAAACCCAGCGATGCCAACGCTTCCTGCGGGTCGGCCATCGTGCCATCGAACGTGGCCTGCGCCAAGAGCAGGTCTTCGGGTGCGCCGGATAGCCCGGTCCGGCCGCATGGAGCCGACAAGGTGATGCACGACAGGGGCAATGTGTCCGGTCCGGCCGCAATGGCATTGGTGGCAGCGGACCATGCCACCAGACACAGGGCCAGGCGGAGGAGCGGCTGCATTGCACCTTTCAAGACCGCATGTTCCTTCGAATTGACCCCGTTCCGACAAAGGCCCGCAGCGACATGGCCCGGGTTTTTCCCACACTAGCGCAGCGGTCGGCCGATGCCTTCCGAAAATTTTCAAAGTCTATCGGCCACTGTGATGCCGCTCGCGGCCGGCAGGCGCGCTGGTTCGGCGCAAGAGTCGGAAGAGGCGGCGCGGGCGCTAGATGTTGGACCAGCCGCCGTCGATCACGTGGGTTGCGCCGGTGGTGTAGGCGGATTCGTCGCTGGCAAGGTAAACGACCAACGCGGCGATTTCCTCGGGCCTGCCGATGCGGCCAATCGGCTGGCGGGCAACGAAGGCCTTGCGGGCGGCCTCATAATCGCCCGTGGACTTCAGCCTGTCTTCGAGGCTGGGGCTTTCGACGGTTCCCGGGCAGATGGCGTTGGCGCGGATGCCCTTGCCGATGAAATCCGCGGCGATGGATTTGGTCAGGCCGATCACCCCGGCCTTCGTCACGCCGTAGACATAGCGATTGGGCACGGCGATCACGCTTGAGGCGACCGACGACATGTTGATGATGCTTGCACCGCCATTGGCGATCATCGCAGGCAGGAAGGCCCGGCACATCCGGTGCATCGCCGTCAGGTTGATGTCGACGCTGAAGGCCCATTGATCGTCATCGCAATCAAGGATCGTGCCGCCGGCGACAAAGCCGACGCAGTTGAACAGGACGTCAAGTGCCCCGATTTCGGCCGCCGCCGCGGTCACTGACGCGGCATCGCGCACGTTGAGAAGCCGGGTGGTGATCGACGGCATTTCGGCGGCAAGCGTCGCCAGCGTCTTTGGATTGATGTCGGTGGCAATGACCTCGGCGCCTTCGGCCGCCATCGCCAGGGCAGCGGCGCGCCCGATCCCCTGGCCCGCCGCGGTGACGAGGCAGCGCTTGCCTTTCAATCGGTTTGTCATCCGGTCCCTTCCCTCGTGTCCGACGGCCTACATCACCGCGCTGATCTGCCAGGGGACGAATTCTGCCCCGCCAAATCCCAGTGCTTCGCTTTTGGTCTGTTCGCCTGAAGCGATGCGGATCATCAGCTCGAATATCTCCTCGCCCTTGGATTCGATGCTGGCCTCGCCGGTGACGATGTCGCCGCAGTTGAGATCCATGTCGTCGGACATGCGGGCATACATTTCTGAATTGGTGGCGATCTTTATGCCGGGTGTCGGCATCCAGCCGGAAACGGACCCCCTGCCGGTGGTGAAGACGATCAGATTGGCGCCCGAGGCGACCTGACCGGTCACGGAACAGGGGTCAAAGCCGGGGCTGTCCATGTAGACAAAGCCCTTCTTGTCTACCTTTTCGGCAAAGAGATAGACATCGGTCAGCGGTGCATGGCCGCCCTTGGCGACGGCGCCGAGCGATTTTTCGAGGATCGTCGTCAGACCGCCGAGCTTGTTGCCGGGGCTCGGATTGTTGTTCATCTCGCCGCCGTTGCGGGCCGTGTAATCCTCCCACCAGCGGATGCGGCCCATCAGCTTCTCGCCCACCGCGCGGCTGGCCGCGCGGCGGATCAGCAGATGTTCGGCCCCGTATATCTCGGGCGTTTCGGACAGGATCGTGGTGCCGCCATGGCGCACGAGCAGGTCGGAGGCATGGCCAAGTGCCGGATTGGCAGTTATCCCCGAATATCCGTCCGAACCGCCGCATTGCAGCCCGACGGTGAGTTCGGAGACAGGGATCGGCTGGCGCTTTGCCCCATTGGTGATTTCGGCGATGCCGCGCAGTTCTGCAAGGCCGCGCTCGATCGTCCTGCGGGTACCGCCCTCATTCTGGATCGTCATGTAGCGATAGGCGCCGTCGGGGCGGATCGGGTTATCGCCGACAAGATCGGCGACCTGCATCACCTCGCAGCCAAGAC
The DNA here is from genome assembly GCA_041397105.1 of Paracoccaceae bacterium. GTDB lineage: Bacteria > Pseudomonadota > Alphaproteobacteria > Rhodobacterales > Rhodobacteraceae > Albidovulum. The sequence continues at coordinate 80,068 of JAWKXJ010000003.1, forward strand.
CGACAAGGAGGATGCCGCCGAAGTTCGGGTGCTGGGCATAGCCGGTCAGTGTGCGGTGCAGCGTGGTATAGCCTTCGTCGCGCGCCGCCATGCCGCAACCGGTGCCGTGAACGATGGGAACGACCCCGTCGACGCCCGGAAACTCGGCAAGGAGGCCGGATTTCGCCGCCGCCTCTGCTATGAACTTCGCCACCGATCCTGAGCAGTTTACCGTCGTGACGATGCCGATGTAATTGCGTGTTCCGGCGCGCCCGTCGGCGCGGCGATAGCCCTGAAAACTGCGCTTGTCCGTCACCGGCGGAAGCGGAGAATTGTCGACCGCCATGTCACCGTCCTGCGGATGAGGCGACATCCCGAGATTGTGTGAATGAACATGTTCGCCGACCGCGATACCCACCGTGGCCTGACCAATGATCTGGCCGTAGCGGATCACATCCTCGCCTCGCGCGATCGGCCGGCAGGCGACCTTGTGGCCGCGTGGCACCCTTTGCCGCAGGGGGCCCGGAACCCCGTCGACCGTCTCGCCCTCGGTCAGAGTCCGCAACGCCACGACGACGTTGTCGGCGTCCTGCAGCTTGATCGTTTCGGGCCTCGGCTGGCCCTTTTCACCTGTCATGGAGCAACCTTCCGAAGCCGGTCCTGCACCGTTTCTAAGGTTGACTCGATGGCAGCGTCAACTAACATATTAGCATGACAGATCAGTTCATCCACGGCCCGAGCGCAGACAAACCGATCAGACTGAGGCCGCTCGATGAACTCGCCGGTTCCCTGGCGCAGCGTGTCTATCTTTCGCTACTTGAGGTCATCCTTTCGCTCGATATTGCCCCGGGCGCGATGCTGCGCAAGGGCCAGATTTGCGAGGATCTCGGCGTATCGCGGTCGCCCGTGTCCGAGGCCATCGCCCGGTTGGCGATGGAGGGCGTGGTTGATGTCGTGCCCCAGTCCGGTTCGCGGGTGTCCTACCTGTCGTTGCCCGAGATCAGGGAAGGCACCTTCATCCGGCAGGCACTTGAACTCGCGGCGGTCGAACGGGCCGCTGAGGTCCGGACGGGCGCGCAACTTGCGGAGTTGACGCGCAATCTGAGATTTCAGGCGCTTTTGCTTGAGGATCTCGATTTTCCGGGGCTGTTTCAGGCGGATGAGGCCTTTCACGCGCTTATCATGGAATGCACAGGCTTCCCGCGGCTGGCGCAGCTGAGTGCGACGCTGTCCTTTCAGGTCAAGAGGGCGCGACGTCTTCTGATGCCGACGCCGGGCCGGGCCGCGGCGACGGTGCGCGAACATGGTTTGATTGTCGACGCGATCGCGGCCGGCAAGCCCGAGGCGGCGCGCCGGGCGATGCAGAAGCATCTCGGCCAGCTGATCCGGCGGATCGAGCCGCTTGAACACGCCCGCCCGGAACTTTTCGGCGAGGTGCGGGCCGATGCGGTCGGACAGAAGGCAAGCGCATGAAGGTAGCGAACAGGGTGCTGCTGAACGGCCGGACGAAGCGGCCCGTGTCCCTTACGCGGATGGGCTTTGGCGGCGCTCCGCTCGGCAATCTTTACCGCAAGGTTTCCGACGATGATGCGCAGGCGGCGCTGGCTACCGCCTATGACCTCGGCATCCGGTATTTCGATACGGCGCCTCAATATGGACTGGGCCGATCCGAGGAAAGATTCTCAGTCGCGATCCAGCGTTTCGGTCGCGAGAATATTCAGCTGTCGACCAAGATCGGGCGCCTCCTACTGGATTGCGAGCCGCATGAGGTCACGCCCGAGGCCTTTGTCGATGTGCCGCAGAAACGGATCGTGTTCGACTACAGCTATGACGGGGTGATGCGGTCCTATGAGGCGAGCCGGAAGCGGCTGGATGTTCGCAATGCCGATATTCTGCTTGTCCATGACGTTTGCGTATTCTCCCAAGGATCGCAGGAAATGTCGGACCGAAGGGTGCGCGAGTTGTTCGATGACGGCGGCTACCGGGCGCTGGTCGAACTGCGCGACGCGGGCGAGATTGCGGCAATCGGTGCCGGAGTGAACGAATGGCAGGTCTGCGAGCGGCTGCTTCGGCTCGCCGATTTCGACGGGTTTCTGCTGGCGGGGCGCTACACGCTACTTGAACAGGATGCGCTCGACACATTCCTGCCGCTCTGTGTCGAACGAGATGTCGGGATCATCCTCGGCGGGCCCTACAACTCGGGCATCCTCGCTACCGGGGCCGTTTCCGGGGCAAAGTACAACTATGCCGACGCCCCGCGCGAAATCCTTGACCGCGTTCGCCGGATTGAGGCTATTTGCGGCGCCCACGATACGCCCCTGATTGCCGCAGCCCTGCAGTTCGTGCTGGGTCATCCGGCGGTCAAGACCGTTGTGCCGGGTGCGGTTAGTGCCGCCGAGGTCCGGTCGAACGCGACACTTCTCGAACGGCCGATCCCCGCCGGTCTTTGGGCCGACCTCAGGCGCGAAGGTCTGATCAGGCCCGATGCGCCGCTACCGTCAGAGGCCGCCGATGCTGCGTAACATCGACCCGATCCTGTCGCCCGATCTTCTTCACGCCCTGCGGACCATGGGTCATGGCGACGAAATCGTGATTGCCGATGCCAATTTTCCCGGCTCCTCGCTGGGTCCGATCTGCATTCGCGCCGATGGGCTGAGCGCCAGCACCGTTCTGCGGGCCGTGCTGTCGGTCATGCCGCTCGATACCTTCGACCCCAACCCGGCATTGTCGATGCAGGTCGTGGGCGATCCGGCAAAGGTGCCGCCTGCGGTTGCCGACTTTCAGGGGCTGATCGACGCGGTCGCCGACAATCCTGCGGCGATTCATCCGCTGGAACGCTTCGCGTTCTATGACCGTGCCGCGGAAGCCTTCGCAATCGTCCAGACGGGCGACACCCGGCTCTACGCCAACATCATCCTCAAGAAAGGTGTGATCGGGTCGTGAGGATCGACGCCCACCAACATTTCTGGACGATTGCGCGGGGCGACTATGGTTGGCTGACGCCGGCGATGGGGCCGATCTACCGCGACTTCGCCCCGGCCGATCTCGCGCCGCTTCTGGAACGGGCAGGGATCGAGGGGACGGTGCTTGTCCAGGCGGCACCCACACGCGCCGAGACGGATTTCCTGCTGAAGACAGCCGCCGCGACGCCCTTTGTCTTGGGTGTTGTCGGCTGGGCCGAATTCCAGTCACCTGATGCCGCGGACGATATCGCCGCATTGGCCCGTGAACCCGATCTCGTCGGTCTCAGGCCGATGATCCAGGATATTCCGGACCCCGACTGGATGTTGCGCCCTGACCTTGCCCCGGCGTTCGGGGCCATGTCGATTGCGGGGCTGACCTTCGATGCCCTGACACTGCCGCGGCACCTCGGGCGGCTGCGGACACTTCTGGCGCAGTATCCGTCATTGCGGACTGTCATTGATCACGGGTCGAAGCCGCGGATAGAGGCCGGTGATTTCGATGACTGGGCACGGGACATGGCCGGCATCGCCCGGGACACCACTGCGTTTTGCAAGCTCTCGGGTCTTGTCACCGAAGCCGGTGCTGACTGGACGGTCGAGAGGCTGAGGCCCTATGTCGACCACTTGCTGGAAACATTCGGTCCGATGCGGCTGATCTGGGGCAGCGACTGGCCGGTCTGCACCCTTGCCGCAAGTTACGAACGCTGGCTTGAAACCACAGGCAGTCTTCTCGACGGTCTGGACAAGGGCGAACACGCGGCGATCATGGGCGGAAATGCCATCACCGCATATAATCTCGGGACCTGACATGACCGATCCGAAACTCGACCCCAAGGGCCTCTGGCTTGGACGTGTGGACATCGACGGCGTCGGGCCGGCGGTGGTGACACTTCGCGACGGTGCGCTCTTCGACATTACGTCTCGCGCCGGGCCGACCGTGCGCGACATTCTGGAGATGGGCGATCCGGCTGCCTATGTCCGGTCGGCGGCGGGCGAGCGGCTCAGTGATCCTGCCACCCTGCCCAAAGGCGTGCGCTGGCTTGCCCCCTGCGACCTGCAGGCGGTCAAGGCTGCCGGCGTGACCTTCGCGGGTTCCATGGTGGAACGCGTGATCGAGGAGAAGGCAGCAGGCGATCCCACACGCGCTGACGAGATCCGCAAGCGGATCGGTGACCGGATCGGCGCAAGCCTGTCGAGCATCGTCCCCGGCTCCGAGGCGGCGGAGGCGGCCAAACGGGCGCTTCAGGCCGAGGGGCTTTGGAGCCAGTATCTGGAGGTCGGCATCGGGCCAGATGCCGAGGTATTCACGAAAAGCCAGGTTCTGGCATCTGTCGGTCACAGTGCCGCGGTCGGGCTGCACCCGAAGTCCCACTGGAACAATCCCGAACCCGAAGTGGTTCTGGCGGTCAATTCGCGGGGCGAGATACATGGCGCGACACTTGGCAATGACCTGAACCTGCGCGATTTCGAGGGGCGGTCGGCGCTCTTGCTGTCCAAGGCCAAGGACAACAATGCTTCGGGCGCCATCGGGCCGATGATCCGGCTCTTCGACGCGACCTTCAGGCTCGACAGCATCCGGAATATCGTGCTTGACCTTCGGGTCGTCGGTGAGGACGGCTTTGTCCTGACGGGGCAAAGCTCCATGGCCGAAATCAGCCGCGATCCTGCCGATATCGTCAGGCAGACGGTCGGGCGGCATCATCAGTATCCTGATGGGTTTGTGCTGTTTCTCGGCACATTATTCGCGCCGACCCTTGACCGCGATACGCCGGGGCAGGGATTTACCCACAAGCTGGGTGATCAGGTGACGATCAGCTGTGCCGAGTTGGGGACGCTTGCCAACACCGTCCGACTTTCGACCGAATGTCCCGAATGGACCTTTGGCACTGCCGCGCTGATGCGGAACCTGGCGGGGCGGGGACTTCTCTAGGCCGGTCCGGCGCCACGGGCGAATGACGCCCTGACGCCGTTGTCTTGTGGCCCCTGCCCCGAAGGGCAGAGGCCGAGCCTGTCGTCAGGATCAATCGTAAAGGACGGCCGCAACCTTCGGATCGGTCATGTTGGTGGTGTCATACCAGTAAAAGCCGGTGTCAATGACCTTGGGCAGCGTTTCGCCCGCGATGGCCTTTGCCAGGCTGTCAACCACGCACTGGCCGATGCCGACCGGATTCTGGGTGATAGAACCGATCAGGGTACCGTCCATGATGGCGTCCTTCTGGCTCTTGCCGGAATCGAAGCCGACACCGACGATCTTGGCGCCGGTTTCCTTGATCGCGACGGCCAGACCGATGGCCGAGCCTTCGTTTGACGCGAAGATGCCCTTGATGTCGGGGTTGGCCTGGAGGATGGCCTTGACGTTGTCAGCGGCTTTCAGCGCGTCGTTGGCATATTGCACGTCGACGACCTGAATGTTCGGATAGGCCTCTGCGATGCGATTGAGGAAACCGTCGCGGCGCCCGATACCGGTCGCCGAGGTCTGGTCGTGAATGACGGCCGCAATCTTGCCTTCGCTGCCGATGGCCGCTGCAAGGCCATCAGCCGCGGCAGCGGCGGCGGCCATGTTGTCGGTGGTGCAGGTCGTCAGCGGCAGATCGCTTTCAACACCCGAGTCGAAGGCGACGATCGGGATGCCGGCATCGGCCGCCTTCTGCAGGGCCGGAACCTGTGCCTGGCTGTCGAGCGCGGCAAAGCCCAGACCTTGCGGGTTCTTGGCGATGGCGGCGTTGAGGATGTCGGTCTGCTTGTCGATCTCGGCCTCGGTGTTCGGGCCTTCGAAGGTGATCGTGACACCGTTACGGGCAGCGGCCTCTTCGGCGCCGGCTTTCACCGCCTGCCAGAATTGGTGGCTGAAGCCTTTGGCGATGATCGGAAAGTAGGTCTCCGCAAAGGACGGAGCGGCAGAGCCGGCGGCGACGCCGAAGGCAAGTGCCGAAGTCAGCAGAATTCTTTTCATGTATTACTCCCGGTTGCTAGGTTTGTGGATGCGCGAACGTGCATCCGAGGAACGTCTTCGATGGAGGGCGGTTCTTGCCGATGGTTCTCCCCGACTAGGTTCTTTTTCTCAGGACATTGTCGATGAACACGGCGAAGATGATGATCACGCCGGTTACAACGATCTTCCATTCTTCCTGCACCCCCATCACGCGCAGACCATTGGTCAGAACGCTCATGATGAAAGCGCCGATGATCGTGCCCATGACGGTGCCGCGCCCGCCCGAAAGAGAGGTGCCCCCGATCACGACCGCAGCGATGGCGTCAAGTTCGTAGCCGAGCCCGAGTGCGGGCTGGGCCGAGTTGAGGCGCGACGACACGATAAGGCCCGCCACCCCGCAGATCGCCCCGCTGATCCCGTAGGTCACGATCTTCCAGAGATGGACATTGATGCCCGACAGGCGCGCGGCTTCTTCATTGCTGCCAAGGGCGAATATCATCCGTCCGACGATCGTTCTGTTCAGGACGATCGAGGCGATGATCGCGACACCGAACATGATCAGGACGCCGTTCGGTATTTCGAGCCCGGGGATCAGCTTGGAGATCGAGCTTTCCGGCGACAGGAGCCCGTAATTCGGTGTGCTGTTGAAATAGATCGGGCGCGCGCCCGAGAAAAGCAGCGCAAGGCCCCGGGCGATCTGCATCATGCCGAGCGTGGCGATGAAGGGCGGTATCCGCAGCTTGGCGATCACCGCACCTGAAAGCGACCCCATGAAACCGCCAAAGAGGATTGCGCCGATGATGCCAACCGGAAGCGGCATACCGAGGTTGGTCAGGATCAAGCCGGCCACCACCGCGGTCAGCGTCATCATCGTTCCGACCGAAAGGTCGATGCCGGCGGAAATGATGACAAAGGTCACGGCCACACCCAGGACACCGTTCACCGCCGTGGCCTGCATGATGTTGATCATGTTGTTCCAGGCCGCGAAGTTGGGCGCAAAAAGGCTGAAGAACAGCAGAAGCGCGACAAGCACTGCAAAGGCCACCGCCTTTTGCAATGTAGCGGTTGTGAAGAAGCCGGATGTCAGATTGTCCGCCTTGTCCTGGGCCGTGTCAGTCATCGTTCTTTCCCTGCCTCATGCTGCCGAGACCTGCCGCTGTGTCGCCAGTGTCATGATTTCTTCCTGGGTCGCGGTGCGCCCGTCGAGTTCGCCGGTGATCCGGCCCTCGCACATGACGGCGATGCGGTGCGACAGGCGGAGGATTTCGGGCAGTTCCGACGATATCACGATGATCGCCTTGCCCTGCGCGGCCAGCCCTTCCAGCAGCCGATAGATTTCGGCCTTGGCGCCGACGTCGATGCCCCGCGTTGGTTCGTCGAAGATCAGGATGTCGCAATCGCGAAGAAGCCATTTGGCAATGACGACCTTCTGCTGGTTGCCGCCAGAAAGAAGCCGCGTTTCCTGATTTACCGATGGTGTCTTGACCTTGAGCTTGCCGACATATTGCCGCGCCGCTTCGCGGAGCGATCCGTCGCGCATGAAGACATTGCCCGAGGTAAAACGCTTCCAGCTGGCCATGGTGATGTTGTCGCGCACCGACATGCCGGTGACGAGGCCGAAGTGCTTCCTGTCTTCGCTGAGGTAGGCGATCCCCTGCGCGACGGCATCGGACGGCGACCGGATGCGCCGTTTCTGCCCATGGACGTGGATATCGCCGCTGTCGATCGGATCGGCGCCAAAGATTGCCCGCGCAACTTCGGTGCGCCCGGCCCCCATCAGTCCGGCGAAGCCAAGAATCTCGCCCTTGCGGAGCGAAAAGCTGACATCACGGATGATGCTGCCCCGGTTCAGCCCGACTACCTTCAGAACCTCGTCGTCGGAACCTTGACCTTCCGCGCGATGCTGGTCGGCAAGGTCGCGCCCCACCATCATCTGAATGATCGTCGACATGGGGGTATCGGCGGCAGGCAGGGTGTCGATGTACTGGCCGTCCCGCATGACGGTGACGCGATCTGCGATGCGCTTCACCTCGTCCATCTTGTGGGTGATGTAAACGACGCCGACACCGTGCGACTTGAGGTCGTCGATCACCGAAAAGAGGTGCTCGACCTCGGTTTCGTTGAGCGCCGAGGTGGGTTCGTCCATGATCAGGACGCGCGCGTCGTAGGACAGGGCCTTGGCGATCTCCACAAGCTGTTGTCGCGCAACAGTGAGCTGTCCCACCTCGGTCCGCGGGTCGATCGCGACCTTCATCCGCCGGAAGATCTCTGCGGCACCGCGGATCATCCTGTCTTCGTCGACAAAGACGCCAAGCCCTTTGCGCGGCTCGCGGCCAATGAAGATGTTTTGGGCAACCGTCAGTTCGTTCATCAGGAAAAGCTCCTGATGGATGATGCTGATGCCGAGGCTTTGGGCGGTTTGCGGATCGGGGACGGTGACACGTTTGCCGTCGATGCGGATTTCGCCACCATCGGGCTGATAGACACCGGTCAGAATCTTCATGAGCGTGGATTTGCCCGCGCCATTTTCGCCCATGAGGGCATGGACTTCGCCAGGAAAGAGATCGAAGCGGACAGAATCCAGCGCCCGTACGCCCGGGAAGGATTTTTCGACGGCGCTCATCTCGGCCAGCGGTTGAACCGCCGGTCCCTCCCTATCTGCCATTCTCCCCCCTTCACGTCGCGACCGTCAGAAGATCCTCGGCCGTCACTGGCATTCTAACATGTTAGTGTGGGCACAACTTGAGTCAATGAAAGAATTTCACCACGAGCGGGAACCCACTTGCCAGGTCGTCAAGAAAGCGCCCTGGATCGCGCTGTCATCATCATCCGGGGCGGCAAGATTCGGTAGGGATATCTTGATCAGATCAGATCGGAGCCCTCTCTCACCAAGGTCCGCCCGCGGGTGCGCCGGGCGGCCCGCGAAGGCGCCGGTGCGTATTTCAGATGCGTTACTTGATGCGGGCGGCGAGGCGTTCCTTCCTTCTGCGAAAACGTTCCTTCATCTGCGTGTCGGCCGCGTTCGATCCGTCGTGAAATGTGCCTATCCATCTGTCGATGGGGATGAGGCCGTCGCCGTAATTCACCTCGAAATACTTGTGATGGAGGTAGTGGATATAGGCGTGACTATCTATCGCGATATCGTCGGTGATCTCGACCTTGTCGAACCCGACATGTCCCGGCACGGCGCCGAAACCGGCGAAATGCAACTGGTAAAGCGCGATCAGCGGGTTTGAGGGCAGGATGAGGTGGTAAAGGATCGTCGAGAAGTAGAGCAGGTGTTCCACCGGATGCATCGACAACGACGACCAGGGTGACGGGTTGTTCGAGTTGTGATGAACCGAATGAACCCACTTGTAGAGCGTCGGGGTATGGATCAGCCGGTGGATGCAGAAGAAATGAAACTCGTGGAACACGGGTACGGCAAGGCATAGAAGCGCAAGATAGATCGGATGTTCGGCGAACCGCAGCCACGGCACGTGTCCGTTGGCGTAAGCCCAGAGCATGACAACCTCAAGTCCGGTCCAGATCGGCACCCCGGACAGAAAGCCGCGCAGGAAATTGTCGAGGTTCTGGCTTTGGAACCAGAACACGTCGGAAGGTGCATCAGCGGGGAATTTCCCGTTGTATTTGAACCGATTGCCCTGAGCACGCCGAACATAAAGACGCAGTTCAAACGCGAAATACCAAAGAAAGACGGCAATGGCGTTGATCGCGAAAAGCCGCAGCACCCAGCCCCATTCCAGTGTCTGCATGACCTCGATCGGCGGCACGACCCAGCGCCACCAGACGAGAGCCGATAGAAAGAAGATCGCGTTATAGGGCAGAAAATACTGCGGCAGCCATCTCAGGAGCTTGCCCGGCTGCGGTGGAAAGACGAAGAGCGGCGCGGTACCGGCGGGCAGGGTCGGCTGGTAGTTGCCGCGTTTGTCACGGCTGCCGTATCTCTCTTCGTCCATGTCCGCCTGCCTCTGAATTTTTCCGCGCCTGATGGCGCCTTTCAGGGAAGATGCCGTCTCGATGTCAGCCACGAAGGGGCGATAGGGGCTGATGAATCGCCCGACAACCTTCTCAAGGCACCTGCAGGGAAGTCCTAGCAGGTCGTAATCAATCCGGCAGCGAATCCATTGATCAGATCGGATCAGAGGTTCTCTGCGGTGATCGTTGTGAAGCGGATCGGGGGGTTGTCGATCCGTTCGGGCACAAGACCGTTCCGCCAGAGGAGAATGTCGAGCGTCCGGCGCGCCTGCGCCTCGGGCAACTGATCAAGGATGACGTCCGCGACACCATCACGGAGCGCTTCGGCGCTGGCCTCATCAAGTTCGTGACCGACGAAGAAGACCTTTCGCCGGGCCAGGCGGAGCGCGTCGAAGATCCCGGCATTGCCGCCGCCGGCATTGTAGACCGCAACGAGCTTCTCTGGCCCCCGCAATGCCCTTTCGATGATCTGGGCATTCGCCTCGCTCGAATCGCCGCCAAAGCGGACAAGGTCGAATGTCAGGCCCGGATTCGGGTGACGCGTGACATAGTCTGAAAAGCCGCGAATCCGGTCGCGGTGGCCCCGATAGACCTGGCTGTGACATATCGCCAGAACGGTCCCGTCTGATTGCGCCAGCCGCGACATCATCAGCCCGGCCATGCGACCCGCAGCGGTATTGTCAATCCCCACGAATTCGGCGCCCGTTGCCGTCCGGCTGACGATCTGAACAACCGGCAGCCCGGCGCCAATCTGGGCATCGACCTCTCGGCGGATGTCGGGGTGGTCCGGGGCGGCGATCGCGAGTGCGGAACGTGGCGCAGGCGGATTGCCGATACGCGCGGCAATCGACTTCGGGTCGTTTTCGTCAAGAAAGGTCACATGGACGTGGATCGAAGGGTCGAGCGAGGCCGCAATGCGGCGGAAGGCCCGCGCCAGCCTCTGGAAGAAGGGGGTTTCGGGGCGGACGAGGATAACCTCGATACGCGTAATGCCTCGGTGACGTTCCGGCAGACGCCCGGGCCAGTCGAGCATGCGCGCGGCTTGCACCACCTTCTCGGAGGTCTTGTCAGTGACACCACCACGCCCGTTGAGCACACGCTCCACCGTCGCGGTGCCGACACCGGCCAGCGCGGCAATGTCAAGATAGGTCGGCTTGGCCACGTCGCGGCTCCGGGGATCAACGCGCCCCGACCTTCTCGCAGGTCATGGCGTGGGGTCAAGCCGGTGCTGCCACGTGGTGCCCCACTGCGCTCTGGGCTCTCGCGCGCCGGCCCTGGAATCCATCGCCCCTTGTGCCTGAGGCCGATCATGCGCCACCATTCGAACCGGACCACACGGGCGGGGCATTTCGCGGCAAGGACACCCCACACCTGTCCGGAACGGCACGAGGTTTGATCATGACCCAAGGTTACCCGCGGTCGGTCAGGCTACACCACATTGCGCCACCCGCGCTGGATCTGACCGCGGCAGCGATGAAACGCATGCCTTCAAGCCCGTCGGCAAGGCCCGGCAGATGGTCGCGCGCCTCGCCCCGGATCACGGCGGCGAAGTCGCGATAGAGCGTCGCGAAGGCTTCCAGATAGCCTTCCGGGTGGCCGGGGGGCACGCGGTGTCCCGCCGTCGGGATGTCGGCCGCCGCGCTGGCACGGGTGAGGCGCTGCTGCGGCGTGCCGAATTCGGTGAACCACAGCGTGTCGGCCTCGGCCTGGCGCCATTCGAGCCCGCCCCTCTCGCCATAGACGCGCAGCGCGATGCCGTTCTCGTTGCCCGGCGCGACCTGGCTGGCCCAGAGCATCCCGCGCGCGCCACCCGCGAAGCGCAGCATCATGTGGACGTTGTCGTCCACCCTGCGGCCGGGAACGAAGGCGGTGAGGTCGGCCGACAGCGCCTCGGTCCTGAGCCCGGTGACGAAACGCAGAAGGTTGTAGGCATGGGTGCCGATATCGCCGATGCAGCCGCCCGCGCCGGCCCGTGCGGGATCGGTGCGCCAGTCGGCCTGACGGTTGCTGACAGGTTCGGTCAGCCAGTCCTGCGCATATTCCGCCTGCACCACCCGGACAGCGCCGATCCGCCCCTCGGCGATCATCGCGCGGGCGACGCGGATCATGGGATAGCCGGTGTAGTTGTGGGTCAGAAGGAACCGCGCGCCGTTCTTCGGCACGACTTCTGCCAGGGTCTCTGCCTCCTCGGGTGTCGAGGTCAGCGGCTTGTCGCAGATGACATGGATGCCGGCCTCCAGAAATGCCTTCGCGGGGGCAGCGTGCATGTGGTTCGGCGTCACGATCGCCACCGCCTCGACTCCGTCCGGCCGCACGGCCTCGGCCCGGGCCATCGCCGTGAAACTGTCGTAGCTGCGCTCCGCCGCGATGCCGAGCGCCTCCGCCGAGCGCGCCGCGACCTCGGGCCGCGATGAGAGCGCGCCGGCGACCAGATCGTAATCGCCGTCCATCCGCGCGGCGATACGATGGACGGCGCCGATGAAGGCCCCGTCGCCGCCGCCAACCATACCGAGGCGGATCTTCCTCATGCCCCGACCCCGAGGCCCAGCATCGCCCGGTTGCGCGCCCGGTCAGTCGCGGCGCCGGCGAAATCGTCGAAGGCCTTGTCCGTCACGTCGATGATATGGCGGGCGATGAAGGGCGCCCCCTCGGCCGCGCCCTGCTGGGTCGATTTCAGGCAGCATTCCCATTCGAGTACCGCCCAGCCCTCATAGCCGTACTGCGCGAGCTTCGAGAAGATCGCTGGGAAATCGACCTGCCCGTCGCCGAGCGACCGGAAGCGGCCCGCCCGGTTCACCCAGGGCTGATAGCCGGAATAGACGCCCTGCCGCCCGTCCGGATTGAACTCTGCATCCTTGACGTGAAAGGCGCAGATCCGGTCGTGATAGATGTCTATGAAGGCGAGGTAGTCCATCTGCTGCAAGAGGAAATGCGACGGGTCGTAGTTGATCCGGGCGCGGGCGTGGCCGCCGACGGCATCGAGGAACATCTCGAACGTGGCGCCGTCGAAGACATCCTCGCCGGGATGGATCTCAAAGCCGATATCGACGCCGGCCTCATCATAGGCGTCGAGGATCGGCCGCCAGCGCCGGCCAAGCTCGGCGAAGGCCTCCTCGACCAGGCCAGCGGGGCGCTGCGGCCAGGGATAGAGATAGGGAAAGGCTAGGGACCCGGTGAAGGACACCGTCGTCTCAAGGCCGAGGTTGCGCGCGGCAAGGGCCGCCAGCGTCATCTGCCGGACGGCCCAGCCCTGCCGCGCCGCCGGGCGGCCATGCGTCTCGGCCGGGGCGAAGGCGTCGAAGGCGAGGTCGTAGGCGGGATGAACCGCGACCAGCTGGCCCTGAAGATGGGTCGAAAGCTCGGTGATCGCGACGCCGGCCTCGGCGCAGATGCCCTTGACCTCATCGCAATAGGTCCGGCTTTCGGCGGCCTTTTCCAGGTCGAAAAGCCGCGCGTCGAAGCTGGGAAGCTGGACGCCCTTGTAGCCGAGCCCGGCCGCCCAGCGGGCGATCGCGCCCAGCGAGTTGTAGGGCGCCTCGTCGCCCGCGAACTGGGCGAGGAAGATCCCCGGCCCCTTCATCCTGCCCATCGAGATGTCCTTTCCTTGCGGGCCTAGAAGGCCCAGTCGCTCAGCATCCGCAGGTGCCGGATCTCCACCGGCCGCGCCAGAAGCTCGTGTTGGCGGTCGAACAAGGGCTTCAGATGCGGCTTTGTCAGATGATCGTCGAGATCCTCGCGGCGCGTCCAGTTTTCATAGAAGACGAAGACGCAAGGATCCTTGGCATCGGCGTGAAACTCGTAGTTCACACAGCCCGCCTCGGCGCGCGTCGGGGCGACTTGCGCGGCGAGGATCGCCTGCAGCTCTTCCCGCGTCTCAGGCTTTGCCACCACGGTTCCGATGATCGTGCAGCCCGGGTTCATCGCTTAGCTCCTTTTCTGGCTCAGCGCGACGGCGAGGATGATGATCCCGCCTCGCGCGATCAGTTGCTGGCTGAACTCCAGCCCCATCAGGATAAGGCCGTTATTGATCAGCCCGATCATCAGCGCGCCCACGATGGTGCCGACCACCGTGCCGTAGCCGCCGAAAAGGCTGGTGCCGCCAAGGACCGCCGCGGCGATGACCGACAACTCGTCCCCCTCGCCCAGCTGGAAGCGGCCCGATTGCAGGCGCCCGGCGTAGAGCATGCCGGCCAGCGCCGCCGCCGTGGACGAGATGATGAGGACGCGGAACTTGACCGAGGCCGTGTCGATCCCCGAATAGCGCGCCGCCGTCTCGCCGCCCCCCGTGGCCAGCACCCGCCGGCCGAAGGTCGTGCGCTTCAGGACGAAATGGCCGATGAGGCCAAGGCCCAGCATCCACAAAAGCAGCACCGGAACGATCCCGATCGAACCGCCGCCGAAAAGCCAGGAATAGGCCGGCTCGATGATCGGCACGGCGGCGGTGTCGCTGATCCACATCGCGACGCCCTTGGCGATGCCCATCATTGCGAGCGTCGTGAGGAACGACGGGATGCCGATGTGCGTCGTCAGAAGGCCGTTGAAGACCCCGACGGCAAGGCCGGTCGCCAGACCCGCGACGATACCGAAAATCATGCCGCCCGCGTCGATGGCCATCGCGACCGTCACCGAGGCGAGCCCCGCCACGGCACCGACCGACAGGTCGATCTCGCCCGACGACAGGACGAAGGTCATCGCGATGGCCATCACCGCGATCATCGCCGTCTGCCGCACGATGTTCAGAAGGTTGTTGGGATTGAGGAACCCCTTGTCGGCCAGCGTGACCGCGAAAATCAGGAAGATGACGACAAAGCCGATGTAGATGATGTTCTGGCGCCAGTTCGCCAGCCCCAGCCGGGTCAGGAGCGCGCGGGTCGGATCGTTAGTTGGCATGGGTCGCTCCCTGACGCTTCAGGGCCTCCTGGATATGGAATTGCAGTTTCTGCTCGGCGGCCTGAAGCCGGTGCATCGCATCCTCGGGCGGCAGGGCCGGGTCGTCTAGGTCGTGGCGGTCGTAGATACCGGCCGGCCGTCCCTCGGACATCACCACGATACGGTCGCAGGCGGCCAGAAGCTCACTGAGTTCGGACGAGATCATGACGATCCCCTTGCCGGCCTTGGTCAGGTCGCGGACAAGGCGGATGATCTCGGATTTCGAGCCGATGTCGATGCCGGCCGTCGGCTCGTCAAGGACGAAGATATCGGGGTCGGCCGCCAGCCACTTGCCGATCACCACCTTCTGCTGGTTGCCTCCCGAGAGGGTCAAGACGGCGTGATCGCGCGAGGCGGTCTTGATGGCGAGGTGGCCGATCTGGTGGTCCGCCACCTCCTCGACCGCGCGGCGGTTGACGACACCGCCCGAGGACACCTGATCCAGCACCGCGAGCGTCAGGTTCGAGGCGACCGAATGGGCAGCTATTATGCCTTGCGTCGCCCGCGCCTCGGGGACAAGCGCGATGCGCGCCCGAATCGCGTCCTGCGGCCCGTCGATCTGAACCGGTGTTCCGGCCACCTTGATCTCGCCCTTCACATGCGGCTCGATCCCCGCGATGACGCGGGCGAGTGAGGAGCGGCCCGAGCCGAGAAGCCCGGCAAGGCCCACGACCTCGCCCCGGTGGACGGTCAGGGTGACATCGACCGGCTTGTGCTGACCCGAGACCCTGACGAGTTCCAAGAGCGGCTCGCCGATCTCGACATGATCGCGCGCGACATCCGACAGCCCGCGCGACTTCTTCCCGACGATATGCTCGATCATGGTGTCGATGGGCAGCTCGGACAGCGGCGCCGTGATGACGCGACGGCCGTCGCGCAGGATCGTCGCCCGGTCGGCGATACGCGCGATCTCGTCCATCCGGTGCGAGACATAGATGATCGCGACGCCCTGCGCCTTGAGCTTGCGCAGGAATTCGAACAGCCGCTCCACGTCCGAGACCGAGAGCGCCGTCGAAGGTTCGTCAAGCACCAGAACACGGGCATCCTGGCTGATCGCCTTGACGATTTCCGTCAGCTGCTTCTGCCCCGCACCCAGGTCCGCCACCAATGCGCGCGGGTTCACATCGACATCGAGAAGGTCGAAAAGCTCGCGCGCCTTGCGTTCGGCTGTGCGGTCGTCGATCAGGCCGAACCCGGTCTTGGCCTCGCGCGTCAGAAAGACGTTCTGGGCCACGGTCAGCGAGGGGATCAGGCTCATCTCCTGGAAGATCATCGCGACGCCGGCATCGCGGGCCGCCTCGGGAGAGGGGCTGGCAATGGTCTTGCCGCAGATCTCGATCGTGCCCTCGTCGGGGACATGAACCCCGTTCAGCACCTTCAGGATCGTCGACTTGCCCGCCCCGTTGCCACCGAGAAGGGCGTGGACCTCGCCCGCCTCCACCTCGAAATCGACCCCGAAGAGCGCCTGCACCCCGCCGAAATGCTTGGTGATGCCGCGCATGGCGACGGCATGGCTCTTGCCGCTCACGCTCCCACTCTGACCCATTCCTGTTTCTCCCCCGATGCGATCAGCGCATCGGCGACCAGTTCGGTGCGGTAGCCGTCGGCGAAGTTCGGCGACGGCTGCACGCCCGTGGCGATTGCCTTGAAGAAGTCATAGCACTCCACGATCTTGGTTTCCGAATATCCGATGCCAAGGCCGGGGATCGGCCAGAGCCCCTCGCCATAAGGATGCGCCGGGCCGGTATAGACGGTGCGGAAACCGCGCGCATCGCCCGGATCGTCGGCGAACATCACCTGAAGCTCGTCGCGCCGCTCGTAGTTGAAGAAGAGCGAACCCTTGGTGCCGTGGATCTCGAAGGTGATGAAGTTGTTGCGGCCATAACCGTTGCGCGTGGCTTCGAGCGAGCCGATGGCGCCGTTCTCGAACTTCAGGAGCGTGACGACCTCGTCGTCCACATCGACCTCGCCGCGCGGGGCATCCGCGTTTTTCTCGCTGGCCCCCAGCTTGTCGAGGCCGCCGGACTGAAGCGGGCGGGTCTTGACATAGGTCGTTGTCAGGGCGCTGACGGCCGCGATCGGCCCGACGAGGTAATGCGCCAGATCGACGACATGGGTGCCGATATCGCCGATGGTGCCGGAGCCCGCGATCTTCTTCTGAAAGCGCCAGGAAAGCGGGCCGTCGGGATCGGCCGACCAGTCCTGAAGGTAGGTGCCGCGGAAGTTCAGGATCTTTCCGATCCGGCCTTCCTCGATATATTTCCGCGCCAGCGCCACGGCGGGCGTACGGCGATAGTTGAAGGCGACCATGTGGATGATGCCGGCCTTCTCGACCGCGTCGAGCATGGTCTTGGCCTCTTCGCCGCCGCGTGCCAGCGGCTTTTCGCAGATGATGTGCTTGCCCGCCGCCGCCGCCGCGATGGCGATGTCGGCATGGACGTTGTTCGGGGTGCAGATGTCAACGACGTCGATATCGTCGCGCGCGACGACCGACCGCCAGTCGGACGACGCTTCTTCGAAGCCGAAGCGCTGGCGCGCCTCCTCGGCAAGCGCGTCCGTCACATCGACCACGACCTTGCGGTGCGGGATGGCCGGGGCAGGCCAGAAGAACATCGGCATCGCCGCATAGGCCATGGCGTGGGCCTTGCCCATGAAGCCGCCACCGATCATCGCCACGTTGAGCGTCTTGGTCATCGTCGTCACTCCGAAGAAGTCAAAGGGGGCTGTGGTGGGACCGGCTGATGCGGGGCCGGTCCCGGGAAGGCCACGCGCCGCCGCGCATGACCGGGAGGTTCACTTCATGCTCTTCTTGATGTTGTCGGTGGCTTCCGCGTGATAGACGGTCTGCCAGGCATCGAGCAGGTTGTCCTTGGAGACGGGCAGCGCGGGCAGGGCGACGAAAGCGGGCGCTTCCTTGCCCAGAAGGCCGTAGCCCGCCAGGATCGCCTCGGCCACGCCCTGATCGAAGGGACGCTGCGCGCCAAGCCCCTTGACGAAGCCGTCCTGCGCCATGTTGATCGCGACGTTTTCGCCCAGGTCGATCGTGGTGATGATCAGGTCATCGCGTCCCGCGACCCGCGCCGCCGAGATGACGCCCTCTGCCGGCACGTCCCAGACCGCCCAGATCCCGTCGATATCGGGGTTCGAGGTCAGCATCGCCGAGGCGGCCTTGTCGGCATCGCCGGTGAAGTCGGGCCCGCCGATGCCCTGTTCCGCCACGATCTCGATGTCGGGATAGTCCGAGGCGACGGTCGCCTTGAAGGCGTCGTAGCGCTGGCGGGTCACGAAGAAGTCGGCGGCGTGATAGATCAGCCCGACCTTGCCCTTGCCGCTCAGCGCTTTGGCCATCAGATGTGCCGACGCGACACCGTTACCGTAGTTGTCGGCCGAGACGACCGAAACATAGTCCTTGCCGACCTGAAGGCCCGGCGGGGTGTTTTCCATGAAGACGATCTTCACGCCGACTTCGGCGGCGGCCTTGTAGGCCGAGGCGGTCGCGGCCGGATCGGTCGGGACCGAGACGATGATGCTGGGCTTTTGCGCCATCACGGTCTCGATATCGGCGACCTGCTTTTCGGGCTTGAAGCCGGCGTCGGTGACCGCGATCACCTTGATGCCCATCTTGGCGAACTGGTCGTTCAGGCCGTCGATCTGGGCGCGCGACCAGTCGTTGCCGCCGTAATGCATGACGATGGCGGCGGTGGCGTTCATGGCCTTGATCTGGGCCATCTCTGCATCAGTCAGGACAAGGCCCGAGGCCGGGCTCGGCTCCTCACCGTTCGGACCCTTCGAGAGGACCGTGGACTGAAGCTGCGCAAGCGCGGCGTCGGGATCGGCGAAGGCGGGTGCCGCCGTCATGGCGCCGGCGACCAGCGCGGCCGCCACGGATGTGCCGAGAATACGTGCAATGGACATGTTTGGGTCTCCTCCCTTGGCGCGGGCTCTGCCGCCCGCGTTTGGCATTGGCCTTGTCAGGCCGATTGTAGGCACTTCTCGATGTAGCGCCGGCTTTCCTCCGCGCCGGCACGGGGGTCGGGCCAGGCATCAAGCTCGACCGCGACCCAACCGTCGAACTGCGTCTCGACCAGCGCCTCGATGATCGGCGCGCTGTCGAGATCGCCCTGCCCGAGCGGCGTGAAGGCGAAGGGCTCGCTCTGCCAGCCCTTCAGATGCACATAGCTGATGCGGTCCCGATGCTCGCGGATCATCGCCGCCGGATCGCCGCCGGCCGCGGCCAGATGCGCGGTGTCGGGGCAGAAGTCGATCGAGGTCTCGGCCAGGATCTTGCGCACCTCGTCCGGTCCCTCGACGATGGTCGTCAGATGCGGATGGTAATGCGCGCGCAGCCCGCGTTCCGCCGCGATCCAGACCACCTTTTCCAGCGCCGCGCCCAGCTTGGCATGATCGTCCGAGCGCAGCCCGCCAAAGCGCTTGGCGCCCCCCCCGACCACCAGATGCGGCGCGCCGATCTCGGCGATCCGGTCGGCCGCGCGGCGGATGCGGTCAAGTTCCTCCTCAAGGATATCGTCGAAGATGAAGTTGCCGCCGGAATAGGCCGCGACGAGCGTCAGGCCGTTGTCCGACAGAAGCGCGCGGAACGCATCCGCGCTGTAGTCGAGAAGATTGCCGTCGAAAAGCTCGACACCGGTATAACCGGCGGCCGCGATATCCGCGAAGGCATGCGCCATATCCGCGAAGGTCCGATAGGTCAGCTCCGTGATCGAGGTCACGCCAACCGCGTTGCCGCCGAGCGGTCCCCAGCAATTCGCTTGATACGCAAGCTTCCAACCCTGCCGCTGCATGGTGCTTCCCTCTCATCCCTTCTCGCGGAGATGCGCCACACAGCGCCCGCACATGGCCCGATATCGACCACGAGCGCCACGATCTGGCCTCCCCGCCTGCGTCGACAGCTAGGCGTCAAAGCTTGGCAAGTCAATAATTAATGTGCGTAAGTTGGTAATCTTTTGCATAATTTATGCAAAAGTAAATCGTTGATAGACAGAACGCCCCCGTGTATCCCTGTTTTCCAGAAGGAAGCCAAAGCAAAATGCCGCAGACACACCCCGTTCCGACACATGATTCGAGCACGATCCGCGGCAAGTTCGGCTGGCCCTTGGGGGATTGCGATGACCGATAGCCAGGCCACGGATCAACCTGAACGGCTGCGACAGAAGGGGCGGCCGCGCAATAGCGATGCGGCTGCGCGTAGCCTGACCGCTATTCTCAACCTTGTCCGAACCTGGCGCGCGAATACGCGTCAGGAACTGGAGCGGGAAAGCGAACTCGGGCGCGCCATTGTGTCCGACCGCCTCGCCACCCTGGCGGACCTTGGGCTTGTCGACGAAAGCGAGCTTGGCGAGGCGAGCGGTGGGCGGGCACCACGGCTGGTACAGTTCAAGGCCGAGCGTGCGCGTATTGTCGTAGCTACCCTCGACCAGACAGCACTGGGGGTTGGCCTTGCCGACCTTTCCGGACGGCTGCTGACAGAACACCACGAGGAGCTTGACCTCAGCGCGCCCGCCGAGGCGACGGTCGCCCGCCTTGGCACATTGTTCGACTGGCTTCTGGGAAAGGATGCGTCTCCGGCACCGCTTTGGGGTATCGGAATCTCGGCCCCCGGTCCGGTGCAGCTTCCGCCGGGCGACGATTTCCTGGCGGGTTCACCCAGCTTTCTGCCGGCCTGGGAAAACCATCCTTTCATCGAACAATTGACTGTGCGTTTCCGCGCCCCCGCCTGGATCCGCAGCAGCGTTGAGACCATGGCGGTCGGAGAGCTGCATGCCAGCGGCGGGGCCGGCGCTTCGGACATGCTCTTCGTCAAGGTCGGCAAGCGGATCGGCGCGAGCGCGATCTGCGATGGCCGGCTATATCGCGGCGCGCAGGGTGCGGCCGGGTTGATCGGTCAGCTTCCGGTGACAAGCGGCGCGCGCACCGCGCCGCTCGATCTGATGGCCGGCAGCGACATGATCGCGCGCGAGGGGCGCGCCGCCGCCGAGGCGGGCGCGAGCCCGGTGCTCGCCGACATCCTGGCGCGGATCGGCGCGATCACGGCCATCGACGTGGGCCAGGCCGCGCAGATGGGTGATGCCGTCAGCATGGAGGTCATGTCGCGCAGCGGCCATTTGATCGGCCATGTCGTCGCTGCGCTCGCCAATATGCTCAACCCCTCGATCATCGTCCTGAGCGGGTCGATCGCCCAGACCAACGACATCCTTCTAGCCGCCGTGCGCGAGACGGTCTACGGTGAGTCGCACCCCCTGGTGACGCGCGATCTGAAGATCAGCGCCTCTCGCATGGGCAGTTCGGCAGGCCTTGCCGGCGCGGCCAAGGTCGTGAGCGAGGCGCTCTTCGATCCCGACCTGATGCGGGAATGGATCACCCATGGTGCGCCAACGGCGATGCCCCGCTTTCGCGCGACATTGGCACAGATCGACGCGCTCTTGTCCGGAAGCGGCCGCGCCGAGAGGCCGGCGCCGCCGCCATCGGCCAATGCCCATTCCGACCGGCCCAGCTGAAGGAACCCGACGCGATGCCCATCACCGGACTCGGACCTCATGGCGAACGGGCCACGCCGGCCAACCGGCTGAAGCTGTCGTCCGAGGACCAGCAGCTTGCGCAAGACCGGCGCTTTAGTGTCGCCATCGTCCTGCACACGGCAAGAAGCGACTGGTCAAATCAGCAGATGGCCGGGATCGTCGGCACGCTCGGTGATTGCGCGGCGGTCGTGACAGAGGTCGTGGACTGCGGCTTTGACGCCCCCACCCAGATCGCCGCGTTGGAGCGGCTGGGCCGCGCGCCCGTGGATGCCATCATCTCGGTGCCTGTTGCCAACGCGACCGTGGCCGAGGCGCATCGACAGGTCGCGCGGGCAAGTATCAAGCTGATCCTGCACGACAACGTGCCGACGGGGCTCCTGCCGGGATCGGACTATACCTCGCTGGTCTCAGCGGACAATTTTGGGCTTGGCCTCATCGCGGCCGAGCTTCTGGCGGCGCATATCCCGCCGGGGCGAGAGATCGTGCTTCTGGCCTATGGCGAGGATTTCTACGCCACGAACGAGCGCGAGATCGCCTTCGGACGCTGGATGCTGGTGAACCGGCCCGACATCAAGGTCAGAACGGTGCGCTTTGCGGGGCTCGACACCGCGGGGGAGGCTGCCCTCACGGCCGCACGGGCGCATCCCGGCATCGCCGGCATGTTCGTTGTTTGGGACACCCCGGCGATCGGCGCGATCGCGGCTCTTGAGGCTTCGGGTTTCGGCATACCCGTGACCACGGTCGATCTGGGGAACGATGCCGCCGTGCTGTTGTCGCAGGGCCGACAGATCGTCGGCATCGCGGCGCAGCAGCCCTACTGGCAGGGTGTCGCGGTGGCCGAAGCGACGATCCTGGCGATGCTGGGCCGGATCATCCCCAGCTGGGTCGCACTGCCGGGCCTGGCCGTCACCCGGCAGAATGTGGCGGAGATGTACCAAACCGTTTGGAGGGCGCAGGCTCCGCGCGATATCATCGACGCTCTGAAGTGAGTCAGACGAGTTTGGGCGGCAATGTCGCAAGCTCGCGCTGCGACTGGCCGAACCCCGTGAAGTTTCACACCATCTGCACCGCCGAGGACGGAATATGGTCGGAGAGACCTAGCCCGACCGGATCACCGGCTGACGATCACGGTGCTCACGAACTCGCGGTGCGTACCGGATGAATCGGCGGCAAGATAGAGGCGGTTGCCATCTCCGTGCCTTCAGAACCCAAGTGGTCCGGTGCTCGTCTTGGCGGGTTTTCCGGGACGCATGGTTACCACCATTTTCTACCGCATCGCAGGCCAAAAAGTCGGAAAATGGGAGCAAATGAAAGACATGTCGAAACAACCCCTCTCACCAATGGACCGCACCAAACCCTATGAAAATGGGGTATTCCGTCCACTTGGCAATATTGAGGGAAAGGGTGGGATGGCGGAGGGGATGGGCCTGGGATCCAACCTTCTCTACCTGCGCGGCACCCTAGCTATTTGTTTTTACCTGAAATCTTAAGGGGCTCCCGCCCTCGTCCGAGATGCATTCAACGAGGGTTGGTGGTTGCATTGCCGTATCGGCGGCTTCGGGATGTGAACTATCGAGTAAGGCTATGTCGGTCACCGGGCCGAAGGCTATGTCGATGAAGGCGAAGTCCGATGCACGGAAGGCGAAGGTTTCCAGGACCCTTGAATGCAAAGGCAGAGCATGACGCCATGGGTATTCCAACGTCAGGAGAATGGTCGTCGTACCGCAGTAATTCATGTAGCCAAGTTGGAACGGCGAAGGGTCATTTGCGCCTTGACCATCGAACTCGTGCCTGCGTTCAAAGCCGTTTTCCTTGTTGAGCAGGGTTACCGAAAAGAGAAGATCATCGTCCACCGGTTCAAGGCGGATAGTCAGTGTCTGGGCTTGAACGCTTCTTTCGTCGTGCAGGGTCTGAAAACTGCCCAACTCTTGTGCTGAGGTACGATCGGCGAGCAAAAGCCCCACCAGCGGAATTACAAACCGCCCGCTCATTCCGCATCCTCAAATCGCGGTCGAGCGACGGAGAAACGACATATCCCGTCGAACTGCCCGCCTTCTCGGATCGCTCGCACTATACACTTGGCGTGCATCGAAGGAGATGATTGCGCAAGAAATTGATCCAGTTGATGCGCAGCTGCGTATCTGAGTTATGTTAGACCTGAATCTCGATATTCCGCGCACCGGTCGGTATGTGCCCTTGGTGCCTCGACGTGAAAGAGGACAGGTGTCAAGACCAAGGGACGACTTTTCGCAGCAGACCGCCTGGATGCTGGCAGTGCGCGACAGGTGCGACCGTCATGCCTTTTCGGCGTTGTTTGATCATTTTGCGCCGCGACTCAAGGGAATGATCATGCGCTCGGGTACCTCCGGGCATCAGGCCGAAGAGATCGTTCAGGAGGTGATGCTGACGGTCTGGCGCAAGGCGGCGATGTTCGACCCGCACCGGGCGCAGGTGTCTGCCTGGATCTATCAGATCGCCCGAAACCGGCAGATCGACATTTTGCGCAAGGAGCGCCGACCAGAGCCGGAAGAACTGATCGAGGATCCCGGGGCCGAGCCCGATGCCAGCCAGATCCTGGCATTGGAACAGGAATCGACGGAACTGAAGAATGCCCTCTCGCGGCTTTCTGGCGAACAGCGCGAGATGATCGAGAAGGCCTATCTTGGTGAACTTTCGCATCAAGAGATCAGCACCCAGACCGGGCTGCCATTGGGGACCATCAAATCGCGTATCCGGCTGGGGCTGGAACGGCTGAGGCACGAGCTAAAGGGAATACGGTAAATGTCCGCGATCACCCATCATACACCGGATGCCATGCTGGCGGCCTATGCCGCCGGGTCCCTGCCGCAACCCTTCGCGCTGGTCGTTGCCAGCCATGTGTCGCTTTGCGTTCATTGCCGTGTGGCGCTTGAAGCGCATCAATCCGCCGGTGGCGCGGTTCTGGAAACCGTCGATCAGGTTGCGGTTTCAGGGAATCTCAAGGCCGATCTCCTCGCCAGGCTTGATACGCCATTCACGCCACAGCCCGTGGTAAAGCGGTCCGGCATCTTTCCGGGACCGGTCATGGAGGCCATGAAAGGGCGCGCGCCGCGGTGGAAGGCGTTGGGTGCGGGTGTGCGTCAGGATATTCTGATGGCCAGTAACGCCGGGTCCGTGCGTCTGCTCTATATCCCTGCCGGTCAGGCGGTGCCCGACCATAGCCATGGCGGACTGGAACTGACTCTGGTTCTGCAGGGTAGTTTTACGGATGAAACCGGGTCTTTCGGAGTCGGCGATCTTGAGGTTGCGGATGAGGACCTTGATCACACACCGGTGGCTGGCCCCGGTGAGGCCTGCATCTGTCTGGCGGCGACCGATGCGCCGCTGCGTTTCAACTCGCTCATACCGCGCCTTTTGCAGCCGCTGTTCCGGATCTGATTGCAGTTTTACCGTTCGCATGAGGGCCGCCGGTCGATCCGGCGGCTTTCTCTTTTTTTTATTGTATTCAAATACTTAAATCACGAATTCGTGATCCGATGATCCAGCATCCGATCGCCCCCGTACCCCTTGCACGACCTTTGAAACTGACCGGGCAAAGAGGCCCGCCAACATGGAGACCATGAAATGAGATCCAATCTGAAAACCGCCGCTGCCGCACTTGCCATCGCTGTTTCGGCCAGTGCCGTACAGGCCGCAAATATCGTTGAGATTGCCGCCGGGGACGAGCGCTTCTCAACCCTCGTTGCGGCCGTGACGGCTGCAGGTCTGGCTGAAACCCTGTCAGGGCCGGGCCCCTTCACTGTCTATGCGCCTGTGAACGACGCATTTGCGGCGCTGCCCGCGGGCACGGTCGAATCCCTGCTCGAACCCGCGAACAAGGCGCAACTGACCGATGTTCTGCTTTACCACGTAGATGATCGCAAGCTGACGGCTGGCATGATCCCGGCCGGGTCGAATTACTTCAAGCCGATTCTGGCCAGTGAGCGTCTCTGCATCACCGCAGGCAGCAGCGGCGTGACAATCGCGGACGGAACCGGCGAGATGGCGAATGTCGTCGTGGCGGATATCATGGCCGACAACGGTGTGATTCATGTCGTCGACAAGGTCCTGCTTCCGGGCAACCGCCCTGCCTGCCACTGACCGGGTGCAAGTCTGGTCAAAGTCGGCCCCATTGCTGAAAAACACCGGTGCAGCCAGACCAAGGCAGCATCGGTTCCACATTGTATGAAGGCCGGGCGATCTTGCCAGTGCCGTGGTCGCCACAGCTAAGCCGCCTATCGTCCGCGGTAGACCAAGACGTCAGGCAGAGTAGCCAGGCTTTTCATCAGCCACGAGAACGGCGCAGGAAAATCGGTGCGGAAACGGTTCGAGCGCATGGCTTTCGCGACGCGCTCGGCTGCCGCTTCGGGCGACATGATCATCGGCATGGGAAAGCTGTTCTTCTCGGTCAGCCGGGTCTTGATAAAGCCGGGATTGACGAGGCGAACGACAACGCCGGTGCCTCTCAGATCATGCCGCATGGTTTCAGCCAGGCTCACCAAGGCGGCTTTGCTGGCGCCATAGCCGATTGCGGCGGGCAGGCCCCGATACCCGGCCAGTGAGCCGATCAGGGTGATATCACCGCGCCCTGCGCGGACCATCTGTGGCACAACCTCGCCCAGCACCCGCATCGCACCGATGAAGTTCACGTCGCACATCGTCAGAGCGGCATCCGTATCCCAGTCGGTCGCCCGCATCGGCGTATAGGCGCCCGCATTGTAGATGATCCCATCGACCGGCCCGACCGCACGGACAGCACGCTGGACGGCCTCCAGATCGGTCACGTCGAAGGCAATGACACGTGCCGCCGTCAGGTCGGATGTAAGTGTATTCAACCGGCCCTCATCCCGCGCCGACAGGATCAGCCGGGCGCCCTCGCGGTCCAGCTTCGCCGCCAGCGCCCGGCCAAGACCCTCGCTCGCCCCGATCAGCCAGTAGGATTTGCCGCCGATCTCCGTCACTTTGCGCGCCCCTGCAAACTGGTGCTCTCAGAGACAAGCGATACGGGGGGTGCGAGGGGCTTCTGGAACGGCGCGCGTTTCCACCAGAGGATCACCGCCTGCCAATGGATCAACGCCACCACCCGCGCCGCGCCGAACGGGCGGCGCAGGGCGGCCTGGAACAGAGATGTGCTGGTCGCGGGACGGCGTGCACCGCTGAGCGTCGCGACCACCCCGTCCTCGCCGTTTCCATAGACAATCCGGATGCGGACGGCATCTTCGGATAAGGCGAAGTTGAACCGATACTCGCCTGCCACCTTCTGAAACGGCGACACGTGCATTATTTTGGCGGCGGTGACCGTGTCGCTGGCGGCGATCGGACGGAAATCGCCATGCGCGCAGAAATAGCAGTGCCGGTGACCGAACGTATTGTTGACTTCGGCGATGAAAGCACAGGGCCTGCCCTGCTTCAGCGCGATCCAGAAGCTGACCGGGTTGAAGTGGAACCACAGAAAGCTTGGTTGTGTCAGCAGCAGCAGACGCGCGCCCTCAATGGGAAAGCCACGCTCTGCAAGCGCATCGCGGAACCAATCAAAACCGTATCCTGCGTCTCGCGGCCCGCCATTGTGCCGGTCCCAGAGCGACCAGAGATTGAACCGGTTGCGCGATATAAGAAACGGACCCGCCGCCGCATCATCATCGGTCAGGACATAGTCGACACCGTAACGGAAAGCGTTCCGCAACGCTCCGCGCCGGACATGCGTGGTTTGACCCTGAATATGCTCAATCATGACGTGCCTTATACGGCGCCAAGGCGTCTTTGGATCACATAAAGTCACCCAACGCTTGCCTTTAATGATCCAAAGACGAAGCTCTTGCGTAGTCTACTGAAAAAGCGCGTCGGGATGGGGAAACATGTTCGATCACGAGCACAGGGACCGAAAGCGGATTGCCATTGTCGGGGGCGGCATATCCGGCCTTTCGGCCGCCTATTACCTTTCGCAGCACCATGATGTGACCCTGTTTGAGGCCGCACCTCGCCTTGGCGGGCATGCACGCACGGTCTTGGCCGGCAAGAATGGCGACCAGCCGGTCGATACCGGTTTCATCGTGTTCAATTACGTGACCTATCCCAATCTCACCCGGCTTTTCCGCGAACTCGACGTGCCGGTCATCAAAAGCGAGATGAGTTTCGGGGCAAGCATCGACGATGGCCGGATTGAGTACGGGCTGAGCAGCCTGCGCAGCATCCTTGCCCAAAAGCGCAATCTGCTGCGGCCCTCCTATTACAGGATGATTTCGGACATCATTAGGTTCGGGAAACAAGCGGAACGGGCTGCAGATGGCGACAACAAGACCATCGGTGAGCTTGTTGATGAACTCCGTCTCGGTCTCTGGTTTCGCAACAACTACCTGATACCGATGTGCGGCGCGATCTGGTCAACGCCGTCCGAGGATGTCGAACGCTTCCCGGCCCGATCGCTGATACGCTTTTTCAAAAACCACGCGCTGCTTGCAGGAGCTGGCCAACATCAATGGTGGACGGTCAAGGGCGGAAGCATCGAATATGTCCGCCGCCTTGAAGCAGCACTTGTGCAGCGCGGGTGCCGCATCCGCACCGGACAACCCGTCACGGGCATCGAGCGGTTTCCCTTTGGCGTGACGGTTCAGGCGGCCAATTGCGAAGCTGAGGAATTCGATGAGGTGATCTTTGCCAGCCACTCCGATCAGGCTCTGGCCATTCTTAAAGGCGCCGCAACCCCTGCCGAGACCGAGGCGCTGGGAAACATCCGCTACCAGCGAAACCGCGCGGTCCTGCACCGTGATACCAGTCAGATGCCAAGGCGACGCGCCAGCTGGTCAAGCTGGGCCTATCGGTCGCAGGACGGTATGGTCAGTGTGACCTATTGGATGAACCGGCTGCAGAACATCCCCGAAACCGATCCCCTGTTTGTCACGCTCAACCCGTCCCGCAGCATCCCGCAGCAGGATATCTATGACGAGGTCGAGTTTTCCCACCCGGTATTCGATCAGGGTGCTCTGTGCGCGCAGGATCGCATCCGCGCGATACAGGGGGAAAACCACACCTGGTTCGTCGGGGCCTATAACCGCTACGGCTTTCACGAAGACGGCATCGCAAGCGCCATGCGCGTTGTCCGCATGATCAACCAAGACACTCAGCAGAAAGACCCGAAGGATGTATCTTACCAACCGAGCGCTGAAATCGCAGTTCCTGTCGACTTGCGAACGTCTGCGTGACGGGCAACTGACGCTGAGAACACCCGAAGGCGACACGCATCGGTTCGGCGCGACGGGGCCAGAGGCCGAGATGATCATACGGGACTGGTCCGCCGTCTCGGCGATGGCAGCGCATGGGCAGGTCGGCCTGGGCGAGGCCTATGTTCAGGGTCTGTGGGACACGCCGTCAATCGAAACGCTGATGACGGTTGCGATGCGCAATCGGGACGAAATGGGCGCCTATGATCATGCCGGCCCGTTCACCCGTGCGAAGTTCCGCCTTGTCGATACGGTGCTACGCGCCAATTCGCGCCGCGGCGCGACCCGCAACATCCGGTCGCATTACGATGTCGGTAACGAATTCTACCAGCTCTGGCTTGATGAGGGGATGACTTATTCCTCGGGCCTGTTCGCGGACGGCGACGATGACCTTGGGCGCGCGCAGCACCGCAAGAATGCCCGCGCCCTGTCCCGGCTGGGCGGCGGTGCGCGGGTTCTGGAAATCGGTTGCGGATGGGGCGGCTTTGCAGAACAGGCGGCGGGGGATGGTCGCGATGTGACTGGTGTCACAATCTCGCGCAATCAGCAGAGTTATGCGGAATGCAGGCTTGACGGCCGCGCCGACATTCAGCTGATGGACTACCGCGACATTCGCGGACAGTACGACAACATCGTCTCGATCGAGATGATCGAGGCTGTCGGCGCACGCTATTGGCCCAGCTACTTTTCGGTCCTGAAACGCATTTTAGCCGAGGGCGGGCGCGCGCTTTTGCAGATCATTACCGTGTCCGACAGCTTCTTTGAAACCTACCGGACATCCTCGGACTATATCCGTCAATATGTGTTTCCGGGCGGCATGCTTTTGTCCGACACCGTGATTGCCGAACAGACCGGGAATGCAGGCCTTCAGCTGCGGGACAGTTTCGCATTCGGGCCGGACTATGCAAAGACCTGCCGCATGTGGTCTGAACGGCTGTCCGCGCAGAAAGGCAGGATCGCCGAACTGGGCTATGGCGAAGCCTTCTTCCGCAACTGGAAATACTACCTTGAGATCTGCGCCGCCTCTTTCGCGGTCGGGCACACCAATGTCGTGCAGGTGGAACTGGCCCATGCCTAGGCTGCTGTTGCTCTTCCTGCTTCTCTGCCCGGTAGGTGCCTTGGCTACACCGGTTTCGTCGGCATTCCCCGCAGGCGAACTGCGCGGTCAGGCGACCCTGCGCTTTTTCGGCCTGCCGCTCTATCAGGCGCGCCTGTACACGCCCGGCGGCAAGGCCCTCGACTGGCAGGAGGATATGGCGCTGGAACTCACCTATTTGCGCAGATTGTCCGAAACGGAACTGGTGACATCAACGTTGCGGGAATTCAGTCGAACGGGTGCATCCCTGCCGGTAAAGGATCAGCTTGAGCAATGCTACGATGATGTTGGCAAAGGCGACCGCTATCTCGCTGTCTCCAACGGCCCGGACGAGGTTCTGTTCTGGCGCAATGACCGTCATATGTGCGCGCTGACCTATCCCCGGATCAAATACCGGTTCATGGCGATCTTTCTGGGCGAGAATACCCGTTCACCGGCCTTCACCCGCAAGCTGCGCGGCCAGTGATGGTCTACCCCCGGGTCAGCCTCTATGCGCTCATGCTGGCGGCCGCCGGTATCCCGCTCTATATCCATCTGCCGCGGTTTGCGTCGGTCGAACTTGGTATTGCACTTGGGACGATTGGGACCGTCCTGCTGGTGATCCGCCTGATCGACCTTGTGCAAGACCCGCTCATCGGTTGGGCCATCGACCGGTGGTCCGGTGGGCAGAGCCTGTTTGCCCTTGCCGCCGCAACCGGGCTGGCCATCGGATTTCCGCTGCTTTTCATGCTGCGGCCCGGGCCGCATGTGGTTGCCGAACTGGTGGCCGTTCTCATCCTGCTGTTTTCGGCCTACAGCCTTGGTACGATCCTGCTTTATGGACGCAGCGCAACGCTTGCCGCGCGCCCCGACCCGCACGCGCTCATGACGCTTGCAGCCTATCGCGAAGGGGGCATGCTGGGCGGTGTCGTGATCGCGGCGATTGCGCCGTCGCTGCTGTTCGGCATGGGGGCCTCGGGTCAGGGATATCCCGCTTTCGGCGTCCTGCTTGGCGCAATCGCGATCATTGGCGCCGTTCTGACCCGGCCGATCTGGCGCCGCAAGCCGGTCATTGGTGAAGGGCTGTCCCTGTCAGGCATGGCCCGGGCGGGGGCGCTACGACTTCTCGCCATCGCGCTGGTGAACAGTCTGCCCGTCGCCGTTACCTCGACCCTGTTCCTGTTCTTCGTCGAAGACCGCCTTGACCTTCCCGGAAAGGCAGGCCCGCTTCTGGTCCTCTTCTTCCTGTCCGCCGGGTTATGCGTTCCTGTCTGGACCCGGGCCAGCCATCGGCTGGGGCCAAGAAAGACCTTGCTGATAGCGATGCCACTTGCCATTATGGGCTTTGTCGGTGCGGCCTTTCTGGCGCCTGGAAACCTGTTCGGTTTCGCGCTGATCTGCATCGCGTCCGGGGCGGCACTTGGTGCCGATATGGTCATCCTGCCAGCCATGTTCTCGGTCGCACTTACGGCGGCCGGGCTTAATGCCTCGACAGCCTTCGGCATCTGGTCCTTTGCCGGCAAGCTCGGTCTGGCACTTGCCGCCTTTGCAGTCCTTCCCCTGCTTGGCCAGAGCGGCTTTGTCCCCGGCCAGCCCAACAGCCCAGAAGCCTTGGCCACGCTCAACATCGCCTATGCCGCCGTGCCCTGCATTCTGAAACTTTTCGCGATTGGCATGGTCCTCGCGCTGCCGTCAAGGGAACAAAGATTATGAAAATCGCCGTCGTCATCCTAATTCTTTTCGTCGTGGGGATCGCCGCCAAATCCCTTTTCCTGAGTTTCCGCGCCCAGTCCCCAGCCGACTATGCCGGTACCGGACCTGCCTTTTCCCTTAAGGAGCATCTGTCGGGTGCGATCCTCTCCGAGGGGGTGATCTACGGGCCGACAGGCAAGATGACCAATAGCTTCGTTGCCGAGATGGTCGGCGAATGGGACGGCGACACCGGCACGCTGAGTGAGCATTTCGTCTATTCCAATGGCGCCGAGCAACACCGCAAATGGTATCTGAAACTCGGACCCGACAACACGTTCACGGCCACGGCGGATGATATCGTGGGCGAGGCGCAGGGCATCGTGTCGGGGGCGACCGTGATGCTGCGCTACAAGATTGTGCTGCCGCCAGACTCGGGGGGGCACACGCTGTCGGCTACCGACTGGATGTACCTGACACGTGATGGCGTCATCATGAATAAGTCCGAGATGCGCAAATTCGGCATCATGGTCGCCGAACTGGTGGCAACGATGCGCCCCGACCCTGGCAAGCCCTAGTGTCAGGACTCGTTCTCTGGTCATAGCCATAACATGACGGTAGCGGCGAAGGCGATGGCTGACAGGAAGACCTTGGGACAGCGGTCATAGCGGGTCGCGACACGCCTCGAATCCTTGAGCCTTCCGAACCTGATCTCAATCCGGTTGCGGCGCTTGTAGCGGCGCTTGTCGTATTTGACTGGGGTTTTGCGTTGCTTTCGGCCGAGGATGGTGCCGGCGCTAGGCCCTGGCCCCCGGCCGCCGGCTCCCTAGCGGAGGGTCTGCTGCATGAAGAAGGGCTTTGTCTGGTCATAGACCGGAACGCCGCCGAGGTCCTCGGGTGAGAGGCCGGTGTCTCTGAGAAGATGCGCCGACAGCTGCGGGTCGCCAAGCCAGTTGGGGCTCGGCCCGCGTCGGCTGCTGCTCTTGCCCTTATGCCAAAGACCGAGGGCCTCGGCGAGCGACATGTGGGCGCGGGAAAGGGTAGAAGTAATAATTGGTGGTCTCCATTGGGTGTGTCTGTTCATTCGATGGGAAGAGATTGCCCTTTGTCGGCGACGGTTGCTTGAGTGCGGTTTGAGGAATTGCTGCGGAGCCCGTGGGGATTGCGTGTTTATTGCCTCGCCAGCCGGATCAGGAGGTTCCTGACATTCGAGACGTGCCACCGGCCCCCGCGCCTTGTCCGCATGCCACGGGCATTGAGCTCTTCGGCCAGGCTTCGGAGGCTCGTGGGACCTTCCGACCGGATGCCGGCGATCACGCTTGCCAGGTCCAGGGCATGCGCATCGGCATTGGCCGACACCGCCGCACGTAGAGCCGTACCGCCCTTGCCAGCCCGCCTGAGCGCCGCTGCGCCATTGGGGTTCCCGAGCTTCACGCCGCGCGCCTTCGCAAGGGCGTCGATCGTGCTGCGCTGCGCCGCGAGTCCCAGCCCCGACTGCCCCTGCCTGGCGGCGGAGACCCGCTCGTAGGCGATGAACCAGGGCGAGGGGGCTGACATCGTGGGGGTGTAAGCACCTGCGTGACCTTCGTTGCGCAGATGTGTACCGTAGCTCTCCGTGGTCTCGTAGTGGTTTATGAGCTTGGTTGGTGCCAATGCCGGCAACGTGGGCAGAAGCTGTTGCTAGCGAGATTCGGGCTTGAGAGGTTGAACCCAAGCATGACGGCATTCGGTATGAACCTCCTTGGCGGGTGCCGGGAAGCGGCTGTCACCAAAAGAACCGACGGCTACTGCGATCATGTCGGGTTTGCGCGAAGGTTCCCAGAAGACCGTTGAACCGCAGCTTGGGCAGAAATGAAACACCAGCCCATAGCCAGCGTCTGATGAACGCGCATAGTCCGCGTAATGTCCCTCGATTTCGATCTTTTCCCGTTTGAAGAAAGCCGCAAGTCCAAACGGTGCGCCGGTGCGTCTCTGGCACGCCGTGCAGTGGCACAACGATACGGACACCGGCTCGCCCAGGCAAAGGACCCGCAACTCGCCACAAGAACACCTGGCTTCTCGGCTCACGCAACGTTCTTCCACGTGAATGTTCGCTCCAGTTTTCGACGCAAGGAGTATAGCCAATACCGGACGTCGCGCACACCGGCCCGACGCCGCCATCGGGCGCCTGCGGCCATGCGGATCGAGCCACGCGACCGACGATCCCGATCGTCCCAACTATCCCTAGTAGGGATACTGCGCCGATACGTGTGAGCTGTCAGTATTTCGGGTCCTTGTCGGTCGCTGTCTTGTCGTAGTCAAAAAGCCTGTGGATGTGGGAGCGCGCGGACAGAGCTGCGAACGCGCCGAGCAGCGCTCCGAACTTTGCCCCGAACAGGAATGACAGCCCAAGAACATAGGCTGCGAAGAGGCCGAGAGCCGCGCCGATGCAGGCACCGAGCACAGTCGCCATGACGTCAAGAACAAGTGTGCGCAACACGCCGCGACCAAGGAAAGCCCATTCGTCACTTGGTCTCTTGCTTCCGGTCATGTTCCATTCGCCTTGGCAGTGACGGACAATACCACCAATACCACAGGCGTTCTTTTCTCTATTCAAGTATCTTCAATCCGAAGGGGCACGTCGTGCTCTAACCCCCAGTGGGCGCCTGCCGCCATGCGGATCGAGCCACGCGACCGATGACCTCGATCGTCCCACCTATCCCTTGTAGGGATACCGTGCCGAGACCGGTCGTGGCCTTTGCACAATGCTCGGCTTCGGACCAGCATCCAGGTCTGGCCGATCAGCGCCGGTGATGACCTCGGGCTGCGGATTGTCAGGAAGATATCCGGCGATGAAGCGCCTGAAGACCCGTACCGACGCCCGGTAGCGAGTTCGCGCCCGCAACCCCTTCGCCTTTGAAGGAGTGGCAGGCGCGATCTTCGGCAAACATGCAACTCTATACTCTTTACGTCCCACAATACACCCAGGAACCAACACACTCTTTACATCCGCAAGTGTAGCATTTTTGGCGCCGTTCCGACACTTGCCTAAGGGACAGGGTATCTGATCAGCACGGCGCCAATCTTCACGACATGCCTCCATTGCTGACATAGCGTGACCAGTCGGACATGATCCGGTCAGGAACCCGCCGTCGTTGCGACCGGGGAAAGACACAAGCGCGCCCCGGTCGGCTGGTGAGTCGCAGCACATGGTGTGCCGCGCCGTAGGAGCAGCGCCGATGCTGCCCCGCATCAGGATCAAGGTTTGGCGCAAATTGCACCGTCGAGCGGAACGCCGACCATTGCACTGCCAATCGCAGGTGCCTGAAGAAATGTCCGAACATTCGGCCGGAGAGGGCGCAACGACGCTGCGCTGCCCCCTCACATGATGCCGCGATGGATGCACGGCTGGCCTCTTCGGGGGTCACGTGGTTGCCATCCTGGTCCTGGACGGTGCCGTCGGGGGCCTCGAAGAGGATGCGGAACTCGTAGGGCGATCGGCTCTCGGCCGCGGCATAGGCGGCGACACGCGACCGGGAGGCAGGCGTGATCCCGAGCTCGGCCATGTAGCGCCCCATCAACTCCAGCTGCTTGTTGGCGACCGAGAGCCAGGGCGATTGCTGCACATAGCCGGAGGGGGTCTTCAGCATCACCGGTGTCGCCTTCAGCATCTCCTCGGCCTCCGCCCAGCGGGCATAGCTCTGGCAATAGGCGGCAAGTGCCGCGCGGTCGACGACCGTAAGCACCCCCATTTCGTGAAGCGCAGCCGCGATGCGCTCCCACTCCTCCCGGGCCAGGGCGGAGAGATGCGGCGGACAGTCCGGCAGGCCCTCCGGCGGGACCGGCTCGGCATGATTGTAGCCGCGCTTGCCAGGATTGCCATCCCGCCGGCGGATCGCGGTCGGCTTCGGCATGGTACCACATCAACACCGGGTTCCCTTCAACATGTGACGCTTTCAGGTTGGAAATGTGATCCTCAGAATCGCCACGACTTGGGTAGTGCTTTCGGCACCGAATTCATGTCTGGGGTTTGGACTCGTTGTTGCGCCAAGACCAGAACAAGACGATAGCTACGACGGCGACGTTGGGAAGGTAGGTCCTGCAACCCAAATCGCCAACATTCACCGCAAAAGCTTGTTACGATCTACGCCGGAAGATCAGAGCGTCGGACGAAACGGTCTCGCAATGCACGTAGCGCCTTTGCTATGAGGTCCAAGTCAACCCCAACCGCAGTGAAAGAGGTACCCAATTCCATCGACCTGCGGCAAAAAGATTCGTCCAGCGACAGGATACCAGAGGGAACACCCAATCTGGCAAGGCGGGCGATCGCGTCCTCGATGACGGCGACAACCTCGGGATGACCGGGGTTGCCGAGGTGGCCCATGCTCGCGCTGAGATCGGCGGGGCCGATGAAGACGCCGTCGACCCCCTCAACGGTGGCGATATCTTCCAGCCGGTCGATGGCCATTCTGGTCTCCACCTGAACAATCAGGCACAATTCTTCCGACGCCCGTCGCAGGTAGTCGTTGATACAACCAAAACGGCTTGCGTGGGTCCTGGATCGCCCCTGGCGAAAGACGAGCCCTTCCCCGCGAAGGAATGGGCGTTCGACGCCGTCTACACGCCATCTGAAACGCCGTTCCGCGACCGTGCTCTCCGCGCCGGAGCGGCGTTCCTGTCGGGATATGATCTATTCTTCCATCAGGGACTGGATGCGTTTCGTCTCTTCACCCGACGCGAAATCAGGGACTGGCAATCGGTACGTCGTGCTCTAACGACCTAAGGGACTTGGGTGGCGCGATGAACTCCAATTAGGTGGGCGGAACTGCCTTGTTGTTCGCAGCCGACACTGCGTCCGTTGCCTGATACCAGTTGGTGTTGGAATTCAGTTCTGAGATGCATGAACACTCTCCATAACGCCCGTGCCGAAGACCCCGACTTTCAACATGTCTGAACCTTCATTTTTGGCCGGTATCGCGCAAACTGCAATATCAGAGAGAAATCGAGCGCTCTTCATCCGCGCTCTTTCGCGCGGCGTCGAGGATGGCCAGTGTGCGGGCGCCTTGTTCGGCGGTCACGGGCGGCGGCGTGCCGTCCCTCACGGCTTTGGTGAAGGCTTCGTAGTAGTCGTGGTAGCGGCCCTGTGCGGACGGCACCCGTTCGGTGCCGCCTGCCGCGTAAAGCGTGCCCCAGTTGGCTTCGGGCTCATACCCCCAAGCTAATAGGTCATCCAAGGGGCGTTTACCGGCAAAGATATCCTGTGCCTGTATGTCGGTTGTCAAGGACAGATAGGCTCCCTTATCGCCATAGGCCCTGAGTTCGCGGGCATCGATATGGTTCAATTTCGACGCCGACAGGTGACTGTGCGCGCCGCTTTCGTGGCGAAGCGTAATCGTGAAACTCACATCGGTTCGTCCGCCCGGCATGTCGGCAAAATCCATCTGCGCATCGACCACGGAAACGGGTCCAAGCAGATAGACCATCTGGTCCACGACATGGC
This sequence comes from Paracoccaceae bacterium, assembly GCA_041397105.1. Taxonomy (GTDB): domain Bacteria; phylum Pseudomonadota; class Alphaproteobacteria; order Rhodobacterales; family Rhodobacteraceae; genus Albidovulum. The sequence continues at coordinate 116,863 of JAWKXJ010000003.1, forward strand.
TGCCGAGATCGCGTAGCAATCCGCCGCCCGGGCCCTGCTCAACGGTTTGCGGACTGTCCTGGTCCATGCGCGATTCGATCCGCCAGATCTTGCCCAGCCGTCCATCGCGGATCACCTTGGCCAGTGTCTGCAGATCCGCATCAAAACGGCGGTTCTGGTAGACCCCCAGCGTAACCCCCTTGGACTTTGCCGCGCGGTCCAGTTCAAGCGCGCCCTCGGCATTGGGGGCAAATGGTTTGTCGGCGATGACATGCAGGCCCGCCGCGATCGCCTCCAGAACAAGCGCGCGTCGGGTCTGGGGTGGGGTCGTGACGGTCACCGCGTCACACACGCCCGCCGCAATCATTTCGGTCAGGCTGGGATAGATCGGCGTGTTGGGCCAGTCGGCTTTCGCTTTTGCAACGGTCGCCTCTGCCCGCGCCACGATGCCGGCCAGCACGCAACCTTCGGCCGCCGCGATGAACGGCGTATGGAAATGCTGCCCGCCGGTTCCGTACCCGACCACACCGATCCTGAGCATCGCCTTAGCCCTTCGCGCTTTTCACGAAATCGTCGAAATCGCTGTCCTTGATCGGGACCGTATGTTCCACCGCCGGATAGCCACCATTTTCCACATCCGCCTTGAACGCCCTGAAGGCAGCGATGCGCTCCTCCTGAATTGCCTTCAGCTTGGGCCCGAGATCGGCATAGACCTTGCCGTGGCGCGGCTTGTGGTTGACGCCGTAGCCGCAGACATCCTCGGTAAAGAGATACTGGGCGTCGGCATATTTGCCCGCACCCATGCCGAGCATGACCACCGAGGAGTTTTCGCTGAGGAACTTCGCCACGCGGTCCGGCACAACCTCCAGCTCTGCCCCGAAGACGCCGATTTCTTGCAGCTTTTGTGTGTGCCGCCAGAGCGCCAACGCTTCATCCGACGTCTTGCCCACGGCGCGCCAGCCGGTCCAGGAGATGTAGGAGGGGATCAGGCCGATATGGCCGACAACCGGGATATGGTTGTCGCAGAGCACCTTCTGAATGTCATAGGAAGCCGCGCAATAATAAGCGTCGCCGCCAATGGCAGCGTAGTGGAAGGCGGCCCGCAAGTAATCCTCTGCCGTCGCCAGCGGACGACCCTGAAAACTCCCCCAGCCGCCATAGGGCAGACCCACCTGCACGAAACAGTCGCCGGCCGCCTCGCGCATCGCGGCGTCGAAGACCTTGCCCTCGATCGACAGCATGTGAATACCGGCGGCCGCGGCGGCGGCGGCCTCGTCATAGGTCGAGACATAGAGCATCGAGATCTTCTCGCCGCGCTTCTTCATAGCGCGGATGTCCTCGACATGCGGGCGGTTGTGGTACATTCCCATGGTCGTTCCCCTGTTCACATCGTGAAGGCGGCGCGGAAGGCATTCAACGCCTCTTCCGGATCGCCCTTGGCAAAAGCTTCCATTCCGACCGGGCCGTCATAGCCCATGACGTTCAGCGCGCGGGCGATGATCGGCCAGTTCATCTCGCCCGTTCCCGGCTCGCAGCGACCCGGATTGTCGGCAACCTGGATCTCGCCGACCCAGGGCAGGCAGGCCTCGGCCCATCGGATCACGTCGCCTTCGCCGATCTGCGTATGATAGAGGTCGAGATTGATCCGCAGCTGGGGCCGGTCGACTGCCGAGACCAGTGACAGGACATCCGCGGTGGAGTTGAACGGACAGCCCGGGTGTTCCCGCAGGTTCAGGTTTTCAAGCGTGAATGTCACACCCTCTGCCTCGGCCAGATCGCAAATCCGGTGAAGCGTGTCGCGGGCGCGCAGCCACATGCCCGGCGCTACATGCGCCATCTGCTGGATCGGAAGCCCCTGATCGCCGAGCCCGGTGCCGTGCAGGTTCAGGCGTTCAACCCCCAGTCGCTTGCCGACCTGCGCCGTCTCTCGCGCCGAGGCAAGTAGCAACGCTGCCCCATCTTCGTCCGCGAGCCGCCCCTGAAGGTAGCCGTTCATGATCGTGAACCGCGCGCCGGTCTTTTCCAGCGCCGCCAGATCCCAGTCCGGCCAGTTCCAGAGCCCGACACCAAACCCCATCTCATGCAGGCGCGATGCGCGCCAATGGATGGGCTTGTCGCGCCAGAGCATCTCGGCGCAGGCGGCGAGTTGAAACCCCATGGTCAGATTTCCACGAAAACCCGGCCGTCTTCGACGCGGGTCGGATAGGTGTGCAGGTTCTCGCAGGCGGGGGGTGTTTCTACCTCACCGTTCGCCAGATTGAAGATCGAGGAGTGTTTGGGGCATTCGATGGTGTTCTCGACGACCAGCCCATCGGAAAGGTGGATTTCCTCGTGCGTGCAGAGCCCATCGGTGCAGTAATAATTGTCCTCGTGATCTCGCACGATAATGAAGGTGCGGCCGCCGTTATCGAAGCGGATCACGTCTTCGGCGTCGATGTCGTCAGCAGAACAGGCGTCGATCCATTCGGCCATTGGTCTTTCTCCTCGTTGTCTCAGGCGGCTTGGGCGCGTGGCCCGTCATGATAGGGGGTCGCGGTCTCCGGCAACGGCCGCCGGAGGTGGAAATCGGGTTCTTTGCGCTGCCGCCAGAGAGCAGGCAACATTTCGGCGTAGCCGTCTGCAAAGGAGGTGTTGGGTGCCGGAAAATCAAATTTGCAGGCCTCGTGCAGATCAGGCAGCCGGTAATACGGCACCAGCGGGAACATGTGGTGTTCCACGTGGTAGTTCATGTTCCAATAGAGGAAGCGGCTGACCGGATTCATGTAGACCGTTCTGCAATTCAGCCGATGGTCGAGAACGTTATCGGCAAGGCCACCGTGCTGGAGCCAGCCGCAGAGAACCATATGCCACGCCCCGTATAGCCGAGGCAGGCCAATCAGCAGCAACGGGATCCAGCTTTGGTAGATCAGGGCTGCGGCGATGGTGGCACCGTAGATGGCCAGCCAGACGCGTGCGGTCAGGATGGTCTTGGGGAAAAAGACCTCCTCCATGTAATCGGCCTCGTCCGGCAAGATGCGCCCTGCCCCGTGGACGGCCATGCGCCTGACGCCGTCAATTGCATCCATGATGCCAAAAAGGTTCGCCATCATCTTGAGCGCAACGACAGGCCGCATGATCGCCACCTCGGGGTCGCGGCCCACGATGATCGTATCAGAGTGGTGCCGCGCGTGGCTGAACTTCCAGCAATAGGGGTCGCGGATCATGCAGAAACTGGCGATGTGGTAGACGATCTTGTTCATCCAGCGCGTCTTGAAGGCGGTGCCATGGCCGCATTCGTGCCAGCGGCTGTCCATGGCCGAGCCATAGAATACGCCGTAAGCCAGCCAGAACGGCGCCGACCACCATGACGGCATCAGCGCGACAGCGATTCCGGCAAAGAGGATCATGCAGCCAAACAGGATCATCGTGTCGCGGACTGCTGGTTGGTCGGCCCGTTTCATCAACGACTTCATCGTCTTGCGGTCAATCGGCGTCCGATACCAGGCTTCGGTGACCAGGCCATCGGTCACGGCGCGTTCCGCGTCGGGTCCCAACAGGCTGTAGTCTCGGGGCATGGGTCAGATGTCCTGGGGCTTAAAGTCTGCCGGACGGTCGGGCATAACGCCTTTGAGAAGAGCGACGGACTTCTCCAGACCTTCGAGTGAATTCAGCAGTACGTCCTCATGTTCGATCGACAGCCAACCGTCATAGCCGCCCATCTTCAGGCGGTAGCAGAACTGCCGCCACCACTCCTCGCCATGGCCGAAACCGAGTGTGATATAGCTCCATGAGCGGGCGGGGATGTCCATCAGGGTGCCGTTTTCAAGTAGCGATGTCGTCGCCTGCACCGGCGCGTTCAGGAAGGTGTCCTTGGCGTGGACGTGATAGACCGCCTCGCCCAGGGCCTCGGCGGCGATCAGCGGGTCCGCGCCCATCCAGAAAAGATGCGACGGGTCGAGGTTCGCCCCGATCACGGGTCCGACCGCCGCGCGCAGTTTCCTCAGGGAAGGGACGTTGTAAACGCACTGGTTGCCATGAAGCTCCAGCGCGATCTTCTCGACCCCGTTCTCGCGTGCCAGCGCCACGATACCGGTCCAGAACGGGATCAGCCGTTCTTCCCACTGGTAGCGCAGGATCGCCTGCGTCTCAGGTGGCCAGCTCGAAATGACCCAGTTGGGCATCACGTCGTTGGCCGATCCGGCGGGCAGGCCCGACATTGTACAGACGGTTTTGATCCCCATCTCACCCGCTACGCGGATCGTGTCTTTCAGCCCCTCGCCCTGCGCCGGATCGGTGGGGTGCAGAGGGTTGCCATTGGCGTTGAGACTGATGACCTCAAGCCCTCGGTCGGCAAACGCTGTCCTGAATGCCTTTTGCGCCTTGGCACTGCCCAACATCGCTTTCAGGTCGAAATGCGGCGCCGTGGACCAGCCGCAGGTATTCACCTCGACACCCGAAACACCCATTCGGGCCGCGTGATCGAGCATTTCGACAAAGGACATTCCTCCAAGGCTGTCAGAGACGAAACCCAGTTTCATGCGTAGAACTCCGGCTTTGCGATCATCTCGACCGCCTGTTTCGTGCCCGATTGCAGCGCCTTGACCCCTGCCTCGGCGACGATGGCCGCGGCATATCCGTCCCAACTGCTCGACGCGATTTCGGGGAACTGGCCTGTTTCGACAAAGCGCAGGAAGGCGCGGTTCTGGCCAACATAGGCCTCGTGGTAGCGGCCGCGCCAATCGGCATCGTAGCGCGTCGCAGAGGCCAGTTTCATGTCGGTACGAGTATAGGCCACGTTGTTCATGGCGATGGAGCCGGCTTCGCCGACGAGCTCTGCCCGCACGTCATAGCCATAGGCCGCGTTGTTGTTGACCTCGATGGTGACAAGCTGGCCGTCGGTGGTTTCGAGCACCATCACGATGGGCGCAACGCGGGCGTCCGAGCGGCGCGGCTGGTGCGCGGTGATCGAGGCATATTCCGTGCCAAGCACCAGTCGCACCACGTCGAATTCATGCGGGGCGGAATTGGTGATCGCCATCGCGCCGGTGAAGTCCGCGGCCGGGGTTTCGACATTGCGGTGAAAGTTGTGCATCATCAGCGCCCGGCCAAGCGCACCATTCGCGAGAGCGGCGCGCATTTCCGCATAGGACTGGTCGTATCGGCGCATGAAGCCGAGCATCACGTGGCGTGACCCTTCGGCCATCTCGGCCTGCATCACCTCGATACATTCCTGCGATTTCTGCGACAGGGGTTTTTCGCACAGGACCCGTTTCCCGGCGGAAATGCAGGCCTTTGATAGCGGTGCATGGGTGAAGTCGGGCGAGGCCACGATCACCGCATCGACATCCGCACGCGCGATCGTGCCCTGGGGATCGCTGGCCGCGTCTACCGCACCACAGGCATCAGCCACGGTTTTTGCGCGGGTCGCATCCATGTCGCAGATCACCTGGAGCGTTGCGCCGGGCAAATCCTCGGCCACGATCCGCGCGTGGTCCGCGCCCATAAGTCCTGCGCCGATGATGGCAATTCGGGTAGTCAAGTCAGTCTCCATACATTCGGCCGATGCGAGGCCGTTCTGGGTTCAGGGATCATGCTGCGATGGGCCGGGCGGTCATCGACCCGACCAGCCTATCAATTTGTCGGCACTGGCGGGTGCCCTTCGTGCGTGTCCATATAGCCTTCGATATTCGCCTCCAGGTCCGCCATGGATTCGCCCCCCGCCATCAGATCGGCGATCTGTTCTCGGGTCTTCTCACCCTTGCGGAAGTCGGCCGCGATGGCGCCCCGGATCAGAACGGCGAAGTGATCGCCCACGGCCATCGCGTGCATGACCTGATGCGTGATAAAGATCACCGCCAGCCCACGCCGTTTGGCCTCGTTCACGATGCGCAGGACGTGGGCGGCCTGCTTGACGCCCAATGCAGCCGTCGGTTCGTCAAGGATCAGGACCCGCGCGCCGAAATGCACCGCGCGGGCAATCGCCAGCGACTGGCGTTCGCCGCCCGACAGGCCGCCGACTAGTCGGTCGCCATCGTCGATCCGGGTGATCCCGAAGTCCTGCACGGCCTTGACTGCGATCTCGTTCGCCTTCTTGCGGTCGTAGATCCTGAAGGGACCGAAGCCCTTGGTCGGCTCCACGCCGGCGAAAAAGCTGCGGCCGATGGACATGAGAGGAAAGGTCCCGCCGAACTGGTGGACCGTTGCGATACCAGCCTCCTGCGCGTCCTTCGGTCGGGCGAAGGCCATGGGCTTGCCGTCCATAAGAATCTCGCCGCGTGTCGGGGTATGGACGCCCGCCAGCGTCTTGATCAGCGTCGACTTGCCTGCGCCGTTGTCGCCGAGAAGACAAAGCACCTCGCCCTTGTGCACCTTCAGTGAAATTTCGTGCAGCACGTCGATAGGGCCGAAGCTCTTGTCCACCTTCCGCAACTCGATGATCGGGGTCTTGTCGGACATGAATCGTGTCTCCCTCTATTTCTTCGCTGACGACCAGTTGGTCGCCATCTTGCGGAAGGTTTCGTTCATAAGAACCGCGATCAACAGCATCACCCCGATGATGAGGTTCGACAGGTTCCGGTCGAATGTCGTGAAATTGATGCCCTGCTGCACGATCGCAAGAGTCGTCGTTCCAAAGGCGATACCCAGGACGTTGCCAAAGCCGCCCGTCAGAAGGACACCCCCGACCACGACCGCGATGATGGTGTTGAAGATCATCGTGAACTGGGTCGTCGTACTGGCCGAATTCGACAGGACCGTCTCGGAAATGCCCACGATAGAGGCGGCAACGGCCGTCAATATGAACAGACCTATCTTGAGCCGGTTGATAGGAATGCCGGCATTGCGGGCACTTTCCTTGTCGCCGCCAAGCGCGAACACCCAGTTGCCCCAGGGCGACACGTGTAGGAAGTAGTAACAAACGCCAACGATTGCGAGCCAGATGAAGACGGAGCTTTGTACACCTTGCCAGAGCGTGAGACCGTTTTGTCCACCCAGGCGAAGCGTGTGATAGGTGCCGAAGACGAACTCGGACGCCGCATCGGTATCCGCGTCAGTCAATCCAAGCTGCGTCGTGTCGGTGATCAGGATCGAGAAGAAGAGCGTAAGGCCGCCAACGGCAAAAAGCGTCGCCAGCGTCACGATCAGAGAAGGCACGTTCGTCCGGGTGACGAGCATCCCGTTGACCCAGCCGATACCGGCCGCGATCAGCATGGTCAGAAGAATTCCAACCCAGATATTAAGGCCGAAGAATCCGACCGAAATGGCCAGCACAATCTTGGACGCCGGGACCATGGCACCGACCGAGATGTCGAGTTCGCCGGCGATCATCAGAAAGCCGACGGGAATGGCGATAATGCCGACTGTGGATGCGAAGTTCAGCCAGCTCGCAGCACCGAGCGGGCTCAAAAAGTTTCGATCCCAGCCAAAATAGCTGAAGAATACGAAGATGATCAGCAGGCCCGCGAATGCGCCGACTTCGGTGCGGCGGAACATCCCCAGCATCCGCGCGAAACCTGAGGCAGGCCCGCTATTGTTCTGAGTTGCGTCGGTCATGGCATTGTCCCCGCGAAATGGCATCGTAGTGCCCTGCTGGCCATTGATGGTCGAGCTGCCCCGGCCGACAGTACCGGCCGGGGCAATTTTCCGGGTCAGCGCGCGCCGAGCGCGACGCCAGCGAGCGCCGTCTCGACATTGGAGGCATCGACGATCGCCGGGCCGGTCAGGACGGGGTTCGTCGAAATATTGGTGCCAAACTTGATGTGCGCAAAGAGCATCGAGGTCGCCAGGAAACCCTGCAGGTAGGGTTGCTGGTCAATCGCCATGGTCTGCGTCCCGGCCTGAATGCGTTCCAGAACCGCCGGGTTCATGTCGAAGGTACCGATCATCTGCGCGCCGCCGATCTGGCTCACGGCATTCGCCGAAGCGTCGGAAGCCCAGGCGGCAAGGTTCATCACGGCATCAATGGACGGATCGCCGATCAGTTCAGACTTGATCGCCTCGGCGGTACCGGTCACGTCGCCGTCCAGGTTTGCGGGAACCCGAAGCGTGGTCACCTTTGCGCCCTTGGATGCGGCACCTTCGGTCACGCCCTTGCACCGCGTTTCCAGGTTGATCGCGCCGGGCACCTGAATATGGCAGAGGATGTGTTTGGCGCCCTTGTCGGCGAGATAGACACCGCCACCGAAACCGGCCTGATATTCGTCAGAGCCGAAGTAGTTGATGGCGCCGAGATCACCCTGCACCTCCTGGCCGGCATTGTACTGCATGATCACGATACCCTGCGCCGCGGCGGCCTGAAGTGCCGGAACCTCGGCCTCGGGCACCCAGACGGGAATCGCGATACCGTCGACACCCTGCGCGACGGCCTGATTGATCAGGGTGACGAGGTCAGGCCCGAAATTGTCGTAGTTCGGGGTCCGCAGGTAGTTGACTGTGCCACCATTGGCCTCAACCATCAGAGTGGCGTCGTCTACGCCCTTCTTGATGAGGTTGAAGAACCCGTCCTCGATCGAACCGGCGATCACGGCGATGTCCTGCCCGTAAGCGCTGGTAGAAAGGCAAGCGGCGATTGCAGTCGCTGCCAGTGTCTTTGTGAAGTTCATGTCGATGTTCCTCCCTTAAAATCCCGTCCCCTCGACGGATCGACAGTTGTTTGGCCTTTCGGCCGGAATCACGCCCTAGAGCGCGGTTATGGGTGCTTTCCGCTTGCTTTTCGGCCGCGCGCGCAGCGCCAGCTTGCGGAAGCTTTCGTTCATCGCCACGGCGGCCAGCAGCATCAGGCCGATGATCAGGCTCGACCAGTTGCGGTCGATATCGGTGAAGTAGATGCCCTGGCTGACCACCGCGAATGTCAGCGTGCCGAAGAAGATACCAACGACAGAGCCGAAGCCGCCGGTCAGCAGGACGCCGCCCACGACGATGCTGACGATGGTGTTGAAGATGTATCCCATCCCGCCAGAGACCTGTGCCGAATTGAACTGGATCGCGCCACACATGCCGACGAATGCCGCGCTCATTGCTGACAGCATGAAGAGTACAATCGTCAGTCTGGCCGTGGGCACACCTGCATTGCGTGCCGACACGATGTCGCCGCCCATCGCGTAGACCCAGTTGCCGTATCTCGTCTGGTGAATCACGAAGGCAAAGATCCCGGTCAGGCCAAGCCACCAGAAGATCACGACCTGGTGGCTGCTGCCGATGAGGCTGCCGAAGATCACCTTGGCCCAGTGGGGTGAGTTCAGCGAAACGCTCGCCGCGCCGGTCAGCAGTTTCGCGCCGGACAAGACGACGCCCTGCATCACCACGAGCGTCGCAAGCGTGATGATAAGCGACGGCACCGTCGTGCGCGTGGTCAGAAGACCATTGACCAGCCCGACGACCGCCCCGAGCATCAAAGTTCCGACGATCCCCACCCCGATCGGCAGACCGTAATAGCCCGACAGGATCGCGATCGTCATGGACCCCGCAGGGATCATCGCACCGATAGAGATGTCGATATACCCGCCAATCATCAGGATGCCTACCGGGACAGCCACGATCCCGAGATTGGCGGCAAAGTTGACCCAGCTCGCCGCGCCGAAGAGCGTGCCAAGGTCGACCCCGCCGAAAACCACATAGAAGGCGATGATCCCGACAAGGCTGATCACCGATGCGGCCTCGGGGCGCCGAAGAAACGGGCGGATTGCGTTCATGGCATGCCCCTCAGCCTTTTCTCGCCGAGTACTTCAGGGCCAGCGCCCGGAACCCGTCGTTCGAAAGCACGGCCGCGAGAAGCAGCATCCCGATGATCACCGACCCGACATTTGGATCGAGACCCGAAAAGAATACGCCCTGATTCACGATGGCAAATGTGGCGGTACCGATGACGATGCCGATGACCGACCCGGCACCGCCGGTCAGCAGCACACCGCCGATCACAACGCACATGATCGAGTTGAAAATGAATGACTGGCCAGTGGCGACCTGCGCGTTCTGATAGGTCATCAGTTGCAGGACACCGACAAAGGCCGCCGCGAAACCCGACAGCATGTAAAGGCCAATTGTCAGCCGGCCCGTCGGAATGCCCGCATTGCGTGCGCTTTCCCGGTCGCCGCCGAGCGCGAAAACCCAGTTACCAATGGGCGAGACGTGAAGAAGGTAGAAGACACCGACGACGAAGGCGATCCACCAGATGATTGACACGTTGAACATGCCGAAGAGGAAGGTGCCAAGGATCAGTTTGGTGGCCGGACCCGGGACGAGGAAGACGCTCGTCGATCCTGCGATCAGCACGGCAAAGCCAAGTGTAAGGCCCATGACCGCGAACATTGTGCCGATGGTGATGATGAGCGAAGGAATTGTGGTGCGCGTCACCAGATAGCCGTTCAGGAGCCCTACCAGAAGCCCGACACCAAGCCCGCAGGCGATGCCAGGCAGGACTGGCAGGCCGAAATACCCGGAAATGACCGCAGTGGTCATCTGCGATGCCGGTATGATCGACCCGACGGAGATATCGAGCTCGCCTGCGATCATAAGAAGACCAACGGGGAGGGCCACAATGCCGACCTCGGCCGCGATATTCAGCCAGCTCGACCACCCAGGCGCCCCGATAAAGACCGCGCCGCCCATGATGGCAAAGAACGTGTAGACAAGAACCAGCCCGACGAACGAACCGGCCTCGGGCCGCCTGGCAAGACTGCCAAACGACATCGGCGACGATTGACCCTCCCCGCTCATCGACATGCCTTGTTTCCCTGATCCACCATGTTCGGCGCACCCGTACACCCGCCGCGAACGCCCGCGGCGGGTGGAGTGCCTGACCTCAGCGTGCGCCGGCCTGCACGCCTGCGATGACCAGATCGACATTCGTCGCGTCAATCACACCGGGACCCGTCAGGATTTCACGGGTGGGGATCGTGACGCCATAGTTGACGAAGTTGTTCAGGATCGACACGGCAAAGAAGCCCTGCTGATAGCCCTGTTGGTCAATGGCACAGGCCTGCGTCCCACCTTGGATATTGGCGAGGATCGAGTCGTTGAAGTTCATGCCGCAGACGTGAACCGCACCGGTTTTGCCAGCCTGCTGGATGCCGCTGATCGTCGCGTTGGTGTCCTGATCGCCGATGGCGAACATGGCGTCGATGTCCGGGTTCTGCAGCACATGCGCGCGGACAGCCTGCGCGACCGCGGTCGCGTCACCGAAGGCGGTCGATGGCAATTGCAGGATCGAACCAGAACCACCGCCCGCAGCAAGGCCATCATTGAAGCCGTTGCAGAAAGCCTCGATATTTGCCGCGCCGGGCAGCGTGTTGACGCAGGCCCCGTTCTTGTGCCCGGCATTCGCCAGATACTCACCGCCAGCATAGCCGGACTTGTAGTCGACAGCGCCGACATAGTTCATGGCCCCCAGACGGTCAGCCGCCTCGATGCCACCGGCGTTGTAGATGACGAGCGGAATGCCCGCTTCGACAACCGCCTGGAAAGCCGGATCCATTGCATCGGGCACCCAGTCCGGTCCTACAATCGCGTCGGCCTTCTGGTCGATCGCCTGCCGGATCAGTTCGGCCGCATCGGGGCCGAGATTGTCGTAGTTCTGCGGCCCGAGCCAGGTCACCGACCCGCCCTGCGCCTCGGCAACTTTGCCCGCGTCTTCGGCACCTTTCTTGACCCGGCTCCAGAACGGATCGTCGGGCTTTCCGCCGATGACGAAGATGTTCGCGCCTTCGGCAAAGACCGTGCCCGCCGCAAGTGCAAGCGCAGCAGAGGTCAGTAGGATCTTGGTCAGTTTCATTTTTGGGTCTCCTCCCCGAGTTGCCACCTGCCGGCGGCGTGTTGAAAAGCCGTTCAGACGGCCGCGCGCGCATCTTGCGCGCGACCGGGCGGATCACTCCGCCGGGGTCGTCGATTCCTGTCTTGCCTTCAGGCGTTCCTTCTTCTTTCGGAAACGTTCCTTCATCTGCTCATCGGCAGCCTTCGTGCCGTCGTGCCAGGTGCCGAACCACTTATCGAGCGGAACGAGCCCATCACCGCCGTAGTTCACCTCGAAGTACTTGTGGTGCAGGTAGTGGGTGTAAGCATGGGTCACGACGCCGTTCCTGTCGGTCATCTCCAACCGGTCGAAGCCGATATGGCCGACCACCGCGCCGTAGCCTGTGCTCGTGACCTGGAATAGTGCCACCAGCGGGTTGGACGGGATAAGCAGGTGCCACATCATCTCCGAAAAGAAGAAGGCGGCCTCGACCGGGTGCATGGACATCGACGACCAGGGCGACGGGTTGATCGAGTTGTGGTGAATCGAGTGGATCCACTTGTAGAGCGGACCCTGATGGATCAGCCAATGGCCGCAGAAGAAGTGAATCTCGTGGATCGCAGGCACGAGAAGGATCAGGACGGCGAGCCAGAGCCAGTGCGATTCCGGGCTGAGCCAGAGCGCATAGCCATTGGCGAAGCACCAGAGCGTGAAGGCCTCGATCAGCGTCCATAGCGGGATTGAAACCAGGAAGGTGCGCAGGAAGTTGTCGAGATTCTGCGACTTGAACCAGAACACGTCCGATGGCTGCTCGGCCGGGAACTTGTGATTATATTTGAACCGGTGCTCCTGCTTGCGCTTGACGTAGTAGAAGAACTCGATCGAGCCGAAGAGCAGGAAGATGCCGGCACTGTTGACTAGGTGCAGCCAGAGGATCCAACCCCAGGCGAAGGTCTTCATCGCCTCCCAGTCGGGCAGAACAAGGTACCAGTATGCCAACGTCACGGCCATGAAGATCGTGTTGTGCGGCCAGAGATAGTCGACCAGCCAACGGCCCATCTTGCCAAAATTGCCGGTCCAGAACGGTGCGATTTCCAGGGGATGGTTCGGCGCCCAGTTGCCGCGCTTGTCACGGGTGCCGTAGTCCAGATCGTCCATCGTACGTTTTCCCCCCGTCACCGGCGGAATGGCTGAAAAGCTGTCCGTCCGGCGTGCTTTTCCTTGACAGTTTGACACATATCAAATCAAGTCCTGTCAAAAAGTGCACTCCATTTCGTGCCATATAGTTTCAAACGGAGCGATAGATGAAACGAAATGAGATGTTGGTTCTATGAAGCGGCGGCCCACCATTCCCGATGTCGCGAAGGTCGCCGGCGTGTCGGTTTCGACGGTGAACCGCATCATCAATCAGACTGGAGTGGTCCGCCAGCCGACGCGCGAACGCGTCCTGCGCGCGGCAGAGGAGGTTGGCTTCTACGGCATTGGTACGATTGCACATTCCGTGCGCGAAGGTCGGGAGAGGCACCGGCTCGGGGTTCTCCTGCAACAGGGAGGGCGAACCTTCTACCGCAACCTAGGCGAGGCACTCACGCGCGAGGCGCAGCGATCAACGGACGGCAGAGTCGAGCTTGTGCTCGAGTATCTCGACGATCTTTCGCCGGACAAGGTCGCGAACCGGCTGACCGCCCTTGGCGAATCCTGCGAATCGGTCGCACTCGTTGCGGCGCAGCATCCGATGGTAGCGGATGCCATCGATTCCGTCATCGCGATGGGCGTTCCGGTCGCCGGACTCATCGCGCCCCTGTCCGCACGCGGCAATGTCAGCTTCGTCGGGCTCGACAACTGGAAGGTCGGTCGAACCGCCGCCTGGGCTTTCGACAGGATCGTACGGACACCCGGAAAAATCGGAATCCTCGTCGGAAATCATCGTTACCGGAATCAGGAAATGAACGAGAGTGGGTTCCGGTCTTATTTCCGCGAACACAATTCGGCATTCACACTGCTTGAACCGCTGTCTACCTACGAATCCGCTGCCGCCGCGCGCGAGCTGGTCGAAGCGCTGCTTCGCGATCATCCCGACCTGTGCGGTCTCTTTGTGTCCGGTGGCGGAATCACCGGCGCGCTGGCCGCCCTTCGGGACGCGCCGAAGCCTGCCGATTTCGTCGCCGTGGGCTACGAGCTGTTCGATGCCACCCGTGCGGCGCTCATCGACGGCACACTCACTATGGTCATCTCTCACCCGATGGAAACCTTCGCGCGCGAGGCGATCGCAGCCATGATCAAGGCAAAGAAGGCTGGGCCAGAGGCGGGCGCCCAGCGGGTTGCGCTAGGGTTCGAAATCTATACATCGGAAAACGTCTGAGGGGCGCATGGACGACCTGAAGTACGGAACGCGGGACAAGCGGGGAAACTGGACCCCGAACGAGGCCCTGACCGTCGGACCCCTTCTCGATCGCCCGTGGAGCCTGTCGCGGGTGGTGAAGTGGCTGCCGGGCTATTTCCTGCCCTGGAATGCGACATTCTTCGGCCTCGCCATGCTCTGGTTCTGGACAACGCCACCGCGAGAGACGCTGATGACGCTCGGGGCCGGTTGGGTCGCATGCCTCTTCCTCAGGAACTCGGCACTTGTCCTTCTCCTTTTCGGGGCGCTTGAGTTGCGCCTCTACATGCGCCGCCAGCAAGGCGCCCGCTTCAAGTACAATGGCCGGTTCCCGTCAGATCTCCCTTCGGGCGTGTTCTATTTCCGAAGCCAGTGTATCGACAATTTCCTGCGCACATTTCTGAGCGGCCTGCCGATCTGGACGGGTTACGAGGTTCTCATGCTCTGGGCCTGGGCGAACGGCTGGGGGCAATGGACCACGTTTGGCGAAAGCACACTCTGGCTGGGCGGGTTTGCCCTGGTCCTGCCGCTCCTGCACGAGCTGCATTTCTACTGCATTCACCGGCTGATCCACATTCCGCCGCTCTACAGGTGGATACATTCGGTGCACCACAACTCCGTCAACCCCTCGCCCTGGTCCTCGCTTTCCATGCACCCGGTCGAACATCTGCTTTACTGGTCCGGCACCCTGATCCATCTGCTACTGCCGTCGCACCCGCTGCTGATGCTCTATCACCTCCAGATCAGCGGTACCGGCGCGGTGATCGGGCATATCGGCTTTGACAAGATCGAAACCGGCAAGGACCGCGCAATGGCCACTCATGCCTACGCCCATTACCTGCACCACAAGTATTTCGAGGTGAATTATGCCGACGGCACGCTGCCGCTGGATAAGTGGATGGGTACCTGGCACGACGGCACGCCAGAGGGCGATACCGCCATGAACGAGCGGTTTCGTCGTCGCAAGGAGCGGATGAAACGGGGATGATCCCCTGGCACTTTGCACCCTGCTTCAGTTGGCCAGCGTCGGGATTCCCCTCGATCACGTCGCGAAGTCTTGCCGTCGGGAAGTGGCGGCACCGGTACCTAGCGCCACGAAGCTTTCAAGTTGGCGCCCTTCCTCGTCGAGGAATGCGACTGGACTGAGGAAGGCAAGCTACACCAGATCGAGGCGGTGGCGGAGAGACAGGGATTCGAACCCTGGGTGGGCTCTCACCCACAACGGTTTTCGAGACCGCCCCGTTCGACCGCTCCGGCACCTCTCCGCATCGGGGGTCGTCAACGGGGCGGGATTTAGCCGTACGGTGCGGCCAGCGCAACAGGTAAATTGGCGCCGAAGGCTCGATGGTCGCAAGACATCTGGCCGTTCTGATATGGCAGCGAGGGGCATGCGCACTTGGCAGCATGGTGTCGCTTGCATACTGTGGTCCGACCATAGTCCGGGAGCCTTGGCCATGCTGGCGCGCGTGATTGCCGCGATCATCCTGCCCGCCCTTCTTGTCGCTGCACCGCTTCGTGCCGCCGACACCGCGGCGGACCTTGCCGAGCTTTTGCAGCTTGGCGACATTTTCGCCATCATGGCCAGGGAGGGCGAGGACTACGGCGCGGAAATTCGCGACGAGATGTTTCCGGGCGCCGATACGCCCGACTGGACGCAATCGGTGGCCGACATCTACGCTGTCGGGCGCATTCTGCCGCTCTTTGTCGAGACGATGTCGGCGGCGCTTGCCAAGTCGAATGTCGATCTGGCGCCGGCGGTGACCTTCTTCGGGTCCGACCTTGGGCGGCGGGTCACGGCACTGGAGGTTTCTGCCCGCCGCGCCCTTCTTGACGATGCCGTTTCCGATGCGAGCCGGCTGAAGCTGGACGAGATGCGGGCCGCAGGCGATGGCAGGCTGGCGCTGATCGAGGAATTCGTGACTGTGAACGATCTGGTCGATGCCAATGTGACGGGTGCGCTCAACGGCAGTTTCGCCTTCTATCGCGGGCTGGCGGATGCCGGGGCTTTCAAGAACAGCTCGGAAGGCGAGATGCTGGCCGAAGTCGGCCGGCAGGAAGCGTCCATCCGCAGTGAGACCGACCGCTGGATTCACGCCTATCTGGCGCTGGCCTACGCACCGCTGAGCGACGAGGACCTGCAAGCCTATATCGCGTTTTCGCGAACCGATGCCGCACGCGAGTTGAACCGGGCAATCTTTGCCAGCTTCGATCTGGTCTTTGCCGACGTATCGCGACGGCTGGGTCAGACGGCTGGCCAGATACTGGCCGGGAGCGATCTGTGAAGGGCCGCCTGTGGTGCAGCTGCGGCCGGAACCATGCGCAGTGGCCGCGGCTTGCACTGACGCTGCCCTTCGCACGTGCCAAATGACGAAGAACGCCGCACAGGAGGTTCGGCGCCGCCTCGTCTTTTATGTTCCGGGCTATGATCCCTTTCATCCGCGCCGTTACCGCGAACTCTATCGCAAGGAAGGTGCCGATCAGGCCGCGATCGGCGGCTATCGCCTTTCGCTTCATCGGGGCGAAAACAACGGTGCCCATGGGTGGGTCGTGACCGCCGAGATCGGCGGAGAAGCGGTCACGACGGATTTCGAAGTGCTGGTCTGGTCGGATATCGTGCGCAGGTCGATGAGCGACGGCATCGTCGCCACCTATCTTCAACTGATCCGGACCGCCTGGATCTATATCCGGTCCGGCGCAATTTTCCGTCTGGTCCGGCTCAGGAAAGGCCCGGCGATTGCGGCGCTTTATCCCATCGCGATGCTTCTGGCGCAGCTTGGACTCGCCGTCGCCGCAGGTCTTGTCGTCCGGTCGGTGCTGGATCGCCTGCTCGCCCGGGCCGTAGTGGAACCGGCCATTTCCTCTTGGCTCGCCGGGGTGGCGGGGATTGGCGTTGCGGCGGCGCTTCTGTCGTGGTTTCGGGCCAGGGACAAGTGGTTCTATGCCTACTACCTGATGCACGACTACGCCTTTACGGCACAGAATTGGGGCGCGAACCCACCAGTTTTGGAAGAGCGGATCAGGCAGTTTCGCGATCGCATCGAAGCGGCGCTGGAGGGGGGCTGGGATGAGGTGCTGGTTGTCGGCCACTCCTCTGGTGCGCATCTGGCCATTTCTGTCCTCGCCGACCTGATCCGCAGGGCAGAACCGGGCCGTGTCGATCGGGTTGGGTTCCTGTCGCTCGGCCATGTGGTGCCGATGGCATCGTTCCTGCCTGCCGCCCGGCGGCTACGTGGCGATTTGGCGCTTCTGTCGGCGCAGGACGACATCACCTGGATCGACGTGACAGCGCCGGGCGACGGCTGCGCCTATGCCTTATGCGACCCTGTCGCGGTCACGGGCGTCGCGACAGAGGAAAGCCGCTGGCCGCTGGTGATCTCGGCGGCCTTTACCCAGACCTTGTCGCCGGCGCGGTGGCGCGAATTGCGCTGGCGGTTCTTCCGGCTGCACTTCCAATATCTCTGCGCCTTTGACCGGCCCGGAGATTACGACTACTTCCAGATAACGGCTGGCCCCAGCAGCCTTCGCACCCGGTTCCGCGACCGTCAGCCTTCGAAAAGCCGCATCGTGACCGCGCTTAACCGCTACAGGGATGTCGCGTGAAACCTCCGAAGCCGACACCGCGACCGGACAAGGTTTCCCTTCTGGGGTATCTGCGGCTCTTCCGGCGCGACATTCTCTCTGCTCAGCCGGCGCGGCTCTATCATGCGCTGATGGCCGAGTTTCGAACACCTTTCTTCCGCTCCTATCTTTGCAACGACCCGGACCTCGTCGATCTTGTGCTGAAGAAACGGCCTGACGATTTCCCAAAATCGGACAGGGTACGAGAAGGTCTTGCGCCGCTGCTTGGTCAGTCCGTCTTTCTGACGAATGGCGAGACATGGCGCCGGCAACGTCGCATCATCGACCCTGCTTTCGAGGGTGGCCGTCTCAAGGACATTTTTCCGGCAATGCGAGACGCGGCCATCGCGGCGCGCGACCGGCTGGCGGCAGAGCATGGCAGGGTGGTGGAAATCGAGGCTGAGGCAAGCCATGCCGCGGCCGATACGATCTTTCGTATTCTCTTTTCCATTCCCATCGACCACGCGGTCGCCTCTGCCGTCTTCGCGCAGTTCCGCGACCATCAGCGCAGTCAGCCTTTGCTGAATCTCGGCGCCTTCCTTCGGGCGCCGGCCTGGTTGCCGAGGCTGCGCAGGCGCGAAACTCGTTCGACGGCCGCGGCCATTCGCACCCTGATCGAAGAATTGGTCGAAACGAGGCTCGCCGCCATAGCTGCCGAGACGGCGCCGGACGATCTCGCGACCAAGATCATGACGACAATCGACCCGGAGACCGGCACAGGCTTCGGCAAGGCCGAGATGGTCGATCAGGTGGCGATCTTTTTCCTCGCCGGTCACGAAACCTCGGCTTCCGCCTTGGCATGGGCGATCTACCTTCTGGCCATCAGTCCCGACCTGCAGGATGCCGTTGCTGACGAGGCAAGGGGGATCGCTGAGACTGCCACGCTGTCGGATCTGTCCGCACTCACCATGACCCGCGACGTCTTCCGGGAGGCGCTGCGCCTCTATCCACCTGTGCCGATGATGGTGCGCGAAAACCGCTGCCCGGAACGGTTTCGCGGCCGAGACGTGCCGAAAGGGTCGCAGATCGTGATTTCTCCCTGGCACCTGCATCGGCACGAACGTCACTGGACCGATCCCGACACATTCGACCCCTCGCGCTGGCAGGGTGAAGATGGCCGGAAATCCGCGCGCCTTGCCTATCTCCCGTTTTCTGCCGGACCGCGGGTTTGCCCTGGGGCAGGTGTGGCGATGGCGGAAGGTGTTCTGATGCTGGCGCTGCTTCTTCGTGATCTGCGGTTCTCGGCCGAAGGCGAACCGCCGCCTGAACCTGTCGCCCATCTGACGGTCCGCGCGCGGAACGGCATAAGGGTTCGGATCGAGCGGCGCGGCGGCTGACTTCGGATTGGGTCACGATGTGAAACAATCGTGAAACGCAACCTTGAATTGATATTCGGGGAGGAAATGGTGCATTTTCCCCTAATCGGCGCTGGCGAATCGGTGGATAAGCCGAATTTGGCCGGTGCTAGATGCCAGTTTCGGCCAGAAGCTGCCTATGTGCCGGTTAGACGAGGGGGATGATATGACAAACAGATTGCTGGCAGTCTCTGCGCCAGAATCCGATGTTCAGACCATGCCGCGCGGTTTTCTGCGTATCGCCGTTCCGACGTGGCGCAACATCGCGGCCGATAGCAGCGCGAGTGCCGAAACCGATCCGACGCTGTCGCGCGAAGAGATTCAGAACCTCTTTGAAGGCGAGTTGATCGTCAGCGCCATGCGCAGCCGGTCCATGCTGACGAACTGGGAACGTCAGGAAAAATCACTGGCGCTGCGGTTGCGGCGGGCCCTTTACCCCGAAGTAGCGAAGAAAAGCTGGCGTCACTAGCTGCCTGACTTGGGCGGAGTGCGGCCGTCGCGCCGTGCTTGCAATTCACGCAGAACAAAAAGACGGATGGCCGTTGCAAGGCCCGTTTCGCCGTCTCTTGCAGCGTCGATATCGGCAGCAAGAATGTTGAGAGGCAGCGACCGTTCCGTGGCCATGCGACGAAATTCGCGCCAGAATTCTTCCTCAAGCGACACGGACGTACGATGACCGTGCAGCGTCAGGGAGCGTTTTATCGGGCGCGACATACCTGAAGGCTAGGCCCAGGACAGAATTGCGACAAGCCCCTCAATCTTCCGTTGGCTCGCGCAAATGCGCGTCCAGGTTCCTTTGCTCCCTCGCCAACCGGGCAAGCTCAAGCGAACGCTCAGCCTTTGTGCGCCCGAACTTGGTGGCATTCGCATCGCCCTGTGCACGCGCATCTGCCCGAGCCCGCGCTTTCTTGGCCTGGCGCAGATTGACGATCTCTGCCACGATCTCCTCCCTCAATTCATGGGCGCTACGAAAAAATAGTCGTCCGGGGCATATCGTACCTACACGGAGGTTTCACAGAACGCGACGCTTGTCACCCGGATTGATCCCGTGCGAGAAAGCGCTCCAATTGAGGAGGTCTCCATCGCAATGGATAGCCATTTGGAAAATGCGCGCGAGCTATACATAGACCTGCTGCGGGACATCTTGATCAACGACATTTACCGTGATCCACCACAGCAAGGAAGCATCGTCCGCCACCTAAGCCGGAAAATCAGAGGCAAGAACGAGGCACTGAACTACGATGGCACTCGGCGCGAGAAGGGCCTCGATTGGCCATCGGTAGCGCATTCCATGATCGGCAAAACCCGGATGAACAATCTGAGGGACATCTGTGTCGACGTTATCCGGAGCGAAATACCTGGCGACCTTATCGAGACTGGCGTCTGGCGGGGCGGCGCCTGCATTTTTGTGCGCGGGATACTAAAGGCGTACGGCGACACCGGCAGAACGGTTTGGGTCGCCGACAGCTTCGAGGGGCTACCGCCGCCGGACGGGAAGAAATATGCTGCCGACAAGGGCGACAAGCACTACAAGATGGGTTTTCTGGCAATATCCATGGAGGAAGTGCAGGAGAACTTCCGCCGCTACGGCTTGTTAGACGATCAAGTCAGGTTTCTCAAAGGCTGGTTCCGCGACACGTTGCCTACAGCGCCTATCGACAGGCTGGCTGTCCTCCGCCTTGATGGCGATATGTACGAATCCACTATGGACGGCCTCGTCAGCCTCTATCACAAGGTTTCGCCCGGCGGTTACGTGATTGTTGACGACTACCACGCCATTGCGGCCTGCAAGGCGGCCGTGCACGACTTTCTCGATAAGGAGGCGCCACATGAGGTGGTGCAAATCCGCGAGATCGACGGTACCGGCGTTTTCTGGAAGCGCACCGTCTGAGCGGTTTTACCCGCTCAGACAGACCCCTCAGCCCTTCGGCCCGATCATGTCTTCCGGACGAACGACACGGTCGAAGGTTTCTCCGTCGACGAAGCCGAGCGCAATGGCCTCTTCGCGCAATGTCGTGCCGTTCCTGTGTGCGGTCTTGGCGACCTTGGTGGCGTTGTCATAGCCGATGGTGGGGGCGAGTGCCGTCACCAGCATCAGGCTTTCCTTCATCAGTTTGTCGATGCGTTGGGTGTTGGCCTGTGTTCCAGCAACCATGTTGTCGGTGAAGCTGCCGGCGGCATCGCCCAGAAGCTGCATGGATTGCAGGACGTTGTAGCTCATCATCGGGTTATAGACGTTCAGCTCGAAATGGCCCTGTGAACCGGCGAAACCGACCGCCGCGTCGTTGCCCATGACATGGGCGCAGACCATGGTCAGCGCCTCGGCCTGTGTCGGGTTGACCTTGCCCGGCATGATCGAGGAACCGGGCTCGTTCTCCGGCAGGATCAATTCGCCCAGACCCGAGCGCGGGCCGGAGCCGAGAAGCCGCAGGTCGTTGGCGATCTTGAAGAGCGAGGCGGCGACGGTCTTCAGCGCACCCGAAAACATCACCATCGCGTCATGTGCCGCCAGCGCCTCGAACTTGTTCGGGGCGGTGACGAAGGGCAGGTTAGTGACCTCGGCGATCCTTGCGGCGACGCGGGTGTCCCAGCCCTTCTTTGTGTTCAGCCCTGTGCCGACCGCCGTTCCGCCTTGCGCCAGTTCGTAGATCGCGGGCAGGCACATCTCCACCCGCTTGATGCCCATGGCAACCTGATGCGCGTAGCCACCGAATTCCTGCCCAAGCGTCAGGGGCGTGGCGTCCTGCGTATGGGTGCGGCCGATCTTGATGATGTCCCTGAATTCCTCGGATTTTACAGCAAGCGCCCCGTGCAGCTTTTTCAGGCCTGGCAGCAGCACGTCACGCGCCATCATGCCGATGGCAACGTGCATCGCCGTCGGGAAGGTGTCGTTCGACGACTGGCCCATATTGACGTGATCGTTGGGGTGTACGGGCTTCTTGGACCCCTTGTCGCCACCCAGCATCTCAATCGCACGGTTTGAAATGACCTCATTCGCGTTCATGTTCGACTGGGTGCCCGAGCCGGTCTGCCAGACGACGAGTGGGAAGTTGTCATCGAACTTGCCGTCGATCACTTCCTGTGCCGCAACGGCGATGGCCTGACCGAGTTTCGGCTCAATATCGCCCTGGTCGATATTGACGAGGGCGCAGGCCTTCTTGATGACCCCCAGCGCCCGGATGATGGCCACGGGCTGCTTTTCCCAGCCGATCGGGAAATTCATGATGGATCGCTGGGTCTGTGCGCCCCAATACTTGTCGGCCGGAACTTCCAGCGGGCCGAAGCTGTCGGTTTCCGTACGCGTCTTTGTCATCGCCGCCATCCTTGCTGCATTCGGGTCGCGCACTTGCTAAGCGATTCCCCGGTGCCAAACAAACCCGAAATTCGCGTGCTGCAAGAGCTTGGCGGGGAATGACGCGCTGCTGCTGTCCGGCGTCTGTTGCGCGAACTACTTCCGCCACTTGTCCAGGCTGACAACCTCGGCATCCTTGCGTTCTGCCGGGGCCTCATCGTCCTCATCCTCAGCCTCGTCAAGGTCGCTTTCCTGCGTCTCAAACCGCAGGCCGAACTCGACAGAAGGGTCAACGAAGGTCCGGATCGAATCGAACGGGATGTAAAGCGGTTCGGGCGTATCGCCGAAATTGAGCGTCACGGCGAAGCCGTTTTCGTCGACCGTCAGGCCCTCGTACCAGTGCTGCATCACCACCGTCATTTCTTCCGGGTAACGTTCGCGCAGCCAATCGGCCAATGCGGCATCGGGATGCTGGGTATCGAAGGTGATGAAGAAGTGGTGTTCGCCCGGCAGACCGTCCTTTTCCACGGCCCGCAGAACCTCCAGAATCAGGCCGCGCATCGCGCGATGCATCAGATTTCCGTAGTCTATGGTTCTGCTCATCTGGCCGGGCTTTCGCAGGTCGCTGCATGCGGTGTCGTGGCGCCAGCATAAGGAAATCGGTCCGGAATGAAAGGGTGCGCATCGCGGCTTGCGAAGATCGCCGGAGGACCGTCCCGGCTGGCGAAAAAATCCTGCTCAGCTGCCACCGCCGCCCCTGCTACCCCAGAGGTCGCGCAATTTCCCGCAAGATTTTCGCGCGGATAGCGCGCGGGTAGTCCGACAGGCCGCGCGCGGTCAGAACGAAGCCATTCTGGGTGATGACATGGCGGCTGTAAAACAGGCTTATCGGCGCCGAAAGGCCCATGTCCTCGATCGCGATGGCGTTGATTTCAATTCCCGCAGCGGCGGCGGCCGAGCGTTCCGGCGGCAGCGGAAAGCCCGCATTCTGCGGCCCGTCGCCGGAAATGTCGATCACCTTGCGACGGCAATCGGCCACAGATGCGAACTGCTCCACGGAAAAGGCGATCGCCTCGCCCACGGCGGTGTCGGACCCGAAATAAGCCCTTGGCAATGCCCGGGCGCGGGCCGCGAAATCCGCAACCTCGCGGTCCGAAAGCATGCGCCGCCACGGCATGGACAGCGTCTGCTTGCCGCTGCCGGACCATTGCACGACGCTAAGGGCAACCTGCCCAAGGACGAGCGCATCGCGCACCTCCGGATCGTCGAGCGCATCGGCAATGCCGCCGGTCTGAAGCGCATATTCGCCCCGGTCGATGGACCCCGACACATCAACCGACAAGAGAAGCGCGACCTCGCAGGCCGGGGCGGCCACGGGGGCGAGACACGTCAACGCTGCGACAAAGACGGATAGTGACCGCGCGATCCTCATGACGGAATGATGGCGGCGCGCCGATTGTGTTGCAAGCCGGATTTGAGGAGGGATTCCTGTTCCGCCCTCTCGGCATGGTCGAAGGGCGAAGTGCAGGCTTCTGTTGCCAGGTGCCTGCGAACCCCGCCTTACGCTGCTAGGCGCAAGGGCTTAGATTTCGATAGATCGAACTGCTTACGCAGCCAGAGCCATCGGAGCACGGTTGTTATTGGCAACTGTACTTTGCGGACCGATAACGGTGGTACCTCACCGAGACAAAGCAAACCCCTTTAGACGTTCGTCGATCCTGTTTCGGCCCCATGTCCCGCCAATAACGGGTGGTTGGTGGAGCCGCCGGGTACCGCCCCCGGGTCCGATCCGGTTATTACGAGCGCGTTTATGTCCATAGTCCGGAGCAAGCCCCGAACAGGCCGAATATAGGGGCGCCGCGGAATTGCAGCAAGGGAGAGTTGGCGGTTTGCCGGATCGCCGGAATACGAAACGCCCGGCGTGGTGCCGGGCGTTCGCACAGTTTCTCCAGTCCTATCTGGCCTCGCTTTTCAGCCCCTTGAAGATCGCCCAGCACATCAGCAGAAGCACCAGCGTGAAGGGCAGGCCGGTCGAGATCACCATCGCCTGCAACGCGCCGAGACCCCCGCCGATCAAAAGGACAATGGCCACGGCCCCTTCGAACGTGCACCAGAACACCCGCTGCGGCAGCGGCGCGTCGACCTTGCCGCCAGCCGTGATCGTGTCGATGACGAGCGAGCCGCTGTCCGACGAGGTCACGAAGAAGACGATCACCAGAACGATGCCGATGAACGAGGTGATCGAGGCCAAGGGCAGCCCTTCCAGCATCGCGAAGAGCGATAGGGGCGGGTTGTAGCTGTCGATGACTTGGGCCTTGACCGCGCTTGCCGCCGGATCGGTCAGCACCTGGTCGATGGCGACGCCGCCGAAAACCGCCATCCAGAGGACGCAGACCAGAGACGGGATCAGGAGCACGCAGATGATAAACTCACGCACCGTACGCCCCCGCGACACGCGGGCGATGAACATTCCGACGAAGGGCGACCAGCTGATCCACCATGCCCAGTAGAAGGCCGTCCAGCCCTGCATATAGCCCGTATCTTCGCGTCCGAACGGGTTCGACAGGGGCACGATGTCGGCCGCATAGGCACCGAGGCCCGCGAAGAAGTCGGCGAAGATCGTCATGGTGGGGCCTGCGAGAAGCACGAAGATCAGCAGCAGGGCCGCGATGCCCATGTTGATCTCGGACAAAACCTTGACGCCCCCGTCGAGGCCGCGCAGGACCGACACAAGCGCGATGCCGGTGATGACCGTGATCAACACGACCTGAACGGTGACGCTGTTCGGGATGCCGAAGATATGCTCAAGCCCCGCATTGGCCTGCTGCGCGCCGAAGCCGAGCGAGGTGGCAAGGCCGAAGAGCGTGGCAAAGACCGCGAGCGTGTCGATCACATGGCCGACCCAGCCCCAGACCGCCTCACCGAAGATCGGGTAGAAGGCCGAGCGGATCGTCAGCGGCAGCCCCTTGTTGAAGGTGAAGAGGGCCAGCGCCAGCGCCACGATGGCGTAGATCGCCCAGGGATGCAGGCCCCAGTGGTAGATCGTTGCGGCCAACCCCATCTTCTTGGCCGCATCGACGTTTTCGGGAATGATCGTCCCGTCCTCCGCAATCGGCGACGGCACGCCAAGCGGCTCTGAGATCGCCATGTGATAGACGGGTTCCAGAACGCCGAAGAACATCAGCCCGATACCCATGCCGGCGGCAAAGAGCATCGCGAACCAGCCGATATAGGTGTAGTCTGGCACAGCCTCCTTGCCGCCCAGCCGTACCGCGCCCCAGGGGCTGACGATCAGAAAGAGGCAGAAGAGCACGAAGATGTTGGCCGCGCCGAGGAAGAACCAGTCGAAGGTCGAGGTCAGCGCCGGGCGGAGCCAGCCGAAGAACGTGGATGCCTGTTCAGGCAGCGCCAGCGCGTAGAACACAAAGGCGACGATGGAAAGGCCCGAGACCATGAAGACCGGGTTGTGCACGTCGAACCCGAAGGGGCCGAGCTGCCCTTCCACATTGTCCTGACCGATGGTGTAGTCCGTATCAATGATTGCCGAAGTTCCTTCGGGAACGGGGATCGCCCCGGAACCGTCCTGTTCGGTCATTTCGCATCCTCCTGTCCTTTTTTGAATCCAGTCGCGTGCCGACTATCCGCGCACGAGCATCACCGTCGCATGGGAATGCAGCGCCAGCGTGCCCCCATGGGAGGCCCAGATGAAATCCGACACGTTGGGCTCATGCGTCGCCATCACGACGAGATCGGCGCCAACCGTGTCGACCGCGCCCTGCAGCGCGCGATCAAGTTCGACGGTCGGGTCCTGGCTGATCACCATATGCGACGTGCCCGAATGCCCACCCTTGGTCGCCTCCTCTTTCGCGAAGCGATCCAGTCGGGCGGCAAACTCATCGGGGTTGTGACCGATATTGCTTGGCTCAGGTCCGGTGACGCCGACATAGCAGACCGCCGCCCCGTAGAGCCGGGCCAGATCGCCGGCGGTTCGCAGGGCCTTGCCCATCTTTGCCGTGTGGCGCAGATCCACAGGCACCATGATTTTCTGGTACATTTTCCCTCCTACTGTCGGTTCGGCAAGTCAATGAGCAGGTAATTCGGGAAGGATCGGTGTTGATCCGGCGCCCCCTCCTGCCGGGAAATCGTGAACCGACCCTATCGCTCCGACAGTGTGGGTCGGTCCCCTTTGCGGTCATGCGGTGACCGTTTGCGACACATATTGGCGCAATTAGACACTATCGCCGCCCATTTTTCAAAGGTTGGGCCTGTGACCGGCCCGGCTTGCCGTTTACTTGGAACGCACACCCGGCTAATTATCTCGCGATCCCGTGGAATTTCCGTGGGGTCTGCCGATGCTCTTCACATCAGGGGGCCGGCTCGGCTGGAAGACCTGCCAAGGCTCGGTTTGACCCTGCCTATGGGCGGGTGCCGGGGCGGCAATGGAGTGGAGAGGAAAATGACAACCCTGGATCTGAATTTCGTTCGCAGCCAGTTTCCGGCCTTTTCGGTCCCGGATCTGAAGGACAAGGCCTTCTTCGAGAATGCCGGCGGCTCCTATGCCTGCGCACAGGTGATTGACCGTCTGACGCGCTTTTATCGCGAACGTAAGGTGCAGCCCTATGGCCCCTATGCCGCCTCTACGGCCGGTGGGGCCGAGATGGATGAGGCGCGGACCCGGCTGGCGGCGATGATGGGTGTCGCACGGCATGAACTGAGCTTCGGCCCATCGACGACGCAGAACACCTATGTGCTGGCGCAGGCATTCCGCAGGCATCTGAAACCCGGCGAGGCCATCGTTGTCACGAACCAGGACCACGAGGCCAACTCCGGCCCGTGGCGGCGGCTCGGCGAGGAAGGTGTCGAGGTCCGCGAATGGCAGATAGACCCCGACACCGGGCATCTCGATACCGGCAAGCTCGGCAGTCTGCTGGCCGACGGCAAGGTCCGGCTCGTCTGCTTTCCGCATTGCTCGAACGTCGTGGCCGAAATCAATCCGGTGGCCGAGATCGTGTCGATGGCCCACGCGGCGGGGGCGGCTACCTGCGTCGACGGTGTAAGCTACGCTCCGCACGGGTTGCCGGATGTGGCGGTGCTGGGAACGGATATCTACTTGTTTTCCGCCTACAAGGTCTACGGACCCCATCAGGGGATCATGGTAATCCGTGAAGGGTTGGGGATGCGGCTGCCCAATCAGGGGCACTATTTCAACGGCGAAACGCTTTACAAGCGGTTCACGCCGGCCGGCCCGGATCATGCGCAGGTCGCCGCCTCGGCCGGGATGGCGGACTATTTCGACGCACTTCACGCGCATCATTTCGCGCCCGAGCCGGTGGCGGCAAAGCGGGCAGCGGCAGTCCATGATCTGATGCGGGCGCAGGAGATAGCCGCCTGCCAACCGCTTTTGGACTATCTGGCAGCGCGCAACGATCTGCGCCTGATCGGGCCGCGCGATGCAGCAAAGAGGGCACCAACCGTGGCCGTGGCATTGGACCAGGCGGCAGAGCCGGTTTCGGCAGCGCTCGCCCGGCACAGCATCAATTGCTGGGCGGGCGATTTCTATGCGGTGCGGCCCCTGCAGGCGATGGGGGTTGATCTGGGTCAGGGTGTCCTGCGCCTGTCGATGGTCCACTATACAAGTGCCGAAGATGTCGCCCGGCTGATCGCCGCCCTCGACAAGGAGCTATAGCGCAAAGGGACGTTTTCTGCACCTGCAACACGACCGGGTTGCCGGAGACGGGACCGGGGCGTTAACTATCGTGTCCGGGGGGGTGTGCGATGGACGTTCTGCGCAGCACCGAAAATCAGACCAACCTGCCGCGCTATTTTGCGCAGGTTTTTCGTGTTGCAGCTGGCCTGAACCACGGGCGGCTGGACTTCGTTCTGCCTGACGGGCGCCGGTTTCGGGTTGAGGGACCTCAGGCCGGGCCCGTCGCCGAAATTCACGTACACGACCCGGATGTCTTTGCCCGGTTGATCCGCGAGGGCGACCTTGGGTTCTGCGATGCCTATCTGGACGGCGGCTGGTCGACGCCCGACCTCATGTCCTTCATGGACTTTGTCCATGCCGACAACGACGCGATCTATGACGGATTTCCGGGCATGGCCTTCGTTCGCGCCTATGAGCGGATGCGCCATCTCTTGCGATCGAACTCGAAACGACAGGCCAAGCGCAACATCGCCTATCACTATGACCTCGGCAACGAGTTCTACGCGCTCTGGCTCGACAAGACGATGACCTATTCCTCCGCCCTGTTCCGGACCGGGCAGGAAAGTCTGGAGGCGGCGCAGAAGGCCAAATATGCCTCCATGGTGGACCGAATGGGGGTCAAACCTGGCGACCACGTGCTGGAGATCGGCTGCGGCTGGGGCGGGTTTGCGGAATATGCCGCCAAGGAACGCGGGCTGCGCGTGACGGGCCTGACCATATCGCAGGCGCAACTCGACTACGCGCGCGAACGCATCCGGCGGGCGGGTCTGTCGGACATGGTGGAATTCCGGCTGCAGGACTATCGCGACGAAACCGGCGTCTACGACGGTATCGCGTCCATCGAGATGTTTGAGGCGGTGGGCGAGAAATACTGGCCTGTCTATTTCGATACCGTGCGGGAACGCTTGAAGCCGGGCTGTCAGGCGACCTTGCAGATCATCACCCTGCAGGAAAAACGATTTGAGATTTACCGCAAGGGCGTGGATTTCATCCAGAAGTACATCTTTCCCGGCGGCATGCTGCCCAGCAAGACCGCGCTCAGCCGCGAAATTCGCCGCGCCGGGCTGAAGCTCGTCGAAAGCTTCGAGTTCGGCGAGAGCTACAGCCAGACGCTAAGGCGCTGGTATGACGTCTTTAACGAGCGGTGGGACGATGTGGCGAAAATGGGATTTGATGCACGATTTCGACGCATGTGGAATTTTTACCTGACCTCTTGCGCCGGGGCCTTTCACGGCGGAAACTGCGACGTAGCGCAGATCACCGTCGTGAGGCCCGTCACCTAGATGCCGACCGCAGCAAAACTCTTTGCCGCCTTCGCTTTCGCGGTTCTCGCTTTTTTTGCGGCCGAAATCTTCAAGCCCTATATGCCGGAGGGAACGCAGTTCGGATCCTTCTCGGTCGTGTCGGCGCTGATCGGGCTTGTCAGCGGCTGGCGGATCATGGGGCCGGATGCCGGACAGGGCAACTGGATGGCCGTCAGTTCCGGGCTCAAGACATCGGCCTGCATGATCGGCCTTGCGCTGATCGTGTTCTCCATCGAGGAGATGCTGGTCCTGGCCTTCCGCCGTACCTATGACGGACCGATGGAGGCGATTGTGGGTGCGGTCGGGCTCGGCGTAGATTTCGTGCTGCGCATGATAGAGTGGGATTTCCTCTTCGTCATTTTGGCCGGCGGCGCGCTCGCCGGGCTCCTGTCGGAATGGGCGGCGCGGCGCTGGCGATAACTCCGTGACATCCTTCTTTTTCTACGGAACGCTGTGCCATCTGCCGCTTCTGCAGGTGGTGCTTGGCCGCGATGTTGTGGCCGAACCGGCGATGCTGCCCGGCCATTCCGTCTTCTGGGTGGCCGGGCAGGCGTTTCCGGTCATCAGGGTGGAAGGGGCCGGGGCCACGGGTGTCCTGGTCCGCGACCTGAGCCCCGAAGACATCGCACGGCTCGATTTCTACGAAGGCGGTTTTGACTACCAGACGAGGAATGTCGTTGTTGAAGGGCAGCGTGGTGCGCAGGCGGCATCCGTCTACTTCCCGACCGGGGGTCAATGGCAACCGGGCGCGCCATGGCGATTGTCAGACTGGGTCGCCAAATGGGGGCCGGCCGTCGTCGCCACAGCCGAGGATTTCATGCGCCAGTTCGGCGTCCGGCCGTCATCGGCGCTTCTGGCGCGTTACCCGATGATGCTGATGCGCGGCGGCGCCACGGCGCGGGCGCGCCTGCCCGGTGCAGCGCCGCAGCTCCGCCGCAAGGGCAAGGCGGACGACGTCGCGGTCGCAAAATTCGCACAAGTCTATGCCAACTACTTTTCGGTCGAGGAATACGACCTGCAGTTCCGCCGCTTTGACGGCAGCATGAGCACGGTCGTCAACCGCGCGATCTTTCTGTCCGGTGACGCGGCGGTGGTGTTGCCCTATGACCCCAGACGCGACCGCGTTCTGGTGATCGAGCAGTTCCGCATGGGTCCTTTCGCCCGGGGCGACAACAATCCATGGCTGATCGAGGCCGTCGCGGGCCGCGTCGATGGCGGCGAGACGCCCGAAGAGGCCGCCCGGCGCGAGGCGATGGAAGAGGCCGGTCTGGAACTGTTCGACCTTATTCCCGCGAAACACTATTATCCGTCGCCAGCCGCAATGGGCGAATATCTCTACACCTATGTCGGCCTGACCGATCTGCCGGATGACGCCGCGGGGATCGGCGGTCTGCCCGGCGAGGCGGAAGATATTCGCGCCCATATCCTGCCGTTCGAGCGGCTCATGTCGCTGGTTGAAAGCGGCGAGATCGACAATGCGCCCCTGATCCTGCTGGCCTACTGGCTTGACCGCCACAGGTCAGCGATGCGGGAAGGACGGACCGGGGCTTGAGATCGCCCCCGCCCCGGCCTAGGTATGGAACCAATATCTGAAGACAGGGGGCCGTGATGCCGATTTACAGCGATCTCGCGGACGCGGTGGGCAAGACACCCCTGATCCGCCTGCGCAAGGCGAGCGAGATCACAGGCTGCACCATCCTCGGCAAGGCGGAATTCCTTAACCCCGGCCAATCGGTCAAGGACCGGGCCGCGCTTTTCATCATCCGTGATGCTGTCGCCAGGGGGCTTCTGAAACCCGGCGGCACAATTGTGGAGGGAACGGCCGGAAACACCGGCATCGGCCTCGCGCTGGTCGGCGCGTCGATGGGTTTTCGGACGGTCATCGTCATCCCTGAAACGCAAAGCCAGGAAAAGAAGGATATGCTGCGGCTGGCGGGCGCCGAGCTCGTCCAGGTTCCTGCGGCCCCCTATTCGAACCCGAACAATTACGTGCGCTATTCCGGCCGGCTGGCCGAAAGGCTGGCCGCGAGCGAACCGAATGGCGCGGTCTGGGCAAACCAGTTCGACAATGTCGCCAACCGCCAGGCCCATGTGGAAACGACAGGCCCCGAAATTTGGGCCGAAACCGGCGGTAAGGTGGATGGTTTCGTCTGTGCGGTCGGCTCCGGCGGGACACTTGGCGGCGTAGCGATGGCATTGCAGCCGAAGGGTGTGAAGATCGCTCTGGCCGATCCGGATGGATCGGCGCTTTACAGCCACTATACATCCGGCGTGTTGAAGGCCGAGGGTTCGTCCATCACCGAAGGCATCGGGCAAGGCCGGATCACCGCCAACCTCGAGGGGCTGAAGACCGACATGGCCTATCGCATCGCCGATGCGGAGGCGCTGCCTGTCGTTTTCGATTTGCTTGCCGACGAAGGGCTTTGCCTCGGCGGTTCGACCGGGATCAACGTCGCGGGCGCGATCCGGATGGCCCGGGAAATGGGGCCGGGCAAGACCATCGTCACCATGCTTTGCGACTATGGCAACCGTTATCAGTCGAAGCTATTCAATCCCGATTTTCTGCGCGGCAAGAACCTTCCGGTGCCGGACTGGCTTGCCGCCGGACCTCGACCGTTGCCAAGCGTATTCGAGGGATGATGAGGGGCCTGAGGTCGCGGCTCGCCGCCATATTCCTGCTCGTCGGGTTCGCTGTAACATTGGCGGCTGGCGGCGGTTGGGCCCAGACCGCTGAACAAATCGACTACAAGAAGTGGGAAAAGGATGCTTCGCGCGCCGAAGAGGTGCTGGCGCTCGACCGGTCCCTGACATCGACGCTGGAACAGGTTCGCGAAACCGTTGCCGACTGGCGAACCCAGTTCGCACAGGCCCAGAACGCCAACGCCGCCCAGATCGCGACCGTCAAGGACCAGATCGCCGCGCTTGGACCCGCGCCAACGGAGGATGCGCCCGACGCCCCGGAAATCGCCGATCGGCGCAAGGCGCTGACAGACCGTCTCGCCCAACTTCAGGCCCCCGGGCTTGCCGCCGTCGAGGCCCACAGCCGCGCCGAAGGTCTGATCCGTCAGATCGACACGAAGATCCGGGCGCGGCAGGCCGACGCGCTGTTGAAACTGTCGCCGACACCGATCAATCCGGTGAACTGGCCCGCCGCGCTGGCCGTGATGACCGAAGGGATGAAGACGCTTTGGGCGGAAATGGTGACGGCCTGGCAACATCCGTCCAACCGTGCTGAACTGCGCAGCGGGCTGCCGGTCATCTTCCTCTACCTGCTGATGGCGACACTTTTCGTCCTGCGCGGGCCTGGATTCATGGAATCGCTGACCGGCAGACTGAAGTTCGGCTCATCCCCAAGAGCCCGCGACATCGCGGCCGGCCTTGTTTCTCTGGGTCAGATCGTGGTTCCCGTCGGCGGCATGATTTTTCTGGTCCTCGCGATGCAGGCAACCGGCATGGTCGGGATCCGGAGCGGCGCGCTGATCGCTGCGCTTCCGATTGCCGGGTTCGCCTTTTTCGCAGCCCGCTGGATCGGAAGCTGGCTCTTTCGGTCTGGCCAGAATGCCGAAGCCGGCTTTCTGACTGACCGCCCCGCCGAGGCGCGGTTTCACGTCAACATGATCGGTCTGGTGATGGCGGCGGAGATATTCCGCAATGCCTTCATCACCGAGGTTCGCCCGCCCTTGTCGATGGCTGCCAAGGCGGTCTGGGCGACGCCATTGCTTTGCATCCTCGCAATCTTCCTCTTCCGGCTCGGGATTCTCCTGCGCCGGCGCGCCAACCAGATGGCGGCCATGTCCGGCCCGACCGAGTTTCATATTCAGATTCTGCGTCTGGTCAGCAATGCCGTTGTCGTCATTTCGGTGGTGGCGCCCCTTCTGGCCATTGTCGGCTATGTCGCCGCCGCGGAAGCCCTGATCTGGCCAACCGCTCTCTCGCTGGGACTGATCGGGCTTCTGATCCTACTTCAGCGTTTTGGCTCCAACATTTACCACCTTGCGGTACAAAGCGGCGAAAACGACCGCGAGGCGCTGGTGCCGGTCCTCATCGGGCTGACACTGACACTGGCCGCGGTGCCGCTCTTTGCGCTGATCTGGGGTGCACGCACGACCGACCTGTCAGAGGCCTGGACGCAGTTCAGCGCCGGCATCGCTATCGGCGACACGAGGATTTCGCCCTCCAACTTCCTGACATTCGTTCTGGTCTTTGGCGCGCTTTACACCGTTACACGGCTGGTACAGGGCGCACTCCGCACGACGCTTCTGCCGCGCACGGGTCTCGACAAGGGCGTTCAGAACGCGGTCGCCTCCGGCGTCGGATATATCGGCATCTTCCTCGCCGCGCTTGCGGCCATTCTGGCCGCCGGCATCGACCTCTCCGGGCTTGCCATCGTTGCCGGTGCGCTCTCTGTCGGCATCGGTTTCGGTCTCCAGAACATCGTCTCCAACTTCGTCGCCGGCATCATCCTGTTGATCGAGCGGCCGATTTCGGAAGGCGACATGATCCAGGTCGGCAATGAATTCGGGATCGTCAAGGCAATCTCTGTCCGCTCGACACGGATCGAGACCTTCGACCGCACCGATGTGATCGTGCCGAACGCCGATCTTGTCTCCGGCGTCGTCACGAACCTGACCCGTGGCAATCTGATGGGACGCCTGATCATCCCGATAGGGGTCGCCTATGGTACCGACACGCGGCGGGTGGAAACCATCCTGCGCGAGATCGCCGAAGCCCAACCCCTGGTCATGGTCGATCCGGCGCCGGTGATCTATTTTGTCGGCTTTGGGGCCGACAGTCTCAACTTCGAAATCCGGGCGATCCTGTCGGACGTCAACTACAAGCTCGCCGTTCAGTCCGAAATCCTGCATGAGATCGCGGCGCGCTTCGCCGCGGAGGCAATCGAAATTCCCTTCGCTCAGCGCGACCTCTGGATCCGCAACCCCGAGGCGCTGCTCGGAACCCAGCAAAGGCCGAAGCCAAAGCGGCAATCATCGGCCGCGCAGGAAAAGCGCCAGACAAGCGTTTCGCCGGAAAGCATCGAGAATGATCCCACCGGCGACGACGGAGACCATTCATGACCGATCCCTTGTTCCGCAACGACAGTTACCTGCGCGAGGCGTATGGCCAGGTCACTGGCCACACGGAGGATGGCGGCATCATCCTCGACAGATCCCTCTTTTATCCGACCGGGGGCGGCCAGCCGGGCGACAGCGGGTATCTGGAAACGCCAGCCGGCCGCATTGTCATCGAAATCGCGCTGAAAGGGCAGGAGGGCGCCATTGTCCTTCGTCCGGCCCAGCCCGGCCCGTTGCCGCCCGTTGGCACCGAAACGCGCCAGGTCATCGACTGGGACCGGCGCTATCGCCACATGCGGGTTCACACCGGGCTACATCTTCTTTCGGTCGTGATTCCGCTTCCTGTGACAGGGGGGCAGATCGGCACTGAGAAGGGCCGGCTCGATTTCGACATGCCGGAACCGCCGGCGGATGTGGACGCGCTTCAGGAACGGCTGAATGCGCTTGTCGCTGCCGATCTGGAGGTAACGAGCGACTGGATCAGCGACGACGAACTCGCCGCCAAGCCATGGCTGGTGAAGACCATGTCGGTCGCTCCGCCGACCGGTCAGGGGCGGGTGCGGCTGATCCGGATCGGCAAGGGCGATGGTCAGGTCGACCTGCAGCCCTGCGGCGGCACCCACGTCGCCCGGACGGGCGAGATCGGTCGCGTCACCATCGGCAAGATAGAAAACAAGGGCCGGCAAAACCGCCGCGTCAGCCTGATCCTCGCCGACTGACTGTCACGCATAGGCATTGGCGCTTTTTTCGCTCCGCCCCTTGCCAGCCGCAGAAAACTCGCTGTAAGTAGCCCCGCACGGAGAGGTGGCCGAGTGGTCGAAGGCGCACGCCTGGAAAGTGTGTAGGCGGGGAACCGTCTCGCGGGTTCGAATCCCGCTCTCTCCGCCACCCACCTAACCACTTGAAATATCTCCACAATATCCCGGAGTTCTCCCCCAATTCCCGGGGGTTTGGCGTCTCCGCCTGGCGGCGGAGACAGAGTCGTGCGCTCGGCGGGCATGATTTGGCGGAGGCGTCTCCGTCGGGTGCATCCTGCGGTCCGGTTCTGGCCCGGGATTTCCCTGCTAGCAGGGAATTTGCAGGGAATTCTTCAGGATGTATCGAGGCCACCCGCCGGATGCGTCATGGCATCAATGCGTTAGGGAAACGCAGGCCGTGCCGAGCGGGGAATTTGCCCACCTTCCGCATGCGTGGCGGGCGCGGCCCGATGCAGGCCGGCACTCAGCCGGAGAATCCGTAAAGGCGCTCCTGGTCATTCCAGTCGAGGGGCGGCGGGTCCTGGATCATGCGCTCGAGCGTGAGAGTGCAGGGCTGGGTGCCCGAGAGGACGGCGGCCTGGATGCGGGGGGAGAGGAAGGCGAGCTGGCCGCGCTTGCGCAGGACGGCCTCGTCGAGGCCGGCCTTTGAGGCGATCGCGCGCAGGATTTCGCCGGATCGCAATTCCTCCATCCAGCGGTGCGCGGCACCTAGGGCCTTCAGGAGGACCGGATCGGGACGGGGCGCGGGCGTGCCGATGATCAGTTTTGCCTCGATGCCACGGCGGCGGAGGTGGAGCGATGCGGTGATCTCGCCGAGCCCCGGAGCTAGGTCGGATTCAACGAGGCCGATGTCCTGGGCGAGGGCTGTGGTGTCGAGTTCGAGCCTTAGCCCGTCCGGGCGGATTGTGCCGGTCCGGAGGAGGCTGCGCAGCGCCGCGGGCTCTTCTCGTCGCAGTCGCGCGATGACCCGTTTTGCAGCCACGTCCGGGTTGCCGGTGTCGCGCAGGTCCGGATTGGCCTTGAGGCCGGGGCTGTTGACGGCCGCAGCGATGTGATCGGCGATCAGCCCGGCGATCGCGGTCTCGAGCGCGGGCGCGGGAAGCCGCCAACCGGTCGGATCGGCTGGTCCGGTGATCAGGCGATGAGAAACGTAGTAGCGGAAACGTTTGCCATGGCGCTGTGTGTGGGTGGGGGTGAGCCGGTCCCCGGTCTGGTCCCGAAGCCGGCCGCGCAGCGGTGACGGATCATCCTCGGGCGCGCCGGTCTTTGGCCGCCGGCCACGCGGCTTCACCGCCACGGCCTGCAACTTCCGCTGCACATCCGTCCACAAGGCCACGTCGATGATGGCGGGATGCTGGCCGGGCCAGGTCCGGTGCTTGTGGCGGATCTGGCCGATGTAGACCGGGTTGGTCAGGATCTTGTGGATGTGTCCGCGGGAGAGCGGATTGCCGCCCTGTTCGCGTCCCGAGCGGAAGAGGTGGCGCTTTGAGCGGAGGCCCATCCGGGCCGCCGCGTGCTCGACCTCGCCGAGATGGTTCAGGCGGCGATAGAGGTCGAAGAGAGCCCGTACCGCCTCGGCCTCGTCCGGGTTGACGCGCAGGACACGGATCCTCGGATCGGACGGGGGATCGTAGCCGAGAGGCGGGACACCACCCATCCAAAGACCCTTCTGTTTGGACGCCGCGATCTTGTCGCGGATGCGTTCGGCCGTCACCTCGCGTTCGAACTGGGCGAAGGAGAGAAGGACGTTGAGGGTCAGGCGGCCCATCGAGGTGGCGGTATTGAACGACTGGGTGACCGAGACGAAGGATGAGCCGGCCGCCTCGAAGCGCTCGACGAGCCGGGCGAAGTCGGCGAGCGAGCGGGTGAGACGGTCGATCTTGTAGACGACCACCATGCGGATGCGGCCGGCATCGATCTCGGCGAGAAGTTCTTGCAGGGCCGGCCGGTCAAGCGTTCCCCCGGAATCGCCACCATCATCGAAGCGGTCGCGCGCCAGGACCCAGCCCTCATGCCGCTGGCTCGCGACGAAGGCCGAGCAGGCCTCGTACTGGGCGTCGAGCGAGTTGAAGCCCTGTTCCAGCCCCTCCTCGGTGGATTTGCGGGTGTAGAGCGCGCATCTGACCTGGGGCTTCGTCATCGGGGCCGGTCTCCAATGAGCCCGAAGAACCGGGGTCCCGACCAGCGGGCGCCGGTAATGGCGCGGGCGATGGCGGAGAGCGAGCGATGGTCTTCGCCATTCCAGCGGTACCCCTCGCCGGTCACCTCGACGACATGGGTGAGACCGTTCCATTCGCGCAGGAGTCGGCCGCCGGCCGCCGGTTCGGCGTCACGGCGCGATGGTCGAGAGGCCGCAGCCTGGATCTGCCGCACCAGGGTCTTCGGCAGGCCGCCCGCCCGGCGCGTCTGGACCTCAAAGGCAATGAAGCGCCTGAGGTAGGATTGGCTGATGTTTTTGGGCGCGGGTCGGCCAAAGAGATCGGACCAGGCGGCGAGAAGTGCCACCCGATCCATGGTTGTGATCTCGGGCACCGTGGGGATCACTTCGGCAACTCGGGCCGGCCAGTGATGCGGTAGACGGCCACGCCGCCCTCGGTTCTGGAGGCCGTCCGATCGATTGTGAACCCAGCCTTCCTCAGACCACTGAGGGCGGCCCTGACCGAATGGGCTTGCCAGCCGGTCGCGCCGCAGAGGGCCTCGAGATCGGCGCCGGCCTTGCGGGAGAGGAGCCGACGCAGGGTGTCGACCTTTGTCGCGCGGGGCCGCGCGTCAGGGACATCCCCCGTCGTGGTCTTTTGTTGCATGGTTCTGGTCATGGGTCTTGCTCCGTGGTTCGGGGCCCGCGATATGCGGCGCCCTGCACCGATGCGAGCCCGGACGGAGCGCCGGGCGTTCCGACACTGACGCTCTGTTCGGGGCGGAAGTCCAGTCATACTTTGGCTACACGTCGCTTAACTCCCTGAAACGCGTTTGTAGGAGAATCAATGGGTTAGACAGAATATAGGCTTGCCCCGCGCAGATTATTGTGGCATTCTCCGGGGACTTGCTGAGGGCGCATTGGCGCCGGTCGCGGCAGGAGGCTTCGACCCAAGCTCTCAACCCATGCCCGGTGGGCGTGATGGTGGTGAGTCTGGACGCCTCCCGCGAACCTTGGCCTCCATCATCGACACCGGCAGTTCGATGCAGGAGGCGAGAATGGACGGCTTTGACAAGGGCGACGACACCGGCAACGACGGTGCCACCTGGACCGGGAAGACGCCGCGGCTGGGCGCGGACGCACAGGGTCCCCGCCGAAACGACCTCACGCCGACGTACGCGATCCGGTTCATTCCGATCGAGGATCTGACGCCGGCGCCGCGCCGCGTTCGGCGCGCGACGCGTGAACAGCGTGAACGGATCAAGCGCTCGATCGCGGCCTTCGGTTGCGTGAGGCCCGTCCTGATCCGGAGTTCTGGCGCGATCATCGACGGCCACATCATCGTCGAGGCGGTACGCGAGCTTGGGGCGAAGGTGGTGCCCTGCATCGTCATCGATCATCTGACCGAGATCGAAATCCGGCAACTTGCGACCACCCTCAACCGGACGCAGGAGACCGGCGCCTGGGACGATACGGCCCTTGTCGTCGAGTTCGAGGAGCTGGTTGCGCTCGAGGTCGACCTCGAGGTCACCGGCTTCGAGGTCGCCGAGATCGACTTCCATCTCGGCCACTTCGCGCTCACGGAGACAGAGTCCGATGCGGTGGAGCCACCGATCGACGTCGCCTCTGGACTCGAAACGCCCGTCACCCGGCCGGGCGATGTCTGGATTGCCGGCGTGCACCGGGTGATCTGTGGCCGGGCCCAGGACCTCGAGACAGGGGGCAATCTTGCCGGTTTGGGACCGGCCGCGGTGTTGATCACGGATCCCCCATACAATGTGCGGATCTCGGGCCATGTCAGCACGGTCACCCTTGCAACATGAAGGAGCCCCCCCGCGAGCACCAAACCATCAAGTCCACCGAGCATGGCAATTGCCTGCCCGACGATATTTTCCGGCGCGCCTGGCGTCAGATAATCGCAAGCTAGGAAATCCGCGCCGGAGCTCTTGGCAAGGGCCTCTCCGACGTCTCTGTTTCGCCCGTTGAATACGACGCGATCTTCGCGCGCTCTCAGGTAGCTGACAATCTGTCGACCCGTTCTGGAAGTGCCCCCGATCACGAGTATCTTTCGAGGCATCGGAGGAGGCTTCAGCCGGATTTCGCCATGGACGGCAAAACGCGGATCGAGCCGTCACTAGCCAGTTCCGGATTTTTCTTCCGCCAGGCATCTCTTGAATTCTCGGCGCGCCAGAGATCGACATACTCGGATTGCTTAAGGAAAGTGACGCCGTCCATCTCGCTGGCCGTTTCCAGCAGCCTCTCAAGCACACGGATGCGTGCTCCGCGCGCAATCGATTGCGGGTGAACTGTCAGATTGAACACTCCGCCCTGACAACTCTCGCGAGCGTATTGCAGTTCGCCATTCCACATCTCTTCCGCATGCCCAGGGGACTTGAGGCCGGGGATCTCTCCCCAGGCGAATTCGAACATCGGCACGTCATCCATAATCCACGCGACCGGGATGCCGACAATATCCGTCAGTTCCCCAAACTGGAAAGGCCCGTCCTTCGTCCAGCTATCACCCTTTCGGATGTAGACCGGAAGATGATCGGTAGCCATCCGGCTGCCATCGAACTCGAAGCCGAACTCCTCGATGAGGTCAATCGTATCGGTGCTCATGTTCCACGCAGGCGAGACATGGCCGCGCGGCCGAACCCCGGCGACCAGATAGAGCGCTTCAAGGCCACGCTCGATGATCAGGCGCTGTTCCTCCTTGGAAAAATCGCGCGCATCCTCGTGCATCCAGCCGTGCCAGGCGAATTCGTGGCCGCGGCCCCTGATTTCCTTGACGAGGTTCGGATACGCGAGAGCGGTGTGCCCAGGCACAAGAAACGTCGATTTGATGTCAAAGCGGTCGAGGATGTCGAGCACTCTCCGGCAACCCGTCACGTCCAATTCGCCCCGAGACAGCATCGACGGATTGTTAGTGTGAAAGGACGAAATCCAGAGTGACATCGCGTCAAGCCCGATTGTCATGCAGTAGGTAAGGCGGGGCAACTTGGTCATTTTTGTGTTCCTCCCGCTTTTGCTCGGTCGAAGCCGGCCGGAGCATGGACTTCGCAAAGATGCGTAACGTTGCCCTCGGGGTCATAGAAGGATCGGAAGCGGTACCACATGCCAGGGAAGTCGTCTTCGGGCGGGCTTTCCAAGAAGCCTCCGGCACCGTAATGCATCATTTTGTCGGCCCATTCCACATCGTGCTTGTCGAGCTCTGCAATCGCCTCGTCGAGGTTCTCGACCTGCATTGCGAAGCTGTGCACACCAGCGGGATCATTGACGTAGTTGCCGGTGCGCTGGTGGGGATCGCGAGGCGCGTTCGGGACGCCGAGCAAGACAAGATCGGTATCCCCGCACATGAACATTGCCCAGCCCTTCTCAGGCTCATAACCATATGGGTGAAGCGGAAGGCCAAGAACGTTCTTGTAGAAGTCGACCATCTTCGGAAAGTCGTTCACAACGATGTCCATATTATCCAGCCGGAGAGGTTTCAGCATTCCAATCAATACCTTAGAGGAACGGCCACCGACGGCATCGGCGCTCCGGTTGCGCCGAAAATCTTCATCGGAAAGCCCATGAAGGCAAATTCATACTGAGGTGCCCCTAGATTTGTAGACGCATTGCCCCCTTACTATGAGGCGAGGAGGCCGACATGGGGACAAGCAATTACAGCGACGAGTTCAAGCGGGATGCGGTGCATCAGATCACGGTGCGCGGGTATCCGGTCCGGGAGGTGTCCCGGCGGTTGGGTGTCAGTACGCATTCTCTGTACAAATGGATGAGGCTGTTAGGTGATCCCTCGCCAAAGAAGCCCGGCGTGGACCATGAGGCCGAGAACCGGCGCTTGAAGCGCGAGCTGGCCCGGGTCACCGAGGAGCGCGACATTCTAAAAAAGGCAACGGCGTACTTCGCGCGCGAGTCCCAATGAAGTACGCCTTCATCCGGGCACATCGCGAGGAGTTCGGTGTCCGGGCCATGTGCCGGGTTCTGCGGGTGCATTTCAGCGGGTTCTATGCATGGCTTAAGGAACCGTTAAGCCACCGTGCGCAGGAAGATCAGCGCCAGACCGAACTGATCCGTCAGGCCTGGACCGACAGCGGCAAGGTCTATGGCTATCGCAAGCTGACGGACGATCTGCGCGATCAGGGAGAACAGATTTCCGAGAACCGGGTGGCGCGGCTGGCATCGCTGGCCGGGATCGCGGCTCAGGTGGGTTACAGACGCCGCCCTAGCCGCTACGGCGGCAAGCCAGCCATCGTCTCTGAGAACAGGCTGGAACAGCAATTCCAGACGTCTGCACCGGATCAGGTCTGGGTCACCGACATCACCTACATCAAGACCCATGAGGGCTGGCTGTATCTCTGTGTCGTTATCGACCTGTTCTCGCGCCGTGTGGTCGGATGGTCCGCCCAGTCCCGGATGACGACCGACCTCGCCCTGCAAGCCCTGCTAATGGCCGTCTGGCGTCGAAAGCCCGATGGAAAGATCATGGTGCATTCCGATCAGGGTTCCCAGTTCACCAGCCGCGAATGGCAGACGTTTCTCCGCCAGCACGACCTCGAACCCAGCATGAGTCGGCGTGGCAATTGTCACGACAACGCCGTCGCCGAAAGCTTCTTCCAGCTTCTGAAACGCGAACGGATCAGGCGGCGCACCTACCCGACGCGCGACGATGCCAGACGAGATGTGTTCGAATACATCGAGCTGTTCTACAACCCGAAGCGGAAGCACACGAACAACGGCATGCTGTCGCCCGTTGATTTCGAGATCAGACAGCTGAAACTGAACGAGGCAGGTGTCTAGGAAACTCGGGGCACCTCATTCTCTGCCTCCAAGACAATCCGGCCATCACTCCCAGCCAGCAGCGCTCCAAACGGATCATTACCATTGCACCGAGCCAGAGTGGCCAATTTGATTGCTCTCCGGATCAGTTCTTCCTTATCCATTCTGTTTCCTCTGGCCTGCAGTAGCGCGCCAAATTGAGTGCGTAGTACAGGTCTCCTGACCTGCCCCATGTGAGTGGTCCGGCATGAGTGTTAGTGCATGATCGGCCTCTGGTCTATCGGAACGATGGTTTCGGGGGCCGGCGGGCGGTAGCCCAGAGCACTGTGTGGTCGCTTGGCGTTGTAGTGTTTCCTCCATTGCTCGATCAAGATCTGCGCTTCCCGCAGGTTGCAGAAGATCTCGCCATTGAGCAGCTCGTCGCGGAAGCGGGCGTTGAAGCTCTCGCAGTATCCGTTCTCCCAGGGGGACCCTCGCTCGATGTAGGCGGTCTTTGAACCGACGGCGGCGATCCAGTCCCGTACCGCCTGGGCGACGA
Source organism: Paracoccaceae bacterium (assembly GCA_041397105.1). Taxonomy (GTDB): domain Bacteria; phylum Pseudomonadota; class Alphaproteobacteria; order Rhodobacterales; family Rhodobacteraceae; genus Albidovulum. Next base: position 159,486 of record JAWKXJ010000003.1, read on the forward strand.
ACTCAGGGCCGTTGTCCGACCGGATGTAGGTGGGCACCCCGCGGAGGATGAACAGATCGGTGAGCGCATCGATCACGCTGGTGGCGTTGAGCCTGCGTTCGACCTTGATCGCCAGGCATTCCCGGCTGAACTCGTCGAGGATGTTCAGCGTCCGGAATGCCTTGCCGTCGTCGGTCCGGCAATGCACGAAGTCTTGCGCCATTGTCTCTCGGACCAATGGCGCTCCAATGGCTCACTCCAGACGTGGTTCCGATACTCCGGTCGCAACCGGACGCAAGACCCGTCGTTCAGCCAGAGCCGACCCTTTCTCGGATGTCTCATTGGCACCTTAAGCCCCTCCCTCCGCCACAGCCGCTCGACGCGCTTGTCGTTCACCTGCCAGCCTGCGTCTCTCAGGAGGGCCGCAATCCGACGGTAGCCGTAACGGCCGTACTGGCGGGCCAACTCGATCATGTCGGCGACCAGCCGTTCCTCGTTAGCACGGCCCCGCGGCAGCTTGCGCTGCGTCGAGCGATGCTGGCGCAGAACCTGACACGCCCGACGCTCGGAGATGCCCAGGTCTTCGCGGACCATGCCGATACAGGCACGACGGCGGGCGGGGCTCAGAAGTTTCCCCGGGCGGCCTCGGTCAGGATCAGCTTGTCCAGCGTCAGATCCGACACTGCCTTTCTGAGCCGCTCGTTCTCTTTCTGCAGCCGTTTGAGTTCCTTCAGTTGGTCGGTCCCCATCCCGCCATACTGCTTGCGCCAGCGATAGTAGGTCTGCTCGGTAATGCGCACCTCGCGGATCGCGTCCACACGGGCCATTCCCTGGCCGACAAGCACCTCAACCTGCCGCAGCTTCGTGACAATCTCTTCCGGCTTGTGCCGCTTCGTAGCCATTCTGATCCTCCGTTTTCCTAAACATAACGGCGGACCACTTCAGTGGGGGAGGATCAATCCGGGCGGGCTGTATTCAATTTGGATTACGACACACTCAGTTCGATGTCTTCTACTCCCGTTCATAAGGGACACCCAGTCGTTCCGGCTGAGACATTCTGCTCTTCTTCGCCACCATCATTGCAATTATTGCAGCAATGTAAGGTAACGCCAATAAAAACCGGTGAGGTGCAGCAACACCAATTGTCAAGGGACACCCAGATTTACGAGCTAACGCGACACCCAGTCTTACGAGGTCCCTGTAAACGGAAGCTGCCCCCGGTGGGGGCGCTGAACCGCGCCGCCGCTCTTGCCGAGTGGCGCGGCCTCGGCGCGGCATAAGGGACAGCGATCCTGCCCTTATGGAGACGAATTCGAATTGGTCTGACACCTCCGCCACTTGCCCTCGCGAAAGCGTTCTCCCCATCCGGCTGCGGCCAGATTTTTCCGTTGTTTTCGAGGGTTATGCGGGACGGGCTGAGCACTGGCCCCGGTGCGTGGTGGCCCGGAGGCGGTCTCTCATGGCCGATATTCTCTGGACCTGATGACTGCGCGGATTCGGTGAATTCTCTTCAAAGTACTGGAAAGACAACAATAATAGAGCGTCGCGGCTATGCACTTCGATGTCAGGGGCGTTCGCCAAAAGCTCCTGAGATCCAACGCCCGTTCACTGCGACTTGGCGCATCAAAGTATCCTTTGTCCGTCGCAGCAATGTTCGTCGATCCCAACGACTTCCTGATTGTGATATCGGACTCTTTGGCGGTGTCAGAGGAACCTAGCTTGAGGCGAGGCCCGGCGCCGACTAGCGTCGCTTGATGTCGAAGCCTGACCCGTTCAAGTACTTCAAGACGAGCGAGGAGATCATCCGCCTGGCGGTGATGCTTTACGTTCGTTTCCCGCTTTCGCTTCGGAACGTCGAGGATCTGCTGCGCGAGCGCGGCATCGACGTCAGCCATGAGGCGGTCCGGTTCTGGTGGCAGCGTTTCGGACCGATGTTCGCCGCCGACATCCGCAAGAAACGCGCCGAGTGCTTGCGTTCTGGGCCGCAGTGGCAATGGCAGCGCGACGAGATGTTTGTGAAGATCAACGGCGAGCGGCACTACCTCTGGCGGGCCGTCGATCATGATAGCGAGGTTCTCGAGAGCTTCGTGACCAAGGTGCGGGACAAGAAGGCGGCATTGAAATTCCTCAAGAAATCAATGAAGCGCTACGGTCGCCCGCACATTTTCGTCACCGACAAGCTGCGCTCCCATAGCGCCGCATTGAAGGAGGTCGGTGCGGCCGACCTCCAGGCAACTGGTCGCTGGCTCAACAATCGGGCGGAGAATTCGCACCTCCCGTTCCGACGACGAGAACGGGCGATGCAGCGGTTTCGAAGGATGCGAAGTCTGCAGATGTTCGCGTCCGTCCACGCCTCGGTCGTCAATCATTTCAATCAGGAACGCCACCTCTATTCGCGACAAAACTTCAAGCTCAACCGCGCTGCCGCTCTCGCCGAGTGGCGCGGCCTCGGCGCGTCATAAGGGAAAGCGATCCTGCCCTTGTGGAGACGAGTTCGAATTGGTCTGATATCACCCCTCCCACAGATGCAACACTATTAGCGAAGACTGGTTCGAATCCGTCTGGCAGCACCCAAATGACAGCTCCGGGACAGCGATTCTCCCCTTGCGGAGACCGGTTCCTATCCGGCTGACACGACCTGCGGGTCCGGTTTAAGGTAAAGGTGGGTAATTTGCCCACCTTTCTTTTCAGGTTATTCGGCGGCTGCGGCGGGGGCTGCGGTACTCTCCCACTCGGCGATGGCCTGATCGGCGGTCAGGAACTGGGTTTCCGGATCGGTCGCATACCAGGTCTTGAAGTATTCGAGGCCGCTTTCGTGGCCCTCTCGGGTAAAAGCCTGGAGACAGTCTGTCACCCAGACCAAGTTGAAGCCCTTCTGGAAGGCGTCGCCCGAGGTGTGCCGGCAGCAGCAGTCGGTGTGAAGACCGGTGATGTAGAGGGTGTCGATCCCCTTCGACCGCAGTTGGCTTTCCATGTCCGAACACTGGAATCCGCTGTAGGTGGTCTTGGGAATGTCCAGGTCTCCAGGCTGCATTGCGAGGTCAGGGAGAATCTCGGCCCACTTCGTCCCCTTCATAGAGTGGGGCGGCCATTTCCGCAATTCCAGATCATCGGGCGTATGGGCATCGGTGGAATAGACGACCTTGGCGCCTGCCTTGCGGGCCGCTTCGATCAGGTGCTTGAGCGGGGGGATGATCGCCTTGGCACGGGTCTGGTAGTCCGATCCGCCGGCATCAGCGATGAAGCCGCCAGGTTCGACAAACTCGCGCGCCATGTCGACAAGAACGACGGCGCATTTCTTCGGATCGCGCATTGGTCTTCTCCATTGTTTGCATGCGAACATAATCACCGGTCCACGAGCCGGCGATTCTGTCAATAGGGCCTTGCCCAACGTGGAAAAGTCGAGGTTGCCTGCCGTTTCAGGATGCGGGCAAGGACACTTCTGCCGCAAAGTGATCTGCTTCAACCCCGTTCCGCTCAACCCATGGGCATCATGCGCCCGTTCCAACCCCGGGCGGTGCGGTTTTTCCATCGACGCCAAAGTGACTTTACCACAGGTCACGCGCGCAATATCGTTTGCTTACAAACGTTATTGGACGGGAGGACCGACCATGAAGCTGAAAAGTACGGATGTGCTTGTCGTCGTCGACATGCAGAACGATTTCTGTGAGGGTGGAACGCTGCCGACCGCCGACGGACACCAGGTCGTTCCGGTGATCAACGAGGTCGGGCAAAAGTTCGACAACGTCGTGCTGACGCAGGACTGGCACCCCATGGGTCACGTGTCGTTTGCGTCAGCGCATCCGGGAAAAAAACCGCTGGAAACCGTCAGGATGCCGTACGGGGACCAGATCCTGTGGCCGGATCACGTGGTGCAGAACACCTGGGGCGCCGAGTTTCACCCCGACCTGAACCTGCCGCACGCGCAGTTGATCATCCGCAAGGGATACCTGAAGGACGTCGACAGCTATTCGGCGTTCTGCATGGTCGATGGCGTCACGAAGACCGGACTTGCCAGCTATCTCAAGGAACGCGGCATCGAGCGCGTCTTTGTCGCCGGCTGCGCCATCGACTATTGCGTCGGCGGACTGGCGACGGATGCGGCCAAGGCCGGGTTCGAAACCTATGTCATCGACGACGCCACGGCCTCCATCGACCCTGCCCCGGGGGCGTCGGCCGACAGGGCGTGGAAAGACGTGGGCTCGGCCGGGGTCAAGCGGATCACAAGCGCGGACCTGGAATGACGTCACGCCGCGGAACCGGTTGCACGGTCCTGTCAGAAGAACTCGGCTTGAGGGCGTAGCGGCCGCTGCGTAGCGACCGGGCATGATCAAACGCTCGCCCTTCAAGTACTTCAAGACGAGCGAGGAGATCATCCGCCTGGCGGTGATGCTTTACGTTCGTTTCCCGCTTTCACTTCGGGACGTCGAGGATCTGCTGCACGAGCGCGGCATCGACGTCAGCCATGAGGCGGTCCGGTTCTGGTGGCATCGGTTCGGTCCGATATTTGCATCCGAGATCCGGAAACGGCGGATCGAGGGCATGCGGTCCAGCCATTGGCGTTGGCATCTGGATGAGATGTTCGTGAAGATCAATGGTGAGCAACACTACCTGTGGCGTGCCGTCGATCACGAAGGCGAGGTTCTTGAAAGCTTCGTCACAAAGACGCGGGACAAGAAGGCCGCCCTGAAATTCCTCAGGAAAACAATGAAGAGGCATGGACGGGCCGATATCTTCGTGACGGACAAGCTTCGGTCCTATGGCGCCGCACTGAGGGATCTCGGTGCGGTCGATCGCCAGAAAACGGGCCGGTGGGAGAACAACCGGGCGAAGAACTCCCACCTGGCATTCCGACGACGCGAACGGGCGATGCTCCGCTTCCGCCAGATGCGAAGTCTGCAGAAGTTCGCCACCGTCCACGCCTCAATCTATAACCTCTTCAACACGGAACGCAGCCTCGCCAGTCGACACCTCTTCAAGCGGAGCCGCGCCGCCGCTCTCGCTGAGTGGCGCGGCCTTTGTGTGGCATAAGTGACAGGTCCGCTGTCCTTGTGGAGACTGGTTCGCATTTGTCTGACACCACCGCCAGACCTCATCGAAATAATTACAAAAATATCCAGTCGCCAGACCCCCACCCCACATCTGACCCATCAAAATAAATGCGATTGCTTCAACTTTCGCTAGGTCTTTCGCTTGGCCTTGAGCTTTCTTGGGATCGTGACCTTGGAACTACCACATCGAAGCACAACTGCATCGGGAGCAACTTCCAAATGCACGCGGGTCTCTGTCGCCTGACCGATCAGCACTTTTGCAAGCGAGTCGAGAAATCTCGCGTCAAACACCACTTCATAGGAAAGCGCGCCCGCAACCGCCCACACGAAATGTGAACCGCCCGGCATTTCGACCCGAAAGCCGCTCAACGCGGGAATAAACGCCGCTTCCGTCAGTCCAGATGCTGAAACACCTTTGGGCACGCGTTTCATCTTGGTTCGGCGTGCCAACGCTTCCGCAAGTTCCACTCGGCCTATAACTAAATCCGAATCGTTCAAGCAGATTCACACGCCTCCAGCATTATCGTAATGGTCTGCATGATCCGGTCGGTTTCGGACAGGATTTTCAGGATTCGCTGATTGTGCTTCACGTCATCGAAGCTGAGTGCCCTGCCCTTGCGATCTTTCAGCCATTTCTGGGCGGGTTGGTAGCCGCCGATGTAGAACGTCCAACTGACCGCAGGGGCGGTGTCGAAGTATTGGGTGGGGTTGATCCAGACCCTCCCATCTTCGAAGCGCGGTCTGTCCACAACTGTATCGCCTGCGCCCTTGAAGGGGTAAGGGGTGGCACCGATTGTGGCGGGGTCCATCAGGTGCAGTTTGCGTAAGGTGGTACCCTTGGCCGAGACGTCCCAGAACTCATCGGGGGTGGCGGGCTAGGGGATGCGGGGAAGTCGATCTTCAGAAACTCGGCATAGGTGGCGCGGTAGGAGGGCCAAGAGTGGTCTCTCCGGGGCGATATTCTCCGAAGCTGATGACTGAGCCTTTTCGGTGCTAAGCTCGCAAATCATTGCTTCTGCACATATTTCTTTAGTTGGCGAGAACGGTTCGATTTAGGTTATCATCGGTTCGAGACGCGACCGGCATCGAAGACAATGGCATGGCCAGGCTGGGCGGGTAGCGGTCGTTCTCTGCAAAGGCGAATAAGGCATTAGCGCAAGCGCACGTTCACCGGCGCATTTGGCCAAGTTGGGTCCATCCCGTCTGTAGACGAGGCGACGACAATCGTCGAGGGCGACGTCGTGCTTATCCGGCGCGGTCACTGCCTTTGCGGTGCGCCCTCTGGTTTTGAAATATGTTATCTAAACATCATCCCAGGCCCGCATAGAGAATGGAGTTTTGTACCCGCTCCCAAGGACGAACGGATCGCAAGACGGGACACCTGACGTTTGGTCCGGTTGAGTGTTCGCCACCCAATCGCGAAAGGGGCTGGCTTCATCGCTCGACTTCGGCTGCCTGTGCGACCAGCGCCCTGCGCACCGCCTTCCAATCCTTAATGTTGCGACCGGTGAACAGACGGAATGCATCCAACCCCTGGTAGAAGAACAGATCGTAGCCCGACAGAAACACCGCTCCTGCATCAAGTGCACGGTCGCGGAACGGCGTTTCAAATGGCGTGTAGACCGCGTCGAACGCCCATTCCTTCGCGGGGAAGGGCTCGTCTGTCGCTAGGGGCGATCCAGGATACCCCTCCATTCCGAGCGGTGTGCAGTTCACGGCACCGTCGGCACATGGCAGGGCATTGTGTGACCCCATTCGGCCGATGGTCGTTCCTCCTCCGATTTCCGAAATCGTCTCGGCCAAACGTGCAGCCTTCACCTCGTCCGTGTCGAGAATTGTAATCGATGCCGCGCCAAGCCGGACAAGCGCGAAAGCAATCGCGCGGCCGACCCCACCCGCGCCGAACATCACAACCTCTCCCGGTGCCCGGCATCCGAATTTCTGGCGGTAGGCAGTTGTAAAGCCTGTAAAATCGGTGTTCCAGCCCACCGGTCCTTCGGACCCGACGAGCACGGTGTTTATTGCGCCCAGTCGACGGATCAATGGATCTTCGATCCGCACCATGCCTGCGGCGCGCTCCTTGTAGTGCAGGGTCACGTTGAAGCCGTCGAGACGGGTTAGGCAAAGCGCGAAGACCTCATCGAACGACAAGCCCATGTCAGGTGGAATGAAGAGTTCATAACTGACATCTAAGCCTACAATTCGCCCACAGGCCCGGTGAAGATCGGGCGAACGGGAACGGCGAATGTTGTCTCCGATCAGTCCTAAGGCAACTTTGATCACGGCTTTCACCCCGCGTATCCAAAAAGCCGAGGCAAAAATAGGACCAGATCCGGAAAGAGGATCAGCGCGAGAAGCGCAACAATTAGGACCATCAGGAAGGGCCAAATTTCACGGATGATCTCGGCAAGCGGAATACGCGTAACGCCGTTGATCACGAAAAGCAGGATGCCGTAGGGCGGTGTGATGAGGCCGATCATGCAATTGACCACCGCAACGACACCAAAATGCACAAGGTCGATCCCCAATTCGCGGCAGGTAGGCAGGAACAAGGGGATGATCACGAGTATCAGCGTTGTAGCATCAAGCACGCAGCCGAGGAGCAGGAGGATCAGGTTTACACTGAGCAAAAAGGCCAATGGATGGATATCGAGGCCAACGAGTTGCTCGGCCATGGCCGCCGGTATGTTCTCGGACGCGACGATGTAGTTCAGGATCAGCGCGCCACCTATCACTAGGCCGACCGCGGCCGACGATCGCGCACTTTCGACAAGGATTTCGTAGAGTTTTCTGAGGCTGAGTGCCCGATAGAACAGGGCAGCAAGAATAAGCGCGTAAGCCGCCGCGACCGCCGCCGCCTCTGTCGGGGTTGTGACGCCACCATAGATTCCGTAGAGCAGGATCGCCGGCATCAGAAGTGCGGGTAACGCCGTTGCCGTGCGGCCGGGCAATTCCCGCAACGGCACAGGTGCCTCCAGTGCGAAACCCCTCCGGTGTGAGATCAGCGTGTTTACTCCCATCAGCACCACACCCATCAACAGGCCGGGTACGATGCCGCCTAAGAAGAGGTAGCCAATCGAACTATTCGAGACGAGCGCGTAGAGCACCATTGGGATAGACGGTGGAATAATCGGCCCAATCGTTGCCGAAGCCGCGGTGATGGCTGCGGCGTAGCCGCGCGTATAGTGGCCGCTCCGCGTCATCATTCCGATGATAATCTTGCCGATCCCAGCAGCGTCGGCGACAGCGGATCCCGACATGCCAGAAAAGATCAGCGAGGCCACGACGTTCACATGCCCGAGCCCACCGCGGAAGCGACCGACGACAGCGACGCAGAAACCGAGCAGCCGATCACTGATCGTTCCGGCGTTCATGATATTCGCAGCGACGATGAAAAGCGGCACCGCCAGCAGAATGAAGCTGTTGTACAGCCCATCCATCAACGTCTTGCCTGCAATTCCGACGCTTTGACCAGCGGCAGCAAGATAGATGAGCGACGCGATCAGGATCGCATAGGCGACGGGTGCGCCGATTCCGGCTAACACGAAGAGCGTGCCAAGGCAGAGAAGAAACTCGACCGTCATTCGTCCGGCCGCCCATCGCTATTTGGCATGGGCGTGTCGGTACCGTTGCGAAAAACATGGATCGCACGCCAAATGTACCTGAGCGCGACGGCAATAAGAAACACTGCGTAGATCAGGTAGATGTCGCGCATCCGGATCCAGTCACCGAATAGAGCTGAAAGCGTAGCGGTCTTCTTGATACGAAGAACATGGAACCGGTCCCATGTCGGATCGAACGACCAGAGCAATCCCACGGCGATTGCGACCGATGCGACGATCGCGAAACACTTCCGAATGCCCGGCCGCACATGATTGTAGATTATGTCAAATGTGACGTGATCCTGCTCCCTTACCACGAATGCGTTGCCCCAGAAAATCAGCCAGACCCAGAGCGCAAGGCAGAACTCCAGTGTCCAGCCAAAATGTGTAGGCTCCAGAAAGGGAAACCGGGCTGCGATCCATTCCAACCGTGCGGAATAGCGGATTGCGATCTGCAGGACGAAGGTTAGGAACATCGCAGCCATTATCACGGCTGCCACGGCTTCGGCGAGGCGGGAGAGTCGGGTCAGAACTTGCCCCATCGCACCCTCCCGCCGGTCGGATCAGTTGCCGAGTGCGTTGATCTTATCAAGCACACCTTCCGGCCAGGCTGCCGCGAATTCCGAGCCGACATATTGCGCCTGAACATGGTTGCGGAAGGCAGCGACGTTCGGCTCGTAGATCTCAAGACCCTGTTCTTTCAAGAAAGACACGAGATCTTCTTCCTTCTTCAGCTGCGCTTGCCGTCCGGTTTCCGCTGCCGCTTCGGCTGCCGATTTCACGGTTGCCTGCTGTTCGGGCGTCAAGCCGTCCCATACGGCCTTCGAGAAAGCGACATAGTTCAGATCAACAAGGTGCGATGTCAACGCAATCTGCTTGGTGACCTCGTAGAACTTGGAATCCACAACGGTCGGAAGCGGGTTGTCTTGGCCATCGACCGAACCCGTCTGAAGTGCGGTATAGACCTCGTTGAATGCTAGCGGGGTCGGGTTGGCTCCAAGCGCCTTGCCGAGGAACTGCCAGGCATCGGAGCCGGGCATCCGCAAATTCACGCCCGCCAAGTCGGTCGGGGTCATGACGGTCAGTTCTTCCTTTGACTGGCGCAGGTTCACATGCCGCCGGCCAAGATACATGACCGCCAGTAGCTTTACACCGAGTTCGTCCTCGACCTTCTGCTTGAAAGGGTCCATCAGCGGGTCGTTGAACACCCGAACCTGGTGAGCCGCATCCTGGTGCACATAGCCCGTGGCGAAGATCGAGAATTCGGGGAAGAAAGTCGCTAGCTCCTGCGCCGAAGTGATCGACATCTCCAGATCGCCAGACGATATGGCTTCAAGTTCGCTGCCTTGTGCGATGAGCGAAGCGTTATAGTGGGGCTCGTAGGTCGCGAAGTCCGCGACTGCAGGGCCGAACACCTCGGCCAGTGCAATCGATCGCTGGTCGGTTTCGGTTGCCGGCGTAGACAGCCGGAGTTGAATCTTGTCCTGAGCAAAATTTGGCGAGCCGGACGCTAGGGTTGTCACAGCCACCGCAGCCGCAAGAGCTACGCGGCGGGAAAATGAGATTGGCATTCTTTCCTCCCTTAACATTGTCACAGACCGACCCTCCCGCCGGCTGCCCAAACTTTATACTTCAGATTCGACCGCCCTCAACGGTTCTTTTTTACTTCATACTATATGTCTCAATATAATCGATTATTATGATTCACTGTGACTCCCCAACCCAGCCTGCGAGGCTATGAGTAACACCACCTTCAATATGTTTGCGCAAAACCTCTCCTGCCGAAGCCGCATCACGTTTGAGCGCGGCGTCTAGCAGCTCTTTGTGTTCCGTTGCGGCTATGCCGCCACGAAAGGTCAACACCCTCATCTGGTAGCGCAGATATTTGTCGAAGACTGTCTGGTGCAGGCGGAGCAGTTCGCCCGATCCACATGCGCCAATCAGCGCTTGATGGAACTCCCAATCATAGCGTTTCCATTTCTCTCTTACCGAATGATCGCCCTCTATCATCCGCTGTTCCATCCGATGCAGCTTGTGATGGGCAGCAACAATACCTGCTTCCCATTCGGTGTCTCCACATTGAATTGACCGCTCAAGCGCGTAGCCTTCAATCAAAACACGCAGGGATGCGATGTCGCGCAGGCCTTCCTGGGTCACGGCGGCGACGAAAAAACCACGCTGCTCCTCAGCCATCACAAACCCGTCGGCGGCTAATCGATTTAGGCACTCGCGCAGCGTGGATATGGATACGCCGTAGCTATCCTTCATCTCGCCCAGTGGCAGTTTGCTGCCGGCGGCGAGACGGCCAAAGATAATGTCCTGCCGGAGAGTATCGTAAAGCGTGCCGCCAACACTCACGTCCTGCCGTTTCCCGATCATCAGATCAGCCCTTCCAAAGAGACAATGCCGCGAAACCATTTAACCTTGATAAATATCGAATGCGATGTAAGAAAATCGATAATACTAATCATTACCGGATACCACCCATTGCGGATCGAGGCTGAAACAGGTCGGCCCTCAGAAAAAGGCAAGGACACACGCGCGACCCGCGTGGCTGAGTCCGTCCGGGTCGCGATCATTGCTGGCGATCTCGCACCGGGGCACCGGATCAACCTGAACGCGCTGAGAGAAGCACATGGGATATCCCTGTCGCCGTTGCGGGAGGCGGTAGCTCGGTTGGCCCAAGAACGTCTCGTCCTGGTCGAAGATCAGCGGGGCTTCCGGACCGCGCCGGTGTCGCGTTTGGACCTTTGCGAAATCTTAGACATGCGCACCGATCTGATCGCTCTGGCGATTAACCTCGCTATGAACAATGCCGATGTCGAATGGGAAGGTCGCGTCTTGTCGGCTGTGCACCGGTTGCGGAAAGAACCGCGGGCGGGCGACGGCCAATATGACTTCCTGATTGCAATGATGTCGGGGTGCGGGCGGCCGATGCTGCTCGATATCTGTGCGGTGCTGAACAATCTCTATCAGCGTTACCTGAACATTCTCGGACGACCGGATTGTGGTCCTGAAACTGACCTCTCATCTCTTGTCGACGCCGTGGTAGGCCGGAAGAAGGATCTCGCCATCGCACTGTTGCGCCAATGGATGGAACAAGCTGGTGAAGCGATGCTGCGGCAGTGGGATGCCAAAGGACTGGCAAAGGTGATCGGACGATGAGCGGAATTGCCGTCGCCGGGGCAGGCCTCGTCGGAAAACGGCACCTGGCAGCGATACGCCAGGCCGGGCTCACGATCCATTCAATCATCGACCCTGCACCGCATACTGTAGCCATCGCCGAGACGCTTGGCGTTCGGCACTACAACGACTTGCGTGACGCATTGGCTGACAAACCCGACGGTGTCGTCCTCGCGACGCCGAATACACTCCACACGGAGGGTGCTCTTACCTGCATTGCTGAGAAAGTGCCCGTCCTCATCGAGAAGCCGATCACAACGGACCTAGACGGCGCAATGCGCATCGTCGAAGCAGCAGAAACCGCAGGCATTCCGGTTCTTGTCGGCCATCACCGGCGCCATCTTCCTGTGGTGTCTGCTGCAAAAGCAAGAGTCGATGCGGGGGCGCTCGGAACACTGGTCGCCGCCCACGCGATGTTCTGGTTGGCCAAGCCCGACAGCTATTTCGAAACCGATTGGCACCGCGCCGAAGGCGCCGGTCCGACTTTCCTCAACCTGATCCATGACATTGACTTACTGCGTTACCTCCTCGGGGAGATCATGACAGTGCGCGCAGTTGAGACAAATCAGATCCGGGGCAACCCGGTGGAGGATGCTTGCGCCGCGCTTGTGACCTTCGAAAACGGCGTGATCTGCACCATCCAGATATCAGACGTGATCGTCGCCCCGTGGTCGTTCGAATTTTCTGCGCACGATAATCCGGCCTATCCGCCGACTGATCAGAACGCCTTATGGATCGGGGGCACGCTTGCCTCGCTGGCCCTGCCAAGGGGGGAGGAATGGAGTGATGGCGGCAAGCGGGACTGGTGGCAGCCCATTCACCGGACAACACTTCTGAGAGCAGCCGCCGATCCGTTGATTGCCCAAATGCAGAACTTTGATGCCGTGATAAAGCGCGAGGCAGAACCAATTTGCCCAGCCAGTGAAGGCATGAAATCGCTTGCAGCTCTTGTGGCAATCAAGACTGCCGCCAGAACCGGGGAGATTGTCGTTCCCCTGGCTTAACTCAAAAGGACCCGTCCAATGGACTTGCCAAGAAACCGCTTCAAAACTCTTCTGAAATCCGGCGTTCACCAGACCGGCATATGGAATTCGATCCCCGGCGAAATCCTGCCCGAACTGCTGGCGCTTTCAGGGTTCGACTGGGTGCTGATCGACACTGAACATGCGCCCGTGGAAGTGACCGCCGTGCTGCCCGCGCTGCAAACCCTCGCTGCCTACGCCGAAGTCTCCGCAATTGTTCGACCCTCTGCCAATGATACGGTCCTGATCAAACGCCTGCTGGACATGGGTGCGCAGACTCTGCTTGTCCCCTATGTACAAAGTCGAGAGGAAGCCGAGGCGGCCGTCAGGGCGATGGCCTATCCGCCAAATGGGGTGCGCGGTGTTGCGGGGCTGACCCACGCAAGCCGTTTTGGTTGTATCAACGACTACCTGCGACGGGCGTCGGAAGAATTGTGCCTGATTGTTCAGGTGGAGACCAGAATGGCCATCGACCGGCTGGAAGATATCGCCACCGTTGAGGGGGTCGACGGCGTCTTCATCGGCCCCGCCGATCTCAGCGCGAGCATGGGCCACCTCGGCAACCCCGGTCATCCCGAGGTTGTCGCCGTCATCGAGGACGCGATCGCCCGCCTTGCCAGATTGGGTGTTCCCTCTGGTATCCTGTCGCTGGACGAATCTTTTTGCCGCAGGTCGATGGAATTGGGTACCTCTTTCACTGCGGTTGGGGTTGACTTGGACCTCATAGCAAAGGCGCTACGTGCATTGCGAGACCGTTTCGTCCGACGCTCTGATCTTCCGGCGTAGATCGTAACAAGCTTTTGCGGTGAATGTTGGCGATTTGGGTTGCAGGACCTACCTTCCCAACGTCGCCGTCGTAGCTATCGTCTTGTTCTGGTCTTGGCGCAACAACGAGTCCAAACCCCAGACATGAATTCGGTGCCGAAAGCACTACCCAAGTCGTGGCGATTCTGAGGATCACATTTCCAACCTGAAAGCGTCACATGTTGAAGGGAACCCGGTGTTGATGTGGTACTATTTGTGGCATTATGTAGATACCAAGTATTATTATCATATAATAACAATAATTTAATAGACACATTTGTCGGACTGTCTCTCCGCCACCCGAACGCCACTGAAATCCAACCTTCTCCAGCAGCGCACGGTTGGTTAACGATTTTGAGTGTGAACGTCGGTATCCTCCGAGACCAGCGCGCAGAGGGTGGTGATGGGATCGCTTGTGAACTTCAAGGATTTCGTCCGGCACGGAGGGCACGGGACCGTCGTCCTAAGCCTGCGGTCGGTCCAGCCGGTGTTGGAAGTGAAACAGGCGTCCCTCGACGATACCGCTACTGGTTTTGAACTTCGCCTCCGAGACATCGCGGCTGAGAATTGGTCTGACATCGTCTCGATCTTTGCAGGTGCGGGCGTTGAGGTCGATCCGGAGGCCGAAGACCCCGAAGGCGAGATCAGCCGGTATCGCGTTGAGTTTGAGGTTGCCGCTGCAGCACTTCTGGCATCAACTGATAAATCCGTTGCAGAAGCGGACATCGCTTCATTCGCGGATTGGCTGGCGCATCGGTTCGTGGTCGAGCTCAATGAGCGCAGGCAACGGCAACTCGGCGTGACCCATTACATCTGGCGCAGTCAGGATGATGGGAAGGTGCGGCCAGCCCATGCGGAAAGAGATGACCGGGTCTTCGCGTGGGATGACGTCTTTGCGGATGGGCCGCCCGGCCACGCCTACAATTGGTCGATGCAACGCCGAGCCGGCGATCCTCGACGGAAACTTAATTCTAACCGACTTCCCCGTATCGCGCGACATCGCCAATAGGATCCGGCAGGCTGAGGCGGACGGTCTGGTAGATGCGGCAGCGGACGCTGCCGTTGGCGCGGCGCTCTCGACCTATTCGGTGCTGAGGTTTTCCTACCTCGGCTATCGTCGGCTTTCGGCGTCATCACGCCAGAGGAAGAAGCCGAAAGGCTGGCTATGCGCGAAGGCATCATACGCGCCCTCGACACGCTCTCTGAACTTCGATGCCGACGCCATCCGCCAGATGGCAGAGGCTTTCGATCATTTCGAAGCACAGCACGCCAATCTGGGCCTGCTCGATCTTGAATACCGGCTCGGATTGGTCCCCGAAGATGACCTGCTGAAAGCCTATCACGATGTCGCTTATATGGACGCCTCGACACTCGTTGGCGCCACGGCTTTCGCGTCGGTAGCCAGTAGGCTGGGCCTCAATCTGACCCGACTGCGTCCGAGGGCGGCTCTCATCGCGCTGCGTTCCGCCACGGCACGACTCGACGAATTGGTCGCCTTGCGGCGGACGACTGTGAGTTCCTATGTGGCGCGCCGCTTCTCGGAACTCACGGCCCAAGGCCACGGACCGCAACGTCACGAGGGATCGGTCACGCGGCAGATGCTCATCGACAGGGTCCTGCGCGGCATTGATCCGATGACGGGGACGAGGGTCGACGCGGTGACCGGACGTCTACATCTGGCAGTACGCATCGCATCAAGAATTACGAACGAAGCTGACTTTGTTGCGGCGGAATCCTTCATTCGGAAATCGGCCGCGTATAGGTACGCAAGGGATGAAGCCGTTGCGCGGATTGGCCAAAGGCGGATCACAAGATTTGAAGTCAGTTTGCCGATCGCGGATGTCCTTGGTCCTGACTTCGCAAGTTCCGTAGAAGGTGTCCGCAGAATTGGGAGCGTGCAGAACCCTAGTGGCGTTTCGCCAATCGACTTCGGAGGCGGACGAGTGGTCGCAGTCTTCGAGATTGGGCTCGATGGTGAACCTGCGCTCGTAACCATGTACCCGCTGGGGAGGCCATAATGACCGATCTCGATATGCGAACCCGGGCTTGGTTGGATGATATGTTCTTGTATTGCGGGGCAAACGTCTATGGTCCGGACAAACTGAAAGATGAGCTTTCAGTCCCCAGCGAGTGGCGCGCGCAGTTTCGCAGGAATTTCGAACATGTTCTGGGAATGAAGACGTTGACCGCCAAGGACTACGAGAGGCGGACCGACATAGAATTTGACAGCGACGATGAGTTGTTTACCTACCTTGGGAAGCTGTACGATTTCCTCTTCGCTGCCGGGCCATACCCTGAATTCTCGGTATGATTTGGACTGGAGAAGGCTCGACGTCAGACCCACCCCCTCCGCCAGTCAATTGGCCCTGGGATCCAACTTCTGAATAGGAGTTCAGTGTCGCCGGATCATGAGGCGGCGGACAGCCGTCAGACTATCCTGATATCTTGCTGCGCGCAGCGACTACCATTTCCATGCGTGTGTCAGGGATGAGCCAGACCAGCGCAACGGCGCAGAAAATCGCGAAACCGACCATCGACCAGCCTGCCAGTGCCACAGCCATGCCAAGTGCGTAGGCGAGCAACGAGCCTTTGCCTTTCAGATCGCGGCCCAGAGCGGCACGAAACTCCTGATCGTGGTCGTGCGCTTTCATGATCTGGCCCTGCAGGATGTAGTATGCTAGGGCAGACGCCAGAAGGTTTGCGCCATAAAGCGTAACCGGTCCTTGCGCAAAATGGTTCTCCCCCATCCAGCCGGTCGTGAAGGGCAGAAGCGACAGCCAGAACAGCAGGTTCAGATTGGCCATGAGGACCGGGGATGTCACCCGGTTTGCGGCCTGCATCAGGTGGTGATGATTGGTCCAGTAGGTGCCGACATAGGCAAAGCTCAGAACGTAGCTGAGAAAGACCGGCCAGAGCGGCCAGAGCGCGCCGAGGGTCTCGCCATGCGGAACCTTCAGTTCCAGCACCATGATGGTGATGATGATTGCCATCACCCCGTCGGAAAAGGCTTCGAGCCTGCCCTTGTGCATCTTCTTCCCTACCAGCTGAGATTCACGGCCTGCCTGCCATATCGGTGCGCGGCCAGCTCCTGCATCACGAATGCCGCGACATCGGAACGATCAATGGCCGTCATCTTGCCCTGGCCCTGCCAATCGGTGATCTCGCGCCATCTGCCTCGACCGGGGCCGGATTTCAGGAAGGCCGGGCGGATCAGCGTCCAGTCCAGATCCGACTGGCGCACCACCGCCTCTTGCCGATCCTTATCGGCGTAGATGCGGCCCAGCAACAGAGGCAGGATGATCCGGTCATAGACGAACCCGCCGTGGCCCCGGCTATCGCCCGCACCCATGCCAGTGATGCAAAGAAACCGCTCCACATTCGTAGCCCGCATCGCCGAGATGATATTTGCCGTGCCGCGCGACAACAGCGTCACCGGGCCTTTCAGGATCAGTGGCGTACCAAGTGCGGAGACGACAGCACTGACCCCCTGCATTGCAGCCCGCAGGCTGGCCTCGCTCTCGACATCGCCCTTGACGACTTCAATCCCGGCCATGTCAAGCGCCTCAGGACGGCGGGCCAGCGCCCGGATCGAAACGCCCGCCGCAAGCGCAGCCTTGATGATTTCGCGTCCGGTAGGCCCTGACGCCCCGATCAGAAGTACAATCATTTTCGGACCAGCGGGAAAGGCGTGAGCGCCGTCGGCCGTGCCTTGGTCAGATCGCCCGAACGGTCACCGAAATAGAGCCGATCCTCCCGAAGGGCGACCAGATCATATTCGCCCATTGCCTGCATCAGTGGCGGGAGGAAGCCGCACCCCTCGTCCCGCAGATGCTTCACAACGCCTTCTTCAAGCGTGCACCCCATGCCTGCGAACATGGCCACGCCACCCGCGCTGAGCGCGGTCAGGTCGCGCCGCAGGGCAGGGAAGATGCCCTCATATGCCGCGTCGACCGTGGCGGAGGGCCCGCCGATGACATAGTCTCCGGAGACATCGATACGAAACAGGGGCTGACTGGCGGCCTCATCGGCGAAGGCGAGAAAGACCACTGACCAGCGGTCACCTTCGATGTGGAACTCTCGCGTGGCAAATATCCCGCCCTGAGCCTCCGGCGACGCGCTGATCCAGTGACCGTCGATGGAAACCATGTCGTCGGCGAGCGCCGGGGTGAAAAGGGCTGCGCAACCAATGGCGGCTATGAGCATTTTCCGGATTCGCATCGTAATCTCCTCATTCAACATCGGCTGTTCGTGACATGGACAAATCCATTCATCAAATTGACATTTGCAAGCAGTCGATTAATCGTAACTTATGAATCTGCGACGTCATGACCTGAATCTGCTCGTAATTCTGGAAGCTGTTTTGCGGGAAGGTTCGATCGCGGCCGCCTCACGGCGCCTGAACCTGACGCAGCCTGCAGTATCGCAGGGCCTAGGTCGTGCCCGGGTCATGTTCGGCGATCCGCTGATGGTGCGCAGCGGCAGAGGACTGAGGCCGACGCAGCGTGGCACAGAACTGCGCGCCGAGCTGGGTGTTCTGCTGGCCCATGTAGGAACGATGATCGAAGGTCCGGGGTTTGACCCGGCTCGGGCCCAGAGGTCTTTCACCATCGCGACCAGCGATCTGGGTGAATTGATCGTGCTGCCGACTGCCCTCGGCCGGCTTGCAAGCGCGGCGCCAGCCTGCAGGTTTGACATTCGTCCCCCTCGGCACGATTTCGGCGACGACATCCCCGATCTGCTTCTTATGGGGGCTGCCCCTCCGGAAGGCTCCTGGCTCGCCCGCGATCTATTCGAGGACCGTTTTGTCATGTTGGCGGCGAAGGCCCATCCGGCCTTGAAGGGCAATATGACGGCGGAAGAGTTCGCCACCTTGCCGCAGGCGCTTGTCTCACCCCGCGGTGATGGGGCATGGGGCCCGGTGGACGCCGCATTGGCCGAGAAAGGGCTTCGTCGCCACGTCGGAATGACGCTGACACGGTTCGCCAGCCTGCCGGTAATTCTTGCCGAAAGCGGGCTGGTCGCGGCTGTCCCCGCCGTTTACGCCGCGTTGCCTGCGGTAAGCAGCGTCTGCGCCGTGCGCCCATTGCCGTTCGAGGTACCGCCCTTCACGATGCGACTGGTCTGGCACCGCACCCGCGACGCCGAACCCGCGCAGAAATGGCTACGCGAGGGCATACTATCCGCCGTCAATGATGCCAGAGGAAGCTCGTCTTGAGGCTTGCTGCAGGCATCTGCGCCGGACACCATCATTTGGAACATGCAGAGAAGGTTGGACGTCAGGCCCGTCCCTCCGCCAGCCCACCACTATGCACTGATCGAATGAAGCCGCGCGCGAGGCCCGATGTACCTCGCCCATGTGAAATAGGCCGATGCGAAATCGGAAATCCGGGAGCATACTGTCTGCGGAGGGTTGGCGACACTGCCGCCAATTGGTGCCCAGGAGAGGACTCGAACCTCCACGCCTTGCGGCACACGGACCTGAACCGTGCGCGTCTACCAGTTCCGCCACCTGGGCAGGTGTCGTGAGCCGCGATGTAAGGCCAAGCTTCAGGACTGTCAACGGGGTCATTCGGGAAATCGCGTGGGCGACGGGATGGCAAGGATTGCGCCTTGTTCGAAGGGGGCCAAGGCGCTAATCAGGGGCCGGAACGCAAAGTTCGGAGGCGGAGCGACATGTCGAAACTCGTGACCATCTTTGGCGGTTCGGGCTTTCTTGGGCGTTACATCGCCCGTCGGATGGCGCAAGAGGGTTGGCGGGTCCGCGTGGCGGTTCGCCGACCGAACGAGGCGCTTTTCGTGAAGCCCTATGGCGCGGTCGGACAGGTCGAGCCCGTTTTCTGCAATATCCGCGATGATGGCTCGGTCCGGGCCGCACTGGCCGGCGCCGATGCCGCTGTCAACTGCGTCGGCACGTTCGATGCTGGCGGGCGCAACAATTTCGGGGCGGTGCAGGCCGAAGGCGCGGCGCGGGTCGCGCGGCTGGCCAGGGAGGCGGGCGTCACCTCGCTCGTTCATATTTCGGCGATCGGGGCAGACGCGGAAAGCGACAGCGGTTATGCGCGCACAAAGGCCGAAGGCGAGGCCGCGGTGCTGGCCGCCTTTCCGGCCGCGACGATCCTCAGGCCGTCGGTGATGTTCGGACCCGAGGACGGGTTCTACAACCGGTTCGCGGCCATGACGCAGCTGGGGCCGATCCTGCCGCTTGTCGGGGCGGAAACCAGATTCCAGCCGGTCTATGTCGAGGATGTGGCGCGTGCTGCCGTCCTTGGCGCAACCGGCGCGGCGCGCGGCACCTATGAGCTTGGCGGGCCGGAGGTGAAGACTTTGCGCGGGCATGTGACCGAAATGCTGGGCGTCATCAACCGCCGGCGTTGGCTGGTGGCGATGCCGTTCTGGAAGGCGCGGATACTGGCCTTCTGTTGCGACATGGCGCAGGTGCTGAGCGGCGGGCTGATCCGCAACACGCTTCTGACCCGCGATCAGGTGCGGATGCTTGGCCATGACAATGTCGTGGCCCCGGGCGCGCGCGGTTTGGCCGACCTTGGCATCGCCGCGACGCCCGCGCTTGCGGTCATGCCGGATTATCTGTGGCGCTTCCGGCCCTCCGGCCAGTACGACGCAATCAAGGCTTCGGCCAAGAACCTCAGAACCTGATCCGACTTCTGCCGCCCTGGCACGGTTCTCCTGTGCGGATGTGCCAAAACAGTCCGCCGGCGGTCACTGTTTCTGTCCGCCGCAGAATTCACCTCGTATGGTTGACCTGATCTTGCAACGGCGCGAAACTGCGTGGCAGGCAAGAAACGACCGGTTGAATAAAGAGTAGTTCCCATGGGAAAGCAGCCGCTGCTGCATATCGGCTATCACAAGACAGCCACGACCTGGATGCAGCAATGGCTTTTCGTGCCAGAGCATGGCTATCGGCAGATTGCCGGCCACAGGGAGGCGTTCGACCATGTGATCGGGCCGCACGGGCTGAACTTCGATCCGTCGGCCATGCGGGCGCATATCGACAATGCGATGGGCGCGGTCGAGGCGGGCGAAGTTCCCGTCATTTCATCGGAAATCCTGTCCGGTCATCCGTTTTTCGGGGGGATCGACAGCGATGTCTACGCGCATCGGCTGAAGGCCATTCTGCCGGAGGCGCGCATCCTGATCTCGATCCGGTCGCAGCTGCGCATCCTGCCGTCTGTCTATATGCAATACCTGCTGCGCGGCGGGACGATGACGCCTGCGCAGTTCTTTTCAGGTGATGTGGAGCTTGGGTTCTTCGCGTTTCGGCCCGCGCATTTCGAATATGACCGGCTGGTTGCGCTTTATCAGGACCTCTACGGGGCCGGGAACGTGCATATCCTGACGCAGGAAAGCCTGAAGGCCGATATGGATGCCGCCGTGGCACGGCTTGCCGCCTATTGCGGAAACGAACGCTTTGCAGGGCTGACGAAAGCCGCGCGGCGGGTTCATGCGGCGAGCTATCCTGAGCATGCGGTGCCACTTCTGCGGCGGGTCAATCATGTGCAAACGAGCGTGCTGAACCGCAACCCGATCATTTCGATCGGGACAACGCCGGGCGGGTTCTACCGGCTTGCGGGCGGATTGATGAAGCGGCCACCCTTCGGGCCGCTCTTAAGCGGCTACAGGCCAGTCACGGACCATGTGAAACGGCACTTCACCGGTCGCTTCTCTGACAGCAACGCGCGCCTCCGGAGCCTTGTCAGCACCGATACCGACCTGTCGGGCTATACCTAGGCCGCTGAGGGTGCGATAAGCGCCGCAAATCTTCCCAGGAAAGACCCGTTCATGGCTGACTCAGCGCTGTCCTCCCTCCTTCTCGGCCTGCTCGAAGGGTTGACGGAGTTCATCCCGGTGTCTTCCACCGGCCATATCCTTCTGGCCGGGCATTTCCTCGGTTTCGAAAGTGCCGGCAAAACCTTTGAGGTGGTGATCCAGCTTGGCGCCATCCTCGCGATCCTTGGCGTCTATGCAGCCAAGATCGGGGCGACGCTGCGCGACCTTCCGCATGACCCGCAGGCCCGGCATTTCGCCGGTTCCGTTCTTGTCGCCTTTCTGCCCGCTGTCGTCGTCGGGGTTCTGGCGCATGATTACATCAAGACGGTACTTTTTGAATCGCCCCGTCTCATCGCCTCCATGCTGATCATCGGGGGTGCGGTTCTTCTGGTCGTCGACCGCCTGCCCCTTGCGCCGCGACACCACGATGCGGAGCGGTTTCCGCTGGCAATGGCGCTGGCCATCGGGGTAATCCAGTGCCTGGCGATGATCCCTGGCGTGTCCCGGTCGGGCGCGACCATCGTGGGTGCGCTGGCGCTGGGGGCGGACAAGCGGGCGGCGGCGGAGTTTTCGTTCTTCCTGTCGATGCCAACCATGGGCGCGGCCTTTGCCTATGATCTCTACAAAAACCGCGATGTGCTCGACACGGGCGCGCTGGGCGAAATTGCCATCGGATTCGCGGCCGCCTTTGTCGCGGCGATCCTCGTTGTGCGCTGGCTGCTCGGATATGTCAGCCGACACGGATACGCGCTGTTCGGGTGGTGGCGAATCATCATCGGAAGCGTCGCGCTGGCCGCGCTTTCGATGGGGTTCTGACAAAAAGGTAAGCCTTAGTTACCTAAATTTCAGAGAAACCCCCGTATGAAGTCGGACTTGGCCGAAAAAAACTTCAATAAAGGTCAATAGTACTGACTTTTATTTCCGGCGGAGCAGCGGTAGCAATGCGCACCTTGCTGTCTTCCGCCGGAAAGGACCCGTCGTGGCCCAGAATCGAATGCTTCAGTTCGTCACCGTCGCGAAGGCGATGCCGGAGAAGCGCGACGCCAATGTGCGGGCGCAGGATTTCAACGAGATTTACCGCGAGTTCGCGGCCGCCAAGGCGGCTGAGCAGGCCGCGCGCTGCAGCCAGTGCGGCGTGCCCTATTGCCAGTCGCATTGCCCGCTTCACAACAACATTCCCGACTGGCTGCGGCTGACGGCGGAGGGGCGGCTGCAGGAGGCCTATGAGCTCAGCCAAGCGACCAATACCTTCCCCGAAATCTGCGGCCGCATCTGCCCTCAGGACCGGCTGTGCGAAGGCAATTGCGTGATCGAGCAATCCGGCCACGAAACCGTCACCATCGGCGCGGTCGAAAAATATCTGACCGATACCGCCTGGGACATGGGCTGGGTCAAGCCGGTGAAGCCGCGCGAGGAACGCACCGAAAGCGTCGGCATCATCGGCGCGGGGCCCGGGGGCCTTGCCGCGGCAGACGTCTTGCGGCGCGCGGGCGTTCAGGTGACCGTCTATGACCGTTATGACCGGGCCGGCGGGCTGATGGCCTACGGCATTCCCGGCTTCAAGCTGGAAAAGGACGTGGTGATGAACCGTATCGCCCAGCTTGAACAGGGCGGCGTCCAGTTCGTGCTGAACTGCAATGTGGGCGTGGATATCTCGTTCGACGCCATTCGCGGCAAGCATGACGCGGTGATCATCGCGACAGGCGTCTACAAGTCGCGCGACCTTGGCGGGCCGGGTTCGGGGGCGGGCGGCATCGTGCGGGCCATCGACTATCTGACCGCCTCCAACCGCAAGGGATTTGGCGACGAGGTTCCCGAGTTTGACACGGGCGAGCTGAATGCGGCGGGCAAGCGCGTTGTCGTCATCGGTGGTGGCGATACCGCGATGGACTGCGTGAGGACTGCGATCCGTCAGGGCGCGCAATCGGTCAAGTGCCTCTACCGCCGTGACCGCGCGAACATGCCGGGCAGCCAGCGCGAGGTCGCCAATGCCGAGGAGGAAGGCGTCGAATTTGTCTGGCAGACCGCGCCCCAGGGGTTTGCCGGCAGTGCCGAGGTCGAAAGCGTGTTGGTGCAGAAGATGCGGCTTGGCGCGCCCGATGCGAGCGGCCGACGCAGCCCCGAACCGATTGAGGGCGCCGATTATGTCGAGGACGCCGATCTGGTAATCAAGGCGCTGGGCTTCGAGCCGGAAGATCTGCCGAAACTGTGGGATACCGAAGGGCTCGCCGTGACCCGCTGGGGCACGATCAAGGCCGACTTCGGCACCCATGCGACCAGCCTGCCGGGCGTCTATGCCGTGGGCGACATCGTGCGCGGCGCCTCGCTGGTGGTCTGGGCCATCCGCGATGGGCGCGAGGCGGCCGAAAGTGTGTTGGGCTACCTCGCCGGGGCGCAGGCCGTGGCGGCGGAATGACGAAGCGGCGGGGCGTCGGCAAAGTGTCGGCAAAACGTATGGCAATCGCCGCGATTACGAGACGTTTAGAAATACGAATGGGTCAGCATCGCTGACCGGGAACATGAAGGAAACGTGAAAATGGCAGGACATCGCTTAAAGGTCGTCAGTACCGTTGTGGCCGCGTTCACCGCCGCCCCGGCCATCGCCGGCGGTCCCTTCAAGGCGCCGGACGGATGCGAGGTTTTCGCGACCGTGCAGATGCGCAGTTGCCAGGTTTCCCAGCATTACCGCTGCGCGGGCGAGCCGGGCGGCAATCAATGGGCTGTCTATTCCGATGGCGATGGCCCCTATTTCATGAGCCAGATCGACGCCGAGACCCGCTGGATCGACAGTATCGACCTTTTCATGGGCCAGCGCGACCATATCATCGCCGAGGCCGATCCGGCCTCCTTCACCACGCTGACCGCCGGCGGGCGCGACGACTACGATTTCAAGACCGAAAGCGACAATGGCGAAATCCGTCACTATGTCGGCAATGACCGGCTGACCGGCGAGAAGGTCGTCATCGACGGCATCACGCTGGAGCGGACAAAGTTCGAGATGGCCGCGATGGACGAAAACGGCGTGATGATCTGGCGGCGGAAGGGTCAGCAACTGATCAGCCGCGATTGGCGGCTCTTTTTCGGCGACAAGGAAACGTTTGAAAACGCCGAGGGCGAGGTGGTGGAAAGCACCGACACGCCGGTGACATTCGCGCTGCCGGGCGAGGCGGGGTTTCTGGATAACGATCCTGCCTATGACTGCAATGTGGTCGATGCGAGTTTCGTGCCGGTCGTCGCGAGGCAGGGGTCATGAGCGCCGATCTGCCGGTTCTTCACGGACAATGCCTGTGCGGGGCGGTGACCCTCTCTATGGTGCCGGCCCGCCCCGAGGTCCATGCCTGCCATTGTGGGATGTGTCGTCGGTGGACCGGTTCGGCCTTTCTGGAAATCGACGCGAAGCCGGGTACGCTGAAAGCCGAGGGGCCGGTGCGCACCTTCAAATCGTCCGACTGGGCGGAAAGGGCGAGTTGCGGCACCTGCGGATCGCCGCTCTGGTACCGGCTGAGCGATCCGAAGACGGATTTCCATGCCGTATCGGCCGGGCTTTTCGATGATGCCGGGGGCTACGCCCTGACCAAGGAAATCTACATCGACCGCAAGCCCGGCGGTTTTGCCTACGCGGGTGATCATCTGCGGATGACCGAACAGGAATTTCTCGCCTCCATCGGGATGAGTGCGGAAGGAGACAGCCAATGACGCGGTACGGATCGGATTGGGCGGCGGGCGAAGAGGCGCGGCGCGCCTGGATGGCTGAAAACAGTCTCTATCGTGCCGAAGATGAGCATTCCTCCTGCGGTGTGGGCCTCGTCGTCTCCATCGACGGCAAGGCCAGCCGCAAGGTCGTGGAACATGGGATCGACGCACTGAAGGCGGTCTGGCACCGGGGCGCGGTCGATGCCGATGGCAAGACGGGCGACGGCGCGGGCATCCATGTGCAGATCCCTGTTCCCTTCTTCTATGACCAGATCCGGCGGACGGGTCATGAGCCCGACATGAAGGCGCTGATCGCGGTCGGTCAGGTCTTTTTGCCGCGCACCGATTTCGGGGCGCAGGAAACCTGCCGGACCATCGTGGAAACCGAAGTTCTGCGCATGGGCTATTACATCTACGGCTGGCGCCACGTTCCGGTGAATACCGAGGTCCTTGGCGAAAAGGCCAATGCGACGCGCCCCGAGATCGAACAGATTCTGATCAAGAACTCCAAGGGGACGGATGAAGAGACGTTCGAGCGGGAGCTCTACGTCATCCGCCGGCGGATCGAGAAGGCCGCGGTGGCCGCCGGTATCGCCGGGATGTACCTATGTTCGCTATCCTGCCGGTCGATCATCTACAAAGGCATGATGCTGGCCGAACAGGTGGCCGAGTTCTACCCCGATCTGAAGGATGATCGTTTTTCCAGCGCCTTCGCGATTTATCACCAGCGCTATTCCACCAACACCTTCCCGCAGTGGTGGCTCGCGCAGCCCTTCCGCATGCTTGCCCATAACGGCGAGATCAACACGCTGAAGGGCAACCTGAACTGGATGAAGAGCCACGAAATCCGCATGGCATCCGCGACCTTCGGCGAGCAGGCAGGCGACATCAAGCCGATCGTCGCGCAGGGGTCGTCAGATTCGGCGGCGCTGGACGCCGTCTTCGAGGTTCTGGTGCGCGCGGGCCGGTCCGCGCCGATGGCCAAGACGATGTTGGTGCCCGAGGCATGGTCGAAATCGGCGGTGGAGATGCCGCAGGCCTGGCAGGATATGTACGCCTATTGCAACGCAGTGATGGAGCCCTGGGACGGACCGGCGGCGCTGGCCATGACCGACGGGCGCTGGGTCTGCGCCGGGCTTGACCGTAACGGGTTGCGGCCGATGCGCTATGTCGTCACCGGCGACGGGCTTCTGGTCGCGGGGTCGGAGGCCGGGATGGTGCCGGTCGATGAATCCGTGGTGCGCCAGAAAGGCGCGCTCGGGCCGGGCCAGATGATCGCGGTCGATATGGCGGAAGGAAAGCTCTACCACGACGCCGCGATGAAGGACCGGCTGGCTGCCGCGCAGCCCTATGCCGACTGGATCGAGAAAGTGACGGACCTGAACGCACTGATGCGCGACGTTCCGGAAAAGGCGATCTTCGAAGGCGCGGAACTGCGCAAGCGGCAGATCGCGGCCGGCTACACGCTGGAGGAGCTGGAGCAGGTTCTGGCCCCGATGGCCGAGGACGGCAAGGAAATGATCGCCTCGATGGGCGACGACACGCCGGCGGCGGTGCTGTCGAAGCAATACCGCCCGCTTAGTCACTATTTCCGCCAGAACTTCAGCCAGGTGACGAACCCGCCCATCGACTCGCTTCGCGAAAGCCGGGTGATGAGCCTGAAGACGCGGTTCGGCAACCTCAAGAACGTGCTCGACGAGGATAGCAGCCAAGCAGAGATCCTGGTTCTCGAAAGCCCGTTCATCGCCAATGGCGAGTTTGACGAGATGCTGCGCATCTTCGGCGACAGCGTCGCGATGATCGACTGCACGTTCGGGCCGGGCACCGAAGCGCTGGCGCGCGGGCTGGAGCGTATTCGCGCCGAGGCGGAAGATGCGGTACGTTCGGGCGCTGGGCATCTTGTCCTGACCGACCAGAACCAGCGGTCCGACCGGATCGCTATGCCGATGATCCTTGCCACCTCGGCCGTGCACAGCTGGCTGACGCGCAAGGGGCTTCGGACTTTCTGTTCGGTCAATGTGCGGTCGGCCGAATGCATCGACCCGCATTATTTCGCGGTTCTGATCGGCTGCGGCGCGACCACCGTGAACGCCTATCTGGCGCAGGACAGCATTGCCGACCGGGTTCGCCGGGGGCTGATCGAAGGTACGCTTCTTGATGCGATGCGGCGTTACCGCGATGCCATCGACGCGGGGCTTTTGAAGATCATGTCCAAGATGGGCATTTCGGTCATCTCTTCCTATCGCGGCGGGCTGAACTTCGAGGCAGTGGGCCTTAGCCGGGCGATGGTGGCGGAATATTTCCCCGGCATGCACAGCCGCATTTCCGGCATCGGCATCACCGGCATCCAGCACAAGATGGAAGAGGTCCATGCCAAGGGCTGGACGGCGGGAACCGACATCCTGCCTATCGGCGGCTTTTACAAGGCCCGGCGGTCGGGCGAGAAACACGCCTGGGAGGCGCAGACGATGCACATGTTGCAATCGGCCTGCGACAGCGCCTCTTACGATCTCTGGAAACGCTATTCGGCGACGATGCGGGCCAACCCGCCGATCCATATCCGCGACCTTCTGGACATCAAGCCGCTTGGCCGGTCAGTGCCGATTGAAGAGGTGGAAAGCATCACCTCGATCCGCAAACGCTTTGTCACGCCCGGCATGTCGCTTGGCGCGCTCAGCCCCGAGGCGCACAAGACGCTGAACATCGCCATGAACCGGATCGGCGCGAAATCCGACAGCGGCGAGGGCGGCGAGGACCCGGCGCATTTCGTGCCCGAACCGAACGGCGACAACCCGTCGGCGAAGATCAAGCAGGTGGCATCCGGGCGCTTCGGTGTGACGGCGGAATATCTGAACGCCTGCGAGGAACTGGAAATCAAGGTCGCACAGGGCGCAAAACCGGGCGAAGGCGGGCAGTTGCCGGGTATCAAGGTGACGGAACTGATCGCGCGGCTTCGCCATTCGACACCCGGCGTCACGCTGATTTCACCGCCGCCGCATCACGATATCTACTCGATCGAGGACCTTGCGCAGCTGATCTATGACCTGAAGCAGATCAACCCGCGCGCCAAGGTGACGGTGAAACTCGTCTCCTCTTCCGGTGTCGGCACGATTGCGGCGGGCGTCGCCAAGGCCAAGGCCGATGTGATCCTGATTTCGGGGCATAACGGCGGGACGGGGGCATCGCCCGGCACCTCGATCAAGTACGCGGGCCTGCCGTGGGAAATGGGCCTGACCGAGGCGCATCAGGTTCTGGCGATGAACAAGCTGCGCGAACGCATCACGCTGCGCACCGATGGTGGTCTGCGCACCGGGCGCGACATCGTCATCGCCGCGATGATGGGGGCCGAGGAATATGGCATCGGCACCGCCGCGCTGATCGCGATGGGCTGCATCATGGTCCGTCAGTGCCAGTCGAATACCTGCCCGGTCGGCGTCTGCACGCAGAACGAGGCGCTGCGCCAGAAGTTCACTGGCACGGCCGACAAGGTGGTGAACCTGATCACATTTTACGCGCAGGAAGTCCGCGAGATCCTCAGCCAGATCGGCGCGCGGAGCCTTGACGAGATCATCGGGCGGGCGGACCTTCTCAGCCAGGTGAGCCGGGGGTCGGCGCATCTCGACGACCTCGACCTTAACCCCCTGCTGATCACTGTCGATGGCGCGGACCGGATCGTCTATGACCGTTCCAAGCCGCGCAACATGGTGCCAGATACGCTCGATGCGGAAATCATCAAGGATGGTGCGCGGTTCTTCGAGGAAGGCGAGAAGATGCAGCTTTCCTATGCGGTCAGGAACACGCACCGGACCATCGGAACCCGCGCCTCGTCGCTGATCGTGAAGAATTTCGGGATGAAGAATGCGCTGCAACCCGACCACCTGACGGTCAAGCTGACCGGGTCCTGCGGCCAGTCGCTGGGCGCTTTCGCGGCGCCGGGGCTGAAGCTCGAAGTCTCGGGCGATGCCAATGACTATGTTGGCAAGGGGCTTTCGGGCGGCACGATCGTGGTGCGCCCGCCGATGGTCTCGCCTCTCACGGCCTCGGAAAACACGATCATCGGCAATACCGTGCTTTATGGCGCGACCGATGGGTATCTTTTCGCCGCCGGCCGTGCAGGCGAACGTTTTGCCGTGCGCAATTCCGGCGCGAAGGTGGTGATCGAGGGCTGCGGGTCGAACGGCTGCGAATACATGACCGGCGGTGTGGCCGTCATCCTCGGCCGGATCGGCGCCAATTTCGGTGCGGGGATGACGGGCGGCATGGCCTATGTCTACGATCCGGACGGCGAGGCGGAAGAGCTGATGAACCTTGAGACGCTTGTCACCTGCGCCGTCACGCATCCGCATTGGGAGGCGGAGCTGAAGGCGCTGGTTGAACGGCATCAGGCGGAAACCGGCAGCCGCAAGGCCGCCGATATCCTGCAGCACTGGCAGAGCGAACGGGCGAATTTCCTGCAGGTCTGCCCGCGCGAGATGCTGGTGCATCTGCCAAAGCCGTTGAGCGCCGATGCCGAGGCCGTCCCGGCCGAATAAACCCTGTTCCGGCGGGTTAGAGTCAAATCTGGCGACGAGTTTTTGCGTCTGTCGCCCGCCGGCGCATTCCCGCCGGTCGCTGAATTGGTCCGCCTTGTGCCGATTGCGGTCAAATTTCGGACGCATTGAGTCGTTAAGACAGTGCCCGAAGCGCCGGGCGAAATCCCCGGTCGAAGTTGTTTGTACCGGAGGCGCAGTATGCCGACGACCTATACGGACCAGTTCTACCAGATCGACCCGTCGGCACCGCCGGCACCGGGAACGGTGTTGACGCAGCAGTTCCTGAACGCGGTCGACCAGAACGA
This sequence comes from Paracoccaceae bacterium, assembly GCA_041397105.1. Taxonomy (GTDB): domain Bacteria; phylum Pseudomonadota; class Alphaproteobacteria; order Rhodobacterales; family Rhodobacteraceae; genus Albidovulum. The sequence goes on from JAWKXJ010000003.1 coordinate 189,442, forward strand.
CAACAACTTCCTGTCGCGCAACGGCAATGACAGTATCGACGGCTCTGACATCACCAATGTCTATCCGGGCGATACGATCACGGTGGTGATGAACGGCGCGACGGTGACGATCACCGGCACGACATTCTACCTTGCCGACGGGCGGGTTCTTTTCACCCCGACCGACGGCACCAACCTCGACCCCGCGACCTTCGTCAGTTCGACATTCGTGACGACCCAGGCCGCGATGCCGGTCGGCAATCTCGGCCCGGCCTGCTTCACCCCGGGAACGCTGATCGACGTGCCGGGCGGCCGCGCCGCGGTGGAAACGCTTGTGCCCGGCGATCTGGTCGAAACGCTTGACCACGGGGCGCAACCCCTGCGCTGGGTCGGCCGGCGCGAGGTCGCGGCAACCGGGGATTTCGCGCCGGTCCGATTTGCGCCCGGCGCCATCGGCAACGACCGCGCCATGCTGGTGTCGCCACAGCACAGGGTGCTGGTCTCGGGCTGGCTGGCAGAACTGCACTTTGGCCGGGCGGAGGTGCTCGTCGCCGCCCATCATCTAGTCGGCGCGCAGGGTGTCGAACGCTGCACGATGGCGAAGGTGAGCTACATTCATCTCCTTTTCGACCGGCACGAGATCGTCTTTTCGGATGGCGCGCCGAGCGAGAGCTTTCATCCCGGCAGCATCCTGATGGATGCCGACACCGCACTTTACGAGGAAATCACCGCGATGTTCCCGGAACTGGCGGAGATGCGCAGAACGCATCCCATCCGCCTTGCGCGAACGGAGCTGACGGGCCGCGAGGCGCGTATCCTGCGGGCGGCCTGACGGGGCGAAAATTCGTCGGGCGGCCGGTGGCCGGCCTTGACCAGCGGCGGGCCAGCATGGCTATGTTCCGGCGATGGCACGGGGGACGAAATCATCCGCGAAAACGGTCAAGAGCCGGGCCCGGAAGGCCCGCGCGGCGGCGTTCTACGCCCATCCCGTGCGGAGCGCCATTCGCTGGGTTTCCTGGGCTATCGGCGCCGTCGTGGCGCTTTATCTGGCGCTGATCCTGCTTTACGCGGTCATCAATCCGCCAACGACCTTCTACATCCTGACCGAAGCGCGTGCGCAAGGCGGCGTCACCCGCGAATGGGTCGATCTGGAGGATATGGCCCCCGTGATGGCCCGTGCTGTCGTAGCAGCGGAGGATGCGAATTTCTGCCTGCATTGGGGGTTTGACATCAATGCGATCAAGGCCGCGCTGAACGAGGGCGCCAATCGCGGCGCCTCGACCGTGACCCAGCAGGTTGTCAAGAACGTCTTTCTCTGGCACGGGCGAAGCTGGCTCAGAAAGGCGATGGAGGCGCTGATGACGCCGGTTGTCGAACTGGTCTGGACCAAGCGGCGGATCGTCGAGGTCTATCTGAACGTGGCGGAGACGGGAAAGGGGATGTTCGGGGCCGAAGCGGCGGCGCAGACCTATTTCGGCACCAGCGCGGCGAAGCTGACATCGCGCCAGGCGGCGCTGATCGCGGCGGCCCTGCCCGACCCCAAGGGGCGTAACCCCGCCCGCCCGAGCGGCTTTCTGCGCAAGCGTGCCGCCGCCATCTCTTCCGGGGCCGAGACGATTCTGGCCGACGGGCGCGCCGCCTGTTTCGAGGATTGAACGACCCGGCGGGGAGGGGTATCACCGGACGACCCCCCGTGGATGAGCACCCGCCGATGACCCGACTTTACCATGTTCCCCTCTCGCCCTTCTGCCGCAAGGTTCGTCTGACGCTTGCCGAAAAGAAGATCGAGGTCGAACTGGTCGAGGAACGCTACTGGGAACAGGGGGCCGATTTCCTGCACCGCAATCCGGCGGGCAAGATCCCCGTGATCAAGCTCGATGGACAGAACATGTCCGAAAGCCAGGCGATCTGCGAATATGTCGAGGAAACCGTGCCCGAGCCGCGGCTGATGCCGAAGGAGCCGAAGGCGCGCTACGAAGTGCGCCGCCTTTGCGCCTGGTTCGACGACAAGTTCCACGAGGAAGTCACCTCCAAGCTCGTCTATGAGCGGATCAACAAGAAGGTGATGGGGCTTGGCTATCCCGACAGCAAGAACGTGAAATCCGGGGCGCAGCGGATCAAGTATCACCTGGATTACATGAGCTGGCTTCTCGATCAGCGCCGCTGGCTGGCCGGTAACGAGATGACGCTGGCCGATTTTGCCGCGGCGGCACATCTGTCCTGTCTCGACTACATCTCGGATGTGGACTGGAACCGGTCGTCCAACGTCAAGGACTGGTATGCCAAGATCAAGTCGCGGCCTTCTTTCCGGTCGATCCTTGCCGATCAGGTGCCGGGATTTCCGCCGCCGCCGCATTATGCCGATCTGGATTTCTGACGGCTGCCGCCGGGGGCGCGGCCCCCGGACCCCCGGGGTATTTCGGGACAGAAAGCGGAGGGGCCGGTGAGCGCCGGGGCGCTGAAGGCGCTTGTCGTTGCCGAGGCGCGACGGCAGGGGTTTTCGGCCATAGGGTTTTGCGCCCCGGAGGCCATTCCCGATGCGGCGGCCCGTCTTCGGGCATTTGTCGCGGCCGGCCGGCATGGGCAGATGGGGTGGATGGCCGAACGTACGGACTGGCGCGGCGATCCCGCCGCGCTCTGGCCCGCGGCGCGGACCGTGATCATGCTGGCGGAGGTCTATTCGCCCGAGGCCGATCCCCTGGCGGTTCTGGCAGAGCGGAGCCGGGGGGTGGTATCTTGCTATGCGCAGGGGCGCGACTATCACGACCTGGTCAAGAAGCGGTTGAAACGGCTGGGGCGCTGGCTGATCGCGGAGGCCGAAAAAGGCTCTGATAGGCCTGAAATCAAGGTTTTTGTCGATACCGCGCCGGTGATGGAAAAACCGCTTGGGCAGGCAGCAGGGCTGGGTTGGCAGGGCAAGCATACGAACCTTGTCGGGCGCGAGCTCGGCAGCTGGTTTTTCCTCGGCGCGATCTTCACGACGCTCGACCTGCCGAAGGACGAGGCCGAGGCCGATCATTGCGGATCGTGCCGGGCCTGTCTGGACATCTGCCCGACAAAGGCCTTTCCGGCGCCCTATCAGCTCGACGCGCGGCGCTGCATTTCCTATCTGACGATCGAGCACAAGGGGCCGGTCGCTGTGGAGTTGCGTGCGCTTATGGGCAACCGCATCTATGGCTGCGACGACTGCCTTGCCGTCTGCCCCTGGAACAAATTCGCCGTCGCCGCGCAGGAAGCGGGCTATGCGGCGCGGGTGGGCGCACCGCCGCTCGCCGAGCTTGCCGGACTGGATGACGCGGCATTCCGGGCGCGGTTTTCCGGCAGCCCGATCAAACGGATCGGGCGCGACCGTTTTGTTCGCAATGTGCTTTATGCGATCGGCAATTCCGCTGATCCGGCGCTGCGGCCGGTGGCAGCGCGGCTGGCGGCGGATGCCGATCCGGCCGTCGCGGATGCCGCACGCTGGGCAATGGCGCGGCTGGCGGACTGACGCCCATTTTCAGGGGCGCGCGCGCAAGAGACTCGCCCAAAGGGTGAATTTTTGGCAGAATGGGGAGGCGGGCGGCAAGCCCGTGCAAGGACGCCAACATCAGGAGGACGCCATGAGCCGGCATGTTGCTGACCGTCAATCCGAAACCGAAAGCGGCCGTCTGAAGCATTTTGCCGAGGTCGAGCGGCAGCACCGCCCCGACGGATCGCACCCTGCCTTGCGGCAGCTGCACGAACGCCCCGCCGACCGCGAAGGCGCGGGGCGTCTGCGTGAGTTTACCCGGATCGAGCGGGGCTGGACGGCCTGAGGGCCGCGCCTTACCGCCGCACCAGCGCCTCATATTCGGTGACGACCCGCTTGGCCATGTCGCCGACCTCGAAATTGTAGTCGCCGATCTGGCCCACGGGCGTGACCTCGGCCGCGGTTCCGGTCAGCCAGCACTGTTCGAAACCTTCAAGTTCCTCGGGCAGGATATGACGCTCATGCACCTTGATCTGCATGTCCTTCAGCATCTGGATCACCGTCTGGCGGGTGATGCCGTTGAGGAAGGCGTCGGCGAGCGGCGTGTGAACCTCGCCATCCTTGACGAAGAAGATATTGGCGCCGGTGGCCTCGGCGACATAGCCGCGATAGTCGAACATCATCGCGTCCGAACAGCCCTTGGCCTCGGCCGCGTGCTTGGACATGGTGCAGATCATGTAAAGCCCGGCGGCCTTAGCCTGTGACGGGGCGGTTGCGGGGTCGGGGCGGCGCCATCTGGCGATGTCGAGTTTCGCGCCCTTCATCTTGGCATCGCCGTAATAGTTTCCCCATTCCCAGGCGATGACCGCCATGCGGACCGGATTGCGCTTGGCCGCGACACCCATATCCTCGCCCGCGCCGCGCCAGGCCAGCGCGCGCACATAGGCGTCCGACCAGCCATTGGCCTTCAGAACCGCGTCCTTGGCCGCGTCGATCTGGTCAGCCGAATAGGGGATCGGCATATCCATCAGCTCGCCCGATTTCAGAAGCCGGAGCGAATGTTCGCGGCCCTTGAAAATCTTGCCACTATAGCAGCGCTCACCTTCGAAGACCGAGGAGGCGTAGTGCAGCGCATGGGTCAGGATATGCACTTTCGCGTCGCGCCAGTCGACGAGAGCGCCGTCCATCCAGATCTTGCCATCGCGATCGTCATAGGCACCGGCCATCGTACCCTCCCGTAGCGCCAGTTGAATTTTCGAAAATTGCGCAGCCTAGGTCCGAACCGGACATAATGTTGCGTACTTTCCGGATTTCGCTAGCAATTGATTCTTGGAAAGTCAACATCGCTGACATAAAATCCGGCTTACAAACGGCAGAGAAAAGCCGGAGGATGGGATGGTCATGGCGGGCAGTGCGGGAAGCCAGGGTGGGGAAAGCCTGCTCTTCCTGACGGACGAACAGCTGCGCAAGGGGATCGAGGCGATGTTCTTCGCCTATCGCGCCTTCACGGCCGATCCCGACCGTATCCTTGAGAACTACGAATACGGACGCGCCCATCACCGGGCGATCCATTTCATCAACCGCCAGCCGGGGCTGACGGTGAACACGCTTCTGGCGATGCTGGGCGTGACCAAACAGTCGCTGAACCGGGTGCTGAGAACACTGGTTGACGACGGGCTTGTCGAGGCCCGGATCGGGCGCAGGGACAAGCGCGAGCGCAATCTGTTCCTGACCGAACGCGGCGCGACGCTGGAGCGGGAACTGTCGGATGCGCAGCGGGCGCGGATGCGGGCCGCCTACCGTACCGCCGGACCAACGGCCGTGGCGGGGTTCCGCGAGGTGCTGGAAGCGATGATGGACCCGGAATTGCGGCGATACTACCAGTCGATGAAGGAAAGCGGCGCATGAGCGGCATGTCGGACATCCATCTGCTGATCGTCGATGATGACGAGCGCATTCGCGGGCTTTTGCAGAAGTTCCTGATGCGAAGCGGTTTCTGGGTGACCCCGGCGCGCGACGCAGCCCATGCGCGGCGGCTGCTTGAAGGTCTGGAATTCGATCTTATCGTGCTCGACGTGATGATGCCGGGCGAGGACGGTGTCAGCCTGACGCGCGATCTGAGGGCGCGGATCGAGACGCCGATCCTGCTTCTGACTGCGAAGGGGGAGACGGCCGACCGCATCGCAGGCCTGGAGGCCGGCGCCGACGACTACCTGGCGAAGCCCTTCGAGCCGAAGGAGCTCTTGCTGCGGATCAATGCGATCCTGCGCCGGTCGCCGCCGGTGGCAGAGGTCAAGGTGCCGAAGGTGCTGCATCTCGGCCCGGTGCGCTACGATGTCGACCGGGGCGAGATGTGGCACGGGGACAAGCTGGTCCGGCTGACCGCGACGGAGGCCGCGCTGATGCGCATCTTCGCGGCGCGCACGGGCGAGCCGGTCAGCCGCAGCCAGCTGGTCGAGGATTTGGGGCGCGGTGCGGGGCGCGACGGCGGGCAGGCGCAGGAACGCGCGGTCGATGTGCAGATCACGCGGCTGCGGCGCAAGTTCGAAACCGATCCGAAGCAGCCGCGCTATCTGCAGACGGTTCGCGGCGAGGGTTATATGCTCGCGCCGGAATAGCCGGACCTGTCCTGTCCGGCCCTGACCCAACCGACGACGCGAAATGAAAGGTCCATGCCGTGACGACGCTCTATCTGACCCATGAAGCCGCGCTGGCCCATGTCACGCCGCGCGGCCACCCTGAACAGGTGGCGCGGATGGAGGCGATTTATGCGGCGCTCCGCGATCCGGCCTTCGACGCGCTTGTCCGGCGACCGGCGGAACCGGCGGCAGAGGCCGAGGTGCTGCGCTGCCATCCGGAATCTTATCTGGCCAAGGTCAGGCGCGCGGCGCCCGTCGAAGGCTGGTCGCAGCTTGATGGCGATACGTTCATGTCGCCGGGATCATTCGATGCGGCGCTGCGGGCCGTGGGCGGCGCCGTTGCCGCCGTCGACGCGGTGCTGGCGGGCGACATGCAGAACGCCTTTCTGGCCATGCGCCCGCCGGGGCACCATGCCGAGCGGGAAACGGCGATGGGGTTCTGCCTTTTCGGTACAGTCTCTATTGCAGCCAAAAGGGCGCTTGATCACCACGGGCTGGGTCGTGTGGCGGTGCTGGATTTCGATGTCCATCACGGCAACGGCACGCAGGATCTGCTTTGGGACGAGGCGCGGGCGATGTTCGTGTCTTCCCACCAGATGCCGCTTTATCCCGGGTCGGGCTATGCCAGCGAACGCGGTGCCCATGACCAGATCGTCAACCTGCCGCTCGCGCCCGGGACGGGTGGGTCCGAGATGCGGCAGGTCTGGGAAGGCGCACTGGCGCGGGTGGCGGCGTTCCGGCCGGAACTTGTGATCGTGTCGGCCGGGTTCGATGCGCATCGGGCCGATCCGCTGGGCGGGCTCAACTGGAGCGAGGCGGACTTTGCCTGGATCACCCATGCGATCTGCGATCTGGCCGACGATTGCTGTGGCGGCCGGGTGGTATCGGCGCTGGAGGGCGGCTATGATCTGGACGCGCTCGGGGCATCTGTCGCGGCGCATGTGAGGGTACTGATGGAGCGGGGCGCATGAGCGACATCGCGAATATGAGCTTCGAAGAAGCGATGAAGGCGCTGGAGGAGGTCGTGAGCCTGCTCGAACGCGGCGAAGTGCCGCTTGAGGATTCAATCCGCCATTACGAGCGTGGTGCGGCGCTGAAGGCCCATTGCGAGAAAAAACTGAAGGAAGCCGAGGAGAAGGTCGCCAAGATCACGCTTGGCGAGGGTGGTGTGCCCACCGGCACGACACCTGTCGAAGGCCTCTGAATGTTTCCCGAGCGGCTGGCGGAGGTCCAGCGCGCGGTCGGTCTTGCGCTGGCCGGTTCGCTTGCACGCATGGCCGATGTCCCTGTCGTCGCGGCGATGCGATATGCTGTGACGGGCGGGAAGCGGTTGCGCGCCTTTCTGGTGCTGGAAAGTGCCCGGCTTCACGGGGCTGCAGACACAGTCGCGATGCCCGCGGCGGCCGCGGTCGAGGCGCTGCATGCCTATTCGCTGATCCATGACGATCTGCCCTGCATGGATGACGACGATCTGCGGCGGGGGCAGCCGACGGTGCATGTCAAATGGGATGAGGCTGTCGCGGTTCTTGCTGGCGATGCGTTGCAGACGCTCGCCTTCCAACTGTGCTGCGACCCAGTGCTTGGGCCGCCGGAGCGACGGGTCGAGCTGATCGCTGCGCTGGCACGCGCATCGGGCGCGGAGGGCATGGTGCTTGGTCAGGCGCGTGACATCGCCGCCGAAACCGCCGCAGCGCCACTGACGCTGGATGAAATCACGACGCTTCAGGCCGGCAAGACCGGTGCGCTCATCAGCTTTGCCGCCGAGGCAGGCGCGATCCTCGCCGGGGCCGACCGGCGACCGATGGCCGCCTATGCCACCGCACTTGGCCTTGCCTTCCAGATTGCCGACGACATTCTCGATGTGGCGGGCGACCCGGCCATGGCCGGCAAGAGGCTGGGCAAGGACGCGGACGCCGGCAAGGCCACGTTCGTGTCTCTCCTCGGCCTTGACGGCGCGGCGGCGCGGGCGCGCGAACTTGTGGCGGAGGCGGAGGCGGCGCTTGCACCTTATGGCGCTGCCGCCGATACTTTGCGCGATGCCGCGCGCTTCGTGATTGCCCGCGACGCCTGAACCCCGGAGCCCGAGCCATGAGCCTTTACGCATCACTGAGCGATCCCGCATCGCGTCCGAATGTGCTTTGCGACCTCCGCAGCGACACGGTCACCCGGCCCGATGCCGCGATGCGCCGCGCCATGGCCGAGGCCGAGGTGGGTGACGACGTTTATGGCGATGATCCGGAGGTCAACCGGCTGCAGGCGGAACTTGCCGAGATGCTGGGCAAGGAGGCGGGCATTTTCCTGCCCTCGGGCAGCCAGAGCAACCTTGTCGCCGTCATGTCCCATTGCGCGCGCGGCGAAGAGGTGATCGTCGGCGAAAGTTACCACGTCTACCGGTATGAGGCGGCGGGTGCCTCCATCCTCGGTTCTGTCGCGCTTCACCCGATAGCGCCCATGCCCTCGGGCGCACTGGCGCCGGATGCGATCCGCGCCGCAGTTCAGCCCGACGATCCGCATCACCCGGTCAGCCGCCTTCTCAGCCTTGAAAACACGACCGGCGGGGCCGCCATCGCGCTCGAAGAGATGAAGAAGGCGGCCGGGGCGGGCCGGGCGGCCGGGCTTTCGGTGCATCTTGACGGCGCGCGGTTCTTCAATGCGGTAACGGCGCTTGGCTGCGCGCCGACCGATCTGGCCGATATCGCCGATACCGTTTCGGTCTGCCTGTCCAAGGGCCTTGGCGCGCCGGTTGGCTCGGTTCTGGTCGGGCCGGCCGACCTGATCGCGCGGGCGCGGCGGCATCGCAAGATACTCGGCGGGGGGATGCGCCAGGCGGGCGTGCTGGCCGCCGCTGGCCGCCATGCGCTGCGCCACAATATCGCGGGCCTCGTCGATGACCACAGCCGTGCCGAACGGTTGGCCGACGCGCTTGGCGCGCTTGGTGCGGGGACGGTTCGGCGCGAAACCAATATGGTCTTCTTTGCGCCGGCGGCCGGGGATGCCGACCGTTTGAAACCTGCGCTCTTGGCCCGTGGCGTGCTGATCGGCGGACCGGCGCGGGAACTGCGGCTGGTCCTGCACCGCGATGTGACGGATGAGGCGCTGGACCGCGCCATCGCGGCGTTTCAGGACCACTACGGCAGCTAGAAACGGCGGCGGGGAATTGTTCCCCGACGCGATTCCCGCTAGACCGGCTGGAAAGAACCGAAGGCCGACCATCCGTGAGCGACAGACCGACAACCCCGACACTCGACCGCATTGCCCTGCCGGCCGACCTGAAGGCGTTGAGCGACCGCGAGTTGCGCCAGCTTGCCGACGAACTCAGGGCCGAAACGATCAGCGCAGTGTCGGTCACGGGCGGGCATCTCGGTGCCGGTCTTGGCGTCGTGGAACTGACGGTCGCGCTCCACGCGGTCTTTGAAACGCCGCGCGACAAGATCATCTGGGATGTGGGCCACCAGTGCTATCCGCACAAGATCCTGACTGGCCGGCGCGACCGTATCCGGACGCTCAGGCAGAAAGGCGGGCTGTCGGGTTTCACCAAGCGATCTGAAAGCCCCTATGACCCCTTCGGTGCGGCCCATTCCTCCACCTCCATTTCCGCCGCGCTCGGCTTTGCCGTGGCGCGCGACCTTGGCGGCGATGGCGGCGACGCGGTTGCCGTGATCGGTGACGGCGCGATGAGCGCCGGCATGGCCTATGAGGCGATGAACAACGCGGGCCATCTGAAGAAGCGGCTCTTCGTCATCCTGAACGACAACGACATGTCAATTGCGCCGCCTGTGGGCGCGATGTCGGCCTATCTGTCCAGGCTCTATTCCGGGGCACCGTTTCAGGAATTGAAGGCCGCAGCCAAGGGCGCGGTCAGCTTGTTGCCGGAACCCTTCCAGGAAGGCGCAAGGCGGGCGAAGGAAATGCTGAAGGGCATGACCGTCGGCGGGACGCTCTTTGAAGAACTGGGCTTTTCCTATGTCGGCCCCATTGACGGGCATGACATGGAGCAGCTGCTGACGGTGCTCAGAACGGTCCATGACCGGGCGAACGGCCCGATGCTGATCCATGTACTGACCAAGAAGGGCAAGGGTTATGCCCCTGCCGAACGCGCCGCCGACAAGGGCCATGCGACGGCCAAGTTCGACGTCGTGACGGGCGAGCAGAAAAAGGCGCCCTCGAACGCACCTTCCTATACCAAGGTCTTCGCCCAGTCACTGATCCGCGAAGCCGAGACCGACGACAAGATCGTCGCGATCACGGCGGCCATGCCCGACGGGACCGGGCTGAACCTATTCGCCGAACGATTTCCGAAGCGCTGCTTTGATGTCGGCATCGCCGAACAGCACGCAGTGACCTTCTCGGCCGGGCTTGCGGCGGCGGGGCTGAAACCCTTCTGTGCGCTCTATTCGACCTTCCTGCAGCGCGGCTACGATCAGGTCGTCCACGATGTGGCGATCCAGCGGCTGCCCGTTCGCTTCGCCATCGACCGCGCCGGGCTTGTGGGGGCGGACGGCGCGACCCATGCGGGCGCCTTCGACATCGCCTATCTGGCGAACCTGCCCGACATGGTCGTCATGGCCGCTGCCGATGAGGCGGAACTGGTCCACATGGTCGCCACCGCCGCCGCCATCGACGACCGCCCTTCCGCCTTCCGATTCCCGCGCGGCGAGGGCGTGGGCGTCGACATGCCCGAGCGGGGCACGGTGCTGGAAATCGGCAAGGGCCGCATCGTCGCCGAGGGCGGCCGCGTCGCGATCCTCTCCTTCGGCACAAGGCTGGCCGAGGTGCTGAAAGCGCGCGAAGCGCTCGCCCAGCGCGGGCTTGCCCCCACCGTCGCCGATGCGCGTTTCGCCAAGCCCCTCGACCGCGACCTGATCCTGCGGCTGGCAGCGGAACACGAGGCGCTGATCACAATCGAGGAAGGCGCCATCGGCGGTTTCGGTTCCCATGTGGCGCAGCTGCTGGCCGAGGAAGGCGTCTTCGACCATGGCCTGAAATATCGCTCCATGGTCCTGCCCGATACCTTCATCGACCAGGCATCGCCCGAGGACATGTATGCCACGGCCGGCATGAGTGCGGCTGAGATCGAGGCAAAGGTGCTCGACGTGCTCGGTGTTGCATCGGTCGCCAGCAAACGCGCCTGAGCGCGGTCAGCCGACCCTGTCCCTCCGCTCCCTGCTATCCTGCGCCTGATCGAGTTTCGCCTCGATCTGCGCCAACCGTACCAGAACCTCATCCCGATAGCTGTCGGTCCGGGCGATTTCCTCTTCGTCATGCGCTTCCTGCATCGAATTGACGATAAGGCCGACGACAAGGTTCATAACCGCGAAGGTCGTGACCAGAATGAAGGGCACGAAGAAGGTCCAAGCCAGCGGATAGACATCCATGACCGGTCGTACGATGCCCATCGACCAGCTTTCCAGTGTCATGATCTGAAAGAGCGAATAGCCCGACCGGCCGAGCGTGCCGAACCAGTCGGGAAAACTTGCCCCAAAGAGCTTCGTCGCCATGACGGAAGCCGCGTAGAAAACAATCCCCATCAGCAGAAAGACCGACCCCATGCCCGGCAGGGCGGAGATGAACCCCTCCACCACCCGCCGCAGCCGTGGCGTGACGGAAATGACTCTCAGTACTCGCAGGATGCGCAGCACCCGCAAGACCGCGAATCCCTGACCCGCCGGAACCAGCGCCACCGCCACGATCGCGAAGTCAAAAATGTTCCAGCCGTCACGGAAGAAGGACAGACGGCGGGCATAGAGCTTCGCCGCCAGTTCCGCCACGAAGACCGCAAGGCAGAGACTGTCCAGAAGGACAAGCAGCGGCCCGGCCGCCGCCATCGCCGTCGCCGATGTTTCAAGCCCGAGGATGGCCGCATTGAACAGGATCACACCGATGATCCCATACCGCACCTCCGGCCGTTCGAGAAAAACGGAAACTCTTTCGCGTAGTGACATTCTGGCGCCCTTCGTCCTGTTCCGCTTTCATATGGAAACAGGGGCCGCCCCCGGCAAGGCCATTCAGATCAAGGAGAACATCATGCTGCGCCTCATTCTCCCACTCTGCCTGATCGCCGCGCCCGCTTTTGCCCAGACGGTGCCTGATGCGGCCGAAATCGCCGCCTTTCCGCCGTTGCACCGCGCCGCCCATGATGGCGATGTGGGGGCCGTGCGCCGCCTCATCGCCGAAGGGGCGGAGGTGAACGCGCGTGACCGGCGGCGGCGGACGGCGGCCCATATCGCCGCGTTTGCCTCGCAGGAGGCCGCGCTCGCTGCGCTTGCTGGTGCAGGGGCGGATCTGAACCTCCTCGATGACGAGTCCTACGACCCGGTCACGATTGCCGCCGTCGCGAACGACCCCGACTTTGTCGCGCTGGCCATCGAGCTTGGCAACGACCCGGGGCTGACGACCAGCCGGTGGGACGGCACCGCCCTGATCGCTGCGTCCCATCTTGGCCATGCCGAGGTGGTGCGCCGCCTGATCGCCGCGGGCGCGCCGCTCGACCACATCAACAACCTCGGCTGGACTGCTTTGATCGAGGCCGTGATCCTTGGCGATGGCGGGCCGGACCATGTTGCGACGGTCGAGGCGCTGGTCGTTGCAGGGGCCGACGCGACGATTACAGACCGCGACGGGGTCACGCCGCTTTCCCATGCCGAGGCGCGCGGTTACGACGCCATCGCCGCGCTGATCCGCAATGCCGGAAAATAGCGATACGAGGGCCGCGTGGTCTTGACTTGCCGCGTCAGGTTCTTAACCATCGTCAGACTGAAATTGCCTGATTTCCTGTGGGGGGAAGAGATGAAGACATTTGCACTGGCGCTGGCGCTAAGCGCCGCCGCATCCGCATCGCTGGCTGGCGGGATCGAGCCTGTCATGGACCCGGTCGTGGTCGAAACGGCCGCGTCTTCGGCCAATGACAACTGGGCCGGGATCACGCTGACACTGCTGCTGCTTGCCGCCGCGCTCGACTGACGGCTAGACCTGATCGCCAGTGCCGGCCTTGCCTTGTTCCTCTGCCAGCAAAGCACGCAGGCCGGAGCGGTAATCTGGATAGGCAAGCCTGACGCCCAGGCGCGCCGCGATCCGGTCGTTCCGGACCCGTTTCGATTCCGCATAGAAACTCCGCGCCAGCGGTGTCATTTCGGCTTTCTCGAAAGGGATGGCGGGCGGCAGCGGCAGGCCCAGAAGACGCGCCGCCTCGGCCAGAACATCCTCAGGCGGGGCCGGATCGTCATCGGCGACGTTGTAGATGGCCCCGAGGTCCGGCCGCGCGATGGAGGCGGCCAGCACCGAGGCGATGTCATCGACATGGATGCGGCTGAAATACTGACCGTCTTTCAGGATGCGCCGTGCCGTTCCGTTCAGGACCTTGGCAAATGGCCCGCGATCGGGGCCGTAGATGCCCGCCAGTCGGAAGATGTGAAGGGGCAGCGCGGCCGCCGACGCCACCTCCTGCCACTGCCTCTCTGCCAGAACGCGGATGCGGCCGCGCTTCGTGCCAGGTGTCAGGGGCGTATCCTCATCCACCCAGCCACCCTGATGATCGCCATAGACCCCGGTCGTGGATAGATAGCCGACCCAGCGCAAATGCCGGGCGGCGGCAAATTCGTCATTATGCGCGGCCAGTACCGGATCGCCGCCGTCGTCGGGGGCAATGGAAATAAGGACATGGGTTGCCCGGGCAAGCACCGGGCCGAGCGGGCCGCCGCCCGGCCAGATCAACGGCTCGACCCCCTCATTGGCAAACCGTTCGGCCTTTTCGGCAGACCGCGTTGTGCCGATGATGGTCCAGCCGGCAGGTTGCAGGCGGCGTTGCAGCGCCTGGGCGGTATAGCCGTGGCCGAGGGAAAGAAGGGTGCCGGTCATGGCCGGACTATCGAATCCGGCAAGGCGGTAGGCAAGAGGCCATCGCCAACCGGACGGCCAGACTCTTCGATCGGGCTTGACGCAAGGGGCGCTCCGGGCGGAGATGGCCCATGACCGAAAAATCAACCGGGCTCAACGCAGCCTATGACCTGAAGTCCCCCGAGGATTCCCTGCGGCTCTACCGCGATTGGGCGGCAACCTATGATGCCGACTTTGCCCGGCGGATGGATTACCTGATGCCGGAAAAGATCGCGGCGGCTTTCGCGGACCTTGGAACGGGTCCGGTGCTCGATATCGGCGCGGGGACAGGGCTTGTCGCTGAGGCACTCGCCCGGCGCGGGATCGCCCCGGTGGATGGTCTCGATATTTCGGCCGAGATGCTGGCCATCGCCGACGGAAAAGGCGTCTACCGTCGGACTGTCGTTGCCGATTTGACAAAGGCGCTGCCGCTTGCCGACCGGACCTATCGCGGATTTGTCAGTTCCGGCACGTTCACGCATGGCCATGTGGGGCCAGAGGCGCTCGACGAGTTGCTGCGTGTGGCCGAACAGGATGCACTCTTTGTGCTGTCCGTCCACGCGGGCGTTTACGAGGCCGGCGGTTTTGCGCAGAAGTTTGACGAACTTCGTCACGCGATCCGCGATCTGACCGTTCAGTCCGTACCGATCTACGGTGAGGCGGCGACCGGGGAACACCGCGATGACAAGGCGCTGATCGTGAGCTTTTATCGGCGCTGATTTGCCTATGCTTGCGTCGGGCGCTCTGCAGCCCGGTCGATATGACCAAGATCGCGGTCAGGCGCGATGCGGTCGCGAACGCGCTGCTTCAACGTTCTGGCGTCGGGGAAGCCGCCATCACGCTTCCGTTCCCAGATGACCGTCCCGTCAAGAACGATCTCGAAAACACCGCCGGTTCCGGGGACCAGCGTCACTGAGCCAAGGTCATCGGAGAAGCTCGACAAAAGCTCCTGCGCCATCCAGCCGGACCGCAAGAGCCAGTTGCACTGGGTGCAGTAGGTGATCGAAAGCGCAGGTTTCATGGTCGTCAATCCGGGGCCAATAAGGGCGGGTTTCCTGCCGGTACATCGAGAACCTGTCTCAATTCAAGCACATGTAACAGATGAAGATGAGATGCGTCGGCGCTTTTCTGCTGGGGGATTTGCCGTAGGGTAAGCAGCCTGCTACAGAACGTTTGTTCACGAACGAGTGATAAGGTTTGGTATGCAGCGTATCCTGTTCGCCAAGGTCGAGGTCTGGTTCGTTCTGTTTCTGGCGCTTCTTGGTGTGATTGGCACTGTTTTCGTTGCCGCGGGCGTCCGTGACGCCGAACGCGACGAAGGCCGTTTCGGGCGGTTCGGTCGCGCTGCAACAATGGTGGCGTCGATCCCGGGAACGGCAATCGACGCGCTGAAACCCGACCTGCGCATGACCTACAAGCATGCCGAACGGTTCGAAGCGATCCCGACCGGCTGGTCATTTCCGACCGGCGAGCAACCGAAGGGCCTGTCGGGCTACATGCTGATCAGTCGCTACGACGGGAACCGCACACGCCACATCGTCGAACTCATATCGCTTGCGGATTTTTCGGTGTCCCACGAATGGCTGCCCGATTTCGATGCGCTGCTGGCGGGCCTGCCGCAGGTGTCCGAGGTGGCCGATTTCACCAAATGGAACACTGCCCATCACCGGGCGGTTCATCCCTGGGCGGAGCCAAACGGCGACCTGATCGTCAAGGATCACTACGCTCCGCTTTTCCGGCTCGATGCCTGCGCGCGCAAGGTCTGGGTGCAGGCGGATATGGCGTTTTCCCATTCGACGGAGCCGGATGGCAAAGGCGCGTTCTGGATACCGGGAAACCCGACACGCCACGAAATTTTCGACAGACGCTTTCCCGAAGGCTTCTTTGACGACGCCATTACGCGGATATCGGCAAATGGCGAGATCGTGGAAAGACGCTCGCTTGTCAAACTGCTCGTCGATCACAACTTGGGTTATCTGATCTACCCGCCGGGTCGGTTCGATCTCGACCCGGTTCACGTCAATGACATTCAGCCGGTAATGGCGGACGGGCCATACTGGAAAGCGGGCGACTTGTTCCTGTCGTTCAGGCGCCCGTCGATGATCATGCTTTACCGGCCATCGACCGACGAGATTGTCTGGATGAAGTCCGGGCCCTGGCTTGCCCAGCACGATGTCGATGTCCTCGACGATCACCGCATCTCGATCTTCAACAACAACGCCGTGAACTTCGGCAGGGGTCCGAAAGTCGAAGGCATATCGGAACCGGTCATCTACGACTTCGCGACCGGCGAGACGACCGCACCCTGGCATGACGCGATGGTCGAATACGATGTGAAGACATTTTCGGAAGGGCTGGTTGAGCAATTGCCCGGCGGCTTTCTCTTTCTGGAAGAGGAAAACGCCGGTCGCTTCCTGATCTTGTCGCCGGAGCGGAAGGTGGTGGCGCAGTTCATCAACCGCGCGGAGAACGGTCATGTCTACCGGCTTGGATGGAGCCGCTACCTTGACGCCGGCTATGGCGATGCCTTGCGGGCCGAACTGGCAAAGGTAGACTGTCAAACTAACTAGTACGAAGGGCCGCCGGGTCCGCGTTGTCTGCAGTCCGACCCCGTGAGGACAGAATATCTTGGAACGCATACTGGATCTCAAGATCGCGCTCTGGGCCGTTATCCTTATGGCGGTCCTCGGAATTATCGCGGTTGTCGCCTTTGGCGCCGCGGTCCTGGATGGCGAACGTGGAACGAAACGGTTCGGCGCCGTGGCGGAGGCGGCTGTTGCGGTGGCCGAAATCCCCGACACCGTCAAACGCATGCTCGGGCCGGATGAACGGCTGACGATCTACAAGAGCGAACGTTACGACGACAAGCCCACTGGCTGGACGCTGCCCGCCGGCAAGCCTTGGGGTCTGTCGGGCTATATCCTGATGAGCCGCTATGACGGGACCCGCCAGCATCATGTCGTGGAACTCCTGTCGCTGGAGGACTGGGAGGTTGCGTATCGCTGGCTGCCCGATGGGGGCGAACTTCTGCACGATGCGGCGCGGACCTCGGCCTTTGCGGACTACGGCAACTGGAATAGCCAGTATTTCCGGGCCATTCACCCGGTGCTGGAGCCCAATGGCGACCTGATCGTGAAGGACCATTTTTCACCCCTCGTGCGTGTCGATGCCTGCGGGCGGCGGGTCTGGATCAACGACAGCCAGATGTTCCATCATTCGACCGAGGTCGATGCAGATGGCAATCTCTGGCTGCCATCGCTGGCCGAGCCGCACACCATCCGGCGGGTGCGTGATGATTTCTTCGAGGACAAGGTGACCGAGGTCAGCCCAGATGGAACGGTCCTTTTCGAGAAATCGGTGGCGCAGATGCTGCTCGATTCCGGGCGCGACTGGATGATCTTTACCAATGGCGAATACCGGTATGACCCGATGCATCTGAATGATGTGGAGCCGGCGCTGGAAGACGGGCCCTACTGGAAGAAGGGGGACGTGTTCCTCAGCCTGCGCAATATCTCCACCATCGTGCAGTACAGACCGTCGACGGATGAGGTCATCTGGACCAAGTCCGGCCCCTGGATGGCCCAGCACGATGTCGACATCCTCGATGACCACCGAATCGCGATTTATGACAATAACGCACAAATGCGCGGTACAGGGACCTTTGTCGAAGATTCCTCCGAAATCATGGTTTACGATTTTTCGACAGGCCAAGTGGCCAGCCCGCTGCGGAATGCGATGCGCGAAAACGGGATAAAGACGCTCTTCGCCGGGCTTTTTTCCGCATTGCCGGGCGGATTTAGCCTGATCGAAGACGTCACGGAGGCCCGATTTCTGCTATTGTCGCCTGACGGAAAGGTCGCGGCCGATTTCGTCAACCGGGCCGAAGACGGGCGCATATATCACTTGGGCTGGAGCCGCTTTGTCGACAAGGCATTCGGTGATAACGTGCTGACGCAAATCAAAAAGGTGAATTGCAATGAATAGGTCCAAGTATCTCGCCCCCGTTTTGGCGGCACTCATTCTCAGCCATCCGCTTGCCGCGCAGGCCTATATCGGCCCCGGCGTAGGCGCTGGTGCGCTGGCCGCCGTTGTCGGCGTGCTCGGCTCGATCGTGCTGGCGATCTTCGCCGTGCTCTACTACCCGATCAAGCGGATGATGAAGGGCCGCAAGGCAAAGACGGCCAAGACGAGCGAACCTGCCGAGTAAATGACCCTCTGGCTCTTTGTCCTTGCCGCGGCGGTTCTGGCGAGCGAGGCGTTCTTGCGCCTGCCGCTGATGGACCAGATCCGGCGCGTCACCGCCACGGCTGGAAAATCCGGCCGGGTGCTGAAAAGCAAACGCATTTCCGATCACTGGAAGGAACGCGTCCTGCCGGCCTATTCCTGGATCATCGGCAAGGGTTCCGTGACGTTCTTTGTCATGCTTTGTGTCGCGCTATTGCCCGTGGCGCTTCTCGGCGTCGTCTATCCGGGCGGCTTCGCTGTCTGGGGCGCGGAACTGCTGCGGCCTCTGGTCATCCTTGTCCTTTGTATTGCGTCGATCGGCTATATCTGGCTGCGGTTGAAGGTGTTCGGTGGCTGATTATTCGGCGCTCGACAAGGTTCTGCACCGGATGGCGCTGGGCGCGCGGCCTCTTGCCGAGATGCTGCACGACATCGAACGGGGCATGTACCTGAAGACGGCGCCCGCCGACAACGGCCGGCATGTATTTGTCACCGGGCTTGCCCGGGCCGGTACGACGATCCTGATGCGGGAAATTCACCGTACCGGCGCCTTCGGGTCGCTTACCTACGCCGACATGCCCTTTGTCCTAGCCCCGAACCTCTGGGCGAGGATCAGCCGGAAGGGCAGGACCGCGGGTGTGAAGGCCGAACGTGCACATGGCGACGGGATCGAGGTCGACTTTCAAAGCCCCGAGGCGCTCGACGAGGTTTTCTGGCGCATCTTCGATGGCGAGAGCTATATCCGCGCCGACGGGCTTGTCCCCCATGCGCCTGAGGACGACCTGATCGCCGCCTATCGCGACCTGATCCGGCTGGTTCTGCGGAAAACCGGCAAGACCCGCTACGTTTCAAAGAACAACAACAATATTCTTCGCATCGGCGCGCTCGCCCGGGCGATGCCGCGGGCTGTCTTCCTGGTGCCGCTGCGCGACCCCCTGACCCATGCAGGCAGTCTTCTGTCGCAGCACAAACGGTTTTCGAACAGCGATGCGTTCACACGCCAATACATGGAATGGCTCGGCCACCACGAATTCGGCGCGACCCATCGGCCCTTCCGCTTTGGCGCCCCGCCCGCCGGTGATCCGATGACACTCGACTACTGGCTGGCTGTCTGGGTCGCCGCCTATGGCGCGCTGGAAAAGGCCGAGTCGGATGCGGAAAACGTGGTCTTCGTGCCCTATGAGGCGCTGAGCCGCGATCCGGCCGTCTGGCAGGCGGTGGCGGCGCGGATCGGGGTCGAGGCGGGCGCGGCCGAGGAACTGCGCGACCTGCCTGTGAAGGTGCCCGGCGCGCACGACACGGGCCTTGCCGCGACCGCCATGAGCCTGCACGCCCGCTTGGCAGAACGGGCACGGGCAGGACTGGGTTTGCCTGCGGCCTGAGCACGAAAAGTCGCCTTTGCCGCCCCCCTTGCGGCGGTCTGCCGGTTCTGGCAGATTTTGGCATGAAAACAGCAATCCCCTCACTCAAATCATGGGCCGATACGGCGCCGCGCCTTGTCGCCGTCGCCGCCGGACGTGTACCCGCCGATCTGGTCATCCGGGGCGGCCAATGGGTCAATGTCCATAGCCGCGAGGTTCTGCCCGGACATGACATCGCCATCGCCGAGGGCCGGTTTGCGGCCATCGGGCGCGATCTGTCCCATGCCATCGGTCCCGATACCGAGGTGATCGAGGCGGACGGCCAATACATGATCCCCGGTCTCTGCGACGGCCACATGCATGTCGAAAGCGGCATGCTGACGCCGGCCGAATTCGCTGCCGCCGTCATCCCCCACGGGACGACGACCATGTTCACCGACCCGCATGAAATCGCCAATGTGCTCGGCCTTGACGGTGTCCGGATGATGCATGACGAGGCGCTGATGCAGCCCGTGAACATCTTTACCCAGATGCCAAGCTGCGCCCCGTCTGCCCCCGGTCTCGAAACGACGGGCTATGAGATCGGGCCGGATGACGTGGCCGAGGCGATGACCTGGCCGGGGATCATCGGGCTGGGTGAGATGATGAATTTTCCCGGCGTGGTCGCGGGCAGCCAGCAGATGCTGGCCGAGATCGCCGAAACCCAGAAGGCCGGCAAGACGGTGGGCGGCCACTACGCGAGCCCCGACCTTGGCGCGCCATTCCGCGCCTATGCGGCCGGCGGCCCCGCGGATGATCATGAAGGAACCTCCGAGGCCGATGCCATCGCCCGCGTCCGGCAGGGGATGCGCGCCATGCTGCGCCTAGGCAGCGCCTGGTATGACGTGGAAAGCCAGATCACGGCGATTACCGAAAAGGGGCTCGACCCCCGCAACTTCATCCTGTGCACCGATGATTGCCATTCCGGGACGCTGGTCAATGACGGGCATATGAATCGGGTTGTTCGCCATGCTATCGCCTGCGGCTGTGACCCGCTTGTCGCGCTGCAGATGGCGACGATCAACACCGCCAGCCATTTCGGTCTGGAACGCGAATTAGGCTCTATTGCACCCGGAAGACGTGCCGACGTGATCCTCACATCGGATCTGCGCACGCTGCCGGTCAACCGCGTCATTGCGCGCGGGCGGACGGTCGCCGAAAACGGCCGGATCACGATCGCCTGCCCCCATTACGCCTGGCCGGTATCCGCTCGCGAAACGGTTCGCATCGGCCGCAGCCTGACGCCGGACGATTTTCTCATCGCGGCACCCGCCGGTGCCGAAACCGTGACGGCCCGGGTAATCGGTGTCGTCGAAAATCAGGCCCCGACAAGGGCGCTGCGGATGGAAATGACCGCCAAGGACGGCAGGATCGAAGCCGATCCGGCACGGGACATCGCCCAGATCGCACTGGTGGAGCGCCACCGCGCCACAGGCACAGTGGTCAACGCGCTGGTTTCCGGTTTCGGCTATCAGGGAAGCATGGCCATGGCTTCCACTGTCGCCCATGACTGTCATCACATGATCGTTGTCGGCACGGACCGGGCGATGATGGCGGCCGCTGCCAACCGGCTTGGCGAGATCGGCGGTGGCATCACCGTATGGAAGGATGGCGCAGAAATCGCCCAGGTGCCGCTGCCGATCGCCGGGCTTATGTCGGACGCGCCCGCTGCCGAGGTGGCCGCAAAGGCAACCGGGATGGTCGCGGCCATGGCCGAATGCGGCTGCAGGCTCAACAACGCCTACATGCAGCATTCGCTTCTCGCGCTCGTCGTCATACCGGAGTTGCGGATATCCGATATGGGCCTTGTCGATGTCACCCGTTTCGAACGAACAGAGCTATTTGCATGACCCGATCTGACGAACTGCCGATCCAGACACCGCCTGTCGCCGCGCCCGAGGCCTTTACGGATGCGGAGGCCGCGGTGTCGCGGCTGGAGGCGCTTTATGCCCAGGCGACGCGGTTCCTGTTTGACCGCTTTACCGATGCGCTCGCCGGCGCCCGTCCGGCCACCCGCGTCCGTGCCTTCTACCCCGAAGTACGAATAACCACGACTAGCCATGCCAAGGCCGACAGCAGGCTCAGCTTCGGTCATGTTCCGGTGCCCGGCACCTACTGTGCGACCGTCACGCGGCCGGGCCTGTTCCGCAACTATCTGGTCCAGCAGCTCGACCTTCTGATCCGCAACCATGGCGTGCCAGTGATCGTCGGCAACAGCGCCACGCCGATCCCGGTTCACTTCGCGCTCTGGTCGGACGCTTCGGTTTCCGTACCGCAGGAAGGTGTGCTCGACTTCCAGCTGCGCGATGTTTTCGACGTGCCGGATCTTGCCACGACGAATGACGACATCGTCAACGGCACGGCCAAGCCGAACCCTGACGGGTCGGGTCATCTTGCACCCTTCACGGCACAGCGCATGGACTATTCGCTGGCGCGCCTGTCGCACTACACCGCGACCGATCCGGTGCATTTCCAGAACCACGTGATGTTCACGAACTACCAGTTCTATGTGGACGAGTTCGAGGCTTTCGCCCGCCAGGCGCTGGCCGACCCGTCTTCCGGCTATACCGCCTTTGTCAGTCCGGGGAATGTGGAGATCACCGATGCCGAGGGGGTCATTCCGCCCTTGGCGAAACTGCCGCAGATGCCGACCTATCACTTGAAACGCCGGGGCGGGCAGGGGATCACGCTGGTCAATATCGGCGTTGGCCCGTCGAATGCGAAGACGGCGACCGACCATATCGCTGTCCTGCGCCCCCATGCCTGGCTGATGGTGGGTCACTGCGCGGGCCTCAGAAACAGCCAGAGCCTTGGCGATTTCGTGCTTGCCCATGCCTATGTGCGCGAAGACCACGTGCTGGACGCCGACCTGCCGGTCTGGGTGCCGATCCCGGCACTTGCCGAAATCCAGATCGCCTTGCAGGAGGCGGTGGCCGAGGTGACGGAGCTTGAGGGGTTCGAGCTGAAGCGGATCATGCGGACGGGGACCGTCGCCACCATCGACAACCGCAACTGGGAATTGCGCGACCAGTCAGGCCCGGTGCAGCGCCTCAGCCAGTCCCGCGCCATCGCGCTCGACATGGAATCGGCGACCATCGCGGCGAACGGCTTCCGGTTCCGGGTGCCTTACGGCACGCTTCTCTGCGTCTCCGACAAGCCGCTGCATGGCGAATTGAAGCTTCCCGGCATGGCCACCGATTTCTACAAGACGCAGGTCAGCCGGCATTTGCTGATCGGTGTCCGCGCGATGGAGAAACTGCGCGACATGCCGCTGGAACGCATCCACAGCCGCAAATTGCGCAGCTTTGAGGAAACAGCATTCCTCTAAAACGGCAAAAAAACGCTACAAACAGGCGGAAAACGCTTGCTATGGGCCACAAAAGATTGTGTAGGAACACTATATGACGCTAAATGGCGCAGTTGAACCCCCAGAGATCGGGGCACAGTGAGGAGACAGATATGTCCAAACCAATGACCAAGACCCAGCTCGTGGCCACGCTGGCCGAAGCAATGGGCTCAGACAAGAAAACCGCTTCGGGCGCTCTGGATGCGATTGCCGCTGTTGTTACCCGTGAAGTCGCCGCTGGTGGCGCCGTGACGCTGCCCGGCATCGGCAAGGTGCAGTGCCGCGCCCGCCCCGAACGCCAGGTCCGCAATCCCGCCACGGGCGAAACCATGACGAAACCGGCCGACAAGGTCGTGAAGGTTTCCATCGCCAAGGCGCTGAAGGACAGCGTCAACGGCTGAGTTTGCTGGGCAGGCCACCCGAAAGGGCCCGCTTTTTCGTGAGTGATGGGTCGCCGCCGGCGGCCCAATTTTTTTTGCCGCGCAAGCTCCGGCCATTCCGCTTGCACCTGGAAAGCCCTTGTGCAGACATGGCGCCACGCGAACGGCCCCGGGATGGCGAATGGACATACGTGCGATACTGATGGGGCTGGCCTTCGCCTTCATGTGGTCCTCGGCCTTTACCTCGGCGCGCATGATCGTGGCCGACGCGCCGCCGATCACCGCACTTGCCATCCGCTTCCTGATTTCGGGTCTGATCGGTGTCGGCCTTGCGGCGGCGCTGGGGCAGACTTGGCGGCTGAGCCGCGGACAGTGGCGGTCGGTCGTGATCTTCGGCCTTTGCCAGAATACGCTCTACCTCGGCCTGAATTTCGTCGCGATGCAATGGATCGAGGCTTCGCTTGCCGCCATCATCGCATCGACCATGCCGCTTCTCGTCGCGCTTCTCGGCTGGCTTGCCTTCGGGCAGAAGGTGCGGCCGCTCGGCCTGGCCGGACTGGTGGCCGGTGTCGTCGGCGTCGCCATCATCATGGGGTCACGGTTTTCGGGCGGCGTTTCGGTGCCGGGCCTTGTCTTCTGCGGCATCGGTGCACTTGCGCTCGCCGTCGCGACTCTGACCGTCCGGGGCGCCTCATCCGGCGGCAATGTGCTGATGATCGTCGGGCTTCAGATGCTGGTCGGTGCCGCCGTGCTGGGCGTCGTGGCGGTGTCTGTCGAAGAGTGGCAGGTCAACTGGACACCGCGCCTCGGCCTTGCCTTCGCCTATACGACGCTCGTGCCCGGCCTTCTTGCGACCTGGGTCTGGTTCCGGCTTGTCGCCCGGATCGGCGCGGTGCGGGCCGCAACCTACCATTTCCTCAACCCGTTTTTCGGTGTCGCCGTCGCCGCCCTGTTCCTGAACGAGACGCTTGGCCCCACAGATATCGCCGGGGTCGTCATCGTCGCTGCCGGCATCCTTGCCGTGCAGCTTTCAAAGCAGCAGGATGGCACAACGGCTAAGACCGCCTGACCGGCCCTGAACGAAAGGTTCCGCGCCCATGTCCCAAGGCCGGAAATCGCGGCGCAGACCCGGGTGGCTCCTGTGGGGCCTTCTTGTCCTGCTTCTGCCGCTTGTCGGCTACGGCGGGTTCATCGTCTGGCTCTACGGGTCGGATGATGTCGATATGGCCCGCGCGACTACGGATGCCTTCCGCGCCGAACCGGCTGCCGAGGTGCATCGCCTGCGCGGGAATGTCTACCTCCTGACCGGCGGCGGCATGAACGTTGTCGCCCATGTCGGGCCGCAAGGCGTGACGCTTGTCGATACCGCCACGGATTGGGCCGCCCCCAAGATGGATGCCGCGCTAAGGACGATTACGCACCTGCCGGTCCGCACCATCATCAACACCCATGCCCATACCGACCACCGGGGCGGAAACGGGTATTTCGCCGCGCCGGGCGCAATGATCCTCGCACATCGCGAAACCGATGCGCGGATGCGCGCCGGCGACACGACTGAGGCCGATCTTCCGACCCGCGTCTTTGACGAAACCGCCGAACTCACCTCGGGCGACGAGACGATACGGATCACCCATATCCCGGACGCCCATACCCAGGGCGACCTCGTCGTCTATTTCGTCGCGGCCGATGTGCTGGTCGCGGGCGATATCCTGATCAACGAGGGGTTTCCCTATATTGCCGAACCCACCGGCGCCACAGTGGACGGCTATCTTCGCGCGCAATCCGACCTCATCGCCATGACGGGGCCGGACACCATCGTCATCCCCGGTCATGGTCCGGCCGCCGACCGGGCAAGGCTCGAGGACGTCCATGCCCGGCTTGCGCGGATCGCTGGCACCGTCGCCTATTGGCGGGACAAGGGCCTGCCCGCGCGCCTGATCCTTGCGACCTATCCGACACGGGGTTGGCCGCTGTCCTGGCAAGGGATCGGCATGTCGCACAAGTTCTTTGTGCAAATAGCCTACCGCTCCGCCTCTGGCGGCTGAACCCGGCTACCAGCGCGGCGGTGGCGCGCCGAGTTCCCCGGCAAGCTCCTGCAGATAGCGTCGCATCACCGCCGCACGTGCATCGGCCAGCCGACGCCCCGTTTCGGTCAGGAAGGTGTCGGGTAGTTTCAGGAGCTTCACCGCGAAATGGTCGAGCGTATTGGCCCCGTCATCGAGAGGCCGGTTGCAGGCGAAAGGATCGTCCGGATCGAAGAGCCGCCTCCCCAGCGCACCGGAAACGGCGAAGCAGCGGGCAATGCCGACCGCACCCAGCGCCTCCAACCGGTCCGCGTCTCGAAGCACCCGCGCCTCGGGCGTTTGTGGCTCTATCCCGCCTGAAAAGCTGTGCGCCTCGATCGCGTGGCGCGCTGCCGCGATCTCGACCCGACTCATGCCAAGGGCCTCCATGACGGGGCCGGCTGCCGTGGCCGACAGGGTCGCGGCCTCCGACCGGCGAGGATGATCCTTCGGCAGGGTGACAAGGTCGTGCAGATAGGCCGCCGCGAGCAGCACGGGACCGGCTTCCATCCCCTCGCCATCTGCGATGGTCCGGGCATGGGTCCAGACCCGGTCGGCATGGTCGATCCCGTGCGATGGGTCTGCCCCGCCGCCCGAGAGCGTCGCAAGCAAGGCCTCTCTCAGCGCCGCCCGGAGGGCATCGAGCGTCACGCGTTGCCGATCCGGCCGCCGCCTGCGCCGATCTGCCCGCGATGAAGAAGCACATGGTCAAGAAGGACGCAGGCCATCATCGCCTCGCCCACGGGCACGGCGCGGATACCGACGCAAGGGTCATGGCGGCCCTTGGTGACAATCTCCGTCGCCTCGCCCGCGCGGGTGATCGTGCGCCGGGGGGCAAGTATCGACGATGTGGGCTTCACGGCAAATCGCACCACCACATCCTGGCCCGAGGAGATGCCGCCGAGGATGCCGCCGGCGTGGTTCGACGAGAACCGGGGCTTGCCGTCATTGTCCATGAATATCTCGTCGGCATTCTCGGTGCCGGTCAGCGTGGCCGCAGCCATGCCTGCACCAATCTCAACCCCCTTGACCGCGTTGATCGACATCATTGCTGCGGCGAGATCGCTGTCCAGCTTGCCATAGATCGGTGCGCCAAGCCCCGCCGGAACGCCGGTTGCCGTGACCTCGATCACCGCGCCCACCGAATTGCCCTCCTTGCGGAGCCGGTCGAGCGCTTCTGCCCAGATCGCCGCCGCAGCTGCATCGGGGCACCAGAAGGGGTTTTGCTCCACCTCGGACATATCGAACCGGTCGCGGTCGGCCGAGAGCCTGCCCATCTGCACCATGTAACCGGTGATCCGCAAATCGGGCAGCAGCGCCTTCAACGCCTCGCGCGCCACGCCGCCCGCGGCGACGCGCGCGGCCGTCTCGCGGGCCGATGACCGGCCGCCGCCGCGCGGGTCGCGTAGACCGTATTTCAGGAAATAGGTGATGTCGGCATGGCCGGGCCGGAATTTCTCGGCGATGTCGTCGTAGTCCTTCGACCGCTGGTCGGTATTCTCGATCATCAGCTGGATGGGCGTGCCAGTCGTCACGCCGTCGTAGACGCCGGAGAGGATGCGCACCTCATCCGGCTCGCGTCGTTGCGTCGTATACTTGTTCTGTCCCGGTTTACGCCGGTCGAGCCAGTGCTGGATCATTGCCGGTTCCAGCCGGATACCCGGCGGGCAACCATCCACCGTCGCGCCCAGCGCGGACCCGTGGCTTTCGCCCCAGGTCGTGACGCGGAAGAGATGACCGAATGTGTTCAGGCTCATGGGCGCGCTCCTTGTTCCTTCAGCGGCATAGCGAAGGCGGCGCGCCCGCTCAAGCATTCTCCCCTTTCCCGTCTTTCATCTTGCCCCAAAATACCTCGGGGTGAGCCCCCGATCCGATCGGGGGCGACGGGCAGAGCCCCTAGAGGGGCATCTTCAGCCGGGGACCGACCTCGACGAACCCTTCCCGCCGGTAAAATGCCAGCGTGCGCGCCCAGACGGGCTGTTCCGGCGCGCCGACCTCGATGCGGCGCCAGCCCCTGATGCGGCCGATCCGGCCGGCCTCGGCCAGGAGTTGCGCGGCGATGCCCTGCGACCGCAGGTCGGGGCGCACGTAAAGCTCGGTTATCTCGCCGAAGGCTCCTCCGGCATAGACGGCGGCACAGTCGTTGAGCATGGCAAGCCCTGCCGGCAGGCCATCCGCCTCCGCCAGAAGCGCCGTCACGGTCGGCTGCGCCAGCACGGCGCGTGCGGTCGGGATCAGGCTGGCGGCGTCAGGCCCGGCGCCGGGCGCAAACTCGTCGAGCAGGTCAGCAATCATCGTGGCGACCATGTCGGCATCGCCGATACTGATCTGCCTGATCTGGATGTTCATTTCCGCTCCGGTCCAAAATTTGATCAAATTAGTGACCCCTCCGCAACCCATCGTCAAGCCGCCTTGCGGTCGCCTGACCGGGACTGTAGGTTCCGCCTTACCTCGGGGTGCTCTGGCAGACAGGGCTGAGATGCGAAGGCGCGAACCCGTTGAACCTGAACCGGTTAAGACCGGCGGAGGGAAGGTCCGGCCTGAAGGCCACCGCCATCTCCGCCCGCCTGACCATTGGAGGAAGAGAGATGATGAAAACCACTTTCTCGGCCCTGATGTTCGCGGGTTTCCTTTCGGCCACATCTGCTGTGGCCCAGGAAAAACCCGTGCTCAGCGTCTATACCTATGACAGTTTCATATCGGACTGGGGCCCCGGTCCGGCCGTGGAAAAGGCGTTCGAGGCGACCTGCGGCTGCGATCTGCAATTCACCGGCGCGGGCGATGGCGCGGCGCTTCTGGCGCGCGTGCTGCTCGAAGGGGCCGAGACGGAGGCCGATGTCGTTCTCGGGCTCGACACCAATCTGACGGCCGCCGCCGCTGACAGCGGCATCTTCATGGACAGCCCCCTTCGGTCCACCGACTACGACCTTCCCATCGCCTGGGACGATCCGGTCTTCGTTCCCTATGACTGGGGCTATTTCGCCATGGTCTACGACAAGACGAAAACAGTCTCTGTTCCTGCGGATTT
Organism: Paracoccaceae bacterium; assembly: GCA_041397105.1. Classification (GTDB taxonomy): domain Bacteria; phylum Pseudomonadota; class Alphaproteobacteria; order Rhodobacterales; family Rhodobacteraceae; genus Albidovulum. Next base: position 217,824 of record JAWKXJ010000003.1, read on the forward strand.
CGTGGCCCTCGCGGCCTCCGACCTGAAGATCGTCATTCAGGATCCCCGCTCCTCCACGCCCGGTCTCGGGCTGCTCCTCTGGATCAAGGCCGCTTATGGCGACGGGGCGGCCAAACTCTGGTCGGACTTTGCCGACAATATCGTCACGGTCACGCCCGGCTGGTCTGAGGCCTACGGCATGTTTCTGGAGGGTGAGGCGGACATGGTGCTGTCCTACACGACGTCGCCAGCCTATCACCTCATCGCCGAAAGCGATGACAGCAAGGCGGCGGCGCTCTTCCATGAAGGCCATTACCTGCAGGTGGAAGTCGCGGCCCGCGTCGCCTCCTCCGATCAGGGTGATCTTGCCGATCGTTTTCTCGCCTTCATGGTCTCCCCCGCCTTTCAGAGTGTGATCCCGGAAACCAACTGGATGTATCCGGCGGTGACGCCGCCCGGCGGTCTGCCGGCCGGATTCCAGACGCTGATCGCGCCGGAAAAGGTTCTCTTCTATCCGGCGGGCGAGGCGCAGAAGGCGCGTGACGAGGCTCTGGCCGAATGGCTGGCCGCGCTCAGCCGCTAGGCGCTGCCGTCTGGCTGGGCTGCGGGGCGGCATCCGTCCTCCTCGCGCTCAGCCTCGGCACGCTTGGCGCCGTCCTCACGCGGGCGGGCGGCTGGGGCGGGATCGCCGCCGCCGACTGGGCTGCGATCCGGTTCACCGTGTCACAGGCGCTCGTTTCGGCGGCCCTCTCCACGATCCTCGCGGTGCCCGTGGCCCGCGCCTTGGCGCGACGCAACTTTCGGGGGCGGGGCCTTCTCGTGTCGCTCCTCGGGGCACCCTTCATCCTTCCGGTGATGGTGGCGGTCATGGGCCTTCTCGCCGTCTTCGGCCGCAGCGGGCTGATCAACAGCGCCCTGTCGGCACTAGGCCTGCCGACAATCTCCATCTACGGCTATCACGGCGTTGTCCTGGCCCATGTTTTCCTGAACCTGCCGTTGGCGATCCGGCTCATTCTTCAGGGCTGGCTTGATATTCCGGCCGAACGCTTCCGGCTTGCCGCCGTTCTGGGGCTGGACGCCGGCGCTGTTCACCGCCTTCTTGAACGCCCGATGCTGCGGGCGGTTCTGCCAGGTACATTCCTTGCCATCTTCCTCATCTGCCTGACGAGTTTTGCCGTTGCCCTGACGCTCGGCGGCGGACCGAGGGCGACGACTGTCGAACTGGCGATCTATCAGGCCTTCCGCTTCGAATTCGACCTTGGCCATGCGGCGGTGCTGGCACTGGTTCAGTTTACCCTTTGCCTTCTTGCTGCAATGGCCGCGCTGATCGTATCGATGCCAACGGGTTTTGGGGCCGGGCTGGACCGGCGGGTGGAACGCTGGGATGCGGGCCACCTTTCCCTCCGGCTGCAGGATGCGATCATCCTCGGCGCCATCGCCCTCTTCCTTCTCTTGCCGCTCGGTCTCGTTCTTGGGTCCGGCATTCCACATCTGGGTGCGCTTCCCGCACCGGTCTGGTCTGCCGCGCTGCGTTCGCTCGTCGTCGCGCTGGCGGCAACGGCGCTGACACTGGTGCTGGCGCTGCCGCTTGCCCTTGCCGCGATCCGCCTTGGCGGCACCCGGGGGGCGATGCTTGAAACCATCGGGATGCTCAGCCTCGCCGCATCGCCCCTGGTCATTGGGACCGGCCTTTTCATCCTGATCCGTATTATGGCCAACCCGACCGCCCTTGCCTTGCCGGTCACGATCGCTGTCAACGCGGCCATGGCCCTGCCTTTCGCGCTGCGCGCGATCCTGCCAGCGGTTCGCACGGTCGAAGCGGATTACGGCCGCCTTGCCGACAGTCTCGGGATCGTCGGCAGGGGGCGGCTCCGCCTTCTTATCCTGCCGCGCCTCCGCCGCCCTCTCGGCTTTGCCGCGGGTCTTGCCGCTGCCCTGTCGATGGGCGACCTCGGTGTCATCGCGCTTTTTGCCGAGCCGGGGCAGGCGACTTTACCCTTGCAACTTTACCGGCTGATGGCCAGCTACCGGATGGACGATGCGGCCGCCGCGGCCCTTCTGCTGTCATTGCTCGGCTTCGGGCTTTTCCGGTTCTTTGACCGTATGGGGCGCAACGATGCTGACGCTTGAACATGTGTTGATCCGTCAGGACGATTTTTCCCTGACTGCCGATTTCAGCATCCCCGCCGGCGCGCGCGTTGCCATCCTCGGGCCGTCGGGGGCGGGCAAATCCACGCTGCTCGGCACGATTGTGGGGTTCGTGGTGCCAGAGCGGGGCCGTATCCTCTGGCTGGGTGAGAACATCGGAACCCTGCCGCCCGGCAGGCGGCCGCTTTCGATCCTCTTTCAGGACCAGAACCTTTTTCCCCACCTCGATGTCGCGGGCAATGTCGGCCTTGGCCTCCGCCCGGACCTTCGGCTTGGCCCGGCAGAGCGGGACCGCATCGCCGTGGCGCTGGCCAGGGTCGGCCTTGCCGGGTATGAGGCGCGTCGGCCCGCAACGCTTTCAGGGGGCGAACAGAGCCGTGTTGCGCTGGCCCGCGCGTATCTGCAGGCCCGCCCGCTGATGCTGCTGGACGAAGCCTTTGCCGCCCTTGGCCCTGCGTTGAAGGCCGGGATGATCGACTTGGTTGCCGGATTGGCCACTGAAACCGGCGCCACGGTCCTGATGGTGACGCATGACCCGGCCGATGCGCGCCGCTTTGCCGGACAGACAGTGCTCGTGGCGGGCGGTATGGCTCATGCCCCGCAAGAGACGGCCGGGCTTCTCGACAACCCGCCGCCCGATCTCGCCGCCTATCTCGGCACATGAAAAACGCGCGGGCCGGGACCCGCGCGTTTTGTACTTTGTCGGATGGTCCGATCCGCGTTCAGGCCGTCTTACGGCCCTTGTGCGGCGCCCAGAGCCGCTTGTTGGTGAGGTAGAGCAGCACCGACAGGAGGCCAAGGAAGAAGACCGAGAGGAAACCGGCCTTCTTGCGGGCCATCATTTCCGGTTCGGCCGCCCACATCAGGAAGGCAGCGACATCTTCGGCCATGTGATGGACCGAGTTGTCATGGCCGTCGGCATATTCGACCTGACCATCCGACAGCGGTGGGGTCATGGCGATCAGACCGCCCGGGAAGGCGTGGTTTTCGTAGAAGGTGGTTCCGGCCTGCTCGACCTCATGCCCGGTATAGCCGGTCAGGATCGAGACGATGTATTCCGGGCCGCCGATTCCGTTGAAGAGCTGGCTGAGACCGGTGCCGTAGGGCCCGTGGAACCCCGCGCGCGCCTTCGCCATCAGGCTGAGGTCGGGTGCGTTTTCAAGGCTCGACTTGGGGAAGAAGTCCGTCGGTTCGCCCGGCCGGTCCTCGCCCGTTTCCTTGTCGGTCACGGTGAACTGCTTGGCATAGGCGCGTACCTGATCTTCGGGCAGGTGCGGCCCGCCTTCCTGTGCGAGCGAGCGCAGGGAAACGAACTTCATGCCGTGGCAGGCAGAGCAGACCTCCGTATAGACCTGCAGGCCCCGCTGCAGCTGGTGTTCGTCGAACTTGCCGAACGGTCCTTCGAAGGAAAAGTCCACATCTTCGATATGCTGCTCGCCGCCGCCCGACGCATAGGCGGCGGGTACGGCGAATGTCAGTGCGGCAGCGGCGGTGAGTGCGATCGTCTTCAGCATCGGTTTCGTCCTTTCACTCACTCGGCCGCTTCGTGGCGAGCGCCGTAATGCGCATTGAAGTCGTCCTCGATCGTCGCCGGCTGTGCCGAAGGCTTCTCGATCACGCCGAGAAGCGGCAGGATCACGAGGAAATAGACAAACCAGTAAGCGGCCGCGATCAGCGAGATCCAAGTGTAGATGCCTTCGGCAGGTTGCGCGCCGACCCACATCAGGACGATGAAGTCGATCACCAGAAGCGCGAACCACCATTTGAACATCGGGCGGTACTTGCCCGAACGCACCGACGAGGTGTCGAGCCAGGGAACCAGCGCCATCACACCGATCGCGCCGAACATCGCCAGGACGCCGAAGAACTTGGCGTCAACGATGCCGAAGGTCACGAACTGCACAAGCTGCACCAGCCAGACGTCGCCGGTAAAGGCGCGCAGGATCGCGTAGAAGGGCAGGTAGTACCATTCCGGCACGATATGGGCTGGCGTCACCAGCGGATTGGCCTGCGTGTAGTTGTCCGGGTGGCCAAGGTAGTTCGGCATGAAGCCGACGATGGCGAAGAACACGGTGAGGATCACCGCCAGCGCGAAAAGGTCCTTGATCACGAAATAGGGCCAGAAGGGCAGCGTATCCTTCTCCGCCTCGGCCTTCGATGCGCGCCGCACCTCGACACCGGCCGGGTTGTTGTTGCCCGTGGTGTGGAAGGCCCAGATGTGAACGGCCACGAGCGCGGCGATGACGAAAGGCAGGAGGTAGTGAAGCGAGAAGAAGCGGTTCAATGTGGCGTTATCAACCGCCGGTCCGCCCAGGAGCCAGGTTTGCAGCGGCTCGCCGATGCCAGGAATGGCGCCAAAAAGGCCGGTGATGACCGTCGCGCCCCAGAAGGACATCTGCCCCCAGGGCAGAACGTAGCCCAAAAAGCCCGTCGCCATCATCGCGAGGTAGATCAGCATGCCGATGATCCACGTCACTTCGCGCGGGGCCTTGTAGCTGCCGTAGTAGAGACCGCGGAAGATGTGCAGATAGACGGCGATGAAGAAGAGCGATGCGCCGTTCGCATGCAGATAGCGCAGCATATGCCCGCCATTGACGTCGCGCATGATGTGTTCGACCGAGGCGAAGGCCATGTCGACATGCGGCGTGTAATGCATCGCAAGCACGATCCCGGTCGCGATCTGCAAGACAAGGCAGAAGGTCAGGACGATGCCCCAGATCCACATCCAGTTGAGGTTCTTGGGCGTCGGGATCATCAACGTGTCGTACATCAGCGCCACGACAGGCAGGCGGCGATGCAGCCACTGCTCAAATCCGGACTTGGGTTCGTAATGGTCGTGCGGAATACCAGCCATGGTGCGTCCCCTCAGCCCAGCTTGATCGTGTTTGCGTCGGTAAAGGCCGCCATCGGCACCGGCAGGTTACGCGGCGCCGGTCCTTTGCGGATGCGGCCGGACGTATCGTAGTGCGAGCCGTGGCAGGGGCAGAACCAGCCTCCGAAATCGCCCGCCGCATTCCCGAGCGGAACACAGCCGAGATGGGTGCAGACGCCCATCATCACCAGCCACTCGCCATTTTCATCGAGCGCACGGTTTTCGTCCGAAGCATCCGCCTCGGCATTGATATTCGCGTTTTCGGCATTCTGGTCGACCAGATCGCCGAGGTTCACGGCGCGGGCGGCCGCGATCTCGTCGGCGGTGCGGCGGCGGATGAAGACCGGTTTCCCGCGCCATTTGACGGTCATCTGTGTCCCCGGTTCCACGCCGCTGATGTCGACAAGGATGGAGGCCAGCGCCTGAACGTCGGCCGAAGGGTTCATCTGGTCGGCAAGCGTCCAGACGGCGGCGCCGGTGGCGACCGCTCCGGCCCCGGCCGTGGCGTAATAGAGGAAATCCCTCCTTGTGCCTGCGTGGTCTTCTGCGTGGGACACGAAAATTCTCCCTTCCTTGACCGCGAGGCGGCCGTCATACGTCCGGGCCGCAGGTTTCCCCGCAGCCTTCTCGGGCGGTTATTAGCGGCCAAATTCCGGCCCGTCCAGCGGACAATCGGGCGCAGCGCACCAGATGTCACAGAAGAATCACGCCCCGCGCGCCTATCCGGGCAGGAGCCCGGCGGTCAGCTTGACGGCGAATCCGATGAAGAAGACCGCCACACCGGCATTTATTGCTGGTGCCGCACGCAGATAGGCCCGTGTCGCCGGGCCGGTGGAAAAGGCCAGCGCGTAGAGCGCGTGGAGCGAAAATCCGATGAAAGCGGCACCAAGGCCGAGGATGGCGATATCACCCCGGCTGGCCCTTGCGACTGGAAAGAGCGCCAGAATCAGCACCCATGTGGTGAGCGCCTTCGGATTTGTCGCATTGACCGCCAAAGACCGCAGAAACGAAGCCCTAAGCCCGATGCCGGCGCGGCCCTTGAGCCGGGTCGTGGGGCCTGAGTGATACCCTGTCCACGCATTGCGCAGGAAGCGTGACGCGAACCAGAGGAGTAGCCCGATGGCGGTTATGGTCAGCGCGGTGCGTGACCACGGCACCGCATCGAAAAGCGCGGCCATCCCGAGCGTCATGGCAAGGCACCAGGCCCCGACCCCCAGGGCGACGCCGGCGGCCGAGGCCATGCCCGCCGCACGACCCGATCCCATCGCCGTCGTCATGGTGTTCAGCACATTCGGCCCCGGCGAGGCGATGTTCATCGCCAGAACTGCCCAGACCGTCAGGAAATGTTCGACCGGGACGTTCATTCCGGCCGGTTCAGCCGACCGGTTCCGTAGCGGTCATGCTCGGACGAGCTGCAAACCCTTTGTGCCATGCCGTGAGTTTCGGGTGGCCGTTGCGCCAGCCGCGCGCGTCGTGGCGGAAATCGAGGTAAGACAGCGCGCAAGCCACCGCGATCTGGCCCATGTCGACAGGGCCGGCGAGGTGGTCCATCCAGCGCGATTCGAGTGTGTCGAGCGCCCGCGCGATCTTGGACCATTGCCCCTCGACCCAGCCGTCAAATCGCTTGTCCTCCGGCCGCAGCCGTATTTCGTAGAGCATCAGGATTGCGGCATCCAGCATACCGTCGGCGGTTGCCTCCAGCGTCAGCGTTTCCCACAGGCGGGGTTCGGCGGGGTAGAGCCGCCCGCCCGCCCGCTGGTCGAGATAGCGGCAGATCACCCGGCTGTCATAGATGGCGCTTCCATCTTCGCGTTCCAGTGCCGGAATTTTCCCAAGCGGGTTCTGGTCAAGTGGCATGGCGGAAGAATCGAGCGGCGACCCGGCGGCGTTGACGATGGTGACGTCGTCGAGCTGCCCGGTTTCGTGGAGAAGCACCGCAACCTTGCGGCCGAACGGGGTTGTCGGGGAATGAAACAGGCGCATGGGTAACCTTTCAGAACCGGCGGGAAGGGAAACGTGTGATCGGAATGGGGTGCGGGGGTATCGGAAGCTCCGTCAACGAACCGTTCCGAAACGCTAGTCCGCCGGACCTGGGCTGTCCAATTATGTTTGGTGAACCTTCCGGCGGCCGCGAAGCCCATTGCCTTTCCGGGCGCCGCTACTAAGAGTGACGCGGCAAACACAAGCGGCTGATGGCGCTGGCCGTCGCCTGCAACCGGGGGAGTGTGATGGCCAAACCGATAGTGACCTATTTCGATTTTGCTGGCAGCCGCGGGGAAGAGGTGCGGCTTGCCCTGACCATCGCCGGCATCGCCTTCGACGACAACCGCGTGGATCAGGCGACCTTTGCCCGGATGAAGCCGGATCTGCCCTATGGTGCCCTGCCGGTCCTGGAGATCGAGGGCCGCGGTGTCCTTGCGCAAACGAATGCCATCCTGCGGCTGATCGGCCGTCAGCACGGGCTTTTCCCGACCGACGCCTTTGAAGCCGCCCGCCATGATGCGCTGATGGAGGCGGCCGAAGACCTGCGCCACCGGATTTCGCCGACGAACCGCATCACGGACGCCGCCGCCAAGAAAGTGGCCCGTCAGGAACTGGCGCACGGCTATGTTCCCGACTGGGGTCGGCGGATCGACCGGCAGATCGGCGCAGGTCCCTTTGTCGGCGGTGCTGCGCCAGGAGTGGCCGACATCAAGCTCTATATGGTCGACAGATGGATCAGCAGCGGCAGTGTCGATGACATTCCGGCGGACATTTTCGACGGCTGCAAGAAGCTGAAGGCCGTCGCGGCGGGTGTCAGGGCCCATCCCGCCGTTCAGGCCTGGTACGCCCGGGCGTCCTGAGCGGCGGTGAGCGCCGCAGGGCGGCATTCAGTCGTTCGTGTCGCGCATCGCCTGCGACAGCCACGCGGTGTCCTGGCCAATTCCGGCGGCCTCAAGCCCGTCGGCCGCGCCGATCCGGGCGGATGCAGGCTTGTTCTGGCCCAGTTTCCAGGTGCTCTGCACATCAGTGATGTTGAAGCGGCAGGGCAGGATCATGCGGAAGAGTTTGGCCAGCGCAGGTTCTGCCACCTTGTCCAGGGTCCAGGGTTTCTTTGGCAGAAGCCGGTTTTCGAAGGTGGCTGACAGCCGGTCAAGCTGATCGCGCAGCGCCTCGGGCGGGAGCGGTTGCAGCGTTCCGCGCAGGTGGACGGCGACGTAATTCCAGGTCGGCACCTGATCTTCCATGCCGTACCAATCGGGCGAAATGTAGCCGTCGGGTCCGTTGATGGCGAGGAGCGCTGGCACCGGTTCGTCCAGCGCCCGCATGATGGGATTTGAGCGGACCAGATGAAGATCAGCGCTTTGCCCGTCGGGGGCGAGCACGAAGGGCACATGGGATGCCAACGGGCCATCCGCGCCGTTGATCATCAAGGTGCCGAAACCGCGATCGCGCACAAGATCAAGCGCGCGTTGCCGTGTCGTCTGGCGGTAAACCGGATTCGGGTGCATGGCGAGCCTCCTTCGCTGACCGTGCTGCCAAATATCGCGGCGGCTGTCATGGGCTGTATTGTGCCCGAGACAATGATCACCGGTCTACGGCAACACCGCCGGCGCTTGCATTGGGCGGGCGGCGCTGGCAGAGTTCGCCCGTTCTCAGGGCGGGGTGAAACTCCCCACCGGCGGTATGGGGCGGAATACCCCGAGCCCGCGAGCGCCTTCGCGAAAGCGGGGGGTCAGCAGACCCGGTGCGAGGCCGGGGCCGACGGTTACAGTCCGGATGAAAGAGAACGCATATCGGGGCGGTTCTTCCGCGCCGGTATTCGTGATCGCCTTGGGTGACGTGTCGCTTTGGAAAGGAGATCATGAGATGACACCCACCCGTTATGCCTTTGTGAAGGCCAACTGGCATGCCGATATCGTCGATCAGGCGCTTGTCGGGTTCCAGGAGTTGATACCTGCGGACCGGATCGACGTCTATGACGTCCCCGGCGCCTTCGAGATGCCGCTTCTGGCGCGCGATCTGGCGACCTCCGGCCGGTATGCCGCGGTGGCCGCCGCCGCTTTGGTCGTGGATGGCGGCATTTACCGGCACGATTTTGTTGCGCAGGCGGTCGTCGGCGGGCTGATGCGGGCCGGATTGGAGACCGGCGTACCGGTGCTGTCGATTTCGCTGACCCCCCACCATTATCAGGAGACGGCGCATCACAAGGCGATCTTCCGCGCCCATTTCGTGCAGAAGGGCCGCGAGGCGGCCGAGGCGGTGCTGATGATCGGACGCACGCGGGCGGCGCTTGCGGCATGAGGACAAAGAACCGGGGGGGCTGCCTGCCCCCGGACCCCCCGGGGGGTATTTCGGCAACGAAGAAGGTCAGGCGGTCAGTCGGGAGCCGTGACGGCCGGTGATCCTCGCGGTGAGGAGCGTGCCTTCGGGTTGGTCACTCGCGAAGGTCACTTCGGTGAATTGCTCGGTCCGGCCAAGGCGCGGCCCTTCGGTGAGGATGCGGTGGGTGAGGCCCTTTTGCGCGTCGAGATGGCGGGCAAGGGCAATCTCTCCGGCGGCGCGAAGGCGGGCGGCACGGTCCTTGATCGCGGGTCCCTTGACCTGAGGCATCCGAGCGGCGGGCGTGCCATCGCGCCGCGAATAGGGAAAGACATGGAGGAAGGTCAGGCCGCAATCCTCGACGAGTTTCAGGGAATTGGCGAACATCGCCTCCGTTTCGGTCGGGAAACCGGCGATGATATCGGCGCCGAAGACCATATCGGGGCGGAGACGCCGCGCCTCCTCGCAGAAACGGATGGCATCGTCGCGCAGGTGCCGGCGCTTCATCCGCTTCAGGATCAGGTCATCGCCGTGCTGGAGCGAGAGATGCAAATGCGGCATCAGGCGTGGTTCGGTCGCGATGGCCTGCATCAGGTTCTCATCCGCCTCGATCGAATCGATCGAAGAGATGCGGAGCCGGGCGAGACCGGGCACGAGCCTGAGGATTCGCATGACGAGATCGCCGAGGCGGGGTGCGCCGGGCAGGTCCGCGCCCCATGAGGTCAGGTCGACCCCGGTCAGGACAACCTCAAGGAACCCCTTGTCCACCAGCCGCTTGATCTGGTCGACGACGACACCGGCGGGGACCGAGCGGGAATTGCCGCGACCGTAGGGGATGATGCAGAAGGTGCAGCGGTGTTCGCAGCCGTTCTGGACCTGCACATAGGCGCGGTGGCGGCCGAACCCGTCGATGAGATGCCCGGCGGTTTCGGTGACGGACATGATGTCGTCGACCATCACTTTTTCGGTTTCGCCGATCAGGTCGGGGGCCTTCAGCGCCGCCCAGGTCTCGCCTCGCATCTTCTCGGTATTGCCGATGACGCGGGTGACTTCGGGCATGGCGGCGAAGGTTTCGGGCTCTGTCTGCGCGGCGCAACCGGTGACGATCAGCGTCGCGCCCGGGTTATCGCGCCTCAGGCGCCGGATTTCCTGTTTCGCCTTGCGCACGGCTTCGGCCGTCACGGCGCAGGTGTTGACGACCACCGCGCCGTTGACCCCGGCCGCCGCGGCAAGGTCCTTCATCGCCTCCGTCTCATAGGCGTTGAGGCGGCAGCCGAGGGTCGAAAAGACGGGCGCGCTCATGTGTGGCGGGCGAGAAAATCGGGCGTGAGCCAGCCGTCGAAGACATGCGCCGTCGGGCCGGTCATCCAGACACCATCGTCGCGCCAGTCGATGTCGAGCGTGCCGCCGTCGAGATCGAGGGAAACCTGACGGCCCGTCAGACCGCGCAGATGCGCGGCGACGGCGGTCGCGCAGGCGCCTGACCCGCAGGCCAGCGTAATGCCCGTGCCCCGCTCCCAAACCCGCATGCGCAGCCGGTCCGGGCCGACAAGGCTTGCGAACTCCACATTGGTGGCCTGCGGGAAAAGCTCATGATGTTCCATCCGCGCCCCGTCCTTGGCCACGTCAACCCGGTCCGCATCCTCGACGAAGAAGACACAATGCGGATTGCCCATGCCCACGGCGACCGGATCGCCAGGGACCGGCAGATGCAACAGATCGGTCGGACCGGCCAGCGGCACAGCGGACCAGTCAAGCACAGGCGCACCCATGTTGACGCTGACAAGGCCGTCGGCCTGCCGCGTGGCGCCAAGGATGCCGCGTTCGGTCCGGAATGTGATACTGTCGCGCCCAAGCCCGGCCATCACGTGATCGGCCATGCAGCGCGAGGCATTGCCGCAGGCGCCGGCCCGGCTGCCATCGGCATTCCAGAAGTCGAGCTGAAAATCTGCACCCGTTGCGTCACGGATTTCCGCAAGCTGGTCAAAGCCGACACCCCGGTGGCGGTCGCCGAGCGCGGCGGCAAGGCGGGGCGTCACCATGGATGGTCCGCCCCGTGAGTCGATGATCACGAAGTCATTGCCCGCGCCGTGCATCTTCATGAACGGCAGGCCGCCCTTATCGCCCGCTTGCGCCATGGCCCGCGATATACGCATTTCGTGGCGCATTTGCCAGTGCCGGCTACGTGTGGCGGATTTGCCCTTGACCGCCCGTTGGGAGCTTCCTAAAGAGACGCCCTGTGATGGGCCGGTAGCTCAGTTGGTAGAGCAACTGACTTTTAATCAGTAGGTCTCGGGTTCGAGCCCCGACCGGCTCACCACTTTTCCCTTGGTTTTCTTTCGCGACGGGCCGAGCCCGTTCCAGCAAGTGCGCCGGGCCTAGTGATGACGTCTTGGGTTGGGCTGCACGAATTCGGCCGAGCATAAAGCAGCCCGAGACCGATCGTGAAAGCGGCGATGAAGAGCGCCGACGCCAGTAAAAGGATCACCCATCGCGGCACCGTCGATCCCCTCTACCAAGCGGCCATTCGCGTTTGGGCTATTTGCCTGTCGTGGTTTCCGCAATTGGTTGATTCGTCAAACTGGTCACTTTGTCATGATTTCCGCAACGAATTGAAATTGGTAAGTTATTTTCCTTGGCGATTCATGCCGTATTTGTACCGGCTCGCCGCTGAGCCTGCGGACAGCTACCTTCACGGCTAGATGCGCCTGCCGCTGTCATCGAAACGCATCTGATCGGCCGTATCCCAGGTCAGGCCAACGGCTGTTCCTTCGTTTGGCAGGTAGGCCGCCGCACTCTGGCGAACCGTCACGAGCGACCGGTCGGCCAGTTCGATATGGACAAGTGTTTCGGCCCCGAGGGCCTCGGCATATAGAACCTTGCCATCGACCATCCCACCCGGCGCGGTAATTTTCATGTGTTCCGGTCGGACACCGAAGGTAGCCGCGCCCGAAGCGTTGCCCGGCAGTGCGTCGGCTTTGAGGAAATTCGTCGGCGGGGAGCCGATGAAGCCTGCCACAAACGCTGTCGCCGGGCTTGAATAGACTTCGAGCGGCGCGCCGATCTGATCTGCGCTGCCACCGTTCATGACGATCATGCGGTCAGCCAGTGTCATCGCCTCGACCTGATCATGCGTGACGTAGAGCGACGTCACGCCGAGCCGACGCTGGAGTTGCTTGATCTCAAGCCGCATCTGGACGCGCAGCTTGGCGTCGAGGTTGGAGAGCGGTTCGTCGAAAAGAAATACCGATGGCCGGCGCACGATGGCCCGGCCCATGGCGACACGCTGGCGCTGGCCGCCCGACAACTCACGCGGTCGCCGTTTGAGGTAGGGCTCAAGCTCCAGCATATCTGCAGCTTCGTGTACGCGCTCCGCGATTTCTGATTTGGAATGACCGGCGATCTTCAGCCCGTAGGCCATGTTGTCGAAAACTGACATGTGCGGATAAAGCGCGTAGTTCTGGAACACCATCGCGATATCGCGCTCCATCGGTTCTTTTTCGTTGACGCGGTTGCCGTCGATCCGGATTTCGCCCGACGTCACGGTTTCCAGCCCTGCCACCATCCGCAGGAGGGTGGATTTGCCGCAACCGGACGGGCCGACGATCACGATGAACTCACCATCCTGAATGTCGATCGTCACGCCATGAATCACGTCGGTCTTGCCGAAGGACTTCTTGACGTTGTCGAGGCTGAGCGTGGCCATGGCTTATTTCTCGCTGTCGATGAGCCCGCGGATGAACAGTTTCTGCATGGAAATCACGATGATGACGGGCGGAATCATCGCCAGAATGGATGTCGCCATGATCACCGGCCAGTCGGCGATGTCGTCACCTGACGGAAACATCTGCTTGATGCCCATGACGATGGTGTTCATCGCCGGGTCGGTCGTGATCAGAAGCGGCCAGAGATACTGGTTCCAGCCGTAGATGAAGAGGATGACGAAAAGTGCGGCGATGTTCGTGCGGCTCATCGGCAGAAGGATATCCCAGAAGAAGCGCATCGGGCCGGCGCCGTCGACGCGCGCCGCCTCGGCCAGTTCGTCGGGGACGGTCATGAAGAACTGGCGGAAAAGGAATGTCGCCGTGGCCGACGCGATGAGCGGGAAGATCAGACCGGCATAGCTGTTGAGCATCCCGAAGCCGGCGGCGACCTCATAGGTCGGCACGATGCGCACCTCGACCGGCAGCATCAGCGTCAGGAAGATCAGCCAGAAGAAGACCTTGCGGCCGGGGAATCGGAAGTAGACGATGGCGAAGGCCGACAGAAGCGATATGGCGATCTTGCCGATGGCGATGCCCATGGCCATGATCGTCGAATTGACCATCATCAGACCGACCGGTGCGTTGATCCCCGACACAAGCGCCTTTCGGTAATTGGCGAAGAACTGATCGCCGGGCAGAAGCGGCATGGGCGGTCTGACAATTTCCGGCTGACTGACGGTCGAGGCGACGAAAGCAAGCCAGATCGGGAAAAAGACGAAGAGAAGCCCGACGATCAGCCCGGCATGGGTCAGCCAGTAGCCCGATCCGCGTCGCTCGACCATGCCCTCGCGCCCGGCCATCAGTAGTGCACCCGCCGTTCGATGAACTTGAACTGCACGACCGTCAGAAGCCCGACGATGACGAGAAGGATGACGGACTGGGCGGCCGACGACCCCAGATCCTGTCCGACGAACCCGTCGGAATAGACCTTGTAGACAAGGATCGTGGTCGATTGCTGCGGCCCGCCCGACGTGATGGTGTGGATCACGCCGAAGGTCTCAAAGAACGCGTAGACGATGTTGACGACGAGAAGAAAGAAGGTCGTCGGCGACAGGAGCGGCAGGACAATCGTCCGGATGCGTGTCCAGAAATGCGCCCCGTCGATTGCGGCGGCCTCAATCACGCTTCTGGGGATGGCCTGCAGCCCCGCGAGGAAGAAAAGGAAGTTGTAGCTGATCCGCCCCCAGGAGGATGCGACAACGACAAGCCCCATCGCCTCGCCGCCGTTCAGGACATGGTTCCAGTCATAGCCGAGCAGGCCCAGATACCAGGTGACAACGCCGATCCGCGTGTTGAACATGAAAAGCCACAGGACGCCCGCAACGGCAGGCGCCACCGCATAGGGCCATATGAGCAGCGTCCGGTAGACGCCCGAACCCTTGATCAGCCGATCCGCCAGCAGCGCGAGGTAAAGCGCGATACCCATCGACACAGCGGTCACGAGAACGGAGAAAACCGCCGTGGTGACGAAGGAGGCGCGATAGTAGGAATTCGACAGAAGGTATTCGAAATTCCCCAGCCCCACATATTGCATCGAGAGCCCGAACGGATCGGGAATGAAGAGCGACTGCCAGATCGCCTGACCTGCCGGATAGAAGAAAAAGACCGCCGACACGACGACCTGCGGCAGAACCAGCAGCAGGGGCAGCCAGATGCCTTTGAAGGTGACGCGCTTTTCCATCCGGTCGGATGCGCCCCGACAGTGCCGGGGCGCGACCTTTGCTTAGCGGTTGGCCTGTTCGAAGCGGCGCAGGAGTTCATTGCCCCGCGCCACTGCCGAATCGAGCGCGGTCTGCGCATCCTTGTCGCCGGACCAGACCGCCTCAAGCTCTTCGTCGATGATCCCGCGGATTTGGTCAAATGAGCCAAGCCGCAGCCCCTTGGAATTTCCGGTCGGCTCCTTCGCCGTCATCTGCTTGACTGCGATGTCGGTGCCGGGGTTCGCGTCATAAAACCCTTGGGAGGCTGTCAGATCCGCCGCCGCCTGGGTGATCGGCAGATAGCCGGTATCCTGATGCCACTTGGCCTGAATCTCGGGCGAGGAGAGGAAGTTCAGGAAGGCGGCAACGCCCTTGTATTCCTCGTCCGACTGCCCGGCCATGACCCAAAGGGAGGCACCACCGATGATCGTGTTCTGCGGCGCGCCGTCGGTGCCGTCCCAATAGGGCAGGGACCGGACATCAAAGGCAAAGGTCGCTTCCGACTTGATCCCGGCATAGCCGGCGGAGCTTTCGGTGAAGAGCGCGCAAGTGCCAGCGCGGAAATCGGCGCCGCCTTCGTTGCGGCGGCCCTTGTAGATGAACTTGCCATCCCGCGCCCAGTCGCCCATCGCCTGGATATGCGCGACCTGCACCGGACCGTTGAAGGTCAGTTCGGTGTCAACGCCGCCAAAGCCATTGTCTTTGGTCGCGAAGGGCACGTTGTGGTAGGCAGACAGGTTTTCCAGGTGTATCCAGCTTTGCCATGCGGTGGTCAGCGGGCAGGCATGGCCCGCGGCCTTCAGGCTGTCCAGCACTGCCCCGACCTTCTGCCAGGTCGACAGGTCAACATCCGGGTCGATGCCCGCCGCCGTCAGCGCGTCGCGGTTGACCCAGAGAACCGGGGTGGAGGAATTGAAGGGAAGCGACAGCATCTGCCCGTCGCTTGAGGTGTAGTACCCCTTGACCGACCCGATATAGCCGTCCGGATCGAAGCTTGCGCCGGCATCGGCCATCGTTTCGTAGACCGGCTTGATGGCACCTTTCGCCGCCATCATCGTCGCGGTGCCGACCTCGAATACCATCAGGATGTCGGGCTGCTCGCCCGCCCGGAAAGCGGCAATGCCCGCATTCAGCGTCTCGGAGTAATTGCCCTTGTGCGAGGCGGTGACGACATAGTCGGACTGGGAGCCATTGAATGTCTCGACCTGCGCGGCGACCAGTTCGCCCAGCCGGCCGGTAAAGGCATGCCAGAACTCGATCTCCGTCTGCGCGAGGGCGGGGGTTGAAAATAGGACGGTCGAGGCCGTCGCGAGAAGGGCGAAATTCCTGTTCATTCTATCCTCCGTGTTCAAGTCGTGCTTGTTATTCGGAAAGGATAGGGGCCGATTGTAACAGAAATCAACCACGGTCGAACGAGGCTTACGAGAAGTCCTTCCGCAATCGCCAAGGAATGGAATGGCCATTCCGTCTTTCGGCCAGGATATTTCTGGACCATCGGCTGCGGGAAGGATGGTGCCGGTGAAGGGACTCGAACCCCCGACCCCATCATTACGAATGACGTGCTCTACCAGCTGAGCTACACCGGCATCCTTCTCTGGCCACGCCCCTACTATGGCCGTTCGGACATTTCAAGCCCGAACCCGGGGCGGTGGCATTGGCCCATGTCGGGGACCCAACCGTTGGCGGAAAATGTCGGGTCCGGTGCGCGGGGTGGGTGCCTGTTGCCGACTGACCGGGAGACTGACCGAGCGACTGATCCTGCCGCGCCTTGTCACCGCAGCTTATTGGCCTTGTGGCATGAGCGGGTCTGATTGCATTTCCGGGCGGTCCGGCTTATCTGGTGTCGCTGACGCATGGCCCCAACGCCCGAGGCAAGTGACGATGAACTGGATCACGAACTACGTCCGGCCCACCATCAACTCGCTCTTTTCGCGCCGCGAGGTGCCAGAGAACCTGTGGACCAAATGCACCGAATGCGGGACCATGCTGTTTCACCGGGAATTGAGCGAAAACCTCAACGTCTGCACCAATTGCGACCACCACATGGCAATCAGCCCGCGCGAGCGACTGGGCGCGCTTTTCGACGGCGGCGTCTTCACCGAAGTGAAGGTGCCGGAACCGATCTCCGATCCGCTGCATTTCCGCGATCAGAAGAAATATCCCGACCGGTTGAAGGCGGCGCAGAAAGGGACCGGCGAGAAAGAGGCGATGCTGGTTGCCACGGGCGAGGTGGGGCGGACGCCCCTTGTCGCGGTCGCCCAGAATTTTGCGTTCATGGGCGGCTCGATGAGCATGTATGTCGGCAATGCCATCATTGCGGCGGCCGAACAGGCGGTGAAGCGCAAGCTGCCCATGGTGCTTTTCTCGGCCGCGGGCGGCGCACGGATGCAGGAAGGCATTCTTGGCCTGATGCAGATGCCGCGAACGACGATTGCGGTCGAAATGCTGAAAGACGCGGGTCTTCCCTATATCGTCGTTCTGACCCATCCGACCACAGGCGGTGTGACGGCATCCTATGCCATGCTGGGTGACGTTCAGATCGCCGAGCCGAATGCCCTGATCGGCTTTGCCGGTGCCCGGGTGATTGAACAGACGATCCGCGAGAAATTGCCGGAAGGGTTCCAACGCTCCGAATATCTGCTCGATCACGGCATGCTGGATCGGGTGACACATCGCAAGAAGCTGCGCGACGAGCTGATCACGATCCTTCGTATCCTGACGCGCCAGCCGCCCCCCGTGAAGGGCGATCTGCCCAAGCCGGAGACGGCAAAGGCAGCAGTGCCGACGGCCGAGGCGGCGAAGGCGAAGTAGCGTCATCGGGCGGCAAAGACGGCGCGCGGGCAGGTATCGCCGGTGCCTCCATTTCCAAGGGATCAAGTGCAGAGGGTGGCGATGTCACAAGGTTCCGATCTGATCCTTGCGCGGATGATGGCGCTGCATCCAAAAATCATCGACCTGACGCTTGACCGGGTCTGGCGGCTTCTGGCGGCTCTGGGCCATCCGGAAGTGGCATTGCCGCCGGTCATTCACATTGCCGGAACCAACGGCAAAGGCTCCACCCTTGCCATGATCCGTGCCGGGTTGGAAGCGGATGGTGGCAAGGTGCACGCCTATACCTCGCCGCATCTCGCCCGGTTCCATGAACGCATCCGGTTGGCAGGAAATCTTATTTCGGAAGAATATCTTACAGAGATTCTTGAAGAATGCGAATCCGCCAATGGCGGGATTCCCATCACCTATTTCGAAATCACCACCTGCGCTGCCCTGCTGGCCTTCGCCCGGACCACGGCGGACTGGACGCTGCTGGAGGTCGGCCTTGGCGGCAGGCTTGATGCGACAAATGTCGTCGCCGCACCGCGCCTGACAGTGATCACGCCCGTCTCGATCGACCATCAGCAATATCTTGGCGAAACGCTTGCCGAAATCGCGGGCGAAAAGGCGGGCATACTGAAACGCGGCGTACCCTGCATCGTCGGCCCGCAAGCTCCCGACGGTCTGGCCGTGATCGAATCGCGTGCCGCAAGGCTCGGTGCGCCGCTATTCGTTCACGGGCAGCACTGGCATGCGGCAAGCGAACGGGGCAGGTTGATCTATCAGGACGAAAATGGGCTTCTGGACCTGCCGTTGCCCAACCTGCCTGGCCCCCATCAGATCGACAATGCCGGCGCGGCGGTCGCGGCGTTGCGCCAGCTTGGCCTTGGTGAGGCGGCTTGTGAGGCCGCCGTCACACAGGCATTCTGGCCGGCCCGGATGCAAAGGCTGACGCATGGCCCGCTGGTTCATGCTGCGGGCAGGGCGGAACTCTGGCTCGACGGCGGTCACAATCCGGCCGGCGGCCAGGCGGTTGCCGCGACACTTGAGGCGATGCCCAAACGACCGACGCATCTGATCGTCGGTATGCTGAACACCAAAGACATCGCCGGATATCTGCGCCCCCTCGGCGCAGTTGCGGCGAGCCTGACGGCGGTGTCCATACCCGGTGAGGCGAATACGCTTGCTGCGGAGGATACCAGGGCCGCGGCACTCGGCGCGGGAATTGCCGCCGAAACGGCGCCTTCGGTCGCAGACGCAATCGCAGCCATCGTCACCCGCGATCCCGATGCCCGCATTCTCATTTGCGGGTCACTCTATCTGGCCGGCGGCATCCTGCGCGAAAACGGCTGAAACTCGTCGACCGGCGCGGGCCGGCTACCCGCCGGCCCAGTCCGCGCTTTGCATTTCCCGCAGGCGGCTTGCCGTGCGCTCAAACTCGAAACTCCCCGCGCCTTCCAGATAGAGCCGTTCGGGCACATCGGCAGCCGAGGCGATGAGACGGGTCCTCGCCTCATAAAGTGCGTCGATGAGCGTGACGAAACGCTTGGCCTCGTTGTAGTTCGCGGCCGACAGGTGCGGAATGTCCTCGACAATCAGGACGCGCACGGCATCGGCGATGGCGAGGTAGTCGGCCGGACCGAGCGGCTGGCCACACAGTTCCCAGAAGCTTGCCCGCGCCACGCCAGACCGGTGATCCGGCAGGGTGACTTGCCGGCCTTTCACCGCCAGACGCAGCGGCCCATCGCCGCCCCCGCCCGTCAGTTCGAGCCATATGTTGGCGATGGCCGTCCGCGCCTCTGCCCCCGCAGGTGTGAAATAGACCCGTGCACCGGCCAGCCGGTGTTGCCGGTAGTCGGTTTCGCTTTCCAACTCCACAACCTGCATCCGGTCCTTGAGAAGCCCGATGAAAGGCAGGAACAACGGCCTGTTCAGGCCATCCTTGTAGAGGTCATCCGGAACCCTGTTCGACGTTGCCACGACAGTCACGCCGCGTTCAAAGAGCATCTGGAACAGGCGTCCGACAATCATCGCGTCGGCGATGTCGGTGATCTGCATTTCGTCGAACGAAAGCAGCCTGAGGTCTTCTGCAATTGCCTCGGCCACCGGACGGATGGCGTCGTCGACACCGGTCTTGCGCGCCTCGTGCAGGGCCGCCTGCACCTCCTGCATGAAGGCATGAAAATGCACGCGGCGCTTGGCCGAGATGGCGACATGAGAATGGAAAAGGTCCATCAGCATCGACTTGCCGCGCCCGACACCGCCCCAGAGGTAGAGCCCCTTCACACCCTCCGGTGCTTTGCCGAAGAACCCGCCAAGGACCCCCTTGCGGCGCCCGGCCCCGGCCTCCAATGCGGTTCGAATGCGTTGCAGTTCGGGCAGGACGGCGCGCTGGGCGGCGTCCTGTTTCAACCCGCCCGCATGGGTCATCCGGTCATAGATTTCGGTCAGGGTCTCGGTCATGGCCTTCGATAGCGCGGGTGCCGTCGAAGGGGAAGCACGGTTGCGGATTCCATGGCCCACTATCCATCGCGGACCGGAATTGTTCGGGTCACAATTCTCGATTTGACGGCCTCATACCGCTCGGCGAAAGTGCCGGTCCACAGGAGACGTCATGCAACCGCGCGCCCAGATTTTATTCCCGGCCCTGATCGCCGGAATCGTCGTTCTTATTGTCTCGAACGCGATAAGGTCGAGTTTCGGTGTGTTCCAGATTCCGATTGCCGATGAGTTCGGCTGGCCGCGCGCCGATTTCAGCTTTGCCATCGCGATCCAGAACCTCGCCTGGGGTATCGGCGCGCCGATTTTCGGGGCCATCGCCGAGCGGTTTGGCGACAGGAAGGCCATCGTGCTCGGCGCGATCTGCTATGCGGCCGGGCTGGTCCTGTCGGCTTATGCAATGACACCGGGGCAGCATCAGCTTTTGGAGATTCTCGTCGGCTTCGGTATCGCCGGAACCGGGTTCGGCGTCGTGCTGGCGGTTGTCGGGCGCGCGGCCTCCGACGAAAACCGGTCACTCTCTCTCGGCATTGCCTCGGCCGCAGGTTCGCTCGGGCAGGTCTTCTCGGCCCCGGTGGCGGAGATCCTGCTTGGATTCTTTCCCTGGCAGATCGTCTTCATGATCTTCGCAGCCGCGATCCTGACAGTCATCGCCGTCCTGCCGCTGATGCGCGCACCGGAACGGTCAGACGGGCCGGTGGCGGAGGTATCAATGGGCGCAGCGCTCAGGCAGGCGTTCCGCGACCCAAGCTTCACGCTGATCTTTCTGGGGTTCTTTTCCTGCGGCTACCAGCTCGGCTTCATGGTCGCGCATTTCCCGGCGATGGTGACAGAAATGTGCGGCCCGATCTCACCCTCGGGGCCGCTTGCCGCCATCGGCATCTCATCGACCTCGGCATTGGGCGCGGCGGCGATCTCTCTGATCGGGCTTGCCAATATCGCGGGCACGCTGACCGCTGGCTGGCTCGGCAAGATCTTTCCGAAGAAGTATGTTCTGGCCGCGATCTATACCGGAAGGACGCTCTTTGCGGCGATGTTCATCCTGTTCCCGATCACGCCACTCACGGTGGTTCTCTTCTCGATCGGCATGGGGTCGCTCTGGCTGGCCACGGTGCCGCTGACTTCGGGCCTCGTCGGCCATATCTACGGGCTGCGCTATATGGGTACGCTCTACGGGATCGTGTTCCTTTCACATCAGATCGGATCGTTCATGGGCGTCTGGCTCGGCGGGCGTCTTTACGATGCCTATGGCGACTACACGCTCGTCTGGTGGATCGGGGTCGCTGTCGGCGCCTTCTCGGCTATCGTGCACCTGCCGGTGCGAGAACGGTCGCTGGAACTTAAAGCTGCCTGATACGGGGGCCATGACCCGGGGGCGCCGCCCCCGGACCCCCTGGGGTATTTCCGCAACGAAGAAACCGGCAGATTAGTTTCCGGCCGCCTTGAGGATGTAGCGCGCGGTCATCAGGTCGAGATGCGCGCCGCCGCCGTTCTTGGCAATGGTGATGTCCTCCGCGTTCGTTCTTGCGAAAGCTCCCGTGGCGATATCGTAGAAATCGGCAAGGATATCCGCCTCGGCGATGGCGCCGGAGGCGATGGGGGCCATGATCTCACCGATGTGGTGGATTGTCGTGGCGCGGGCGTCGACGAAAACCCGCGCCCGGGCCATCGCCGTATCGTCGACTTCGCGCATGTCCGGCCGATAGGCGCCGATAAGGTCGAGATGGGTCCCGGGCTGCAGCCATTCGCCCTTGATAAGTGGTTCCGTTGCCATGGTCGCGGTGGCGACGATCTCGGCGTTGCGAACCGCGCCTTCCAGATCAGCGGTTGGGGCTGCTCCGGTCGCATCGGCGAAGGTCCGGGCGCTTTCGGGTCGGCGCGTCCAGACCGTGAAGGACGCGCCCGGAAAAGCGGCCGAATAAGCCTCGACCATCGACTGCGCGACAGTGCCCGCGCCGACGATCAGGATACGGCGTGCGTCCGGTCGGGCAAGGCGCCGTGCCGCCAGCAGGCTGTCACCGGCGGTCTTCCATTTGGTGACGAGGTGGAAGTCGACCAGCGCCTCGACCTTGCCGGCACGGTCGTCATAGAGGGTGACCGCGCCATTGACGCTGGCCTCGCCGCGCGCGCCATTGCCGGGAAAGATCGTCGCGACCTTGACGGCAAGTCCCATGCCGTCGATCCAGGCCGAGCGTGTCAGGAGCGTGTCGGCCCCCCGGTAAAGGAGTGTGTCGCCGACCTCGGCCCGCGGCAGCCTGTGCCCGGCCTCAAGTGCGTCGCAGAGGCTGATCCAGTCAAGCTGCGCCTCGGCCTCGGCCCCGATGATGGCAAGCGTCATTCCGTTTCCTCCCCGCTCAGAATCCCTTCGGCGCGCAGCCGCGCGTTCCAGCCGGCCGGGCCGTCGAAAAGATGCGTTCGCCAGCCGCGGGCCGCTGCTGCCGCAATATTCTCGCGTCGGTCATCGACAAACAAGAGCTTGCCGGGCGGAAGGCCGCAATCGGCCTCCACCATGGCGTAGATGCGGGGGTCGGGTTTAGTCACCTGCATCGGTCCTGAAAGGTAAAGGCGGTCGGCTTCGGCCAGGAAGGGATAGCGCCGGGCAGCGAGCGCGAATGTCTCTGCCCCGATATTCGACAGAAGGAAGACCGCGGTTCCTCGCGCCTTCAGGGCGCGCAGCGTTGCGACGGTTTCAGGTATCTCGGGTGTGGCGAGGTCTGGCCAGTTGTTGTGCCAATGCATGACCATGGCGGACCAGGCGGGATGCGCCCTGGCCCAGGCTTCGACCGTTTCCAAGAAGGGCGCGCCTCGGTCGATGGCCTCGTTCATCGCATGAAGATCGACCGCGGCGAACATGCGTTGACGGGCGGTCCGGCCCATCAGATGGTCGTAGTAGCGTTCCGGTCGCCATTCGATCAGCACATTGCCGATGTCGAAGATCACGGCGTCAGGCCGGTCCATGCTCCGGCCCGCCTAACGCCGCGCGCGCGGCACGGGCGGCAGCCCCCGCGTCCGCGTTTCGCGCCAGATCATGTAAAGACCCCCGCTGACGATGAGGATGATGCCCGTCCAGGCCACCGCATCCGGCCAGTCGTCGAAGACGACGACACCCCAGATCACGGCCAGCGGCATGGCGATATATTCGAACGGGGCGACAAGTGCCGCCTCGCAAAGTCGGTAGGCCTGACTAATGAGCACCGCGCCAAAACCGCTCGTCAGGCCAAGCAGGACAAGGACGGGCCAGTCATCCGCGGTCGGCCAGACCCAGGCGCGCAGGAGAAAATCGAGCGACGCATCGCCGGTTCCGGCAAGGCGTCCGTCGCCGAAGCTCAACCCCATCGTCGCCGAGACGGTGATGAAGGTCAGCTGGATGTAGAAGGCGAGTGTCGCGGCCCGTTCGGTTCCGCCCATCTTGCGGGTGAGGATGTGCAGCATGGCGTAGGCCCCGGCGGCAATCAGCGGCAGAAGAGCGGCCGGCTGAAAGGCATCCGTTCCGGGCCGAAGGATGACGATGACACCGAGAAGCCCGACCCCGATCGCCGCCCAGCGGCGGGGGCCGACGGTTTCGCCGAGGATGAAGACCGAAAAGACCGTGATCAGCAGGGGGCTGACAAAAGAGATCGCGACCGTTTCCGCCAGCGGCATGGCCGCCAGCGCCAGAAAGAAAAGCATGTTGGCGATCACCACGAAAAGACCCCTGAGCATATGCATCGGCAGGCGCCGGGTTCGCAGTACGCCGTAGCCGCCCTGGAAGGGCACGATCACCGTCAGAAGCACGGTCATCGCGATCAGGGTCCGGATCAGGATCACCTGATGCAGCGCATAGCCACCGCTGAGGAACTTGATCGCGACATCGTTGACCGAGAAAAGCACCATCGCCCCGGCGATGCAGAGCATGCCGATCAGACGGTTCCGGCCGGCATCCGCATCCCGGTCCTCGGTAAAGCTCATGTGCGGCCCTTCCTGTGGCCAGTGCGCGGCCACCGGGGCATTGCCCCCGGGGGCGACTTGACCCTAGCGGACGGCCGAGCGCAAGGCCCTGTCGAGCGCGGCGGCGAAGCGCGCGCGGTCCTGCCGGCCGAAGGTGCGCCCGCCGCCCTGAAGAAAGGGGTCGGCCGCGCGCAGATCGGCCATCAGATCCCGGGTGGCAAGCGCATTGCCGATATTGGCCGGTGTCAACGCGCTGCCGTCGTGTTTCAGAACCTGCGCCCCCGTCGTCACGCATCTGGCGGCAAGCGGAATATCGGCCGTCACCACGACATCGCCGGCGCCGGCGCGTTCAGCGATCCATTTATCGGCCTCGTCCGGCCCCTCGGTCACGAAAACGACCTCGACAAGCGGATGCGCGGATGGGCGGAGCCCGCCGTTACAGACCAGCTTGACCTGCACCCGATGCCGTTCGGAGGCGCGGACGCATTCCTCTTTCACCGGGCAGGCATCGGCATCGACATAGAGTGTCATGCGTAAAGCGCATGGGCGTGGAAGGCGACGTGGTCGTGCATGAAGGAGGAGACGAAGAAATAGCTGTGGTCGTAGCCGGGCTGCATGCGAAACTGTCCATTCTGCCTGCGCTCGGCCATGGCCTGTGCCAGCGCCTCGGGTTTCAGGAGGTCGAGAAACTGGTCCTTCGTTCCCTGGTCGATCAGGACGGGCCCGTCAAAGCCGAGACGGCGCATCAGAAGGGTGGAGTCGTGCGGCGCCCAATGGCTTTCGTCGGCGCCGAGATAGGCCGTGAACTGCTTGCGACCCCAGTCCGACTGGCCCGGATGCGCGATGGGCGCGAAGGCAGAGACGGACAGGAACCGGCCCGGCAGCCGCATGGCGAGCGTCAGTGCGCCGTGGCCGCCCATCGAATGGCCGGTGATGGCCTGCCGTTCCTCATCCACTGCGAAATTCGCCGTGACGATGCGGGGCAGTTCGTCGGCGATATAGTCCCACATCTGGAAGTGTTTCGCCCAGGGGTCTTCGGTCGCATTGACGTAAAATCCAGCTCCCTGACCCAGGTCATAGGCATCGTCGTTCGCCACCCCGTCCCCGCGCGGCGAGGTGTCGGGAAAGACGAGCGCGATGCCGGCTTCGGCGGCCCAGGCCTGCGCCCCGGCCTTGGTCATGGCGTTTTCATGCGTACAGGTCAGGCCGGAGAGATACCACAAGACCGGCACCGGCCCCTCGGCAGCCTCAGCCGGCAGGAACAGTCCGAAGGTCATGTCGCAACCGCACGCCTCGGACGCGTGGGAATAGACGCCCTGAATGCCGCCGAAGCACTTGTTTTCCGAAAGGGTTTGCATGGTCGCGCTCCTTTGACCGTTCCTAGCTTGCCGTCACCCAGGCGATGACCGCTGTTACGGTCAGGATGCTGGCCATCGTCGAAATCAGGATCGAGGCCGATACGCGCTGCGGCGCCACCCCGTAGTGCTGGGCCAGAATATAGACATTGCCGGCGACCGGAAGGGCCGCGGCCGAAATCATCACACCGGCAGCGAAAGGTTCCACATCAAAGAGCCAAAGCGCCGCGATGGCGACGGCGGCGGGATGCAGGATCAGCTTGGCGAAGGAAAGCCAGATCGCGACCGTCAGTCTTTCGGCCGTTCTGGAGGCAAGCGAGGCGCCGATCGCGAATAGGGCGCCCGGCGTGGCCGCGGCACCGAGGATCGACAGAAATTCGTCGATCGGGCCGGGCAGTGTGAGCTTCGATGACGACCACAATAGCCCCGCGACCATTGAAACGATCATCGGGTTCTTCAGAAGACCCAAGGCCAGGGCGCGCAGGACACCAAGGCTCATCCGGCCCTGGCGCGCGCCGGTGATGATCAGCGTGATAAGGCTCGAAAAGACGATCAGGTCGATGGCAAGAACCATCAGCACCGGTCCCGCTGCGGCGGTTCCGAGAAGAACCACCAGCATCGGGACCCCCAAAAAGCCGGCATTGCCGATCACCGAACACTGCGCCTCCACCGCCGCTTCGGCAAGCGTCACGCGGCGAAAGAACGCCACCGACATGGTCAGGAGGTAGATGGTCATGCTGCCGGTCAGATAGGCCAGAACGAAGGGCAGGTCGAAAAGTTCGGATAGCGACAGGTTGGCCGCAAAACGAAAGAGCATCGCCGACAGGGCGAAGTAGAAGACAAATCGCGTCAGCGCGGCGGTCGCCTCTTCGGAGAAAAATCGTGCGCGGCCCGACCACCAGCCAAGGCCGATCAAGGCAAAGAAGGGAAGCGTTTTTAGGAGGATCGCGAGCATTGGTCCGCGCTAGCACGGTGGGCGGCCGGTTTCCATAGGTGCATTGGCGGGAAGGATGCCGGCAATCGGGAAAGGTGCCCTTTTGGCCAAACTTATGCCGATATCATCGGCGAACCTAACCGGGCGCCCTTGCGCGCAAGTTTTGATGCCGGTGTTTTGGAGCTTTGCATTTGATGGAACGCCAGATGAATGGCCGCGTGGCGATTTTCGTCGACGGCGACAACATCAATCCGGACCATGCAGACAGGATCAGGGCGATCGGAAAGGGTGAAGGCCAGCTTGACTTCATCCGCGTTTACGCCGACGCGACCCGAAACACCGACTGGCAAAGCGCGCCGGGGTTCCGCCTGATCCATGCCGGCACTGGAAAAAACGCCGCCGACCTTCTGCTGTCCGTTCAGGCGATGGAACTGGCCCTGACAAATGGCCACGGCACGCTTGTGATCGCGAGTTCAGATGGAGACTTCACCCATCTCGCCACCCGCCTGCGCGAGCTGGGTCGCCGGGTCGTCGGGCTCGGCGAAAGCAAGGCGCCGACCCGCTTTCGTGCGGCCTGTACCGAATTCACCGAACTGGCTGCCGTTGCGAAGGCGCCGGTGCGGATTGTCGCGCCAAAGCCCGAACAGGCGGCAACAACACCCGCACCGGCAACCGCGCAGAACGGCACAACGATAACCGAACTGGACCGGAACATCCGCAATACGATTGCCAGCCACAGTCACAACGGCAAAGGCATGCGCATCGCAGACCTTTCCCCGAAGATGAACGCGCAATTCGGTGTCAGGATCAGCACTTATCCAGACGGTAACTGGCGCGCCTATTTCAACGCCCGAAAGGATCTCTACGATCTCGACCCGCGCGGGCCGGACGCGCATGTGCGCTACAAGCCCAAGGGCTTTGCCATTTGACCCGCCTTCAAGGCCGGTCGCACAATTGATAAACCTCTACCCGCCGCCGATCAGAACACCAGCGGCAAAAACCAGCGCGCCACCCAGCACCACCTGGAACGTGGCACGCAGGAAGGGTGTTTCCATATACCGGTTCTGGATCCACACAATGGCCCAAAGCTCCACGAAAACGATGCAGATCGCGGTTATTGTGGCCGTCCAGAAGTCGGGGATGAGATAGGGCATCGCGTGCCCAAGCCCGCCAAGGGCCGTCATGACCCCGGCGGAAATGCCACGTTTGACAGGTGAACCGCGACCTGACAGCACACCGTCATCGGACGCGACCTCGGTGAACCCCATGGAGATGCCGGCGCCGACCGATGCCGCGAGGCCGACGAGAAAGGTCGTCCATGTGTCCTGCGTCGCAAAGGCGGTCGCGAAGATCGGCGCGAGCGTGGAGACGGAGCCATCCATCAGACCTGCCAAGCCCGGCTGCACCCAGGTCAGCACGAATTGGCGATGCGCGGCGCGGTCCTCCTCGCCCTTGGCTTCGTCGCCGAGATGCGCCTCGGCCAGATCGCCTGCCTTTTCTTCGTGCTTTGCCTCTGCCGCCGCCAGATCGCCCAGCAGCTTTCGGGTATCGGCATCCGATGTGACCGATGCCGCGCGCCGATAAAAGGCTTCGGCATCGCGCTCCATCGCCTCGGCCTCGGCCCGCATCCGTTCAAGTCCAAGATTTTCGACCAGCCAGATCGGGCGGCGCGCATAGAAGCCCGCGACATGTTCGCGCCGGATCAGCGGGATATGGTCGCCAAATCGCGCGCGGTGCCGTTCGATCAGCCAGTGGCGATGGGTGTCTTCTTCCGCGGCCATGGCATCGAAGACATCGGCCGAAGCAGGGAAGTCCGGCCGCAGCTTTTCGGCATAGGTCCGATAGATGCGGGCGTCGTCCTCTTCGGAGGAAATCGCGAGCGCCAGCACCTCCTGCTCGCTCAGATCGCGAAACCGACGCCGTGCCGCGAAACCGGGGATCATCGACCTCTCCTTAGTTGGAACGATTCCAAACTAGGCCGGGCGCCTGGCGGGGGCAAGGCCGGAGTGAGGAAAGTTATAAACTGCACGGTTCAGTTTAATCTTGCCAATCTGAACTGATTAGTTTAGAAAGGTGTAGCTAAACCAAGAAGTTCAGATTGGACAGGACATGGCCATCAGATCCATCGCAATCGCCGCCGTTATTGTCGCCGCAATCGCGACGCCCTCCGGTGCCGGCAGCTTCGATCTTCCCCGCCTGCATTTCCCGCCGTCGGCAGCAGACGCAACACGCGATTGCATCGACGCATCGGTGCCATCAACCACGACCTCCTGCCTGCCCGTCGGGAAATAGGCGGCCACAAGGGGCCTGGCCCGTTTTCATCCCTTCCGCGGTCATGCGTGCTTGCCCCGGTGAAATCGCTGGGGCTATCATCGGCGGACGGAGGGCAGTTGTGGCGGATACGGCGGAAGTTGCAACGATAAGGCGCGGGCGCAAGTTCGAGCAGGTGCTCGAAGGGGCGCGCCGGATATTCATGCGCGACGGGTTCGAGCGCGCGAATGTCGATGACATCGCGGCAGAGGCCAGCGTCTCCAAGGCGACGCTCTACAGCTACTTCCCCGACAAGCGCATCCTGTTTGCCGAAGTGGCCAAGACCGAAGCCGCGCGTCAGGCCGACGAGGCCGAGGCGCTGGTGAACATGACAGCGCCGCCCGCGATCGTGCTGCCGTTCGTCGGCCGGCGGATCGTCGACTATTTCCTGTCTGAATTCGGCCGTAACATCCTGCGCATCTGCATATCCGAGGCGGAGCGTTTCCCTGAACTCGGTCAGCATTTTTATGATACCGGCCCGGGCATGATCCGGCAGAGAATTGCGGGCTATCTCGGCTGCTCGGTCGAACGGGGGGAACTGGCGATTGACGACAGGCTTCTCGCCGCGGACCAGTTCATCGAGCTGTGCAAGGCCGAGATTTTTCCATGCCTGTGCTGCGGCTTGAGCCGTGACTACACGGAGGCCGACCGCAACCGCATTGTGAACGGCGCGGTCGAGATGTTCATGGCCCGCTACGGCGTCAGGACGGCGTAGCGGCTCATCGCCGCAAGACCCGGGACCGCGCTGAATGGCGTCCTGGGCGGGCGGGTTTCGGGCCGCAGGCTCTGCAGCGCAATCCCCCTTCCCCCTGCCTCGCCCGATAAGATAGGGTGCGGCCATGACCTGGACGCTGCCGAATATCCTGACGGTCCTCCGTCTTCTTGCCGCGCCCGGTGTCGCGGTCATGTTTCTTTATTTTCACCGCCCCTGGGCCGACTGGTTTGCGCTGACGCTTTTCATCGGTGCGGCAATCACCGACTATTTCGACGGCTATCTGGCGCGGCTCTGGAAACAGGAAAGCCGTTTTGGCGCGATGCTGGACCCCATTGCCGACAAGGCGATGGTGGTCATCGCGATTATGGTCATCACGGGCTATTCCGGCATGAACCCCTGGCTCATCCTGCCGGCGAGCGTCATTCTTTTTCGTGAAGTTTTCGTCTCGGGCCTGCGCGAATATCTGGGGGCCAAGGCGGGGCTTCTGAAGGTGACGCAACTGGCAAAATGGAAGACGACGGCGCAGATGGTCGCCATCGCCGTTCTCTTTCTGGGCACCGGGCTGGAGCATCTGGAAGGTATCGCCCGGCGCGGCATGACGCCCGACCAGTATGCCGAGGCGGTCACAGCAGGCCTTGCCGATCCCATCCGCAGTTGCGGTACGCGCGGCTGTTCGTCGGTCGCGACGATTGTCGGGCTTGGCTTGATCTGGATCGCCGCGATCCTCACATTCCTGACGGGGTGGGACTATTTCCGGAAAGCGTTGCCATTCCTGAAGGACGAAGGATGATTGATGTTCTCTATTTCGCTTGGGTCCGGGAGCGGATCGGGCTGCCGAAGGAACGGCTGGAAACCGACGCGCCGACCGTCAATGCGCTGGTCGCGGAACTCGCTGCGCGAGAGCCTCGTTATGCGGCGGCGTTCGCCGATACCTCGGCCCTGCGCGTCGCACTCGATCAGGAACTAGCCGATTTTTCGGCCCCGCTGGCGGGCGTCCGCGAAGTCGCGTTCTTTCCACCGATGACGGGCGGCTGATGGCGCGGGTCCGGGTGCAATCCGATCCGTTCGACTTTGGCACGGAATGCGCGAGCTTCGGGCAGGGTGGCCGGGATGTAGGGGCGGTCGTGACCTTTCTCGGTGTCGTGCGTGACGATGACGGCCAGATGGACAGGATGGAGATCGAGCATTATCCGGGCATGACGGAAAGCGCGATCGCCTCGATTGCCGAGGAGGCTGAAAATCGCTGGGCATTGTCTGATGTCCTTGTCATCCATCGCCATGGCGTACTTCGTCCCGGCGAGGCGATCATGATGGTTGCGACCGCTGCGCGGCACCGCGCGGCGGCCTTCGAGGCCGCGGAATTTCTGATGGATTACCTGAAATCCCGGGCACCCTTCTGGAAGAAGGAAATCGGGCCATCCGGCGAAAGCTGGGTCGCCGCAAAGGACGAGGATGAAACGGCGCTTGGCCGTTGGTAGCCCTTAGCCGGCGTTCGACCGTTCGATATAGTCGCGCAGTTCATCGGCCTCGTGGCGCGCGGCGCGCAACCCTTCCATTGCGGCTCGAAGCTCGGCCGAAGTCTGGCTGAGCTGGCTCGTCAACTCGGTTTCGCGCGCCTCGATATATTGCAGCGCCTGATCGCGCGTTTCCTCGGCCTCGTGAAGTTCGTGCGCCATCTTCTCCAACTCATCCATCTCGGTCTGCGTCACCCGGGTCAGGCGGTGCATCAGCCAAGAGGCAAACCACCCGAGCGAGAAGGCGACAAAGAGGATGATCGCGGTGGCGATGATGAATTCGGATCTGTTCATGGCTCTGCTTTGCCGTGAGGTGTGGTTCCGGTCAAGTCCCTCTGCCCGCCGACGCTACGCGGCGCCTTGGCCTAGGGATTGACCTTGGGCGTCGCGACGCTTGTCGCGGGGCGCTTGCGTGGCTTGATCGTCTTGTCGTCCGGTGTCGAAACGACCACTTCCGCGGCGGCTTCCTCGCCGGATAGGTCGGTTTCGCCGTCACCGATGCCCTGTGCCGCGGGTGTAATGAGGCGGAATTCGATCCGTCGGTTGGCCTCGCGGCCCTCTTCGGTGCCGTTGTCGGCTATGGGAACCGTTTCGCCATAGCCTTCTGCCGCAAGGTTTCCTGTCAGAACCCGCCGCGCCATCAGGGCGGCGACGATCGCCTGGGCGCGGTTCTGGCTGAGTGCGAGGTTCATCTCCTCGCGGCCCTGACTGTCCGTATGGCCGCCGATCTCCATTGGAAAATCCGCGCAGTCCTTCATCAGCTCGGCAATACGGTCGAGCGTGGGGGCAGCGCCGGGTGTGATCTGCGCCGAACCCGGTTCGAAGTTGATCTTGCTGGCAGCAAGGGCCGCATTGATGTTTGCGACGCACTCATCAGCCGTCGGCAGCCCCGTCAGGGGATCGAGCGCAGGGTCATAGCGGATGTCGAGTTCATAGTCCTGCTGCGAGCCGAGCTTGTCCGAAAGCATTCGTGCGACAGCATCGCTGGTGTCGGTGACGCCGGTCGCGCCGACGATGCGGATCGAATCGGGGCGGACGACCGCCTGCCCGCTGTCGAGTTCGCCCAAGGCTTCAAGTGCGGCCAGCACACGCAGCGACCAGCCGGCTGGCACAGTGCTGTCAAGGCGGGTCGCGGGGACAACGGCATCGGTCCCGAACCGGGATCGCGCGAAATTTTCAACCGCATCGCGGGAAAGTTCGTCGCCGATACGGCCGCGCAGTTCCACACGGCCGTCCTGCGTCAGGACGGCCCGAAACTCCTGAACGGTGCTTTCGGCTGTTTCCGGCGTCGCCTTGGGCGTCAGGATCGCGTTCAGCGAAAAGACCGCAGGCAGGTTGGATTCCAGTTCACCGACAACCTTGTCGAAGACTGCCTGGCTGACGGTCTCATCCGCGACAAGCGAGATGTCGGCATCCGAGTAGGTGATCGAGCCCGAACCGAGTTCCTTCATCGCGGCAAGTCCCATGACGATGGCATCCGCCCATTCGGGCGTCGGAACGCCAAGGCCAATGGTGCAGGTGATCTTGCCGGCGGCACCCGCATCAGCGGCGGCGGCCAGTATGCGGCTGCGCGCTCTTTCGCTGTCGGCCGAACAGGCATCGAATCGCGCGGCGGTCTCGGTCTTCAGAAACCGCAGTGTGAATGGCGCGATAACCGGACGCGGGGCCGAGATGTTCAGCGCGAGCCGCAACCCCCGCGGGGCCTTCCGGGCAAGATCCGCTTCCAGCCGCGCCTTTTCCGCCGCGCTGTCACTGATGGCGGTGATCGCGACCCTCTCGGGCGAAATGGAAATTTTGGACCTCGGAAGATTACCGAGCGCTTCCAGACCGAATTTGACCGCTTCCGCCCAACCCTTGGGCACCGGGTGCCTGGCGGTTTCCAGCATGTCGGTAACGGTGCCGTCGCCGGTCAATGCACTGATTTCGGCGACGATATCCTCCCGGTTAGTGTCGGCCGGAACGAGCCCGATCAGCGATATGCCGTCACCGTTCCTCAAGACTTCGATCGTGAAATCGGGGGGGCGGAGCGCATCGGCATCGACGACATCCATCGAATCGGTGAGCCGGTCGGGGTCCACCACCGAGCCGGCGACGTTCAGGGCTCGGAAACGCTCGGATTCCGTCGGGGCGACGCCGGTAAGGAATATGCGCAGCCCATCGGTGTCCACTTGCGCCCAGTTAAGACCGTCTGCCGCCAGTGCAGACCGGATGCCTGCGGCCGAACGATTCTCGACCACCGCGACGGCCAGTGTGGCCGCAAGAATAGAAAGCAGACCGGCCAGTAGGAAAGCAGCGGGGCCGATAGCTTTCAGGGGCAGTCGCATGGATGTGCGGAACTCTTGCAGGACAGGACGACTATTCCTTAAGCACCCGGCCCGCCCGGATCAATCACAGGAAGGCAGCGCCAGCAAGAAACAGCGCAGCGATCAGCCCGGTATCGCGATTGGCGCGGAACAGCCGCAGGCAATTGGCCGGATCGTCGATATCAAGCTGCCGCATCTGCCAGAGAAGGTGCCAGCCAAGCCCCCATGGGGCCAGGAGCGCGATCAGGAGTTTCAGCGGCCCTGCGCTAGGCAGAAGTGCGACGAGAATGGCAAGGCTCATCAGAAAGACCGTGAGGATGAGGAAAAGGCCCAGCCACTTGCCCGTGTTCGCGCCAAAAAGCCGTGCCGTCGACTTTACGCCGATCAGCACGTCGTCTTCCTTGTCCTGATGCGCATAGATGGTGTCGTAAAAAAGCGTCCAGGCAATGCCGGAAAGGTAAAGCAGGAACGAAGGCCAGCCGGCCTCGCCTTTATGTGCCGCATAAGCCAGAAGCGCACCCCAGTTGAACGCGAGGCCAAGAAAGACCTGTGGCCACCAGGTGAAGCGCTTGGCAAAGGGATAGATCGCCACAAGCGTCAGCGACGCGACACCCAGCCCGATGGTCGCGCGGTTGTAGCTGAAAAGGACAAGCGCCGCGATACCGACCTGCAGCGCCATCCAGATCAGCGCCTGCCGGACCGTCACCTGCCCCGAAGGTATCGGGCGCGACCGTGTGCGCGCGACGGCGGCATCATAGTCGCGGTCGGTGATGTCATTCCACGTGCAGCCCGCGCCCCGCATCAGCCAGGCGCCAAGCGCACAGCCAAGAATGATCCAGATATCCCAGGCACGCCATCCGTCCTCAGCCGCAGCCAGCGCCACGCCCCACCAGCAAGGCAAGAGCAGCAGCCAGGTTCCGATGGGCCGGTCGGCGCGCGACAGCCGCAGATAGGGCCGGGCCGGTTCCGGCGCGAAAAGGTCCACCCAATTGCCCTCTGCCGCGTCCGATACCTTCCCGTCAGGCACTGGCGTTTGTTCTGTCGGGGTCATAAGTTTGGCCTCATGGCGTCGGCGAAGATCAGGCTTTATTTAGACCACCCGCTCGGTCAGGGGCAAACGGTTCCTCTGGAAGACCAGCAGGCGCACTATCTGCTATCCGTCATGCGCCTCGGGCGCGGGGATCAGGTTCTGCTCTTCAATGGCCGCGATGGGGAATGGGTTGCCGAAATAACCGAGGCGAGGAAGAAGGCGGGGACCCTTTCATGCCTCGCCCTCAGCCGTGATCAGGACGCGCCGCCCGATCTCTGGCTGATCTTCGCCCCGGTCAAGAAGGCGCGGACCGATTTCATCGTCGAGAAGGCGGTCGAACTTGGCGCGGCGCGTATCCTGCCGGTCCAGACGGATTTCACGAATTCGGAACGCGTCCGGCAAGACCGGCTGCAGGCGCATGCGATCGAAGCGGCCGAACAGTGCGGGGCCTGCCATGTCCCGCCGGTTGACGCGCTACGTCCGCTCGACAAGGTTTTGGCGGGCTGGGATCAGACGCGCCGCATACTCTGGGCCGACGAAAGTCTTTCGAGCGTGCGCCAGACGGTATTGGACCTGCAACCGGGCCCCTGGGCAATCCTTGTCGGCCCCGAAGGCGGCTTTTCCGAACCTGAACGTCAGCGTCTGCGCGCCCTGCCGTTTGTCTCACCCATCAGCCTCGGCCCCCGCATCTTGCGGGCAGATACGGCTGCATTGTCGGCCATGACGCTCTGGCAGGCCCAGATCGGGGATTGGCGTTGAGACGCGCCGGACCAGCCGACCGCGACGCGATCATCCGGTTTCTCGAAGCGCGGGTCGAAACGGCGATGTTCCCGCTGTCGAACCTACGCCAGCATGG
This sequence comes from Paracoccaceae bacterium, assembly GCA_041397105.1. GTDB lineage: Bacteria > Pseudomonadota > Alphaproteobacteria > Rhodobacterales > Rhodobacteraceae > Albidovulum. The sequence continues at coordinate 252,843 of JAWKXJ010000003.1, forward strand.
CATGAACGGTGGCCATCCCCGCGCCATGAAGTTCTGGCTTCATGAGGATGGCGGTGATCTGGCCGGTATTCTTGGTGTGACCGAGGCCGGCATGGTGATGGTGCAGCTTCCGGAAACCTGCCCGGCGGCGGCCGGGGCGCTCTCCGGGCTTTCGCTGATCGGACTTCTCGGGCCGAGCGGTCCCGTGCGCGCGTTTGAGGCCGTCGCCGGGCTTGGCGAGCTGCCCCGTACGCTCGACCGGGACGAGCCGCAATTCGCACTCGACCTGGCAGACCTGCGGGTGCCGGATGGCGAAGCGCTGCTGGTCCCGCTTGCCGCTGCCCCCCGCGAAACGGTTCTCACCTGGATGCGCGACTATCAGGTCGAGGCGCTCAGGACATCGCCGGACGCGGCCGGGGCCAGGGCAGGCGAGGCCTACGATGCCTACCTCGCAGCCGACAGTCACCGGGTGCTTGTCGTTCATGGAACGCCCTGCGCGATGACAGGCTTCAATGCCGAATTGCCGACAATCGTTCAGATTGGCGGCGTCTATACCCCGCCGCCGTTGCGCGGTCAGGGCTTCGCGCGCCACGCGGTGGCGCTGCATCTCGATGAGGCGAGGCGACGCGGTGTTGGCAGGGCGACACTTTTTTCGGCCTCGGAAAGCGCCGCAAGGGCCTACAGCGCCATCGGCTTTGAACCCATCGGGCACTACACACTGTGCCATTTCGACGGCCCGCAGGTGGCGCCATGATCCGCCCCGAAATCCGAGAAAGGCTTTGGCACTGGCGCGAGGTCATCCTTTCCGTCGCCCTTGTGATTTTCGGGCTGCGCATCGCGGCTATCGGCGGGTGGCTGTTCCCGCCGATTGGCCTGATCGTTTCGGCTCTTTCGCTGGGCTGGTCAGTCGTGGCGCTTCGGCGACTGCGCTTCATCCGGCCGGTCGGCGCGCCGGGCATCGTCGAAACCGATGAGGGCCAGATCGGTTATTTCGGCCCCAGTTTCGGCGGGTTCGTGGCACTGAACGACGTCATCGAACTTCGCCTCGTCGACTATCACGGCAAACGGCAATGGCGGCTGAGGACAGATGACGGACAGGTCCTGAGCATTCCGGTCGACGCGACCGGCGCCGAAAGGCTTTTTGATGCATTTGCTGTTCTGCCCGGCGTTGACATGGCCACCATCACCGCCGCGATAGATGGCGATGGAACATCGCGACCGCTTTGGCAGCGCCCGAAACCGGGGCAGATGCCAATTCTCCTCGATCACGATTTGTCATGAAACCGGGCCGGGAATTGCGCTTCGGCGGGGTTGACTCGCCGCGCGCGGGGCTTCACCTCTAACCCTTCGAAACCAGTTCTTAGGTCGAGGCGCGACATGTCAATTCCCCAATCCGGCGGCGGCCCGATCGAACATTTCGGACAACTTGCGGAGTATATGGCCACAGGGTGCAAACCCAAGGAAAACTGGCGTATCGGCACCGAGCACGAGAAGTTCGGCTATTGCAAGGATACGCTGATGCCGCTGCCTTATGACGGCCGGCGGTCGATCTGCACGATGCTTGAGGGTCTTCGCGACCGGTTCGGCTGGGCGCCGGTGGAAGAGCAGGGCAAGATCATCGGCCTGACCAAGGATGGCGCGAATGTCTCGCTCGAACCGGGCGGGCAATTCGAGCTTTCGGGCGCGCCGCTTGAAACGGTCCATCAGACCTGCGACGAGGTGAATGCCCACCTGGCCGAGGTCAAGTCTGTGGCCGACGAAATCGGCGTGCGGTTCATTGGGCTCGGCGCGGCGCCTGTCTGGACGCATGAGGACATGCCCCTGATGCCCAAAGGGCGCTACAAGCTGATGGATGCCTATATGCAGACCGTGGGCACCCATGGCCGGCAAATGATGCGGCGGACCTGCACCGTTCAGGTCAACCTTGATTTCGCGTCCGAGGCGGACATGGTCAAGAAGATGCGCGTGGCGCTCGCGCTTCAGCCTGTTGCGACCGCGCTCTTTGCCAATTCGCCGTTCTTCGAAGGCAAGCCGAACGGCCACAAGAGCTGGCGGAGCCGCATCTGGCGCGACCTTGATCCGGCGCGCACGGGCATGCTGCCCTTCGTCTTCGAAGAAGGCATGGGGTTTCAGCGTTATGTGGACTACGTGCTCGATGTGCCGATGTATTTCGTTTATCGGGACGGCAAGTACATCAACGCGCTCGGCCAGTCCTTCCGCGATTTCCTGAAGGGTGAGCTGCCGGCTCTGCCCGGCGAAAAGCCGACGCTGAGCGACTGGGCCGATCACATGACGACGGTGTTCCCCGAGGCGCGCGTCAAGAAGTATATCGAAATGCGCGGCGCCGATGGCGGACCCTGGCGGCGGCTCTGCGCGCTGCCGGCCTTCTGGGTCGGCCTTATGTATGATCAGTCCGCGCTCGATGCCGCCTGGGACCTGGCCAAGGGCTGGAACGCCGAAACCCGCGAAGGTCTTCGCGTCTCGGCCAGCGTTGCGGGCCTGCAGGCAGAGTTCGGCGGAGTGAACATGCACAATCTCGCACGGGAGGTTCTGACCATTTCAGAGGCGGGGCTGAAAGTGCGGGCGCGGAAGGGGGCGGGCGGTCTTATCGAGGATGAAACGCATTTTCTGAACGCGCTGCAGGACAGCGTTGCCACGGGCAAGACACCGGCCGATGAGCTGCTGGACCGGTATCACGGCGACTGGCAGGGCGACCTGTCGCGGATATACGCCGACTATAGCTACTGATCGGGTCCTGTGCCGCCGGTTTGGCGGATGCCCTGCAACCCGGTGACAAAGGCACGCACCTTCGCCTCCGGCATTTCGCATGGATAGAGGCGGTCGCCTCTGGCCAGCCGATAGTGGTTCAGGCTGATGTAATAGTTTCCGCCAAGCTCCCATGCGACCAGCTTGACGCTCTTGCCGCCGGCAAAACTGCTCTTTTCAACCCGGTAGCGGCGGCCGTCAAAGATGCCTTCGCTATAGCCCTCAGGAATGGCCTCCAGTGCCGTTCGGAAGGAATCGGCGGTCACTTCTTCCCGATCCGGGGTTCCGTTCCTGCGCGGAGGCGTTCGATATTCGGCAGATGCCGGTAGAAGATCAGCGTGGCAAGCACCGCCGTCAGAAGCCCGATGGAGCCGTAACCGAGTATGCCGGCCCAAATGGCGGCAAGGCCAGCGGCAACCAGCGCGGAAAGCGACGAGATACGCGAAATCGCCGCCGTCACGGCCCAGGTGGCGCAGGCGGCCAGCCCGACCGGCCAGGCCAGCGCCAGAAGCGTGCCAAGGAAGGTGGCCACGCCCTTGCCGCCCTTGAACCCCAGCCAGACCGGGAATAGATGGCCGGCGAAGGCGGCAAATCCGGCGAGTTGCGCGGCGTCCTCAGCCAGAACCGCGCGCGCCAGGAGCACCGCCGCCGCGCCCTTGCCGCTGTCGAGAAGGAGTGTCGCCAGCGCGGCGGGCTTGTTTCCCGTGCGCAGCACATTGGTGGCGCCGATATTGCCCGACCCGATCTTTCGGAGGTCACCCAGACCGAACACACGGGTGATGACAAGTCCGAAAGGGACGGACCCCAGAAGATAGGCCAGCACTGCCGTAACGAGAAGCGCAAGCGCGCTCGATTCGATCATGGGCATGTCAACGCTCCGCCTTGAAGACCTCTTTCCCGCCGACGAACGTGGCCAGCACCCTGCCTTCCATTCTCTGCCCGTCAAAGGGCGTGTTCTTCGATTTCGACTGCAGCGTGAAGCGGTCCAGCACGAAGGGCGCGTCGGGATCGAAAAGCACCAGATCGGCCGGTGCGCCCTCTGCCAGCCGCCCCTGCGGCAGGCCGAGCCGTTTGGCCGGGTTCAGGGACATCGCCCGGAAGAGCTGCGGCAGGGTCAGGTGGCCGGCATGGTAAAGCCGCATGGCCGCCGGCAGGAACGTCTCCAGCGCGACGGCACCGGAGGCCGCATCCTCGAAGGGCAGGCGTTTGCTTTCCTCGTCCTGCGGCGTGTGCATGGACGAAATGATGTCGATGAGACCCGAGGCGACGGCCTCGACCACCGCCAGCCGGTCGTCTTCCGACCTGAGGGGTGGCTTGACCTTGAAGAAGGTGCGGTAGTCGCCGACGTCAAACTCGTTCAGCGTCAGGTGATGGATCGAGGTGCCCGCCGTCACATCGAAACCATTCTTCTTTGCCCGTTCCAAGGGCGGCAGCGCTCGGGCGGTTGTGATCTGGTCGAAGTGATAGCGGACGCCCGTCATCTCGACCATTCCCATGTCGCGGTCGAATCCGATGCGTTCGGCCATGGGCGAAACGCCGGGCAGGCCCCGGAGCGATCCGAACTTGCCCGAGGTGACAGCACCGCCGCGCGACAGGCCGGGTTCCTGCGGATGACCCATGACAAGCGCGCCCAGCGATTTCGCATATGTCAGGGCGCGGGACAGGACCTTAGTATCCGTAACCACATGATCGCAATCGGTAAAAGCGATGGCACCCGCGTCCAGAAGGAACCCGATTTCCGTCATCTCGCGCCCCTCGCGGCCCTTGGTCAGAGCTGCCATATGGCGGATGCGGACGGGCGAGGCCTCGGCCGCGCGGCGGGTGACGAATTCGAGCGTTTCTGGCGTGTCGATGGCGGGATGGGTGTCGGGCCGGGCGATGATCGTGGTCACGCCGCCGGCGGCGGCGGCGAGGCCAGCGGAGCGGAACGACTCCTTGTGCCGCTCGCCCGGTTCGCCGATCTTGACGCCCAGATCGACGATTCCGGGGGCGAGGCATTTGCCATCGGCATCCTGTCGGCAAAGTGTCGGACTTTTGTCGGGCAAACCGTCGGGCGTGTCGAAAATGCGCGCGATGACGCCATCCTCGATCAGCAGGGCGCCGAGCGTGTCGGTGCCGGCCTCCGGGTCGATCAGGCGGGCATTGGTGAGTAGGGTGGTCATCGGCCGTCACGCTCGATGATGGACATGACGTGATCGGCCTCGCTTTGGCCAAGCCACATTTGAACGACCGGTTTTCGTGTTTGTCGATTCAAGAACATCAGAGGTGTCTTTGGGTATTTCACTGCTTCAGCGTCATCAAGGCGGATGCTTTCAAGTTTCGGTTTCCGCCATGGCGCCAAGGACAGTAGCAGTGCGCGGCAGTTGCTGATGGCATAGTAGCTTTTCAGAAAAGCCATGGTGAGAAGGCTAACAATTACAAAAGCTACGATCCAGGGTGACGCCTTCACAGCGAGTTGGACGCGCTCGGACCCATCGTTGAAGTACGGAAGAGCAACGAAGATCGCCAAAACCACTAGCGCACCCAGCGCCGTCGAGCGGTCCTTTTTCCTGCCTTGCCAAATGATCCGCTCGTCGGGTTGAAGCCACGGCTGCCAGTCGATGTTACTCACACCATCACCCCCACCGCCTGCCGTCCGCGCTCGGCCCGCAGGTTCCGCGCCAGTAGGTCCATGCAGGCCATGCGCACCGCGACGCCCATTTCAACCTGATCCTGGATGACCGACCGGTTGATGTCGTCGGCAAGCTCTCCGTCGATCTCGACCCCCCGGTTCATGGGTCCCGGATGCATGACGATGGCGTCCTCTTTCGCGAAGGCGAGCTTTTCCGCGTCGAGGCCGTAGCGGTGGTAATATTCCCTTTCTGACGGGATGAAGCCGCCGTCCATGCGTTCCTTCTGAAGCCGCAGCATCATCACGACGTCGCAGTCCTTCAGCCCCTCGCGCATATCCTCGTAGACCTCGCAGCCAAGGTCGCGGACGCCCGAAGGCATCAGCGTTGGCGGGCCGATCAGGCGGATGCGGTTTTCCATCTTGCCGAGAAGGATCAGGTTCGACCGGGCGACGCGAGAATGCGCGATGTCGCCACAGATCGCGACGGTCAGGCGCTGGATGCGGCCCTTGGCACGGCGGATCGTCAGGGCATCCAGCAGCCCTTGCGTCGGGTGTTCGTGTCGCCCGTCGCCCGCGTTCAGGACCGCGCAATTGACTTTCTGAGCGAGCAGATCGACCGCGCCCGAGGCCGGGTGGCGCACCACCAGCAGATCGGGATGCATCGCGTTCAAGGTCAGCGCGGTGTCAATGAGCGTTTCGCCCTTCTTCACCGACGAATGCTGCATCGCCATGTTCATCACATCGGCGCCAAGCCGTTTGCCGGCCAATTCAAACGAGGCTTGCGTGCGTGTGGAGGCCTCGAAGAACATGTTGATCTGGGTCATGCCCGCCAGCGCGTCGGCATGTTTGACCGTGCGCTGGTTCAGTTCGACATATTTTTCCGACAGGTCGAGAACGGTGCGAATCTCCTCCGGGGCGAGATGTTCAATGCCCAGAAGGTGACGCGCGCGGAATGTCATGGTCTCTCCGGTCCCGTTTCGCCCGCTTATGGCAAAAGGAGGCGGGCGGGGCAACGGTGAATGGGGGGGGTGGTATTGGGAGTGAGGTTGCGAGACATAGCTGCCGTTGCATTATTCGTCGAATTCCTATTCCGTCAGCAAAGTAGTGCTGGAGGTCAACACTGAATGTTAGAACTGGACTCGCCGCGCTGGCAGTCGCTCACGCACGCATATGGGACTGCGAAGGATACACCCGAACTGCTCCGACAGCTTGCCCAGACGACGAGGCCTAGTGAAGGGTCTGAAAGCGAGCCGTGGAACAGCCTATGGTCAAGCTTATGCCATCAGGGCGATGCATACGATGCTTCCTATGCAGCCGCCCCTCACATTGTCGAAATTGCTTGCAATTCAACTGGGCCGCTCGATTTCAGCTTCTTTATGCTTCCAGCATCAATCGAAATTGCTCGGTGCAGTGGAAAAGGCCCCTTGATCCCAACTGACCTTGAAACGGCTTACAAAGAAAGTTCGCAACGGCTATTGGCGTGCATTGCCCGTCGCATCAGCGAACCTTGGGATTTCTCTACCCTTATTTCCGCGATGAGTGCACAGGCGGCCGCAAAGGGCTTTCCAAAGGTAGCAGAAGTAATGTCTAACCTCGACGAAGCGCTTGTCATACGATTGATTGATCTTGATTTTGACATTTAGTTCGCAGTCCGCTTAGGGCTCAAACCGGGACATGACAAGTTGATGCGGGCGCTTGCGACCGGAGCGGCGGAGGCCTAGCTTGACCGCCATGGAGTCGCTGGCCAGAGATATGGACGACCGCGCCGCGCGGGCGCTGCTGGAATGGCAGATGGAGCTCGGCGCGGACGAGGCCATTGGCGACGAACCAGTCAACCGGTACGACATCCCTGCCGAAGCGCCGAAACCGGCCCGGGCCGAACCCGAACCGGCGCCAGTGCCGGCCGCGGAGGACCCGATTGTCGCGGCGCGGCGGTCGGCTGACGGCGCCGCGTCGCTGGAGGCCCTGGCCGAGGTGCAGGCGGCCTATGAACATTGCGAACTGAAGAAGGGCGCGCGGAACTTCGTCTTCGCCGATGGCAATCCCGACGCCCGCGTGATGATCCTTGGCGAGGCCCCGGGCCGGGACGAGGATATCGAAGGCCGGCCCTTCGTCGGCCGGGCCGGTCAGCTTCTCGACCGGATGTTTGCCGCAATCGGGCTGTCGCGGACGGCGGCACATGCGGATGAGGCGCTCTACATCACCAATGTGATGCCCTGGCGGCCGCCGCAGAACCGTGACCCGGAGCCGGCCGAGATCGCCATGATGCTTCCCTTCGTGGCGCGCCATGTCGAATTGGTGAACCCCGACCTGATCGTGCTGATGGGCAATACACCCTGCGCCGCGGCACTGGGCCGGCGCGGTATCCTCAGGCTCAGGGGCAACTGGGCCGAGGCCTTCGGCCGGCCGGCGATGCCGATGACCCATCCGGCCTATCTGTTGCGAAACCCGGCAGCGAAACGCGAGGCTTGGGCCGACCTTCTGATGATCAGGGCGCGGCTCAGGGAAGGCCGATGAAGATCCTGGCCTTTTCCGATCTGCATCTCGACACGGGCGCCCGTGACCGGCGGCTTGCCGCGGCCGGCAGCGCTGACCTGATCATCGGCGCGGGCGATTTCGCATCCCGCCGGACGGGCCTTGCCGCCTTCGTGGCGCCCTTCGACGCCGTCGCCGCGAAATCCGTCTTTGTTGCGGGCAATAACGAAACCGTCGATGAATTGCGCGCCGAGACCTCCGTGCCTGTCCTGCACGGGCAATGCGTGACAATCGGTGGCATCCGCATTGCAGGCCTCGGCGCGGCGGTGCCGCCCTTGCCGCCACTGCCCTGGGGATCATTCGACCTGACAGAAGCGGGGGCGGAGGTGTTGCTTGACGAAATCGAAGCCGCAGACATCCTGATCTGCCATTCGCCCCCCAAGGGGTTCTGCGACCGTCACGGCACACTCGGCCCGATCGGTTCGACGGCGGTTCTCAGGGCCGCGAAGCGGCTCGCGCCGCGCTATCTCCTCTGTGGTCATGTCCATGACGACTGGGGCGCGCGCGGGCACATCGGCGGGACGGAGGTTGCCAACCTCGGCCCGGAGGGGGCCTGGTTCGAGATATGAGGGAAGCCGCATGAGCCGCATTGACGAAAGCAAGACCTTCATACCGGTGCGCTTTGCCGTTCTCACGGTGTCCGATACCCGCGCGCTGGCCGACGACCGGTCCGGCGATACGCTGGCGGCACGGATCGTGGGGGCGGGCCATGAGCTTGCCGACCGGCGCATCACTCGCGACGAACGGGCGGAAATCTCGGCGATCCTGCGGGAATGGTGCGACAATCCGGGGATCGACGTGGTCCTCTCGACGGGCGGCACCGGCCTGACCGGGCGTGACGTGACTGTCGAGGCGCATCGCGACGTCTATGAAAAGGAGATCGAGGCATTCGGGACGGTCTTCACCATGGTCTCGATGCAGAAGATCGGCACATCGGCGGTTCAGTCCCGCGCCTGCGGCGGTGTCGCAAACGGCACCTACCTTTTCGCGCTGCCGGGCAGCCCCGGCGCCTGCAAGGATGCCTGGGACGAGATTCTCGCACATCAGTTCGACTATCGCCACCGGCCCTGCAACTTTGTCGAGATCATGCCACGGCTCGACGAACATCTGCGACGGAAGTAACGCCTTCGCGCGTTTAAAGAATTCTGCTTGGCCACGAAACGCTGCGGGACTAGGATTTTCCGCAGGTTAAGGAAAGACCGAAGGCGATGCGCTTCCTCTTTCGCAGCTTGATGGGGCTCTTTCTGCTGGCGGTGACGCTGGCCCTTCTTGCCGTGGGCGGGGCCACGCTGAAATCCGCCATCGACACCAAGAACGCGATGGAGGCCGCGCCCCGGACGGCGCGCGAACGGGTGTTCACGGCCAATGTCGCCCTGCTTCAGCCGGGGACGGTGACGCCGGAAATGACCGTTTTCGGCGAGGTGCGCAGCCGCCGCCGGCTTGAATTGCGCGCCGCCGCGGCCGGCCCCATTGTGGCACTTGCCCCGGATTTCGCGGACGGCACCCATGTGGAAGTCGGCGAATTGCTGATGCGGGTCGATCCGGCAGATGCGCAATCCGCGCTTGATCTGGAAAAGACCGGGATGCGGGAGGCCGAGGCCGAGCAGCGCGAGGCAGCGCGCGCCGTCGGCCTGGCGCAAGACGATCTCGCCGCGGCCGAGGTGCAGGCCGCGCTTCGTGCCCAGGCGCTCGACCGGCAGAAGGGTCTCGCGGATCGCGGCCTTGGCACGGCCTCCGAACGCGAAGCAGCCGAACTGGCCGTGTCGAACGCGACCCAGAGCGTCCTGTCGCGGCGGCAGGCGCTGGCTCAGGCCGAGGCGCGGGCGGAGAATGCGGAAACCTCGCTCGACCGGCGGCGCGTGACCTTGGCAGAGGCAGAACGGCGGCTTGCGGAAACCGAGTTGCGCGCGGGCTTTTCCGGTGTCCTTTCGGGCGTGTCGGCGGTGGCGGGCGGGCTTGTCGCCAAGAATGAAAAGCTCGGCGAACTGATCGACCCGACATCGCTCGAAGTGTCGTTCCGGGTGTCGACGGCGCAATATGCCCGGCTGATCGACGATGCCGGGCGGCTTTTGCCGCTGAAAGTGACGGCATCGCTCGATGTCTTTGGCGCGGAACTCGTCGCCGAAGGCCAGCTCAGCCGTGTCGATGCCGCAGTGGGCGAGGGGTTGAGCGGCCGGCTTGTCTTTGCGACGCTTGATACGCCGCGCGGGTTTCGGCCGGGCGATTTCGTGACCGTGGGGATCACCGAGGCGCCGCTTGACGGTGTGGCGGTGCTGCCCGCGGTCGCGTTCGGGTCGGACAACAGCGTCCTCGCGCTCGGGGCGGAAGACCGGCTGGAACGGCTGGCGGCAGATGTGCTGCGCCGGCAGGGCGACGATGTCATCATCCGTGTCGGCGCATTGGCCGGGCGCGAGGTAGTTGTCGAACGCTCGCCCCTTCTCGGTGCCGGGATCAAGGTTCGCCCGGTTCGTCCGGAGGCCGAGATGGAAGAGGCGAACGCCGCCGATGACGGGTTAGTCGACCTCACCCCGGAAAGGCGCGCGGCGCTGGTCGCTTTTGTTGAAAACAATGGCTTCATGCCCGCCGAGGCCAAGGCGAGGGTACTGGCCAAGCTTCGCGAAGACCGCGTGCCGGCCGAGGTCGTGCAGCGGATCGAAGCGCGGATGGGGGGCTAGGCCGTGGCGACGCGTCGCGACCGGCTGGCGGCGGCGGGGGGCATCCTGGCCTATTTCACCCGCCATGCGACGGCCGCGAATATCGTCCTGGTGATTTTCATCGCCGCCGGGCTTTACGCCCTGCCGCGCATGCGGGCGCAATATTTCCCCGATGTGGTGATCCAGAGCGTCAATGTCTCTGTCGCCTGGCCGGGTGCGGGGGCCGAGGATGTGGACCGCGCCATCGTGCAGGTGCTGGAAGCGGGGCTTCTGGCGGTGGAGGGCGTCGAAAGCGTGTCCTCGACCGCGCGTGAGGGCAACGCGCGCATATCGCTCGATTTCGAGCCGGGCTGGGACATGGGCCGCGCGCTCGACGAGGTGGAAAGCGCCGTCGCGGCTGCCAGTGACCTGCCCGAGGATGCCGAATCGCCCGAGGTGAAACGCGGCGCTTGGCGGGACCGGGTGACGGATGTCGTCATTACGGGACCCATCGACACGGAACAGCTTGGCCGTTTCGCTGACGAGTTTGTCGCGCGCCTCTTTGCCATCGGCGTCACGCGCACCACGGTTCAGGGGATCGCGGCGCCAGAGGTGATCGTCGAGGTGCCGACGGCGGCCTTGATGCGCCATGATGTGACCCTTTCGGATATTGCCCGGTCGATCACGGCCGAGGCCGATGCCGATCCGGCGGGCGAGGTGGCTGATGGGTCCGCGCGCCTGCGCACCGGGGTGGAAAAACGCACGCCCGAGGCGTTGGCGGGCATTGTTTTACGGACGAATGCCGATGGCTCGGCCCTGACGCTCGGCGATGTGGCGCTGGTGCGGACAGAGGGCGCCGACCGGGTGCGCGCCTATTTCGTCGGCGATGATCCAGCCGTCACCATTCGCGTGGACCGGTCCGATCAGGGCGATGCGATCGGCATCCAGCGCCAGGTCGAGGATGTGGCGGCCGAGATGCGCCTCAGCCTGCCCGCCGGTGTCAGCATCGACCTTATCCGCGCGCGGTCAGAGGATATCAACGCCCGGCTTGCGCTGCTTCTCGACAATGGCGCAAAGGGGCTGGCGCTGGTCGTCCTGCTGCTTTTCCTCTTTCTCAACGCGCGCACGGCGTTCTGGGTGGCCGCCGGTATCCCCGTCGCGATGCTCGCCGCTGTCGCAATGATGTATGCCTTCGGGCTGACCCTGAACATGATTTCGCTCTTCGCCCTAATCCTGACGCTCGGGATCGTCGTCGACGATGCCATCGTCGTGGGCGAACATACCGATTTCCGGGTCAGGCAGCTGGGCGAGGCGCCCTTCTCCGCCGCCGAGACGGCGGTGCGACGCATGGCTGCGCCGGTCTTTTCCTCGACGATCACCACTGTGCTCGCCTTCCTCGGGCTGGTGGCGATCGGCGGGCGCTTCGGTGACCTCATCAAGGATATTCCCTTCACGGTCAGCGTTGTGCTGATGGCCTCGCTACTCGAATGCTTCCTCATCCTGCCGAACCACATGGCCCATGCATTGTCCAAGGCCGGGCGCGGACGCTGGTATGATGCGCCAAGCCGGGTGATGAACCGGGGCCTCGCCTGGGTGCGCGAACGGATATTCCGCCCGCTGACCCGCGGTGTGATCGTCGCCCGCTACCCGGTGCTGGCAGGTGCACTGGCACTTCTGGCCTATGAGGCGGGGTTGTTCATTCGCGGCGACGTGCAGTGGCGGTTCTTCAACTCGCCCGAACAGGCCTCTGTCACCGGCAATTTCGCGATGCTGCCCGGCGCGACCCGCGAAGACACACTGGCCGTCATGAAGGGCCTGCAGGAGGCGACGGCGAAGGTCGCCGAGGAATACCGCACCGAATATGGCGGCGAGCCGATCAAATACGTGATCGCCGAAATCGGCGGCAATGCCGGGCGTGCACTTTCGAGCGCGGATACCAAGGATGCCTCCCAGCTTGGGGCGATTTCCGTCGAACTCAGCGACCCTGATCTGAGACCCTGGACCAGCTACGATTTCGTCGCCGACCTGCAGGATGCCGCCCCGCGCCACCCGATGCTGGAAGAACTGTCCTTCCGTGGCTGGCGCCAGGGCCCGGGGGGCGATGCGCTCGACATCGAACTGTCCGGCGCGGATTCCGAGACGCTGAAGGCGGCGGCAGAGGCGATCAAGCTGGCGCTTGTCCAATTTCCCGAAGTGTCGGCGCTGCAGGACACGCTTCCTTACGACAAGGACGAACTTGTGCTGGACCTGACGCCGCAGGGCCGCGCGCTCGGCTTTTCGGTCGATGCGCTCGGGCGCGAACTTCGCGACCGGCTAAACGGGATCGAGGCCGCGAAGTTTCCCGTCGGGTCACGTTCCGCTACGATCCGCGTCGAATTGCCGCCCGGCGAACTGACGGCCGATTTCCTCGACCGGACCATGCTGCGGGGCGCGGCAGGCGGTTATGTGCCCCTGTCCGATATCGTGACCGTGTCTGCCCAGTCGGGATTTTCAACGATCAAGCGCGAAAATGGCCAGCGCGTGGTTTCCGTCACCGGCGATATCGCTGAGGACGAGCCGGAGCGGGCCAACGAGATCCTCGCCGTGCTGGATGCCGAGATCCTTCCGCGCATCGCCGAGGACTATCGGGTTGCCTATCACCTCGCGGGCCTCAGCGAACAGGAAGACACCTTTTTGAATGAGGCGCTGATCGGGCTTATCGCGGCGCTGACTGCGATCTTCGCGGTGCTGGCCTGGATTTTTTCCAGCTGGACGCGGCCGATGGCGGTAATGCTCGTCATTCCGCTGGGCCTGATCGGGGCGATCCATGGCCATTACATCTGGGGCGTCCCGCTGTCGATGTTCTCGGTTGTCGGCATGATCGGGATGTCGGGGATCATCATCAACGATGCCATCGTCCTGATCAGCACGGTCGACGAATACGCCGCCAGCCGAGGCCGCATTCCGGCGATTGTGGACGCCGTGGCAGACCGTCTCAGGCCGGTGATGCTGACGACGCTGACCACCGTTCTCGGACTCGCACCCCTGCTTTACGAAGGGTCGCGGCAGGCAGAGTTCCTGAAGCCGACGGTCATCACGCTCTGTTACGGGCTCGGTTTCGGGTTCTTCCTCGTTCTGATGGCGGTTCCGGCGCTTCTGGCGGTGCAACACGACGTCTCACGCCAGTTCGCGGCGTTCAGGCGGGCGCGGCGGGTACCGGCACTGCGCTGGCTGGTGGCCGCCGCGGCCCTGGCAATGGCGGTGGTGTTCGCGCTGACCCTCGGGGCGGCGATCCTGGACGGGGCGGCGCTATCGTCCGCACTTGGCCGTTTTGCACTGGGCTGCGTTGCCATTGCCTGCCTAGCGGCGGCCCTTGGCGCGGTCTTCCTGCGCCCCCGGCGTCAGCCGCTGCAACCCTGAAGATCGACGACGCGGCCCGATGCGGAAAAGACCGTGATGCGGATGTCGGACCGGTCGAGCGCGAATGGCTTCGCATTTGGCGGCACCAGATCGGCGACGGCGCTGAGTTCGCTGCCCTGCCGTGTCGTTTCGGCCGTCGACACCCAGATCGCCTGGTCGGCGAGTTCGATCACCGCGAATTCGTCCGGCCCGATCTGCGGCATGGTCAGGCTTGACGTCAGCCGCAATCCGTCGCGAATGGGCTCCGCACTGCAATGCGCCGCCGACAAGCCGGCCCGGGCGGCAGGTTCGGGCTGGTGGGCAAGCGCTGCACGGATTACCGGATCGGGCGTCGCGTTCGCTGGCAGCGCCATCTTGAAATCGACCGTGACCGGTACGCAGATCTCCTCACAGACGCCAAGCTCGACCTCGGCAGCGGCGGCCATCGGCGCGCCTGCGGTGACAGGGAAAAGCTCGATCGGCAGAACAAGCTCGTCATGGTAGCCGATCGTCCGCAGCCCATTCAGGTCGAAGATTTCCGGCTTCGGCCAGTGAAAGACAGCGCGGGCGATGTTGTTTGAACCCGTCCAGTCGAACCGGGGCGGTATGCCCGCTTCGCCCGGCGCGCGCCAATAGGTTTTCCAACCCGGGGCCAGCATCAGGTGGAGCGCGGTCATCTGGCTGCCGCTTTCGGTGCGCCAGCCGCCGCGCAACTCCGCCTTGAGGATGTTGTCCGGCAGACCCTGCGCCAAAGCCGGAGCCGCCACCAACATGGCGGCAGTCAGTGACAGAAGTCTGGTGATCATGGCGCTCATCCTGGGGAGGAAGCTAAGCGACTTGTCGCCGAATGGAAGGGTCAAGCGCCGGGATCACGAAGAGTTTTGCCGGGTGATGCCCTTGCGAAACCCCGCCACAGGAACGATCATTGGCGGCAGGAGGCCCGGATGAATCTGAGCGGCAAGCTTCTGGTGGCGATGCCCGGCATGGGTGACAGGCGGTTCAGCCATTCGGTGGTCTTTCTCTGCGCCCATTCGGAGGAAGGGGCGATGGGTCTGATCGTGAACAAGCCCGCGCCGGATCTGAACTTCGACCGGTTGCTCGACCAGCTTGGCATCGCACAGTCGGACCATTCGCAGGCGATCCGCGTGCATTTCGGCGGCCCGGTCGAACATTCGCGCGGCTTCGTCCTGCATTCGCCCGACTACGATGGCGAGGGCGCGACGCTGAAAATCGACGACCGGTTCGGGATGACCGCCACGCTCGACATCCTCGAAGCGCTGGCACGGGGCGAGGGGCCGGCATCGTCGCTGCTCGCGCTTGGCTATTCCGGTTGGGGTCCGGGGCAGCTTGAGGACGAAATTCTCGCCAACGGCTGGCTGACCTGCGACGCGACGCCAGAACTCGTCTTTTCGGATCAGAACGCCATGAAGTGGGAAGGCGCGTTGAATTCGATGGGGATCAACCCGGTCACGTTGTCGGCGACGGCAGGGCGCGCCTGACCCATTTTCCGGTTCTCGACGGCCGGAGCGGTGATTGCCCGGGGCAGGCACCGCGACAGAACAGCTTGCGCGCTCTCGGCGCGCACCGCTGGATCAGGACTGGCCGTTTGCGACGGGCCTCGGGGCGGCAGCGCGGCGGAGCCGGTCGTTGATCGCCCGGCCGAGGCCTCGTTCAGGAACCGGCGATATGGCGATGGCCACGGTGTCGGCGGCGTCGGCCTCTCTCAGGTAGTGGAATAGGTTGGCGGCCGCCTCGACGAGATCACCGGTGGGGGACAGATTGCAATCCGCCTCCGCTGCACCAGGGCCGAAGCCGATCCAGAATTCGCCGGGCCGCCCGACTTCGGCATTCAGTCGAACCGGTGCAGCCGGTGCGTAATGGGAGGCGAGCTGACCGGGCGCTGTCGGCCGGGGGCCTTCGGTGGCGGTAACCAGCCGGTGCCCCAGACATTCCTCCAGCGCCTCGGCGGGAATGCCGCCGGGACGCAGAAGCCGCGCCCCCTCCGCGCCGGCGAGGCCGACGATTGTCGATTCGATCCCGACAACTGACGGTCCGCCATCGAGAACCGCCGCGATGCGGCCGTCGAGTCCTGCCAGAACATGCCCGGCCCGGGTCGGGCTGACCCGGCCCGAGGGATTTGCAGAGGGTGCCGCAACCGGTCTGCCCACGGCGCGCAGCAGCGCTTCGGCCACCGGATGGGCGGGAATGCGAAGCGCGACACTGTCCAGCTCCGCCGTGACCAGCGGTGACAGGCCCGCGCTTGCCTCAAGCGGCAGGACGAGCGTCAGCGCGCCGGGCCAGAAGGCAGAGGCAAGCCGTTCGGCCCGGCCGTCGAAGGTACCGACGGCCCGTGCCGCGGCCAGATCGGGCACATGCACGATCAAGGGGTTGAACCGGGGCCGTCCCTTGGCCGCGAAGATGCGCGCCACGGCCATATCGGAGCGCGCGTCGCCGCCAAGCCCATAGACGGTTTCGGTCGGAAAGGCGACGAGTTCACCGGCTTTGACAAGCGCGGCGGCGCGGGCGATTCCCGCCGGATCGGGAAGAAGCGTCTCGGTCACGGAGCCTCGGCGTTTGTGACGTAGCGTTGCTGTTGATCGGGCCTGACCTTGCGGCAATCATGGCCCGCGACAGTGATGACATACGCGCCGTCGCCCGGGATGCCAAGGTGCGAGAAGAGGAGAAAGAGATGTCTTACCGATCGCCCCTGGCCGATATCCGCTTCATCCTCGAACATGTCGTGCCACTGGCGGAAATCGCCGGTACCGACCGCTATGCGGAGGCGTCCGCCGACATGGCCGATGCTGTCTTGGGCGAGGCGGCACGGCTTTGCGACACGGTCCTCGCGCTGGTGCAGCGCGCTGGCGACCTGACACCTGCCCGGCTGGAAAACGGTGTCGTGCGCACGACGCCCGGTTTTGCCGAGGCGTACAAGGCCGTAGCCGAAGGCGGCTGGATATCGGTCAGCGCGCCCACGGACTGGGGCGGCATGGCGTTGCCGCAGGTCCTGAACATGGCCATTCACGACATGATGTCGGGCGCCTGCCTGTCCCTGCAGCTCAACCCGCTGATGACGCAGGGTCAGATCGAGGCCCTGGACCACCACGCAAGCGATGAGCTGAAAGCGCTCTATCTGCCGAAGCTCGTGTCCGGCGACTGGTCCGGTACGATGAACCTGACCGAATCGCAGGCGGGCAGCGATGTCGGGGCGCTGCGGACCAAGGCCGAACCGAATGGCGACGGAACCTACGCGATCACGGGGCAGAAGATCTTCATCAGTTGGGGCGACAACGATTTCACCGAAAACGTCTGCCATCTCGTGCTTGCGCGTCTGCCGGGCGCGGCGGCGGGCACCAAGGGGATCAGCCTTTTCATGGTGCCGAAGTTCCTGCCCGATGCCGATGGCCGGCCCGGTGTGCGTAACAGCCTGAGCGTGGTCAGCCTAGAGCACAAGATGGGGCTTCATGGCTCGCCCACCTGCGTCATGGCCTACGAAGGCGCGACCGGCTGGCTGATCGGCGAGGAACACAAGGGCATGGCGGCGATGTTCACGATGATGAACAACGCGCGGCTGGGCGTGGCGATGCAGGGGATTGGCGTGGCAGAGGCCGCCTGCCAGGCTGCGACGGCCTATGCCGCCGATCGCCGCCAGTTCGGCGCGATCATCGACCATGCCGATGTCCGGCGGATGCTGGCGACGATGCGGGCCGAGGTCTTTGCCGCCCGCGCGATTGCGCTGGCCTGCGCGGCGGCGACAGATTTGTCCACAGCGACCGGCAGCGCCGACTGGCGCGCCCGAGCGGCGTTCCTGACGCCGATTGCCAAGGCCAGCGGCACCGACACCGGCATCGCCGTGGCAGACATGGGCATGCAGGTTCATGGCGGCATGGGCTATATCGAGGAAACGGGTGCGGCGCAGTATCTGCGCGATGTCCGGGTGACGGCGATCTATGAGGGGACCAACGGGATACAGGCGATGGACCTTGTCGGCCGCAAGATGGCGGACGGGGGCGAAGCTGCATTCCGCATCCTTGAGGAAGTCGAGGCAGGGGCCGAGGCCGCGCGCGGTCTTTTGCCGGATATGGCGGGCGAGGTCTGGGGCGCGGCCGAAACGCTGCGTGAAAGTGTCGAATGGCTGGCGGCGCGCGATATGCCCGACCGCTACGCCGGCGCCGTGCCGTTTCTGCGCGCCTTCGCGCGGGTCCTTGGCGCCCATTTCCATTTGCGCGCGGCGATGGCCGAGGGTGGCGCGGGGCCGAGAACCCGGCTCGCCGAGGTCTTCATCCGGCGGCTTCTGCCCCAGCATCATGGGCTTCTGGCTGAGGCGCGCGAAGGCGCGGCGGGCCTCTTTGCCGTGACGGCCGAGGATCTTGTCGGCTGATGGACAATACCCCGACGCCCGGTCCCGACGTTGGCATCCGCTATCTGGCTGAGGACGGACCTGCGCCGGGTGCCGCGGTTGAGGTGGCACCTGGTATCCTCTGGTTCAGGCTGCCGCTGCCCATGGCGCTTGATCACGTCAATGTCTTTGCACTGGATGACGGCGACGGCTGGACGCTGATCGACACCGGGTTCTCGACCGTCAAGACCCGCGCGATCTGGGAGGCGGTGCTTGCCGGGCCTCTGGCCGGAAAGCCTGTCCATCGGGTTGTCGTGACCCACTATCATCCCGACCATATCGGGCTTGCCGGGTGGTTCCAGGGGCAGGGCGCGGAACTGGTCACGACCCGGACGTCATGGCTCTTTGCGCGGATGCTGGTTCTTGACGAACAACCGGTTCCCGCCGCCGAAACGCTCGAATTCTGGCGCGGTGCGGGGATGGAGCCGGGGCTGATCGACAGGCGCGCAAAGGAACGGCCCTTCAATTTCGCCGATGTGGTAGCACCACTGCCGCTCGGCTACACCCGCATCGCCGAGGACCAGACAATCGTGTTGGGCGGGCGCAGATGGCGCGTGCGGATCGGCCATGGCCACGCGCCCGAACATGCGACCTTCTGGAGCGAGGACGACGATCTGGTGATCGGCGGCGATCAGCTTCTGCCGTCGATATCCGCCAATATCGGGGTCTATGCCACCGAGCCGGGGGCCGATCCGCTCGGCGAGTGGCTGGAAAGCTGCGCCGCCTTTCGACTCATCGCGGAGAACCGGCATGTCGTTTTTCCCGGGCACAAGCTGCCCTTCACAGGAATGCCGCTGAGGCTGTCGCAGATGATTGAGAACCACCTTGGGGCGCTGGATCGGCTGACGGACCATCTCCGCAGCCCGCACACGGCGGCCGAATGTTTCCTGCCGCTTTTCAAGCGTAACATCGGCGAGAGCGAATACGGTTTGGCCCTTGTCGAAGCGGTCGCGCACCTTAATCATCTGCACAAGGCGGGCCGTGTGGTGCGCGAAAAGCGGAAGGACGGGGCCTGGCTATGGCGGAACGTGACCTGACGGATGAAATCAAGACCTCGGCCGAGGCGCACGAAGCCTCGGCACTGCCCTGCGCCGGGGTGGTGCATACCGGCCCGAACCCGCCCAAGACGGCGGAACTGGAACCTTTGCCCGAAGGGTTGTCGGCCGACGACATCGACAGCAAGAGCCCGGCTCAATGGGCCTATGAGCGGCTGATCCTCTACATCAAGAATTTCGAAGCCCAGCTCGACAACGAACATGAGGTCGCGATGGGGTTCACCGGCGGCGATGCGGGGGTGATGCGGATCGAGGGCATGGGCTATTTCGCGCCCGATATCGTCACGTTCTACGGCACCGACGAAGATGACACGCGGACCCAGCTGATCCAGCATGTCAGCCAGCTAAATGTGATGCTCAGGGCGTTGCCGAAAGCCGTCGAACAGGAGGAACCCCGGCGGATCGGGTTTCACCTTGCGGCCGATCTGAAGCGGACGTGACACAAAGACACCCGTTTGCTGCCCGCCGGGAGGTGACAGCCGCTTTCTAATCCGCTATGCGGGCATAAACCGGGATTCAGGAGCGTAAGATGGCCGAACACAAGCATGGCACCATGTCCATCAAGGACCACGAAAAGACCTTTGCGGGGTTCATCCGCATGGCGATGTGGGTTGCCGGTATCTCGATCGGCATCCTGATCTTCCTCGCGCTTGCGAACGCCTGATCGCCGGTTGGCGATCACCACAGGAGCGTACGGCATGCGCAAGCTGCTGATTGTCCTTTGCCTGCCGCTCTGGCTGGCTGCCTGCGGTGCGGAACCTGTCTGGGCGCCTGATGAGGCGGTTGCACGGGCACGCTATGTTTCCGGAGAGCCGCCTTCGATCACGCTCTACACCGTCGTGCGCAAGAACGGCGGGGAAGGCGCGCATTCGGGCCTGATGATCGACGGCAGCCAGCGTGTGATGTTCGACCCTGCGGGAACGTGGCATCACCCCTGGGTGCCGGAGCGGAACGATCTGCACTACGGCATCACCGAGCAGATGCGGAAGTTCTACATCGACTACCACGCGCGTGAGACCTATGACGTGATCGAACACCGCATATCGGTCAGCCCAGAGGTCGCAGAGGCCGCGATCCGACGGGCCGAGGCCTACGGTGCGGTCAACAAGGCCTTCTGCGGCAATTCGGTCAGTGACATCCTGCGCGGGTTGCCTGGATTTGAGTCGATCCCAAGGACGTTCTTCCCAAAGGGAATCATGCGCGCCTTTGCCGACCTGCCCGGCGTGACGACCAAGGTTCATGTTGACGGCGATCCGGACAACAATTCCGGCGTATTGCTGGTTCAGGCCAAGGCACCGATCTACGACGAATAGCGGCTGGCCCGGCGGCGGTGTGAACCCGCTCAGATCGCCGCCGCGAAGGCGCGGCCAAGCTTGTCGACAAGTTCGCCGATCTGGTCGTCTTCAATGATGAATGGCGGCGCGAGCAGGACATGGTCGCCCCGCTTGCCGTCGATCGTGCCCGCCATCGGATAGCAGATGAGCCCTGCCTCGAAAGCCGCCGCCTTCACTTTTCTGGCAATGCCACGCACCGGGTCGAAGGGTTCCTTGCTGTCGCGGTCCGCCACGATTTCCAGCCCCCGGAACAGCCCGCGCCCGCGAATGTCGCCGATATGGGGATGCTGGCCAAAGGCCTCGGTGAGCGCATCCTGCAATTTCTCGCCCTTCTCGCGCACACGCGGCAGCAGGTCGCGACCAAGGATCGCCCGGACCACAGCGAGCGCCGCGGCAGAGGCCACTGGATGGCCCATGTAGGTGTGCCCGTGCTGGAACATGCCTGAGCCGCCCGCGATTGCGTTGTAGATATTGCCTGACGCCAGCATCGCCCCGATCGGCTGATACCCGGCGCCAAGACCCTTCGCTATGGTCACGATATCCGGCGTCACGCCATCCTGTTCGCAGGCAAAGAGCGTTCCGGTGCGCCCCATGCCGCACATGACCTCGTCCAGAATCAGAAGAACGCCGTAGCGGTCGCAGATTTCGCGGATGCGCGGAAAGTATCCGGGGACCGATGGAACCGCACCAAGGGTCGCCCCGACAACAGGTTCGGCGACAAAGGCCATCACCGTTTCAGGGCCGAGACGCTGGATTTCCGCCTCCAGCTCATCAGCCACGCGCCGGCCATAGGCCTCCGGCGTTTCGCCTTCCTCCCGGTCGCGATAGGCGTAGCAGGGCGCGATATGGGTGGTGTCGATCAAAAGCGGTTCGAACTGCTTGCGCCGCCAGGCATTGCCGCCCGTGGCCAGCGCGCCGAGCGTGTTGCCATGATAGCTCTGGCGCCGGGCGATGATGCGATGGCGCTGTGGCTGGCCGATCTCCAGGAAATACTGACGCGCAAGTTTCAGCGCGGCCTCGATCGCCTCGGACCCGCCCGAGACGAGGTAGACCCGTTCAATCCCTGCCGGGGCCTGCGCGACAAGAAGATCGGCAAGTATTTCGGCGGGTTCGGATGTGAAAAACCCGGTATGGGCGAAGGACAGGCGCGCGATCTGATCGTGGATGGCGGCGTTGATTTCGCTGTCACCGTGGCCGAGGCAGGAAACTGCAGCGCCGCCCGAACCGTCGAGATAGCGCTTTCCCGTGGCATCGAAGATATAGCAACCCTCACCCCGCACGGCGACAGGTGGCGCGGCGGCGGTAGAGCGCCCGAAGACATGGTCCGAAGGCATGTTCCTAGTCCCGGTTGCGCACGACGAAGACCGACTGTTTGGCATGGCGGACCACCCGCGCGGCATTCGGGCCAAGAAGGTAGTCCTTTAGCTCGGGTCTATGTGCGGCGATCACGATCAGATCGCAAGAGAGCTTGTCTGCCGCGCGCATGATTTCTTCGTAGATCGTGCCGGCAGCGACGTGCCCCTTGATGGCCAGTTCGCTGCCCCGCGCCGCCAGCATATCACCGAGCGCCTTTCTTGCCGCGTCCGTCGCTGTCTTCAGGTGGCCTTCGGGAAAGAAGGAACCGACGAGCGACATGGTGTAGTTCGGCACGACCGTCAGTACATGTAACTCGGCCCCGTGGGCCTTTGCCTGACCTTCGGCGACCGACAGGACATTGGCGCAGATCGCCGGTTCGGAAAGATCGACAGGAACGAGGATGCGCTGGAACATGGGGCTTTCCTTTCCTAGAAGGCCGGAACGGTCTGCCGTCGCCGTTGCACGGCGATGACAAGGCCAAGCAGCAACAGCGCGGGGATGTAGAATACCTCCTTCGGCATCCGCTCGGCCTCGGTCTGCACCGTCACGATTTCGACCGGATCGTCACCGTAGAAATCGTACATGGAGAAGGGGGTGAAGAACTTCGTCCCGGCCATCGGTTCTTCCAGCACGGCGCGGCCGCCATCGTCCATCACCAGAAGCCCCGATGTTGCCAGACGGCTTGCGCCGTCGGCCTTTGGCCCGAGATCGGCAATGACCGTCATTTCCGCGAATTCGCCCGGATGGTCGAAATCCGGCCCCCGGACGATCATCCTGAGTGTCGCATCCTCGGGCGCTTCCTCGGCGAGGCGCAGGGCCTCCACCCCCGCCATGTCGACATAGCGCGGCTGAACCTGATCGAGCCAGAAACCCGGCCGGAAGAGCGTCAGCGCGACGATGACGAGCGCGAGCGATTCCCAAAGCTTGCTGCGGGCGAAGAAATAGCCCTGCGTGGCGGCCGCGAAGACCATCATCGCGACCACCGCCACGACAAAGACGAAGACGGCCTTCATCGGGGTGACGTTGATCAGCAGCAGTTCCGTGTTGAAGATGAACATGAAGGGCAGGAGCGCCGTCCGTATGTCGTAGGTAAAGCCCTGAATGCCCGTCTTGATCGGATCGCCGCCGGAAATCGCGGCGGCGGCGAAGGCGGCAAGGCCAACTGGTGGCGTATCGTCAGCCAGAATGCCGAAGTAGAAGACGAAGAGATGCACGGCGACGAGCGGCACGATCAGCCCCGACTGCGCGCCGACCGAAACGATGACCGGCGCCATCAGTGAGGACACGACGATGTAATTCGCGGTCGTGGGCAGGCCCATGCCGAGGATAAGGCTCATCACTGCGACGAGAAGCAGCATCACCATGATGCTGCCGCCGGACAGAAGCTCCACGAACTCGCCGATGACCTGATGGGCGCCAGTCAGCGAAACGGTGCCGATGATGACACCGGCAGCGCCAGTGGCGACGCCGATGCCGATCATGCTGCGCGCGCCGGCAATCATGCCCGCAATGAAGTCAGCCGTGCCATCGCGGAAGGCGTCCCCCAGCCCGCCTTCGCCCCGGAAGAGCCGTTTCAAAGGTTTCTGGGTGAAGACCACGATGATCATCGCGAGCGTGGCCCAGTAGGCCGAGAGCGTCGGCGAAAGCCGTTCGACGAGGATGCACCAGATCAGGATGACGATCGGCAGGATATAGTGAAACCCGGTGATCGCGACGTCCCAGGGCCGCGGCAACACGTCAAGTGGCGCATTCGGGTCGTCCATTTCCAGGTCGGGATGGCGCGCCGCGCGTTCGAGAAGAAAGACATAGGCTGCGAGGAACAGTACCACCGCGGTCCAGAAGGTCATGCCGGGGAAGGCGACCTTGATCCAGCCGAGGCCATAGTAGACGGCACCGGCGAGAACCGCCATGCCGAGAAAACCGCTGAGGATGCCAAGAAGCCGGCGGGCGAGCGTATGGATGACCGGCGGGCGTTCCATGCCGGTCAGGTTGAGTTTCAGCGCCTCCAGATGGACGATGTAGACGAGCGCGATATAGGAGACGAGCGCAGGCAGCGCGGCGTGCTTGATCAGATCCGGATAGGCGACGCCGGTGAATTCGGAAATGAGGAATGCGGCGGCACCCATGACCGGCGGCGTCAGCTGCCCGTTGGTCGAGGAGGCGACCTCGACCGCGCCGGCCTTTTCGGGGGCAAAGCCCGTGCGCTTCATCAGCGGGATGGTGAAGGTGCCAGTCGTCACGACATTGGCGATGGACGATCCGGAATAAAGGCCCGAAAGCGCGGAGGCGACGACGGCTGCCTTGGCCGGCCCGCCCCTGAGATGGCCAAGGATCGCGAACGCGAGCTTGATGAAATAATTGCCCGCGCCGGCCTTTTCGAGAAGCGACCCGAAGAGCACGAAGAGGAAGATCATGGAGGCCGAGACTCCAAGCGCGACACCAAAGACGCCTTCGGTTTGCATCCAGAAATGCCAGGCGGCCTTGCCGAAGGACGCGCCTTTCCACTGGATCGCGTCGGGCATGAAGGAAAGATGGCCGAAGAAGACATAGAAGAGAAAGACGCTCGCCACGATCACGAGCGGCAGGCCGAGAGAGCGGAAGACGGCAAGACCGAGCGACAGCATGCCGAGCGTCGAGAAGACGAGATCGGCGGTTGTCGGCAATCCGGCGCGACCGGCGATGCCCTGTTTGAAAACAAGAAGATAGAGGCAGCTTGATGCTGCCACTGCGGCCAGCACCCAGTCATAGACCGGGACCCTGTCGCGCGGGCTCGATTTCAGGAGCGGATAGGCCAGCATTGCCAGCGCAAGTGCGAAGGCAAGGTGAATCTGCCGCGCCTCCTGATCGTTGAAGACGAGGTTTATGCCGGTGCTGGCGGCAAGCACGTAGGGAATGGAGGACGCGATATAAAGCTGAAAGAGCGACCAGACGAAGGCGAGGCAAAGGATGAACCGCCCGGCAAGGCCGGCCGCATTGCGGGCGCCGCTGTCCACTTCCTGCACCATAAGGTCGACATCGACGGCGGGCTTGGCGGTATCAGATTGACTGGTCATGCGCTGTCCCCCTTTGAACGGCGCGAGTTGTCCGCGCCCCGGACGGCGGGTGGCCCGGCCGTCACATCAGGTCTTCACAAACAAAATGGCCGGGGCGACTGGCGCCCCGGCGCATGGCAATGGCGGCTTACTGCCAGCCGCGTTCCTTGTAGTACTTCACCGCGCCGTCATGCAGCGGGGCCGAAAGCCCGTCCTTGATCATCTGCGCGGGGTCGAGCACGGCGAAGGCCGGGTGCAGTTTCTTGAAGTCTTCGAAATTGTCGAAGACAGCCTTGGTGATGACGTAGACCACATCTTCCGGCACCTCGGCCGATGTCACGACGGTCGCGCCGACGCCGAAGGTCGTGATGTCGTCGGGGTTGCCTTTGTAGGTTCCGCCGGGAATGACCGCCGTACGGTAATAGGCGTTGTCGGCGATCAGCTTGTCGATCGGCGCGCCGACGACATTGACAAGCTCGATATCGCAGGTCGTCGCTGCTTCGGTAATGGCCGCGGCCGGATGGCCGACGGTGTACATCATCACGTCGATCTTGTCGTCGCAAAGCGCCTGCGCCATTTCCGACCCCTTGAGCTCGGAAGCGAGCGCGAAGTCACCCATGGTCATGCCGAAGGCGGCCATGACGACCTCCATCGTGTCACGCTGGCCCGATCCAGGGTTACCGACATTGACCCGTTTGCCCTTCAGATCCTCGAAACCTTTGATCCCCGATCCGGCGCGGGCAATGATGGTGAAGGGCTCGGGATGCAGCGAAAAGACGGAGCGCAGATCGCCATAGGCGCCCTGTTCGGCAAACTTGGCAGAGCCGTTATAGGCATGGAACTGCACGTCGGACTGGGCGACACCCAATTCCAGCTCGCCGCCGCGGATGGTGTTGACGTTGTAGACCGAGCCGCCGGTGGATTCGACGGAACAACGGATCCCGTGTTCCTTGCGGTTCTGGTTCACCATCCGACAGATGGCACCACCCGCCGGGTAATAGACGCCGGTAATACCGCCCGTACCGATGGACACGAATTGCTGATCGGCCGCCGAGGCGCCGAAGCCGCCGAGGGCGACGGCGGCAAAAAGCCCGATTCCAAACACTTGTCTTTTCATTGAATACCTCCTGCTGGATTTCGGCCCGGATTTGCTCCGTCCGCTATTGCAGACAGTGTGAAGCAGCGGGGCCGCCGGAACCAATGCAAATATCCGATCGTCAGCACTCAGAATCGGGTATTACTGCAGAATCCAGTTGTCGTTTGCGCCAACATAATGCGGATATTGCATCATGATGGATTCCGGCGCACTGTCCCATGATTGGGGCCGGAGGCGCGGGAAATGGACATCAGATGGATGCAGGATTTTCTGGCCTTGGCAGAAACCGGGAATTTTACCCGCGCCGCACGCAAGCAGAACATTTCTCAGGCCGCGTTCAGCCGGCGGATACAGGCGCTGGAGGCCTGGGTCGGCGCGCCGCTGGTCGACCGGTCCGCGGTACCGGCCCATCTGACCGCCGAGGGGCTTCGTTTCGTGCAGGACGCGGGCGACATCGTGGCGCGGCTTCTGGATGCGCGGTCCTCCGTCTCTGACCCGCGCCAGGGTGAGCGGGCGCATGTGAAGATCGCCATGCCGCATGTCCTGTCGGGTTCGATGTTTCCCCAATGGTGGCGGCAATGGTCGGCCGGGCAGTCGATTTCGGCCTCGCTGACGATCGGCAACATTTCCGAAATCGTCGCCGTCTTTCTGTCGGGCGGCGTCGATGTTCTGATCTGTCATCAGGGCGAGCAGTTGCCGGTCGTGCTGAGTCCGGACCTGTTTGATCAGGTCCTGATCGCGACGGACAGGTTTCAGCCCTATCTCGCGCGGGGGCGGGCGGGGCGCGGTGGACCGGTCTTCCCGGGCAGCGAGGGCCAGCCGATACCGCTTCTGTCCTATACGCGAGGCACCTATTTCGCGCGCCTGGTCGACCTGATCGTCGAAAACGCGCCGGAGCGGCTTTTTGCGACAAGGGCGGTGGAGGCGACGATGTCGCAGGTTCTGCTGGAATGTATTTCGGCCGGCCTCGGCGTCGGCTGGTTGCCAGCCAGCGCGATAGGCGGGCACAGAAAGGCAGCGGTCGTGCCTGTCGAAGAACCGGGGTGGGCGACGGATCTGCGGATATTCGGCTATGCCCGCCGCACAAAGCGCACGCCGGCAGCCGACATCCTGTGGCAGAATATCCAGACAGTGCCGGTCTGATCGCCGCCCCGCCGCCGCCGCCACAGGGTCAGTCGAAAATCCCCGTGACCCGGCCGAGCAGCATGAAAGCGCGGGCGGTGCGGGTTTCGGCCAGCTCCGCGATCTCGGTATCGGTCGCGTTCTTCTCGAACGTTGCGAAGGTCTTGTCGAACTGGCGCAGGAAATGGTGGGCGGCATCGCGGAAAATGGCGTCCTTGCGCATGCGGCCCGCGGTCAGGGCAAGACTCGAACGGTCGCGGACCCCGCCGAGGGCAGCGATTGGACGCCCGCGTTCACCTTGGGCGAACCGCCGCCATATTTCAGGGCGCGCGCGATCCGGCTGCAGGTCGTCCATGTAGATGCCGTCCTGGCTGAGAAGCGTCAACGTATCTTGCGAGGCATGGATCAGCCGCGCGACCGACCGGTCGTCGAGCGCGCGCCGAAGCGCCTTGAAGCCCTCCTTGTCGGACGGGCTATCAGGAAAGTTCATCGCCTTAATGAAATCGTCGACCGAGATCGGTGCCGCAAGTTCCTCCGCCGGCGTGCCGAGTGCGAGCACTGTCTGCTCACCAGCCATTTCGGGGATGCGGGGTGCGATAAGGGCGGCCTTGCGGTCCGCCGAGGGCTGCGTCGCGCTGGCGTCGCGCCGAGAGGTGAAGGTGGCAATCGCCGCCTCTGCCTGTTTGGTCGAAGCAGCGATTGCGTCGAGCTTGGTTTCCATGGACTGGCGGACGATTCCGGATTGCGATTGGGTCACATAGGCGTGGCGCATCGCATCAATCGCGGCCTGCAACCGGCGTGCCTCGGCCCGCATTGTCCGCGCCGTACGGAGCGTCAGCGCGGCCATCCAGATAAGTGCGACCGGAACCGCGACGGCAACGAGAACCATCACCCCGTCAAGCGTGCCGGCGCCACCGGCCGCCTTGTCGGCAAGCATATAGAGGCCGCCGACCATGACCAGCCATAACGCGCTGACAATGAGCGCGACGATCTCGGCCGCCGAAAACCGGGTCTCGCTTTCGGTGCGGGAATAGATGCCGAAATCGGCTGCTTTTTCGGGTGCAGGCACTGATGTCTGTTCTGGCATTGTCGTTCCTGGCCGAAACCGTCAGACGTAACGGATGCTCAGCACTTCGTAGTTTTTCTCGCCGCCCGGTGTGCGTACCTCGACGCTGTCGCCTTCGGCCTTGCCGATCAGCGCCCGCGCGAGGGGCGAGCGGATGTTCAGAAGCCCGCGTTCGATATCGGCCTCGGTCTCGCCGACGATCTGATAGGTTTTTTCCTCGTCCGTGTCCTCGTCGACAAGCTGCACCGTCGCGCCAAACTTGATCGGTCCGGACAGCTTCGACGGGTCGATGACCTCGGCGCGCGACAAGACGGCCTCGATTTCCTTGACACGGCCTTCGACAAAGCTCTGGCGTTCACGCGCGGCGTGGTATTCGGCGTTTTCCGAAAGGTCCCCGTGTTCGCGCGCTTCGGCAATGGCCTTGATGACGGCGGGGCGTTCCACCGACTTCAATTGCTTAAGCTCATCGTCCAGCGCGGCGAATCCCGCGCGTGTCATCGGTATCTTTTCCATCTTTGCCTGCTCGACTGGGATCGGCAATTGAAGCGCCGACTACGTGCATAACACAAGGCTGGTAAACCCGGTCTGCGCCGGAAAAGTCAATAGCTCCGGCCCGGCATGTGGCGCCCGGTTGCCAAAATCGACCAAATCCTGCCGAAAGCGGAACGGCAATAGGATAGCGACCGGTTGCGACAGAGCGGCAGTGCCGGATGCCGCTTTCGGGAAATCGCGGATAGCAGGCAGAGGCTACGCAGGTGACGGGCGAAGTCGCCGCGCGGCGGAAAACGGCGCGGCGTCATTATTGCGTCGTGCCGGTCAGTAGGGTAACGATCTTGCGCGACAGAAAAGGTGAGCGGAAGCGCCGCGGAGGGGAAGGCATGGCCGAGATCGAACGGGAAGCGATGGAATATGACGTTGTGATCGTCGGTGCCGGCCCGTCGGGCCTGTCCGCCGCGATCCGGCTGAAGCAGCTGAATGCCGACCTGAACGTCGTGGTCCTTGAGAAAGGTTCAGAGGTCGGCGCCCATATCCTGTCGGGCGCAGTGCTGGATACGGCCGGTCTCGACGTCCTGATCCCGGACTGGAAGGAAAAGGGCGCCCCGATCAAGACCGAGGTGAAGTCCGACAACTTCTATGTCCTCGGGCCGGCAGGCCAGCTTCGCGTTCCGAACTGGCCCATGCCGCCCCTTATGTCGAACCACGGCAAATACATCGTCTCGATGGCCAACGTCTGCCGCTGGATGGCCGAGCAGGCTGAGGGCCTTGGCGTGGAGATTTTCCCGGGCTTTGCAGCATCTGAGCTGGTCTATGGTGACAAAGGCGAGGTGAAAGGCGTCGTCGCGGGCGTCATGGGGCTGAACGCGGATGGTACGCCTGGCCCGAATTATGAGCCTGGCATGGAACTGCATGGGCGTTACGTCTTCCTTTCCGAAGGCGTGCGCGGTTCGCTCGCCAAGGAAGTGATCGCGAAATACGACCTGTTGAAAGGCCACTGCCCGCAGAAATTCGGCCTTGGCATGAAGGAAATCTGGGAAATTGACCCGGCCAAGCACAAGGAAGGCACCGTCACCCATACGATGGGCTGGCCGCTTGGCAAGAATGCCGGTGGCGGGTCGTTCATCTATCACCTTGAGAACAATCAGGTTTATGTCGGTTTCGTGGTGCACCTGAACTACCAGAACCCGCACCTCTACCCCTACATGGAATTCCAGCGATTCAAGCATCACCCGATGGTGGCGGAGCTGCTGAAGGGCGGCAAACGTATCGCCTATGGTGCGCGCGCGATTTCCGAGGGCGGCTGGCAGTCGATCCCGAAACTCGTGGCGCCGGGTGTGGCGCTGCTGGGTTGTTCGGCGGGGCTCGTCAACGTGCCGCGCATCAAGGGCAACCACAATGCGATGCTGTCGGGCATCGCGGCGGCTGAGGCTGCGGCGGAAGCGATTGCCGCGGACCGTTCGGGCGACGAACTTGCCGCCTATGAGGCGGATCTCAGGTCCGGGCCGATCGCGAAAGATCTGAAGAAGGTCCGCAACGTGAAGCCGATGTGGTCGAAATGGGGAATGGTCCCCTCGCTCGTCTTCGGCGGCTTTGACATGTGGACCAACAACCTTGTCGGGCTTTCCCTATTCGGGACCTTGAAACACGGCAAGACCGATGCGGCCGCGACTGGCGAGGCGTCGAATTTCCCGAAGATCGACTATCCGAAACCCGATGGTCTTCTATCGTTCGACCGGCTGACCAATGTGTCCTTCAGCTTCACCAACCATGAAGAAAGCCAGCCCGCGCATCTGAAACTGAAAGATGCGTCGGTTCCGGTCTCTGTCAACCTGCCGAAATTCGATGAACCCGCGCAGCGCTATTGCCCGGCCGGTGTTTACGAGGTGGTGGAGAAGGACGGAAAGCCATCCTTCGTCATCAACTTTCAGAACTGCGTTCACTGCAAGACCTGCGACATCAAGGACCCGAGCCAGAACATCAACTGGACGACGCCGCAGGGTGGTGACGGGCCGAATTATCCGAACATGTAACATCTGCGGCATGTCGTCGTTTTCGGACCGGGAACGTAGATTCGCCCGCATTGCCTTGGCAGGGCCGCCGCATTAGGCTTTGGCAACGATATCCGAAGGGACATTTTCGTGAGCCAGCTTCGACTGCTACCAATGCTGATCGCCCTCGGGCTGGGTTCAGCTGCCCCGTCCCATGCCCTGGACGGGTTGGCGGGACCCTATCTCGCCGGTCGTCTCGCCAGCCAGCAATCCGACTATGCTGTGGCGGTCGACTATTTCAGCCGCGCCCTTGTGGCCGATCCGACCAATCCGGCTATCATCGAGGATGCGATCATCTCGCAAGTGGGGCTGGGTGCGATCGACAAGGCCGCCACCCTGGCGCGGTCGCTCGACCAGATGGACGTGAAAAGCCCGATCGCCGATCTCGTCATACTCGCCGACCTCGCCCAGCAGGAGGACTATGACACCGCGTTGGGCGAACTGGACGCGGGCCGCAGCGCCGGACCGCTGGTCGATGACCTTTATCGGGCCTGGGCGCAGCTTGGTCTTGGCCAGATGTCGGCAGCGCTCGAGGCCTTCGATGCCATCGGCGCGCGCGGTGGGCTCAAGGCTTTCGGTCTTTACCACAAGGCGCTGGCGCTGGCCTCGGTAGGCGATTTCGAAGGCGCCGACCGAATTCTGTCGGGCGAGGAAGACGGTCCTTTGCGAGCCACGCGCCACGGCATCATCGCGCATGCGCAGGTGCTGAGCCAACTGGAGCGCAACGACGCGGCCATCGAACTGATCGACAAGACCGTCAATCCGGGCGTCGACCCGCTCTTCGCAGAGATGCGGTCTGAACTGCAGGCCGGCAAGGTCCTGCCATTTACCGCCGTCACGGGGCCGAAGGACGGCCTTGCCGAGGTGTTCTTTACCGTGTCGAGCGCGCTCAGCGGTGAATCGAATGACCTCAACACACTAGCCTATGCCCGGATGTCGGAATTCCTTCGGCCGGAACAGGCCGATACGCTGCTGCTTTCCGCCGCTATTCTCGAGGCGCAGGCGCAGCACGACCTTGCCGCCGATGCCTATGGCCGAATCGCCCGCGACGATCCGGCCTATGCCTCTGCCGAACTGGGGCGTGCTGAAACGCTGATTGCGGCGGACCGCGTCGATGAGGCGATTGCCGCCTTGAAATCCCTGGCCGAGCTGGAGCCGACCCGGTCGGACGTCTGGACCGCGCTCGGCGACACCTACCGGCGTCAGGAACAGTTTGCCGAAGCGGCAGCCGCCTATGATCAGGCCATCGCCAATTTTCCAGAACGGCAGGAAGGTCAGTGGCCGGTCTATTACACCCGCGGCATCGCGCATGAGCGCACCAAGAACTGGCCTGCCGCCGAGGCCGATTTCCGCAAGGCGCTGGAGTTGCGGCCCGATCAACCGCAGGTGCTGAATTACCTTGGCTATTCCTATCTGGAAATGAACATCAAGCTCGACGAAGCGCTGTCCATGATCGAACTTGCCGTCGCGGCGCGCCCCGATAGCGGCGCCATCGTCGACAGTTTCGGCTGGGCGCTCTATCGCCTCGGCCGCTATCAGGAGGCTGTCGTCCAGATGGAGCAGGCGGTGGAACTGATGCCGGTCGACCCGGTGGTGAATGACCACCTCGGCGACGTCTACTGGGCTGTGGGCCGCAAACTTGAAGCGGAGTTCCAGTGGCGGCGGGCGCTGTCGTTCGAACCCGAGACGGAAGACGAGGCCAACCGTATTCGCCGCAAGCTGGAAGTCGGGCTGGATGTCGTTCTGAAAGAAGAAGGCTCCGAGCCGCTCGCCGCCACGACGAATGGAAACTAGGGCTTTTGCCCCGGCCAAGGTGAACCTTGCGCTGCATGTTACCGGCCAGCGGCCGGACGGCTACCATCTGCTGGACAGTCTTGTGGTGTTCGCCGGTGTCGGCGACGAAATTCAGGTATCGCAGGGCAGGCGGGTGAGCCTTCGGATCAAAGGGCCCGAGGCGGCGGGGTTGAGCGCGGGTGAGGACAATCTGGTGTTGCGGGCCGCGCGGTTGTTTCCGCCGGATCGGGGCGCGGCGATCACACTGGTGAAGAACCTGCCGGTGTCGTCCGGCATTGGCGGCGGCTCGGCCGATGCCGCAGCGGCCTTGAAGGCGCTGGCCGCGTTTTGGGACGAGACTTTGCCATCAGGCGAGGCCGTACTTGCGCTCGGCGCCGATGTGCCGGTCTGCCTGAACGGTCCCGCTCCGCAGCGTTTGCGTGGTATCGGCGAACGGCTCGATCCCTTCGTCGGCCTGCCGGGCGGCCTTGGCATGGTGCTGGTCAATCCGCGTGTGGCGGTATCGACGCCCGAGGTTTTCAAGGCGCTACCCTGTAAGGAGAATCCGCCACTCGATGAGGTCAGCGGGGGGTTTGCCACGATCCCCGGTTTCGTCGCCTGGCTGAAGCGCCAGCGCAACGATCTGGAAGACCCCGCCATCGGCAGGTTTCCCGCGATCGGTGAGGTGCTGGAGGCCCTGAGGGCGGACGAATGCCTCTTGGCGCGGATGTCAGGGTCAGGTGCCACCTGCTTCGGGCTCTATGACGGTCAGGACGCAGCCCGGGGCGCGGCCCAGCGGCTGCGCAAGGCCCATCCGGGCTGGTGGATACGCGATACCGTCGTGATTAACTGACGCGCGCGACGACATAGTCCGCAAGGTCGCGCAGCATGTCGCGCAAGTCATGCGGCGGCAATGTATCGAGCGCGGCCTTGGCCTTGTCGGCCCAACGAAGCGCCTCGGCCCGCGTTGCTTCCAGCGTATCATGGCGCGCCATCAACGCCATGGCGTGATCGAGGTCGCCGTCGCGCTGATCACCCTTCTCGATCACCCGGCGCCAGAAGTCGCGTTCCTCGGCCGAGGCCTTCGCCACTGCCTTGATCACTGGCAGCGTCAGTTTGCGTTCACGGAAATCGTCGCCCGTGTTCTTGCCGATGACGCTGCTCGCCCCGCCATAGTCGAGAAGGTCGTCGACGATCTGGAACGCAATCCCCAGCGCGTCGCCATAGGTGAAAAGCGCCCTCACCTGATCCTCGGGCGCACCCGCGATGACGCCGCCAACCTCGGTCGCGGCGGAGAATAGGGCCGCGGTCTTGCCGCGGACCACCTTCATGTAGATCGCTTCATCGGTCCGCAGATCCTGCGCCGCAGACAGTTGCAAGACCTCGCCTTCGGCAATCGTGGCCGAGGCGTTGGAGAGGATGTCGAGCACACGCAGCGACCCCGTCTCGACCATCAACTGGAAGGACCGGGAAAAGAGGTAGTCGCCCACGAGAACCGAGGACTTGTTGTCCCAAAGAAGGTTTGCCGTCGGACGTCCGCGCCGCTGGGCGCTTTCGTCCACGACGTCGTCATGCAGAAGCGTCGCGGTATGGATGAATTCGACCGTCGCGGCCAGATGGATGTGATAACCGCCCTCATAGCCGCAAAGCCGTGCAGCTGCGAGCGTCAGCATTGGCCGCAGCCTTTTGCCACCGGCCTCGACCAGATGGGCCGTCACCTCCGGAATCCGGGGCGCGTGTTCGGAGGCCATGCGTTCGCGAATAAGCGCGTTGACCCGATCCATGTCGCCCGAAAGCAGGGCGCTCAGGCGGTCATGCGGTTTCTGCGCGCGTTCGTCCAAACTCATCGCCGTGCCATGCTCACTCGACAAACCCCCGGGCCTGTCCTTAAGTCTTGGATTATGAAAGAGCTTCTGCGCACCACAGACCCAACCGTAATCGCCTTCGCGACAGCCCTTCTCGACGCAGAGGGTATAGCGGCCTTTCAGATGGACGTCCACATGAGCGTACTTGAAGGGTCGATAGGCATATTGCCGCGTCGGGTGATGGTTCGTGACGCCGATCACTTCATGGCCCGCGCAATTTTGCGGGACAATGGAATCGATACCGGTGGCGTCTGAGTTTTCCCCCGAAGACCTGACTGAGGACGGTTTCCTCGACGGCCGCCTCCGAATCCTTCAGCCACGGACAGGTTACCGCGCGGCGATGGACCCGGTGCTTCTGGCGGCGGCCGTGCCGGCTACGGCTGGGCAAACCGTGCTGGAACTTGGCTGCGGCGCCGGCGTGGCCAGCCTTTGCCTTGGGCATCGGGTCGCGGGATTGCGGCTTTTCGGCCTCGAACTGCAGGCGGACTACGCGGCGCTCGCGCGACAGAATGCAGTCGCGAACGGGATTGTTCTGGACGTCCATGTAGGCGATCTGGCGGCGGTGCCGAAAGCGCTTCGCGCGGTTGAATTTGATCACGTCATTGCCAATCCGCCCTATTTCGCCGATGGCTCCGGCACAGCCGCCGAAAATCCCGGACGCGAAATCGCCCAGCGTGAAGCGACCCCGCTTTCAGAATGGGTGGCCACGGCGCTGAGGCGGCTGAAGCCGGGCGGATGGCTGACACTGATCCAGTCTGCCGACCGTTTGCCGGATTTGTTCGTCTGTCTTGCGCAAGGCGTTGGAAACACGACCCTATTGCCCATTGCACCGCGTCAGGGCCGCGCGGCGGGGCGTATCATCTTGCGCTGCCGCAAGGGCGGGCGCGGGCCGTTTACGCTCGCCGCGCCGTTCATTCTGCACGACGGAACCCGCCACCTGCGCGATGGCGACGACCAAAGCGCGGCGGCACGCGCGGTACTTCGCGACGGCGCCGCGCTTGCCTTCTGAGCGATTAAGGTTTTGGCAAGAAATTCTGGCGGATGATTTGCCCGGGCAGTCGCGGCACGGTTCCGCGTGACACGACTCGTGATTTGTGATGCAATTGTGACATGGTTCACAGGAGAGGAGACGCCGATGTCGTTGGGTTCACACCTGCAGGAACTTCGCAAAAAGCACCAGCATCTGTCGGAAGCAGTGGAAGAGGCGCAGCGCAGCCCCGGCGCCGATGATCTGGCGATTGCGGACATGAAGAAGCAGAAGCTTCGGCTCAAGGAGGAAATCGTCCGGCTTAGTCAGGGCTGACCCGACGTAATTTGGCGCCGGCCCTCGCCGCGAGGGCCGCGCCCGACGTAATCAGCACGGCCGCAACGGCAATTCGTGGTGTTGCGGGTGCGATCCCGGCGATGACAAGCGCCATGGTGGACAGGAGCGGTGCGGCATAGGCCGTGACACCAAGCAGTTGGATGTCACCCTGCTTCACACCCAGATCCCATACATAGAATGCGATCCCGACCGGGCCGAGGCCGAGCGCCACGCAGGCGATCCAGCCGGCTGATGATTCTGGCAAAGCCGTCGATTCGAGCGCCAGATGCGCGCAGGCCGACAGGGCCGCCGTGCCAAGGCAGAAGACGGCCACGGATACGGTGGGCACCGCGCCAAGCCGCCGCGACAGGACCGAGTAGCCCGCCCAGGTCAGCGCGGCGAGAAAGGCAAGCGCGAGGCCCCACCCCTGCGCCAGCGAAAACCCGGCACCCTTCAAGACCAGAAGCGCCGCGCCGGCAAAGGCCATGAGCGCACCGGTCAGATGTCCCGCCGCCAGCCGCTCGCCGGGCAGAAGGCCCGAAAAAAGCACGATGAAGAGCGGCCAGAGATAGGCGATCAAGCTCGCCTCTGCCGGCGGTGCCAGGCGCAGCGCAGAAAAATAGAGAAAGTGGTAGCCGAAAAGCGCAGCCGTGCCAAAGACATAGACACGGGCCGGAACAGCGCGCAGGTCGCGCCATCCATCGGTGACCGCGATCCAGACCAGGCCCACGGCCCCGCCGATCGCGAACGTGATCGCATTCAGAAGGAGTGGCGGAACCGGGGCCGTCCGAACTGTCAGCAGCGCCAGCGAAGCCCAGAGCAGGACGGCAAGAAATCCGATTGCTGTCGCCCTAGCGCGGGTCATGGGAACCTCCGTAATCGGGTGAGCTTTGCCGTGTCGCGCATGTCTGCACAAGGGTCAACTCGGCTCGAACACCCTTCCCTGACACATACGGTCCATTGCGGCTGCTTCCCGGCGGACCCAGTTGAGGAAGGCCGCGACCTTGGGGCGGGTTTCGGCACCGGGCAGGCAGAGAAAGCGGTAATGCGCCCGCGTTGTCAGCGCGAGCGGGAATGGCGCCACCAACTGGCCGGTCTGCAAGGCGCCATAGGCCAGCGAAAATCGCCCGAGGACGACGCCGGCGCCGGCCAGCGCGGCGTCAATGGCGTGATCCGCCTGCGAAAATCGCGCGCCATGCGGCGAGGCATCACCAAGGCCAGCGACGGTGAACCACCGCTGCCAGTCGATCGGCGGCACGATAAAGCTGACATCGTCCTGATGAAGAAGCGGTGCCGCCAAGAGATCCTGAGGGTCACGGTAACGGGAAGCAAGTTCGGGGGTCATCATCGGCGTCAGCCATTCGCGGATCACCGGTTCTGAAAAGAGGCCATCGTCGGAGCCTGTACCGAAGCGGATGGCGACATCGACAGCGTCACGGTCGAAATCCAGCAAGCGCAGGCTGGCGCTGAAATGCAGGTCGATTTCCGGGTGAGACAGGGCAAAGTCGAAAAGCCGCGGCGCAAGCCATTTCGCGGTAAAGGCCGGACCGGCGGTCACGGTCAGGTTCTGCCCGTCCGCCTGCCGCCGCGCCGATTGCCAGGCCGCGCCCAGGGCCGCGAAGCCGTCGGCAACGCCGGGGTGCAAGGCGCGCCCGGCCTCCGTCAGGTCGACGGCCCTGTTCAGGCGCCGAAAAAGCGGCTGGCCGAGATGCGCCTCCAGCGACTTGATCTGGAAGGACAGTGCCGCCGGCGTCACGTTCAGTTCCGCCGCGGCCTGCGCGAAGGATAGGTGGCGCGCCGCAGCCTCGAAGGCGCGCAGGGCGGTCAGTGGCGGCAGGCGGTCGCTGGGCATGGGCAAGAAAATCTGAATCGAATGCCAAGAAATTCTCGTTTGTAAAACGGCCTAGTCAAGAAAATATTGAGGCATACCCATTCAGGAGATGAGACCTGCCATGATCGAGACCCGCCAAAACGAGATTTACGATGCTGCATACCGCCAGGCGCACCAGCTGCGCGCCGAGACACTTGCCCAGATGGTGCGTCACCTTTTCTCGCAGCCTTCTGCCGCTCGGCCCTTCCGGGTCGTTACGACAGAAAAGGGGGCCGGCAGCGCGCGGCCGGCCCCCTGCATCTTCTGTGGCTGAGATCAGCCGAAGAACTGGGCCCCGTTGGCCGAGATGGTGGAGCCGTTGATGAATTGCGCGTTGTCCGAGGCGAGGAAGGCCACGCAGCGCGCGATCTCTGACGGCTCTCCCAGACGGCCAGCCGGGATCTGCGCGATGATCGATTCACGCACCTTTTCCGGCACCGCCATCACCATCTCGGTGGCGATATAGCCCGGGCAGACCGCGTTCGCGGTGATCCCGGCGCGGGCGCCTTCCTGCGCGAGGCTGCGCACGATGCCGATGTCGCCCGCCTTGGTCGCGGCATAGTTCACCTGCGCGAACTGGCCCTTCTGGCCGTTCACCGAGGAAATGACGATGACGCGGCCGAACTTGCGCTCACGCATGCCGGGCCAGACCGGGTGCACGGTATTGAAAACGCCCGTCAGGTTCGTGTCGATGACCTGCTGCCATTGCTCGGGGCTCATCTTGTGGAAAGGCGCGTCGCGTGTGATGCCGGCATTGGCGACGACGACCTCGATCGGGCCAAGGTCGGCCTCGACCTTTGCGATACCCGCCTTGGAGGCCTCATAATCGGCCACGTTCCATTTGTAGGTCGGAATCCCGGTTTCCTTGGTG
Organism: Paracoccaceae bacterium; assembly: GCA_041397105.1. Classification (GTDB taxonomy): domain Bacteria; phylum Pseudomonadota; class Alphaproteobacteria; order Rhodobacterales; family Rhodobacteraceae; genus Albidovulum. The sequence continues at coordinate 291,433 of JAWKXJ010000003.1, forward strand.
AAGGCGGCCGCGGCCTCGTCATTGCCGGCATAGTTGGCGGCGACCTTGTAGCCGGCGCTCTTCAATGCAGTGGAGATCGCCGCGCCGATGCCGCGCGAACCGCCGGTGACCAAAGCTACTCTCGACATGATTCCTCCTCTGGGTCAGGTGCTTGAAATCCTGTTACCTAAACGAAAATGCGGGCGCAACATTATTGCGCCCGCATTTTCGCATTTGCAGAAAAATTGCGCTCTCAGGCGCGCTCAAGGCACATGGCAACGCCCATGCCGCCGCCGATGCAAAGCGTGGCGAGGCCCTTCTTCGCGCCGGAACGCTTCATTTCGAAGAGAAGCGTATTGAGAACCCGGCAGCCCGAGGCGCCGATGGGATGGCCGATGGCGATGGCGCCGCCGTTGACGTTCACCTTCGACGTGTCCCAGCCCATGTCCTTGTTGACCGCGCAGGCCTGCGCGGCGAAGGCCTCGTTCGCCTCAATCAGATCGAGATCGGAGGCTTTCCAGCCGGCCTTTTCCAGCGCCTTGCGGCTGGCATGGATCGGGCCGACGCCCATGATCGCGGGGTCAAGGCCGGCGGTCGCGTAGGACGCGATGCGCGCCAGAGGCGACAGGCCGCGTTTCGCCGCCTCCTCGGCCGACATCAGAAGGACCGCTGCCGCGCCGTCGTTGATGCCGCTGGCGTTGCCGGCGGTTACGCTGCCCTCTTTCGAAAAGGCGGGGCGCAGCTTTGACATCGACTCAAGTGTCGCGCCGTGGCGGATATATTCGTCCTGATCGACCACCACCTCGCCTTTCCGGGTCTTGACCGTGAAGCCCACGATCTCGTCCTTGAACTTTCCGGCCTTCTGCGCGGCCTCGGCCTTGTTCTGGCTGGCGAGCGCGAAGGCGTCCTGTTCGTCGCGGCTGATCTGCCATTTCTCGGCGACATTCTCGGCGGTGGTGCCCATGTGATAGCCGTTGAAGGCATCCCAGAGCCCGTCCTTGATCATCGAATCGATGAACTTCATGTCGCCCATCTTCTGACCGGCGCGCAGATGCGCCACATGGGGGCTGAGCGACATGCTTTCCTGACCGCCCGCCGCGACGATAGCGGCATCGCCGAGCTGGATGTGCTGGGCGCCGAGCGCGACGGCCCGCAGGCCCGATCCGCAGACCTGGTTGATCGACCAGGCGGCGCTTTCATTCGGCAGACCCGCGTTGATATGCGCCTGGCGCGCCGGGTTCTGGCCTTGTCCGGCGGTCAGAACCTGACCGAGGATCGTCTCGGACACTTCGGACTTGTCGATGCCGGCGCGGGCGACGATTGCCTCAAGTACCGTCGCGCCGAGGTCGTGGGCCGGGGTGTTGGCGAAAGATCCGTTGAAACTGCCGACAGCTGTACGGGCAGCAGAGACGATAACGACGTTGGTCATGTTGGGTCCTCTTTCTGGCGCGAATATCGGGCGCGGAGGCCGGGGAAGCGGCGAGCCTCACGCTGCTACGCAGAAAGAACTAAGTGAACCGGGCGTCAAGCGCAACGAACAGTTTGCGGCCCCAAGGTGGCTCAGGCCGGTTTCTTCATCTTCGGCAGCCGCCATGGGGGCGTGATGGTCGGCGCCCCGAAGAAATAACCTTGCATGCAATCCATGCCCATCGCCCGAAGGCAGGCGGCGTCGGCGGCTGACTCCACAGATTCGGCGACCGCGATCATGTCGAAGTTGCGCGCGACATCGAGCATCGCCTGCGCGAGCACCTGATTGTCGGCATTCGCGGCAATGCCGCGGATGAACTGACCGTCGATCTTGACGAAATCGAAGTAGAATTGCCTCAGATGACGGAAAGAGGTCGGGCCAGCGCCGAAATCGTCCAAGGCAAAGGAAATGCCCTTGGCCTGAAGCGATTTCATGAAGACGGCGACAATCTCCGGGACCATCATGGCGGAGGTTTCCGTGATTTCGAGGATGAGCCGCTCAGCCAGTGTCGGATCGGGCCGGAGACCACGGTTGAGGGTCTGCATCCAGCGCGGGTAGGCGATGGACCGGGCCGACATGTTGATGGCAAGCCGGAGCGAATTGTCGGTGGCAAGCGCCTTCAGCCCGTGATCGAGCGCGAGGCAGTCGATGATACGGCCGGTTTCGGTCACTTCGATGGCATCGATGAAGTCGCGCGCCGGAATGATCCGACCGGTATCGTCCATCAGCCGGATCAATCCTTCGTAAAAGGCCGGGCGGGCGAGACCGGTGGACTGAAACACCGGCTGATAGGCCAGCATGACGTTGTGTGTCTCGACCGCGCGGCGAACCAGTGTCATGGTTTCGCGATCACGCAGGTTGACGGCAGCGTTCAGCGGGCTTTCGTCGGCGCTCTCGACAGGGTTGCGTCTGAATTTGCCGCGGTTCTTCATCGCCGTCTCCTCGCAGGGTCACGACAGATTGCGCGGAAGCGGATAAGAAGCGGTAAACAGGCGGCCACCGCGCCGCTGCGGAGGGAGAATAGCCTGATGGTTGAACGCTGCGCATGGTGCGGGACCGAGCCGATCTATGTCGATTATCATGATACCGAATGGGGGGTGCCGGAACGAGATGCCCGCGCGCTTTGGGAAAAGCTGATCCTCGACGGGTTTCAGGCAGGTCTGTCCTGGATCACTATACTGAAAAAACGCGACAACTTTCGCGCTGCCTTCGCGAATTTCGATCCTGAGGTGATTGCCCGCTGGGGCGAGAGAGAGACGGAGCGGCTGCTGGCCGATCCTGGAATTATCCGCCACCGTGGCAAGATCGAGGCGACCATCGGCAATGCGCGCGCCTATCTCGACATTGCGGGAAAGGACGGATTCGACACGTTTCTCTGGCGATATGTCGACGGGCACCCCCTGCAACCCGACCGCCGCTCAATGGCCGATGTGCCGGCGAGCACGCCGCTGTCCGAGCAGATCTCAAAAGACCTGCGCAAGGCCGGGTTCCGGTTCTGCGGGCCGACCATCGTCTATGCCTTCATGCAGGCGGTGGGCATGGTCAACGATCACGTGGTTGCGTGCCACCGCCATAAACCGTTGTCGGGCTGAGGCCTAGGACCCCGCGAGTAGCGCCGCGATGATGGCGCGGGCGCTGTCGCTGTGCCATTCCGCGTCGCCCGACATGCGCGCGATCTCGTTCCCTTCGGGGTTGAGTATGACCGTGACGGGCAGGCCGAGGACCGCCATGTCGCGCGAAAGTTTCTGCTTCGGATCAAGCAGGACCGGCAACCGGGTCACACCCACTTCGGTAAAGAGCCTTTCGATTGCGGGAACCGGGTTTCGCCCCGTCGCGATTGTGACGACATCGAAACGGTCGCCACCAAATTCGCCCTGCAAGGCATCGAGCGCGGGCAGTTCCTTGCGGCAGGGGGCGCACCACGTGGCCCAGAAATTGACCAGCACATATTTGCCCTGCCAGTCGGCCAGCCGGTATTCCGCACCGGCCGGATCGGTGAAGGTCGTTTCGGAAACGGCTGCGGGTTCGGCCAGAAAGACGAGCTTCTTCATCGACCCCTCGCGCAGCGCTTCAAGCTCGGCCTTGTCGGCGAAAGCGGTATTTGCACCAAGGACAAGGGCCGTGTAGAGGACGGCAGAGACAAACCAGCGCATGAACCCTCCGGGGGGTGGAAGATGACCGACAAGACCCAGAACGCCATGTGGGGCGGACGGTTCGCCGACGGGCCCGACGCGATCATGGAGGCGATCAATGCCTCGATCGGGTTCGACCGGCGCCTTGCCGCACAGGACATCGCTGGGTCCCGCGCCCATGCGGCGATGCTGGCCGCGACAGGCATCATCACCGATAATGATGCGGACGCGATCCGGGAAGGCCTTCTCACGGTCTTGTCAGAAATCGAGAGTGGAAATTTCAACTTTTCCACTGCGCTGGAAGACATTCACATGAATGTCGAGGCGCGGCTGAAAGAGATCATCGGCGAACCGGCGGGGCGGCTTCACACCGCGCGGTCGCGCAACGATCAAGTCGCGCTCGACTTCCGGCTGTGGGTGCGCGACCGCTGCGACGAGGCGGTCGGCAAATTGTCGGCATTGTGTATGGCACTTGTCGGGCAGGCAGAGGCGGGAGCAGACTGGGTGATGCCCGGCTTCACCCATCTTCAGACCGCTCAGCCGGTGACATGGGGCCACCATATGCTGGCCTATGTGGAGATGTTCAACCGCGACATCGGCCGGTTCCGGGACGCGCGCGCCCGGATGAACGAATGCCCCCTTGGCGCAGCGGCGCTTGCCGGTACGTCTTTTCCGGTGGACCGCCACATGACGGCGGCGGCGCTGGGTTTTGACCGGCCGTCGGCCAATTCGCTGGATGCGGTCAGCGACCGGGACTTCGCTCTGGAATTCCTCACCGCCGCGTCGATCTCAGCGATGCATCTCAGCCGCTTTGCCGAAGAGCTGGTGATCTGGTCGACGGCGCAGTTCCGTTTCGTGGCGCTTTCGGACCGGTTTTCCACTGGCTCCTCGATCATGCCGCAGAAGAAAAACCCCGATGCGGCCGAGTTGATCCGGGCCAAGGTCGGGCGGATCATGGGCGCGAATGTCGGGCTGATGATGGTGATGAAGGGCCTGCCTTTGACCTATTCCAAGGACATGCAGGAAGACAAGGAACAGGTCTTCGACGCTTCCGACAGCCTGATGCTGGCGATTGTGGCCATGGAGGGCATGGTCCGCGACATGACCGCCAATCGCGCCAATCTGGAAAAGGCCGCCGCGTCGGGCTTTTCCACCGCGACTGATCTGGCCGACTGGCTGGTGCGGACGCTTGGCCTGCCCTTCCGGGAGGCGCATCACGTGACCGGCAGTCTTGTGGCGCTGGCAGAGAAGAAGGGTTGCGACCTGCCCGAACTGTCGCTGGCCGAGATGACATCCGCACATCCCGGGATCACCCAGGAAGTCTATTCGGTCCTTGGCGTTCACAATTCCGTCGCAAGCCGGCAAAGCTTCGGCGGCACGGCGCCCGAACAGGTTCGTGCGCAAATCGCCCGCTGGAGGGGCATCCTGACATGAAGACCATCGCGACGCTTCTGACGCTTCTGACACTCGCCGCCTGCGGCGCCGATGGCGAACCAACGCCGCCTGAGCCGGGGCTCTCGGTTTCCGGTCAGGTCAAGATCGGTGTCGGCGGCAGTCTCTGACCCTTCGCACGGAGCCGGACCAAGTGGATCACTTCCTGTATCGCGAAGGCACGCTTTATGCCGAGGATGTGGCGGTCGCCGATATCGCCACAAGTGTCGGAACGCCGTTCTATGTCTATTCCACAGCAACATTGGAACGGCACTACCGCCTGTTCCAGGAGGCGCTGCAAGGCCTGCCCCACCTGATCTGCTATGCGATGAAGGCCAATTCCAATCTGGCCGTCATCCGTACGCTCGGCGCCCTCGGCGCCGGCATGGATGTCGTTTCCGTCGGCGAATATCTGAAGGCCCGGGCCGCCGGGGTGCCGGGGGAGCGCATCGTCTTTTCCGGCGTCGGCAAGACGGCAGAGGAAATGCGCGTGGCGCTGGAAGGTGGCATCCGGCAGTTCAACGTGGAAAGCGAGCCGGAGCTGGTGGCGCTGAATGCGGTTGCCGCGGGGATGGGAAAGCGCGCCCCGATCACCATCCGCGTCAACCCTGACGTCGATGCGAAGACGCATGAGAAGATTGCCACCGGCAAGAAGGAAAACAAGTTCGGCATCCCGATCAGCCGCGCTCGCGCGATCTATGCCGAAGCGGCGGCTCTACCGGGGATCGAGGTGGTGGGTGTCGATGTCCATATCGGCAGCCAGCTGACCGATCTGGAACCTTTCGAGCAGGCCTATCGGAAGGTTGCCGAACTGACCCGGCAACTGCGCGCAGACGGGCATGACATTCGCCGGCTCGACCTTGGCGGCGGGCTTGGCATTCCTTATGAACGCTCGAACTCTGCCCCGCCGCTGCCTTTGGATTACGGGGCCGTCATCCGCCGGACCGTCGGCGATCTCGGCTGCGAGATCGAGATCGAGCCGGGGCGGCTGATCGCCGGGAATGCCGGGCTGCTCGTCAGTCGTGTGGTTTACGTGAAGTCTGGCGAGGACCGGAAATTCCTCGTTCTCGACAGTGCGATGAACGATCTGATCCGGCCGTCGATGTATGGATCGCATCACGACATCGTGCCGGTCAGGGAACCCAGCCCGGGGGTCGAGCCTGAGCCGTTCGACGTTGTCGGACCAGTCTGCGAAAGCGGCGATACCTTTGCCAAAGCGCGGCCGCTGCCGCCAATGGAGGCGGGCGACCTTGTCGCCTTCCGGTCTGCCGGGGCCTATGGGGCGGTCATGTCGTCGGAGTACAATTCACGGCCGCTGATCCCCGAAGTACTCGTCAAAGGCGATCAATTCGCCGTCATACGCGCACGTCCGAGCTATGACGAGATGATAAACCGCGATAGCATTCCCGTATGGCTTTGACGCACAATCCCGTGTGAGCATTGCCAGAACCGGAGAATCGCAGCCGGAACATGATCGAAACCAACCCGCTGACACGCGCCGCGCTGAAAACGCTCGTCTGGCCGATCCGCCTGACGCGGGCGGGGCTTTTGGCCGAGCGGATCACGCGCGGCTTCTGGCCGGTCTGGACGATTCTCTTCACAGTGATCGCCGCCATCGCCTTTGGCCTGCATGAGGTCCTGCCGGTCGAGGCATTGTGGGGTATCGGCGCCGTTGTCGCGCTGGGCCTTCTCTGGACGCTTTACCGCGGCCTGAGGCGGTTTTCCTGGCCGACACGGGAAGATGCGCTTGCCCGGCTTGATGCAACGCTATCCGGTCGCCCGATTGCGGCCCTGGGCGATGCGCTGGCGATGGGGCAGCGCGACAAGGGATCGCGGGCGGTCTGGCAGGCCCATGTCGCCCGGATGGCCGAACGTGCCCGGATGGCGCGCGCCACCATGCCCGACCTTCGTATCGCCCGAGCCGATCCTTTCGGCCTGCGCCTTGCCGCGCTGACGGCGCTGGTGATGGCGCTTGGCTTCGGTTCGCTCTGGCGGATTGCCGAGGTGCCGGCCATGGCCGTCGGCAACGGCGCGTCCAATGCGGCGGGCGGGCCGTCCTGGGAAGGCTGGGCCGAACCGCCCGTCTATACCGGCCGGCCGAGCCTCTATCTCAACTCGATAACCGCCGGCACCTTCGAATTGCCGCAGGGCAGCCGGATCGTGCTGCGCCTTTACGGCAGCCCTGACGCCATCGCGATGGAGGAAACCGTATCGGGCAACGCCCCCGCCGCTGTGCCCGCCGCGGGCGACGCTGGCACGGCCGCGACCGTTCAGGCGCTCGACTTCGTCGCTGCAACATCGGGGCAGTTGAAGATTGGCGGCCCCGAACCGCGGGAATGGGCCATCACCGTCCTGCCCGACGCTGCGCCCGAGGTTGAACTGGCCGGGCAGATGCGCCGCGAGGCGGACGGGACCATGTCGCAGCTCTTTGCCGCCCGCGACGACTATGCGGTGGAATCGGGTATCGCGACCTTCGAGCTTGATCTTGCCGCCGTGGAGCGCCGCCATGGGCTGGCGGTCGAGCCTGAAAAGCGCGACGCGCTGGTTTACGATCTGCCGATGCCGATCAGCGGGCGGCGGCCGGAGTTTTCCGATGCCTTCGTTGAGGATGCCTCCAAACACCCCTGGGCGAACCTGCCTGTGCGCATGACATTTACGGTGCACGATGGTCAGGATCAGGCCGGATCGACGCCGCCGGAATCGCTCCTCCTGCCCGGGCGGCGGTTTTTCGACCCGGTTGCGGCGGCGGTGATCGAACTTCGGCGCGATCTTCTCTGGACCCGCGACAACGGTCCCCGCGTGGCGCAGATCCTGCGGGCGATCACCCACCGGCCCGAAGGTCTTTTGCGCAATGAACGCGCGTTCCTGATGCTGCGCGTCGCGATGCGGCGGCTGGAGGCGGCCAATGGGCAGGGACGGCTCAGCGCCGAGATGCGCGACGAGATGGCCGAGGCATTCTGGGAAATCGCGATCCTGATCGAGGATGGCGGGCTCGCCAATGCGCTGGAACGGATGCGGCAGGCACAGGAGCGGCTGTCGGAGGCCATCCGCAACGGCGCTTCGCCGGAGGAAATCCAGAAGCTGATGGACGATCTCAGGCAGGCGACCGACGACTATATCCGGCAGCTGGCCGAGAATATGGAACGGCAGGGCACGGATGAGCCGAGCCAGCAGGCCGATGGCGGGCAGACGATGTCGCCCGACATGCTTCAGCAGATGATGGACGAGATTCAGCGCCTGATGGAAGAAGGCCGGATGGCCGAGGCGCAGGAACTGCTCGATCAGCTGAACCGCATGATGGAAAACATGCGGGTGACGGAAGGCCAGCCGGGGCAGGGCCAGCAGGGCGAAGGCCGGCAGGCGATGGAAGACCTGCGCGATACCCTGCGTGGCCAGCAAGGCCTGTCGGACGAGGCGTTCCGCGAGCTTCAGGACCAGTTTGGCCAAGAGAATGGCCAGCAGGACGGCCAGTCCGGCGAGGGGCAGCCTTCGGACCGCAACGGCCAGCCGGGCAATAGCGAAGGCCGTGACGGCGACCCGCGGTTTGGTGAGCCGCGCGACGGACAGGGCCTGGACGGCGAAAGCCTGGCGGAACGCCAGCGCGCATTGCGCGATCAGCTGCGCCGCCAGCAAGGGTCGCTGCCCGGATCGGATTCGGAAAACCGCGATGCGGCCCGGCAGGCGCTGGAAGATGCCGGAGAAGCGATGGACGGGGCCGAGGAAGCGCTGCGCGAGGGCGATCTGCCCGGCGCGCTGGAGCGGCAGGCCGAAGCCATCGAAAACCTGCGCGAAGGGATGCGGAGCCTTGGTGAGGCGCTGGCGCAGGATCAGCGCGACGGCGCCGGCAATCAGGGCGAAGCGCTGGGCGACAACAGCCGCGACACGCAGCGCGACCCGCTTGGCCGGTCGACTGGCCAGTACGGCACGACCGGCACGGAGGAAAGCCTGCTGCATGGCGACGATGTCTATCGCCGGGCGCGCGACCTTCTGGACGAGATTCGCCGGCGGTCCGGCGAACAGACGCGCCCGCCGGTCGAACTCGACTATCTGAAACGGCTGCTCGACCGGTTCTGACGCGTCGTCGCCCCGCCTTTAGTTGCCGCGTAACGCCTCGGTCGACGATTGCATCTTTTCGTCGATCCAGAGCCGGGTCTTGTCGATCCCGTGGACATAACGGGTCATGACCTTTTCGAGGCCGGGGAAGGTTTCCGCGATGGTCGGAGCCAGGAGATAGGTCGCCAGCAGGATGGCCGCCGATATCAGCGAGACCGAAAAGCCGAGCCGGAAGCCGCTGCGGCGGCGGCGAAGTGTTTCGGGCGCATCGAGCGATGCGGCCTCGCCGTCGCGTTCGGACGTGGCCCGCAGGGTGGAGTTGATTTCCTCGATGTCGGGCAGGAGTTCCCGGCGCGAGCCGCGCGACATCAGCGCATCTTCGTCTTCTTCCGGCGGGACGTTGCCGCGCGTCCGCGCCACGCGGTCCTTAGGCGTGTCCGTGGCCTGAATCACAGCAGCAGCCGCCGAGGTCAGGCCAAGATCGGGCTGGGTTTCGAGTGTGGCGCCTTGCGCATTGCGTACCCGCGCTTCGCGCGCGGCCTCTTCGCGCAGGACATTCAGGACAGCATCATCCAGCGTCCGGCGGCGAATGAAGGGCGTCGGTCCGGGACCTGTCGCGCCATCACCGGTTTCGGGCGTGGGCCCAGATGACTGGGGTTCCTCGGCGGTTTTTGCAGCGATGTCCGGTTCGGATTGGGGTTGAGAGGCTGCGGGTTCCGTGGGGTCTTCGGTCTCGGCCTCAGTGGTTTCGGGCTCATCTGACTGGGTATCGGCGTCGTCGGCCGCTTCTTCAACAGGATCCGATTCTGCTTCGGAGCCCTTTGTTTCTTCTGTCCATTCCGGTGTTTCCGGTGCGGTGGTCTCGGCACTTGCGGCGGCGCGCAATTGCGCGGCGGAAGCCTGAAACCAGGCATGCCCGCAATTTGAGCATTGGACATCGCGACCCGCATCAGGGATCACGCTGTCATCGACCTCATATTCCGCGCCACAACTGGGGCATACTAATCGCATATTGGTCCCACCCGGTTAACCAGCTACCACTTTGCCATTCTGGCCATTGTTGTTGCCGTGTTGTAGCAAGCAAAGTGCCGTCATCCAAGCATTTGTGGCGGCAACTGAAAAAACGCCCGGAACAGCCGGGACAGCCAAGAAACCGGCCGGAGGACGAGCAGGGTGATCGCGTTCGACAAGGTGGCATATGACTATGGCGCCGGGCCGATTCTGGCCGATGTCTCGCTTGATCTGGCGCCGGGCTCGTTCCATTTCCTGACCGGGCCGTCCGGGTCCGGCAAGTCGACCTTCCTGAAACTCTGCTACGGCGATCTGCTGCCGTCGGCGGGCCGGGTCTCGGTTCTGGGCGAGGCCACGGCAGACATGTCGCGGGACAGCAAGGCGCGGATGCGCCGCGCCATCGGCGTCGTGCATCAGGATTGCCAGTTCCTTGATCACCTGCCCCTGGCTGAGAATGTTGCCCTGCCGCTGGCAGTGTCGGGCCAGCGGGTTGACGATGGCGAACTGGCCGAGCTGCTTGGCTGGGTCGGGCTGGCACGGCAGGCGGATGCGCTGCCGCCATCCTTGTCGGGTGGTGAACGCCAAAGGGGGGCGCTGGCGCGTGCGGTCATCACCTCGCCCCAAATCCTTCTTGCCGATGAGCCGACCGGCAACCTCGACAGGGACATGTCGATGCGGCTTCTGACGATGTTGGTCGAACTGAACCGGATGGGCACGACGATCCTCGTTGCCACCCATGATCTGGCGCTGATCCGGGCCGCCAAGGCAGAAACGGCAACACGGGTGCTGCGGATCGTCGGCGGCGCGCTGCAATTGGCGGGGGCAGACCTGTGAGGGCGTTGACGATGAACCTGTCGCGGCTGTTCCTCGGGGACCGTCAGGCCGGCCGTATCGTGCCGCCTTCGGGGCCGTCCGCCTGGCTGACGCTGTTCACGGCGGCCGCGATGGCCTTCCTGTCGGTCTTTGCGCTCGCCACGGCGCTGGCGGCAGGCCGGCTGGCCGAACGCTGGTCGGCAGCACTGTCGGGGCGCGCGACGATCCAGCTTTCGGTCGCGCCGGAACTGGTCGAGGCGCAGACGCAGCGCGTGCTCGACATCCTGTCGGTGACACCGGGCATCGCGACTGCCCGCGCGCTCGACCCCGCCGAAACGCGGGCGCTGCTTGCACCGTGGTTCGGCAGCGACCTGCCGCTTGATAGCCTGACCCTGCCGCAGCTGATCGACATCGAGGAAAGCGGCGGCGAGTTTGATGCGGAAGGGCTGCGCCTGCGGCTGGCGGCCGAGGTGCCAGAGGCCATTCTGGACGATCACCAGCGCTGGCGGCGGCCATTGGTGGCGGCGGCCAACTGGATCCGCGGCTTTGCCGGCTTGTCCGTCGTGCTGATCGGCGGGGCGACGGCGGCCATGATCACATTGGCTGCCGAAGCGGCACTGGCGGCGAACGCGCAGGTGATCGGGGTCTTGCGTCTGATCGGCGCGCGTGACGCCTATATCGTGCGCGCCTTTGTCCGGCGCTTCACGCTGCGCGCGCTTGCCGGGGCCGGTATCGGCGCGGTCGCGGGCATGGTCGCCGTGGCGGCGCTGCCCGCCGCATCCGAGGAGGCGGGGTTTCTCAGCGGGCTCGGCTTTTCGGGCTGGCAGTGGCTCTGGCCGCTGGCCATTCCGCCGCTCGCCGCTATCATCGGCTTTGTGGCGACGCGCGCGGCTGCCGTCCGCACGCTGAGGAGAGTGCAATGAGACTGGCGCTGCAATACGTTCTTTCGGTGGTCTTCATCGTGCAGATGTATCTGGCGATGGTCGTTCTTGCGCTGGTCTGGACGCCTGTCGTGCTGTTCCGACGCGATGCCGCCTTCGACGCGGTTCACAGTTATACGCGATGGGTGCGCAGGTCGGCGGCGCTTCTGGTCGGGTTGCGGTCGGAGGTGCGCGGCGCGGTGCCGCAGGACGAGGTGATCGTTGCGTCGAAACATCAGAGCTTTTTCGACATCATCATCATCGTTTCGGTCCTGCCCCGGCCGAAATTCATCATGAAAAAGCAACTTCTCTGGGCACCGATCCTCGGTTGGTACGCGCGCCGGATCGGCTGCGTGCCAGTGGATCGCGGCAAACGCAGCAAGGCGATGCAACAGATGGTCGCCGATGTGAAGGCCGGCGTTACCCAGCCCGGGCAACTGGTCATCTACCCGCAAGGAACGCGGGTCGCCGCCGGGGCGACAAAACCCTACAAGATTGGCGTCGGCGTCCTTTATTCCGAGGTCGGGCAGGACTGCGTTCCGGCTGCGACCAATGTCGGCGTCTTCTGGCCGCGCCACGGTATTCTGCGCAAGCCGGGTCTGGCCGTGGTGGAGTTTCTGCCGCGGGTTCCGGCGGGCAAGCCGGTGGATGCCTTCATGGCCGATCTGGAAGCCTCGGTCGAAACCGCCTCGAACCGGTTGATGGCGGAGGCCGGGTTTCAGGTGAAGGGGTAGAACCTTGGAGTTTCTGGACAGCGAAGCGGCGCTTTCAGCCCATTACGGCACCCCCGGACAGGCCTCGCTTGCCAAGGTCGCGCGACGGATGACACCGGCCTACCGCGCCTGGATCGGGCGGTCGCGGCTTTGTGTGCTGTCCACTGTCGGCCCCGAAGGAACGGACGCAAGCCCGCGCGGCGATGACGGGCCGGTTGTGCGGGAACTCGATCCCGGAACGCTCGCGATGCCGGACTGGCGGGGGAACGAGCGGATCGATTCCCTGCGCAACATCGTGCGTGACGGGCGGGTCAGCCTGATGTTCCTTGTCGCCGGGTCGAACAATGTCGTGCGGGTGAACGGACGTGCGAAGGTGACGGCGGATGAGGCATTGCGCGAGAGCTTCGCCCGTGACGGCAGGGCGCCGCGCACCATCATCGTGATCGCGATCGAGGAGATCTATTCGCAATGCGCCCGGGCGCTGATGCGCGCGGAGATCTGGAGCGGCGGCGACCAGTCCCACGGGCTGCCGAGTATTGGCGACATGCTGGCCGAAGTGACGAAGGGCGGCATTGACGGGGCCGCCTATGACCGGGAATGGCCGGGGCGTGCGGCCAAGACGATGTGGTGACGAATGCGGCTGGACGGCTGGCTCGGCTGCAACCAATATCGCCGCTGATGTCCGCTGGGAGGTGCTGCCATGGCCACGGGTTTTGTCTTTCACGAACTCTACCTTTGGCATGATACGCGCGCGCCTGCGCTTTACGTGCCGGCCGGGCTGACGGTGCAGCCGGGCGAAAACGCGGAGAATCCCGAAACCAAGCGGCGCATGAAAAACCTGCTGGAGGTCGCGGGGCTTAGCGATGACCTCGTCCGGCTAAAGCCGCGCCCGGCGACGGAGGCGGAACTGGCGCGCCTTCATACGCCCGCACATATCGCCAACATCCGCGCGATGAGTGCTGCGGGCGGCGGCGAGGCGAGCCCCGGCACGCCCTTCGGTGCCGGCAGTTTCGAGATCGCGAAGCTTGCGGCGGGCGGCGCCATCGTGGCGCTGGAAGCGGTTCTGGCTGGCACGGTCCGCAATGCCTATGCGCTCATCCGTCCGCCGGGGCATCATGCGGTGGCCGATCAGGGCATGGGATATTGCCTTTTTGCCAATGCCGCGCTGGCCATCCTGCATGGCCGTGCGGTTCACGGGCTGGGGCGCGTGGCGGTTGTCGACTGGGATGTCCACCACGGCAACGGAACGGAGGCCGCATTCTATGACGACCCCGAAACCCTGACGATTTCGCTTCACCAGGACAATCTCTACCCGCTGGACAGCGGCAAAATGGAGGCGCGGGGCAGTGGTGCCGGCATGGGCGCGAACCTGAATATCCCGCTGCCGCCCGGTTCGGGCGACGGGGCCTATCTTGCCGCCTTCGAGCAGGTCGTCCTGCCCGCGCTCGATCGCTTCCGGCCCGATCTTGTCCTTGTGGCAAGCGGCTTCGACGCCTCGGCCGCCGATCCGCTCGGCCGGATGATGGTGACGTCGGAGGGCTATCGGACCATGACGGCGATGTTGATGAAGGCCGCAGACAGGCTTTGCGGCGGGCGCATCGTCATGACGCATGAGGGCGGCTATTCGGCGGCCTATGTGCCCTATTGCGGGCTTGCCGTGCTGGAGGAGCTTTCCGGCCACCGGACCGGCGTCGAGGACCCGTTCCTTGCCGATTTCGCCAATTTCGGCCAGCAGTCGCTGCAGCCGCACCAGGCCGCCGTCATCGCGGCGGCGGCGCGCCACCTTGACGGCATTCCGACGGGCTGATCAGGCCGCGAGCCCCTTTGCGCCCATGTCGAGGAACTTCTGTCGGCGGTCCTTGACCAGGTCCGCGGGCTTCTTGGCCGAAAGCTCTTTCAGCATGTCGCCGATGGCCTTGCCGACATCGTCGATGGCCGTCTTGCGGTCGCGTTGTGCGCCGCCTTTCGGTTCGGCGATGATCTTGTCGATGACGCCGAGTTTCAAAAGATCCTGCGCGGTCAGGCGCAGCGCCATAGCCGCCTCCTTCATCCGCTCGGCATCCTTCCACAGGATCGAGGCGCAGCCTTCGGGCGTGATGACCGAATAAATCGAATGTTCAAGCATCGCGATGCGATTGGCGGTCGCGAAGGCCACCGCCCCGCCCGATCCGCCTTCGCCGATGATGACCGAAATCAGCGGCACCGCGATTTCGAGGCATTTCTGGGTGGACCGCGCAATGGCCTCGGACTGCCCCCGCTCTTCGGCGCCCTTGCCGGGATAGGCGCCGGGCGTATCGACAAGCGTGATGACCGGCAGCCGGAACCTGTGGGCGAGGTCCATCAGGCGGATGGCCTTGCGGTAGCCTTCGGGCCGCGCCATGCCGAAATTGCGCTCGATCCGGGTCTTGGTGTCAGAGCCCTTTTCCTGCCCGATCACGACCACCGGCTGATCATCAAACCGTGCCAGTCCGCCCATGACGGCATGATCCTCGGCAAAGTTGCGGTCGCCGGCGAGGGGCGTGTATTCGGTGAAAAGCGCGTCGATATAGTCCTTGCAATGCGGCCGGTCGGGGTGGCGCGCGACCTGGCATTTCCGCCAGGGGTCCAGGTTCTTGTAGAGATCGCGAAGAAGGTCGGAGGCCTTCTTGTCGAGCGCGGCGGCCTCCTTCTCGACATCCATCTCTTCGTTCCGGCGCGCGAGTGCGCGCAGCTCCTCCGCCTTGCCTTCGATCTCGGCCAGCGGCTTTTCGAACTCAAGATAGTGCATCTGTGTCTCCAGAACCCCTCGTCAGCCTCGTATATGACCGCAGCGGGGCGCCAATGCAATGTGGCAAGCCGGGTCGGGCCACCTCTTCGGGTGGCAATCAGGCCCGCGCCAGCGCCGCGCGGAAGGCCAGGTCCGGCGCGGAAAGGACCGGCAGGCCGACATCGCCAAGCCGGTCCGCCGCCCCCGCCATCGAGGCCTGGGCAAGGACGACAGCGCGCGGGCGTGGGCCGGTGCCGAGACGGGAGCGGATCGCCTCTGCGATGGTCGCTTCAAAGCCCGCCTCATCGCCCGCCTCGAAGAGCGGCCAGAGATGGGGAAGCGCCAGACAGTCGATATCCGCCGGTTGGCCTGTGTTCCCGAGGCATTCGGCAAGAAGCGTCCGGCTCGCATCGGCGGTGCCGGCGAGACAGTAGACGAGCAACACCCGGCCGCCGACGCCTGCGGCGGCTTCCATCAGCGGCCGGTCGATCCGGACAGCCCCGGCAGCCTCGGCCACGGGGCCGATGGTGGTGCAGGTGCAAAGCTTCGCGCCGGTCGCGGCCGCGATGGCAGAGGTGATCTCGTCCGTCAGGGCGGGCGTAAGCCCCTCGGCGCGCGCCCGGTCGAGCCAGACCTCATGCACGTGGTGCACCAGCGGCAGCCCCGGCGCGACCCGGTCGCGAACCCTGTCGAAACGGGCCGGGTGGCTTTGCGAGGTATGAAAAAGATGCATCGGCCTAGCCGGCGATCATCTCGGCCTGACGCACGATGACCTCTGCCTGCTTGATCGAGGCGATATCGACAAGCCGGCCCTTGTAGACGGTCGCCCCTTCGCCGCGGGCCTTCGCGGCAGCCATCGCCGCAAGAATTTCGCGCGCCTCGGCGACGGCGGCCTCGGACGGGGTGAAGACCTCGTTTGCGAGCGCGATCTGCTTGGGGTGAATGGCCCATTTGCCGACCATGCCGAGCGTGGCGGACCGCCGCGCCTGGGCGCGGAAGCCCTCGTCATCGGAGAAATCGCCGAAGGGGCCATCGACGGGCAGGACACCGTGGGTGCGGCAGGCCGCGACGATGGCGGCCTGCGCCCAGTGCCAGGGATCCGGCCAGTGCCGCTGGCCTTCATGGATCATGTAGTAGTTTTCCTGCGTACCGCCGATGCCGGTCGTCTGCATCCCCATGGAGGCGGCAAAGTCGGCGGCCCCGAGGCTCATTGCCTGAAGGCGCGGGCTTGCGGCGGCGATTTCCTCGACATGGGCAATGCCGGCGGCGCTTTCGATGATGACCTCAAGCGAGATACGCTTCTTCCGGCCTTTTGCGGCCTCGATCGCGGTCACGAGCGCATCGACGGCATAGATGTCGGCCGCACAGCCGACCTTCGGGATCATGATCTGGTCGAGCCGTTCGCCCGCCTGTTCGAGAAGGTCGATGACATCGCGGTACCACCAGGGTGTGTCGAGCCCGTTGATCCGGACCGAGAGATGTTTGGTCCCCCAGTCGATATCGCCGATGGCCTCGATGATGTTCTTGCGCGCGGCGGGCTTGTCGTCGGGTGCGACGGAATCCTCAAGGTCGAGGTTGATCACATCGGCGGCGGAGGCGGCCATCTTTTCGAAAAGCGCGACGCGGGAGCCGGGGCCGAAAAGCTGGCAACGGTTTGGGCGCGCGGCGGGCGCGGGTTGCAGTCGAAAGCTCATCGGCAGGTCCCCCGAGGGCAAGGAAGTTTCGTGACGTTTCTGCTTTCCGATAGAATATTGCGCTGCAGCATGCAAGCGGCTTTCGCAGCCGCAGAAATCCGGAGGGCGCCGGCAAGATGCCCCTTGTTTCGCCCGCTCGCGCGGTCGATCCGTGTGGGGGCGCTGCCCCCATGCCCCCGGGGTATTTCGGCAACGAAGAAGGGGCAGACGGGGCTTGACCTTCACCGCGGTTGATCGGATGAGGCGGAAGCGTCAGAGCGAGGGAGCAAACCCATGAACCGCATTGTCTATGTGAACGGAGAGTATCTGCCCGAAGCGGAGGCTAAGGTCTCGGTCTTCGACCGCGGCTTTCTGATGGCGGACGCGGTTTATGAGGTGACGAGCGTTCTTGATGGCAAGCTTATTGATTTCGCGGGCCATTCCGCGCGTCTCGACCGGTCGCTTCGCGAACTGGAGATGTCCTGGCCCTGTACCGAGGCGGAGCTGCTGGCCATTCACCGCGAGCTGGTGGCGCGGAACGACATTGTGGAGGGGATGATCTATCTGCAGGTCACGCGCGGCAATCCGGGCGACCGCGATTTCGTCTTTCCCGATCCGGCGGCCACGAGGCCGACACTGGTGCTGTTCACCCAGTCGAAGCCGGGGCTTGCCGAGAACCCGGCGGCGAAGGCAGGCTGGAAGGTGATATCGGTCCCCGATATCCGCTGGCACCGGCGCGACATCAAGACGGTGCAACTGCTTTACCCCTCGATGGCGAAGATGATGGCGCGGAAGGCAGGCGCGGACGATGCCTGGCTTGTGGAAGATGGTTTCGTGACGGAGGGCACGTCGAACAACGCCTATATCGTGAAGGGCGGGCGGATCATCACGCGGGCGCTGTCGAACGACATCCTGCACGGGATTACGCGCGCCGCCGTGCTGCGTTTCGCCCGCGAGGCGCAGATGACGGTGGAGGAGCGGTCCTTCAGCATCGAGGAGGCGATGACGGCGGAGGAGGCCTTCATCACCTCGGCTTCTTCTTTCGTGATGCCGGTCGTGGCGATCGACGGGGCGTCTTTGGGGGGTGGCCGGCCGGGACCGGTCGCGACGCGGCTGCGCGAGATTTATCTGGAGGAAAGCCGCAAGACGGCGATCTGAAGCGCTCGTCCCCTTAGGCGCACCTCAGGGGATGAGATCAAAGACCTCTTCGGGGAAGAACTTCGCGAGCCGTATGTCGGCGGTGCGGGCATGGCCCTCCATGCCTTCCAACCGGGAGATGCGCGCGGTGGCGATGCCGAGAACGCGGGAGGCTTCGCGGGTGGCGCGCTGCCAGGTCACGGTCTTCATGAACTTGTGCACCGACAAACCGCCGGTATAGCGCGCCGCACCCGAGGTCGGCAGGACATGGTTCGGGCCGGAAGACTTGTCGCCATAGGCCACGGTCGTTTCCTCGCCCAGAAAGAGCGATCCGTAGGCCTTGAGCCGCTTCAGCCACCAGTCGAGATCGGCTGCCTGCACATGAAGATGTTCGGGCGCATAAAGATCGGCAACCTCGGCCATATCCTCGGGCCCGTCGCAAAGGATCACCTCGGCATAGTCGGCCCAGGCGGCGCGGGCGTTTTCGGCGTTGAGCGCGGGCAGTTCGGCGATCTTTTGCGGCACGAGCGCCATGACCTTTTCGGCCAGCGCCCGGTCGGATGCGACCAGCCAGACGGGCGAGTTGTAGCCGTGTTCGGCCTGGCCAACGAGATCCCAGGCGACGAAGTCGGGATCGGCCGTCGCATCGGCGATCACCATCGAATTCGTCGGGCCGGCGAACATGTCGATACCGACCTGGCCATAGAGGATGCGCTTGGCCTCGGCCACATACTGGTTGCCGGGACCGACGAGGATATCGGCCTTTGGCAGGCCGAAAAGGCCATTGGCCATGGCCGCGACGCTTTGCACACCGCCGAGGTTGAGGATCACGTCAGCCCCGCAGAGGTCCATCGCGAAGAGGATCGCATCGGGAATGCCGCTGCCTGGACGGGGGGGCGAACTGGCCGCGATATGGCCGACACCGGCCACGCGCGCGGTGGTGATCGTCATGATGGCGCTGGCGATATGGCTGTAACGGCCGCCCGGCACGTAGCATCCGGCGGCGGAGACGGGAATCTGGCGCTGCCCCGCCCAAAGCCCCGGCACGATCTCGATCTCGCAATCGAGGATCGTGTCGCGCTGCGCCTCGGCGAAGCGGCGGATATTGGCATGGGCAAAACGGATATCGGCCTTTAGCGCCTCTGGCAGGCGATCCGAGGCGGCCCGTATTTCGGCTCGCGAGACGACGATTTCACCGTCCCAGTGATCCAGATCGCGGGCGAAGCGCCGGGCGGCGGCATCGCCATCGCGGGCAATCTCGGCCAGCATCGCCTCGACCGCGGCGCGGACATCGGTCTGCCCGGTCTCGGCGGTGCGGGGGGCTTTCTTCAGATAGGTATAGGGCATCTTCCGTCTCACATACGGCCCTTCCAGGGCACGACCTTGCGCTCCACCCAGCGCATCAGCATGTCGAAGGCATAGGCGATGGCGGCGATGATGATGATGCCGTTGATGACGGTCGCGGTTTGCAGGAACTGCGAGGCCGACAGCACCATGTAGCCGATGCCCTTCGTCGCCGCGACCATCTCGGCGGCAACGAGCGTGGTCCAGCCAAAGCCGATGCCGATCCGCATGGCGGTCAGAATTTCTGGCATGGCTGAGGGCAGGATGACATGGCGCATCACGTTCCACCGGCTGGCGCCAAAGGAATAGGCGGCGTGGATCTGTTCGATGGCAGCCGACCTTACGCCGGATCGCGCGCCGAGCGCGACAGGGGCGAAGACCGACAGGAAGATCAGCAGCACCTTCGAGGTTTCGCCGATGCCGAACCAGATGATCATCAGGGGCAGGTAGGCCAAGGGCGGGATCGGCCGGTAGAATTCGATCGGGGGATCGAAAATGCCGCGCATCAGGGGGCTCATCCCCATGGCGAGGCCAAGAGGAATGCCGACGACGCATGCCAGAAGAAAGGCGCCGAAGACGCGGCCCGTGGAAATCGCCACATGTTCCCAAAGCGGCGTACCGGTGAAGCCGTTGTTCAGGATGTCGAAGAATTTCGTGGCGATGGCGCCGGGCGACGGGACGAAGAGGGGCTTGACCCAACCCATGAAGGTGACAAGCCACCAGATCGCGATGAGAATGGCGATGGTGGCGATACTTAGCATGACTGTGTCGCCTTGCCCGGGCACACCATAGGTTTCGCCGGGCTTGGTCGCCGCACCCTTGGAAAGCCGCGCAAGGAGGCCGGGTTTGTCCGGACCGGCAGTTTCGGGGCGACTGTCGCTGTTCATGCCAGCTCCTCCTCGTCGGCGAAGATGATCCTGAGCACCTCTTCGCGAAGGGCGATGAAATCGGGTGAGGCCTTGACCTCGCGCGCCTTCTGGCCGGCCATGAAACGGGCCGAGAAGGGCAGGTCGAAACGGTGGGTGATGCGCCCGGGGCGGGGTGACATGACGATCAGTTTCGTGCCCATGAAAAGCGCCTCTTCCACGCTATGGGTGATGAAGAAGACGGTCTTGCGCGTATTGCCCCAGATTTGCAGGATCAACTCCTGCGCTTTTTCGCGGGTGAGCGCATCGAGCGCGCCAAGCGGTTCGTCCATCAGGAGAACGCGGGGGTCGCAGGTAAGGGCGCGGGCAATGCCGACGCGCTGCTGCATTCCCCCCGAAAGCATGTAGACGGGCGAGTCCTCGAACCCGGTCAGACCCAGAAGGGCGATGAACTTGTTGGCAATCTCATAGCGTTCGGCCTCCGGCCGGCCCTGCAGCTTCAGCCCGAAGGCCACGTTGTCGCGCACATTGAGCCAGGGCATCAGCGCATGTTTCTGGAAAACGACGGAGCGGTCGGCGCCGGGGCCGGTGACCTTGTGGCCGTCAAGAAGGATTTCGCCGCTCGTGGGCGACAGGAAGCCGGCGATCAGGTTCAGAAGCGTCGATTTCCCGCAGCCGGACGCGCCGAGCGCCACGACAAAGTCGCCCTCTCCGAGAGTGATGGAGATATCTTTCAGCGCCTCGACCGGCAGCCGCTTGTCGCGGGACGGAAAGACGACGGAGGCATTGGTGATCTGAAGTGCCATTGGCTTTCCCGTGCGGTTGCCCCGGGCCCCGTGAAAGGGACCCGGGGTCAGGCGGGTTTACTTCGCCGCGTCGGCGTATTCGGCGTTCACAAAGCCGGAATAGTCCTCGCCGACGGAATCGATGCGTCCGGCGGCCTTGAGGAAGTCGGCCGTTCCCTTGACGGTCGCCGCAGCGCCGCCGAGCCATGTATCGCTGACCTGTGTGGCCATCGGCAGGAAGGTGAAGCCTTCAAGGATGCCGGGAACCTGTGCCGGATCGGCGCCGGTCGCGCTGGCCAGCGTCTGCACCTCGGCGCTGTCCACCGTCCAGGCGGCCGGATTGCTGAGGTACATGTTGTTGACCTTGTCGATCTCTTTCAGGAAGGCGACGATCTGGTCCTTGTTCGCCATGCCGAATTCGCGGTCCACAACCCAGCCATCAAAGGTCGGAAAACCCCATTCAGCGGTCTGATCGGCACCGATCACCAGACTGCCCGTCTTCAGGATTTCCGACTGTACCGGCTGCCAGATCCAGGCGGCGTCGATCACGCCCTGTTCCCAGGCGGCGGCGATCTGGTCGGGCGGCATGCTCATGATCGTCACTTCGGATTCGGCGATGCCTTCGTGCTGCAGCGCGCCCATGAGCGAGAAATGCGCTGTCGAGCCGACGGGCACGGCGATACGCTTGCCCTTGAGGTCCGCCACAGACGCAATGCCGGAGTTGTTGTGCGCGATGAGCGATTCAGCCTGGCCGATCACATCCGAAAACGCGATGAGCTGCAGATCGACGCCCTGGCTTGCCGCGATGGCGAGCGGCGAGGAGCCGAGTTCGGACAGGACCACATCGCCCGAGGCCATCGCCGCAATCACATCGGTGCCAGCCGCGAACTTGCGCCATTCAATGTCCCAGCCGGTGGCCTTTTGCAGGTCGTCCGAGGCGGCGACAAGCTGCATCGGGGTGGGGTTGCCGAAATGGCCGATGATGATCGTTTCGGCGCTTGCCGAACCGGCGAGCATCGCGAAGGCGGCGACACCGGTCATAAGGTGTTTCAAGGTGTATTTCATGTGTTGTGACCTCCCAGTCAGACGAATATGCGTTGCGGGCAGATGCCCGGTTGATCAGGCGCATCACCAAGGGCGAAGTCCTTGATGGCGTCTACGAGAACGTCGAGCGTGTCGAAGGTCTCGGTTCCGTTTGCGACCGCGTCGGCGATCAGCGAAAATTCGGTGCAGGCGATCATCTGGATGCGGGCGCCCCTTACCAGAAGCTCTTCTGAGGCGGCGCGAAGGGCCGCCCGCGCCTCGGTCACGGCGCCTTCGGCCTTGATCCGGCGGATCGCGGCCAGCATCGCGGCGTCATCTTCAGCGAAGAGCGGACGAATGCCGGCACCCGCGAATGCGCCGTCGAAAAGGCCGATCTTGCGAGTCGCTGGCGAGGCGAGGATGCCAACCGTGCCGCCCTTGCCGGCCAGTCCGGCGGCGCGGGCGACCGACAGCGCGACCATGTCGAGGAAGGGAACCGGTACGGCACCGCGGATCGCCGCCGCGAAATGATGGGCGGTGTTGCAGGGCATCGCCAGTGCGGTCGCCCCGGCCGCAACAAGCCGCCGGGCCATGGCCACAAGCGTCGGGGCGGGGTCTTCGCCGGTGCCTTCGATCAGGAACTTGATCCGCGAGGGCACTTGCGGGTTCTGGTCGACAACCAAGGGAATGTGATCGGCATCGTCCCTTGCGGGTACGGTGGCGATGAGTTTCTGCATCAGCAGAACCGTCGCCTCTGGCCCCATGCCGCCAAGGATGCCGACCCGTCTCATGCGGTTTCCAGCACGGCTGATACCGCGTCGAGAATATGCGCCGCGATCAGGTCGCAGTCGTCGAGCGAGAAGGTGAGAGGGAGCCGCATGTCGAATAGGCCCGACAGGATACGGTCGGTTTTCGGCAGTGATTGGCGTTTGATGTAGCGCCAGCTTTGGTGCGCCGAGGTGAAGCCGGCGGGGGCTGCCGCGCCGAACCATTTCAACTCCACCCCGACGGCGGCGGCTGTCGCCAGCAGTCGTTCGGCGGTGGGGCCGGCAATGCCGGGGATCGTGAACTGGATGGATGAACCGACATAGCTTTCGGCCGCCGGGCGCTGGGGCAGGCGGATCGTGTTGTGGCCGCGCAGGTGACTGGCGACCCGGTCGTAACGCGCGTTCCAACCGGCAATCGCCGTGTCGATCCCCGCCAGTTGCGGGCGCAGGAGCGCGGCGCGCAGATTGTCCATCCGCGCCGACATGTTCGGCGTGTCGAGGCGGATTTCGTCGAAGCACTCCGGCGCGGGACCCGCGCCATGGCGGTCATAAAGCATGTAGGAACCCGACAGCATCGTCGCCCGCGCCATGAAGGCCGCATCGTCCGAGGTCAGAAGCCCGCCTTCGCCGGAGTTCATGTGCTTGTAGGTCTGCGTGGAAAAACAGCCGGCCAGCCCGAAATTGCCGGATCTTAGCCCGTTCCAGGCGGCGCCCATCGTATGGGCGCAATCCTCGATCACCGTCAGCCCCAGTCTGGCGGCAATTTCGGCGAGCCGGTCCATGTCGCAAAGATGCCCGCGCATGTTGGACAACAGCAGATAACGGGCGCCGCTTGCCTGTGCCTTGGCGGCCATATCGTCGATGTCGATGACAAGATCGTCGGTAATTTCGACCAGCACCGGACGCCCGCCGACGGCGGCGATGGCGCCCGGCACCGGCGCAAGCGTGAAGGCATTGGTGAGGACGGTATCGCCGGACGTGACCCCGGCGGCCCGCAGCGCGATCTGCATCGCCTGCCCGCCCGACGCGACGGCGAGGCAGTAGCGCGACCCCTGCCAGGCGGCGTATTCCCGTTCAAGCTTCGCGGTTTCGGACTGCTCGCCGGGCGCGGTGTTGTAGCGGTGAAGCCGACCGGACTGCATGACCTCGATAGCGGCCCGTATCCCCTCTTCGGGGATCGGAAGCTGCTGAGTAAAGCTGCCGGTGAAGGGCTTTTTCGCCATAGGTCTACTCTGCCGCCATTTTCCTCTGCCCGCCAGCAAAGACCGCGTCGTAGCCGAAAAGCGCCGCCGCGCCGCCGGTGTGAAGGAAAACGACCCGCTCGCCTTTCCTGAACATGCCCTTGCGGCAATAGTCGATGAGACCGGCGGCGCCCTTGCCCGAATAGACCGGGTCGAGAAGGATGCCTTCGAGTTCGGCGAAAAGGCGGATCGCCTCCAGCGTGTCATCGCGCGGAATGCCGTAGCCCTGTCCGACATAGTCGGTATCGGCCACCACATCGCCCCGTGAAACGACACCCGGACAGCCGAGCTTTTCGGCGGTCCTGACGGCGAGGTTGAAGACGTTTTCTTCCTGCTTGGCTTTCGGCGCCCTGACGCCAAAGCCAAGAAGCGGGATATTCGCATTGATGGCCTTCAGTCCGACGACAAGTCCGGCCTGCGTACCGGCGCTGCCGGTCGCGGTGACGAGATGGTCGATGGCGAGCCCCCGGTCATTGGCCTGACCGACAAGTTCGAAGGCGCAATTGACATAGCCGAGCGCACCCGTCGGGCTCGATCCGCCGCCGACGATGGTATAGACCTTGCGGCCATCCTTTCGGAACCTGTCCGCAACCGCCTCCATCTCGGCATTCATGTCGAGCCCGCCGCCCCGTTTTTCGGTTGTCGCGCCATGAAGATGGTCCAGAAGGACATTGCCGTTGGTATTATAGTTCGCGTCATTCGAACCGGTGCGGTCTTCGAGCAGGATGTGGCATTTCATGCCGAGCTTTGCCGCGAAGGCGGCGGTCTGGCGCGCGTGGTTTGACTGTGTCGCACCTTGGGTCATCACCATGTCGGCGCCCATCGCCTCGGCCTCGGCCATCAGGAATTCGAGCTTGCGGGTCTTGTTGCCGCCGGTCGAAAGGCCGGTGCAGTCATCCCGCTTGATCCAGATTTCTGGCCCGCCAAGTTCCTTCGACAGCCGGTCCAGCCGCTCGAGGGGGGTCGGCAGATGGGCAAGGAAAATTCGGGGAAAACGGGCAAGGTGCATGGTCGGAGTTTCCTATCAACTTGCATGATATTGATGTTCCTTATTCAAAAACGGCATAATTGGCACGAAATCAAATTCGAAATTCACCAAACAAGATGCAAAAAACGCAATTTAGGGTGGGCGCGAGATGCGACTGGAATGGCTTGAGGATATCATCGCCGTGGCCGAGACCGGATCGTTTTCGGAAGCGGCGGAACGGCGGCATCTGACGCAATCCGCGTTTTCGCGGCGGATCCAGAACATCGAGGACTATGTCGGGGTCCGGCTTTTCGACCGGACCCGAAAACCGGTTCATCTGCGGCCAACGACGGAGGATCAGCGTGACGAGATCGTGCGGCTGGCGTCGGCCCTGCGGCAACTGGTCGAAAACCTGCGCCATGGTGACCGCCGGTCGCTGAACCGGATCGTGATCGTCAGCCAGCATGCGTTGACGGCCGCATACACGCCCGCCCTGATCCGCGCCCTGCAGGCCCATAGGCAGGATATCTTCGTGCGCTTGCGTTCAGCCAATCTCGATGACTGCTTTTCCCAGCTTCTGGCGCGGCAGGTCGATATCGCCATCGTTTATCGTGTGCCGGGGCAGGAGCATCCGATCGAGGCGGACTATATTGAGACGGCGGTGATCGGGGTCGACCGCCTTATACCTGTATGCGCGACCCGGGATATCACTGGGCTGAGGGCGCGGCTGGCCGCAGGGGAGGTGCCGGTGATCGCCTACCCGCCCGAAGTCTTTCTTGGCGATGTGCTGGAACGCTTCGTCTTTCCGAAACTGCCCGCGAACCTGAAGACCATCCGCCAGGTCGAAACGGCGCTGACACTCGCCGCGCTGGAAATGGCGCTTGTCGAGCTTGGCGTGGCCTGGGTGCCGGAATCGCTTTGCCATCGGCATGCGGCCACAGGTCAGTTGACCGAACTTACCGGCGACTTGCCAGCCTGCGATCTTCTGATCACGGCGGTGCGCCTGTCAGGGGCATCGGGCCCGGCGGAACGGGATGTCTGGTCGCTGCTTGGCCGGCAGGATGCCGCGGTCGCGGGCTAGGGCCCGCCGGGCAAAGATCAGCCGGCGCAGCGCTTTGCCGCTTCGTCGAGGGCTGCGCTGACCCCGAGAAGCGAAAAGGTGTCCTTCGTCTGCGTACCGCGGCCCGAACGTCCGGTCACGATGGCCGAGGTGCCGGCTTTCAGTGCGGTGATAATCTTCGTGTCATCGTCCGGTGTACCGGACCACGCCCATTCGCCATTGGTGAACAGGTCGAACTTGGTGCCGCCGATGTCGAGTTCGACGGTCGATCCGTCCGCGAAAGGATAGCCGCCGGTAAAGGACACCTCGCCGACGCCGGTGCCGGGGCGATAGGTGACGAACATCAGGATGTCACCGCGCCGGACCGAGACGGCTTCGCCATCCTTGGTGTTCACGGTTTCCTTCGGAGCTGAGACGCCCCAGCATTCCTTGGGCGACTCTTCGACAAAGACGCTCCAGTCGGTATTTGCGGCGACACGGTTGGATGAAACCTGTGCCGCAGCGCCCTGCGCCAGCGTCAAAGCCGCCGTCACCCCCGCGATCGCCCGAAAGAATGGTGATGTCATGTGTCTTACAGCCTCCAGCTGGCCAATGCCTCCGGTTCGCGCCCAATGCCTTGGCGGCATTTTTCCAATGGCCGAACACAATTCAACCCGATATGCACGTCATAACGCAATTTCGCCTGCCGGGAAAAGCCCCCGGAGGCGGAAATTCGCGCAACCGGACAGGAGCGGCCATGGCGGCAATCCCGATGATCGAACTCTGGCGTGGCGGGATGCAGGAAAGCGTCCATATGGGCCATGCGGTGATATGCGACGACACGGGGGCCATCGTCGAGGCATGGGGCGACCCGGAGACCATCATTTTCCCGCGCTCGTCCAGCAAGATGATCCAGGCGCTGCCCCTGATCGAAAGTGGCGCGGCCGACGCTGCGGGGTTGAGGGAAGATCAGCTGGCGCTTGCCTGTGCCAGCCATAACGGCGCAGCGATCCATACGGACAGGGTCACCGCGTGGTTGGCCGATCTGGGCCTGTCGGAGGCCGACCTGCGCTGCGGG
This sequence comes from Paracoccaceae bacterium, assembly GCA_041397105.1. Taxonomy (GTDB): domain Bacteria; phylum Pseudomonadota; class Alphaproteobacteria; order Rhodobacterales; family Rhodobacteraceae; genus Albidovulum. The sequence continues at coordinate 318,619 of JAWKXJ010000003.1, forward strand.
CCGCAAATGCCCGCCGATCATGCGGCGATGAAGGGGCTGGTCTGTTCGGCGACAGAGCCTTGTCAGATTCACAACAACTGTTCGGGCAAGCATTCCGGCTTTCTGACCCTTTCGAAGCATCTCAGGGGCGGGCCGGAATACATCGACCCCGATCATCCGGTACAGCGCGCTGTCAGGGCCGCACATGAGGATGTCACAGGGGAAACCGCGCCCGGCTACGGCATTGACGGGTGTTCGGCCCCGAACTTCGCGGCCACGGTCCACGGTCTTGCGCGCGCCATGGCCTTCTTTGCCGCAGCCCGACCTGATGGCTCCGCCCGCGAACGGGCGGCGGTGCGTCTGCGGCAGGCGATGGTTGCCTATCCCGAACTCGTGGCCGGCGAAGGCCGGGCCTGCACCAATCTCATGCGTGCCATGGAGGGCCGGGTCGCGGTCAAGACCGGGGCCGAGGCGGTGTTCGTGGCGATCCTCCCGGAGCGGAAGATGGGCATCGCGCTGAAGATCATGGACGGGACCACCCGCGCCTCCGAAGCTGCCCTGACCGCGCTGCTCCTTAGGCTCGGCGTGCTTGACCGGGGTCATCCGGTCGTCGACGCCTACCTGACCGGACCGCAGCGGAACCGGCGCGGCATCGCGTCGGCCGAGTTGCGGCTGTCGGCCGGGTTCGCCTGATTTCGCGCCACGGTTCCGCCGCCTGCGGTCAGACCGGGGCCAGTACGCTTTCCATCTTTTTCAGGCAAGAGGTCCAGCCTTCGTCATGCTTGCCGGCGGCTTCGCTGTCGGCAAGGCCGAGATGTTCCAGCACGAAGCGCGACCTGTCCGCTCCAAGTTCGGACACGCTCATCCTGACGCGGCTTTCCGTGCCGCGTTTGTCGGCCTCGTCGTGCCAGGCCCAGGTATAGCTGACCGACCGTTTCGGCCGCACATCCGTGACCATGCCGGAAACCTTGTAGCGCTGGCCCGACCCGCCGACCATGACCGAATACCAGGGGCCTGTGCGTGTGAAATCCATGTCGTATTCGGGAACGGTCACGCCTTCCGGCCCCCACCATTTGAGAAGCCCCTCGGTCGTGGTGATGAAATCCCAAAGATCGGGCGCGGAGATGTCGAGATCGCGTTCAAAGCGAAGGTCGGGCATCAGCGGTTCTCCTTCCTGCGGTTGTTGATGGCGGCTTCCAGACGGTCGAGGCTCGCCTCCCAGAACTTGCGGTGTGCGTCCACCCAGCCCGAGATCGCCTCAAGCGGTTCAGGTGCCACGGCATAGATCCGCCGTTGCCCATCGACGCGCCGGGTGATGACACCCGCCTCGCGCAATATCTTCAGATGCCGGGAAATCGCCGGTGCCGTGATGTCGGCCACATGGGCGAGATCGCCGGCGGACTGTTCGCCCCGCGCAAGAAGGCGCTCCACAATGGCAAAGCGCGTACTGTCGGACAGGGCGGCGAAATAGTCGGGAAGTCTGGTCATGCCGCGATAATTTCTGATTCGGTTAATTAAGTAAAGAGTTAATTGAATGGGCGCGAGGGGAACGCGGCGGCCAGCGGGTGGCGGCATGCCTCTCGACAAAGTATGTAGGCCGATGAGTAGTCAGGCGAAGTCTGTGACGCTGTAACCCTGAAGATAGAGAAGCGCGGTGAGGTCGCCGTGATTGATGCGGATGTCGCTTTGTGCTGCGACCGAAGGCTTGGCGTGAAGGGCCACGCCGGCGCCGGCAAGATGCAGCATGCCAAGATCATTGGCGCCGTCGCCGACAGCCATCACCTCGCCGTGGCCGATGCCGAGACGGGCGGAAATCTCTTTCAGCGCGGCGATCTTGGCCTCGCGCCCGAGGATCGGGCGGGCGACCTCGCCGGTCAGCCGGCCATCCTTGGCCAGCAGCGTATTGGCGCGGTGTTCGTCGAAGCCGAGATGGGCCGCAACGGCGTTGGTGAAGGCGGTGAAGCCGCCCGAGACTAGCGCGGCGTAGCCACCGTTCGCCTTCATCGTCGCGATGAGCGTGGCGCCGCCGGGCGTATAGGTGATACGCGTGGACAGAACCTCTGCGATGACGGTTTCGGGCAGGTCCTTCAGGAGCCCGACACGCTCGATGAGCGCGGCCTCGAAATCCAGTTCGCCATTCATCGCCCGCGCTGTGATGTCGGCCACGCGCGCGCCCACCCCCGCCATATCGGCAAGCTCGTCGATGCATTCCTGCCCGATCATGGTTGAATCCATGTCAGCAAGCAGCATCCGCTTCCGCCGCCCCTCCGCCGGCTGGACCACCAGATCAAGGCCAAGACCCTGCAGGCCCTCCCAGACCTGCCAAAGGTTTTCGGGTATTTTTTCAACGGAGAATTCAGCAGCGATACCCGGATTGAGCCACAGGACCACACCCCCGCCCCAGGCGTCGCGGAGCGATTCCACCGCCGCACGGTCGAGGTTGGCGCGGGTCGGGTTGGACAAGAGCGTTGCAACAAACATGGTGCCTCCGCGGGTATCTGGTTGCGCAGTAATCACGTAAGGACACACAAATCCATAGCAACGGCCTTACCCTTTGGAGTGGTGCGCACTGTGAGCGGCTTTGTTCGGCATCTTTGGAGTTGGCTGCGGGCGAAGGTGTACAAGGCGCCGATGGTTATCAAAGAAATCGAACAACTTGGCGAGGTTCGGCCCGAAGCGCTGGCAATGCTGATCTCCAACTGGGAAGTTGCAGAAAGTGTGGAATTGAAGCTGCCAAATCTGTCGGAAGCTCAAAGACAAGCTCTCATCGACCTGATTCCGGAAATCATGATGGCGCAGTTGCTCTTACAACATCCGAAATGGTCATATCGGAATGTGATTACCTTTCTGGTGCGGGGACAAAAAGCCCCCGATTTCACCTTGCCACTAACTTCACTCAGGCTGTGCTCGTGTGTTCGCCACGCTATGGAGATTGCACAGTTAGGCGGTAGCGATATCTCGAAAATTGTAGCCAGCAGCGCGCTTGCGGACTCAGTGTCCAAAGCGCTGAAGCAGGGGAGCAGATTGGAGGGGGCGAGCATTGTGGTCACTCTGATCGGTGTGCTGCACGATGGACAAAGACTGGTGCGAGCAAATTAGGCGCAGCGTGGTCGTGTCCAGTCGCCATACGAGTTTCCAACGGTCTGATCCCAGCGTCAGTTTCGTCACTCACGTGCCGCGCCAGACCAGTTTTCACGCTTGTACCCGGCCAGAGGTCCGCTTATCTCTGGCGGCGGGACACCCCTCCCCAACGAGGGGCGCTTATCTGGAAGGGTAGCATGACAGACCTGACAATCCCGGCCGCGCGGCCGGTCAATCCGCGCTTCTCTTCGGGCCCCTGCACGAAGATTCCCGGCTTCACCCTCGACATGCTTTCCGATGCCCCGCTTGGCCGGTCGCATCGTGCCGCCGTGGGCAAGGCGAAGCTGAAAGAGGCAATCGACCTCACCCGCGACATTCTGGGTGTGCCGGCGGAGTATCGCATCGGCATCGTGCCCGCCTCCGACACCGGCGCGGTCGAGATGGCGCTCTGGTCGCTGCTGGGTGCCCGGCCGGTCGAGATGCTGGCTTGGGAAAGCTTCGGTGAGGGCTGGGTGACGGACGTCGTCAAGCAGCTGAAGCTGGACGCGACCGTGAAGAAGGCCGCCTATGGCGAGATTGTCGATTTCGCCACTGTCGATTTCGACAAGGATGTGGTCTTCACCTGGAACGGCACGACCTCGGGCGTGCGGGTGCCGAACGGCGACGCGATCCCGGCGGACCGTCAGGGCCTGACGATCTGCGACGCGACCAGCGCGGCTTTTGCGATGGATCTGCCCTGGGACAAGCTCGATGTCGTGACCTTCTCCTGGCAGAAGGTTTTGGGCGGCGAGGGTGGACATGGCGTGCTGATCCTCAGCCCCCGGGCCGTCGAGCGTCTGGAAAGCTATTCCCCCGCCTGGCCGCTGCCGAAAATCTTCCGCATGACCAAGGGCGGCAAGCTGATCGAGGGCATTTTCACCGGCGAGACGATCAACACGCCCTCGATGCTGTGCGTCGAGGATTACCTTGTCGCGCTGAAATGGGCCAAGGCGCTAGGCGGCCAGACGGCGCTGATCGCGCGGTCAGAGGCGAATGCCAGGGTCATCACCGACTTCATCGCGGACAAGGACTGGATCGCCAACCTCGCGATCGATCCGGCGACGGCCTCCTGCACCTCGGTCTGCCTCAAGTTCACCGACGCGCGCATCAAGGACGGCGCGACCTTCGCCAAGGCGGTCGCGAAGCGGCTTGAGAAGGAAGGCGTCGCGATGGACGCCGGCGCCTATCGCGACGCGCCTCCGGGCCTGCGCATCTGGTGCGGCTCTACTGTGGAAACCGCCGATGTGGCGGCGCTGATGCCCTGGATCAAGTGGGCCTTCGAGGCCGAGATCGCGGCGCAGGCCGTTGCGGCCTGATCACCTGACAATGTCATCCCCGCGCAAGCGGGGACCCTAACCGATCCCCGCTTTCGCGGGGACGAAAGTAAAACCGATGCCCACCTTCGCGGGCATAACAGGACCAAGAAAATGGCACCCAAAGTTCTCGTATCCGACAAACTCAGCGAAACCGCTGTCCAGATCTTCCGTGATCGCGGCGTCGATGTGGATTACCTGCCCGATCTCGGCAAGGACAAGGAAAAGCTCCTTGAGGTCATCGGCCAGTATGATGGCCTCGCCATCCGTTCGGCCACGAAGGTCACGGAAAAACTTCTCGCCAGTGCCACCAACCTCAAGGTTGTCGGCCGTGCGGGGATCGGGGTCGACAATGTCGACATTCCTGCCGCCTCCAAGAAGGGCGTGATCGTGATGAACACGCCGTTCGGCAACTCCGTCACCACCGCCGAACATGCCATCGCGATGATGTTCGCCGTCGCGCGGCAGCTGCCCGAAGCATCTGAGAGCACCCATGCCGGCAAGTGGGAAAAGAACCGCTTCATGGGGGTCGAGCTTTACAACAAGACGCTCGGCGTCATTGGCGCGGGCAATATCGGTGGCATCGTCTGCGACCGGGCGCTGGGCCTTCATATGAAGGTCGTGGCCTACGATCCGTTCCTGAGCGAGGAGCGCGCCAAGGCGATGGGTGTGACCAAGGTGGAGTTGGACGAACTGTTGACGCGCGCCGATTTCATCACCCTTCACGTGCCCCTGACCGACAAGACCCGCAACATCCTGTCGAAGGAAAATATCGCCAAGGCCAAGAAGGGCGTGCGCATCATCAACTGCGCCCGCGGTGGCCTTGTCGACGAAGCCGCATTGGCGGAGGCATTGAAGACGGGCCATGTCGCCGGCGCGGCCTTCGACGTATTCGAGACAGAGCCGGCGACCGAAAGCCCCCTTTTCCATCTGCCGAATGTGGTCGTCACGCCGCATCTTGGCGCCTCCACGACCGAGGCGCAGGAGAATGTGGCGCTGCAGGTGGCAGAACAGATGTCGGACTATCTGCTGACAGGCGCCGTGCAGAACGCACTCAACATGCCCTCGGTCACGGCTGAGGAAGCCGCCGTCATGGGGCCGTGGCTGAAGCTTGCCCAGCATCTTGGCGCGTTTTCGGGCCAGATGACCGACGAGCCGATCAAGGCCATCAATCTTCTCTATGACGGAACGGTTGGCGAGATGAATCTGGAGGCGCTGAACTGCGCGGCCATCGCGGGGATCATGAAGGCCACGAACCCGGATGTGAACATGGTATCGGCCCCGATCATCGCCAAGGAACGCGGGGTCAGGATCGCCACGACCCGTCAGGAAAAGTGCGGTGTATTCGACGGCTACATGAAGCTGACGGTTGTCACCGACCGCCGCGAACGCGCGATTGCCGGCACCGTGTTTTCCGACGGAAAGCCGCGTTTCATCCAGATCAAGGGTATCAATATCGACGCCGAGATCGGCGCCCACATGCTCTATACGACGAATGAGGATGTGCCGGGTATCATCGGGACACTTGGCACGACCCTGGGCGAAAGTGGCGTCAACATCGCCAACTTTACCCTTGGCAGGTCGGGTGTCGGGGCCGACGCCATCGCCATCCTTTATCTCGACGAGGCGGCACCAACCGAAGTCGTGCGCAAACTTGTGGCGACGGGCAAGTTTCAGCAGGTGCGCCCGCTTTCCTTCGAGGTCGGCTGACGAGGTAATACGACACCCTCGCGTCGCGGATGGCGAAGCGTCGCCATTGTGTCGGCGCGAGGGTGCCGGTGAACCCCGCGACAACGGACCTGCCGTCAGATGCCAACCGGCGCAATGCCTGAACTCCTTCGATCGCTCTCAGCGATCTGTGTGACCGAGGGCCGGTCCGCGGCCGACCGAACGGCGGCGGCACTGCTTGCCGGGGCGCCCGACGATTCATTCGGGCTGCGTCCACCGACAGTATTCGACATCGCGATCCGGTCGCTCTTGTCCAAAGGTGGCCATCCTGCGGCTGCGGCCATTCTTTCGGCGCAGGATTGTTTGCCATGGGTCGATAACGCCATCGCACGGCCCCTCAGCGCCGAGGCCGCCGATATTTCGACCTATGCCACGCTGCTCGGCCCTGATGGCCCGATCTTCGCCGCCGATCTGCGGCTTGGGCTCTACTATCAGCGGCCCGATACCTACTATGCGCTGCACAATCACGATGCGGACGAAACCTATGCCATCATTTGTGGCGAGGCGCTCTGGACCTCTGGCGAGGATGTCCGGATGCGCGGTCCTGGCAGCATGATCCATCACCCGAGCCTGATGCCCCATGCCTTCCGGTCCGGTCCGGAGGGGTTTCTGGCGCTCTGGCGCTGGAGCGGTGACATCAATCTGCATTCCTACGCCTTCCTGCCCGACCCGATGGCGGGATCGGTCTGACCGGGTTCAATTGCAATCGCCGGAAGGGGCGGGATAGATTGCGCCTGAACCTGAGAACGAGGCACCATGCTGAGCTATGCCATCGGCGATATTCACGGCCATCTCGACAAATTGCTGTCCGCGCACGCCTTTATCGCCCGCGACCGGGACGAACATGGGGTCGCCGACGTATCGATTGTCCATGTCGGTGATCTGGTGGACCGAGGGCCGGATGCGAAGGGCGTTATCGACTATCTGATGACGGGCCTGGCTGCGGGCGCCCCTTGGATCGTTCTGAAGGGCAATCACGACCGCATGTTCACCGGTTTCATGAGCGATCCGGACTATCACGACCCGGGGCTTCGGTCGGAACTGCACTGGATCGACCCGCGGCTCGGCGGCGGGACGACGCTGGCCTCCTACGGCGTTCAGGGCGCGGGCGAGCGCCTGCTCTTCGACCTGCATGACGAGGCGCGCGCGCTGGTTCCGGCCAGCCATATCGCATTCATCAATGCGCTGCCGGTTTCGCACCGGCATGGCGATGCGCTTTTCGTTCACGCCGGTATCCGGCCGGGCCGTCCTTTGGCGGACCAGACAGAGACCGATTTACTCTGGATAAGGCGGGATTTTCTTGACGATCCGCGCGATCATGGCGCGCTTGTCGTGCATGGCCATACCCCGGTCGACAGCGTGACCCATTATGGCAACCGGCTGAATATCGACACCGGCGCCGGCTATAGTCGTGACCTGGCGGTGGTGGCGGTCGATGGCCGGCGGGTCTGGCGGCTGACGGCGGCGGGGCGGGTGCCTGTCCTGCCTGGCGGCTAGGCGGCCGTGCCGATGCCGCGTCGGTATTTCGCCCCTGTCACCGCCTTCAGCCACCCAAGGGTGATGCGCCATGTCGTGCGCGACCCGCGCTGGCAGCTTGCCGATCTGACCATCGCGGTGCTCGCCGACCTTCACATCTGCCGTCCCTGGACGACGATTGCTGCACTGCAGCGAATCGTGGCCATGACGAACGACCTTGGCGCCGATCTGATTCTCTTGCCCGGCGACTTCATCGCCGACCGGAACCTGCCCGCGAAGGGCGTTCCGGCGAGTGAGGTCGTCGGGGTGCTCGAGGGGCTTCGGGCACCCCTCGGCGTTGCCGCCGTCCTCGGCAATCACGACTGGTGGGACTGCCGGTTGTCGCGTCAGACCGGCTTTGCCCGGAACTCCGTGGCCGAGGCCATGGCGACGAGTTCCATATTGCTTCTGACAAACCGGTCGCTGCCGGTGGAGCACGAAGGCAAGCGGTTCTGGCTGGCCGGGATCGACAGCCAGCAGGCAAGAAAACATATTAGAAAACAGGGGTTTCACGACCCGGAGGCCGCGTTTTCTGGCATACCCGAAGGTGCGCCGACGATCCTTCTGGCACATGAGCCGGACTATTTCGCCGAAGCCGATGACCGGGCCTTTCTGCAGATCAGCGGCCATACTCATGGCGGTCAGGTCAATCTGGCGGGATGGCGGCCGATGACGCCCTCCGCCTATGGCGGGCGCTATGCCTGGGGCCATATCCGCGAAGGGGGGGGTCATCTGATTGTGTCAGGGGGGATCGGCTATTCTGGCGTGCCGCTCCGAATCCTGCAGCCGCCCGAGATCACTCTGGTCATGCTGCAGTGCAGCGTGTAAGATGCCGCAAACACCCTGAGGAGGAAATCCATGACCAATGACGTAGTGATTCTGTCCGGCGCGCGCACGGCGATTGGGACATTTGGCGGCAGCCTGGCCGGAATGGCGCCAATCGACATCGCCACCGTGGCGGCCAAGGCGGCCATCGAACGGTCGGGCGTCGAGGCCGACAAGATCGGCCATGTTGTCTTTGGCCATGTGATCAATACCGAGCCGCGCGACATGTACCTGAGCCGCGTCGCGGCGATGCAGGCTGGCGTGCCGAACGGAACGCCGGCGATGAACGTCAACCGGTTGTGCGGATCGGGCGTGCAGGCCATCGTGTCGGTGGTGCAGTCGCTGACGCTTGGCGACGCGAATTTCGGCCTTGCCGGCGGCGCCGAGTGCATGAGCCGTTCGCCCTATGCGCTGACGGCTGCGCGCTGGGGCCAGAAGATGGGCGACACCAAGGCGCTCGACATGATGACGGGTGCATTGTCCTGCCCCTTTGGCACAGGCCATATGGGTGTGACAGCGGAGAATGTCGCCAGGGAACATGACGTTACCCGGGCGGCCCAGGACGCCTTCGCGATGGAAAGCCAGGAACGCGCGGCCCGCGCGATTGCCGAGGGCCGGTTCAAGGGCCAGATCGCGCCGGTGGAAATCGCGTCGCGCAAGGGCACCGTGGTCTTCGATACCGACGAGCATCCCAAGGCGACGAGCCTTGAGGCGCTGGGCGGGTTGAAAACCGTCTTCCAGAAGGACGGAACCGTGACGGCCGGCAATGCCTCGGGCATCAATGACGGAGCCGGGGCGCTCGTCCTCGCGCGGGCCGACGCGGCCGCGAAAGCCGGGCTGACGCCGCGCGCACGGGTCATCGGCTACGCCCATGCGGGCGTGCGCCCGGAAGTCATGGGGATCGGCCCGATCCCGGCGGTCAAGGCGCTTCTGGCGCGGACCGGCCTGACGGTCGGCGACTTCGACGTGATCGAATCGAACGAAGCCTTCGCGGCGCAGGCGCTTGCCGTCAGCAAGGGGCTGGGTTTCGACGCGGCCAAGGTCAACCCCAATGGCGGCGCTGTCGCGCTCGGCCATCCGATCGGAGCGACCGGCGCGATCATCACCATCAAGGCGCTCTATGAGCTGGAGCGGATCGGCGGCAGACGGGCCCTGATCACGATGTGCATCGGCGGCGGACAGGGCATCGCGCTGGCCATCGAGCGCATCTGAGCCGGGTTTCCCGGGCGCCATGACCGTCTCAGGGGGCGTCGAGCCCCCCTCGCCGGGCCTCCGGCGGAGGTATTTGAGGCAAGATGAATTCAGGGCCGGAGGACGACTGTCGAGGTCGCGCTCCGGCCTTCGGCATCTATGACCGAGAGCGTCAGGAAGCCCTGGGCCGGAACGGCGAGAGCCGTTTCGCGCAGCCGCGTCGCGAGAACCGCGGGTGCGCCGTTGGCGAGCCAGGTGAAGGGCGGGGTTCCGCCACGGACCTTGAGCGCCAGGTGCCCGTCGGGCGCGACCTCGGCCCCATCGGGGGGAAAGGCGACCTCCGGGCCGCCGGTGCCTTGCGCGAAGGCGGCCTGACGGGGGCGGAAGTGCCGCAGGGGTTGGGGAAGGGCGCTGGCCTCGACCGTCAATGTTGCCGGGGGCGGTGGCGGCAGCGGGTCGGGCGCAGCTTTCAGCCGCCCGAAGACCTCGAAAAGGACAGGTGCCGCAAGATCGCCGCCGAAAGCGCCGGGAACCGACGCGCCGTCGGCCCGGCCCATCCAGACACCGGCCACATGCCGCCCGTCGTAGCCGAGCGCCCATGCATCGCGGTGACCGTAGCTGGTGCCGGTCTTGTAGGCGATCCGGTTGCGGGGCGCATTGGCGGGTGGCGGCAATCCGGCGAGGACATCGGTGACGAGCCAGGCCGCCTCTGCCCCGAAGAGCCGCTGCGGCAGGGGTGCGGCCTCGTCCGGCACCGCGCTCAGCCTGACAGGCGCGCCAAGCCGGGCGAGCGCGGCATAGGCCTGAACGAGACCTTCGAGGCTGACGCCCAGGCCGCCGAGCGCAATCGCGAGCCCGGGCCGGCCGCCGGGAAGTTCGGTCCTGACGCCTGCGCGGTCGAGACTGCTGAGTAGCCGGGCCGGCCCGAGCGCCTCGGTCAGGCTGACGACCGGGATATTGAGCGATTGCTGCAGCGCCTGACGGACGGAAATCGTGCCGCGAAAATCCCGGTCGAAATTCTGCGGCGCATAGGTACCGAAGACGACCGGCCGGTCCTCGATCAGGGTTTCGGGATGGGCGAGGCCGTCATCGAAGGCGAGCGTATAGACGAAGGGCTTCAGCGTCGATCCGGGCGACCGGATTGCCTGGGTCATGTCGATGAAACCGGCGCGGCGGTCATCGGTCCAGTCCGGCCCGCCGACGGTTGCGCGAATGGCGCCGGTCCGGTGGTCGGCCACGACGATGGCGATGGAAAGCTGTGCACCATTGCCAGCGATCGCCCTGGCGGCCAGCGTCTCAAGACTGCGCTGCAGGCGGGCGTCGATCGTCGTCTCATGCCGCTGCCGGAATGGTGACGCGAGCCGCAGGCGTTCGGCCAGGTGCGGGGCGAGCGTCGGAAAGGCGCGGCGGGCGTGGGGGATGTCTTCGCGCCGCGCGGCAAGGGCGCGGTCGGCGGTCAAGACGCCGGCCCGTTCAATCCGGGCGAGAACCCTGTCGCGGGCCGCTTCGGCGGCGGCAGGGTGCCGGTCCGGCCGCCGGCCCTCGGGCGCCTGGGGCAGCGCCACGAGAAGTGCGGCCTCAGCCGGGGTCAACCGGCGCGGTTCCTTGCCGAAATAGGCCAGCGTTGCGGCGCGCAGCCCTTCGATATTGCCGCCATAGGGGGCGATGCGCAGATAGAGATCGAGGATTGCCGCCTTGTCGAGTCGCCGCTCCAGCGCCAATGCGACGCGCATCTGCCGGATTTTTCCGGCAATCCGGCCCGTGCCACTGTCTTCGAGCAGCCGGGCGACCTGCATTGTCAGGGTCGATCCGCCGGACGTGACGCGGCCATCACGCAACGCACTTAGGCCCGCCCGGAGGATCGCCCAAGGGTCGACGCCGGCATGGTCGTAGAAGCGCTTGTCCTCATAGGCCACAAGCATCCGCAGGAAAAGCGGATCGACCGGCCCCGGTTCCATTCGCCAGCGCCCGTCCGCCACAGTGAAGGCTCGGAGGAGACTGCCATCTTCCGCGACGACCTCGACCGACAGATCGGGTGTCAGCGATGGCAGGTCGGTCTGCGCGACCCAGTCGTCGACAAGATCGCGCCCCGCCCCTGTGAGGAACAGCCCGAAAGCAAGCACCAGAAGCCCGTGGCCAAGCCTGTGGCCAGACCTTTCGGGCCGAACCGCCATCTATTCGGCCACAATGACCTCGCCCGCATCGGAACGGGCGCGGAAATCTGGCCGGTACATGTCCTCCACGCTGGCGGCGGGCAGGCGGAACCGGCCGGGCGACACCGCGCGGGCGATATAGGCGAGCCGGAAGGGCGCATCCGATGTCCAGTCGACAGCGGCGACAAAGCGGTTCTGGCGGAATTCGGTCATCCGCGTTTCCTCCAGCGTGTCGAGCCAGTCGAGTTGGGCGATATCACCGCCGCGAAGAAGGTTCGGGTTGTCGATCTCAAACCCGGCGGGCAGCGGGTCGTCGATGACAAGCCGCGCCTCGCCGCCGCCATGGGGCGTCACCTCGATGACGGTCACGAAGCGGGTGCCTTGCGGTATCGGGCCTTCGGGCAGGGGGTCGCCGTCAAGCGTGTACCAGCTGCGGGTGATCGCATAACCCTTGCCGCCGGCTGGTTCCGGCTGGGCAGGCACACCGAAGGTCGTCAGCGTGACCCTGGCATCGGCATCGGACCCGTTGGTGATGACCTCTGCCGCGCCGCCTGCCGTCTGGCCCTCAAGCACACGGATCAGCGGGCCTTCGGCGGCGGCGCCGTTCACCGTGAAGCCGTCCGAACCGGACCGGTCGATCAGCGCGTTTGTCGCCAGAAGCGCCCAGGTCGCCTCCTGCGTCGAAAGGCTGCGCCCGGCCATGCCCGCGGCGATCCGGTCGCCAAGCGTATCGGCACTGACCGCCGCCGACCCCGATTCCGCCGCGAGCGCAAGAAGCGCTGCCGCGTCACGCAAGTGTGTCCCATAGTCGGCGCGCCAGAACTGCGCATCGGCACCCGCAAGCGGTGCATTCACCAGCCGGGCCGCGCGCGCAAACATCGCATCCGCGCGCGTCTGATCGCCATAGGCGGCGAGCGCCGCGCCAAGCTGTGCGGCCGCGATGGGGGTGTCGAAGGCATCCGCCTTCACATCGGCATAGTAGCGCAGATCGCCGATGGCAGCCGCCCCTTCGCGGGCAAGAACCATGAGCGCATAGGCGATGGGGCCGCCATTGTCGTCGAAGTCGGCGGCGTAATTGATCTGGTTGCGGAGGTTGTCCATCGCGTTGCGGAAGGCGATATCGGGGATGGCATAGCCCTTTGCCCGCGCGCGGATGAGAAAATCGCTGACAAAGGCATCGAGCCAGAGATCGCCGCTATCGGCGTACCAAAGACCGAAGGCCCCGTTCGACGACTGGTTGAGCAGGATTTGCGCAATCGACTGGTCGATGCGTTTGCCGATGTCTTCGCCATGGGTCGTTCCCATCGCGCGGGCCACTTCGTCAAAATAGAGCAGCGGCAAGGCCTTTGACGTGAGTTGTTCCGTGCAGCCATAGGGGTAGCGGTCAAGCGTGGCCAGCAGCCCCGGCGCGTTGAAGCGGGCGATGGGCCCGACCGACAGAATGGCCTTGCCGGAGCCTGGAACGAGGCCGTCAAAGACATTGGCATCGAGCGTGAAGCTTTGCCCGGCGGCCAGATCGAAGCGGTTTTCGCGCGCGATTTCGGGGTCGTTCGCCTCGACCGGGACGGCGAGGGTCTTGATCAGTTGCTTGCCCCCGGGTGTTGTCAGCACGATGCGGATCGTTGCGGCGCCCTCCTGATTGCCGGCCGTGACCGGAACGGAAAGCGTGACCTTGCCAAGGTCGGCGAGGTCGGCGCCTGAGGGCGCGTCGCCAAGTGACAGACCCTCAGCGGTGAGGTCGAGCGCGATGCGGCCCGAAGGTCCGGTGGCATGGACGATTTCCAGCAGCAGTCGGCTTTCATCGCCGGGGGCGAGGAAGCGCGGCACAGAGGCCGTGACCACGACCGGATCGCGCACCAGGATATCCGTTTCCGCCTGACCGATTGCCGATTTGGACCAGACGACCGCCATCAACCGGACTGTGCCATTGAAGGACGGAAGGTTGAATTCGGTTCGGGCATAGCCGTCATCTCCGACGGTAACGGGACCGGAGAAATAGGCGACGAGTTCCTCGGTCGGGGGCGGGGCCTGCATTTTCAGCCCGGTATCCGCATCGCCGCCCGAACGGACCTTGCCCATGGCGCCGTTCTGCCCGTCGATCAGCCGGCCGTAGACATCGCGGATGCCGACGCCGAGCTTGCGCTGACCGAAATAGTGGTCTTCGGGGTCCGGCGAGGTGTAGCCGGTCAGGTTCAGGATGCCGACATCGACCGCAGCGATCGTCGCATAGGCGGTTTCGCCGGGCGCGATGCCGTCTACCTTCAGGGCGACTGGCATGGGTGCGCGCGGGTCCGCTTCCGCGGCCATGTCGAAACCTGCGGTCAGCCGTTTCGCGCCGGGGTCGACAGGGGCGTAGGAAAGCCCCAAGGCGCGCGACGGCGCGCGGCCGGCATCCGTGTCCAGCGGCCGCAACACTGACGCGGTGATATAGGCGCCTGCGCCCCAGTCGTCCGTCACGGGCAGGTCAACAAGATTTTCGCCCTCTGTCACCGCGACGGCCTTCATGTCGATCAGCCGGTTCGAGACGACCGTGACAAGCGCCACCCCCGCCGCGCGCGGAACGATGCGAATGGTCGCCGTATCGCCCGCGCGGTAGGCGGGTTTGTCGAGCGAAACGTCAAGTGTATCGGGGGCGTCGCCGGTGCTGGCAGGCGCATACCACCCGGCGTCGAAGTCGATTGCCGCCGCCGAATAGGCCGCCCCGCCGCGGGTTTCGACAACAATTTCGTGATTGCCCCATGCCACCGGAACGGCCAGCGTCGCTGGCCCGTCGGCTGTCAATGACAGATCGCCCTCGGCCACGCGGGTCCGGGTGGTCGTGACATCCCAATTCCACTGGCCGTAGAGCGAATACCACTGATAGCTCCGTTCGATCCGGTTGACCGTCCAGTGCACATCAAGCGGCGTTTGGGTCAGGTCGGAAGCCACCGCGATCAGGCTGAACCTGGCTTCGTCCCCGTCCGGCACGACGTCGCCCTCGAACGCGGGCTCGATGCCGATCACCGGCACATCCGGCATGATCTGGCGCGTGATCCGGCGTTCGACCGGGCGGCCCGATCCTTCTTTCAGGCGCAGCGCAATTGTCGCTTCCAGCGGGCGGTTGGCGATTTCGCCCAAGGCCGGTAAATCGACGGGGACGGTCGCCTTGCCCTCCGCATCGGTCGTGCCAAGACCAAAGAGACCGTCGCCATAGGGTGAGAAATATTCGTCATAGCGGCCAAACCGATAGCCGGGGAAACCTTCGACGGCCGCGGCTGCGCGCAGCCGCAGATCGCCCTCCATGCCAAGATCGGCGCCCGGCGCGCCGAAAAGATAGCGGGCTTCGACCGTCAGCGGCGCGCTCTGGCCAAGCCGCAGGGCCGTTTCGGGCAGGGCGAGGGTAAAGTCGATGCGCTCGGGCAGGAAATCTTCGACCAGGAAGGATTGCTGGGCAAGAACGCGGTTTTCTTCCGCGAAAACCTCGATCCGCCAGGTGCCGTGCGGTGCGGAACCGGCCAGCGGCAGGCTGGCGACATGCCCGCCTGCGCCTTCGTCCGTCAGAAGCGCGCGCACATATTCCACGCCGTCAGGCCGCGTCAGGCGGGCGGTCAGGGGCAGACCCTCGATGGCACCGACCTTGGCGTCACGGGCAAGCAGGGTGGCGTTCACCGTTTCCCCGGCGCGGTAAGCACCCCGGTCGGTCGCGAGGAAGACGTCGATGGGTGGCGCTGGTTCATGGCCGGAAACGCCCCTGTCGGACAGATCGAATTCCGGTTCCGTCAGGGACAGGAAGGTGAAATCGTCGCCCTTCGCGACGCTGACAAGCGCCGGCGCGGCAGCGCCCCGGCCCGCCGTCAGTCCGGCGGCGAACGCGGCATGGCCATCGGCATCGGTCTGGAGCGTTCCGATAACCGCATTGGCCCGCGAAAGCAGCGTCACGGTCGCGCCGTCGATGGCAGCCACATCGGCAAAGGACCGGACGAAGACATGCAGCCCGTCGGCCCCGGAAAGCGTCGTCATCCCCAGATCCGAGATCACGAACCACTGGGTCGCGGGCGGATTGTCATAGGGATCGCGGCCAGGAATACCGGCCTGCAAGGCATAGATGCCGGGCCCGAGCGATCCCATCACGTCGTCCAGCGGCAGACGGGTCAGCATGTCGCGGTTCACCTCCATCGCGACCTCGGCGCTGCCGGTCCAGACCTCTTCGGCCACATCCGCGCGGAAACCTTCCGCCGACCAGTAATCCATCGGCCGTCCGAAATAGTCGCTTTGGATCGCGCGGATGAGGTTCCGGTCCGAGACCTTCATGAGCGTAAGGTCAAGCGTGTCGGCATTCACCGTCTCAACCGGGATGCCGGCGGCAGCGATACGCGGCATGATATAGGCGCGCCCGGGGAAGCGGACGGCCGCCGTCCGGTCGCGGACATAAAGGTTGAGCGTCACGTCCTTGGCCAGTTTCTCGCCGCTGGCAGACGGCAGGCCCTCGCGGAAGGTCAGCGTATATCGGCGGCCATGTTCGACGCCCGACACACAAATCTGGCGGGCCGAGGCATCCACGGAAAGACCGGGTTCCGCCAGCTTGACGAAGGGCGAATAGTCGGTGCCACCGCGCAGCAGATCCTCGCTGAAGACGGCGCAAAGACGCGGCAGGGCGGCGTCGCTTTGCACCTCGTGTTCGACGATCCGGAAACCGTACTTGCCGATGGCATCATCGAGCATTGCCTGGGCGTCGTCGCGTGGCTGCAGGCTTTGCGCCAGGCGCAGCGCCGGGATCATGTCGCGCCCGCGGCCCGATTGTTCCAGGGCCCGCGCCATCACGGCGAGCGCGGTCGCCTGCCCGCCGGCATTGTCGGCGCGCAGATAGGCGTTGATCGCGGCGCTGAGCGAACGGGCGACATAGCGGCGCCGGACGCTCTGATCTTCGGTCCGGACGTCGTTCAATGTTTGCGCATAGTCGGCCCACTGGTCGGCGCGGTCGGTCAGGTTGATGGCGGCACCGATGAGGTTCGCGGCCGCAACGTTGCTTTTCGCAGCCCGGGCCTGCGCGGCAGAGGCCAGAAGATCGTCGGCATCCCGTTCCCCGGTCACGTGTTCCCGCGCCATATCTTCGGCCTGCCGCAATGCACTGCGAAAATCGGCATCGGACAGGAAGCCAAGTTCTGCCGCGCGGGTCTTTGCAAGTGCCGACGCGCCGGAATTTGCCTGCCGTATCCAGCCCGAGATCGCCCCCTGATAGGGTTCCTGCTGGCTGACACCGCGTTTTGGGAAACAGGCGTTGGACCGGGCATTGAAGGTGAAGGCGCTGCACTGACTGTTCGTCAGGCAGGTCTGTTCGCAGACCTCCAGCGTCGTGTCGAAAATCTGCTGCAGGTCAGAGCCATAGAAATCTACGTTTTCTGTCAGGATCGCGCGCCTGTCCGGGATCAGCCGCTGGTCCTGCGCCATGGCGGCCGGGGCGGACGCGAGCGTGAACGCGAGAAGGATGGCAAACGGGATTCGCATCAAATTCTCCTATGGCGGGCAATGATCCATGGTGCCATGCGCCCGGGCGGCAAGGCAAGCTGCCGTCGGCGCGGCGCCGATGATATCTCCTGAGATTAAGCCTTCATTCACCCGCTTTGGCTCATCCTGCATCCGCCTTTTGCAGAAGGCCGCCGAAGCCGGAGATCCTGGGTGAGCATCGCAGAGAAACTTGCGCGGGAACGCCGGTCGCGTCTGGCGGCGGAACGGTTGCTGGAACAGAAGAAGCGAGAGTTGATCGCGGCCAATTCGCAGCTTTCGCTGCACGCAAGGCATTTGTCGGACCAGATCGTGGAACAGCGGCAGGGCCTGGAAATCGCCCGGCAGGAAACGGAGGTGCTGAAGGATCAGAACTCCATGGTCCTGTCGGATCTGGAGCGGGCCACTACTGCCGCCGAAATCGCCCAGCGCCGGCTTTGGGAGGCGTTCGAGACCATTGAGGACGGTTTTGCGGTTTTTGACGCCGATCTGCGCCTGGTCGTGGCGAACCGCGCCTATCTGACCTTGTTCGGGGCGGCAGAAGGCGTCGGTATCGGCATTCACTACGACCGCCTGCTGGCGATACTGGCCGATGATGACATCGTCGATCTGGGCTTCAACGATGCTGAAGACTGGCGCCACGAAATGGTGGCCCGGCTGCAATGCGATGCGATCCCGCCAAAGACCATCCAGCTAACCGACGGGCGGCACATGAAGCTGGTCGACCGGCGCGGCGAATTCGGTGATCTCGTCTCGCTTGTTCTCGATATCACCGAAAGCATGGAGCGTGAGGCCGAGCTTGAAGACGCTCGGGAAAAGGCTGAGGCCGCCAGCCGCGCCAAGTCGGCCTTTCTTGCCAACATGAGCCACGAGATTCGTACGCCGATGAATGGCGTCGTCGGGATGGCCGATCTGCTTTGTGAAACCGGCCTGAACGAAGAACAGCGCCTGTTCGCCGAAACCATCAAGTCCTCTGGCGAGGCACTTCTGACCATCATCAACGACGTTCTCGATTTTTCGAAGATCGAGGCGGAAAAGCTGCGCCTTTACCCCGAACCCTTCGATCTGGAACGGTGCCTGCATGAAATCATGCTGTTGCTGCAACCCTCTGCCCGCAAGAAGAATGTCCAGCTTCTGGTGGATTTCGACCTCTTCCTGCCGACCCGGTTCATCGCCGACCCGGGCCGCCTGCGGCAGGTGCTGACCAATCTTCTCGGCAATGCAGTGAAGTTCACAGAGGCGGGTCATGTCCTCGCCCGTGTCGTCGGCATCGAATTGCCCGATGGCCGCTTCGATCTTCACATCACGATCGAAGATACCGGCATCGGCATTGCGCCTGATCACATCGACCATGTTTTTGGCGAGTTCAATCAGGTGGAGGACCAGTCCAACCGCAAGTTCGAAGGCACCGGCCTCGGCCTCGCGATCACGCGCCAGCTTGTGGAGCTGATGGGCGGTTCGATCTGGGTCGACAGTGTGCTGGGGCAGGGGTCCTGCTTTGGCTTCCGCGTTACGCTGATGGCGGACGAAACCGACGACGCGCCCGAAAATGCGGGCGCGCCGATCACGCTGAGCCGCGCGCTTGTTGTCGATGACATCCAGATCAACCGGGTGATTGTGGAGCGTCAGTTGCAGACCTACGGGCTGACGGTGACAAGCTGCCGCTCTGCCGCCGAGGCGTTTGAGGCGCTCCGTGCCTCAGCCCCCTTTGACCTGATCCTGACGGACCATCAGATGCCGGAGGTGGACGGGCTGACCTTCGCGGCGCAGCTCGCGGCCGCCGGGGTCGCCGCGCCGGTCGTGCTTCTGTCATCCGCGCCCGAGGCGGCAGAGGGCGCGCGCGACCATCTTGCGGCGGTACTGCGAAAGCCGATCCTGCGGCGCGATCTCTACCGTCTGTTGCAAACCCTCTCTGGTCGGCAGGCGGAACCGCTGCCATTGCCGCCCGCGCCGCCAACCGATGCCGCACCATTGCGGCAGATGCGGGTACTGGCGGCCGAAGACAATCGCACCAACCAGCTTGTCTTCACGAAGATGGTGCAGTCGCTCGACATCGAATTGCGATTTGCCGGGGACGGGCGCGAAGCCGTCGAACTCTGGCAGAGCTACAAGCCCGATCTGATCTTCATGGATATCTCCATGCCAGTGATGGATGGCCGGCAGGCGACCGAGGCGATCCGCACGATCGAGGGGGAGTTCGACCTGCCGCGCGTCCCCATCGTGGCGCTAACAGCGCATGCGATGGAAGGTGACAGCGATTCGATCTTTGCCGCCGGGCTCGACCATTATCTGACCAAGCCGCTGAAAAAGGCCGAGATCATCGCCAAGATCGAGGCCTACCTGCCGGCGGCGGCGCGACCCGTCCGCGAGGGAGGCGACGGTCCGGCGCCATGACAGCCTTGCTATTCAGCCCTCCGCGAGAATGTCGAGGAACGCGTCGCCGAAACGTTCCGCCTGCTGATCGCTCATGCCGGCGATACGCGACAGGGCCACATGGTCGCGCGGGCGCATCTCCGCCAGCTTGCGCAAGGTGGATTGCGTGCAACTCATCGGTTTGCCGGTGCCGTCGGGGCCACGGACAAGTTCCGCCTGGGCTGCCATGAGGCGGTCAAAGACCTCGCCCGCCGCCTGACCGGCCAGCTTGCGCCGTGCCGGATGGACAGTTTCCTCCGCCCCGGTAATGACCGACAGGAACTGCCGCCCGTAGCTTTCCAGCTTCTTCGCGCCGATGCCCGAGATATGCATCATCGCGTCGAGCGTTTCGGGGCGCTTTTCAGCCATCTCGATCAGCGTCCGGTCGGGGAAGATGACATAGGCCGGCACGCGGGCAGCTTCGGCCAGCGCGCGCCGACGGGCCTTCAGCGCGGCAAGAAGCGGCGCATCCTCGTCCGAGACGAGCGCGCGGGCGACGGGTTTCGCCGCCGCCTTGCGGATCGTGTCGCGCCTGAGGGTGATCGACGCCTCGCCGCGCAGGATCGGGCGGGCAGCCTCCGTCATCCGGAACGCACCGTGACGCTCCGCATCGGGACGGATCAGGTCATGGCCCATCATCTGGCGAAAGACGGCCTGCCAGCCGGCACGCGTCATGTCCTTGCCCACGCCGAAGGTCGGCAGCGCCTGATGGCCGCGCGCGGCGACCTTGTCGGTCGCATTGCCAAGAAGGATTTCGATCAGATGCCCCGCACCAAAGCTTTCGCCTGTGCGCAGAATGGCGGACAGCGCCTTGCGGACCGCATCGGTCCCGTCGAAGAGTTCCGGGGCGCTGTCGCACAGGTCGCAGGCCCCGCAGGGGTCCGAGGTCTCGCCGAAATAGGACAGGAGCTTCTGCCGCCGGCATCCGGTCGCCTCGGCCAGACCGAGAAGCGCATTGAGACGGGCGTGATCGGCGGCCTTGCGCTCAGCAGGCGCCAGCCCCTCGTCGATCTGGGTCCGGCGCAGGCGAATGTCGTCAGGACCGTAAAGCGTCAGTGTTTCGGCAGGCGCGCCGTCGCGCCCGGCACGGCCGATTTCCTGATAGTAGGCCTCGATGGATTTCGGCAGATCGGCATGGGCGACCCAGCGGATATCGGGCTTGTCGATCCCCATGCCGAATGCGACCGTGGCCACGACGATCAGGCCGTCTTCACGTTGAAACCGGGTTTCGACATGACGCCGGTCGTCTGCCTCCATGCCGCCGTGATAGTGACAGGCGGCATGCCCGGCCTCCCGCAGGGCGGCGCTGAGCGTTTCGGTCTTGGCCCGTGTGGCGCAATAGACGATGCCCGACTGACCGCGCCGGGCGGCGGCGAAATCCAGAACCTGCCGACGCGGCTGATCCTTCACGTCGAAGGCGAGGTGAATGTTCGGCCGGTCGAAGCCGCGCAGAAAGGTCGCAGGCGCTGCCCCGTCGAAAAGGCGTGTGACGATTTCGGCCCGCGTCTCTTCGTCTGCCGTTGCGGTGAAGGCGGCGAGGGGCACGTTCAACGCGCGGCGCAATTCGCCGATGCGCAGGTAATCGGGGCGGAAATCATGGCCCCACTGGCTGACGCAATGCGCCTCGTCGACCGCAATCAGGCTTGTCCCGATCCGGCGCAGAAGCGTGAGTGTTCCGCCAGAGGCGAGCCGTTCGGGCGCCATGTAGAGAAGACGGAGCCGTTTTTCGTCAAGTGCGGCAAAGACCTCCTCAGTCTCTTCCTCGGTATTGCCGGATGTCAGCGCGCCAGCCTCGACGCCCGCCTCGCGAAGCGCGCGGACCTGATCGCGCATGAGCGCTATGAGGGGCGAGATAACGACCGTCACCCCGTCACGCATCAGGGCGGGCAACTGAAAGCAAAGCGATTTGCCACCGCCTGTCGGCATGATGGCCAGGACATTGCTGCCACCCTGCACAGCCGCGACGATTTCGGCCTGACCCGGCCGGAATCCGGCAAATCCGAATACGGAGGAAAGAAGGTCCTCGGCGCGCTGCATGGCTCGCGGTTCTTGTTGGCTCGACGGCCCGACAGTTTCACAAGCCCCGGGCAGGGGCAAGGCTCAGTAGCCGTAAAAGAAGCCCGCGTTATTCTGCAGGGTCTGCCGGATGATGATGAGCGCGATAAAGGCGACAAGCGGCGCCAGATCGAGCCCCGGCGTGCTGGGCAGAAACCGCCTTATCGGCGCATAGATCGGTTCCAGAAGCCGGTTGAGCCCGTACCAGAGTTGCCCGACCATGGGCTGGCGCGTGTTCAGTACCTGAAAACTTATAAGCCAGGACATGATGATATGCGCGATCATGACAAACCAGATCACGTCAAGGATCAGCATGATTGCCTGGTAAAGCGAAACCATTGGTAACTCCGATATTCCCTGCGCGACCCAGAGCTAAGGCGAAGACGCCCATTGCGCAACCATGTAACGCAGCGTTGCGGCTTGATCTTCGCCACCGCTTTCGGCAGCGAAGGTTCTGAACAGGCAGCGAGGATGGCGGATGTATCCCTTCGGTCGGATGGTGAAGGAAATGATGACGAGCGCGCGCAAACCGCCGCTTGGCCTGACCGACACACATGTGTCCCATCATGTCTGCTGGCCCTGGGACCTCGATCTTTGGGCGGAACTGAACAACGGCCGGACCCTGACCATCTATGATCTTGGGCGGATTCCGCTTTCCGTACGCACGGGGCTTGCCCGGCTTCTGAAGCAAAAAGGCTGGGGTATCACGGTCGCCGGCAACAGCCTGCGTTACCGGCGCCGGGTCAGGATGTTCGACCGGCTGGAAATGCGCAGCCGCTGCATCGGCTGGGACGCGCGCTTTCTCTATATGGAGCAAAGCATGTGGCGGGCTGGAGACTGCACAAGCCATATGCTCCTGCGGTCGGCCGTGACCTCCAAGGCAGGGATCGTACCGCCATCTCAGGTTGTTGAGGCTCTTGGCAAGACGGACCCCAGCCCGCCATTGCCCGATTGGGTGGAAGCCTGGATTGCGGCAGACGCGCAGCGCCCCTGGCCGCCGGAACGCTGAGGCGCGGCCATGCATGGCTTGCGCCCGCCCGCCATTTCGGGCTTGATCGGCCCCAAGGCGGCAGGGGCAGGCGAATGATAATCACGGCAAGAAAGCGCATCTGGGGCTGGTGGTTCTTCGACTGGGCCAGCCAGCCCTATAACACGCTTCTTCTGACCTTCTGCTTCGGGCCCTATTTCGCCGAGGTCGCGCGGGCCCATTTTGTCGGGCAGGGCCAAACGGCCGAGCTGTCGCAGGCGAGCGCCCAGGCCTACTGGACCGGCGCACAGACCATCACCGGCCTGATCATCGCCGTTCTGGCTCCGGTTCTCGGCGTCATCGCCGATGGCCGTGGCCGCAAGATGCCGTGGATATGGGCATTTTCTGCCATGTACGTTGCCGGTGCGACGGTCCTGTGGTGGACGCTTCCCGACATGCCGACGCTTTTCTGGGCGGCGTTCTGGTTTTCCTTCGGGTTCATCGGGATGGAACTGGCGACGAACTTCACCAACGCGCTGATGCCGTCGCTTGCCTCGCATGACGAGATGGGCAAGGTTTCCGGCGCCGGCTTCGCCTTCGGCTATCTCGGCGGCGTCATCTCGCTTTTCCTGTTCCTGATTTTCTTCGCCGAAGATGCCAGGACCGGCAAGACGCTGGCCGGTTTCGCGCCTGCCTTCGGGCTCGATCCTGCAGCGCGCGAGGGGACACGCTTTGTCGGGCCCTTCACCGCGATCTGGTACATCGTCTTCATGGTGCCCTTCTTCCTGTGGGTGCGCGAACCGCTGGCAGCGGGCGGGCGGCGCGTGGGTGAAAGCCTTGCGACGCTTGGAACCGCGATCAAGGCGTTGCGGAAACGTCCGAGCCTTCTGGCCTTTCTTCTGGCGTCGATGTTCTACCGCGATGCGCTGAACGCGACCTATGCGCTGGGCGGCGCCTTCGCGTCCAACGTCATGGGCTGGACCGTGATCCAAAGCGGCACGTTCGGGATCATCGCCGCCATTTCGGCCGCCGTCGCCTCCTGGGCGGGCGGCGCGCTCGATTCACGGGCCGGGCCGAAGCCTGTCGTCATCTGGGCGGTCGCGGTACTGACAGCGACGATCGTCGTCATGATGAACCTGACACCGACGAGCCTTTTCGGCGTCGCGCTGGCTGAGGGTTCATCGGTCCCTGATTTCATCTTTTACGGCTGCGGCGTCGTGATCGGTGCGGCCGGCGGCATCGCACAGGCGGCCAGCCGGAC
Organism: Paracoccaceae bacterium; assembly: GCA_041397105.1. Taxonomy (GTDB): domain Bacteria; phylum Pseudomonadota; class Alphaproteobacteria; order Rhodobacterales; family Rhodobacteraceae; genus Albidovulum. Next base: position 342,619 of record JAWKXJ010000003.1, read on the forward strand.
CTTGATGGTCTTTCACACGACCGAAGAGGATGCCGCCGGAGATTTCGGTTTTTACGGCCTTTCGGGCAAGGCGACCGCCTTTCTTGCCCCCGCGCTTATAACGGTTGCGACGATGGCGACGGGCAGCGCGCGGCTTGGGATCGCGCCCTTGGTCCTGCTATTTCTGATCGGCCTTGTCCTTCTTCTCTGGGTCAGCCCAAAAGGCGAAAGGAAAGCGCTATGAGGGTTGTTCTTGCCGCGCTCGGGATCGCCATGGCCCTGGCCGGGGCCGCGGCGGGTGAGCCGCTGGCCAACCAGCTTTTCGGCGCCAAGAAAACCGCGTCGGACCAGCCGCCTGCCGCCATTGGCAGCTATGCCAAGGGCTGCGGCGCGGGCATGGTGCAACTGCCCGAAACCGGTCCGACCTGGCAGGCCATGCGGCTAAGCCGCAACCGGAACTGGGGTCAGCCTGAACTTGTGCAATACATCGCCGATCTGTCAGCGACCGCACGGCAGCTTGGTTGGGCGGGGCTCTATGTCGGGGACATGAGCCAGCCGAGGGGTGGTCCGATGACTTCCGGCCATGCCAGCCATCAGATCGGGCTCGACGCCGATATCTGGATGTTGCCGGCACGAAAACTGAACCTCAGCCGGGATGAGCGGGAAAAGATCAGCTCCATCTCGGTCCGCACCGACGACCAGAGAAAGATCAACGGCAACTGGACCGAAACCCATCACCGGTTGTTGCAGGCCGCCGCCTCCGACCCGCGCGTGGACCGGATATTTGTCGCCGCCGCCGTGAAGATCGAGATGTGCCGCACCGCGAAGAAATCCGACAAGGCGTGGCTGCAGAAGATCAGGCCCCTCTATGGCCACAACACGCATTTTCACGTGCGCCTGAAATGCCCGTCAGGGTCGCGCCACTGCCAGACCCAGACCCCGACAGTCGCCGAGCTTTCCAAAGGGGGCGATGGCTGCGACGATACGCTGACCTGGTGGGTCACGACCTATCTGGAGCCGCCGAAGAAACCCGCAAAGCCGGAAAAGCCCCAAAAACCGCGGCCGAAGACGCCGCGCGAATTCACGATGGCCGATCTTCCCAGACAATGCACCGGCGTACTTGCATCGCAATAGCCATTTCGACGCTGGCCATGCTGCCGCCGCCGGCCACGGCCGCGCCGCGCGCGGTTTACGTCTCCAGCTACACCTGGACGATTGACGATCCGCGCTTTGGCGGGTTCTCGGCGCTGGACACAGCGGCGGATGGAACCGGGTTCATTGCCGTGTCAGATACCGCAGCGATCGTCACCGGTCGGCTCACCCGCGATGACCGGGGCGCCATCCTCGGTGTGACGGCGGGTAGGCTCACCCAGCCCGCGACCGATCAGGACCAGACGCTTCTGCCCCCTTTCGACGATGCGGAAGGTGTCGCACTCGGGCGCGACGCCGATTTCTACATCTCTTACGAAATCGAGGACCGGATTGTGCACTACGCCGAAGACGGTGGCGTCTGGCTCGATTCGCTGCGCCCGCCAGGTGTCCAGCGCTACACCCTGAATGCCGGGATCGAAGCGCTCGCCATCGACGCGGACGGCGCGCTCTTTGCCATTCCCGAACTGCCACCGGAAGGGGATGCCGATTTCCCGGTCTACCGCTATCGCGGTGGCGCATGGGACCAACCCTTTGCCTTGCCACTCATCGGCGACTGGCGCCCGGTCGGGGCGGATTTCGGCCCCGACGGCGCCCTTTACTTGCTTGAGCGTGATTACTGGGGGCTGATCGGCTTCATGTCCCGCGTTCGGCGGCTGACCTTTGCGGATGGCCAAATCTTGCGGGACGAAACCCTTCTCGAAACGCGCGCCGGTCGGCATGACAATCTCGAAGGGATTGCCGTCTGGCAGGACGCCACTGGCGCGATCCGGCTGACCATGGTGTCTGACGACAACTTCCTGCCCCTGCAACGCACCGAACTCGTCGATTACCGGGTCGAAGAGTAGCTTGACCTTTCAACAGCCGGGGCGTAGAGGCCGCGCGTCGCCCGACACGCGGGGCGACCAAGTCTCCGCAACCTTGCAAAAACGGAAAAAAGCATATGACCCGCAGCCTCATTCCCGGCATCCTTGCCATGGCCGCCATTGTCGTGGCCTCCAACATCCTCGTTCAGTATCTTTTCGGCCAGTGGCTGACATGGGGTGCTTTCACCTACCCCTTCGCCTTTCTGGTCACCGACCTCACGAACCGCCTGCAGGGACCGGCCGCCGCGCGCCGCGTGGTCTTCGCGGGCTTCGTCGTCGGTATCCTCTGTTCGCTGATCGGCACCCAGATCGTCGGCGAGTTCGGCCCGCTCGTGACGCTGCGCATTGCTCTTGGCTCAGGGGCCGCGTTCCTCACGGCCCAGCTCTTCGATGTCGCTGTCTTTGACCGGCTTCGCCGGGGGAACTGGTGGCGGGCGCCGCTCGTCTCGACACTCGTTGGTTCGTCGCTCGACACCGCGATCTTCTTCACGCTGGCCTTTGCGGGGTTCCTGACATTCCTGGAGCCGTCCAACGATGTAACCTGGGCCGGTGAGATGCTGCCGCTTCTCGGTCAGGGGCCGTTGGCGCCGCTCTGGGTGTCTCTGGCGACCGCCGATTGGCTGGTGAAGCTGTCGCTGGCGATTGTTGCATTGGTGCCATTCCGTGTGATTGTCGGAAAATTGACCGCAAGAGTTGCGTGAAATCTTTTGACAATCACAAAATCTGTGGCAGCCTGTGGATAACGGCAACGCAGCGAAAGGAGGTGATCCAGTGTCTAGAGTGATATTGGAGAGAGGTGTCGGGACAGTCAGGGGGGCCGTGGCCTGAGGGCAAACCCGCAGGCAGCAAAACCCTGACTGGGCCTTGTCGAACTTCGACACCCTAACTGGCCCATCTCCGTAGATCTCGGAGGGCCGCTCCTGACTGGGGCGGCCCTTTGTAGTTTTCGAACGCAGGCGTCCTGACGCGCGACCACCGGGATAACCAAAGATGTTATGGATCACCGAAGACATCGCCGTCGCCGATTGGGAAATCAGCGAAAGTTTCATGCGGTCCTCCGGCCCGGGTGGTCAGAATGTGAACAAGGTCGAAACGGCGGTGGAACTTCGCTTTGCCGCAGCCGGCAGCCCGAACCTGCCGCAGCCCGTCAAGAACCGCCTGAAGCGGCTTGCCGGTCGCCGCTGGACCGATGACGGTGTGATCGTGATCAAGGCAGAGGAAACGCGCAGCCAGACCCGCAACCGCGAACTTGCGCGCGAAAGACTGGTTGAGTTGATCCGGCAGGCGCTTGTCGCGCCGAAACGTCGCATCGCGACGCGCCCGACGCTGGGGAGCCAGCGCCGGCGCCTTGCGGCCAAAACGGCGCGGGGGGCCGTCAAGTCACTGCGCGGCAAGGTCGAGGAGGAGTAGACTTCAGCCCAGTCCCCCACCGGGGTGGCGTGTTTCGCGCAACGGAGCCGCCGGTTTCGTCCTTTTGTGCAACATTGCGCGGGGGATAGGCGCCTTCCACCAAGCCGGACTTGCGAATATGTCGATTTGTGCGACAACCGTCGGGCCGCCGCAGTCCGGCGCGATGACAGCAAGAATACCAACCGGGACCATGCTCAAGAAAGCTCTCCTGCTCGTTTCGGGCAATGCATTCGGCTCGGCCCTCTTGCTTGTCCGCAACCTCATCATCGCGCGCCTCATCAGCCCCGAGGATTACGGTATCGCCTCCACCTTCGCGATCAGCATGTCGATCGTGGAAATGATGTCGAATTTCGGCCTGAACCAGATGATCATCGTCGACCGGGATGGTGACGACCCCAAGGTGCAGGCCGCGCTTCAGGGTTTTCAGTTTCTGCGCGGGCTGACCTCCTGCATTCTGCTTCTGCTGATCGCGGGGCCATATGCCCGCTTCCTTGGCGTGCCCGAGGTTGCCTGGGCTTACCAGTTGATCGCCGTCATACCGCTGATGAACGGCCTGCAGCATTTCGATGTTCACAGGCTGAAACGCCACATGAATTTCACGCCGTCGATCCTGTCCCTGTCTGTGCCGCCGCTGGTATCAGTCATTGCCCTTTGGCCTCTCGCGCTCATCTTCGGCGACTACCGGATCATGCTTTTCGCGCTTTTTGTGCAGGCCGCTTCGATGGTCATTCTGACCCATCTGAAGGCCGAACGCCCTTACCGGCTCGCGCTCGATTTCGCGCTGATGAAACGGACGACAATGTTCGGGTGGCCGCTTCTCCTGAACGGCATCCTTCTCTTCGGGGTGTTCAACGGTGAACGCCTCATCGTCGGGCGCGAGTTGGGGATGCTGCAACTGGGTCTCTTCTCGATGGCCTTTTCCCTGACCCTGACGCCGACACTGGTGCTCGCCGGGTCCTGCCAGACCTTCTTTTTGCCGCAGCTCAGCGCGGTCAGGGACCGCCCCGAACCTTTTCAGAGGCTCGCCATCGCCACGATGGAGGCGAGCCTTGTCATCGGCCTTCTGCTCGTTCTCGGCATTTCGCTGATCGGGGCGCCGGTCGTCGATCTGCTGCTTGGCCAGAAATACGCCGCCATGATCCCGATACTGGTGCCCATTGCTGTCATGCAGGCCGTGCGCGTGGCCAAGACCGGCAGCGCCGTTGTGGCTCTGGCCAAGGAACGGTCGGGCAACGCGATTGCGGGCAATCTATTCCGCGTGCTGTCGCTGCCGATTTCCTGGTATGTCCTCTTACGGACAGGCGACATCCTGATGATGATCTGGATCAGCACGGCAGCAGAGGTTTTCGGCTTTGTCTTCGCGGTCTATCTTGCCCGGCGAAGGACAGAAATACGGACAACACCCTTCATCCTGCCCGCCTTCCTGACGGCGCTGGCCTTTGCAACCGCACTCGTCGACGCCTATTTCTACGCGCCGCAACGCCACCTGATGGACCAGATCCATATCGCGCAATGGGCCGTCTTCCTGACCTTCGGCGCGGCGATCCTGTCGATGTCGGGGCTGCGGGGCTATGTCCTTCGGCGGTATCTGGGCAAGAATGACCGCTAAGGCCGGGATCGGTGCGCTTTTCGGCGCCATGTTCCTGTCGTCGGGGGCGTCGGCGGCAGAACTGACCCATCTTGGTACCTATTTCTGGACCGAAGAACGCGCAGGCTTTGGCGGATTTTCCGGTCTGGAGATGGCGGAAGCTGGCCGTACCCTCTTCGCAGCGAGCGACGCCGGCGACCTTTTTGTCGCCCATGTCACGCGCGGGCCGAACGGGGCCGTAACGGCCATCGCCACTGACCGGCAGGGCCGGTTCCTCGATAATTTCGGCAAACCGGTCGCAGGCTTCACCGCCGATGCCGAAGCACTGGCGCTCGGGCCTGACGGGACGCTCCATGTCGCCTTTGAGAGCTACGCGCGTATCGCTGCCTTCCATCCGCCCGACATGATGCCCGAGGCGGAAAGCGGCTGGGACAGGTTTCGTGAAACCTGGGGCAATGCGGGGTTTGAGGCGCTGACAATCCTGCCGGACGGCCGCCTTATGGCGGTCATGGAGCGGGTGGACGTGAAGGGGGGCTACCCGACCTTTATCGGTGTTGACAAGGACTGGACGCCGGGCCCGGCGATCCCGACCACGGGCGGATATAACGCTGCAGGCGCCGATACCGGTCCGGATGGCCGCATCTATCTGCTGGAACGCAAGACCGATTTTCTCGGGCGGTTTTCGACCCGCATCCGGCGCCTGGACCTGAATGCCGATGGGTTCGGCGACGGTGAGGTTCTGCTTGAAACGCCACCTGGCTCACTTGACAACATGGAAGGCATCAGCCTTTGGCGCGATCAGGGCGGTCGAGCAATTATCACCCTGATTTCCGACGATAATTTCCGCTTCTTTCAGGATACGCTGGTGGTTGAGTATGTGCTTGAAGAGTGAGCTTGCAATGGCACATCCCGGCATGGGCTCGCTCGCGAAGGGGCAGGGCGCTTTGCTTTGCCGGCTACGACGGGCTAACACCTGCGGTATGAAAAAGCGCAGAGGGACCCCATGACATCGCAGGCGAAACGGCGCGTTCTGATTGTGGTGGAAAACCTGCCCGTGCCGCTTGACCGCAGGGTCTGGCTGGAAGCAACGACGCTGACCGCCGAGGGTTATGAAGTTTCGGTGATCTGCCCGACGGGTCGGGGCTGGGACAAGCACTACGAAGTGATCGACGGCATCCACATCTATCGCTACCCCGAACCGCCCGAGGCGCATTCGGGTGCAAAGGCCTATGCGGTCGAATATCTCCTGTCGCTCTGGCACTGGTTCCGGCTGGCGCGAAAGGTTCGCCGCGAACGCGGTTTCGACGTCATCCACGGCTGCAATCCACCCGACCTCGTGTTCCTCCTTGCGCTTTGGTATCGCTGGCGGGGGGTCCGCTACCTTTTCGATCACCACGACGTCTGCCCCGAGCTTTTCGAGGCGAAGTTCGCGAAGAAGGGCCTGCTCTACAAGATCATGCTGATCTGGGAGAGGATGACATTTGCCTGTGCATCCGTTTCCATCGCCACGAACGATAGCTTCAGGGACATTGCCATCAGGCGCGGCAGGATGAAGCCGGAGGATGTGTTTGTCGTCCGATCCGCCCCGAAGATCGAAAAATTCGAAATCCGCCCGGCCGATCCGGCCATGCGGAAAGGGGCGGGAACGGTGCTTGGCTATGTCGGGGTCATCGGCCAGCAGGAGGGCATGGACCTTCTCGTCGCGGCAGCCGATCATCTGATCGGCCAGTTGGGCCGAAAGGATGTGCATTTCATCATCGTCGGGTTTGGTCCGGAGCTGCCTGCGGTGGAAGCTGACGTGGCGGCGCGCGGCCTTGCCAGCTATTTCACCTTCACTGGTCCGCTCTATGACGAGGACCTGCTCCGCGCCCTGAATTCGTGCGACATCGGCGTCAGTCCGGACCCGAAGAATGCGATGAACGACATTTCCACCATGAACAAGGTCATGGAATACATGACACTGGAAAAACCCGTGGTGCAGTTCGACCTGAAAGAGGGGCGGGCGTCCGCTGGCGAGGCATCTGTCTATGCCGCAGCCAACGACCCGGTCGATTTCGCTGAAAAGATCGCGGGCCTGATGGACGCGCCGGAAAAGGCGCGGCGGATGGGAAAGGTTGGCCGGGAACGGGTGCTGGAGCGGTTGAGTTGGGCCCATTCCGTGCCCAACCTGCTTGCCGCCTATGACCGCATCTTCCGCCGCATGGGCCGTTAGCGACGAAATCGTGCGGGAACCGAGGTGACGACCCAGCCGGCCAGAAAACCGCCGAGATGGGTCTGCCAGGCAAGGTGGCCGTGCATGGCCCACCATAAGACGACATTCATGGCGACAAGCCCCAGAACCGTCTGAATGACCGGCCAAAGCGCCAGCGACAGGGCGGCACGATCCGCATATTCGCGCGCAAGAAGCGCCCCGGCGAGACCAAAGAGCGCCCCAGACATGCCGATCATCGGCGCCGGAACTGGCGAAAGCAGGGCAAAGACCGCCGCGCCCCCGAAAAGCGAGGCGACGAAGACCAGAAGGAACCGCAGCGTCCCTTCGCTTTCCGCCAATGGCGGGCTGAGCGACAGGAGCGTGATGGCGTTGACCAGAAAATGAACGGGGCCCGCATGAAGAAACCCGTAGGTGAAGAACATCGCATAGGGTTGGGCCGAATAGTTCGGGCGCCAATCGTCAAGAAGCGCGGCCCAGAACCCACCATAGTGAAAGGCCCAGCCGCGCCAGCGAAGGTTGCCCCAAAGTCCCATATCCGCCCCTGACAGGAGCAGTTCCGGCACAAGCGCGACCGCAAGCAGAAGCCAGACGATTGAAGGAACCGACCGCATCCATCTGACCGCGTCGCCCGCGCGCATCACTGTGCCCGCCTTGACCATTGCTTGCGTGCCGCCAGAAGGGCCATGTGTCGGCTTTCTTCGCCTAGAAGGGGACGAAGCGCGGCAGCGGCTTCAGGCTGAGCGACATGAACCGCTTCAGCCGCGCCTCGGCGTCGGCTTCGGTTTCGTCAGCGCGGATCGGGGTGACATAGCGCACCAGCGCGCCATCGGTCCGCCCCAGCGTCAGGCTGTCTTTCAGGACGCTCAGCTTCGCGCGCACATCGTTGGCCTCACGCTTTCCGCGGCCTTCGAACCAGTAGTAGACAAGCTGTTTGGTCAGCCCCTTCTGGATGACCGCACGGTTGGCGTTGAAACGTCCGTAGCCTTCGGCGGTCAGATCGAGCGGTGCCTCGGCCAGACTGAAGACCTCCCACCCCCCGGTGGGCAGGCAGACTTCTGGCGAATGGATGCCCTGCCCTTCGGTCTGCTTCTCGTAATAGGCCACAAAAAAGCTGACGATTTCACGCTCATCCGGCGACTGGTAGAAGGCGTTGAGATAGTCATCCGCGCCCAGCACCCGTTCGATGTCAGGCTCAAGCCGGGTCGTGAACCCCTGCCAACGATCGAGTTGCCGCGGAAATAGTGTCAAGGGATCGCTGTCGATGGCGCCGACCTGTTGCGCGGGCAAGGTCGCCCAGCCTGCCGATACCGCCCCTGTCAGAAGCACGGCGGCGGCCAGGGCGAGGCTTGGCCGAATGGCAAGGACACGAGCCAGGATGCCGCCGAAGCCCTGGAAATCGAGGTCGATCGCATCGGCAAGCGCCAGGGGCGTTGGCGTCGTCCGTTGGAGGAGAATGGCCAGCCCGAAAAGGATGAGGACACAGATCACAAAGATCACCCAGCCTTCGAAGAAGTGCAGGAACCCTTCGGCCTGTTCGATGCCGTAGCGGTCGACCAGAACCCCGATCACGCCGATCCGGACCGAATTCATCAGGACCGTCAGCGGCGCCGCCGACAAGAGGAGAACCAGCTTGTGCCAGAACGGGCCACGGTAAAGGATTGCGAAGAGGTAGGAAAAGCTGAGGATCGGGAATAGGTATCGCAGCCCCGAACAGGCTTCAGCCACCTGCAGTTTATAGACCCCGAGGTCGATGACATTGCCTTCGAGATAGACGGCAACGCCCGCAAGGCTGACGAACCAGACCCCGATTGCCGAGGATAGCCATTGCAGGAAGATCGTCAGCTTCCAGTAAAGGATTTGCGGCAGCGGCAGCATGAAGACGAGATGCAGGACCGGCAGTTGGTGGGTCCGCCCCCGCGCCCAGCCAAAGACCGTCAGCACCACGCCGCCGACCCAGAAAATGAAGGCATAAGTGACAATGTCGGCCACTTTGGTCAGGTTGCCGAGGATCGCGAGCGCCAGAGAAAGGGCAATCACCACGACGCCGGGCCATCGGTCGGAAACTTGTGGCGCAGGCAGGGGCCGGCGGCGCAATTCGCGCAGGAAGAGGTAAAGCGAGATCAGCGGGATGAGCGGGCCGTGGCTGTATTCTGCCGTGGACCAGGCCTGGACCAGCGACACGAACCCGATCCAGAAGATCGGCAGCGAGGCGAAGAGCAAGGCCGCGAAAAGCGCCAGCCCCAGCGGGCTGATTGCGGCCAGCGCCGCGATCCCCTGCCGGTTTTGGCTGGCGGATTGTGTCATCTTTCCTATTGCCTTCACGCTGCAGCAGTCGCACCGCCGAAACTAGGCGAAAAGAGCAGCGATGGCGATGCCATTCGCCGCAATCCCGTTCCGGCAGGGTGGGAGCAATCCATGCCGCAACCTTTTGGGCGCCTTCAAGCCGGATCGTGTCAGGGCCGGAAACTGAACTTCCGGTCAAGCGTCAGGAAGACCGAATTGGAATCTGCCGGACCCGCGGCGACGGTCGAATCCTTCCGGTAGCGAAGCGCAAATCCGCCGGTCAGATCCCAGTCCGGCGTCAGCGACCGTGTGTAGGTTGCCCGCAAGGTCCGCCGGTCAACCGTCGGTGCGGTGCTGTTGTCGATATTCTCGGTCCGGGCAAGGTTCACCGAAATGTCGAAGCGCGACACGCTGTCGATGGCATAGCCGTACTTGACGCCCAGCTTGGTCGACAGCACGTCCTCGCTCAGGTTGTTGGTGGAGGCAGAACGGTCAAGTGTCACGGTGATGTCGCTTGTCCGGTTGATCTGCTGGTCATAGCTCAGCGACGCGACGGCCTGGGTCGAACCGTTCGGCCCGCGCGTCGCGCCAAGGCTGCCGGCAAACCGCCCGGTCTTCAGCTGTAGTGTCCGGCCGAAGCGGAAGGTGGTGCGTGTGCCATTCTGGTTGACGGTCGAATTCAGGTTGCCGAAGACAGTCCCGTTGCGCAGCGTCTGGGTCAGGCCCAGCGCGCCGGTCAGGCCATCGCGTGTCGTCGTGCCGAAGAGTGTGGTGGTATCCACATTGGTGTAGCCCACCTGCGCATCCAAAACGAGCACCGGATTGATGTCTTGCACGATGCCGATGGAATAATCCTCGGTCCGGCGGTCGGTCTGCACCAGATCGGTCGCGTTGTACTGGATCAGACCGGCGCTGAAGCGAAGTTGCGTGACCGGCGACACGCGCGCGGTGACGGTCGCGTTGACCCTGTCGGTGTCGGTATCGAAAAGCCGCGCCGCGGTGGCAGGCGGCAAAGCGGCGGGCAGACCCGAATAGGTCTTGTCGTCGTGGCTGAGCGCGAGGGTAAAGCCCAAGGGGCCGTTGATGCCGGTCTGGTAGGTCACGCCTGCGCGGCGCGTCGTGACCGTGCCGCCGCCGCCAAGCAGATCGACCGTCGGATCGGATTCTTCGGCCTCGACCTGGAAGGGATCAAGAAACTCCCTGTCCACCCGGCGATAGCGACCGTCGACGCTGAATTTCGAATTTCTGTTCCCGGTCGTGTAATTCAGCCGCAGCGTCGGCTCTTCCAACCCTGAAATCGACCGGCCGGGGATGTCGGCATAGCGCAGCACGGTCGAGCCGCGAATGATCAGGCTGTGCAGCGGCGTGACGCTGCTGATGCCGAAATCGAACTTGGTGTCGAATATGGTCGACGAACCCGGGCTGACGGGCACCAGCGAAAAGTTGTCATCGACCGTCAGGGTCGTGCTGACACCGTATCCGAAGTGGAACCCTCCAGGCGCAGCTGCGCCGCCCTGCTGTGGGAGGGCGGCTGCCGGCCAGAGTGCTGATGTTAGTGCCGCGATTGCCGCGATCTTAGTTCTGCTCGTCCCCACACCAAATCCGCCTTTATTCGAATAGTTTGCGCTCCGGTACAACAATGACATCGCCATCCTGCAGGACGAGCATCGGTGCTTCTGCGCCCGCCAGAACCGCCTTGTAGTTATAATGATACACGGTTTCCTTGCCCGTCTGGTGGTTGTGCCGACGCAACTGGATACGCTTTGTCGCCGCGAACTGCGTCAGGCCGCCGGAGGCCGACAGGAACTGAAGCAGTGTCACGCCCCGCTCTACCGCGATCGGACCCTGGTTGGAAACCTCCCCAAGGGCATAAACCGAAATGGTGTTGCCGACACGCGCCGCCGCAGCCTGGGCAGCCGCGTTATTGACAGCCGAGGTGATCGCGTTCAGCTGACCGACCGACAGGAAAACCGTCGGCGCGGACGCGAAATTGGGCGCCAGAGCCGAAGAAATCGCGCTGCGAAGGCTGTCGATGCTCTTGCCCGATGCCTTCACCGTTCCAACAAGCGGAAGGCTGACACTGCCATCCGGCAGGACAAGCAGGCTGCGGTTCAGGCTCGGGTCTTCCAGCACTTCCATCTGAAGCACGTCACCGGCCTGAATACGGTAGGAGCTTTGCGCCCAGGCAGCAGGCACGATGAGGAGAGCCAAAACGAGGCCAAGCAAGGTTCTGAACATTTCGGACACCCAATCAAATTCGAATCGGTGTCAGGATAAGGTGCACAGGCGGAGAATCAAATTCTTAACGCCTGATGCTAAAGTGTTTCTCGGGACCGGCGGACATAAAAGTGCCCGCACCGCAACACTGTCTCACCGCCCGGGGCTAATTCGCCGGGACCACGCCTTCGCTTTCCAGGCGACCAATCTCGTCACCGATCGCGTCCGCAAGCGTGCCCGATCCGTCTGCGGGCAACAGCGCGCGGGCCTTCTGCAGCCGGCCGAGTGCATCGCCCTTCCGGCCAAGCGCCGCATAGGTCATGGCCAGATGGTATTGGACCGCCGGATCCTTCGGCAGCCCTGCTACCGCCGCCTCCAACTCGCCCAAGGCGTCCTGATGGCGGCCAAGCAGATGCGCGATCCAGCCGTAGGTGTCCTGGAAAGCGGGCTGGCCGCTGTCGCGCAGGCGCCGCGCGACAACTTCTGCCCGGGCGAGGCTTTCGGGGTCGCTGCGGTGGTTGGACAGAAGGCTTGCCAGATTGTTGGCCACGATCGCGTTGGCGCTGTTTTTCTGGTAAAGCGCCTCGTAGATCGCGATCGCGCCGTCGAAATCGCCGCCGCGTTCAAGGATGCCAGCCTTGGCCCATTGCAGGTCTTCGGAATCTGGCGCATGGGCCAGCGCCTCTTCCACCAGATCGGCAACCTCGGACTGGCGGGCCGGATCGGCAGCTACCAGCCGGAAAAGCGACATCCACGCAGGCAGACGTGTCGGGTCTTCGGCAAGGAGCGCGCGGTAGGTGGCCTCGGCCGCTGCCGGATCACCGGTCAGTGCCCTGACAGAAGCATCCGCAAAGCGCACCGCCGCGTTGTCAGGATTTTCGGCCAGAAGCTTTGTGGAATAGGCAAGCGCCTTGGCATCTTCGCCGTTGGCAAGATGCGCCCGGACGATTGCAATCCTCGTCTTCAGATCGTTCGAATCCTCTGCTGCCAGCCCTTCGAGATAGCCGACAGCCTCGTCCAGCTGCTGCTGACCGGCAAGAATGGCGGTGCGAAGCTGCACGATATCGGGCTGGACATCTGCCTCGCCGATGGTTTCCAGCGCTTCGACAACGGATTTCGCGCGCGGCCAGTCCTTCAGTTGCACGTAGATTTGCCCCAGCGGCACCAGCAGCGAAACGGTCCCCGGCGACACCCGCAGCGCGTCGATCAGCGTGCCTTCCGCCGGAATGAACTTGCCTTCGGACGCCAGGAACTGCGCGTAGCGGAGCGATTCCTCGGGTGCGCGCTGCGACGCCTCGACCGCGAGCGACAGCATTTCCCGCATCAGGTCACGGTTGCCGTCGCGTTCATAGGCCTGGGCCATCAGTGTCATGATCGACGGGTCGCGCGGCTTGTAGTCGAGCGCCGAACGCAGGATCGAGATCGCCTCGCCAACCTCATCGCCGAGTATGAGCCAGCCGGCCTTTAGCTTCAGCGCCTCCACATCGCCCGAATCTTCGGCCAGAACCTCTTCGACGAGTTGCTGTGCGGCGACGATATTGCCATCCACATTCAGCATCCGGGCGAGGCCGATCTTGATGCGGCGCAGATCCTCGGTTGGCGGCGCGGTGGTAAGGATCTCCTGCATTTCGGCGATGGATTCCTGCCGCCTGCCGAGATCGTAGAGGAAATTGGCGCGCGCCGCCCGGAAGACCGGATTGGAATCGCCCGGCGTGATATGCCGGTCGAGTTCGCTGACGGCCGTTTCGGCACCACGGTACTGCGCGAGAAACCGGATCAGATCGAGAACCAGCGTCACGTCGCCGCCGCTCGCATCCATCTGGCCGCGAAGGTAGCTTTCCGCCTTGTCGAATTCCTTGCGCGAAATGTACCAGCGCATCAGGCCGGACTTGATTTCCTGCGACTTGGGAAACCTTTCAGCCATGTCCAGAAGGCCCGCCTCGACGGCGGCCTCATCGCCCATTGCGGCATAGATCGACAGGCGCTGGCCATAAAGTGCCTGATCTTCCGGCGCGACGAGAAGCGCGGATTCGATCTCTGTCAGCGCCTCCTCGTTGCGATGCGAGCGGATCAGGTCATCGACGATGACGCGGCGGAGAAGCAGGTTGTCCGGCTGTTCCTCACGCATCTTGCGGGCCTTGGCCACCGCTGCCACCGTCGCGGCGGAATCGTTCTTGTCGAGCGACAGGCCGTACTCGGCCACTGTCTTTGCGGCCAGAAGCGATGCATCGTCCGGCGCGATGGCCAGCGCCTGCATCGAAAACCGCATCATCAAGGCCCAGTCGTTGCTGAGCGAGGCGAGTTCGGCCAGGGCCTTGAGCGCGGGCAGGTCGTCGGGATACTGCTCCACCAGCCGCAGATATTGCGAATAGGTTTCGCGAAAATTCCCGCGGCCCCGCTCGACCTCGGCAAAGGTCCGGCGCGCCTCCTTGTGGCGTCCGTTCAGCTTGAAGACGTTACGGAACTCCACCAGCGCGCGTTCCACCTCGCCCTTCTGCAGATATTGCAGGCCGGACTGGTAGTATTTTTCGGCGCGTTCTTCGGAGCTGTCGCAGGCAGCGACAAGGGCCAAGGCGGCCCCCAAAAGCAACCCGGTCGTGAATCGGCGAAAGCTCATGCGATATCCTCGGCCATCACGTCAGTCAGGCGATGCTTTTCCGTTTTGGCACTGAACTAGGAAAGCCCCGCAGCGCCGCCTACTGCCCGAGATAGCCGATACGCTGCCTGAATCAATACCCCGTGCCCTTAAGCACGACGCGCAGCGTTGCGAAAATAAGGCGCAGATCATTCGTGAAGGACAGGGTCCGGTCATACTCACGGTCAAAATCCGCCCGCTTGGAGAACTCCACCTCGTTGCGGTCCGATACCTGCCATGGGCCGGTAATGCCAGGGCGCAGGGAGTAATAGGCTAGGCCCGAATAGAGGACCCGCTGTTCCGGCATCATCGGGCGCGGTCCAACGAGCGACATTTCCCCGATAAGCACGTTCCACAGTTGCGGCAGTTCGTCGAGCGATGTCTTGCGCAGGAACCGGCCCATCCGCGTGATCCGCGGATCGTTCTTCAGCTTCTGGGTGCTGTCCCATTCGAGCCGGGCGGCGGGGTTCTTGCTCAGATAATCCTCGAGCAAGGCATCCGCTTTCGGCACCATCGTCCGCAGCTTCAGCATGCCGAAATTCTTGCCGCGCAGACCGACCCGGCGGCTCCAGTAAAAGGGGTTCGACCCATCGCTGGCGACGATCAGGGCCAGAACGGTGATCAACGGAAGAACGATCACGCCGGCCGCAAGCACGGCAGTCGCGTCGATCAGGCGTTTGAAGAAATTGCGATACATGCCGGCGCGCGAACCGATGTTAACAAGACCGGCTGCTGAGCCGGAAGCGCCAAGCTCATCTGAAAGATCGCTCATTCGCGTCGTCATACATCACGCCTCAATCGGACCACCATCAACCCGGGGCGCCGCGTCGCGCCCCAACACTCACAACCGATTCTGTCGGATGCGGCAGCACCCCGCACCTTTACTAACACTTCATTACGCACAGAGAAATCCACAAATCCGCCGCTGCCCCATTTTCGCCGTTTTCCGCCGGTTTTCCGGGGGTTACTGTGCCCGAAACCCCGAACTGGGCCCGCTTGACCGGTTTTTTGTTTCGCTCCACCAAACAATGGATTGCGCCGCCGGAATTGTGGCCTATATCGCGGTGGCGGGTGCAAATTTCTGGCCATCCGACGTCCTGGCGCGGTATTCCCGTTGCGACGACGGATTGACGGCATGATGCCATCAAACCGCCGAAGTGTTGTGGCCATTTAACCCGTGAAATCCGGGGCGCATAAGGGTACAAGGCAGAATACCCGCCTTTGCGGCGCCCGCGGTTGTTTGAGATGGAACGTTGAATGAACAAGGTCGTGGAGACCACTGTCGAAGAAGCGGGCAATGTAGGGTTCTACATGGACTTCTTCGGGTTCCGTGAACGACCCTTCACGCTTGTTCCCGACCCCGATTTTCTCTTCTGGTCCGCACAGCATCGGCGTGCCTATTCCGTCCTTGAATTCGGTATCCTGTCGCGCGCACCGATAACGCTGATCACTGGCGGTGTCGGTTGCGGCAAGACAACGCTTTTGCGCGAACTCCTTCGCCAATTCGGCGCGAAGATTACCGTGGGGCTCATTTCTAACGCGCAAGGCGGCCGGGGCGAGTTGATCCAGTGGGTGCTGAACTCGCTCGGCGTGCCGTTCCAGGTGACAACCAGCTATGTGCAGCTTTTTCAGAAGCTGCAGGATTTCCTCATTGAGGAATATGCCTCGGGCCGCCGCGTCGTCCTAATCTTCGACGAGGCGCAGAACCTGTCGCGCGAAAGCCTCGAAGAACTGCGGATGCTGACGAACATCAACTCGGGCAAGGATGAGGTCATTCAGCTCGTGCTTGTTGGTCAGCCTGAACTGCGCGAGATGATCCTTGATCCGGCCCTGCGCCAGCTTGCGCAGCGTATCGCCGCCAGTTTTCACCTCCAGCCGCTTGACGAACAGGCCGTCGTTGAACTGATCGAGCATCGACTGAAGGCCGCCGGCGGCACCGGCCAGGAAGTTACGGTTCCGGCCGCGAAGATGATCCATGGCATGACCCATGGCGTGCCGCGTCTTGTCAATCAGCTCTGCGACATGGCATTGCTTTATGCTTGGAGCATGGATCATCACCACGTGGACGAACATGTGGTGCAATCGGTTCTGGACGATGGCGTGTTTTTCGCGGCCCAGATCGCTGCCGAGGAAGCGAAGAGTAGATGAATTTCGACCTGTCATTCTATTTCGCGGTCTTTCTGCGAAGACTGCACTATTTCATCATCATCTTCGCGCTGGTCGCCGCCGCGTCGATTGCTGCCGCAATGCTGCTGCCGGCGGTCTATCAGGCCCGGGCGGTGCTGCTGGTTGAGTCGTCCCAGATCACGGTCGGCGGCAACAACAACAATCAGGCCCAGTCGCTGGAAAAGCTCCAGACCATCGAAAACCGCCTGATGACCCGGACAAACCTGCTCGATATCGCGCAGAAGCATAAGGTTTTCAAAGACCTGCCGAAGATGTCGCCGGACGAGGTCGTTCAGGCGATGCGTGACGGCACGCGGATAAACAAGAATGCCGGTCGTGGTCAGGCGACCATCATGGGCCTGACCTTCAATGGCGAAACCGGCCCGATCGTCGCCGCGGTGGTCAACGAATATGTGACGCTGATCCTGGCCGAGGACGTCAAGGTTCGCACCGAAGGCGCCGAGGGAACGCTCGATTTCTTCGAACAACAGGTCAAGAGCCTCAGCGCCGATATCGACCAGATGAAGGCCAAGATTCTGGACTTCCAGACCAAGAATTCCGATGCCCTGCCCAACACGCTGAATTTCCGGCTGGGCCAGCAGACGCAGACCACCAACCAGATCGCGCTGATTGACCAGAATATCTCGCAACTGGAAGACCAGAAGACGCAGATGATCGCGCTCTTCAACGCCACCGGGCAGGTCGGTCCCGTGACGACGGCCAACATGACGCCAGAGCAGAAGCAGCTTGAACAGCTGCGCAGCCAGCTCAATTCGCTTCTTGCTGTCTTGTCGCCGACGAACCCCAAGATCGCCGTCCTGAAATCACAGATCGCGCAGCTCGAAGCCGTGGTCGCGGGTCAGTCGCCGGCGAACACCGGCACAGCCGGCACCAACCCGACGCAAACGCTTCTCGACCTGCAGGTCGCCGATATCGACACGAGGATCGCCAAGGAACGTCAGCAGCGCGAAACGCTGACCGAACAACTGAAGGTCCTGAACGACTCGATCGAACGGACCTATGCCAACGACGTGGCGCTGGCGTCGCTGAACCGCGACTATGCCAATATCCAGCAGCAATACGACACGGCCGTCGCCCGTCAGGCGCAGGCCGCCACGACCGAGAAGATCGAATTCCTGTCGAAGGGAGAACGTATCTCGGTCGTCGATGCCGCCACCGTCCCGAACGCGCCGATCAGCCCGAACCGCCTGTTGATCGCTGGCGGCGGAACTTTCGCGGGCGCGCTTCTTGGCATCGGTGTCATTGTCCTGCTGGAGCTTTTGAACCGTGCCGTGCGCCGGCCGACCGATTTGATCCGCTCTTTCGGCATCACGCCGATTGCGACCATCCCCTACATGCGCACACCGTCAGAGGCGCTGCTGCGTCGCTCGGGCTTTGTTGCGATGCTGCTGGTCGCTGTGATCGGTATCCCGGCGATCATCTATGCCGTCCATGTATACTACCTGCCGCTCGACATCATCGTGGATCGGGCGGCTGCCAAACTCGGCGTCCGCTTGTGATCCGTCCGGCAATGTCGACAAGGGATAGAGGCCTCCATGGAAAAGCTTGAAGCGGCATTGGCCAAGGCGCGCGAGATGCGCAAGGTGGCGCTGAACAGCGCACCGGACACCCCGCGCGAGAAGGTCGGCCGGCAGAACGTTCCGGCGGCGGGCTGGCAGGCCCTGCCTGAAATCCAGCTTCTGCCGCCGCAGGCGCGGCGCCGGCGCATCACCGCGCTACTCGGCGGCCGCGAGGCGGCACCTTATGACATGCTGCGCTCTCGTACGATCCGGCAGATGAAGGAAAACGCCTGGAGCCGCATCGCCATAACCTCGCCGGGCGCAGCATGCGGCAAGACGACGATCTGCCTCAACCTCGCGCTCAGCCTGTCGCGTCAACGCGATCTCAAAGTCATGCTCTTCGATCTGGACTTGCGGCGCCCGTCGATCCACAAGCAGCTTGACCATCATCCCAAGCATTCATTCCACGAGGTGTTGGAAGGCAAGGCCGCGTTCGAGGATGTGGCGGTCCGCATTGGCGACAATCTGATCATCGCGACCAATGCTGGCGCGTCGCGCCATCCGGCGGAAACGCTGCAGGCGCAAGCGACCAAAGAGGCGCTGGATGAGATCGAGCGCAAGTGGCAGCCCGATGTCATGATCTTCGACATGTCGCCGATGCTGGCGAGCGATGACAATGTCGGGTTCCTCGGCAATGTGGACTGCGCCATTCTTGTGGCGGCGGCCGAAAGCACGACGCTTGCCAATATCGACATCTGCGAAAAGGAACTGGCCCAGTTGACCAACGTGCTGGGCGTGGTGCTGAACAAGTGTCGCTACCCGGACGATACCGTGGGCTACGGCTACGGTTACGGGTCTTACGAATAAGCGCAGATCGCTGGTCGCGGTGCTGACATTAGCGGCCTTTGCCGCCTGCTGGCGTTTGGCGGGCGTCCACGGCTAACCCACCCATCGTGACCGCCGTGCATTTGTATCCGCAATGAAAAAGGCCGGGCAACTGCCCGGCCTTTTCGTAATATTGTTCTGGCCTCAGGCCTTCTTGCGGCGACGCACCATCGCCAGACCGCCAAGACCGCCCAGCAGCAGCATGCCAGCCGCCGGCAGCGGGATCGGCGCGATGCCGATACCAGCCAGCGCACCATCGGCAAAGCCGTAGCCGTCGTTGCCGCTCAGCACCGTGAAACGGATCACGGTGGCGTAGATCGGCTCGAACATCGCGCCGACGAAGCCGGCAGCACCCGAGCCGGCCACAGCCGTCGCGGCAAGCGAGATGATCGGCGAGCCGCCGTCCACCGAAGCCTGACCCACTTCGTAGTTGCTGCGGTCGCGGGCAACGAACAGATCAAGGAAATAGATCGCGTCGATCAGCACAGGTGCGCTGAAGGTCACCTCGATCCACTCCTGCGAGCGCGTTGTGGTCGTGATTTCATCGTCATTCGCGCCGACGCCGTAGCCATCAGTCTCGAAAGACAGGCCCGTGCCACCGGGTGCGGAGTTACCGTCGAAAAGCTGCGAATTGTTCAAAACGCCGCTTGCCGTCATGTTCCAGCTGATCGCCCCGTTGAAGAGTGTACCGGAAGAGCCGGTCGACGAGTCCGTGAAATCGATCACATAGGCATTCGCAGACGACGCTACTGCCATCGCCAGTGCTGCCAGGGCGCCCTTACCCCATTTCTTAAACATTCTTAAACCCCTCCAAGTTCGGCACTCACCGTTACACCACATTTGTACCACATTTCGGGTGAAAGGGAACACATTGCCGCCGCTATTTTGCGCCCTGCCAGCGAAAAGGGTGATCTGATCTACCAATGGTTGTAATTTGCATTCCAATCTTGGGCCATATGCCCCAAATAGCGGCGATTGTTCGCGATACCGGTCCGATATCGGGACGGCTGAGTCGCGCTGTTGCCAAATTGTGAACGGTTTGTTTCCATCTGATGCGCCGTCTCGCCATCGGATGCGGCATTCTGCTTTATGTCACGGGCCGGACAGGCCATCCTGAAGCCGCCCAATCGCGCGAAACGGAGAATCGCCCAGACCATGTCAGCCAGCCACGCTGTCATCATCCCGCATTACAACGATGCGGACCGGCTGATGCGCTGCCTTCGGGCGCTGGCGCCGGCGGGACTGGAGGGGGCAGAGGTCATCGTTGTCGACAATGGCTCCACCCAGTCGCTCGACGCCATCCGCGCCGCCTTTCCGAACGTCGCCTTCGTGACGGAGCCGAATAAGGGGGCCGCCAATGCGCGCAACCGCGGGGTGCGCGAAACCACCGCGGAACGGCTTGTCTTTCTCGATGCCGACTGTGTGCCGCAGGCTGACTGGTTCGCGGCGATCCGGCGCGAAACGGTCCGCGCCGACATCATCGGCGGCGCGATCGACGTCTTTGACGAAACCCCGCCGCCACGCAGCGGCGCCGAGGCGTTCGAGACGGTATTCGCGTTCAACTACAAGGACTACATCGAGAAGAAGGGGTTTTCGGTGACTGCCAATCTGGTCACGAGCCGGTCGGTTTTTCTGGACGTCGGCGACTTCATCGACGGTCTGTCGGAAGATGCCGAATGGTGTCTCAGGGCCGGTACGAAAGGCTACCGGGTCGCGCTGGACGAAACGATCCGCGTCGCCCATCCGACGCGGTCCGACTGGGCGGCTCTCGTCCGCAAGTGGCGCCGGATCACGGCCGAGATGTACGGGCTGCACATGAACGGCCGGGGCAGGGGTGCCGGGGCGTTGGGCTGGGCCGCGCGAGCGCTCGTCATGGCGTTGAGCAGCCTGCCCCACCTGCCGCGCCTTCTTTTCAGCCCCCGGCTCGATACGCTCGGCGAACGGCTGCGCGGTGCGGCCGTCCTGATCCGCCTCAGGCTCTTGCGGAGCTACTGGATGCTGCGTCAGGCGTTTGGGTTCGGCATCTGACGGGCACGAAAAAGCCCCGCCGGATTGCTTCGGCGGGGCTTCATGTCTCCGGCGCTCCGGCCGTTTCTGTATCAGCGGCTTTCGTAAGCCCCCGCATCCGGCGCACGGCCGCGCGGGCGGGCATTGCCCATGATATCGGTGGCCGGCGCGTAGGTCGGGGTACCCTTGTCGACCGCGCTGGAAGTCGCGCTAAGCGTGAAATCCTTGTTCGCGATCGAGGTGAACTGCGTCGCCATGTTCTGGACGAGCACGTTGTTCGTCTCAAGGATGTTCTTGCTGGTATTCGTCGCGACCTTCAAAGCGGTTACGAGGTTGTTGGCCACGACAACGCTGTTCGACGACGTGCCGTTCTTGTGGTTGGCGATCTTGATCCACGGGTTGCCGGTATTCAGGCCGCTCGCATTGATCACTGTGTTGTTCACGATGGTCGTGTTCAGCGCCCCGGCGATATTGATGCCGTGATAGGCAGAAACCGAGATCATGTTGTTGCGGATGACAAAACCGTCATACATGCCATCGAACATCCCGATGCCCTGCAGGCGGCAACGCAGTGGGTTTGCGACGGACGAGGTCCATTCGAAGATTTTGTTGTTCTCGATCAGGACATTCGTCACGACACCCTGGCCGATCTTGCCCGCCGCCGACCGCGACCAGGACTGGAAACCATCGTCATGGTTGGCGTCGATCTTCACGCAGTTCTGCACCTTGTTGCCGCGGACGATGGAATTGTCGCCAAGGGCCCGCATCCCGTCGGCGGAAAACCCGTCGACGATGTTGTTTTCCAGAAGCGCGTTCTGCGCCAGCGCATGGATGCCGGTCTGAATGCCGGTCACGCGGTTGCCGATGATCGAGATCTGGTTGCCATCCGCCTGAAAGCCCATCCGCTTGTTGGCGATCCAGTAGGATTGCGACCAGCTCTGGTAGTTGCCGGCGTCCGATGTGCCACGAATGTCGAGATTGCGGAAGGCAATGTTGCTGGTGTTCGGATAGGTCCGGACAAGGGCGGCATTGCCGGCATTCGCCGAAGTTGGCCAGATCTTCAGCCCGTCAAAGACGATGTTGCTCGACCCGATGACGTTGATCGTGTCCACATGGGCGTTCTGGCCCGGGACTGGCGCAAAAAGAACCGGGGACGAGAAATTCATCCCCGAGATTTTCAGCGGCCCGTGATAGCCGTCCATCAGGAAGACGCGGTCGCCGCCGTTCAGCTTGACCTGCGAGAATAGCGCGGCAAGGCCGTTGATAACCTGGCCATTCGGGCTCGGCGGATTGGTCCCACCCGAGGTGCCCGTGCCGCCGGAAGTGCCCGTGCCGCCGGAAGTGCCACCGGTCGTGCCACCAGAAGTGCCGCCAGTTGTGCCACCGGTCGTGCCACCGGTCGTGCCGCCGGAGCCGCTGGTTGTGCCGCCGGAGGTTCCGCCGGTTGTACCGGTGCCACCGCTGGTGCCGGTCCCGCCAGACGTACCCGTCCCACCCGAGGTCCCGGAGGTATCTGTGGTGGTCGTCGTGGTGGTTGTTGTCGTGGTCGTTGTAGTTCCACCATCGGTGTCAGCGGCTGCCTGCCGGCGCTTCCATCTCAGCTTGTACCACTCGCGCGAGCCAACCGGCGGCGTTGCCGTGTCGGTGGTCGCCTGCAAGGATACGGGCTGAAGGACGGTCCCCTGAACCGGGCCCGGTGTCATAGCCTGTACGAAGTAATCTGCAGCGCTGGCCTGTACGGAGCACAGCGCAGTACTCAAACCAATGACGAGCAGCGAGTGGTTAAGCTTCATCAAAATTTCCTTCACTCGGTGAGTGTGTCCCCTGCCTGAACAATGCGCCAGAACATGGCAAATATGGGGCATAAATGCAGTAGGCCTGTGACGCCGACATTCAATTTAACCCATTTCTTAAGGGAATTATCGGTCGACCGGCATGATCTCGCCGATATTGCGCTCTGTTACGTTGCGTGATCGGAAACAGACCCGCGCGCTGGATTCAGCGCATCTTTGCAGAAGGTCGCGGAATATCCGCTTTCCGGTGGACGGCAAGCGGTCGTGCCCCCGGCAACCACCACAGCGGCCTGGCCGCCCCGTACTGTGCCGCCGCCGAACCTACATGTCTGCGTGCATGACGCCGGGTCGGGTCCAGGCGATCAGGAAAAGAGACATGGACAAGTTTTCCGACTATCCCACCAGTCTGACGGCCCCCGCGCGCGATGCCGCCCCTGTCGTTCCACACGACACCAACGAACTTCCGGTTCTGCCGCGCGCCATCTATGTCGGTCAGCCCGGCGTCGTTGCAGCCCGCCTTGCCGGCGGGCAAACTGTTCTGTTCGAAAACGTGCCGGCCGGAACCGTGCTGCCGGTCCGATGCAACGGCATCAACGCAACTGGCACCACGGCTTCCGGTATCGTCGCCCTCTGGTAAGACCACGGGTCGCTATGGCGCAATGACAAAGGGGCGCCCGGATCGGTTTCCGGGCGCCCCTTTCATCTTGACCTGCGCACCGCTGCGTCAGCTGGCGTTGGCGCCGAGCTTCCAGGGGTCAGCGTTCACGGCGGCAAGACTTCCCGCGATCGCCTTGAACGGTGTTGTCACAGGTTCCAGCCCCGCGCCGCTGACCGACTTCCAGACCTTCAGCCATTCAACCTGCCCCACCGTCTGCAACGCGCCCGATCCGCGCGCCAGAAATCCGATGGCGCGGCTGCTCTGAAAGACGCCGTTGCCTGCTGTCGTGAAGGGAAGGGCCGCGATCAGCGTGCCATTGACCCTGATATGGGCCACCTGCGCCACCTGATCGGCCGCCACGACCAGATCGTACCAGATCCCCGCGCCGAGCCCCGCAGCCACCACCGTCGGCCCCAGAACCTTGGTGCCCGCCCCGTCCTTCACGTTAATCCGAAGGTGACCGCTGTTCATCAGCTCCACATCGAAGCCGACATTGGCTTGGGTGAAGAGGATGAAGGTGGTCGATGGCAGCGCATCAACAATGAAGCGGGTCGAGAAGGTCATCGCCGTCACGCCCCCGCCGAGATTGGCCGGGTCGATGAAATAGGGTCCGCCCGATGAGGTCGTAAAGCGCGGCGCCGAAGGCGGCAGGGTATTGGCCAGAACCGCCGGATCGGGCAGCGGCCTGACAGGCACGCCGTCAAGCCCTGCTGCGCCGACATCGACGATGGGCAGGTTCTTCCAGAAGCCGGCAATAAGGTCTTCGGGGAACTTCAGCGCGCCAGTCGCGCCGCCTTCGCCGAAGTTGATCACATCGGTACTGGTGAAGCTGCCGCTGTTTGGAAAGACCCGCAGGCGGCCCGCCACGATCTGGGTCGTCGCGGCCGGTTGCCCGTTGATCTGGACCCCGGCGACCTCTGTCCAGTGCGGATAGGTCGGAGGCAAGGCCGGCTCGCCGCGGAGTAGGCGTGTCGTCGTGACCGGTCCAGCGGAAGACCATATCTCGACCCAGGCGCCGGACGGGTCCCACAGGCACTGGTCGAAGACCGGGGCCGACCAAGGCGTCAACCCGGCAGATTGGAGGATAGCCAGCGCCGTCAGCCGCGCCCAGGCCTGAACCCCGTCCGCCGTGTCGCCAGCGGGATGTTCGATATCGGTCCAGCCGCCGGCCCCATCATCAAAGCCATTGGCATAGGTCGTCAGTTCCAGTCCCAGGGGCAGGAACATCGTCGCATCTGGCAGGGCGAGCATCGACCGCCAGCTGTTTCTGGCGGCTTCCTTGTTGGTCAGGTTGAACTGCAATCCGCCACCGGCATAGTGCGTCGCATCTGCCATGTCGCCGTCGATCTCGAAGCGGTGGGGGCCATAGGGCACCCACTTCGTGCGGGTGTAGTCATAAAGCTCCCCGAACCAGTGG
Source organism: Paracoccaceae bacterium (assembly GCA_041397105.1). Lineage (GTDB taxonomy): Bacteria > Pseudomonadota > Alphaproteobacteria > Rhodobacterales > Rhodobacteraceae > Albidovulum. The sequence continues at coordinate 367,404 of JAWKXJ010000003.1, forward strand.
TCGGCCTGAAAACTGTTCCCAACCCCCCAGGGGATCGTGGCCGGAAATGAGACCGGGCTGCCGCCGGTCGTCTTCCCAGAGAAGAGCGGAAAGAGCACCTCGCCATAGCTGCTGCCGAGGCTGCCGGGCGATGCAAACCATGACATCGCCGCCAGCCCCACATGCTGGCCGTCCGCGGTGGCGAAATCGTGCAGCGCCTTGTCGTCGGACCAAAGCCTGCTCAGGTCGGCGTCATCGACCAATGCGCGCGGGTCGGTTCCGGCGACACCGTGAAAGACGATGGCGAACTTCTCGCCCGGGCGGGTGGCGATGAGCGTGGCCGCCATCGCGGCGACAGCCGCTGTCACCGGCTGGGCATCGCTGACATGGCTAGCCTGGGGTGCCGATACCGCGCCATAGATGACCTGCACCGCCTCAGGATCGGCGACGGCGGGAGGCGTTGTATTGTCGTAAAAGGCCGAAAGGATGCGGTCGACTTCAGACTGACCCCAAAGTGCGATGACATGGCCGACGCCGAACCGCATCGCCCCGGTGGCCATGATACCGGGCTGCGCCTTCAACCGCACCTGCGGGTGGTACCAGGATGCCCCCCTCGGGACCGTGATGGTCCCCGACCAAAGCCCGCCCGCATCGCCCGCGCCAATCTCGGTCCAGGGCGTCGTTGTTGCCCCGCCATCGTCCAGCGACAACGCGCGGGCCTCGACCGCCATGCCGGCAGTTGCCGTTCCGCTGAGGGGGATGTCGGCGGTGGCACGGCCGAACCCGGTGCCGCTGTCAAAGACGATGCGGTCGCGGGAAAAGGCGGTGATCGCGATTGCGCCGGGCTGCGGTCCGGGGCCGGAGGTTGGCACCGGCCGGTGTCCGGGCGTAAGGGCGGCAAGTGAAATCATGGTGTTGTCCCGTCTGGGGGACGGCACCGCCTGCACCGGCGATCCTGATCGGGTCCTGGTGGCGACGCGCGTCCGGATGGCATGGATCAGCGCCGGCCGGCGGGGCGCGCCCGCGCGGCACCCGGTCCGCCGCCCGGTGGGCTGACGAATTCGCCGCCCGGAATTACCATTGCCCGCAGGGTTGTTGCGGAGGGCGTCTGCGGCGCGCGCGCCGGCTGAAGCCGGTCTTAAGACCTGAGGAGCCGTTTTCACACGCAATATCGTCGCCGGGCCTCATGCCCGTCCGGCGCACCGGCTTGGTTGCGTCAGTTTCCATCGCCGAAGCGCGGCCCATCAACGCACCTTCCGTCAACACACAACGTCCGGCACCAGATTGGGCCGGGCAGTGCGGTCACGCAGATGTGCCCGGGGCACACGGGTTATCCGGCGGGGTTCCCGGGACAGTCACGGCCTGCACCGGCCGCGATCAGGCGGGCAAGGGGCCCGACATAAAGTTCCGCCTCCATCTCCGGCGCAGGATGAAGCCCGTCCTTCGCGACGCGCCCCCTGACCGCCGTCCAGCGCCACGTACCGTCGAAGAAACCGACGTCCCGCGCCTCGGCCAAGGAAGCGAGGTCGCGGTAATACGCCGCCAACCGTGGCCGCTTCAGGCGTTGCAACCCGCTGACCGGGTTTGTCGCCATCAGGATCGGCGCAACCCGCGGGGCGGCGCCATGCAGCGCCGCGATCATCGCGTCATGGTTTTCGCGGCTTTGGTTGCGCGACAAGCCGTCGATCAGGTCGGCATCGTTGATGGCGAATTCGAGGATGGCGGCATCGACCCCTTCAAAGATGGCCTGTCGGACAAGCGGCAGCCCCCTGTCGGACCCGGCGCCGGCGCGCGCCAATGTCTCGACACGGACTTCAGTGAAACCGCAGTCCTGCAACGCCACCTGTAGCTGCGCGGGCCAAAGTGCGCGCGCCGTCAGGCTCGATCCGAAGGCAATGATGTGCAGCGTGCCGTTGTGCCGCAGGTCAAGCTGAACGATCCGGTCGCGATTGCGCTCTGGCATCCCCGACAGCCATGCGGCGAACGCCACCGCCAGAATGACAATCGCGGTTGCGGCTGTTGTGACAGGGCCGGGCGTACTCAGGCCAGACCCTGGGATGCCAGCCGGCTTTCGGTGGCATCGGCAGTCCGGAACCGACCATACCGGCCAACCTCTATGTCTGACCGGATGATCCGCGCGGGATTTCCCGCGACGACGGAACGCGGCGGAACCGATCTGGTGACCACGGAACCGGCGCCCACCACGCAATCGTCGCCAATCTCCACCCCCGGCAGGATCAGGCTGCCGCCGCCGATGAAACAATTGGCCCCGATCCGCGTATGCAGATAAAGCCCCCTGGTCCGGTCATGGGTCAGCAGCCGGACATCAAAGGCAACGTAGGAATGCGCGCCGACATGAACGCCGATCGGAAAGGTCCGGTCGAATTTCGTCGACAGGGAGAATTCGGCCGTCGGGTGAATATCCATGCCCCAAAGCCTGCGGCACCAGGCCCGTTTTGCCCCGACGAGTAATCTGCGCAACCACCCTAGCCGGTTAAGTCCGCGCTTTCGCGCCTTCCGCAATGCCCCGGGCTCCGCGACGGTCGTGGCCGGCAAGGCTGCCGTTTCGGCCCAGTCCGCGGCCGCCAGGCGACGAGCGAAGATCGGCCTTTCCGTCGGGCCGCGTTCCCTCGTGCCGAAGAGCGGTCCGCCGGTCTCAGATATCGTGTTTACCGCCATTTGCGTCTCCTCCGCCGCCGGGCAGGCCGCGTCGGCCGGCCCATTGCCGCCAGATGAGCGCAACGAGGTTAACAAAATGACAACATTAACCATGTCCTAGTGGCTTTGATGCGTGGCTGTCCCCTGTTCGGCGCGAACCGGTGTGCCTCGTACCCGCAGGGCTGGAGCCGCCGGCGCAATTGCATTAAGGAAATGCGGGTACGAGGCGGGATATGATCCCGGCTTCATTCGTGCGACTATGGCCCGACCCGCCGCAGCCCGGCGGACCCGGCCACCGGAGATGCCTCGCGCCGTGACGACCGTAACGACAAATTCCGCAGCAAGGCCGGGGGCGCTTTCGGCCTCTATCGGCATAACGGTGGATTCGGCGCGCCGGCTTCATCCCATCGTCTGGCTCTATCTCATCTTTATCGTGCTGCCGGTCGGCTTCTTTGTCGGCACGCTCAGTCTGTCGCTCTTGCGGATATTGCTGCTCTTCACGACCGTGCCGCTTATGATCGGGGTGCTGACCGGCCGCTACGGGCGTGTCTGGCCGGTGGACTGGCTTTTTCTGCTCCATATCTGCTGGGCGATGGTCGCTGTCGCGGTCAACAACCCCGACCGGGCCGTCGAGAATATTGGTTCCGCCGGGATCGAGTTTCTTGGCGGCTACGCAATCGCCCGCGCCTATATCCGCACCCGCGCGGATTTCTTCGCGCTTGTTCGTGTCTTCGCGCTGCTCGTTGTCCTTCTTCTGCCGCTCGCGCTCCTGGAATCGCAGACCGATGTCGCGATCGTCCTGAAGGCCATCCTCGACCTTGGCCTCGATGCGCCGGTCGAGGTCGACATGGACCCGCGCATGGGGCTTTTCCGGGCGCAGACGGTCTTTGCGCACCCGATCCATTATGGGCTTTTCTGTTCGGCCGCCTTCAGCCTCGTCTATGTCGGCATGAAGGATATGATGACCCCGATGGCGCGCTATCTGATGAGCTGCGCAGTACTGACGGGCGTTTTCCTGTCGCTCTCGTCCGGGGCGCTTCTTTCGGCGATATTGCAGATCGGCCTTATCGGCTGGGCGTATGTCTTCCGCAACGTGACCAAGCGCTGGCATATGCTCGCCGGCATTTGCGTGCTCATGTATGTCACCGTCGATCTTCTGTCGAACCGCACGCCGATCAAGGTCTTCATGAGCTACGCGACCTTCTCGGCCCATACAGCCTATTACCGCGCGATCATCTTCGAATGGGGCATGATCAACGTCTGGGACAACCCGGTCTTCGGCCTCGGGCTCCGGCGCTGGATTCGGCCCGGCTACATGAAAAGCGGCAGCGTCGACAATTTCTGGCTTCTCATGACGATGCGCTATGGCATCCCCGGGTTCATCCTCCTTGCACTCGGGTATCTTGATGCGCTCTTCCGGGTCGGCAGGCGCGCCCTGACACCCGGCTCGCCGGAATCGCAGATCCGCCTCGCCTGGATGATCTGCTTTGTCGGTCTCAGCTTCACGCTCGCGACCGTGCATATCTGGACTTCGATCTATTCCTTCGTCTTCTTCCTGCTTGGCTCCGGGCTCTGGCTCGCCACCGCAGATTCGGACAGCGCGCCGGAACCCGTAGCAGAGGCCGCGCGCGGGCCGGTCTATTCGCGTCAGGCGGTACCGGTGCACACACGCGGCGAAGCCGTGGCACCCGCCCGCCGGGCAGAGGCGAAACCCGCCTATTCCCGAAGGCATGAGGCCGCACCCCGGCCAGCGCCCGACGAAGCCGCGCCCGTTGAAACACCAGCCACGGCCGGGTCCGGCAGTCGCGCCGAACTTAGCGAGCAGGCCGGGCCCAACGAGCGTCGGACCCGAGGCAGCGCCCGCTTTTCCCGGTTCGATCCCGGCCACAACCGCTGAAGGGCCTCGCTCCGCGCTTTTTTGGTCGATTGGGTGCGTCGGCAGGATAATCGGCGCAAATTCGGCAATTGTTCACCGCGGGCAGGCAGTATTCCGGCGCGATGTCCGGTCGCTTGGGTCCACCACTTTTCAACGGTCCGCTCAATCGCTAGATGATTGCGATAGACCATCGCGGTCCGGTGGGCAGCCCCGCCCGTCCGCCAAGACAAGAGCAGAACCCGTGCCGATACGATCGCCGATAATCGGGGCAAGCGTGTGAACACGCCGTCGTTCCGTACGCTCTTCGACATCCCGTGTGCCGATGTGGGTGTCGGCATGACCTGCCGGTCGATTCTACGCGCCGGGGCGATTGCCGGCTATGCTGCCGACCTCTTCACCGCACGCGCCAAGGCGACGGGCGATGAGCCTTTCCTCGTGCACCAGACCTTGCCACGGCTTCTCGAACGGATGCCCTATCGCGCCGTCAGGGGCGCGCTCGACCCACTGACCCACCAGACCTATCTGCGCGCGGTAAAGGATGGCGACATCGCTTATCTCTGGCCCTCCGTGCCGCTGAGGGTCTACGAGGATCTCGCCCGGCGGGGCATTCCCATCGTGGCCGAAACCGTCAATACGCCGATGTCCGTGGCCAAACCCATTCTCGACGCGGCTTATGAGGCGCTTGGCGAAGCGCCCGCCCATGAAATCACCGACACGCGCATCGCCGATCAGGAACAGCGTTTCGCGCTATGCAACATGATCTTTGTCCCCAACCGGCTGGGCGAGACGGCGCTTGCTGCCACGGCTGTCGCTAGCAAGGTGGTCGGGGCCAGCTTTGGCACCTGGCGGCCTGCCCGGCTTGAACCGCGCCCGCCACGAGACCCCGGCGCGCCGGTGCGGTTCCTCTTCGTCGGGACGGCCGGCGTCCGCAAGGGGATGCACCACCTGCTCGACGTCTGGCGCGGCGCACCGCAGGGCTGCGAATTGCGCATCGTCGGCGCCATGGAGCCGCTGATCGGCCGGCGTTTTGCCGATGTCCTCAATCAGCCGAACATTTCCTATGCCGGCTACTGCAGCGACGTGACCTCCGAATATCTCAGCGCCGACGCACTCGTTCTGCCGTCGATAGAGGAGGGCGACCCGATCGCAACGCACGAGGCCGCGGCCCATGGCTTGCCTGTCATCGCCTCTGTCGCGGGGGCGGGCAGGCTCGGTTCCGAAACCGGAACCGTCGACATCGTCGACCCGGCGGACCGCGCCGCGTTCCACGCCCGGATCACCGACTATGCCCGGTCTGAGGAATTGCGTCGCCACCAAGGGGCCATTGCCCGCGACGCATCACTTGATTTCGACTGGTCGGCCGTTGCGCCGTTGCGCTTCGCCTGCATGGCGCCGCTCGCCCCGGTCTGATACGTCACCGCCCCAGATGGCGTGAGCCGCGCTCAGTTGCCCGCACCATCTGTCGCTGGCGCTCGCGGAACCGCTCGCGCTGGTTTGTGCTGGAACTGTCATGGCACTGGTGGCATGACACGCCGGCCTCATATTCAGGCCGCATCATGTCTTCCGGCGTCAGCGGGCGTCGGCAACCGTGGCAAAGGCTGTGTTCGCCTTCCACCAGCCCGTGCCCGACGCTCACCCGCTGATCGAAGACAAAGCACTTGCCATGCCAAAGGCTGGCTTCTTCCGGAACCTCCTCCAGATATTTCAGAATTCCACCCTTGAGGTGAAAGACCTCCGACACGCCCTCATTCAACAGGAAATTCGTCGATTTCTCGCAGCGTATGCCACCTGTGCAGAACATCGCCACGCGCTTGTTTCCGAAACGCTGGGCATTTTCCCGCCACCATGCCGGAAACTCGCGAAAGCTCTTTGTTCCGGGGTCGATGGCGCCGTCGAATGTGCCGATGGCAACTTCATACTCGTTGCGCGTGTCGATGACGACGACATCGGGGGCCGAGATCAGGTCGTTCCACTCCGTTGGTTCGACGTAGCGCCCTGTGCCCGCCAGCGGATCGACGTCCGGTTCGCCCATGGTCACGATTTCCCGCTTCAGTCGTACCTTCATGCGGCCGAACGGCATCTCGGCGGCCGTGCTTTCTTTCCAGTCCAAATCGCCGCAACCCGGCAGCGCCCGGATATGGGCCAGAACGGCCTCTATTCCTGCCCGATTGCCCGCGATCGTCCCGTTGATCCCCTCCCGCGCCAAAAGGAGCGTGCCCCTCACGCCTTCCCCGTCGCTGACAGCCAGCAGCGGCCCGCGCAGCGCGGCGGGGTCGGCGAAGGGCGTAAACTTGTAAAGCGCAGCGACGGTGAACATTGGCCGCGTGATACGGCGGCCGGATGAAACAGACAAGTCGGAGGCGCGTCGCGGTAGCCGCCGGTTGACGTGTCCCGCGCCGCTGCTTACGCATCGGTATCAACAGTAGCGGAGGCCCCATGCGCGATACGAGCCATGCCCTGATCGTCATCGACGTGCAGAACGACTTCTGTCCGGGTGGTGCGCTCGCCGTAGCGGAAGGCGATGCCATCGTGCCGGGTATCAACGCGCTCATGAGCGACTTTACTGTCAAGGTCCTGACGCAGGACTGGCACCCGGCTGATCACAGTTCCTTCGCGGCCAATCATCCGGGCGCTGCGCCGTTCACCCTGACCGAGATGCCTTATGGCCCGCAGGTCCTCTGGCCCACGCATTGCGTGCAGGGAACCGAAGGCGCTTCCTTTCACAAGGACCTCCGCGCCAATCCGGCCGACCTGATCATCCGCAAAGGCTTCCGCGCCGCCATCGACAGCTATTCGGCCTTTTTCGAAAACGACCACAAGACGCCCACGGGCCTCGAAGGTTATCTGAAGACCCGCGGTGTCACCGACCTGACGCTTGTCGGCCTCGCGACCGATTTCTGTGTCGCCTATTCGGCCGTCGACGCCGCCCGGCTCGGATTTGCCGTTACCGTGCGCGAATCGCTCTGCCGCGCCATCGACCTTGACGGCTCACTTGCCGCCGCGCGAGACAAGATGCGGTCGGCCGGCGTGACACTGGACTAGGCCGCACCTCGCAGATCGTTCCGAGGCGGCTGGCCGAAGGCGCGGGCATATTCCCGGCTGAACTGCGTCGGGCTTTCATAGCCCACCATATGGGCAACGGTTCCCACGCTGTGGCTACCCGACGCCAGCAGTCGGCGCGCCTCGGCCAGCCGCAAATCCTTCTGGAATCCGATTGGCGTCGTCGCAGTGACGGCGCGGAAATGCTCGTGAAAGCTCGACGCACTCATGCCCGCGGCGGCGGCAAGGTCAGCAACGCGCAACGGCCCTGCGAAACCCCTTCGGATTTCGGCGATGGCACGGGCGATGCGGCTTGCATGGCTATCGACGCGGGTCAGCCGTCTCAGCATCGCGCCATGCCCCGAACGCAGGAGGTGAAAGTGAATTTCAGTCCGCAGGAGCGGCGCGAGGACCGCCCGCGCCCCTGCATCGTCCGTGAGCGCGGCAAGCCGGCCGAAGGCACCGACAAGGCCGGGCGTGGCCCGTCCTGCGCTGATCGGTTCGGCGGCTTCCGCCCCGTTCGCTGTCCCTTCGGCGAGCGAGCGCAGCAGGTCGATGTCAAGCTCCATCGCCAGCGCCAGATAGGGTCGGGCGAGGCTCGCCTCCTCGACCCGCGCGAGAACCGGCAGGTGGTGGCTGACGATGACGCCCTCGCCCGGCGTGAAGTCGATGGCGCGTTCGCCGAGATGCACCTTCTTCCGACCGGCGAGGACGAGGCAGTAGAAGGGAGTGTAGATTGTCTTTTCCAGCCGCGTCGGCGCGATCATCCGCGATGCGACGAGCCCGGCATCGGGCACCAGCGGCAGGCTGTAGCCGGTACCGGCCGCCGCGCGCCGGCGGACTTCGCGGGAAAGATCGTCGAGTTCGGTCATGACGGAAATATAGGCTGGAAACCGGGCCGGCCAACAGTGGCGACTGGGTTATTTCGGAGGATCGGGCAAGAAGTGCGGAGGATGCGGCAGGCCCGGCCCGCCCGCCCGGCCCAGATCGGGGGTCTCACCTGAATTCGAACAAGGACAGACCCATGACCGACACCAAACTCGCCCTCATCACTGGCGGCAGCCGCGGCCTTGGCCGCGCCGCCGCGCTTCACCTCGGCCGTGCCGGCGCCGACGTGATCGTAACGTATCTCTCCGGCGCAGAGGCGGCCGAGGAGGTCGTCGCGGAGATCCGCGCGCTTGGCCGCCGTGCTGCGGCGCTGCCGCTCGATACCGGCGACAGCGCCGCATTCGCCGGTTTCCGCGACCGGCTCGCTACCTGCCTCGAAGACGAATTCGGCCGCGCCGACATCGACGCCCTCGTCAACAATGCCGGCATTGGCCTCCATGCGGGCTTTGCCGAGACGACCGAGGCGCAGTTCGACCTTCTGATGAACATTCACCTCAAGGGGCCGTTCTTCCTGACCCAGGCGCTCCTGCCGGTGATCCGCGACGGCGGGCGCATTCTCAACGTCTCCACCGGCCTCACCCGCTTCACCTTCCCGGGCTTCGCCGCCTATGCGGTGATGAAGGGCGGGATCGAGGTCCTGACCCGCTATCTCGCGAAGGAACTCGGGGCGCGCGGCATCGCCGTCAACACCATCGCCCCCGGCGCGATCGAGACCGATTTCGGTGGCGGCACGGTGCGCGACGATCCCGAGGTCAATCGCATGGTTGCGGCCTCCATCGCGCTCGGACGTGCCGGGCTTCCCGACGATATCGGCGGCGCAGTGACGGGCCTTCTTCTCGGCGATCTCGGCTGGATGACCGCGCAGCGGATCGAGGTTTCGGGCGGCCAGAACCTCTGACCCCGCCGGCCGGGCGGCGCTTGCCCCGCCGTCCGGCCTGCTCTAACCATGCGTAACGCCGAACGGAGCACCGCATGGTCGACATCGCCACCCGCGTCTATAACCACAACTGGAAGATCGACCCGATCGTCCGGTCGCTGACCGACACGGATTTCTACAAGCTTCTGATGTGCCAGTCGGTTCTTCGCAACCGCCCCGACACCACCGTCACCTTCAGCCTCATCAACCGGTCGACCCATATTCCTCTCGCCCGGCTGATCGACGAAGGCGAGCTTCGCGAACAACTCGATCACGTCCGCTCCCTGTCGCTTTCGCGCGGGGAATCGACCTGGCTGCGCGGCAACACCTTCTACGGCAAACGTCAGATGTTCAGCTCGGCCTTCATGGAGTGGTTCGAGGCGATGCACCTGCCGCCCTATCACCTCGACCGCAAGGGTGATCAGTACGAACTGACATTCGAAGGCAAATGGCCCGAGGTGATGCTGTGGGAAATCCCCGCGCTCGCCGTCCTGATGGAACTGCGTTCACGCGCGGTACTGGCAACCATGGGCAAGTTCGAGCTTCAGGTCCTTTATGCCCGCGCCATGACCCGGCTCTGGGAAAAGGTCGAACGCCTCCGCCGCATCGACGGGCTGAAGATCGCCGACTTCGGCACGCGGCGGCGCCACTCCTTTCTTTGGCAGGACTGGTGCGTGCAGGCCATGGCCGAAGGGCTTGGCAACGCTTTCGTCGGCACATCGAACTGCCGCATCGCGATGAAGCGCGATATCGAGGCGATCGGCACCAATGCGCATGAACTGCCGATGGTTCATGCAGCACTGGCCGACAGTGACGAGGCGCTGCGCCAGGCGCCCTACCGGGTGCTTGCCGACTGGCATGAGGAACATGAGGGCAATCTGCGGATCATCCTGCCCGATACCTACGGGACCGAAGGATTCCTGAAGGGCGCACCGGATTGGCTGGCGGGTTGGACCGGCATTCGCATCGACAGCGGCGATCCGGTCAAAGGCGCCGAAACCGCCATCGCCTGGTGGAAGGAACGCGGCGAGGACCCAAAGAAAAAGCTCGTGATCTTTTCGGATGGGCTCGATGTCGAAAAGATCGAGGATCTGCACCGGCGATTTGCCGGGCGAGTGCGGGTCTCCTTCGGCTGGGGCACGCTTCTGACCAACGATTTCCGCGGCCTCGTGCCGGATGAGGCGCTGTCGCCCTTCTCGCTCGTCTGCAAGGCGGTGTCGGCCGACGGCCGTCCGACCGTCAAGCTTTCCGACAACCCGCAGAAGGCCATGGGACCGGAGGCCGAAATCGCCCGCTACAAGCGGGTTTTCGGCGTCGGCCAGCAAACCAGCATCGACGTCGTCGTCTGACCGGGCGCCGGGCCGATTTCCGGTCGCAGTCAGCCTGATTGTGCGCGCGATCCGCGCGCAAGACCTCTGGCACTTCGTGCGGTTCGGGCGGCGAGAAGACCCCTTGCGTGGCACCGCGACTTGCGTAATTATGCGTTTGTATAATTTCTGGTCCCGCCATGACATCCCCCCCATCGCCGCCGCGCCGGTCCTTCCGCCGCGCTCCACCTGAAGAGCGCAGGAACGCGATGATCCGTGCGACCCTCGCGCTGATCGGCCGTGCGGGGCCGGAGGCGGCGACCGTGCGCGCCATCGCCGCCGAGGCGGGCCTGTCGGTGGGGATGATCCGCCATCACTTCGCCGGCAAGGAAGAACTTGTCAGCGCCGCCTACGAATACCACATGCGCGCCCTGAATGAGGCGACATCGGCGGCGGGCGATCAGCCGGGCAGGGCGCTTGACCGGCTCACCGCCTTCGTCACCGCCGCGCTCAGCCCGCCCGTCCTCGACCCTGAGGCGATGGCCCTTTGGGCGGGCTTCATCCACATGGTCCGCCGTGACCCGGCCATGCGCGACATTCACGAACGGACCTACTATCAGTTCCGCGACCGGCTGCAGACCTTCATCGCCGATGCGCTGGCTGAGGCCGGCCGCACCCCCGATGCCGCCGAGCTTCGCCGCCTCGCCATCGCCAGCAACGCCGTCCTTGACGGCCTCTGGCTCGAAGGGGGCGCGCTGCCGGATGCCTTTGCCGCCGGCGAACTTGCCACCATCGGCCGCAACGCGGTCGCGGCGCTGACCGGTCTTCCCCTTTCCGCCACCGAAGGTGCTTCATGAACCACACCCGTATCCTCGACCGTCTCGCCGACCTCGGCGGTGCAAAATGGGGGCTTCATATCCGCGCAGGAGAACTGATCGCCGCGGGCCGCGACATCATCGCCCTCACGATCGGCAACCCCGATGTGCCGACACCGCCCGATCTGATCGAAACCGCTGTCGCCGCAATGCGCGCCGGTCGCACGCAATATTCCAACGGTCGGGGCGAGGAGGGGCTGCTTCGCGCCCTCGCCCGGCGCTACAGCGACCGGCTTGGGCGGCAGATCGGCACCGACCAGTTCCTCTGCCTGCCCGGTACGCAGACCGCGCTTTACACCGTCTTCGCCGGTGTCGCCGAAGATGGGACGGAGGTTCTTGTCGGTGACCCGATGTATGCCACCTATGAAGGTGTCATCGCCGCCAGCGGCGCGCGGCTCGTGCCCGTCCCACTGCGCCCCGAAATGGGCTTTCGCATCACCGCCGCCGATATCGAGGCGCGCCTGACCCCCCGGTCCCGCGCCATTCTCCTCAATACGCCGCACAACCCGACAGGTGCCGTGCTGACCCCCGCCGATATTGCCGAAATCGGTGCGCTGGCCATCCGCCGCGACCTCTGGCTCGTCGTCGATGAGGTCTATGAGGACCTCGTCTTCGATGGTGTCACCTTCACCTCGCCCCTCGCCAGCCCCGATCTTGCGGATCGCACCATCGTCGTTTCCTCGATCTCAAAATCCCATGCCGCGCCGGGGTTCCGCAGCGGCTGGTGCCTTGGCCCCGCCGCTTTCATCGAAAGGCTCCTGCCCTTGGCCGAGACGCTTCTTTTCGGCAATCAGCCCTTCATCGCCGACATGACTGCGACGGCCGTCGCTGGCCCGTCCGATGTCGCACGGGGCATGTGCCGGCGCTTCGCCGCCCGCGCCGATCGTCTGGAAGAGCGGCTTCGCGGCGCCCCCGCGCTGCGCCTGCACAAACCCCAGGCGGGCATGTTCGCCCTGATCGGCATCGCCGCGACCGGCCTTTCGGCCGAGGCTTATGCCCGCGACCTACTCGAAACCCACGGCGTCGCGGTGATGCCCGGCACCGCATTCGGTACCTCGCTAGAAGGCTGGGTCCGGGTCGCGCTTACCGTCGACGATGCCGAATTTTCCCGTGCGGCGGACCGTATCGTGGTCCACGCCAACACCCTTGCAACCACAGGAGCCACTGCATGACCACTCTCGGCGAAGCCCTCGTTCACCAGCTTCGGTCGCTGGGGGTCACGACCGTCTTCGGCATTCCCGGCGTCCATACGGTAGAGCTTTATCGCGGCCTGACCGGTTCCGGCATCCGCCATGTGACACCGCGCCACGAACAGGGCGCGGGCTTCATGGCCGACGGCTATGCCCGCGTCTCGGGCCAGCCGGGCGTCGCCTTCGTCATCACCGGGCCGGGCCTTACAAACATGCTCACCCCCATGGCACAGGCGCGGGCCGATTCCGTGCCGATGCTGGTGATCTCGGGTGTCAATGCGCTGCCAACGCTCGGCAAGGGGCTCGGCTATCTCCACGAACTCCCCGACCAGCGCGGGTTGACCGCGCTTGTCGCGCTCACCTCCACCCGGATAGAGGCCGCCGACGATCTGCCGCAGGCGCTCGGCGCTGCCTTCGCGAGCTTCGGCACCGGCCGCCCCGGGCCGGTCCATATCGAGATTCCGACCGACGTGATGGGCATCGCCGCACCAGAAACCGGGCTGCCGGCCCGGCCGAATGCCCGGCCCGAATCCGATCCGGCCGACATTTCCCGGGCGGCCGGGATGCTTGCCGCCGCCAGATCGCCGGTGATCCTCGCCGGGGGCGGGGCGAAATTCGCCGGCGCGCCGCTCGCCCGGCTGGCCGAGCGGCTGGGCGCGCCGGTGGTTCAAACCGCCAATGCCCGTGGCACGATGCATGCCCATCCACTGACCGTTCCGGCCAGCCCCTGCCTTGCCGCCTGTCGTGCGCTTGTCGCCGCGGCCGATGTCGTGCTCGCCGTCGGTACCGAATTTGGCCCGACGGAATATGACATGTACGGCACCGGCCCTTTCCCTCTTCCCGAACGGCTGGTCCGCATCGACATCAGCACCGAACAGCTCGGCCGCCACCCCGCGACTGTCGCGCTCGCGGGCGATGCGGGCGTGACCCTTGCCGCCCTAGACGAAGCAATGCCGGACCGTGATCCGGCCCCGGACGGTGCCGCCCGCGCCGCCGCAACGCGGGGCGCGGCGCTGGCCGAACTCAGCCCCGACATGCGCGCCCAGGTGGCCATTCTCGATGCGATGCGCGCGGCGGTTCCGGGCGCGATCATGGTCGGGGATTCGACCCAAGTCACCTATGGCGGCAACCTTTACTACGACCACGACCGCCCGGCGGGCTGGTTCAATGCGGCCACAGGCTACGGCGCGCTCGGCCTTGCCATTCCGGCCGCCATCGGTGCCGCGCTGGCCGCCCCGGGAACCCGCGTTCTCTGCCTGACCGGCGATGGTGGCGCGCAGTTCACGCTGCCGGAACTGATGACGGCGGTGGACGAAAGGCTGCCCATCACCTTCATGATCTGGAACAACCGCGCCTATCAGGAAATCGCCACCTCCATGGCCGCGAAGGGCGTTCCCGTTCTCGGCTGCGACCCGACGCCGCCCGATTTCGCCCATATCGCCAAGGCCTGCGGGATGCCCCATCTCGGCTGCGCCATGACGCCAGAGGCGGTTGCCGATGCGCTTCGCCGCCTTGTCCCGAAGGACGGCCCCGTGATGATTGAAATCGACGCCACCCTCTGACCGGCCAGGCCCCTATGCCCGATCCCTCTTACGAATTCACCCGCGCCGTCACCCGCCTGCCCGGTCAAAGCATCACCGCAGGCCTCCGCGCCGTCGACACCGGCACCCCGGACCTCGCGCTCATGCGCCACCATCATGCTGCCTATGTCGAGGCACTACGCGAAACCGGGGCCGAGGTGATCGAACTGCCGCCGCTAGAGGATTACCCCGATGCGGTCTTTGTCGAGGACACGGCCCTTTGCCTGCCGAAAGGCGCCATCCTCATGCGTCCCGGCGCGCCCTCGCGGCAGGGCGAGGTCGCGCATATGGCCCCGACGCTTCGCCGGCTCTATCCGGACGTCCGAGAGATTGCCGCCCCCGGTCATATCGAGGGCGGCGATATCCTGACGACCGCGCGCGAGGTTCTGGTGGGTCGCTCCGCCCGTACCGACGCTGCCGGTATCGCCGCGCTCAGGACCATACTCGACGACTGGGGTTACCCCCTGCGCGAGGTCGAAACCCCGCCCGGCGTCCTGCATTTCAAGACCGATTGCTCGCTTCTCGACGGCGAAACCATTCTTGCTACCCCCCGGCTTGCTGCCTCAGGTTGCTTCAAGGGCTACCGCGTCATCCACACGGCTGAAGGGGAGGAGGCCGCGGCCAACGCGATCCGCTTCAACGGGCTCGTGCTGATGGCCGCCGGTTTCCCGCGCACCGCCGAACGGTTGCGCGCCGAGGGCTTCGACATGCGCGAAATCGGCAATAGCGAATGCGCCAAGCTCGACGGCGGCATGTCCTGCCTGTCGCTCAGGTTCTGAACGCCCGGACCCGGCCAGTGTGCCGCGTCACAGCGCCGTCACCGCCCGCGCCACCGCCGCGCCCAGCAGCCGATGCGCGTCGGGCTCGAAATGGACGCCGTCGGTGGGGCTTGACCGGATCAGCGCACCCGTATCGAGAAATGCGATACCCCGCGCCGCCGCCAATTTGCGCAGCGCGCCCGCCAGAGCAGCCGACTTTTCTACCGCACCGAAGAACTGATCGGCGATCGGTCCCTGCTCCAGAATCGTTGGCGGTGCCATCAGCAGCACCTTGAACCCGCCATGCCGGGTCTGCATCTCGACCCCGAGCGCGATGTCGAGAAGCCCCGCCACCCCGGCGGCGATCCGCTCCGCCGAGGCGCCGTACCGCGTCTTGCAGTCGTTCGTGCCCAGCATCAGCGTCATCGCGTCAATCGGGCCGTGGCTTTGCAACGCGATCTTCAGCCCCTCGCTGCCTTCCATATGGCTGCCCATGACGGGATCGGCGAAACAGGTCGTGCGCCCCGGCAGTCCTTCCTCTGCAAGTCGCCAATCCGGCCCGAGCGCGGCCAGTGCCACCTGTGGCCAGCGGGTGTCTTCTGCGAACCTTTCATAACGCCCCGGCACCACGATGGGCGGCGTCCCATGCGTGTTGGAATCGCCAAAGCACAGTAAAAGTCGCGTCATCTCTGCCCCTCCCGATCCCGGCACTGCCGAAGCCTGCGCCAGCCCGGCGCGAAGGTCAAAGCCCGAATTCGGCGGCCTTGCCCCTTGGCCTTTTCGCCCCCCGCGCGCATATAGGAGGCAACCACGGTTCTTGAGGGGGCACAGATGCTCGAATTCGGACAAGCCAAGCCGGCGGACACCGCCAATCTGATCCAGGACGTCTCGGAAAAGACCTTCATGAAGGAGGTGATCGAGGCGAGCATGGAGGTGCCCGTCATCGTCGATTTCTGGGCGCCATGGTGCGGTCCCTGCAAGACGCTCGGCCCTGCACTTGAAGCGGCGGTGACGGCGGCGAAGGGCAAAGTTCGCATGGCCAAGGTCAATGTCGACGAAAATCAGGCGATCTCCGCGCAACTGCGCATCCAATCGATCCCGACCGTCTACGCCTTCTTTCAGGGCAAGCCCGTCGACGGCTTTCAGGGCGCTATTCCGGGGTCGGAGATCAAGGCCTTTGTCGACAAGCTCGCCGCGCTCGCCGGTGACGGCGGCCTGTCGGAGGCGCTTGAGGCCGCGGAGGCTATGCTGATCGAAGGCGCGGCCGTAGACGCCGCCGATACCTTCGCCGCGATCCTTGGCGAAGACCCCGAAAATGCCCCCGCCTATGGTGGTCTTGTCCGCGCGCATCTGGCGCTTGGCAATGAGGAACAGGCAGAGACGCTACTGGCCGCCGCGCCTGCGAAGATCGCCGCCGCACCCGAGGTGGAAGCCGCCCGCGCCCAGCTCGCACTTGCCCGGCAGGCCGCCAATGCCGGCCCGGTTGCCGACCTTCTCGCGCGGGTGGAGGCCGATCCGGCCGATCTGCAGGCCCGCTTCGATCTGGCCAAGGCGCAGCATGCCGCCGGTCAGGTGGAGGCCGCTGTTGATACGCTTCTCGACCTTTTCCGCCGCGACCGGGAATGGAACGACGGCGCCGCCAAAGCGCAGCTTTTCACCATCTTCGAGGCGCTGAAACCGACCGATCCCATTGTCCTGAAGGGCCGGCGCAGGCTGTCGTCGATGATCTTTGCCTGACGATCCGTTCGGCGCTACCATCGGTCCATGAAACTCCGGGGCGACCTACCCGACAAGATACCGCTCTTCCCGCTGCCGGGGGCGCTGCTCCTGCCGCGCGCGCTCCTGCCCCTGCAGATATTCGAGCCGCGCTACCTCGCCATGCTGGAAGATGCCCTGAAAACCCCGCATCGGCTTATCGGCATGATCCAGCCGCGCCCGTCACCCTCGGGCCAGACGGAGCTTTCGGCAATCGGCTGCGCCGGCCGCGTGACCGGGTTTTCCGAAACCGACGACGGCCGTTACCGGATCACACTGGCCGGCATTTCCCGCTTCCGCCTTCAGCGTCAGGTGGCCGGGTTCACGCCCTATATCGTGGCCGAAATCGGCTGGGACGGCTTCGACCGCGACCGGGGTGACGCGGAAACGGACGGTGATTTCGACCGCCCGGCCTTCATGGCGCTTCTCAAACGCTACTTCACGATGCAGAACCTCGCGACGGATTGGGACAGCCTGAAGGGCGCTGACAATGAGCTGCTGATCAATTCGCTCGCCATGCTTTGCCCCTTCGCGGCGGAAGACAAGCAGGCGCTTCTCGAAGCGCCGCGCCTTTCGACCCGCCGCGAAACACTCGTAACGCTCATGGAATTCGCGCTGCGTTCAGGCGGCGAGGAGGTGATGCAATGACCGCCGGCCCCGCGCCCGACCGCCGCATGCTCGAGGCGCTCGTCTGCCCGCTGACCCAGACCGTCCTGACCTATGACGCCGAGGCCGAGGAACTTGTCTCCCGCGCCGCCGGCCTCGCCTTCCCGATCCGGGGCGGCATCCCCGTGATGCTGATCGACGAGGCCCGCCGCATCGAGTGAGCCGCCCCGTCGCCGCTGGCCAAGCCGCAAGGGCGGCGCTATCGTCGGGCCGGGCAACGGAAGGGCAGGGGGAAGGCACATGACCGACTGGCGGAAGATGAGCGCGGGCGATATTGGTCGCGCGATCGGGCAGGGCACGATTGATCCGGTCGTGCTGACCGAAGAGATGCTCGACGCCATAGCCGATCATCCCCACACCGGCCGCATCTATGCCCGACTTACCGAAACCCGCGCCCGCGCCGAGGCGAAAGCAGCCGCCAGCCGCGCGAAGATCGGCCTGCGCCGGTCGCTCCTCGACGGGGTTCCGATCTCCTGGAAGGACCTCTTCGACACTGCCGGCACCGCGACGGAATCGGGCTCCGCGCTGCTGAAAGGACGGACCCCCGCCGCCGATGCCGAAGTCCTGGCCAATGCTACGCTTCAGGGCCTTGTCTGCCTCGGCAAGACCCATATGACCGAGCTTGCCTTCTCCGGCCTCGGTCTCAACCCCGTCACCGCCACGCCGCCCAACATCAACGACCCCGCGCTCGCGCCCGGCGGTTCGTCCTCCGGTGCCGCGACCTCGGTCGCCTTCGGCCTGGCCGCCGCCGGGATCGGTTCCGACACCGGGGGTTCGGTCCGCATCCCCGCCGCCTGGAATGACCTCGTGGGGCTGAAGACGACATCCGGCCGGCTGTCGCTGAAAGGCGTCGTGCCGCTCTGCGCGCGTTTCGACACAGTCGGACCCCTGACCCGCACGGTCGAGGATGCAGCCCTCCTTCTCGCCGCCATGGAAGGCGGCCGGCCCGCCGACCTTGCCGGGGCCAGCCTGAAGGGCGCCCGGTTCATGGTGCTCGACACGCTTGCCTTCGATGACTGCCGCGCCGAACCCCGCGCCGCCTTCGACAGCGCCGCCGACCGGCTCGCCCGCGCCGGCGCGCGCCTCACCCGTGTCGCCTTTCCCGAAATTGCCGAGGCGATGGGCCTGTCGGGCGTTCTTTTCACGACCGAGGCCTACGCCACATGGCGCGACGCGATCGAGGCCAACCCCGACGTCATGTTCGCGCCTGTGCGCGACCGCTTCCGCGCCGGTGCCAATATCTCCGGCCCCGACTACGTCGCGGCCTGGCAGCGGCTCGACCAGATTCGCGCGCGCTGGGCCGACTGCACGGCAGCCTATGATGCCGTCCTTCTGCCGACTTCGCCGATCATGCCGCCGAATACCGAACGGCTTCTGACCGACACCGACTATTTCGTGACCGAAAACCTTCTCGCGCTCCGAAATACCCGCATCGGCAACCTCATGGGCGCCTGCGGCCTGACGCTGCCAACCGGCACGCCCTCGGCCGGTATCACGCTTCTCGCCCCTCCCATGGCCGAAGAACGGCTTCTCAGGTTCGGTGCGGCCGCTGAAAAGGCGCTTGGCTGAGGGCCGAAATACAACAATCCGCCGCTTCAAACGCCCGGAAAGCATCACTTTTTCTGGACCCGTACCGGGGCTTTGGCTAATCTTGCGGCAAAACGGGGCGGCATGACCCCGGCAATTGAGGCATTGATGACGTTTCCGGAGCGGTTTTCGAACCTGCCAGAATACGCGTTTCCGCGTCTGCGGAAACTGCTCGACACCCATGAACCGGGTGGCGAACAGATTGCCATGACCATCGGTGAACCCCGCCATCCGATGCCCGACTTCGTCGGCCCGACGCTTGCCGCACATCTCGACGGTTTCGGCGCCTACCCCCCGAACGAAGGCATGCCCGGCCTTCTCGCGGCCATTTCCGGCTGGCTGATGCTGCGCTATGGGGTGGAGGTCGGACCAGACCGGATCATGGTCCTGAACGGCACCCGCGAAGGGCTATTCGACGCCTGCCTGGCACTCTGCCCCGAAATCAAGAATGGCCAGCAGCCGGTCGTGGCCATGCCAAACCCCTTCTATCAGGTCTATGCGGCCGCCGCGCTCAGCGTCGGGGCCGAACCCATCTATGTGCCCGCAACCGCCGCCACCGGGTTTCTTCCGGACTATGGCGCGCTTCCGTCCCATATTCTCGACCGCACCTCGCTCGTCTATCTCTGCTCGCCCGCCAACCCGCAAGGCGCGGTCGCCTCGCGCGATTACCTCGCCGATCTGTTGGTGCTCGCTGAAAAGCACGATTTCACGGTTCTGGCCGACGAATGCTATTCCGAGATCTGGCGCACGGCACCGCCTGCCGGTGCACTTGAGGTTGCCGCCGAAACCGGCGCCGACGCCGAACGGGTCGTGGTCTTCCATTCGCTGTCCAAGCGGTCGAACCTGCCCGGTCTGCGGTCCGGTTTCGTGGCCGGTGGCCGTGGTGCCATCGCGCGCTTCCGCCAACTGCGAAGCTATGGCGGCGCACCGGTGCCGCTGCCCGTTCAGCATGTCTCCGAAAGGGCATGGTCCGACGAAACCCACGTGGAAGCGAACCGCGCCCTCTATGCCGAAAAGTTCCGCATCGCCGATGAGGTTTTCAAAGGCGTACAAGGCTATCAGCCGCCCGAAGGTGGCTTCTTTCTCTGGCTGCCCGTCGACGACGGCGAAACGGCGGCTCTCAAGCTTTGGCGCGAAACCGGCGTCAGGGTTCTTCCCGGCGCCTATCTCGGGCGCGAGGTTGACGGTGACAATCCCGGCCGCGGCTACATCCGTGTGGCGCTGGTGGCCCCAAAAGAAGAAATGCAGCGCGGGCTGAAAAAGCTTCGCGACTGTCTTTACGCGTGAGGACAAGGGTAAATATGGCTTCCTATCAGGCTCGGCAGCGCGATCCGCTTCTGGATCAGAACATGCAGGCGGCAATCGAACGGCGCGGGAAGGAACTCCTTGGCGCGCTTCTTGCCGGCCTGGCTTTTCTGACGGCACTGATGCTCTCAAGCTATGCGCCGGACGACCCGAGCTGGCTCGCCTCGACCGACGAACCGGCGCAGAATCTTCTCGGCCGTTACGGGGCAGCCATCGCCTCGCCGCTGATCGTGATCGCGGGCTATGCCGCATGGTCCATCGCACTCGTCTTCGCGACATGGGGCGCGCGCTTCATGTTCCACTGGTCGGAGGAACGCGCATTGGGCCGGGCGATCTTCGCGCCCATCGCCGTGGCGCTTCTTGCCGTCTATGCCTCGACCCATGTCGCCGGACCCGGCTGGACCCACAGCTTCGGCCTTGGCGGTCTCTTCGGCGACACCGTCCTCGGGGCCATCCTCGGCATCGCCCCGGTTCATGCGGCCTTCGGGCTCAAACTGATGTCGGTGCTCGTCGGTCTCGCCGCCGTGTCGATGACCCTTTTCGTGCTCGGCTTTGACTTTCGCGAGTTGAAGGCCATCGGCCGTTTCCTTCTTGTCGGAACCATTGTCGCCTATGACACCATGCTGCGTGCCTTCTGCACCGGCGCGCAGGGCGGGGTACGACTTGCCCAGAACCTCGCCGAACAGCGCCGCACCCGCCGCGAAGCCGCCGCCGAGGCCGCGGCAGAAGAGGCCGCATGGGCCGAAGCGGAGCGTAGCGCGCTTGCCCGCAGCACGCCGATGGCGGCCCAGCATGGCACCCGTGTTCTCCGGGCCGAGCCGCGCTTTTCCGACGCTATGGCAATGCCCGGCGCCCCCGCCGCCGCCCCCCGCGAAAAACCCGGTCTTCTGGCGCGTGTGCCGGGCCTTCTCCGCCGGTCCGCGGAACCCCTCGACGCCCGGCCCGAACCCGAACTGATCGAACGCCCGCTGCCCCAGGCCGCCTGGGCTCGCCCCGCGCCGAGCGAGGATCAGATCCGCTCGCGCATCGCCGACGTGATGAAGGCGCGCGGGCTTGTCGGCAGCCCCGATCCCGCCGCCCGGGCCGAGCCGCCCGTGACCGCGGCCCCCCGTGGCATCCGCGCCGCCCTTGGCCTCGGCAGCGCCGTCGCCACCGCCGCCCGCGCCGCCGAACCGCGACTGACCGCCGCCGCCCCCGCGCTGACGGCCGAACCGCTCTTCGACCCTGACGCCGATTTCGACCGCAACGCCTTTGCCAATCTCGACGATGAGGATGAGGGCGATCTGCCGCCCCTGACGCTCAGCCAGTCCGGCCCCGCCACAGGCGGCAGCGCCAAATCCCTCGTCCAGCACACCGCCCGCAAGGCCCCCGCGCCCTCGCGCCAGGCCATGGCCGAAGCCCAGCCGCGCCTCAATTTCGACGACAAGGCCGCCGATTACGAGATGCCGCCGCTCTCGCTCCTCGCCAGCCCGACGACCGTGCAGCGCCACCAGCTCTCCGACGAGGCGCTGGAGGAAAACGCCCGCATGCTGGAAAGCGTGCTCGACGATTACGGCGTGAAGGGAGAGATCACCTCCGTCCGCCCCGGCCCCGTCGTCACCATGTACGAACTGGAACCCGCGCCGGGCCTCAAGGCCTCCCGCGTCATCGGGCTGGCCGACGACATCGCGCGTTCCATGTCCGCCCTTTCCGCCCGCGTCTCCACCGTCCCCGGTCGTACCGTCATCGGCATCGAACTCCCGAACGCCTTCCCGCGAGAAGTGGTCTTGCGCGAATCCTCTCCGCCCGCGACTTCGGCGATTCAGGCCTCCGCCTGCCGCACGCTCGGCGAGGACATCGCCGGCAAGGCCATCGTCACCAGCACCTTGAATGCCCCACCTCCTCACCTCGCTGCTGGCACCACCGGCTCGGGCAAATCCGTCGCCATCAACACCGCCAGTCCTCGCTCATCTGCCAGCTCCGCCCCGAAGATTCTACCGAGCTGATCATGATCGACCCCAAGATGCTGCGGAACTCTCCGTCTATGACGGCATCCCGCATCTCCTCTCCCCCGTCGTCACCGACCCCGAGAAGGCCGTCGTGGCGCTCAAATGGACCGTGGGCGAGATGGAGGAGCGCTACCGCAAGATGTCCAAGATGGGCGTCCGCAACATCGAAGGCTACAACGGCCGCGTGCGCGAGGCGCTCGCCAAGGGCGAGATGTTCAAGCGCACCGTCCAGACCGGCTTCGACGAGGAAACCGGCGACCCGGTCTTCGAGACCGAAGAGATCAAGCCCGAGGCGCTCCCCTATATCGTCGTCATCGTCGATGAGATGGCCGACCTGATGATGGTCGCGGGCAAGGAAATCGAGGCCTGCATCCAGCGCCTCGCCCAGATGGCGCGCGCCTCCGGCATCCACCTGATCATGGCGACGCAGCGCCCCTCGGTCGATGTCATCACCGGCACGATCAAGGCCAACTTCCCGACAAGGATCTCCTTTCAGGTCACGTCGAAGATCGACAGCCGCACCATCCTCGGCGAAATGGGCGCCGAACAGCTCCTCGGCATGGGCGACATGCTCTACATGGCCGGCGGCTCCCGCATCACCCGCATCCACGGGCCCTTCGTCTCGGATGAAGAGGTGGAGGAGATCGTGACCCACCTCAAGTCCTTCGGCCCCCCCGAATACATGTCCGGCGTGGTCGAGGGTCCCGACGAGGACAAGGAGAGCGACATCGACCTCGTCCTCGGCCTCGGTGGCAATACCGACGGAGAGGACGCGCTCTACGATCAGGCCGTGCAGGTCGTCCTGCGCGACCGCAAGGTCAGCACGAGCTACATCCAGCGCAAGCTTGGCATCGGCTACAACAAAGCCGCGCGTCTGGTGGAGCAGATGGAGGAAGAGGGCCTCGTGTCGCCCGCCAACCATGTCGGCAAGCGGGAGATATTGGTGCCGGAGCAGTGAGGCGAGATGGCATCGAAAGGCAATCGGACACTCTTGCAAAAGGCGTGAAAAGAAATAGTATCAGACTACTCTTAGCTGAGTGTCGTAGCGAAGCACTCTATGCCGGGTGATTAGCCAGGCTGAACTTGATTGAACGACTTTGGGCGCCGACTTCGAAAGATTTTGTCGGTCCCGGTCTTCGCCTCGGAACCGACAAAATCTTTCGAAGTCGGCCGCTTAAGTAAGAGAACTCAATGGAACATCCCTTGCGTAGTGATAAACACAAATCACTACGCAAGGATTTTTCTTTCGTTCTGAAGAACGGCTTTACGATCCAGCGACAAAGCAACATCGTATTTGTTTGCGGTGGAAATGATTTGGCGCATATGAGGCGGCGCTTTCAGAAAGAATTCAAAAAACTTCTTCCCGATTATGAGTTTTTTGAACCCGAATTTGCGATGAAAAACTATTTCACGCTCGGTGATGACAATCCGTTTGACATTTCAGAGTTTGAAGAGCTTGTGGGTGAGCTTGCAATATCGATTGTGCTATTTCCAGAAGCTCCCGGGTCATTTGCTGAAACAGGATATTTTTCCGCAAGGCCAGACTTGGCGAAGAAAATTGTGCTCGCCATTGATGCATCAAGGCAAAGGTCAGACAGCTTTATTTCGTTAGGCCCCGCGAAAAAGATTCACGATACTTCGGTCTTCCAGCCGAATATTCAGCTTAATTACAATAATCCAGATTTTGAAATGATTTCAACGAGGATTAAAGAACGGGCGCCGCTTCATAGCAAGAAACAATCGTTCTCCATGAAGAAATTTTCCGAGACAAGAACCTTCGAGCTATTTTCTTTAATTCAGCAAATCGTACAAATGCTGGCATTTGCAACTACTGAAGACATTGAATTTATTTTAATGGGTTTGTATGGCGGACACATTAGTCACTCCAAGGTGAAGAAAGTAATCTCAATCTTAGTGGGTGCGGGGCGTTTGGTAGAAGTTGGCGAGTATGGACACCTTCGAGTTGCGGAAGGTAAGGGTTCCTTCTTGCACCTGAAGGATGGGTTTAAGACGCAGTACATGGAACTTACCGTAAGCGTGTCATCTACCTTTCTTGAAGCTGAACCGGAGCTTCAAATGCTTGCAAAGGGCAATGGCAATGTTGATTGAGATGCTAGCAAGAACGACTTCCTTTGACCTTGATCGACTGAGTCGTATCTCTATGACAGCCAGTCGCCGGTATAAGATCTACACGATTCCGAAGAGAACGGGTGGCGTACGAACAATTGAACACCCCAGTCGAGAATTGAAGGCGATCCAGAGATGGATCATTAAGGCGCTGTTTGCGAAGTTCCCCGTTCATGAGTCTGCTACAGCGTACAGGAAAGGATTTGGCATACGGGAGAATGCCCTACGACACAAACAGACCAGTTATACAAATCGTTACGACTTCGCTGACTTTTTTCCGTCGTTCCAACAATCATCGGTCGAAAAATTTCTGGCTTTACAGGCAAAAATTCTACAAATTGATCTTTCACCCTTGGATATTAGATTCGTTGGCAATGTTGTTTGCAGGAATCAACGATTGACGATTGGTGCGCCCAGCTCACCTGCAATTACGAACGCGATGATGTTCAAATTCGATGAAAACCTCAACAATTCATGCGAAAGTGATAAATTAATTTATACAAGATATGCAGATGATATCTTCGTTTCATCAAATGAACCGAACAAGCTTTTCGATGTTGAGGTCAGAATAGAGAATGCGCACAGGGGAATTGACTACTTGAGTCTCGAATTGAAGAACGAAAAAACTGCAATCCTTTCCCGGAAGTATGCACGAAAAGTTGCGGGAGTAGTCATTACGCCTACACATAATCTGTCCATTGGTAGGGAAAGAAAACGAGAAATTAAGGCTCTAGTCCATAGTTGGAGCGTTGGCGCACTTGAAAAAGATCGGTTCGCATATCTGCGGGGGCTGCTTGCATTCGCTCGCGACATCGAGCCTGATTTTGAAAGGAGGCTAAGAGCGAAGTATGGCGACCCAACAATCGATCGATTGCTTTTCGCACCTGATTTGTATGCGTAGCAAGCGTAGGGTGGGGTTCCACCCCACCATCCGACCGGCGGCGGGGTAGAACCTCGCCCTACGACTCCCCCCTACTTCCCCAACCGGTAATCCCGGAACTTCCGCATCCTCTCCAACTCCTTCTTCTCCGCCGCCGCCTTCTCCCGCGCTTCGCGGGCGTCGGTCTCGGCATGGGCGTGGTCGAGGATTTCGCGGCGGAGCGCCTTCATCTCCTCCTCGTGGCCCGGCTCGTACCGCACCCCCTCCACCCCCGCCAGCCAGACGTGGGCGTTCCGCTCCCCCTCCGGCGCGGAACCCTCACCCACCGGGGCGACGGCCCTTCCGGGCGTCGCGCAGTTGTTTCAGGGTTTCCAGCCGCGCCTTGCGGGCCTCGGCGTCCTGCATCGGGTTGCCGCGGGCGTCCCGCGCCTCCTCCTCCGCCAGCGCGGCATCGAGGATCTGACGGCGGACGCTTTTCATCTCTTCCTCGACGGTGGGTTCATAGCGCACCCCCTCCGGCCCCGTCACCACACCGGCGAGGCGCGCGAGCATGAAGGTCCGAAGGACCGCGTTCATCCGCGTCAGGTAGCCGGCTCCCATCGCCCGGAAGAAGGCCAGGACATCCTCGTCCAGCCGGATCGTCACCAGCCGCTTCTTCGGTAGAACCGGCTGCGTAGCAATCTCCCGCCATTCACGTGGGATGCGGAGCGTGTCATTCAGCCCCCAGCGCAGGTCCTCTTCCAGCCCCCGCATCGTCTGGGCCAGGTCGTGATAGGCGGCAAGGCGGTCCTTTTCGGATTTGGTCTGTCGGGTCATCTCGGCCTCCGAACGCGGGGCCCCAATGATCGCCGAGGGGTGTAAAAAGGCGGTTTCCCGCCCGTGCGGTCTGTCGCTACGGGAAAACGACGCAAGTATGACGTGGCTGTTATGGCATAACCACGGGCGCTGGCCTATCTAGGGGCCATGACGATACGCATGATCCTCGCCCCCGTCCTCGCCCTTCTGATGGCCCTGCCGGCCCAGGCCGAGAAGCTGTCGCTTGACGAAATATCGTCCTATATCAACGGCTTGACGACGGCAGAGGCGCCCTTCACCCAGATCAACTGGGACGGCTCCACCTCCTCCGGCCACATCTACATCCGCCGCCCCGGCCGCATGCGCTTCGAATACGCCCCGCCCGAGGCCACCCTCGTCCTCGCCTCCGGCGGCCAAGTCGCTGTTTTTGATGGGAAATCCAACCAGCCACCCGAACAATACCCGCTGAAACGGACGCCCCTGAACCTGATCCTGGAACGCAAGGTCGACCTGTCCCGCGCGAAGATGGTCGTCGGCCACACCGAAGACGGTCCCCTCACCATCGTCACCGCCCAGGACCCCGATCACCCCGAACTCGGCACGATCCAGCTGGCCTTCACCGCCAATCCCGTGATGCTTCGCCAATGGACCGTGACCGACGAAACGGGAGGCCAGACCCGGGTGCTGCTGGAACCACTGGTGACCGGCCAAAGCTATGAGCCGTCGCTTTTCTCGATCCATGCCGAAATCGGCCGTCAGTCAAAAAGACGGCAGTAACGTCAAGGCGTTAGGCCCGACTGAGGCTCACACCTTGCCGCAGGAAATCAGCTGGAGCTGATACATGTCGGCGCGCGCGCTGATTTCGTCGGCGATCCGCATCAGCCAGGCCTTCTGCTTGTAGCTGCCCCGGGCGAACCCCCGCTGGCCTTCGTGATAGGCGAGGTAGTGGTTGCGCGCGTCCCATTTTGACAGGCCGAGCTTCTGTTCGGACTGGTCCATGTACCAGCCCATGAAATCGGTCGCATCCTCGATCCGGTTGCGCCGCGCGCCGTAGCTACGCGTCGCCGTCTTATAGTCGTCCCAGGTTCCGTCGATCGCCTGGCTGTAACCATAGGCCGAGCTTTGCCGCCCCATCGGAATGACGCCGAGCGCGAACTGATGCGGTGTGCGCGCGTTGGCGATAAATTTGCTTTCCTGATAGATCGTCGCCATCTGCACGTGAACCGGCACACCCCACTTGCGTTCGGCCCGCTGCATCGCGCGCAGGTAGGTCGGTCGCTGGTCTAGGATCGAACAGGCATTGTCGAGATCGCGCGGCGCGGTGTTATGCCCACCCCCGCAGGAGACGAGCAACATCAGGACGCCAAGGCGAAGAATTCTGCGCATACTGCCTCACATCGTGGTCTTTTTCTTTTAGTTTACGCAATTTTTCCGGCAGGGGAAATCACGAAAGCTCGGGCAGATCGGCGCAGCCGCCCCCGTGGCGCCGGTGGAACGCTGCGGTCCTGCAACAGTCGCCAATACTGTAGGGCTGAGGTTCACAGACTGTTTCCGTCGCTCCCCGCATGCGCGATAGACAGCAAGGGGGTGGACGGACTACAAAATAGCCAGGGCTTGGGACATCATGCTGAAGACGCGCGCGAAATATTACCTCGGACAGGTGGTGCGGCATCGCAAGCATCCCTTCCGTGGTGTCGTCTTCGACGTGGATGCCATGTTTTCCAATACCGAGGAATGGTACGCGGCCATTCCCGAAGACAGCCGCCCCCGGAAGGAACAGCCCTTTTATCATCTGCTGGCGGAAAACGACGACAGCTACTATGTCGCCTATGTGTCCGAACAGAACCTCATCGCCGATTATTCCGGCGAGCCGGTTGACCACCCCGATCTGCACGATCTCTTCGGCGATTTCGAGGACGGCCGTTACCCGTTGCATTTCCAATTGAACTGAGCCGCTACACGCGCGCGGCAAGGGCCGGGACGTGACAGGTGATCTTCGCTTGACCGGTCAGTAGCCCAGCGCGCAGCCATCCTTGCGCGGGTCGGACGCGCCACATAGCACGCCCCTTTCGGCGTCAATCTCTATGGCCTGAGCACCGCCAAGCGGGCTTTCCCGAAGGACGACATTGTGGCCCTTGGCCGCAAGTTCCGCCGCGACCTCCGGCCCGAACCCACGTTCGATCTGCATCTCGCCCGCATCCCAGAAAGAGCGCGGGGCGTCGATGGCGCTTTGCGGGTCCATGCCGTAGGTCGCAAGATTGGTAACGAAGGCGGCATGGCCCGACGGCTGGTAGTCACCGCCCATGACACCAAAGGGCATGACGACGCGCCCCGCCTTTCGCAGCATCGCCGGAATGATCGTGTGCATCGGACGCTTGCCCGGGCCGGCCTCGTTCGGATGGCCCTCGGTCAGGGTGAAACCGGCACCGCGATTGTGGAAAAGGACACCGAATTTCGACGAGGCAAGTCCAGCACCGAAGCTGAAATAGATCGAATAGATGAGCGAAACCGCCATCCGGTCACGGTCGACCACCGTCAGATAGACGGTGTCGCGATGGATCGCCTCCACCGGCCTCAGAGGCACCTCCATGGCGCGGGTCGGGTCGATCAGGGCGGCAAGTCGGGCGGCCGTTTCCGGTGCCAGCATATGCGCCAGGCGCTTGGTATGGTCGGGGTCGGCAATGAATCGGTCGCGCGCGTCATAGGCCAGTTTGGCGGCTTCAGCCTCCAGATGCACACGCGCCGCACCCCGCGGGTCGAGCGCTGCGAGATCGAAGTGGGAAAGGATGTTCAGAAGCAGAAGGGCCGTCGCGCCCTGACCGTTCGGCGGGTGCTCGACAAGTTCGTAGCCCTGCGCCGGGCCGGAAATCGGCGCATCGTAGCGACAGGCGGTGGCAGCGAAATCGGCCTCTGTGTGGCTGCCTCCGAGGGCCTTCAGCGAGGCAGCCATGTCGGCCGCAACCTCGCCTTCGTAGAACCCGGCCCGCCCCGTCCGGGCGATGCGGCGCAACACCTCTGCCTGACCGGGCGCGCGAAAGATGGCGCCTTCCGCCGGTGCCGCGCCAACCGCCGCGAAAAATCGCCGCGCCTCGCCCGAAAGCCGTCCGACATTGCGGGCCCAGTCGTAGGAGACGCGTGGGGCGACCGGGATACCTTCTTCGGCATAACGGATAGCCGGGGCCAGTGTTTCGGCCAGTTCGCGTCGGCCCCAGTCGGCCGACAGGCGGCAGAAGGCATCTATCGCGCCCGGGATGGTGACGGCATGGGCGCTTTCGGTTGGAACCGAGGTCAAGCCCCGTGCCCGCAGCCTCGCCCCATCCATCCCGGCCGGGGCGTGGCCCGAACCATTCAGCGCCACAATCCGCTCTTCCCCGGCCGGCTTGATAAGCACGAAGCAATCGCCGCCGATCCCGCACATCTGCGGTTCCGCGATGCCAAGGACGAGCGCCGCGGCAATCGCCGCATCCGCCGCGTTGCCACCAGCCTGAAGCATGTCGATAGCGACCTTCGCCGCGATAGGATGCGACGTGGCGCACATACCGTTTGCGGCCAGAACCTGAGACCGACCGGGCAGGTGAAAATCGCGCATCGCATCCTCCACGAAAGCTGTGGATGTCTTAGGCCGCAATTTCGGGGAAAGAAAGACCTCGGCGCCGCGCAATGGGTGGGGGCTGTTAAACGCGGCGCCGAGGGAAGCCTTAAGCAGCTACATGCTCTTTTTCACCCCGCAATCGGGCCGAGTTGCGGTGCGATTGCGGCATCTTTGCGGCTTTCGGCAAAAATGATGCCAGTGTCCGGGATTGTTTATCCCGCTGAATTAGCGGCGAAAACGACGCGCGGCGACGGCCGGTGCGGATCGGATCGCGATGACCACGTCGCCCGGGATGGCCGCGCCCGATCCTTCTTGATTGGACCAACCTGAGGGTTGCATGAAGCGGCCTTGTCACTGCCGCGCTTTGATAGCACTCTCCGCCGCAACGAAGGTGGGGACGGAATGCGGGCAGGCTTGTTCTTTCTTGTGGCAGGCTATGTGCTCAGCCAGTTCTACCGCACCTTTCTTGCCGTTCTGACACCGGTCCTTTCGGCCGAAATCGGCGCGACAGCGGGTGATCTGGCGCTGTCCTCGGGGCTGTTGTTCCTGACCTTCGCGATGATGCAATTGCCCGTCGGCATTGCGCTCGACCGGTTCGGCCCGCGCTGGACAACCTCGATCCTTCTGGCGGCGGGCGGGGCGGGGGGCGCCTTCACCTTTGCCGCGGCAACCGGGCCGGACATGATCCATGTCGCGATGGCGTTGATCGGCATCGGTTGCGCGCCGGTTCTGATGGCCTCCTACTATATCTTTGCCCGCCTCTATCGCCCGGCTGTCTTCGGCACGCTGGCGGGTGCGGTTATCGGCATCGGTTCCATCGGTAATCTCGCGGGCTCGGCACCTCTCGCCGCGCTCGCAACAGCGATTGGCTGGCGGCCGACACTCATCGCGCTGGCGCTGGTCACGCTTGCCGCGGCGCTGGCCATCGCGGTTTTTCTGCGCGACCCGCCCCGTGCGGAAATCGCGCCGGGCGCGCGCGGCACATTGGGCGATCTATTCCGCATTCCGGGGCTGTGGGCGATCTTGCCCCTGATGACGGTTGCCTATGCGCCGATGGCGGCGGTTCGTGGCCTTTGGGCTGGCCCCTACCTCGCCGATGTCTTCGGGGCGGATGCGGCGGGCATCGGCCGCGCGACCCTTGTCATGGGACTGATGATGGTCGCGGGCAATTTCGCCTACGGCCCGCTCGACCGGATTTTCGGCACGCGGAAATGGACGGTCTTCGGCGGCAATCTTCTAGCCGCGCTGTCGCTTGCGCTGCTCGCGATTTTCCCCGACAGCGGCGTTGTTGCGGCGACTGTGCTGCTGGCGGCCCTAGGCTTTTTCGGGTCGTCCTTCCCAGCAATCATGGCCCATGGTCGGGCCTTCTTTCCTGCCCATCTCGTCGGGCGCGGCGTGACCTTCCTCAACATGTTTGGCATCGGCGGCGCGGGCCTTTTGCAGTTCCTGTCGGGTCGGTTGCACGGCGCGGTCGCGGCAGGCGCGGAGAGGCCTGAAACTGCCTATGTCGCGATATTCGGCTTCTTCCTCGCCGCGCTTCTCGCGGGTCTTGTCCTTTATCTCTTCAGTCAGGACCGGACCGACTGAGCCAAGGCTATTTTCATGTGGGCAGCCATCGACTAGACCGGGCCTGCCGGAAGGAGCCGCCATGACCCCTGACCTGACCGCGATCGAGGTCATCGCCCCCAATCTCAAACGCCGCCTGTCCGGGGTGACGGCGACGATCGCCCGTCTGGTGCCGGTGCAGTCCGCGATGATCGGCATCGTGGCGACGGGACCGGGATTGCCAGCCAGCGTACCGCACATTCCGATCTGGCGCTGCTTCGTCCTGCCACGTGACAGGCTGCGTGTCTGGCACGCCCGGCGCAATACCGAAATGCTGCTTGGCCTGCTTCTCAGGCATATCTTCCGCCGTTGGATCAAACTTCTCTTCACCTCGGCTTCACAGCGCCGCCACTCCGCCTATACCAAATGGCTGATCGCCCGGATGGATGGGGTCGTCGCCACATCGCGCAAGACTGCGGCCTATCTCGACCACCCGGCCGACGTGATTCTGCACGGCATCGACACCGCGGGATTTTCCCCTGCAAGAGATCGCACCGCCTTGCGGCAGCGGCTCGGCCTGCCGCCGGATCATGTCATCTTTGGTTGCTACGGGCGTATCCGCGCGCAGAAGGGTACCGATGTTTTCGTGGAGGCCGCACTGGCGCTTCTTGCCGACCGACCGCATGCGACCGCAATCGTGATGGGGCGTGCGACGGAAGGGCATGAGGGATTTCTGCGTGACCTGAAGGACCGCGCGGCTGCGCTGGGTCTCGCAGAACGGATGCTATTTCTGCCGGAGGTGCCGGTCGATGAGGTCGCCGATTGGTACCGTGTCCTTGATCTGTACGTTGCGCCGCAGCGATGGGAGGGGTTCGGCCTGACCCCGATTGAGGCGATGGCCTGTGGTGTTCCGGTCGTGGCGACCCGTGTCGGCGCCTTTGAAGAGATCGTGACCGAGGCGACAGGCAATCTGGTACCGCCCGGCGATGTGGACGCAATGCGGGGTGCCATGACCCCCTGGCTCGACGACCGGGCCCGCCGTGCGGCTGGAAGCGAGGCCGCGCTCGCCCGCGTCCGGTCCCACTTCCGGATCGAGGATGAGGCCGCCGCGCTCGTGGCCATCTATCGCCGGTTGCTGGCTGGTGATGCGGGATGAACCGGCTCCGCTTCCACCTCGCCCGACTGCTCCGCGACGAGGCTGCGCTTGCCACGGTTTCAGATACGCAGCATGCGCTGCTGTCAGGACTTGCGGGCAAACGTCTGGCGCTGGTCGGCAACGCAAGGTCGCTGGCGGAGCGGGACGAAGGCGTGATGATCGACACTGCCGATCTGGTCATCCGCATCAATCGCGCGCCCATGCCTGCCGCGCGTAGCCATGGCACGCGCTGCGACTGGCTGGCGCTCGCCACGACGATCCCGGCCGCCGACCTTGCCCGGCTGAACCCGTCACGGCTGCTCTGGATGTCGCACAAACGCAAGCGGCTGTCATGGGCCGCGGCGCGGCGGCCCGGCTTTTACCTGCACCCGCTGGCCGACTGGCGGGCGCTTGGCGACCGGCTTGGCGCGCCACCGACGACCGGACTGATGATGATCGACCTCCTCATGCGCGCGGAGATTGCGGGGCTGGCGCTCCACGGGTTCGACTTCTTCGCTTCCCTGTCCCTGACCGGTTCTCGCCGTGCCGATCAGGTTCCCCATGACTTCGCCGCCGAAAGGAATTTTGTCATGGCGCTCGCGGATCGTGACCCCCGGTTGCAGTTACGCGGAATCTGATCGGCGAGCGACAGCAGGAAATTTTCTGCGCCGCAGCAATTCAAACCTCTTTCCCTGTTCCCGGCAATCGGATAAGGGGCCTCGTCCTTAACATGAGGAGACCCCGAGATGGGCTACAAGGTCGTTGTCGCCGGCGCCACGGGGAATGTGGGCCGCGAAATGCTGAACATCCTCGCCGAGCGGGAATTCCCCGTCGACGAGATCGCCGCGCTTGCCAGCCGCAAGTCGCTTGGCACCGAAGTTTCGTTTGGCGACAAGACCCTGAAGACCAAGGACCTCGACACCTTCGATTTCACCGGCTGGGACATCGCGCTATTCGCAATCGGCTCTGACGCGACGAAAATCTACGCCCCGAAGGCCGCCGCCGCCGGCTGCGTCGTGATCGACAACTCCTCGCTCTACCGCTACGACCCGGAAATCCCGCTCGTCGTGCCGGAGGTGAACCCCGAGGCGGTGGAGCAGTACAAGAACAAGAACATCATCGCGAACCCCAACTGCTCGACCGCGCAGATGGTCGTCGCGCTGAAGCCCTTGCATGACCGCGCGAAGATCAAGCGCGTCGTCGTCTCGACCTACCAGTCGGTCTCGGGCGCGGGCAAGGCAGGCATCGACGAACTTTGGGATCAGACCAAGTCGATCTACAACCCGACGGATGAGGTGCCGCCGAAGAAGTTCTCCAAGCAGATCGCCTTCAACGTGATCCCGCATATCGACGTCTTCCTCGACTCGGGCGAGACCAAGGAAGAGTGGAAGATGGTCGCCGAGACGAAGAAGATTCTCGACAAGGCGATCAAGGTCACGGCAACCTGCGTCCGCGTCCCGGTTTTCGTCGGCCATTCCGAGGCGGTGAACATCGAGTTCGACGATTTCCTCGACGAGGACGAAGCACGCGACATCCTGCGCGAGGCGCCGGGCGTCATGGTCGTCGACAAGCGCGAACCGGGCGGCTACATCACCCCGATCGAATGCGTGGGCGACTACGCCACCTATGTCAGCCGCATCCGCCAGGATTCAACCATCGAAAATGGCCTGAACCTCTGGTGCGTGTCCGACAACCTGCGCAAGGGCGCCGCCCTGAACGCCGTGCAGATTGCCGAGACGCTGGGCAACCGCTGCCTGAAGAAGGGCTGAGCGATTTGGCATATCCACGGGCGCCCGGTCTTGAGCGCCCGTGATCTCTGGCCTCTATTGCTTGCAGCGGCTGGCCCAGTGAAAATGTGGCTTCAGCTTTGTCCGGCTGCGGTCAAGACCGCCTTCAGGTCGGCATATTGCTCGCAATTGCCACAAAGCTTCTTCAAGCGCCCGAGATTGGCTTTCGCCTGATCGAATGCGCCGGTTTCGACAAACAGTTCGCCCTGATATTCGAGCGCCCCGAGATGTTTCGGATCAAGCTTTAGTGCGGTCTGGTAGTATTGGGCCGCCGCGTCATACTTCTTCAGCTTGCGGCTGGAGTAGCCCAGGAGGTTCCAGGCGTCGGCATTGGCCGGATCCGCCTTGACCAGCGACTTGAGCGATTTGATCGCCTGCTGGTAGCGCCCGGCATTCACATCCGCCTCGGCACTGGCGTAGGTTGGCAGGGCGGTGTTCGTGGCGCTGTCGCTACCCCCGCCGCCGGCGGCCAGGGCGAAAGAAGCTGGTACTGCGGTCAGGGCAACGGCAAGCACAAGTGCTGCCAGATGCCGGGGTCGCGGACATGTCATGTCGGTTCCTCCGTACGGTTTAGCCAAAGCTAACACGGAGCCGGGAAGCCCGATCATCACAATGAAGCGACCGGTGCGAAGTTGCGTCGGCGGACCCGTCAGAGTGGCAGGAAACGGCCGACCTCGGGGTCGTAATGTTCCAGCCCGCCTTCGCCGATATCGGTCCAAAGCCCGTGCAAGGTCAGATTGTCGGCTTCCACGGCCTCTCGCACGAATGGAAAGGTCATCAGGTTTTCGAGGCTGACCAGCACGGCTTCCTTTTCCAGCGCGCGCAATTGTTCGCCCTCTGGCAGGTCGCGGACCCGTTCGAAGCCGGGGCGGAGGATATCCATCCAGCGGCCGACGAAGCTCGTCTTTTCTTCCAACTGCGGGGCATGGCCCGAACACATGTCATGGCAGCCTTTGACGCCGCCGCAACTGGAATGCCCGACAACGATAAGATGGGCCACCTTCAGCGCCGTGACCGCAAATTCGACTGCGGCCGAGGTGCCGTGGTGTTCGCCGTCCGGCACGTAGGTCGGCACCAGATTGGCGATATTGCGGTGAATGAAGAACTCGCCCTGATCGGCGCCGAAGATGGAGGTCACATGGACCCGGCTGTCGCAGCAGGAAATCACCATCGCGCGCGGTCGCTGACCATCCTCGGCAAGTCGGCGGTACCAGACCCTGTTCTCGGTCCAGGTGGTGGCTTTCCAGCCGTGATAGCGCTGCACAAGGTAGCTCGGCAGTGGTTTTGCGTGTTCCATCGGTCTTCCGTCCAGCGTTGAAAGTGGCGCCTCGCGTTACTGTCTATCCAATTTGAATGACTATCGACAGCCCTCTCAACATTTCCTTGAACCCTTTTTGACACGCCTTTCCTGAGCGCGGCGGACAGTGCCGGGAAGGAGGGGCAGCATGTCGAAACCGGCAGTCCTGGAGCATAGCGAGCGGGTTCGGATCAATCCTGACCGCCTAGCCGCACTTTGTGCCGAACTGGGCGAGGCCGGGGCGGAACTGGTTGTTCTCAGGTCGATTGAGGATATCTCGGCGCGCCTCCTGGATGTGCAACGCCTTGCACAGGTGAGCAATACTGCGGCGATCATCGCAACAGCGTCTTGCCTGGCAGAAATTGCCGATGATATCGGCATGAGCAGCCTTGCGCGCGTGGCCGGCGATGTGGCCCGATCTGGTCGTGCAGGCGACGGAACGGCGTTGTCGGCGACGATTGCCCGACTGTTGCGGATTGGCGACCGGTCGCTCATGACCGTGTGGGACTTGCAGGACATCACCGTCTAACGCTTGCTACTTGCGGCAACGAGGATACTGTCACTCCGGGAACGCATCCGACAGGTTTACTATGATTAGTGATTTTGCCGACCAAGATGTTCGGTCGCGGCCGCTTTTCCTGGTTGAGGAAGAGGGGTTGGCCGAGTTTCTTGCCCATCAAAGTGACAGTCATCGCCGCTGGCTGGAGGCAGCCGGATTTACCGGGGCGTTGAAACAATGCGTCGTGCTGCCCGGTCCCGATGGCGAACCGACAGGCGCCGCCATCGGCTATGGCGGCTCGGCGAAGCG
Source organism: Paracoccaceae bacterium (assembly GCA_041397105.1). Classification (GTDB taxonomy): domain Bacteria; phylum Pseudomonadota; class Alphaproteobacteria; order Rhodobacterales; family Rhodobacteraceae; genus Albidovulum. The sequence continues at coordinate 403,737 of JAWKXJ010000003.1, forward strand.
CAAGCGAAGCCGCTTTCATCTGGCGGAAGCGGTGGCAAAGTTGCCCGAAGGCGCCTGGCATATCGAAACTCCGCTTGATCCGCGCGAGGCCGACGAGGCCTGTCTGGCCTGGCTTCTGGCGGGCTACAGGTTCTCCCGCTACAAGGCGGGCGAGGGACCGAAGGCAAGCCTGAAGCCGCCCGTGCATGTCGATGCGGCCCGCATCTCCGTGATAGCGCGGGCCGAGGCGATGACCCGCGATCTCATCAATACGCCCGCCTCCGATATGGGCCCCGATGAGCTGGAGGCCGCGTTTCGCGACCTTGCGCGGACCTTCAACGCCAGTGTCACCTCGATCTCGGGCGACGCACTGCTCGACAGCAATCTGCCTTTGATCCACGCGGTCGGGCGGGCTTCGAACCGTGCTCCTAGGCTACTCGACATGCGCTGGGGCACCGAAGGGCCGAGCCTGACACTGGTGGGAAAAGGGGTCTGCTTCGATACCGGCGGGCTCAACCTTAAGCCGGGCAGCTCCATGGGTCTGATGAAGAAAGACATGGGTGGCGCCGCTACTGTCATGGGCCTTGCGCATATGATCATGGGTCTTGGCTTGAAACTGCGCTTGCGGGTCCTGGTACCGGCTGTGGAAAACTGCGTCGCAGGCAACGCCTACCGTCCGCAGGATATCCTTACCAGTCGCAAGGGGCTGACGGTCGAGGTCAACAATACCGATGCCGAGGGTCGGCTTGTTCTGGCCGATGCGCTGGCGCTTGCCGATGAGGAAAACCCCGACATGATCGTGTCGATGGCGACATTGACCGGCGCGGCGCGAGTGGCGCTCGGCCCCGATATTCCGCCGTTCTACTGCGACGACGACGCCGTCGCCGAAAGTATCGTCAAGGCTGGCATGGAAGTGGCTGATCCGTGTTGGCGAATGCCGTTCTGGGATGCCTATGAAACCATGATCGAACCCGGAATCGCCGATCTCGACAATTCCCCATCGGGTGGTATGGCCGGGTCGATCACCGCGGCGCTTTTCCTGCGGCGTTTCGTGACGCGGGTACGACGCTACGCGCATTTCGATATCTACTGCTGGCAGCCCATCGCGGCGCCGGGCCGGCCGAAGGGTGGCGTGGGGCAGGGTGCCCGCGCCATACTGACCGTCCTGCCAACAATACTCGGCATTTGATGGATCGGCGGATCACCCCAGCAAACGACAGGGTCGCGCATCTGTCGCTGAAAGGTGAGGTCAATGCGCCCCGCTTTGTCGACGGCGAATGGGCAGCCGTTGCCGTGCCTTTGGCCGATCTTCTCGCGGCACCGGCCGGTGCGCGGGATCGTCAGGTTCTGATGGGCGAAAGGGTGCTCGTGCTCGACCGGCACGAGGGTTACGCCTTCATCCGTGCGGAGAAGGACGGCTATTGCGGCTATCTTCCGGAATCGGCACTGGGCGAAGATTGCAGCGCCACCCATTGGGTTGCGGCCCCGGCAACGCATATTTACCGAGCGCCGAACCTAAAGACGCCCGAGGTTGCGGCGCTGAGCTTCGGCGCGAGGCTCGAAATCGCCGGCGACGGCCCCCGGTTTCTGCAGACGAAAGATGGGCTTTTCGTGCCGAAACCACATCTGCGACAGATCGGCGCGCCGCTTTCCGATCCCGCGGCGGTGGCGGAGAGCTTTCTTGGGACGCCTTACCTTTGGGGCGGAAATTCGAGATCCGGCATCGACTGTTCCGGACTCGTTCAGGCCGCGCTTCTGGCCTGCGCCATCCCCTGCCCGGGCGACAGTGATCTGCAGGAGGCCGCGCTGGGTTCGTCCCTGCCTGAAGGCGCCGCAATCAGGCGCGGCGATCTGCTCTTCTGGAAGGGACATGTCGCCATGGCTGTCGGGCCGGACCGGATCATCCACGCCAACGGGTTTCACATGGCCGTCGGATATGAAGATATCACCGCCGCGATCGCACGGATCGACGGCCAGGGCGAAGGGCCATTGCGGTCGGTCCGGCGTCTGTGAACGCCCGCGTGGGCGTCAGTCGACGGCGCGGATCAACTTGCGCTGCAGGACCCTGAGCACGACACCAAGGTCTTGGCCGCGTTTCAGCACCTGCCCGTCCATGCCGATGACCGCGTACATACCCTGCCGCCCCCGTAATCTGGGCGTCTTTTCGATACGGTAGATCGGTGTTTCCGCCGCACGCCGGAAGATTGAAAAAACTGCCCGGTCGCGCAGGAAGGACATCGCGTAGTCGCGCCACTCGCCGGCGGCGACCATATGACCGTAAAGCCCGAGGATGAGGCTGAGTTCCGCGCGGTCAAAGGCGACCTGATCCTGCGGTCGGTGGACATGAGGAAACGGGGTCGGCGTCTGAACCGTCATGGGGCGGATGTTACCCTGCTTTCGGCGCAAATCAAGCGGCGCCCCATTGACGCCACCAAAACACCCTGATTTTGGCACCAGTCGGGCGTGGCGCTGTCGTTATTGTCACGGAAGCTCACACTATAGCGACAGACGCTGGGCTCTGGTGGTGCGGCAATCAGCCCCCACCCATTCCGGACTGCCAAAGCCCATCGTGCTATAGCCCCGCCACGGCGGGGCTTTCTTTTTGACCCAATCCTGAATAGGCGTCGGCCGGCCTGTTCCGTTTTTCGCGGCGACGGATTATATGGGTCAGCCGCAGGACCATGGACAGCCGACCGATGACCGAAAACCAGCCCCTTCCGCCCGTGACGCCCGATGTCCTGACCGTACCGCGCAAGGATGTGGCGGCGGGCGGCAAGACGAACCTTGTGGGCCTGACACGCGACGGGCTGCGTCAGGCGCTGATCGCGGCCGGAACGCCGGAACGGCAAGCCAAGATGCGGGTCGGCCAGATCTGGCAGTGGATCTATCATTGGGGGGTTCGGGACTTCGCCCTGATGACGAACCTCGCCAAGGACTACCGCGCCCTCTTGGCGGCGCATTTCGTGATTGCGCTGCCCGATGTCGTCAGCCGTCAGGTTTCGGCGGACGGGACGCGCAAGTACCTTGTCCGCATCGCCGGCGGGCACGAGGTGGAGGTGGTCTACATCCCCGAGGAAGATCGCGGCACACTCTGCATTTCCTCGCAGGTCGGCTGCACGCTGACCTGTTCCTTCTGCCATACCGGTACACAGAAGCTCGTCAGAAACCTCACCGCGGCCGAGATCGTCGGCCAGGTCATGATGGCACGCGACGACCTGGGCGAATGGCCGAAACCCGGCACCGGCACCGGCGTGGATGGCCCCCGGCTTCTGTCGAATGTCGTGCTGATGGGGATGGGCGAGCCGCTTTATAACTTCGACGCGGTCCGTGATGCGATGAGGATCGTGATGGACGGCGAAGGCATCGCGCTGTCGCGGCGGCGGATCACGCTGTCGACCTCTGGCGTCGTGCCGGAAATCGCCCGCGCGGCCGAGGAAATCGGCTGCCTTCTGGCCATCAGTTTCCATGCCACGACGGATGCCGTGCGCGACAGGCTCGTGCCGATCAACAAGCGCTGGAACATCGAAACGCTTTTGAACGCCCTTCGCGATTATCCGCGGCTTTCGAACTCGGAGCGGATCACCTTTGAATACGTGATGCTGAAGGATGTCAACGACAGCGACGACGACGCCCGCCGGCTCGTCCGGCTGATCGCCGGCATCCCGGCCAAGATCAACCTCATTCCGTTCAATGAATGGCCCGGCGCGCCCTATGAGCGGTCTAGCTGGCAACGGATCGAGGCCTTCGCCGACATCATCTACAAGGCCGGCTACGCAAGCCCCATCCGCACCCCCCGGGGCGAGGACATCATGGCCGCCTGTGGCCAGCTGAAATCCGCCACCGAACGGGCACGGAAAACCCGTGCCGAGATCGCCGCAGAGGCAGGCCTGTCAGGGCGGGGGTGAAGCCGGCAATATCGGTCCTTGCGCATGCAGGGTTGCGAACCACGCCAATGGGGCTGGGTCGTCGCTCTCGCTATAGGAAATTGGTGGAGCCAAGGGGAGTCGAACCCCTGACCTCTTGAATGCCATTCAAGCGCTCTCCCAACTGAGCTATGGCCCCACCGGAGGTCCGGGCCCGTGGGCCCGCGTGACGGGCGATATAGGCAAGGGACCCCGGCAGCGCAAGCGAAAAATGGGGCGGCTCAGCGGTTTGACGGCCGGTCGGGAGCCCCGGGGTTGCCAGTGCACCCCTCCCGGGCAAGGCGAAACCGGGCGCGGCGTCTGGCCAGGCCCGGTTTCCTGTTCTTGCCGTCAATGGGCGCGCGGACGCCGCCTGTCAGATATCGTCGTCCGACCCTGCGACATCGGCGATGTCGTCGAGCGAAACATCATCATCCTCGTCGTCCTCGAGCAGATCGTCGTCGAGATCGTCATCGACGGCGTCATCATCCTCGATCACGACATCATCGGCGAGATCATCAACCGCCTCGACCGGCTCTTTCGCGGCCGATTTTTCCGCAACGAGCGAGCGGCCGCGGTTGATGACGAGGCTTTCGGCGGTGAAGCTGTGGCTGCATTCGGGGCAGGTCATCGGGTCGCGGTTCAGGTCATAGAACCGGCTGGCGCATTTCGGGCAGAGGCGCTTGACGCCCCATTCGTCTTTGGGCATGGAAAACTCCTTCCAGTGCTCGGGCTATTCGAAGATCGACGCCAACTGCCACAAGTGTGCGGGGCTGTCAAAGGCTTTTGGCCGAATTGCCGGCGCCCGTTCGCTTTGGGCTTTTCCCGGCCGCAGGCCCGGCTATTCTCGGCCATCATGAAGGGGTCAGGATGACGCTGAGGACACTGCCAGGCCAGCCGCCGGTCGAGATCACGCTGCGCCGTTCGGCGCGGACGCGGCGCTTTTCGCTGCGTGTTTCACAGCGGGACGGGCGCGTTACCCTCTCCATGCCGCCGCGCGCTGCGGAGGCTGAGGCACTGGCCTTTGCGACGGAGAAGGCGGGCTGGATTCGCCGCGTTCTGGCGCAGGCACCCGCGCGCGAGATCGTGGCAATCGGTGCCACGCTGCCCCTTGAAGGGCGGATGGTGACACTGACCGCTGCGCCTGTCCGCGCCCCCCGGTTGGAGGGCGATATGCTTCTCATCCCCGGCGATCCCGATCGTGCCGCCATGCGGGTGAGGGCCTTTTTGAAACTTCTTGCCCGTCAGCGCCTGCAGGCCGCGAGCGAGCAATATGCAGCCCGTCTCGGCCAGCAGGTCCGTGCGATCACGCTGCGTGACACGCGGTCGCGTTGGGGCTCCTGCACCCATGACGGCCGGCTCATGTATTCATGGCGGCTGATCATGGCACCGCCAGAGGTGCTCGACTATGTCGCGGCCCATGAGGTGGCGCATCTTGTAGAGATGAACCATTCTCCCCAGTTCTGGGCGGCCGTGGCGCGGCTGATGCCTGACTACCGCCAGCACAGGCAATGGCTGAAGCGACATGGATCGGCCCTGCAGCGGGTGGACTTCGGTGCATAGACCGGATGCAGCACCATAGGGTGCAGTTGACGGCCTGCCGGTTTTTGTGATCACGTTTTGCCATGCAACGATCGCCCCGCCCCGCCGACAGCAACATCGCCGAGCATGACCGGGTCTACCGGTCGCTCCGCCAGCAGATCATGCATGGCGAACTGGCGCCGGGTCAGGCGCTGACGCTGAGGGGTCTGGCCCAGGCCTACGGCGTCTCGATGACACCGGCGCGTGAGGCGCTGAGGCGGCTTGCCGCGGAAGGCGCGCTGATGCTGTCGGCCTCCGGCCGCGTTGCGACGCCAGAACTCAGCAACGACCGGATCGAGGAACTGGCGGCCCTTCGCGCGCTGATCGAGACGGAACTGGCAAGCCGGGCATTGCCGCGGGCCCATATGGCGCTGATCGAGAGGTTGCAGGCGATCAACATGGCCAATGCCGAGGCGGCGGTAAAGCAGGACCCGGTGGCCTATATCCGGACCAATCTGGAGTTTCACCGGACTCTTTACCTGCGGGCCCAGGCGCCGGCGATGCTGGCAGTGGTCGAAACCGTCTGGCTGCAGCTTGGTCCGACGATGCGGGCACTATATGCGCGGCTCCGCCGGTCCGATCCGCCGCAGCATCACCGCATGATCATCGCGGCGCTCAAGGCTGGCGACGAACCGGCGCTGCGATTGGCGGTTCGCACCGATGTGACGCAAGGTTTGCGCCACATCGCGGGATGACTCCCATCGCTCCTCAAAAGGTCTCGCTCAGGCTCAGGAATGGATCGGGCCGTCGCCGCAAGCCAAAGCTGCTTCCCTGACGGCCTCCGAGAAGGTCGGATGGGCGTGGCATGTCAGGGCGATGTCCTCGGCGGCCGCGCCGAATTCCATGCCGACACAGATTTCGTGGATCAACTCGCCCGCCGCCGGGCCGATGATATGGGCGCCAAGGATGCGGTCGGTTTCCTTGTCCGCCAGCAGCTTCACGAAGCCGTCGCCCTGAAACACCGCCTTGGCGCGGCCATTGCCCATGAAGGCGAATTTGCCGACCTTGTAGGCGCGGCCCTCTTCCTTCAGTTGTTCCTCGGTCCTGCCGACGCTCGCCACTTCGGGCGTGGTGTATATCACACCGGGAATTGCGGAATAGTTAACGTGGCCGTGCTTGCCGGCGATGACCTCTGCGACCGCCATGCCCTCGTCCTCGGCCTTGTGGGCGAGCATCGGGCCCACGATGGCGTCGCCGATGGCGTAGAGGCCTTTGACATTGGTCTGCCAGTGGGCGTCGGTCTTCACTTGCCCGCGTTTTTCCATCTCGACGCCCAAAGCTTCCAGCCCGAGGCCATCGGTATAGGGTTTGCGGCCCGTGGCAACCAGAACGCAGTCGGCGTCGAGCGTTGCCTCGCTGTTGTCCTTGCGCAGCTTGTAGGTGACTTTGGCCTTGCCGCCCTTGACCGTCGTGCCCTGTACGGCGGCGCCCATGATGAAGGTAAGCCCTTGTCTTTTCAGAAGTCTCTGGAAGGTCGTCTGGACCTCTCCGTCCATGCCGGGGGTGATGGCGTCGAGGAATTCGACGACCGTTACTTTGGACCCCAGACGGGCATAGACGGAGCCGAGTTCGAGGCCGATCACGCCTGCGCCGATCACCACCATCTCTTTCGGGATCTTGCCAAGCTCCAAAGCGCCGGTGGAGGTGACGACGACCTTTTCGTCGACAGTGACGCCGGGCAGCGACGAGGGTTCGGAGCCCGTGGCGATGACGATGTTCTTGGCCTCATGGACCTCGTCGCCGACCTTGACCTTGCCCGCCGCAGGAATGGAACCCCAGCCTTTCAGCCAGGTTATCTTGTTCTTTTTGAACAGAAACTCGATGCCCTTGGTGTTCTGGCCGATGACCTCGTCCTTGTAGGCAAGCATCTGTTTCCAGTCGACTTTCGGCGCCGCGCCCTTGAGCCCCATCTTCTCGAAATTATGCTCGGCGTCATGCAGGCAATGGCTGGCATGCAGCAGCGCCTTTGACGGGATGCAGCCCACGTTGAGGCAAGTGCCGCCAAGCGTTTCGCGCCCCTCCACGACGGCGGTCTTCAGCCCGAGCTGGGCGCAGCGGATGGCGCAGACATAGCCGCCGGGGCCGGCCCCGATCACGATCACGTCGAACTCAGCCATGGGTCTCTCCTTCAGAAATGTGGTGTAGTGGCCCCGTCACAAGGGCGTAGGACATCCGTGGTTTTTCCGTAACTACAGCTGTAGCTACATCGGACGGTCAGGCGGGGGGCTGTCTGCCCCCCGACGCCCCGGACTAAATCCGCGGCTCCCCCCCGAGGATATTTTCGAACAGGTGAAGTCATGCGGCCATCAGGGCGATGATGTAGAGGATCACGGTCGCGGCGAAGCCGATGAGCCAGACGAGGGTGCGGACGCCGGTGATGCCCATCCCGTAGGCGGGCACGTAGAGGACGCGGGCGATGAGGAAGGCCTGCGCGGCGGTGAGGGTTGTGGGGCTGAAGCCGTCCTTGAGGGCGAGGATCAGGATCGCGGGGGCGAAGAGCGCCATGGCGGTGATTGAGTTCGACAGCGCGCGGTCGAGGCGGGCGGTGATGCCGGTGAGGGTGCGCTGTTCGTCGCGGGCGGAGAGGAGGTAGCCCATGCCAAGCTGGCCCGTCGCGCCCGTCACCTTCAGGATCAGGATGAGGGCGGTGTAGAGCCCGTAAAGTGCGAGGATGTTCAGTTCGCTGGACATGGTGGTTCCTTTTAGGGGTGGGTGAACCCGGGCTGGCGTCCGGAGCAACCCAGCTTACGTTTCATCGCCATTCATCGCGAGCACTTCGCTTAGGACTTGGTCGATGGCGACGATGCTTGAGGTCGCCGATCGCCTTATCAAGTAGGCGGATAGCCCACCCAAACCACCAAATACGGCCAATTTCCAAAACGGAAGTTGAATCGCATCGATGCCATTGTCGTGGGCTATTTCATTGGAGCGCGTAATCCATTCAGCCAGTCCCAATACGGATGCAAACATCAAGAGTCCAAAGAAGCCTGCAGCAATTTCGTACTTCAAGTTTGCGTCACGCAGTAATTCCGCAAGAAGGGTGTTTCCGGTCTGGCCTACGCGATGTGCTCGCCGGGTGCGGGATACATCACTGAATTGACGATCTCCGCCAAAAGCACCGAGCATGACAACAACTGCGCCCAGTAGCATTGAGGCCAGTAGCCACACCACCGCCTGTGCCACAAACCCAAGAGTAAACTCTGATGCGGTCATCAAGCTGGTGTCGAGCGGTGACGGCAAGCGAAACAGCCAAGCTCCGGCAATGAGCGCGAGTGTCCCAAAACCGACCCTCGTCAGCAAGCTACTCCAGTTCTTCGAGGCCTCTATCGTTGATTGGAACACGTCTCACAAATCCATCAGCAGCCGACGCGGGTCTTCCAGCGCCTCTTTCACGCGCACGAGGAACGTCACCGCGCCTTTGCCGTCGACGATGCGGTGGTCGTAGGAAAGTGCCAGGTACATCATCGGGCGGATGACGATCTGGCCTGCGACCACCACGGGGCGGTCCTGGATCTTGTGCATGCCGAGGATGCCCGATTGCGGCGGGTTGAGAATCGGCGAGGACATGAGCGAGCCGTAGACGCCGCCGTTCGAGATGGTGAAGCTGCCGCCCTGCATCTCGGCCATCGAGAGCTTGCCGTCGCGGGCGCGGACACCGAGTTCGGCGATCTTCTTCTCGATCGCGGCAAAGCTCATCTGGTCGGCGTCGCGCACGACCGGCACGACAAGGCCGGATGGCGTGCCGACGGCCACGCCCATATGGACGAAGTGTTTGTAGACAACGTCGCCGCCGTCGATTTCGGCATTGACCTCGGGCACCTCTTTCAGCGCGTGGCAGCAGGCCTTCACGAAGAAGGCCATGAAGCCCATCTTGACGCCGTGCTTCTTCTCGAAATCGGCCTTGTAGGTGTTGCGGATGTCCATGACCGCGGACATGTCGACCTCATTATAGGTCGTGAGCATCGCGGCGGTGTTCTGGGCGTCCTTGAGGCGGCGGGCGATGGTGGCCCTCAGCCTTGTCATCTTCACCCGTTCCTCGCGGGCGGCATCCTCGGCCGGGACCGGGGCGCGGGGCGGGGCGGCCGGCGCGGGTGCTGCGGAGGCGACGGCTGGCGCGGCTTCGGCGGTGCCGGCGGCTGCCTTGGCAACATCGTCCTTCATGATGCGGCCATCGCGGCCGGAACCCGTGACCTGATCGGCGGAAAGCCCGGCTTCGGCCATCGCCTTTTTCGCCGAAGGGGCGTCTTCGACATCCTTCGCCTTCGCTGCCGGGGCAGGGGACGCGGCGGCCGGCGCCGGTTCGGCCTTCGGCGCGGCCGGTTTCGCTGCCGCCGTCGCGCCCTCGGTGATCGTCGCAAGCGTGCCCTTGGCGCCGACGGTCGCGCCTTCGGGCGCCAGTATCTCGGCAAGCACGCCCGCAACCGGCGAGGGCACGTCGAGCGAGACCTTGTCGGTTTCCAGCTCGCACAGGATTTCGTCCACGGCGACGGCGTCGCCGGGCTTCTTGAACCATGTCGCCACGGTGGCTTCGGTCACGCTTTCACCCAGCGAGGGGACGGGGACTTCGGTGGTCATGTTCATTTCCCTTCAATCGTCAGCGCATCGTTCACGAGCGCGTCCTGTTCTGATTTGTGGCGGCTCGCAAGACCGGTTGCGGGCGAGGCTGTGGCGGCGCGGCCGGCATAGCGCGGGCGTGAGACCTTGGCGCCGATCCGGGTCAGCACCCACTCGATGTTGGGTTCGACAAAGGTCCAGGCGCCCTGGTTTTTCGGTTCTTCCTGGCACCAGACGACATCGGCGTTCTTGAAGCGGCCAAGTTCCTTCACCACCGACTGCGCCGGGAACGGGTAGAACTGTTCGAGCCTGAGGAGATAGACGTCGTCGAGCCCGCGCGCGTCGCGTTCCGCGAGAAGGTCGTAGTAGACCTTGCCCGAACACATCACGACGCGACGGATCTTGTCATCCGCCTTCAGCTTCAACTCTGAATGCCCCTTCTCGGCGTCGTCCCAGAGGACGCGGTGGAAGGTCGATCCAGTGGTGAAATCATCGGCATCCGAAATGCACATCGGATGGCGGAGGAGCGACTTGGGCGTCATCAGCACCAGCGGCTTGCGGAAGGTCCGGTGCAGCTGGCGGCGGAGGATGTGGAAGTAGTTCGCGGGCGTGGAGCAATTGGCCACGATCCAGTTATCCTGCGCGCACATCTGCAGGAACCGTTCGAGCCGGGCGGAGGAGTGTTCCGGCCCTTGCCCCTCGAATCCGTGGGGCAGCAGGCAGACAAGGCCCGACATGCGGAGCCATTTCGATTCACCCGAGGAGATGAACTGGTCGAACATGATCTGGGCGCCATTGGCGAAGTCGCCGAACTGCGCTTCCCACATCACGAGCGCATTGGGTTCGGCCAGCGAATAGCCGTACTCAAACCCGAGGACCGCATATTCGGAGAGCATCGAGTCGATGACCTCATACCGCGACTGACCGGCCTTGATGTGGTTCAGGGGATAGTGGCGTTCCTCGGTCGTCTGGTTGACGAAGGCCGAATGGCGCTGGGAGAAGGTGCCACGGGTGCAGTCCTGCCCGGCAAGGCGCACCGGGAAGCCCTCGGTCAGGAGCGAACCGAAGGCGACCGCCTCGGCCGTGGCCCAGTCAAAGCCCTTGCCCGACTTGAACATCTGGGCCTTGGCATCAAGCTGGCGGGCGACGGTCTTGTGGATGTCGAAGCCGTCGGGCACGCGGCTGAGCGCGGTGCCGATTTCGCCCAGAAGCTTCTTCGAGATGGCGGTCTTGCCGGGGGTATATTCGGTGCCCTCGCGGTCCATGTGGGACCAGCGGCCATCGAGCCAGTCGGCCTTGTTCGGCTTGTAGTTCCGTCCGACCTCGAATTCCTCGTTGAGATAGGCCTGAAATGCGGCCTTCATATCCTCGATCTCGCCCTCGGGGATCAGGCCGTCCTTGATGAGGCGTTCGGTATAAAGCTGGAGCGTGGTCTTGTGGGTCTTGATGGTCTTGTACATCGCCGGGTTGGTGAACATCGGCTCATCGCCTTCGTTGTGACCGAAGCGGCGGTAGCAGAACATGTCGATGACCACGTCCTTGTGGAACTTCTGGCGAAACTCGGTCGCGACCTTGGCGGCGTGGACGACGGCCTCCGGGTCGTCGCCGTTGACGTGGAAGATCGGCGCCTCGACCATGAGCGCGATATCGGTCGGGTAAGGGGATGAGCGGCTGAAGTGGGGCGCGGTGGTAAAGCCGATCTGGTTGTTGACGACGATATGGATCGTGCCGCCCGTGCGGTGGCCGACAAGGCCGGACAGGCCGAAACATTCGGCGACGACGCCCTGACCGGCAAAGGCCGCATCACCATGCAGAAGGATCGGCAGAACCTGCGTCCGTGTCGTGTCGCTGAGCTGCGCCTGTTTCGCCCGGGCCTTGCCGAGGACGACCGGGTTGACGGCCTCCAGATGCGAGGGGTTGGCCGTCAGGCTGAGATGGACGGTATTGCCGTCAAACTCCCGGTCTGACGAGGCGCCGAGATGGTATTTCACGTCGCCTGAACCGTCGACATCCTCGGGCTTGAAGCTGCCGCCCTGAAATTCGTTGAAGATCGCGCGGTAGGGTTTGGCCATCACGTTGGCCAGCACCGAGAGGCGGCCGCGATGCGGCATGCCGACGATGATCTCCTTGACGCCGAGATTGCCGCCGCGCTTGACGATCTGTTCCATGGCCGGGATCAGCGCTTCACCGCCGTCAAGGCCGAAGCGCTTGGTTCCCATGTATTTCACATGGAGGAACTTCTCAAAACCCTCGGCCTCGACGAGCTTGTTGAGGATCGCCTTGCGCCCCTCGCGGGTGAACTGGATTTCCTTGCCGAAACCTTCGATCCGTTCCTTCAGCCAGCCCGCCTCCTCGGGGTTCGAGATGTGCATGTACTGGAGCGCGAATGTCCCGCAATAGGTCCGCCGGACGATATCGAGGATTTCGCGCATCGAGGCATGTTCGAGGCCAAGCACCTTGTCGATGAAGATCGGGCGGTCCATGTCGGCCTCGGAAAATCCGTAGGACCGGGGGTCAAGCTCCGGGTGCGGCGTCTCGGACCGCATGCCGAGCGGGTCGAGATCGGCGACGAGATGGCCACGGATACGGTAGGCGCGGATGATCATCAGCGCCCGGATCGAATCGAGCACCGCGCGTTTGATCTGATCGTCGCTGACGGCAATGCCCGCCTCTGCGGCCTTGGCCCTGATCTTGTCGCCCGCGCCTTTCACCTCGGCCGCCGCTGCCGGCCATTCGCCTGTCAATGCGGCGGTCAGGTCATCATTCGGCACCGGCGGCCAGTCCGGCCGGTCCCAGGAGGCACCCTGCGCTTCCTTGCGCACATCGTTTTCCGCATCGCCGAGCGAGCGGAAGAAGGCCGCCCATGTGGCATCGACCGCCGCAGGATCGCTGGCAAAGCGGGCATAGAGCTGTTCGATGTATTCGGCATTCGCGCCTTGCAGGAAGGAGGAAGCGTGGAACTGGTCGTTGGGGCTTTGTTCGGTCATGGTCGCTGTCGGCGGGTCAGGCCCGGCCGCTCCTGTTCACAGGGTTGGTCATGTCGCGGCGTCGTGCGCGGTCTTGGCGGTTGGTGATTGCGGGTTCGCACATGGTCATCGCCCCACGAATTTCGAGGCGAGCCGGCCGATGAAGCCACGCGGCGCAGGGGCCTTTTGCGATGGCAGCCTGTCGGTTGGCGAATAGCCGAAGCGGGCGAAGTCGGCCGCGTAGTAATCGGCAATGCGGGCGAGCGTGTCCGGCGAAGGTGTCAGGCGTTCCGCATCGGGGGCCATCGCCTTCTTGCGGACGTTTTCGGGCGCGATCGTCCGGGGGCCATCGGTGTCACCGGCGAGCCCGTCGAGATGGGCGACGATCGGGGTCAGGCCGTCTTCCAGACGGAAGATGGCGGCGTTTTCCGGCACGATGTCGGATTGCGGGCGCAGGTGGTTGTCATAGAGGAAGGGCTCGGTCTCGGCCCGTTTCAACCAGTCTTCGAACCATTCATCGACCGACCAGAGCGCGGCCACCGTGCCCTCTACCTCTACCTGATATTGAAAGGCGGAGATCAGCCGTTTCACCGGATGGCGCACCACCGCGAAAGAGGACGCGATCCACTCCGCCGGGACCAGGCGGTGGAAGTCGGCAAGCGGCAGGTGCTGCGGCGAGGACCGTGTCCAGCGCCGCGCCTCTGGCAGGTCGAGATAGCGGGTGTTGAGAAAGGCGAGGCTACCGAAACGCGCCTTCAGATAATGCTCGACCGAGGTGCCGCCGCATTTCGGAACATGGGCGTAGTAGTGCAGCTGGTCTTTGATACGAAAAAGAGGCATTGCCCGTTACCTTACCGATTATCCGATGGCCTTCAACACGGCCTCGCCAAGTCCGGCGGGGCTGTCGGCGACGATGATGCCTGCCGATTTCATCGCCTCGATCTTCGATTCCGCATCGCCCTTGCCGCCCGCGACGATGGCGCCCGCATGGCCCATGCGGCGGCCTTTCGGCGCGGTGCGGCCCGCGATGAAACCGGCAACGGGCTTCTTGCGCCCGCGCCTGGCCTCGTCCTTCAGGAACTGCGCGGCCTCTTCCTCGGCGCTGCCGCCGATCTCACCGATCATGACGATGGATTGGGTGTCTGGATCGGCAAGGAACCATTCGAGCACGTCGATATGTTCCGTCCCCTTGATCGGGTCGCCGCCGATGCCGACGCAGGTGGACTGGCCAAGGCCGACATCGGTCGTCTGTTTCACCGCCTCATAGGTCAGCGTGCCAGAGCGGGAGACGACGCCGACCGAACCCGCCTTGTGGATATGGCCGGGCATGATGCCGATCTTGCACTGATCGGGCGTGATCACACCGGGGCAGTTCGGGCCGACGAGGATCGACTTCGACCCTTCGAGCGCGCGCTTGACCTTCATCATGTCGAGAACGGGAATGCCCTCGGTGATGCAGACGATGAGCGGCATCTCGGCGTCGATAGCCTCAAGGATCGAATCGGCGGCGAACGGCGGCGGCACATAGATGACCGAGGCATTGGCGCCGGTCTTAGCCATCGCTTCATGCACCGAGTTGAAGACCGGCAGGCCGATATGATCCTGACCGCCCTTTCCCGGGGTCACGCCGCCGACCATCTGTGTGCCATAGGCGATGGCCTGTTCGCTGTGAAAAGTTCCCTGCGAGCCGGTCAGGCCCTGGCAGATAACCCTGGTATTCTTGTCGACGAGAACGGCCATGAATGCATGTCCCTGCTGAGGTTTTCGATTTTGTGGCGGCGGCCATTCGGGTGGCAGGCGCTGTGAGTGGTTTGGGTCGGCATCTACATCCTCATCCGGATTTGCGAGGTGCCGTCATTGGTGCATGTGGGGTCCTGACCGGCGGTACCGAGCGTGACCCAGATCGCCCGACCGGGGGCGATGAAACTATAGCCCGAACATTCGTTCGACAGGGCCTCGGTCAGGCCGGGCACGATGTTGTCGCCCTCCGGGCTGCCATCTGCGACCTCCGCGCCAAAAAGGCTGCGGAGCGCGATGCCTGTGAACTTCAGCGCCATCGGCACGGCCATATGCTGGGTGCTGATCCGGCATTCGGCGCCGTGTTCAGTGAGGAGAAAGGCGAAATCGACCAGACGGTCGGGGCGGTTGAACCAGTGGATGACGTCGTCGGGCCCGCCGCCGAAATCCTCTTTCGAATAGAAGAACCCGGCCTGTGTGAAGGCGGCGAAGATCTTCTGCGGCGCGTCATAGTTGATTGCGCAGGTCTCGATGCCGAGCCGGAGGAGTTTCGCAGCCTCCAGATCGGGGGACTGCGCGCGTGCGGGCAAGACGGCGAAGGCCGACGCAAAGGCCAGCGCCGCGGCGGCGAGTGCCCCCCGCGCCGGTCGTTTCGTCTGCTGCCCCCCGGCCTGCATTATTTGCGCCCCCCCGGCCTGCATCATTCGATAAAAACCACGTAGATGATCGACCCCCGGTAGTAGTTGGGATAGTTCACTTCCTTGGCGACCACGATCGCGTCCGCGGTCGTCTTCCGTTCAAGAACCCACACGGCCACCGCGTCCATGTCCTTGGCATCGGCATCCGACAGGCGGACCGCCGACTTGCCCATCAGCTCCTTCGCCATGCCTGCGGCTAGCGCCGTGCTTTGCGCGGCCGTCATCTTCTTGACGCCGAAACCGCAGGCATTGCTGCCCCAGGACGCGGCACCAATTGTCGCGATGCCGTCCTTGGCCTTGGTCTGAAAGAACCACATGTCGCCGAAAATGCCTTCCGATTGCCAGCCGAGCGCCTGAAGCGGTTTCTTGGCGGCGCGCACCTTTTCCTTGTTCGCGAAACATGCCCGGATGCCGTCGCGGACCATGTCGGTCGTGTCGGCCATGACAGTCGTGGCACCGCAAAGAACGCCTAGCGTCAGGACGGCCGCCAGGATGCGCCTCGGCGCGGGTGCGGCTGTGAACGGGGTGGCGGGCATCAAGGTCTCCGGTTTCAGAAGGTGTCGTTGGTTCGTTGCGGTTCGTGTTTCCGAGGCCCCGGCCATTCGGCCAGAGCCCCGGTGGTCTTGGATCAGTTCGCCGGGGCGATCGACATAAGATAGGCGGCGCCGCCGTCCAGGCCCACATCGACATAAACGGAAAGGACGCCGATGCCATAGTTGCCGCGTGTCACGGTCGAGCCGGCAAAGCCCTCTTTCGTATGGACATTCGCAACGCCGCCCTTTTCCAGCATCTCGGACAGAAGCTTTTCGGCCTCGTCCTTGGTGTTGGTCGGGTCAAGGACGATGCAACTCTTGATCGTGGCGTCGATCAGAAGCTCCATCCGGTCGACGAAAACCTCGGACTCGCCGATGCCGCCGTCGTGATGGATGTCGCTACCCGGAAACACGGCTTCGATTTCGAGGTCCTGGTCAATCAGGCGAAGGCAATCGACGGAGGTCTGCACAAAGGCAGGGTTTGCGACACTCGGTGCCGCAAGGAGTGTTGTTGCAAGGAACATTGCACTGATACGGTACCGCATAGGTCTTCTCCATGACAGAGGCCCCGGCCGTCGGGCCGAGGCGGTTGCGTGAGGCGCGATGGGGCGCGCCCGGTACCGGTCTTCGGGTGAATTATATCGCCGTTTGGCCGATTCCTTGGCCTTTGCGGCAACCTGGACGGTTGTGGACTGGGCATCGCCATGGCCTGACGCGCCCTTCATCCGCCGGTCACTGTCGGGGGTAAGGTTCATGTGCCCATCCCTCCACTTCCGGTCGGGGCGGCGCGTTTGGTCAGGACTGCCTGAATGTTGTCATCAAGCCAGATATTGGCGCGGTTGAGGATGCGGGTGGAAAAACCCGCCCGGTCCGCCATCGCAGCGAGCGAGGCGGGCGTGAAATAGTTGACGTGATCGGGGTGGCGGAACCCGCACCATTTGGCGCCAATCGCCCGGCGGTTCAGCGAGCCGTAATTGGGCATCCGCGCGATGATCTTGCCGCCGGGTTTCAGCGCCCGGTGAAGTCCCTGCAGCACCCGCATCGGCTGGGCCTCATGTTCCAGGTAGGAATGCAGGATCGCGCCATCGAAGAAATCGGCGTCGAACTTCCAGACGCCTTCGGCGCCGGCCTCCTGCAGGCAATAGCCGCCCCGCGCACGCATTTCGCTGTCGGCCTCGGCATGGAGTTTCCGCGACAGCTCGATCCCGTAGGGCGTGATCGGCGGGCGCGCCCGCACGACATTGCCGCAGCCGATGTCGAGCACGCGGCCCGCGCCGAAAAGGGCCGGGTAAAGATGCGTCTCGCGCCGGCCGCCGAGAAGCCCGAGCCGGGTTCTCAGCCACCGGTTCGCACGCGAAAAGGGCGTCGAGCCGCCCTTTCGGGTCTTTTCAACATAGGTCTTTTCCCAGGCGTAATCCTCTTCGAGCGCCTCGTATTCCGGCGGGTTCTGCAGGTAGACGAAGCCGCAGCGATTGCAGGCCACCACATCCCATTCCGGCGGCGAATACTGGTCGATCCGCGTCGCGGCGGTGCCGTCGCAGGCCGGACAGGAACGGGGGAGGGGTGCGGTCATCTGGGCAATCGCCTTCCACAACCGGCGGAGGCACAACGGCTGACCGGCCATTGGCCAGGCATTCGCGCAGGGATTGGATGGAAGCGCAACACGAGACCCGTTCCTATTTGAAATTGGCGAAAAGGCCGGTGCGGCCTTGCCCCGGTACAACCGAGAATTCGTAGTTCACGCCGTTGAAGCTGTGGTTCACCCAATGGACCGTCACAAAGCCCTTGCCCCAGGGTTTGCCCTTTGTCGCCATGCTGATTGTGTGAAGAAAATGCGGTCTGTCCTTGGCGATTTCACCGTTGTCGACAAAGGTCACACCGCAGCTTTGCAGTGTCGCCTTGGTGGCGCCGATCCAAATCTCCTCCTGGCCCCTTGCTTTGGCATAGGCGCGATAGCCCTTTCGTTTGCTTCCGGTCGGATAGATCGTGCCAACGAGCTTGTAGCCTTTGCGCTCTGCCGCCCGCGCCGCAATGGACATGTCGCCGGCTTTGGCCGCTTCAAAGCACGTCGACATGAACAGGCCCTGCATGCGCTGGTTCAATTCGGTCGCTGCGGCGAGCGTCGAGGACGGAAGCGAGGCGATTGTGACCGCGAGGGCTATGACGCTCGATCTAATATTAAGTGATTTCATACTCTTGCTTCTTCTTCGTGGGCTATTTCTGTCTCGTGTGGCGTGCCTCGGGCAGTCGTCTGTGCTTTCGGGCTCAGTCAAAGGGTATGCTCGTCTGATTTCGCCTGTCTCATCATGCGTAGCGTTTCGGTCGGAGCTATGGCTCGACCAACACCTGACCCGCCCTTGCCATGCTTCAAGCCCCATTCCGAATCTGCTCCAAAATGCTCGGGAGTGCCGGGTTGATTGCGACCGTCGCGATCTTGCGCCCGGGTGTGCCGGTAACGGCAATAGAAATGCCGGTTTCATTCTTCAGCCAGATATCGAACCTCTGTCCCGGCCGCGGCTCATAGACATGCAAGCGAAAACCACGCTGCCGCATCTGCGTGTCGAGAAGGGCGGCGACCATTTGCATGAAAGGCAGTTCGGTACCCTGTCCACCCATTGCGCCAACACCGAACCTGCAAGAATTTTGCTTGAGTGTGATTGTCGAGTTCACAATGAGCCCGTCCTGCGCCGTCGCCGGATTCGGTTCCTGCTGAACCGACTTGAAGTAAAAACCGCCGGGCTGTTTGGAATATCCATGCACCCGCAAATCCGGTGCGGCCCCGCGCTCGATCTTGGTCAGGCAGGTGCCAAGGAGCAGGCGAAGTTCTGCGTCAAGCGGATAGGGTACGGTAACCTGCCAGTGCTCTGCGGCCGCTGGCGCGCGCACGGCCTGTTCCGTCGCAGGGACGCAACCGGCCATGGCGACCACTGCGGCTGCTAAGGATAGGAGGCTTCTCATACGTATCACGAGGCTTACCCCTTCACCGCCTTCACGATCTTCTGGGCCGCGTCGCTCAGGTTGTCCGCAGCGATGACGTCGAGGCCGGAGGTGTTGATGATCTCCTTGCCCTTCTCGACATTGGTGCCCTCCAGCCGCACGACCAGCGGCACTTTCAGGCCCACTTCTTTCACCGCCGCGACGATGCCTTCGGCGATGATGTCGCAGCGCATGATACCGCCGAAGATGTTGACAAGGATGCCCTTCACGTTCGGATCGCTGGTGATGATCTTGAAGGCCTCTGTCACCTTCTCCTTGGTCGCTCCGCCGCCGACATCGAGGAAGTTGGCCGGTTCGGCGCCAAAGAGCTTGATGATGTCCATCGTGGCCATCGCCAACCCTGCGCCGTTGACCATGCAGCCGATTTCGCCGTCCAGAGCGATATAGTTGAGGTCAAACTTCGATGCGGCGAGTTCCTTCGGGTCCTCCTCGCTTTCATCGCGGAGCGCGGCGATGTCGGGGTGGCGGTAGATCGCGTTGCCGTCGAAGCCCATCTTGGCGTCGAGGCATTTGAGGTTGCCGTCGGTGCCGAGGATCAGGGGGTTGATCTCCAGCATTTCCATGTCCTTCTCGACGAAGAGCTTGTAGAGCGTCCTGATCAGGCCCACGCATTGCTTGACCTGCCCCCCTTCGAGGCCAAGCGCGAAGGCAACGCGGCGGCCGTGGAAGTCCGAGAGGCCCGAGGCGGGATCGACGGAGAAGGTGAGGATCTTTTCCGGCGTCTTTGCGGCCACTTCCTCGATGTCCATGCCGCCTTCGGTCGAGCAGACAAAAGAGATGCGGCTCGTCTGCCGGTCGACCAGCAGCGCGAGGTAGAATTCGCGGGCGATGTCGGATCCGTCCTCGATATAGATGCGGCCGACCTGCTTGCCGGCCGGGCCGGTCTGATGGGTCACGAGCGTCCGGCCGAGCATCTGGCGGGCGTGTTCGGCGGCCTCGCTGACGGAACGCGCGATGCGGACGCCGCCCTTGTCGCCGGCCTCCGGTTCCTTGAAGCGGCCCTTGCCGCGGCCGCCGGCGTGGATTTGCGCCTTCACGACCCAGAGCGGACCGTCGAGTTCGCCCGCCGCCGTTTTCGCCTCTTCGGCCCTGAGGACCGCGCGGCCATCCGACACCGGCGCGCCATAGCTGCGCAGAAGGGCCTTGGCCTGGTATTCGTGGATGTTCATCGCGGGTCCCCGTTCGGTTCGGTTTCGCCTGTGATGGCACAGGAAAGGGGGGCGGCGAAGCAATAATTGCAGGAAATCCTGCCGCAGGGGAGAAATTCGACATTTTGTGATCACAGCCGGAAAAAGTGTGATCACATTCAGTTTTCGATGGCCAGGTGGTTAAGATTCGGAGCCGGCTGACTCCGATACCCGTGTTCGAAATCCGATGGGTTACCTGGCCCCGGGGCTAGCAGCGCGCCAGCGCCTTCCGGGGGCGGCCATCTGCTGCCCTCCGGACGGTTCGGGCGACGGCGCACGAACTCGGGGCGAAGAGCGATGCCGCACGGACCAACAAGAAAGGGGGCGCCGTGAGCGCCCCCTCAAAAATCATTGCCGGGTGATCAGGCGAGCGAGGGGTCGATGCCCTTGCAGGCCTCCACAAGGCCCTTCACGGCGGCGACGGATTTGTCGAACATCGCCTGTTCGTCCTTATTGAGGTTGATGTTGACGACACGCTCAACGCCGCCCGCACCGATGACGGTCGGCACGCCGACATACATGCCCTTCAACCCAAGCGCGCCGTCCACCCAGGCCGCACAGGGCAGAAGCCGCTTCTGATCCTTCAGATAGGCCTCGGCCATTTCGATGGCACTGGCTGCCGGTGCGTAGAAGGCCGAACCGGTCTTCAGAAGCCCGACAATCTCGGCCCCGCCATCGCGGGTGCGCTGGACGATGGCGTCCATCTTTTCCTGTGTGGTCCAGCCCATCTCGATCAGATCCGGCAGGGGAATGCCGCCGACAGTCGAATAACGCACCAGGGGCACCATCGTGTCGCCATGACCGCCGAGGACGAAGGCCGACACGTCACGCATCGAGACGCCGAATTCGGTGCTGAGGAAATGGCGGAAGCGGCCGGAATCGAGAACGCCGGCCATGCCGACGACCTTGTTCGCGGGCAGGCCCGAAAACTGCTGCAGCGCCCAGACCATGGCGTCGAGCGGGTTGGTGATGCAGATCACGAAAGCGTCGGGCGCATGGGTCTTGATGCCTTCGCCGACCGATTTCATGACCTTGAGGTTGATGCCGAGAAGGTCATCGCGGCTCATCCCAGGTTTGCGCGGCACACCGGCGGTGACGATGCAGACATCGGCGCCCGCGATGTCGGCGTAATCGTTGGCCCCCTTCAGCGCGGCGTCGAAGCCCTCGATCGGGCCGGACTGGGCGATATCGAGCGCCTTGCCCTGCGGCGTGCCTTCGGCGATGTCGAATAGAACCACGTCGCCGAGTTCCTTGATCGCGGCGAGATGGGCGAGCGTGCCGCCGATTTGTCCCGCGCCGATCAGGGCAATCTTGGGTCTGGCCATGAGAATATCTCCGGGTGCTGATGAAGTTGCGGCCTTGGGTACTGCGTTGCTGCGCGTCGCGCAAGCCTGCTGCGGTGCGGCATAGTCGCAACCTTCCGGTTTGCCGGCGGCTCGGCTAAGCCTTGCATCGAATAGCGGGGCAGGGCCGGGATTATGGAAGGGGCGGCATTCTGGACGGTGGCCGTTCTGGCGGCGGTCTTCGTCGGCCTGTCGAAGGGCGGACTGCCGGTTGTCGCCATGTTGTCGGTGCCGCTTCTGGCGCTTTTCCTGCCACCGGTGA
Organism: Paracoccaceae bacterium; assembly: GCA_041397105.1. Taxonomy (GTDB): domain Bacteria; phylum Pseudomonadota; class Alphaproteobacteria; order Rhodobacterales; family Rhodobacteraceae; genus Albidovulum. Next base: position 425,476 of record JAWKXJ010000003.1, read on the forward strand.
CGGCAGCCGGGCTTCTGCTGCCGGTCTATGTCGTGTCGGACATGTTCGGGCTTTATGCCTATCGCCGTGCCTTTGACCGACGGCTTCTGGTGATTCTCGCGCCCGCCGCGACATTGGGCGTCGCGCTTGGCTGGGCGACATCGGCGCAGGTGCCGGAACGGCTGATTACCGGCCTGATCGGGGCGATCGGCGTCGCCTTCGCGCTGAACGCCCTGTTGCGCCGGGCGCCTGAGGGGCCGCCGCGCGCGCCGAAGCGGTGGCCGGGGTATTTCTGGGGGGCGGTCGCCGGGCTGACAAGTTTCGTCAGCCATTCGGGCGGGCCGCCCTATCAGGTCTATGTGCTGCCTCTGAGGCTCGACAAGATGGTCTATGCCGGCACGACGACGGTGCTGTTTGCCTACATAAATGCGGTGAAGCTCGTGCCCTACTGGGCGCTCGGCCAGCTGTCCGCCGCCAATCTGAAGGTGGCGGCGGTGCTGGCCATACCGGCCTCGCTCGCGGTATTTGCCGGGGTCTGGCTGGTACGGGTTCTGCCGACGAAGCTTTTCTACCAGCTCGTCATCTGGGCGCTTCTGGCGATCTCGGCCCGGCTGCTTTGGTCGGCACTCCTTGCCGGCTGACGGCGGGTTCAGGCGCCTTTGCCGGCGGCGGGCAGTTCCTCGGCCATGGTTTCGTAGTTCTGGCCGGAGGCGACGAGGCAGGTCAGCCCGTTGCCCGAGGTGACGGTAATCGTCCAGCTTCCCGTCTCGTCCGAGGCAAAGACCTCCATCACGACGTTATTGGCGGCCAGACCGATGCCATGCCGGGTTTCGCCATAGGTTTCGGTCAGATGCGCGACCACCCTGTCGCGTGGGCCGCATTGGGCGGGCGTCTGCGCGAAGGCGTGGTGGGTGGCGAGGATCAGCCCGGCGAAACCGAGCGAAAGGGCAAAGATCTGTTGCTTCATCTGTCTGGCCTGTTCCTTGGGTGGCGGGCCGCCGCCGCCGGGGTTGCGGGAATAATCGGTGCGCCCTCTCGTCTTGCCCGGCCCGTCGGGTAACTTTTGGGGGTGCCTTGACCAAATCTTCCGCCGGATATCCGCAGAATTGGTAAATGCGGGGGCCGCCCGCCGCGCGGCAACTTTTTCTGCGCTGCGGCATTTCCGGACTTGCCGAGGCGGCGAGACTTTGGTCTGTTGCCCGCGATCTGCCGCGAGGAGAGCAGCATGAACACCGCCAAAGAGGATATGACCCGACCCTACCGTTCGGTCCTTTACATTCCCGGAGCAAACGAACGGGCGCTGGAAAAGGCGCGCGGCCTTGCCGCCGACGCGATCATCTTCGATCTGGAGGATGCCGTGGCGCCGGATGAAAAGTCCCGTGCGCGCCAGATTCTTTCTGACACGCTTCGAAGCGCCGATTATGGCCGGCGCGCCCGCATCGTCCGGATCAACGAGCCCGACACGGAATGGGGCCACGACGACATGGCCGCATTCGCAGGCCTCGGGGTGGAGGCGATCCTGATCCCAAAGGTCGGATCGGCCGCCGATGTCGAGCGGGTGGCACGGCATATCCCGCAAACCCCGCTTTGGGCGATGATGGAAAGCCCCGCCGGGATGCTGAATGCGGCCGAGATTGCGGGCCATCCGCGGCTGGCCGGGATGGTCATGGGGACAAACGACCTTGCCAAGGACCTCGGCGCGCGGTTCCGGGCTGACCGGCTGCCGATGATGACCGGATTGCAGCTGTGCCTGCTGGCCGCGCGGATGCATGGGCAAGTCATTGTCGACGGCGTCTATAATGCATTCAAGGATGATGACGGTCTGCGGGCCGAATGCGAACAGGGCCGAGACCTTGGCTTTGACGGCAAGACGCTGATCCATCCGGCCCAGATCGAGATTGCGAATGCCGTATTTGCCCCCGGCGAAGCGGAAGTCGCGCTTGCCCGCCGGCAGATCGAGGCCTTCGAGGCGGCCGTTGCCGAAGGCAAGGGTGTGGCCGTGGTGGATGGCCGGATCGTGGAGAACCTGCATGTGGCCACAGCGCGCAAGACGCTGGCCCGCGCGGCGGCCATTGCGGAGATGGCCGGATAGCGGCTAGGTGTCGGGCAGCAATCGGAGGAGGGTTTCATGTCCTTGCTGATCACCGGTCTCGCGCTCTGGTATGTCTCGCATCTGATGAAACGCATCGCGCCGGGGCTGCGCAACGCGATGGGCGACATGCCGGGCAAGCTCGTCATATCTGTCCTGTCGCTTCTGGCCATCGTCCTGATGGTGATGGGCTATCGTGCGGCGCCCGTGGTCGATATCTGGTCGCCGCCGGCATTCCTGCTCCATATCAACAACCTCCTGATGCTTGGTGCGGTTTTCCTGATTGAGCTCGGCTACGTGCCCGGCCTGCTTCGCACCAAAATCCGCCATCCGATGCTGACGGCGGTGAAGATCTGGGCCATCGCCCACCTGTTGGTGAATGGCGATCTGGCGTCGGTCCTGCTTTTCGGCGGCATTCTGGCCTGGGCGGTGATCGACCTGATCCTGATCAACCGGCAGGTGCCGGTCTGGACCCCGCCGTCGCCGGGGCCGGTACGCAATGACCTGATCTATGTGGTCGTCGCGGCGGTCATCTTCGCGGTGATCGGCTATGTGCATACCTGGCTCGGCTATCCGCCGTTCGGGTGAAGTGAGAGGACGGAAATGAAGACCAATCCGGGGCGCTTCTTTGAGGACTACAGGCTCGGCGAGACGATCGTCCATGCCGTGCCGCGGACCTTATCCGGGGGGGAAAGGGCGCTTTATCACGCGCTCTATCCCGCACGGCATGCGCTCTATTCCTCGGATGAGTTCGCCCGTATCTGCGGGCTGCCCGCCGCGCCGATGGATGACCTGATCGCCTTTCACACGGTGTTCGGCAAGACGGTTCCCGACATATCGCTGAACGCCGTAGCCAATCTCGGTTATGCCGAGGGGCGGTGGCTGCAGCCGGTCTGGCCGGGGGATACCTTGCGGTCCGTGTCGGAAGTGATCGGCCTGAAGGAAAATTCCAACGGCAAATCCGGGGTTGTCTGGGTCCGCACAAGGGGCCTTAACCAGCGGGGCGAGGCCGTGATGGACTATGTCCGCTGGGTGATGGTGCGCAAGCGCGACATGAGCGTACCCGCGCCGGGGACGGTGGTACCGGACCTGAAGCCGGCGGTGCCTGCCGGTGAACTGGTCGTCCCCGCAGGCATCGACTTCACCCGTTATGATTTTGCACTGGCAGGCGAGCCGCATCGCTGGGGCGACTACGCGCTGGGCGAGAAGATCGACCACGTGGACGGTGTGACCATCGAAGAGGCCGAGCACATGCTGGCGACGCGCCTCTGGCAGAATACCGCCAAGGTCCATTTCGATGCCACCAATCGCGAGGACGGGCGGCGGCTGATCTATGGCGGGCACGTGATCTCGCTTGCCCGGGCGCTCAGCTTCAACGGGCTGGCCAATGCGCAGATGATCGTCGCGCTGAACGCGGGCGCCCATGCCAATCCCTGTTTTTCTGGCGACACGGTGCGGGCTTGGTCAGAGGTGCTCGACAAGGCTGAAACCGCCGCGCCGGGCGTCGGCGCCATCCGCCTGCGCCTTGTCGCCGTGAAGCACGGCGCGGTCCCCTTCGCGTTGAAAGGCGAGGATGGGAAATACCTGCCCGAGGTACTGCTCGACCTCGACTATTGGGCGCTGATGCCGCTCTAGGCGGCCGCGTTTTCGGCACGGCCCCGGGGCGCGACAATTGATCGACTTGTTACCTACGAGGCCATGGACCGGCTGCCGGATAGACTGCTATCGTCGCACCATGTCCAAATGTCATTCAGGTCTTGTCCGGTCCTTGGCAGGTGTGGCGATGCTCGCCTCGGCCCCCGCCTCGGCCTGCGAACTTGCCCTGCTTCTTGCGGTCGACGTATCGGGTTCGGTCGATGCAACGGAATACCGCATCCAGATGGAGGGGCTCGCCGCCGGTCTGCGCGATCCGGTCGTGTCGGAGGTGCTGGTCAAGGGTGAGGCAGCCGTGGCGCTGGTGCAGTGGACCGGCGCGTCACGGCAGGATCTGACGATCCCCTGGACGAGGATCGCGACACCGGCGGATCTGGATAGTCTGGCGGAAAACATCATCGCTGCGCCGCGCCTCTGGATCGAGTTCTCGACGGCCATCGGCGAGGCGCTGGAATTCGCATCGCAGGTTTTTGACGATGCGCCAGCCTGCCGGCGCCGGGTTATCGACATATCCGGCGACGGACGGTCGAACGAGGGGGTGGAGCCCCTTGCAATCCATGACCTGCTGCAATCGCTCGCCATAACCGTCAACGCGCTGGTCATCCGCGGCGACGATGACGGACTGCCCCAGTATTTCGCCGAAAACGTGATCCTCGGCCCCAACTCCTTTGTCGTGACTGCCGAAAGCTATGAGGAATACCCCGAACGGATGCAGCGCAAGCTGCGGCGCGAAACCGAAAGGCCGGTATCGCTGGGGCCGGTCGACGGGGTTGTTCCGATCCGTTTCGACGAATAGGCGGCGGGAGAAGCGACGGCCGGGTCATGGGGCGGAGATATGTGATCACAAGAAAAATTTTTGTGATCGCAAAGTTGTTTTTTAGCGCCAACATCGGCCTGAAAGCCTGATAATCGCCAATCCCGGCGTGACACGGCGGCGAATTTCGGTATTGAAAGGGCGACAGGAGTCCGCGCCCGTCATTCCGCGACCGGCGCAAGATGAAGGACCGAACATGGCCGATCTCAACCGCCCGCTTTCGCCGCATCTGCAGATTTACCGCTGGCATGTGCCGATGCTTACCTCGATCCTGACGCGCGTCACGGGCAATGCGCTGATCGTCGCCGCACTGCTGATCGTCTGGTGGCTGCTGGCGGCGGCAACCAGTGCTGAATATTTCGCCGTCGCCGACGCCGTGCTGCGGTCGTGGTTCGGCAAGCTCGTCTTCCTCGGCTCGATCTGGGCGATCTGGTACCACTTCCTCGCCGGATTGCGCCATCTCTACTACGACAGCGGGCGGGGGCTCGACATCCCCACGGCCGAGAAACTCGGCTGGGCCTGCATTATCGGATCGGTCGTCCTGACCGTGATCACAATCGTTATTCTCTGAAAGGGCCAAGCCATGCGTTTTCTGACCGACCGCAAGCGCGCCACCGGGCTCGGCTCCGCCAAGACGGGGACAGAACATCATTGGCACATGCAGGTCTCGGCTGTCGGGCTGGCAATCCTGATGCCGCTTTTCCTGTTCACCTTCGGCTGCATCCTTGGCGGGTCATATGAAGAGGTTACCGCCTATTACGCGCGGCCCTTCCCGGCCATCGTGGCGGCACTGACGCTGATCGTCGCCATGGTGCATTTCAAGAACGGCGCCACGATGATGATCGAGGACTATGCCCATGGGCTGGCCCGCAAGGCGCTGATCATCGGTACGATCTGCCTTTCCTATGCGCTTATCGCCATCGGGCTCTTCGCCCTGATCCGGCTGGCACTCTGAGGGACTGAACATGACCGCTTATCCATACGAAACGCACGAATACGATGTGGTCGTCGTCGGTGCCGGAGGCGCTGGTTTGCGCGCGACGCTTGGCATGGCCGAGCAGGGGCTGCGTACGGCCTGCGTGACCAAGGTCTTTCCGACCCGTTCCCATACCGTGGCGGCGCAGGGCGGCATCGCCGCCAGCCTCAGCAACATGGGGCCGGACCACTGGCAGTGGCACATGTACGATACCGTCAAGGGCTCAGACTGGCTCGGTGACACGGACGCGATGGAATACCTCGCCCGCGAGGCGCCGAAGGCGGTCTATGAACTGGAACATTACGGCGTGCCCTTTTCCCGCACGGAAGAGGGTAAGATCTATCAGCGCCCCTTCGGCGGCCATACGACCGAGTTTGGCGAAGGCCCGCCCGTGCAGCGCACCTGCGCCGCCGCCGACCGCACCGGCCACGCGATCCTGCACACGCTTTACGGCCAGTCGCTGAAGAACAACGCCGAGTTCTTCATCGAATATTTCGCGCTCGACCTGATCATGACCGACGGCGCCTGCACCGGTGTCGTCTGTTGGAAGCTCGATGACGGCACGATCCACGTCTTCAACGCCAAGATGGTGGTGCTGGCAACCGGCGGCTATGGCCGTGCCTATTTCTCGGCCACCTCGGCGCATACCTGCACCGGCGACGGCGGCGGCATGGTGGCCCGCGCCGGGCTGCCCTTGCAGGACATGGAGTTTGTGCAGTTCCACCCGACCGGCATCTATGGCTCGGGCTGCCTCATCACCGAAGGCGCGCGGGGCGAGGGCGGCTACCTTACCAACTCCGAGGGCGAGCGGTTCATGGAACGCTACGCACCGACCTACAAGGATCTGGCCTCACGCGATGTCGTCAGCCGCTGCATGACGATCGAAATCCGCGAAGGGCGCGGTGTCGGCGCAGGCAAGGACCATATTCACCTGCACCTGAACCACCTGCCGCCGGAGACGCTTCATGAACGCCTGCCCGGCATCTCCGAATCCGCGCGCATCTTCGCCGGGGTTGACCTGACGAAGGAACCGATCCCGGTTCTGCCGACGGTGCATTACAACATGGGTGGCATCCCGACGAACTATTGGGGCGAGGTCCTGAATCCGACCGCGAAGAACCCCGATACCGTGGTGCCCGGCCTGATGGCGGTGGGCGAGGCCGGTTGCGCCAGCGTTCACGGCGCCAACCGGCTCGGCTCCAATTCGCTCATCGACCTCGTGGTCTTTGGTCGCGCGGCTGCGATCCGCGCGGGCGAGGTGGTGAACCCGAAGGATCGCAACCAGCCGGTCAATGCGGCCGAGGTGGACCGCGCGCTGGGCCGTTTCGACGGGTTTAGGAATGCCAAAGGATCCGTCCCGACCGCCGATCTCAGGCTTCAGATGCAGAAGACGATGCAGGCCGATGCCGCCGTCTTCCGCACCGACAAGACGCTCGCCGAGGGTGTCGAGAAGATGGGGGCTGTCGCGGCCAAGATGGATGACCTGAAGGTCACCGACCATTCGCTGATCTGGAACAGCGACCTCATGGAGACGCTGGAACTCGCCAACCTGATGCCAAACGCGCTGGCCACAATCGTCGCCGCCGAGGCACGAAAGGAAAGCCGTGGCGCCCATGCGCATGAGGATTACCCGAACCGCGACGACAAGACCTGGCGCAAGCATTCGCTGGCCTGGGTTGATGGCGCCAAGGTCCGGCTCGACTATCGCCCCGTCCATCTCGATCCGCTGACGACCGAGGCTGAAGGGGGGATTGATCTGAAGAAGATTGCTCCGAAAGCGAGGGTCTACTGATGCCAAGAACGACGATTCATCTGGTCGCCGCCTCTCTTGTGATTGCGCTTGCCGGCTGCATGAGCGATCAGCCCGCGCCCGGCACGAAAGTCTATACGAAGGAAAAACGCAATGCAGCGGTCTTGAGCGGCGGATCAGGCTATCACGGTGCCTACCTCAAGGAGGTTCCGGCCGCTGACAAGACTGCGGCCAAGCCGAAACCGGTCAAGGGCGTGCCGGGCAAGCTTCCGGTGCCGACCCAGTACCCGCTGTCGCCCGAAGATGTCACGCTCTGGAACTCGCTGACCGTGGAGCAGCAGAAACGCGCGCTTCTCTTCCTGCAGGACGGTTCCACCATCGCGGCTTCGCTCAGGACCGAATGATGCGCAAGGCGGTGGCCTTTCTGACGCTTGCGGCATTTCCCGCCGCCTGCGGGCCGATCCCGGTCGAGCGGGCGGAGCGGGAATGCTACGAACGCGCCTGGCTGGCCGAATCGCCGCGTGGCATGGTGAAGGTCGGGGGCGGGTCGCGTGGCGGCCATGCCGGGCTTGACCTGTCAATCTCGTCGGATTTCCTGCTCGGCAAGGATCCGTCGGCCATCTACGAAAGCTGCGTCTACAAGAAATCCGGCCAGCCCCCCCGCCAGCCCTATTACGCATTGCGACCGCGGTAGGAGGGGGGGATGCCGATCTTCCGAAGCCAGGGCCGGAACATCTATTTCGCGCATGTGCCGCGCTGCGGCGGGACATCGGTCGAAGATTATCTGCGCCGGCGTGCCGGCAAGCCGAGCTTTCTCGACCCCCGGTATCGGGCCCGCCGCCGCGTCCGCTGGACAAAATCGTCGCCACAGCACGTTCTGGCCGAACAACTGGCCGTGCTTTTCGCCGACGGATTCTTTGACGAGGTTTTTGCGGTTGTGCGCCATCCGGTGGACCGGCTGCAAAGTGCCTTTTACTTCCAGCGCGAAGTGGAAAAGACGGTTGATCCGGATTGTGGGTTCGCCGACTTCGTCGAGCGGCTGAAGGAACCGGAATTCCGCTATGCGCGCGCCTTCGACAATCATTTCCGCCAGCAGTCCGAAATCGTGCCGAAGGGCGCGCGCATCTTCCGTTTCGAGGATGGGCTCGACCCGGTCTTTGACCATATCGACGCGCTGACCGGCACGAAACTGCCGCGCGGCGATGCCCCCCATCGCCTGAAGCGCCGCGCCGAACGCGAAGAGGTGCCGGCCGATCTGCGCGCGGTCATCGAGGCGCTCTTTGCCGATGACATGACGGCATTTGGTTATGGCGACGCCGTCAAGGGCGCCAGCGATGCCGGATCACGCGTCGGGTCATCCGGCGCCGCCCTGCCGTGCGACATATCCGGCCCACTTTCATTCGCCGTGCAGCTTCCGGTTCCTACCCCGAAGGTCCAGTCGCTTTGGGGAGAGTATCACTTCGGCCAGTCACTTTGCCGCGCCCTGCAACGGGCCGGACACAAGGCCCGAACTCAGACGATGGCGGAATGGGATCACTGCGAGGATGACGCCGAAATCGACATCGTTCTGCGCGGCAAGCAGCCCTATCAGCCGCGCCCCGGTCGCATGACGCTCTACTGGCTGCTCTATGCCAAGAACCCCGCGAGCCTCGGGTCGGAACTGGCCGCGGCCGATCACGCCTTCATCGCAGGAAAGCCACTGCTCGACGTTCTGCAAAAATCGCTGCCACCCGGTCGCGCTTCGCTGCTTCTTCACGCCTTCGATACCGAGGAAATGCCGCTGCCCGCGCCCGACCAGCCACGCAGCGGCGCGGTCTTCGTGGGCCATTCGCGTGGCTTCAAGCGCCCGATCGTCGCCCAGGCGCTGGAAAGCGATGCGGAACTGAAACTCTGGGGGCCGGGCTGGCAGGACACGCCGGCCGCGCCCTACCAGCAGGCCGCCCGGTTGCCGTCGACCGAACTTGGCGCCGTCTATGGCGGGGCCGAGGTCGTGCTGAACGACCACCTTGTTTCGATGCGGGTCTACGGCATCCCGAACAACCGCATCTTCGACGCGCTGGCCTGTGCCGCACCGGTCATCTCCGACGACATCGCCTGGCTTCCGGACGATATCGCGGCCCATGTCCACCGCGTCCGCGATGCCGAAGAATTTCGCGCCGCCTACGCGGACATCCGTGCCGAGCCTGAGGCCATTCGCGAAACCCGCCACGCATTCGCCGCCGAAATGCGCGACACCCACAGTTTTGACCACCGCGCCGCCCAGATCGTCACAAAGGCGCGGGCGCTCCTGCAAGAGGCCCTCGCCGGGAAGGAATAATCATGGTCCAGTTCACGCTTCCGAAAAACTCCAAGATCCGTACCGGCAAGACCTGGCCGAAACCGGAGGGCGCGACGAATGTCCGCAAGTTCCAGATTTATCGCTGGAGTCCGGATGACGGCGAAAATCCGCGGGTCGATACCTATTTTCTCGACATGGACCAGTGTGGTCCGATGGTTCTGGACGCGCTGATCAAGATCAAGAACGAGATCGACCCGACGCTGACCTTCCGCCGGTCCTGCCGGGAAGGCATCTGCGGGTCATGCGCCATGAACATCGATGGGCAGAATACTCTCGCCTGTATTTTCGGCCTCGACGAGGTGAAGGGTGACGTCAAGATCTATCCGCTGCCGCATATGCCGGTGGTCAAGGATCTGATCCCCGACCTCACGCATTTCTACGCCCAGCACGCGAGCATCATGCCCTGGCTGGAAACGAAGACGAACCGCCCGGCCAAGGAATGGAAGCAGTCGATCGAGGACCGGAAGAAACTGGACGGGCTTTATGAATGCGTCATGTGCGCGTCCTGTTCAACGTCCTGCCCGAGTTACTGGTGGAACTCAGACCGCTACCTCGGTCCGGCCGCTCTCCTCCACGCCTATCGCTGGATCATCGACAGCCGCGACGAGGCGACGGGCGAGCGGCTGGATGACCTTGAAGACCCTTTCAAGCTCTACCGCTGCCACACGATCATGAACTGCGCCAAAACCTGCCCGAAGGGGCTGAACCCGTCCAAGGCCATTGTCGAGATCAAGAAGATGATGGTGGAGCGGGTGGTCTGACCGGCCGTCCCGGCGTCAGGGGACCTGCACGGCCGCGAAATCTGCGCGGGGCAGCCGCCAGACCTGCACCTTGCTGGGGCAGCATCGGGGGTCGTTCGGGCCCAGCACATTTGTCGTGATCTCGATCCGGTCAGCGAAGAACCTGGCGTCACGCGGATCATAGCCGAAAAGGTTGGTCACGAGGCTGTTCAGCTCCATCTCGTCCTTGAAGCGGTAGAAATGTCCGGCCGCGATCCCGGTGTTGCCGGCCGCGCCAACAAGGACGGGGTAGACGACGCCGATGGCCTCGTTGGCAAGGTCGGGATCGGGGTTGTCCGGCAGCCAGGCATAAGCGGCGATTTCCTCGCCCGGCGACAGCGCCTCGATCAGGAAAGCCTCAATATCGCCCCAGCGGGACAAATCCTGTGCAAACGCGCCGCTGAAGGTGAGGAAATGGAGGAAGAAAGCGAAGATCAGGCGTTTCATGGGTGCCTCGCAGCATTGAAACGGACGGACTGGTATACTGTCGCTGGCGCGGGTTCTCAGGTCAAGAACCCGCTGTGCGGTTCAGACGGCCTGTGCTAGCCTCTTGCCGATCCAGCAAGGAAAGCGCGCCATGACCCGCAAGGTCACACTCCTCGTCGGAACGACGAAAGGCCTATTCCTGATAGACGAGGCTGATGGGGGCTGGGCGGTCTCCGGACCCCACTGCGGCGGTTGGCCGATCAATCATGCCGTTGGCGATCCCGATACCGGCACGATCTGGGCCGGCGGCGGGGGCGAGTGGCATGGGGCCGGCGTCTGGCGGTCTGAGGATGGCGGCCAGACCTGGTCTCTCGCGAAGCTCACCAAGGGCCAGATGGACGACTGGGCGGCCAATGACGCCGACTTCGCGAAGATGATCGGCTGGACCGGCGAGGCGCCGCAGTTCGACGCCGATTTCGCGCAGATCTGGTCGCTTGGCCTTGCCCATGGGCGGCTTTTCGCGGGGACCAAGCCTGCGAGCCTTATTGTCAGCGATGACGGCGGCGTGACCTGGCAGAAGGTGGAAGGTTTGACGGATCACCCGTCGCGGCCGGACTGGAACGGCGGTGCGGCAGGACTGGTGCTGCACACCATCGTCGCCGATCCCGGCAATCCGAAGAAACTCTGGGTCGGCATCTCGGCCGCCGGTGTCTTCGCTACCGAGGATGGCGGCGCCACCTGGGACCGCCGCAACCGGCTGTCGAACGCAGAGGCCTGCGGTCATCACCACCACCCGGCCGCGCCGCGCGACGGTGAAACCGGCCATTGCGTACACAACATGATGCGCGCGCCGGGTGCGGGCGACTTGCTTTATCAGCAGAACCACCATGGTGTCTGGCGGTCGTCCGACGGCGGCCGAAGCTGGGATGACATCACGGCCGGCTTGCCCTCGACCTTCGGTTTTCCGATCCGGGTACACCCACGCGACCCTGATACGATCTGGACGCTACCCCTGAACGGCGATACCGCCGGCCGCTTTCCACCCGGTGCCGCGGCGGCGGTCTGGCGGTCGCGCGATGGCGGGCAAAGCTGGCAGGCGATGCGCAATGGGCTGCCGCAGCAAAGCTGCTTTTTCACCGTGCTCCGTCAGGCCATGGCGGGCGATACCCGTGACCCCGCCGGGGTCTATTTCGGAACCAATTCCGGCTCGGTCTTCGTCAGCCTCGACGAGGGCGACAGCTGGGCGGAGGTTGCCCGGCACCTGCCCACGATACTTGCCGTCGAAGCTTTGGAACGGGGCTAGCGGGCGTTTCGCCGCGCGGTCGCGGATGATAGACGGGTTCCATGCCGCTTCTCCTTCTGCTGCTTCTGGTCTCTGTCCTCGTCTTCCTCTGGCTCTCACGCCGGGGAAAAACGCTGACACGGGCCTGCCGGTGGCGGCTAGACCGGACGGCCGGGCCGGACAGCTACCGCTGCGCAGCCTGCGGCGCGGTGGCTAAGGGCGCACCGAAAGACTGCCTGCGCCGCGATTGACCGGGCCACGATCAGGCGGCAAGGATGGCGCGACAGGAGGACCTGCCATGAAACCCAGCCAGCCCGAAACCACAGCACCCGCCGATGCCGATGCCCGCCGCGCAATCAGGCCCGTCATCTGTTATCCGACCGAAACGCTTCCGGCCCCGGAGATGGCGCTTTACAGCGCCGCCCGACGCGACCTGACGTCGGTGGGCGAAGTGATCGCCTCGCCACGCGAGGCTGCGGCGTTCCGGGTTCCGGCGGGCCACTTCTTCCGCATCCACTCGGTGGACGGGCCGCAGGTCGGCGATCTCAACCTTTGGAATGCCAACGACCTGAACGAACGGTTCTATTCCGGCAAGACCCGGGCGCTTCATGGCACCCATCTCAGCACCGGCGACCGCATGTGGTCTTCCTTTCCCAGCCTGCGCCCCATGGCCACCATCACCCATGACACGCTCGACTGGTACGGTTTCGACGCATTCGGCGGCTCGGTTCATGACGTGATTGGGACGCGCTGCGACCCCTATACCCATTGCCTGCTGAGCCATGGCGGCCAGTATCACCATTGCTGCCATTCCAATCTGACCCGGGCGCTTGCCGCCGAAACTGGTCATGCCCCGCAAGAGGCGGAGCGGCATGTCCATGACGTGCTGAACGTCTTCATGTGCACCGGTTTCACCCGTGACACAGGTCAGTATTTCATGAAGGCCTCGCCTGTCAGGCCGGGCGACTATCTGGAGTTCTTCGCCGAGATCGACATTCTCGGTGCGCTGTCGGCCTGCCCCGGCGGCGACTGTTCGGCCGAACATTCATCGGACGTGGCGGCCTGTTTTCCGCTCAGGGTCGAAATCCTCGCGCCAAGGGCCGGCAGCCTGACCGGCTGGCAGGCGCCAGCCACCAGCGGATATGACCGGACCCACGGGCTTTGACCCGCGCCGGCCAGCGACGCATCAGGTCCGGATGTAGCTGAGACCCGTGAAGGTCCGCCGGAGTGCCGCCACCTCGCCCGCAAGCCCGGAGGGGTCGTTCGATCTGAGTGCTGCGGCAATCAGCAGGGCGAGTTCTGGCGCATCAGCTTCGGTCACGCCGCAACGCACGATTTCGGGCGTACCGAGGCGAAGACCGTTCAGGTCGCCCGCGACCTCTGCGACAGGCAGGCCAATGCCGCAAGCAAGGAAACCGGCCTTGCGGAGCGTTTTGGACGCGGCCTGTCCGCCGCCGAATGCAGCTGCCTCGACCGCGAATTGATGTGACGCCGTGTAGCCACGCTCGCCGGCAAAGACCGGCAGGCCTTCGGTGGCAAGGGCCTTTGCCAGCGCCTGCGCAACTGAAATCATCCTTTTGGCGTAGGCATTACCAAATTCGCGCCAGTCGAGCAGCGTCAGCGCCAGCGCAGCAACGCGGCCCGCGTCGAAATTCGCGGTCATGCCCGGAAAGGCAATGTGGTCAAGAAGCTCGGCGATACCGGCATCGTTGGTCACGATCAGCCCGCCCGCAGGCCCGCCGAGGCTCTTGTAGGTCGACATCGTCATCAGATGCGCGCCCTCGGCCAGAGGGTTGGCCCAGGCGCCGCCCGCGATGATCCCGCATTGATGGGCCGCATCGAAAAGCACCTTGGCCCCGACTTCGTCGGCGATTGCCCGCACCTCTCGCACCGGATGGGGAAAAAGGTTCAGCGAACCGCCGATGGTGATGAGCCTTGGCCGTACCTTCAGCGCAAGGTCGCGAAGCGCGTCGAGATCGACGGTATAGCCGCTGGCATCGGTCGGGGCGGGGTGGGTCGTCAGACCGTAAAGGCCCGCGCATCCGGCCTTGTGATGGGTGACATGACCGCCGATGGAGGCGGGCGGGGCGATGATCGCATCGCCGGGCCGGGTCAGCGCCATAAAGCCGTAGAGGTTGGCCATCGCGCCGGAAAAGACGCGGATTTCCGCGTAGCGCGCCTGGAATATTTCAGCGGCGAGTTCGGCGCAGATGACCTCGATTTCCTCAATCGCCTCCAGCCCCATTTCGTATTTGTCGCCGGGGTAGCCAAGCGAGGGGCGGGTCCCGAGCCCGCGCGCCATGACCGCCTCTGCGACCGGGTTCATCACATTGGTGGCCGGATTGAGGTTGAAGCAGTCGCGTTCATGAATACGGGTGTTCTGTGCCACCAGTAGATCAATGCGCGCGGCAACGTCTGCTGAGGTGCCGCCGGTGTCGGCGGCATAGCGCTGGATCAGCCCTTCGCAGGCGGCGGGAACCCAGGGACGTTCGGCTAGGTGGGGCATGGCATTCTCCTCTCGGTCAGCGGGATGAGATCAGAGCAGGCTTGTCTCGGCAAATTAGATTTGCAAAAATTTAGCCGTAGAAAAACTGAGGCTACGATGCCTGTCGCCCCGCCACGCCCGAAGGGGCTGCCGATGAATGCCCTTCGCGCCTTCGAGGCCGCCGCGCGGCTCGGTGGATTTGCTTCGGCGGCGGTTGAACTCGGCGTCACGCCGGGTGCGGTGACGGCCCATGTCAAGACGCTGGAAGAGACGATTGGCGCGCCTCTGTTCGAGCGGCACGCCAAGGGTGTCCGGCTGACCGCGCTCGGGGCGCAGGTTCTGCCGGAGTTCAGCAGCGCCTTCGATCAACTCGGTCTGGCCGCGCAAACACTTCGCTCTGCGGCCGCGCCGCGTACCGTTCACATCGCGACATTGCCGGCCATCGCGCAGCTCTGGCTTTCGCCGCGGCTGCCGGCGCTCCGCCGCGCTGCGCCCGAAATCTCGGTGTCGATCACTGCGCTGGAAGCACCGCCGGATCTGAAGCGGACACCCTACGACCTTAACCTGTTCTACCGGCAGGACGGTCCCGGGCGGCAGATTGCCCGCGACGAGATTTTCCCGGTCTGCGCGCCGCAGATCGCCGCCCAGCTCAGCGACATGCGCGACCTGCAACGTCATCCCTGCTTGTCGGACAGCGTCTGGAGCGGGGACTGGCGCCGCTGGTTGGGCATCGCGGCCCCGGGATGGGACTTTGCCCCGAAAGGGCCGGTCTATTCGCTCTATGCACTTGCGGTGGAAGAAACGGTCAACGGGGCCGGGATCCTCATCGGCCACAGCGCGCTTGTCGAAGGGCATCTGGCCACGGGCGCGCTCGTCGCGCCCTTCCCGACAAGGGTCTTGCTGGACCGGAGCCTCAGGCTCTGGTCCGCGCGTCCGCACCCGGCGGGATCGGCCGCGGCGCGGGTCGCGGACTGGCTTTCGGCCTAGGAAAAAGCAGCTTCGAGCGCGATTTCGACCATATCGCCGAAGCTGCGTTCGCGGTCGGCGGCGGGGAGCGCTTCATGCGTCTTGAGGTGATCCGAGATGGTCAGGACGGCAAGCGCGCGGGCGCCGTGGCGCGCGGCGACAGTGTAAAGTTCCGCCGCCTCCATCTCGACGCAGAGAACGCCGTGGCGGGCCAGCATGTCGGTCAGATCGGGGCGTTCGTCGTAGAAGACATCCGACGAATAGATGCCGCCGACATGGGTGGGCGTGCCCTTTGCTCGGGCGGCGGCGACGGCCTTTTCCAGAAGGCCGAAATCGGCGGCGGGCGCGAACTGCATTTCCCTGAAGAAGCCCCGGGACGGCGTGGACATGGACGAGGCGGTCATCGCGATCACCACATCGCGGACCTTCACATGGTCGAGCATCGCGCCGGCGGAACCTATACGAATCAAGGTCTTGGCCCCGTATTCGCCGATCAGCTCATTGGCGTAGATCGACAGGGACGGCATGCCCATGCCGGAGCCGTGGATGGTGACGCGGTTGCCTTTCCAGGTGCCGGTGAAGCCGAACATGCCCCGTACCTCGGTCACGCAGACGGCATCCGTCAGGAAGGTCTCCGCCGCCCATTTGGCGCGGCGGGGGTCGCCGGGCATCAGGACGGTTTCGGCAATCTCGCCGGCCTTTGCGCCGATATGCGGGGTCATGGGGGCCTCCTTCGCGGAAAACGATTCGGCGAGGATAGAGCAGGGTTGCCGGAAGGTTAATGGGTCATTGGGCCCCTGTCTGGCGGGAAGGGGCAAGCCTCTGAAATTCGGTGAAAATCGGCGTAGGAGAAGCGGTGTTTTCCCGTAGCATCCGCGTCGTTTTTTCGTAGCTACATCAGAGGGGGCCGAAAGTCCGGGGCAGGGTATGGGCCAAGAATGACGGATGCCGGGGGTCGGCGCCTGCCCGTGGGATGGCGCAGCAACGGTCGAGCGTTGCGCTTTATGGCAGCCAAGCCCCTCCAGCATTCGAACGGAGCTTTGGCGTCACCAAAGCGCCAGCCCGCCGGGACGGGCAGGCGCTGGCCCCTGCGCCTTCGGCGCGTGACGGGGCCGGGGGCTGCGACCAACATTGGCCGCCACGACAGGACGACCCAATAGTGGGGGCCGCGTCAGACGCAGGCAGCGCGGTCGAGATAGGCGCGAAGCGGCGCCATCGGATCATCCCCGCCGTCGCGCCATGCATGGGCGAAGTCGATGATGGCGACCTCGTGATCGACGAGGAACTGGAGCCGGTCCCGGTCCGCCGGGGGCGCGGCATCGCGGAGCCAGAGAAACTCCTCCACATAGGCGCCGAAGTCTTCGGACATGTCGCGGACAAGTTCATCCCAGCCGCGCCGGGCGGTATCGAGACCCTCGGCCCGGCCTTCTGCCCTGAGCGTCGCTTGGTCGGCGATCACGATACCCGCGCGCGCCGCGACCGGGGTGAGAAGCCGCACCGTTTCGCGCTCCATCGCAGCCATGAGCCGCAGCGCATCACCTTCCTTGCCGCCAATCGCATCGGCCATGGCGGCAAAGTAGGTTTCGCCCGAAATCTCCTCCTCCAAGGCGGTCTTCAGGGCGGCGTCAAAGCTCGCGAAGTGCCGGGCGGCGGTAGCCACGATCTGCTACTCCGCTGCCGCGACCCGGGGTTCGGCCAGTGCCACGATGTCGAACATGATGCGGTTCAGTTCGAAATCCTTCGGCGTATAGACCCGCGCCACGCCCATCGCCTTCAGCCGCTCGGCATCCTCCTTAGGGATGATGCCGCCGACGACGACGGGGACATGGGAAAGCCCCGCCTCGCGCATCCGGCCCATCAGGTCCTCGATCAGCGGCAGGTGGCTGCCGGAGAGGATCGAGAGGCCGACGACATGGGCGTCTTCATCCAGCGCCGCATCGACGATCTGCTCGGGCGTCAGGCGGATGCCCTCATAGGTGATGTCCATGCCGCAATCGCGGGCGCGGGCGGCGATTTGTTCGGCGCCGTTGGAGTGGCCGTCGAGGCCCGGCTTGCCGACGAGGAACTTGAGCTTGCGGCCGAGTTTGGTCGAGACGGCATCGACGGCCTCGCGGATCTCGTCCAGCCCTTCGGTGCGGTTCGAGGCGCTTTTAGAGACGCCGGTCGGCCCCCGGTATTCGCCGTGGACCTGCCGCATCACGCCGGCCCATTCGCCGGTCGTGACCCCGGCCTTGGCACAGGCGATCGAGGCGGGCATGACGTTCTGGCCCGATTTCGCGGCCGCGCGCAGATCCGCCAGCGCCTTTTGCGCGGCCGCCTCGTCACGGGCGGCGCGCCAGGCGTTCAGCCGCGCGATCTGGTCCTCGGCGACCGCGGGATCGACGGTCATGATCGCGTCCTCGCCCGAGGTCAGCGGCGAAGGCTCCCCCTCGCGCCAGCGGTTCACGCCGACGACGAAGGTCTCATTGGTCTCGATCCGGTTCAGCCGCTCGGAGTTCGACTCCACGAGCCGCCCCTTCATGTAGTCGATGGCGGCGATGGCGCCGCCCATGGCATCAAGCGTCTCAAGCTCGCTCCGCGCGCCGGCTTTCAGCGCCTCGACCTTGGCGGTGATCGCCGGGTTGCCGTCGAAGAGGTCGCCATATTCCAGAAGGTCGGTCTCATAGGCGAGGATCTGCTGCATCCGGAGCGACCACTGCTGGTCCCAGGGGCGGGGCAGGCCGAGCGCCTCGTTCCACGCCGGAAGCTGCACCGCGCGGGCGCGGGCGTTCTTGGAGAGCGTCACCGCCAGCATCTCCAAGAGGATGCGATAGACGTTGTTTTCCGGCTGCTGCTCGGTGAGCCCGAGCGAGTTCACCTGCACGCCGTAACGGAAACGGCGGAGTTTCTCGTCCTCGATGCCGTAGCGGTCGCGGCAGATCTCGTCCCAAAGCTCGGTGAAGGCGCGCATCTTGCAAAGCTCGGTCACGAAGCGGATGCCGGCGTTCACGAAGAAGGAGATGCGGCCGACCATCTCGGGGAAAGCCTCGGTGGGTACCTTGTTTTTGAGGTCGTCCAGCACCGCGATCCCGGTTGCGAGCGCAAAGGCCAGCTCCTGCTCCGGCGTCGCGCCCGCCTCTTGCAGGTGGTACGAGCAGACGTTCATCGGGTTCCATTTCGGCAGATGTTCGCGCGTGTAGGCGGCGACATCCGTGATCAAGGCAAGGCTGGGCTTCGGCGGGCAGATATAGGTCCCGCGGCTGAGGTATTCCTTCACGAGGTCGTTCTGGACCGTGCCCTGAAGCTTCGAGACATCCGCGCCCTGTTCCTCGGCCACGGCGATATAAAGCGACAGGAGCCAGGGCGCCGTCGCATTGATCGTCATCGAGGTGTTCATCTGTTCGAGCGGGATCTGATCGAAGAGCGCCCGCATGTCGCCAAGATGGCATACCGGCACGCCGACCTTGCCGACCTCGCCCTTCGCGCGGGGATCGTCGCTGTCGTAGCCCGTCTGGGTGGGCAGGTCGAAGGCGACCGAAAGACCGGTCTGCCCCTTGGCGAGGTTGCCGCGGTAGAGCGCGTTCGACTTTTCCGCCGTGGAATGGCCCGCATAGGTGCGGAAAAGCCAGGGTCGGTCACGCGTGGGTTGGCCAGTCATCATCAGCACCTAGAAGCAACATAATTCCTTTCGAAGGAACCTAGTCGGAATAAAGTTGCGCGTCTAGATGCTGCGCTGCAAAAAGATCGGGCCGCAGTGCAGCGCGGCGACCCGATCCTGCCGCCTCAGTCGGTTGCGAAGCAGTAAAGAAGACCGTCGCCCCCGGTGCCGCGCAGGGCGGCGAGCCCGCAACCGCCCCGGGAGGAATGTGAAGAATTCCACGATTTGGCCTGATCCGAATCGTTCAGCCCCATCCGGTCGTGATGGCCGACCATGCCGGCCGCCGTTTCGGCATCCGAAGTCCAGTCCTCGCAGGTCTGGCCTGCGGCCACCGTGCCGTCGGGCAGCGATCCGGTCAGGATGTCATGTCGGTTCGGGCTGTCACCCCGGCCGTTCACGACCTCGCCCAATTCATTCAGCGCGGTGTCCTTCGTCAGGTTGTTGGCGGCGCTGTGCAGCTGATCGACGCTGTCGGCGATGATGACACCGGCGGCATTGGCCCAGGGACCCACACCGATGCGGTCACGCGCATTTTCGGTGCTGGTGGAAAGATAGGCGTGCCAGGTCCGGCCGGTCGCCCCCGCCGCCTCGGCGAGCGCCGCGCAATGCGCGTCGGCCCCGGCGATGCCGCCGAAATTGCCGCCGGAGCCGGGGTTCTGGCTGGTCACGAAAAAGCTCATGCCGCTGTCCTGCGCGAAAGCGGCGGAGCCGCCAAGGACGATGGCGGCAGCGAAGGCATATCGAAAATTCATCATGGAACCTCCCTGCAAGAAATTGATCTTTGACACGCTGTCGAGCTTACGGGACGAGGCCCACGTGCCCAGTCCCTAAGGTTGCACAGCGCCTGTTAGACTTTGCGAAAGGGCCGTGGCGATTTACGCGGCGGCGATTTCCTGCCACCGTCAGGGGCATGTTCCAGCCGGTGACAATGCCTTTCTGGTTGTTCGTGCTGATCCTCGTCTTCGCCGGGGTGACATTTGCGTCGCATTTTCTTTTCCCGTCCGTCCGCTGGTTCTTCCGTCGCCGGATGGAACGGGTCGTGGCGCGGCTGAACAAGCGGCTCGATCGGCCGATCCAGCCCTTCAAGCTGATGAAGCGGGCCGACATGATTGTCCGGCTGACCCATGACCCGAAGGTGGCCGAAGCCATCGCGGCGGAGGCGGCCGAGACCGGGGAGCCGGAAACGGTGGTGCAGGAACGCGCGCGCCGCTATGCGCGCGAGATCGTGCCGGCGTTTTCGGCCACGATCTATTTCGGCTTTGCCGCGCGGGCGACGAAATGGCTGGCGCGGCTGATCTACCGGGTCCGGATCGGCCAGTTCGACGCCGACGCGCTGGGCGCCATCGACAAGGGTGCGACGGTGGTCTTCGTCATGAACCACCGGTCAAACATGGACTATGTGCTTGTCACCCATCTGGCGGCGAGCCGGGTGGCGTTGTCCTATGCCGTCGGGGAATGGGCGCGCGTCTGGCCCTTGTCCTGGCTGATCCGCGCGGCGGGGGCCTATTTCATCCGCCGCCGGTCGAACAACCAGCTCTATCGCCGGGTGCTTGCGCGCTATGTCCAGATGGCGACGGAAGAGCGCGTGACGCAGGCGATCTTTCCCGAAGGGGGGCTGAGCCTTGACGGGCGGGTGGGGCAGGCGAAGCTCGGCATTCTTGGCTACATCGTCGCCGGCTATCGCCCCGGCGGGCATGATGTGGTCTTCGTGCCGGTGTCGCTGGCCTATGACCGGGTGATCGAGGACCGGGTTCTCGTGGCGGCCCATGCCGCAGGGGTGCGGAAGTTCCGCGCCTCGGTCGGGTCGATCCTCCTGTTTGTCGGCCGTCAGCTTCGCCGTGTTGTCACCGGGCAGTTCGAGAAATTCGGCGCGGCCTCTGTCAGTTTCGGAACACCGCTGTCGCTCGCGGAATTCACCAGGGTTCCGCGACAGGACGTGACGGCAGAGCTTGCCGAGGAAATGATGCGCCGCATCCGGGGCAATATCGCGGTCCTGCCGGTGCCCCTGATCACCGCGGCTATCGGCGAGGATACCGATCTTGCGCGCGCGGCGCTGGACGAAAGGGTCCGGACGCTTGCCGCCGAGCTTGCGGCGGCGGGCGCCTATGTCGATCTGCCCGAGGGGTCCATAGACCGGGCCATCACCCGTGCCCTCGACATCCTGACGCTGCGAAAGGTCGTTCGCGTGGCCGGAGGGCGCATTACCGTGCCACCGAAGGACCGGGCGCTGATCGGGTTCTATGCCGCCTCGGTTCGCCAGCACCTTGCTGCACCTGCGGAATCGATTTCCGGCAACAAACCCACCGCGAGACGCCGATCGCGGCAAAAATAGACATAAAATTTCAAAACCCCGCCTGATCGTATTGCATTATTGCTGCGTCAACCGTATTCCATGCCTGTAACCCCGCATTGATTCTGCGATGCGGCGAGGACTTCTGGAGAGGTACATGGCCTTGGATACGCAGACCGAAATCGTTCCTTACGACGCGCCCGAAAAGGACCTCTATGAAATCGGCGAGATGCCGCCCCTGGGCTATGTGCCGAAGAGCATGTACGCCTGGGCCATCCGCAAGGAGCGCCACGGCGAGCCGGACACCGCGATGCAGGTCGAGGTGGTGGAAACGCCAGAGATCGACAGCAATGAGGTTCTGGTGCTCGTGATGGCGGCAGGCGTCAACTACAACGGCGTCTGGGCCGCGCTTGGAGTGCCGATCAGCCCCTTCGACGGCCACAAGGCACCCTATCATATCGCCGGATCCGATGCCTCGGGCATCGTCTGGAAGGTCGGCGACAAGGTGAAGCGCTGGAAGGTCGGCGACGAGGTCGTCATTCACTGCAACCAGGACGACGGCGACGACGAGGAATGCAACGGCGGCGATCCGATGTTCTCGCCCAGCCAGCGGATATGGGGTTACGAGACGCCGGACGGGTCGTTTGCGCAGTTCACCCGGGTGCAGGCACAGCAGCTGATGGCGCGGCCGAAGCATCTGACTTGGGAAGAGGCGGCCTGCTACACGCTGACGCTGGCCACCGCCTACCGGATGCTCTTTGGCCACCGGCCGCATATCTTGAAGCCGGGCGATAACGTGCTCGTCTGGGGCGCCTCGGGCGGTCTTGGCTCCTATGCGATCCAGCTGATCAACGCGGCCGGCGCGAACGCGATTGGCGTGATCTCGGAGGAGGACAAGCGCCAGTTCGTGATGGATCTGGGCGCGAAGGGCGTCATCAACCGGAAAGAGTTCAACTGCTGGGGCCAGATGCCGACGGTCGGCACGCCGGAATACGCCGCATGGTTCAAGGAGGCCCGCAAGTTCGGCGCGGCGATTTGGGCGATCACCGGCAAGGGCAACAACGTCGACATGGTGTTCGAGCATCCGGGCGAGGCGACCTTCCCGGTCTCGGTCTTCGTGGTGAAGCGCGGCGGCATGGTCGTGATCTGTGCCGGAACGACGGGCTACAACCTGACCTTCGACGTGCGTTACCTCTGGATGCACCAGAAGCGGGTTCAGGGCAGCCACTTCGCAAACCTCAAGCAGGCCTCGGCGGCCAACAAGCTGATGCTGGAGCGCCGGCTTGACCCTTGCATGTCCGAGGTCTTCCCCTGGGCCGAGATTCCGGCCGCGCATATGAAGATGCGCCGGAACGAGCACAAGCCGGGCAACATGGCGGTGCTGGTACAATCGCCGCAGACCGGGTTGCGCACATTCGAGGATGCGCTGGACGCCGGCCGGCGCGGTTGATCCCACAGGGTCCGTATGACCGGCCGCGCCGTTGACCGCGCGGCCGGTTCCTTTGTGTGATGGAAGTGATATCAGTGGCTTGCGCCAAGGGTCCCCACCATTTTCGGGGGGTTGATCGGGTGGCCGCATCTTGGGAACATGAGCACGTCAAGGTTGTTATTTTTTCAGCCACGCCCCTTGTGCGGGAGTGAAAATGCAATACGAATGGATCCTGGACGTGCTGACCGATCTCAGGGCCTTTGCGGCAAGCAACGGGTTGGCGGAACTGGCGGCGCAATTGGACGATACGACCATCGTCGCCGCGTCTGAGATCGCGAATTGCACCGGCGAGTTGGGCGGAGGCAGGGCTGCGGATGCAGACGCGGTTGGCGCGCTTTATCGAATGCCTGGGACAAGCGACTACACGTAGCACATTGCAAGCCGCCGTTCACGATCTGCGCGACGAATTCGGTGTCGCGCATCTTGTCTATCATTCCGTCAACAACACGGGCCAGCAATATGCCGCGCTGACTTATCCCGAGGCCTGGGCGAGGCGCTATGTCGATGAAGGCTACGCGCGCATCGACCCCGTCATTCAGGGCTGCCTGCGCCGGTTTCACCCCGTCGACTGGAAGCGGCTGGATTGGTCGGGGCGCAGCGCCCGCGCCTTTCTGGCCGAGGCGCTGGAGGCAGGGGTCGGCAATCAGGGCTTGTCGATGCCTGTCCGGGGACCGAACGGGCAGTTTGCCATGGTCACCGTGTCGGACCGGACCTCGGATGCGGACTGGGCGCGATTTGCCGACGCGCATCTTCATGACCTGATCCTGATGGCGCATCTCATCAACCAGAAGGCGCTAGAAATCGAACATGGCAGCGATGTTCGGGCGTTTGAAGCGCTGAGCCCGCGCGAGGTCGATGTGCTGACGAGGCTCGCCATGGGGCTGAACCGGTCGCAGGCGGCCGCCAGCCTCAATATCTCCGAACATACGCTGAGGGCCTATGTCGAGAGCGCGCGGATGAAACTGAAGGCGGCCAATACGACACAGGCGGTGGCGCGGGCCATTGCCGAGGGGCTGGTCCTTCTCTGAGGGGCGGACAATGCGTCTGGCGCAGCCCCGGCGGGGGCGGTAGGGTCGCCGCCATGACGCTGCCCCGACCGACGTTTTCCCACGATCAGGCTGACGCCTGGGACCGCATCGCCGAGGTTCTGCGCGGGGCCGGAATCGACCTTCTGGAGGGCGAGTTGCGGCCCGATGCGCCCGGCAAGGCCAGCGTTCTGGCCGTCATCGGCAAGGCGGGGTCGGGCAAGACCATGCTTCTGGCCGAACTCAGCAAGGCGCTGGAGGATGCCGGCGTTGAAACCGTTTCGGGCGATTACGAAGGGCGGCGGCGCAAGGATCGAAGGACGCTCGCGGTGCTTGCGCCCACGAACAAGGCGGCGAGCGTCCTGCGCGGGCGCGGCGTGCCGGCCACGACCATCCACCGCATCCTTTACACGCCCGTCTACGACCCTGAATACGAAAAGATCGCCGACTGGTTGGCGGGCAACGGCGACCGGCCGGTGATCGAAGGGCTGAGCGATGCCGCGCTGGACCGGGCGAAGGCGTTTTACGATCAGGTGAGGTCCATTCCCGGTGCGCTCGCCTCGGCCGGCCTGCGCGGATCGGATTTCATCCTCGGCTGGAAGCGGCGGGAAGACCCGCTCGACATTGGATTTGTCGACGAGGCCTCGATGCTCGACGAGCGTCAGCTGGAGGATCTGCGGGAGATCTTTCCGACGCTGGTTCTGTTCGGCGATCCGGCGCAGCTGGCGCCGGTCGGCCAGTCAGGCGAAATGATTTTCGACAAGCTCGGCGCCAGCCGAAAGCTGATGCTGAGCCGCATCCACCGGCAGGAGGAGGACAACCCGATCCTCGATCTGGCCCATGCGCTGGCCGATGACGGGCTGAGTTTCGAGGCATTCGAGCGGCTGGTGGAGGCGGCCGCGCGGCGCGACCCGCGCGTTGTCTGGGCCGAACGGGTCGAGGCGGCGATGATGGCGCGGTCGCCGGTGCTTGTCTGGCGCAACCAGACACGCATCCGGCTGATCCAGGCCTTCCGCGCCGCCTATGGCGCGCCGGCCGAGGCGCTGTTGCCCGGCGAACCCCTGATCTGCGACGGGATCGAGCTGCCGCTGAAGCATCGCAAGAAGCGGATTGATCTGGAGGCGCGCGGGCTGATCAAGGGGGCGCAGGTCATCTATCTCGGCCCGGGCAAGAACCCCGGCTTTTCGCGCCTGCACGTGATCGGAGCAGAAGATCCGCAGGTGTCCGCCGCCTCCATCATCAAGATCGAGCTGCCGGGCGAGGAGGAGCCCTTCATCCCCTTCGCTGCCCGGATGGGCGCGGCCTTTCTGCACGGGTCGGCGGTGACCATCCACAAGGCGCAAGGCAGCCAGTGGGAAGATGTGCAGGTCTTCGCGCCCGACCTTTATGCCGCCTCGCGCGCGGGCCGGATCGAGGCGGGGCTGCCCCTGTGGAAGCGCCTGGCCTATGTCGCCATCACCCGGGCGGAGAAGCGGCTTTTCTGGGTCGTCCGCAACCGCCTCGCCCGCCCCGAGGCGCCGCTGACAACCGCCGATCTGCCGCAGCCGACGGCCCATTTGTCGTTGAGTGCAACCGACGATTTGTAGTCGAAAGACGGCCTGTCCGGCAGGAGGCCGGACAGGCCAAAGAACCAAGGTGTCTTGAACTCGTCCGGCACATGGCCGATCTTGGAAAAGAGTTCTTTAACCAACCATCGTGGTACCAGTTACGGCCGCCAGCCCCCCGGCCGCCGAAGGAGGAAAAAATGTCGACATATTCGTTCACCGGGTTCCGGATTCAGTATGATAACCTCGGAAATCCCATCGCCTATCTGGGCGCGAGCACGCTGTCTTTCGTCTATAATGATGGCGTTACGCCCAATTTTTCCTACTCGGTACTGACCCCGGCCTCAGGCATCGACCTGCCTGTTGTTCAGCCAACCGCCGACAATTCCGTCGACCTGCTGGTCGATGGCACCTCGATGAATGTCAGCCCGCGATTCGACGATGGCAGTGACGAGCTTCTCTTCGGCGAGATTACCTGGGACGACAATGGGACGACCCGGACGACATTGATCACGATCCTGTACGATTTCGAAACCGAAACGGATTACGTTTTCGCGATCGGCGGAGACGCGCTGCCGACGATCACGACGCTTGTCGATTTCACCGATTTCATGTCGACCAGCCTCATTTCGGCAGGTGGTGCATCCAGCCCCTTTGCGGCGGGCGATTCCATCGACCTGTCCACAGCGCCATTCTCGACGCTGGACCAGAATGACGTGATGAACGGAACATCGGCGCATGACCGTTTTGTCGGTGGTGTCGGCAACGACACGCTCTTCGGCAATTCGGGTAACGATACGCTGCTCGGCGGGGCCGATCACGATCAGCTTCACGGCGGCGTCGGGTTCGACCGGCTGGAAGGCGCGTCGGGCAATGACCAGCTCTTCGGTGATCTCGGCGTCGACATTCTTTACGGCGGCGTCGGGTTTGACACGCTCGATGGCGGCGAGGGCAATGACCGGCTCTATGGCGACCTCGGCGTCGACCTGCTGCTCGGCGGCAATGGCGACGACCGGCTCGAAGGCGGCGGCCACAATGACCGGCTCGTCGGCGGGCTCGGCAACGACACGGTCTTTGGCGGCTTCGGCTTTGACCGGCTCGAAGGGCTCGGCGGTGACGACCGGCTTTACGGCCAGCTCGGGGCTGACCAGCTTTTCGGCAATTTCGGCAATGATTATCTGGATGGCGGGTCGGAGAATGACAAGCTCTTCGGGGCCGAAGGCGATGACACGCTGATCGGCGGCACCGGCACGGACACGATGAGTGGCGGCGCTGGCTGGGACGTTTTCGTCTTCAACTCGGTTGCCGATTCCGGTGTCGGTACGGCGCGCGACGTCATTACCGATTTCGCCTCTGATCCTTTCAACAACAACAACGATCATATTGATCTGTCCGCGTTGGGAATCACGTCAAGCCAGTACATCTTCGCCAGCGCGTTTTCAGGTTCGTTTACGCCTGAGGTGCGCCATGTTCTCGTCAACGGTGGCGCCGATACATTGATCCAGGCCGATGTGGACGGGGACGGGATGGTCGATTTCGAACTGATGCTGCTCGGCTTCGGTACGCCGGGGACCCAGATTTTCCTGACCTGATCTCACCAGGCGACCTGTTGGCCCTCCGACAGGGCCGATCAGCAAGACATTCCGGATCGACCGGGCTTGCCCCCCGGTTCATTGGCCCTGCCGACAAGCGCGGCAGGGCTAACTGCGAATGGCTGGCGATGACGGGTAGCTTGCACCCGGACGGGCGAGGGTACGGCACTGGTCCCGGCTTCCTGCGTCAGGGAACCCGGCGGGTGCGCAGCCGTTTGCCTGTGATACTGTTCCGATGTAATGCTGGCGCCCGGTTCTGACAGGCGCGAACGGTGAACAGACCCGTCAAACTGCTGCGGACAGGCGCAGGATGGCAGGGTATCCTCTATCGTTGCCGCGCGGGCAAAGCGGAAGGCCGAGGGAATGACCGAGGGCAGGCATGTCGCAATTCTGATGGCCAGCTACAACGGTGCGGCCTTTATCCGCGACCAGTTGCAGTCGATCCTGAACCAGGATCATACCGACTGGTCGCTGTGGATAAGCGATGACGGATCCGACGATGAGACGCGACAAATTGTAGAGGGCTTTCGGCGGGACTGCCCTGACCGGACGATCACCCTGCGTGACGGCCCATGCGAGGGCAGCATGAAGAACTTCATGAGCCTCATATGTGACGAGAAGATCGCGGCAGACTATATTGCCATTGCCGATCAGGATGACGTCTGGTTGCCCGAAAAGCTTTCGCGGGCGCTTGCCCTTGTCGGCCGGCAAGAGGGGCGGCCGGTGCTTTATGGCGGCCGGACGATTATCGTCGCAGAGAACCTGTCGTGCCTCGGGACGTCGCCCGCTTTTCGCCGGACGCTCGGGTTTCGGAATGCGCTGGTACAGAGTTTCGCCGGTGGCAACACGATGCTGTTGAACCGTGCCGCGCGAGAGCTGGTCATTCGGGGCGGCGACGGCGCCGGGGCGGTCTGCCATGACTGGTGGCTTTACCAGCTTGTCAGCGGCGCAGGTGGGCATGTGATCTATGACACGGAGCCGATGGTGCTTTATCGTCAGCATGACGGCAACCAGATCGGATCGAACAATTCGCTCAAGGCGAAATTCGACCGTGTACGAGAGCTGCTGCGTGGCCGGTACCGCAATTGGAATGGCCGCAATATCGAGGCCCTGCGATCAGCGGCCGAAATACTGACACCGGAAAACCGGCAAATTCTCGCCTCGTTTGAACGGCTTCGCGAGGTCAGAGGCCCGCGGGCGCTCGCCTTGCTGAAGGCAACCGGTCTTTATCGGCAGACTCGTGCCGGAAATATGTCATTGGCACTGGCATCCTTGATCGGCTGCCTATAGGTCGGTTCGGGGTTGTCGAGTCAGAAGGGGATTGCGACAAAGGCGGCAATCCTGAAGCGCAATAATCCGCTCTGCCCGAGCAATAAGTTACAGGCGAAATCGTGAAACCGGTATGACTGCGTTCCTGAGCCTTTTCCGACCCTCGCACCTGCGGAAGTTCTGGGATGTCCTGCGTCGCGACGGGTTTTCCGCCGCGATGGCACGGGCACGGCTTTATGGTCGTGTCATCCTGTTCAATGAAGGGCGGAGCGATCTCAATTCCGGCGCCAGCGCGCACCGGCACAGACCCTTCCTCGCTTTTTGGGAAAGCATTGCCCAGGAAGGCGCTTTCCATGTGACACAGGCACCAGCGGTCCTTACCCGCAGGCGCAGGATTGCGGTGATTGGCGATCTGAACCTGCCGCAATGCAAGAAATACAGGGTCGAGCAGCTGACGGAGCTTTGGCAGGAAAACGGTGTCGAGGTCGAGTATGCCCATTTCCTCGACTTCCAGCGCTCTGCGGACCTGATCGAGAAGGCAACGCATCTTTGCCTGTACCGGCTGTCGCAAAGCGAACAGGCCTCGGCCTACCTCTACGAAGCCCGGCGTCTCCGGATGCCGGTCCTCTATGACATTGACGATCCGTTGTTTTCGATTTCCGCCTACGCGACCTACAGCAACGCCAAAGAGATCGGCGAGGGGTTGCGCTGGCATTTCCTTTCGCAGGCGGCGTCTTTCGCGAGTGTCATGAATGCCTGCGACATCGTTTCGGTCAGTACGCCGGAGCTGCAGGCCCACGCCGGCCTCTATACGACGCGACCGGTCTTCCTGCGCCGGAATTTTGCCGATACCGAGAGCCTGAGCCAGGGTCAGGCGGCTGCCAGGACCGTTACCGACAAGATGAGCGCATCGCGGCCGTTTACGGTGGCGTTTTCGAGCGGATCAAACGGGCGCGAGGCCGACTTCGCCACAATTGCAGCCGATATCGAGCGGTTTGTCTGCGGCGGTGCCAACCGGCGTCTACTTGTGATCGGGCACTTCGACACCAGCAGGTTCTCGCCTGAGTTGCTGAACCGGACCGAAACCGTACCGTTCGGTGATTATGACGAATATCTGCAAACGCTTGCGGCGGCGGATTGCATGATCCTGCCGCTGACGGATGACATCTTCAATCGCTGCAAGAGCGGTGTCCGGCTGATTGATGCAACGACGGTCGGCCTACCATGTATTGCCACTCAGGTTGGTGATGCCGGCACGATGATCGAACATGGCCGGACCGGATTTGTTGTCGGGGATCAGTGCCGTTGGGAAGATGCGCTGAGCCAGCTTGCCAATGACAGGGCGGGGGCGATCGAAATGGGACGACGCGCGCGTGCCCATCTCGAACAACACTGGTCCGCTCGCCTGGCTGAGCCCATCATTGACCGCGAACTTGTCAATTGGGTCATGGCATGACAGAGGGTCTCAATCTTCTCGTCATCAACGTGTTTTTTGCGCCCCACACCTATGGCGGGGCGACACATGTTGCCGAACAGGTATCGCTTCAGCTCGCGCGGCATCATGGATGCAAGGTAACGGCGATATCCGTGATGTCGCGGCCCGAGTTTGGCCATTACTGCACCATGAAGACCGAAAAAGACGGGATCAGGAATTACATCATCAACCTGCCGCCGGGCCGCACATTCCGGCAAATCTACGAAAATCCTTCGGTTTCGGAGCAGGTCAGAGAGATCGTTCGATTTGTTGAACCGGATCTGGTGCATCTGCACTGCGTTCAGGACATTGGCGCGGACATACTGCAAACGCTGAAGGGGCTGGGCTTGCCGACGATCCTGAGCGTTCATGACTTCTGGTGGCTGTGCGAACGCCAGTTCATGATCAGGCCGGACGGCAGCTACTGCTGTCAGGATCCGATACGGACCGAGGACTGCAAAGGCTGCGTGACAGACATCGACGCCACCCGACGCAGAAACGCCTTTCTTGCAGACATGGCAGCACGCGCCGATCTCGTCACTTATCCGTCCGCCTTTGCGCGCGACCTGTGTGAACGATCTGGTCTTGCCAGTGGCAAGGGCGTGGTCTGGGAAAACGGTGTCCTTCCGCCCCGCGACGATTTCTTTGCCATGCAATCGGCCCGACGTGCGCAGGATCAGCGGCTGGCGTTCGGCTTTGTCGGCGGACCCTCGTCGATCAAAGGCTGGCCGCTTATACAGGACGCCTTCCGAAGCCTCGGGCGCGATGACTTCAAGGGTTATCTCGTCGACGCCAGCCTGGATGGGTCGTGGTACACGTCAAAGATGTACCGGGGCATGAAGGGCGAGTGGACGGTGCATCCGCGCTACGGAAGTGCGACGATTGATGCCTTCTATGCCAAGATTGATGTCCTGCTCTTTTTGTCGCAGTGGAAGGAAACCTTCGGCCTGACCATTCGGGAAGCGCTGTCGCGTGGTATCCAAATCATCCAGACGGACGGTGGCGGAACGATCGAGCATCCCGGCATGGGTCAGGTCAAGCTGCTTCAGATTGGGTGCCCTGCGGCGAAACTGCAGAAAGAAGTCGAAGCCTTGCTGGAAGCGCCGCGCAGCTATCCCGCACCCATCGCCGTCAGAAGCTATGCCGCGCAGGCTGCGCAATTTCTTGAGTTGGCAGCGCGGCTGCGGATAAGAAAATGAAGCGGCCATGAGAACCGGGCTGAACAAGCAGGCGCTGGGCACTGGTCGGAGACCGGCGGCGGCGAAAGCCGTCTGTATGAGAACCGCAAAGCCGAAAGGCAAGGCGATAGAGGGACCGAAATGACGGACACCAGTGGGTCTTTGTCGGCGATCGGGCGCAATTTGCGCAGTCTGGCGAGGCAGGCGCATGGCCAGCCCGTTGAGGCGGCCAAACGCATCATGTTCCTCGACCAGTCCATTGACGGCGCCCTCGACCTTCTGCTGGAGCAGTACGAACGCGCGCCTAGCCGGTACCTGCTTGAGGTCATTGGCGATTTCTATGCGATTTCGGGCAATCTCGTGGCGGCGCAAAGCGTGTTCAAGTCGCTCTACTACGAAAAGGCCGACCTTCATGTAACGAACCTGATCTATGCCGGGCTGCCAGCCACCCGTGCGCTCGTCGACGACAAGAAGAAGCTTCTTTACATCCCGATACCCAAATGCGGTTCGTCGTCGGTGAAGAACTATTTCACCGCAGCCATCCACGGGAAGACCTACGGAGAGACGGTGCATTTCCAGCACGCCGATTTGTACCGTACCGTCTCGGCCGACGAAATCGAGACGCGCTACGGCGACTATTTCCGCTTCGCGCTCGTGCGCGATCCGATAAAACGACTAGTCTCCTATTACATTCGCAACGTGGTAGGCGGATCGCTCAGGCGCGAGGCACAGCATCAGGCCGAGTTCCTGAAGATGCCGACGCGCCCCGGCCCCCGACAATTCGCCTTCGGGTTCCATCAGTACCGGCAGATGTTCAAGGATTTCCGCCACCACACCGATCCTATTTGCGGCTATCTGGATCCGTTTCAGGGAAAGCTCGACAGAATCTACACGATGGCCGAGATCGGAGAGCTTCGCGAAAAGCTCTCGGAGATCTACGAATGCAACCTGGAAGATGACCGCTCCATGGTGTCGAAGGACGATCCGAAACTCAAGGCGGACTGCACGGAAGCGTTGAAACCGTTGGCGGACTGGTATCAGCGCGATTATCAGGGATATTTCTGATCGCAGCACCGCAAGCACGGCCGCTGGCGGTTTGCTGGCTCCGGCTCCAAAAGAATTGTCAGGAGAGTAACTCGGCCATGACTTGGAAGAATGCAAAGAAGGACATACGAACTGCAGCATGCGCCGAAATGCGTGGTGCGGCTGACAAGAAATTGAAGGTATTGGAGTTTGGTGCGTTCTCTAGCCCGATGTTTGTGCCGGGTGAGGCGGACGTCCGGTATGCTGACCGGCTTTCGACGCAGCAACTGCGCGATTCTGTCGCCGACCCCGAAAAGCGCGCGGCAATTGTTGCCGTGGACTACGTGGTCGACAACGATTTTGAGCAACAGATACCTGAAAGGTTTGATCTGATCGTCGCCAATCATGTCGTCGAACATGTGCCGGATGTGATCGGGTGGCTGAATAGGTTGAGCGTGCTCCTAAAGCCGGGTGGCCAAGTCTTTCTCGCGGTCCCGGACAAGAACTATACGTTCGACATCATGCGCGATCCGACTTTGGCGCGCGAACTGGTCGACAATTTCATCACGAAACGCGAGGCACCGTCCGCCGCGGATATTCTGGATGCGGCCGTCCACCGGCGCGATATTCGAAACGGTTCGGATGTATGGTCCGGAAAGGCCCATCATGTCATCAAGACTGCCCCGACCGTCGATGTCGATGCGACGCTGAAGGGAATTCAGCTCAGAAAGGCGGCTGGCGAGTATATTGACTGCCATTGAAATGTCTTTACTGAGGCGAGTTTTCTGTCGCTTTTTCGCGAACTTGAACAGTTCAGGTTCTGCAACCTGCATTTGTCTCAGACCAGACCTGTGCAAAGACCCTATAACGAGTTTTACGCGCTGTTCGAGTTGGGGCCTGCGCTCAGAACCAGAAATCGTTGATATCGAGATCGCCGAGCGAGACGCCGACGAGCGTGATGGTATTGCCGCCGAGCGCGTCGATGACGACGTTCCCGCCGACCTGGCTCATGTGGTTGAGGCTGAGATCGGTCCAGTCGGTGATGGAACTGACGCCGGCAAGGTCGATCCGCTCCAGATTGCTTAGCGCGTCGAAATCGGTGATGGTGTCGGCGCCGAAGCCGTTGGTGAAGATGAAGGTGTCATTGTCGGCGCCACCGCTCATCGTGTCGTCGCCGGTGCCGCCGATCAGCGTGTCATCGCCCTCCGCGCCGAAGAGCTTGTCGTTCTCCGACCCGCCATCCAGATAGTCATTGCCGAAATTGCCGAAGAGCTGGTCGGCCCCGAGCTGACCGTAAAGCCGGTCGTCACCGCCCAAGCCTTCCAGCCGGTCAAAGCCGAAACCGCCATAGACCGTGTCGTTGCCGAGCCCGCCGATCAGCCGGTCATTATGGCCGCCGCCTTCGAGCCGGTCGTCGCCATTGCCGCCGAGCAGGAGGTCGACGCCGAGGTCGCCATAAAGCCGGTCATTGCCCTCGCCGCCATCGAGCGTGTCAAACCCGACGCCGCCGTAAAGAATGTCGACGCCGAGGTCGCCGAAAAGCTGGTCGTTGCCCGATGCACCTTCCAGCCGGTCGAACCCGACGCCGCCGTGAAGCTGATCGTGATCGGCCCCGCCGAGAAGCGTGTCGTTGCCACCATTGCCGAAGAGCGTGTCGTTGCCGCCATCGCCGATCAGCCGGTCGGCGCCATCGTCACCCGAGACAGTATCATGTCCCGCCCCGCCGAAGACCGTATCGGCGCCGCCGCCGCCTTCCAGCACGTCGTCGCCCGCGCGACCGAAAAGGGCGTCCGCTCCGCCAAACCCGCAAAGCTGGTTGTCAGCGCCATCACCAGAAAGCGTGTCGGCAAAGGCGGTGCCATAGATGCCTTCGACAAAGTAGAAGGTCTGTCCCGCAGCAGCGCCCTCATTGCTGGCCGCGGACATAAGGTCGACACGGACAGCAGCGGTTGCACCGACATAGCTGACGACGTCCATACCCGAACCACCAAAGAACTGGTCCGCACCGCCCCCCCCGATGAGCGTGTCGTTGCCGGCCCAGCCAAGAATTTGTTCATCGGCCGGCGTCCCCCAGAGGATATTGGCCCCGTTCGTTCCCTGGACGACAGTGTATCCGGCGGGCGTCTGGGGCGGGGTCGGTTCCGGAACGGACGGATCGACCGTCGGAATGCCGGCCTCTACCGGAAACCTTGTCAGGTTCAGGAGACCGCCGCTCTGGAAATCGGCTGCGGTCAGGCTGCGGCCGCTGGTGGTGTAGACGGTCAGCCGTTCGTTTCCGTAGTGGATGACGACCCCGCCCGATATCGGCTGGAACACCAATTGGTCGAGGCTGCGCAGATAGGCGTAGCAGGACAGGTCGATGCGATCGACGCCCGGCTGAAAGTCGCCCAGCACATCGTCGACACCGTCTTCCGCCAGAATGAAGGTGTCACTGCCAGCCCCGCCCCACAAGGTGTCGGCGCCGGCGCCGTCGAGCAATATGTCCTGCCCGCCGCCGCCTGATACGCTGCCGCCGGTGTCGCCAGCGGACAGCATGTCATCAAGCGCCGTCCCGACCAGCGGTCCAGACCCTGCATGCATGGTTGCCCCGAGTGACGTCAGGCTGATGCGGAATTGCGAGACGCCGGATTCGGCCGCCGACGTGACAAATACCTGTAGCTCGTTTCCGACGACCACCATGCTGATGGCCGAAACATTGGCGAGTACCGCCGATTGCGTGTCGGAAAGGCTTTGCAGATGAATGAGCTTCCCGCCGGGGATCATCGTCAGGAGGCTGATACCGCCGTCGGCACCGGCCGCAACGACAAAGACCCTGCCGGCCACCGATGCAACGTCCATCGCCGTTACGCCTTGAAACCGGGTGGCCAGATCGTCCACAACATGATCGGTCACGGACAGGGTGCCGTTGGCTGCGACGTCAAAGACCGTAAGGCTGGAACTGCCTGCGGAAGCGGCCAGAAGATAGGTCTGCCCGTCAAAACCGATCGTCCGGATTTCGCTGACCGCCGCGATCGGGATCAGTTCTCCGATGCCGAGCGATGCGACCTCCGTCAGATGGCCGGTCGGACCTATCTCGAACGTGGTCACGCCGCTTTCGGTTTCCGAACCGGTGATCAGAAAACTCCGCGCGCCAATCTGGATGGTTGCCATGGTGGAGATACCATCGGCATAGCTCGTCGGGGTGTCCCCCCTGTGGTCGAGAAGGATCGGTGCCCCGGTTGTGGCGGAAAAGATGTCGATGCCAGCGCCCGTCCGTGCCGCCGCGAAGATGTAGTCTTGCCCGCCGATCGTTGCGCCGACCAGATCGACCATATCATTGTAATCGGCAACCGGGCCAAGGAAGGCGGTGACTGAACTGGCAAAGCCGGAACCGGCTATTCCGGCCATTGCATCGGCGAGAATACTTCCCGGGACGCCGCTGACCGTGACCGGCACGCGGGTTTGCCCCGTTGCGGACTGTCCGGAATACTGTGCGAGCGCACCTTCAGAAAGCGTCAGGATGGAGGAGGTGCCCGTGCCGTAGTCAATCACGTTCAGTGCGCTTCCCGTGGGTGAAACCACAAGCGAGGCGAAGCCGCATGGCGAAAGGAAAGGCGCGCTGGTGATCGTACCGACCAATTGCATCAACGCCATGGAACACCCGACCGAACGGTAAAAAAGATCGCGGGCAGGATGTCAGGAGAGGGCTAAATCCGGCTTAACGGCCCCGGACTGAGTTCGGAACAATTGAAAACAACAGGACCTGCGGCCGGCGAGGCAGCACCGGAGGTACATCAGCCCCCCGGGATTTGCCTTGCCGTGCCGCTGCCGCGTCGGGGCTCCGCCGACGCCCGGCAGGCCTGCGCTCAGAACCAGAAATCGTTGATATCGAGATCGCCGAGCGAGACGCCGACGAGCGTGATGGTATTGCCGCCGAGCGCGTCGATGACGACGTTCCCGCCGACCTGGCTCATGTGGTTGAGGCTGAGATCGGTCCAGTCGGTGATGGAACTGACGCCGGCAAGGTCGATCCGCTCCAGATTGCTTAGCGCGTCGAAATCGGTGATGGTGTCGGCGCCGAAGCCGTTGGTGAAGATGAAGGTGTCATTGTCGGCGCCACCGCTCATCGTGTCGTCGCCGGTGCCGCCGATCAGCGTGTCATCGCCCTCCGCGCCGAAGAGCTTGTCGTTCTCCGACCCGCCATCCAGATAGTCATTGCCGAAATTGCCGAAGAGCTGGTCGGCCCCGAGCTGACCGTAAAGCCGGTCGTCACCGCCCAAGCCTTCCAGCCGGTCAAAGCCGAAACCGCCATAGACCGTGTCGTTGCCGAGCCCGCCGATCAGCCGGTCATTATGGCCGCCGCCTTCGAGCCGGTCGTCGCCATTGCCGCCGAGCAGGAGGTCGACGCCGAGGTCGCCATAAAGCCGGTCATTGCCCTCGCCGCCATCGAGCGTGTCAAACCCGACGCCGCCGTAAAGGATGTCGACGCCGAGAAAACCATAAAGCTCGTCATTGCCCGACCCACCTTCCAGCCGGTCGAACCCGACGCCGCCGTAGATCCGGTCATGCCCGCCGCCACCGATCAGCGTATCGTTGCCCGAATTGCCGATCAGGATATTGTTGGCGTTGTTGCCGATGATCCTGTCATGGCCACTGCCCGTCGTCCCATTCTCGATCGTGGCACCAACGGCGATAGAGACGTTGCCGACATAGCCGCCGACGTTCGAGAAGGTTCCTGCGCCGAGGTTGAGATACTGGTTCATCCCGTAGCCGCTGAGGTCGATCGTATCAATGCCGGCGCCATCCCAGATGCACAGCAGCGGGTCGGTGTTGCTCGTAAAGTCATAAACCCCGCCAAGGTTCGAGTTGAACCCGTAGACCGAATTGCCGGCATGGAAGGTCATGTCGGCACCGTAGAGCTGGTGCAGCGCATAAATGTCGTACATCATCAGCGTATCGGAATAGCCGGGTACGCTCGTTGTCGTATTGCTTTCGTCAAAGTAGCTCATCACCGTGTACTGGTGAGAGTCCTCGATAAACTGGGCGTATCCAGCATAGGTGATGTTGACACCAGGCGCGGCATTGTAGTCGCCCGGGTGTGCAAGGCCGACGGCATGGCCGATCTCGTGCAAGATCGCAAAGAAGTCGTAGCTGCCGGTCGGCAGAGAGGTCTGGCTGACGGAACTGTTATTGATCCAGACGTCGCCTGCCGCGCTGCTGCTGAGGGTGCTGCCGGGATAGTTCGCATAGGCACCGGCTCCGTCCGTAAATGACGTATATCCACCAAAGAGCATAGTGGCGCTATCGGAATAGCCGCCGGGGTTCACCTGGGTGAATGAAAGGCCGGAGACGCCTTCGAACATGGCGAGCGCCTGGGAAATCGCATTGATTTGCGCGGCTGTCAGGAATTCGAATGCGACGGGATTGCCGCCGGCATCGGTCGCGGGGCCGGAGGCCCGGGCCGCCCAGGTTACGTTGACAGGTGTGCCATCGGCAGCACTCCATGAGAGATCGGGGCGTGTCAGTACCCCGGCGCCCATGATCACATCGAGCGAGGCTACCGAGCCGTGAGTCACGGTGACACCGTAAGTCCCGCTCAGGGAGTTGCCGTAGGAACCGGCATTTATGTAATACCTGCCGGTCGTGGTCGCAGTATACTGAATGTCGCTGAAAAGGCCCGGGCCACCATCGTCATCGAATGTGATCTCGGTCCCAGCTGAATTGTGCAGCCGAAGATAGCTGTCATTCAAGCTGGCCACGTTGCCGCCAACGCCCGTCATCGCGAAGGTGTAGGTCTGGCCCGCAACGAGATCGACGGCGATCCAGTCGCTGTCGCCCGCAAAGCCGAGGTTGCCGAAGAAATAGTCTCCGACCCCCATCGTGTAAGTCGTCCCTGTGCTGGCAGCGGCGTCAGTGGTTTCGTTCAGGACCGGCATTCGGACCCCTCCTTCGTTCAATCAACGTGATGGACAGTCATGGCTTTTTGTCAAAGCCTCGATCTTCGTTTCGGCCTCATCGCCGCAAAGACGACGGACCTGTTCCTTCGCAAGAACGACAACTTCACTGTTTTCGGCCGCGGAGATGAGCGGGCTGCCCGTGAGGGCCTCATCAAGACGCGCCACTGCAGCGTCGCAGGTCGTTGCGTCGAAGGGGCGTTGCGGATTTGGCGGCAGGGACATTGCCTGACCTCCCATGAGGATTAGTATCGCCAGGAGGCCGCCGAAACCAAGTATCCCCAGCCGATCGTACTGATTGTCGGTGGCGGCGGAGATGCTGGCGGCCTCGACCCGAGACGGGGATGTCCCGGTGTTGGCAAGTCGGTTCATGGAAGACGGCCGGTCGGGCAATGGGCCATCGGCATTTCTGACGTGGCTCCTGTGGCTGCCGTCGCTATGCGAATGCCCGATCACAATTCCGTTCCCTTGCAAAATTCAGACGACAGGTAAGGCCGGTCAGGAAGCCGTCACTCGTTAAAATCCCCTTGAGAATTTGTTAACGCCATTTTGGGTTCGGCTCAAATGACAATTTTTGTCACACATTCGAAGCACTTGCGAACAGGGCGCCGGATGCGGTGGTTTGGCGCCAGTGCCGAAGCCGACAGTTTGGCACATTCAATAGTTCAGAATGTCGCGATGATAGCGCCGAAGAAACAGCAGGCCCATCGCGATCAGGCCAAGACTTATGGAAAAGACATAGAAAACACTGACATATGCTGCCTCATAGCTGGGGTAAAACCCATGTCGCATCTGGCCGACGATATGAACCAGCGGATTGAACCAGAGGATCGAGCGCAAGGGTTCCGGCACACCTTCGAAGACGAAAAAGACGCAGGACACGATAAAGAGGGGCCGGTTGAGAATGGCCCAGACTTTTTGCCAGACCGGAAACATTGACATCAGAAAACAGTTCATTGTTCCGACCCCCGCTGCCAGAGCGACCGTCATCAAGAAGGCGAGCGCGATTTGGGGTAGATCGGGTGAGGTCCGTGTATCGAATGCAAGAAGCATCCCGGTGAAAAGAATGTATCCGGCCAGAAGCTGTGTCATGCCGTTGGTGATGATGCGCCCGATCAATGCATCCAGAAAGGTGACGCGGGGGTAACTGAGTAGCGGCCGGGAAAACTCTATCGACATGGCGATCTTCGCGCTCATGTCCAGATAGGCGACAAACGGGATCATACCCGTCGCGTAGAAGATGGCGAAATTGCTGCCGATCGGCGGAGCGACAAACGTGAAGGAAAACGCGATCGTCAGGAGGGCGATGCCGGCAACCGGTTCGAGGATGGTCCACAGATAGCCGCCGGGCGAACGCCCGTAGGTTGTCGCCATTTCCCTGAGCACGAGCGCAACCACCGTCCGCAAGGACGGAAAGGCGTGCCGCGCGCTAACTGCGCGCAGCCTACCCGTTTCCTGCCTGTCGGCTGTATCCGTCATGCCGCCCGTCTGACCGCGCTGGATTTTCCCGCCACGTTTATGTAGGAGGGGTCGCAATTGATCAATCAGTCATCGGAGATGACATTGGCCCTGACCCCGGTGCCGCAGCCGCCAGACAAGGCGCCAAAACCTGCCCCCGCGCAGCCGAAACCGGCGCCGGCAGGCAATGGCGGCTCGCCACAAGCACCGGCAAAAGTGCCCGGACCGGCCGGTGGCGCTGCCCGCCCCCAACCAGCGCCGGTGCCTTCGGCGCCAGTCCGGCCGCCAGCATCGACCGCCCATGCACGCCCGCGCCATCGCGGTATCATGGCCAGCTTCGCGCTGCTTGTGGTCCTGCCTGTTATCGCATCCGGGTTCTACCTATGGCAGGTCGCGGCGGACCAGTTCGCGTCCTATGGCGGCTTTTCGGTCCACCGAGAAGAAAGCGGCAGCGCCATCGACCTGATCGGCGGCATCTCTGCGCTTTCGGGTGGCGCGTCGAGCACGTCCGACGCCGATGTGCTTTACGAGTTCATCCAAAGCCAAGACCTAGTTCGCCGGATCGACGACAAACTCGACCTTCGCTCCATATGGTCCAAGGCGGAGGGCGATCCGGTCTTTACCTATGATGCGCCGGGCACGATCGAGGACCTGCTGCGCCACTGGAAGCGCAAGGTCAACGTGACCTTCGACAACGGCATGATCACATTGCGGGTCCTGGCCTTTGATCCGGCTGACGCCCAGAAGATCGCTGAAGCGATCTTTGACGAGAGTGCCGTGATGATCAACCGTCTGAACGACGTGGCCAGGGCGGACACCCTGCGCTATGCGCGCGAGGAGCTCGACACTTCGGTCGAGCGTCTGAAAACCGCGCGACAGGCCATTACCGAGTTCCGCAACCGTACCCAGATCGTCGATCCGACCAGCGATGTGCAAGGCCAGATCGGCCTTCTCTCGACTCTGCAGCAGCAGCTTGCCGAGGCGCTGATCGAAAAGGACATTCTGGCGGCGACCGCGCAGGCGGCCGATCCCCGGCTGCCGTCGGCCGATCTCAGGATATCCGTGATCGAGGACCGGATCCGGGACGAACGGCGCAAGCTCGGGATGGGCGAGGGTAATTCCGCAGGCGATGCCTTTGCCAGTGTTGTGGGCGAATACGAAGGGCTGGCCGTCGACCGTGAATTTGCCGAGCAGTCCTATGTGTCCGCGCTCGCCAATTACGATGCCGCGGTCGCGGAAGCGGGCCGCAAGAGCCGGTATCTTGCCGCATATGTCAGCCCGACACTTGCCGAACGGGCGGAATATCCGCGTCGTTACGTGCTTTTTGCTTCCGTGGCGCTCCTGCTTTTCCTCGTATGGTCGATTGGCGTTCTCGTCTACTACAGCCTCAAGGATCGGCGTTAGGGCGGTGCCGGGGTGATCCATCTCGACCATCTGACCAAGACATTCGTCTTACAGGGTCAGCGGCGCACGGTCGCGGACGATATCACAGTCACCTTTCCGACCGGGTCATCGGTCGCGCTTCTGGGGCGAAACGGGGCCGGCAAGTCGAGCCTTCTGAAGATGATTGCCGGCCTTCTCGACCCCACCTCCGGCCGTATTCTTTCGACCGGTTCGATCTCTTTTCCGGTTGGATTTGCCGGATCGTTCCATGGCGATCTATCGGGGGCCCAGAACGCCCGGTTCGTGGCCCGGATATACGGCGTCGATACCGAAGAGCTTCTTGATTTCGTTGACGAATTCGCCGAGTTGGGAAAGTATTTTCACATGCCCTTCCGCACCTATTCGGCAGGGATGCGCGCTCGGCTCGCCTTTGGTGTTTCCATGGCGATCCCTTTCGACACCTACCTGGTCGACGAGGTGACTGCTGTCGGCGATGCACAGTTCCGCGCCAAGAGCGGCTCGGTCTTTCGGGCCCGAATGGCGTCGGCCGGCGCACTTGTGGTGTCGCATTCCATGTCTGTCCTGCGGGAACTTTGCGGGGCAGGGGCCGTGCTGGAGAACGGCAAACTGACCTATTATGACGATCTGGAAGAGGCGATCCGCCATCACGGCCGCAACATGGCGGCCTGACAGATTACGCCTCTGCCAGAAGCGCCCTGAGGTCCAGCCGTTCGGTGACCATCTTCAGCTTGCCGCTCGTGTCGCGGGGCCATTCGGCCTCGGGTCGGTCGCGATAAAGTTCCACACCGTTGCCGTCTGGATCGTTGAGGTAGATCGCCTCGCTGACGCCATGATCGGAGGCGCCGTCGATGGGATAGTCCGCCTCGACAAGCCGCTTGAATATCTGCGCCAGGGACTTGCGATCGGGGTAAAGGAAGGCCGTGTGGAAAAGCCCGGTATGTCCCGGTGCGGGGGGCGTTCCGCCGCGACTTTGCCAGGTGTTGAGCCCGATGTGATGGTGATAGCCGCCGGCCGACAGGAAGGCCGCGCCTTCGCCGTAACGCTGCATCACCTCAAACCCGAGCAGACCGGAATAAAAACCGATGGCGCGTTCCAGATCCGCCACCTTGAGATGGATATGGCCGATACTGGTGCCGGCCGGCGCTTTGTAGGTCATGGGTGTCTCCGCACGATGTCGGCGACAAGATAGGCTATTTTGCGGATGCACAGAATGAGCGAGTTTGCAGGGAGTCTGTGCGAAAAAGTTCCTCCCGGGCAGTTCGCCCGGGAGGCTGCGGCAGCAAGAAACGACACACCGTCACCGCAAGACAGATCCGGCGCCTGGAACCAGGGCCGGACCAACAGGCCATCCCCCGGGGACAGGGGCGGCAAGAGCGCCAGGACAGGAATGGCGCTACTGAAAGCCTAGTGGCGGAATGAATCAGGCATGTGACTGGCCGCCGGGCCAGTTACGAAAGTCACATCGCGCGCGACCGGACCATGCCGACGATGTCATAGACATCGTTCAGGATCGGCTGGGCAATGGCGTCCGCCCGTTCGGCCCCGTCGCCAAGGATGCGGTCGATTTCGCCGGGATCGGCCATCAGCCGCTTCATCTCGTCCGCAATGGGGGCGAGCTTTGCGACGGCAAGATCGGCGAGCGCAGGCTTGAACGCGCCAAAGCCCTGACCGGCGAAGCGCGCCACCACGGCGGCTGGCTGTTCTTCGGCGAGGGCAGCGTAGATGTTGATCAGGTTGCGTGCCTCTGGCCGGTCCTTCAGCCCGTCGAGCATGTCCGGCAAGGGCTCGGCATCCGTGCGGGCCTTGCGGAATTTCTGGGCGATGGTGTCCGCGTCGTCGGTCAGGTTGATCCGGCTGGCGTCCGATGGATCGGACTTCGACATCTTCTTCGACCCGTCGCGGAGCGACATCACGCGCGTCGCCGCGCCCTCGATGACGGGTTCAGTGATCGGGAAGAAATCGACGCCGAAGTCATGGTTGAACTTGGTGGCGATGTCGCGGGTCAGTTCCAGATGCTGCTTCTGATCCTCGCCCACCGGCACATGGGTGGCGTGGTAAAGCAGGATGTCGGCCGCCATCAGCGACGGATAGGCGTATAGCCCGAGCGAGGCGTTTTCGGCGTTCTTGCCGGCCTTGTCCTTGAACTGCGTCATCCGGTTCATCCAGCCGACGCGGGCGACGCAGTTGAAGATCCAGGCAAGCTGGGCGTGGCCGGGTACCTGCGACTGGTTGAAAAGGATCGAGCGTTTCGGGTCGAGGCCCGAGGCGATGTAACCTGCCGCGAGTTCGCGAGTCGCATGGCGCAGGTCGGCCGGATCCTGCCAGGTGGTGATGGCATGGAGGTCAACGATGCAATAGATCGTCTCGACGCCACTGTCCTGCATCTCGACAAAGCGCTTGACCGCCCCGAGGTAGTTCCCGAGCTGAAGATGGTTCGTCGGCTGAATGCCTGAAAAGACACGCGGCGTGAATTTCGGGCCGGGCTTGGCGTTCATGGTCGTCCCCGTCTGGAATTTCCGGTCCCGCTCGGGTATCGCAGGGGCACTGTCCAGTCAACGGGCGGGCCGAGTTTGACGGAGACTGCGATGCGCGATGGCTATAACG
Source organism: Paracoccaceae bacterium (assembly GCA_041397105.1). Taxonomy (GTDB): domain Bacteria; phylum Pseudomonadota; class Alphaproteobacteria; order Rhodobacterales; family Rhodobacteraceae; genus Albidovulum. Next base: position 468,933 of record JAWKXJ010000003.1, read on the forward strand.
AGGCGCCAGTCAACCCGCTGCCGCCGGTGGTCTGGCTGCTGATATTGCCGATCGCGGCGATGGAGATCGCGTTGAATGCCGGGGCCTACGGTCTCGCCGGCGGTCAGCTGGGCGTCGGTTGGCGCAGCGATGCGCTGCAACGCTTTGCGCTGTCGCCCGAGATGCTGGACCAGATGCTCACCACAGGGCAGTTCAATGCCGATTATGCGATGCGCTTCGTGACCTATCCAGTGGTCCATGGCAACCTGACCCATGCCCTTATGGCCGCCGTCTTCATCCTTGCGCTGGGCAAGTTCGTGGGCGAGGTCTACCGCGCCTGGGCGGTCCTTGCCGTCTTCTTCGGGGCGGTCATTGTCGGCGGCGTCGCCTATTCGCTGGTGCCGGGGCTGAGGTTCCCGCTCTATGGGGCCTATCCGGGCGCCTATGGGCTGATCGGGGCTTTCACCTTCATCATCTGGGCGCGGCTTGGTGCGGCGCATGAAAACCGGGCGCGGGCCTTTACGCTGATCGGATTTCTCCTCGGTATCCAGCTTCTCTTCGGGGCGATCTTCGGCGGCGCGCCGGACTGGATCGCCGATCTGGCCGGCTTTGCCACAGGCTTTGCCCTGTCTTTCGTCGTTGGGCCGGGCGGGCCGGCGCATCTGCTGCGGCTTATCCGTCAGCGCTGACGGGCGAAGCCTGCCTTCAGGTCCGAAGGGCGGAATGCCCCGGTGGCAAGTGCCGCCAGCGCATAGACCGCCAGCCCGCCGAGAACGAGGATGGTGAGGGCGGCGTATTTGCCCGTCTCCGCAGGCAACAAGGCCGTGGTGCCCCAGAGAAAGGCCCCCATCACTGCCGAAGCCGCGACAATGCGTGGCACCCGCGCGCGGAGCCGGTTGTCGCCGCGGGCGGCCTCGCCCATGCCGCGTGTCCCCCACCAGAGCTGAAAGACCATCGACCATGCCGCCAGCGTGGTACCGAGCGCGGCGGCGATGAAGCCGAGAAGCGGGGCAAGGCCGATCGCCAGCGCCGCATTGACCACCATCGACCAGAGCGCGAAGCGGAAGGGGCTGCGCGTATCCTCGCGCGCGAAGTAGAGCGGTTGCAGCACCTTCTGCATGACGAAGGCGGGCAGGCCAGCACCATAGACGGCCAGCGCCAGCGCGGTCTGAACGGTGTCGGTCCGGTCGAAGGCGCCGCGTTCATAAAGACCGATGACAAGCGGCACAGGAATGACGATCAGCGCGACGGCGGCCGGCAGGGTCAGAATCAGCGCGAATTCGGTCGCGCGGCTCAGCGCATGGCGGCTGCCGCCGGTGTCGCCGGATTTCAGCCGCCGTGAAAGGTCGGGCAAAAGCACGATGCCGATGGCGATCCCGACGACACCGAGCGGCAGCTGGTAGAGCCGGTCGGCATAGCTGAGCCAGGCGATGGCGCCATCAAAGAAACTGCCGACCTGGCGTCCGACCAGAAGATTGATCTGCACGACACCGCCGGCGAGAACCGCCGGCGCGGCGATGACCAATAGGCGCTTCAGGTCCGGTGTCATCCTGGGCCGGTGGAACCTCAGCGCAAAGCCCATGCGCGCCGCCGCGACCCAGACAAGCGCGAGTTGCGCGATACCGGTCAGCGGCGTGGCCCAGGCGAGCGTCAGGCCCATATCCCAACCGGCATGGCGGGCGACGAGCATCGCCGCAATGAAGACGGCGTTCAGCAACACAGGCGCGCCGGCAGCCGCGATAAATCGCCCCCCGGCATTCAGCAGACCCGAAAGAAGCGCGGTCAGCGAGATGAAGAGGATATAGGGAAAGCAGATGCGGCCGTATTCGACGGCAAGGCCGAACCTTTCGTCACCGGCAAAGCCACCCGCCATGGCGAGAACGAGCCACGGCATCGCCATCATGGAGATGCCGGTGATGATCATCACGACGAAGGCCAGCCCGGAAAACGCATCTTCGGCGAAGCGCCGAGCGTCCTCCCCGGCCTCAAGTTTCTTTGAGAATAGCGGCACGAAGGCGGTGTTGAACGCGCCTTCCGCGAAAAAGCGGCGGAACATGTTCGGCAGCGAGAAGGCGACCAGATAGGCCTCCGCCACAACGCCTGTGCCAAGATAGGCCGCCAGAAGCACGTCGCGCGCAAATCCCGCGATCCGGCTCAAGAGCGTCCAGGCGCCGACCGTCAGGAAACCGCGTATCAGGCGGATCGGTTTCATCAGCTTCTTGCCCGTTCGGCGCCTTCGGTGATGGCTAGGCGCAGTTTTCTTTCCAGCGCCTCTTGCTTGGACTTGGTGTGCATTTTCAAGCCGAACATGTCCTTGACATAGAAGGTATCCACCACCTGCGCCCCGAATGTCGCGATCACGGCAGATGCGATGTAGATATTGTTGGCCGCCAGTGTCCGCGTCAGATCATAGAGAAGGCCGGGGCGGTCGCGGGTATCGACCTCGATGATCGTGTAGATTTCCGATCCTTCATTGTCGAAGGTGATCGAGGTCGGAAAGCGGAACTGGCCTTCGCGTTTCTTGATCTTGTCGCGATCCTTCAAGGCTTCGCGCGCGACGACCTCGCCCTTCAGCGTCTTTTCGATCATGCCGCGCAGGCGTGGCAGGCGGGCGGCCTCGTAGGGGTGGCCCTCGGCGTCCTGGATCCAGAAGACGGCCGTCGCGTAGCCGTCCTTCGACGTATAGGTGCGCGCATCGACGACGTTTGCGCCGACAAGCGCGAGCGCGCCCGCGAGACGCGAGAAAATGCCGGGATGGTCGGCGAGTGCGAAACAGGCGCGGGTTGCGTCGTGGTCGAGGTCGGGCTTGATGTCGATGCGGATGGCGTCATCCGGAATGTCGCGCAGAAGTTCGGCGAAGACGGCATGGGTTTCGGTCGAAAGCCCCTGCCAGTAAGGGTCGTAGTGGCGCGCCGTTTCATGGCGGAGCAGCTTTGCATCCCAGTCGGCCAGCCGTTCGCGCAGCGCCCGCTTGCTTTCATCCTGCCGTTTGTCGCGGTTGACGTTTTCCAGCCCCGCTTCCAGCGCCGCGCTGGTTTCGGCATGAAGCCGACGCAGAAGCATGGCTTTCCAGTTATTCCAGGTGGTGGGTCCGACGCCGCGAATGTCGCAGACCGTCAGAACGGTCAGAAGGTCCAGCCGCTTCTTTGTCTTCACCACCTTGGCGAAGTCGCGCACGGTGCGCGGGTCCGCGATGTCGCGTTTCTGCGCCATGTCGGACATGAAGAGGTGGTAGCGCACCAGCCATTCCACAGTCTCGCATTCCTCGGAATTCAGCCCGAGCCTTGGCGCGACCTTGCGGGCGATCTGCGCGCCGAGGATGGAATGATCCTCGGGCCGCCCCTTGCCAATGTCGTGCAGGAGGAGCGCGACGTAAAGCACACGCCGGTTCACCCCCTCTTCCAGGATCGACGACGACAGCGGCAGTTCCTCGATCAGTTCCTTGCGTTCGATCTGGGCGAGGGTGGAGATCGTCTGGATGATGTGCTCGTCAACCGTGTAGTGGTGATAGACGTTGAATTGCATCATCGCGACGATCGGCTCGAATTCAGGGATGAAGGCCGACAGCACGCCGAGTTCGTTCATCCTGCGCAGCGCCCGTTCCGGATTGCCGTGTTTCAGCATGAGGTCGAGGAAGATGCGCGTCGCTTCGCGGTCCTCGCGCATCTCGTCGTCGATCATGTCCAGATTGGCAGCCACAATGCGCATCGCATCGGGGTGGATGAGGTTGCCGGTGCGCAGGGCTTCCTCGAACAGCCTGAGGAGGTTCAGCTTGTCGGCCAGAAAGGCCTTGGCATCGACAATATTGATCCGGCCCCGGTCCACGCGGAACCCCTCGCGGGTCTTGCGCCGGCTGCGCCGCAGAAGACCGGCGAGCATCGCTTCCTTCTTGACATGCCGCTCTTCAAGCGCGGTCAGAAAGACACGTGTCAGTTCACCGACGCGGGTCGCATGGCGGAAATAGTCCTGCATGAAATGTTCGACCGCACGGCGGCCCGCCCGGTCCTCGTACCCCATGCGGGCGGCGACCTCGACCTGAAGGTCGAAGGTCAATTGATCCATCGCGCGCCCGGTGATCAGGTGCAGATGGCATCGCACCGCCCAGAGAAAATCTTCGGCCGCGGCGAAATTGTCGTATTCCTCGCGCCGGAAAAGACCCTGGGCCACCAGCTCGGCCGCATCGCGGACGGCGTGGATATACTTGCCGATCCAGTAAAGCGTCTGCAGGTCGCGCAGCCCGCCCTTGCCCTCTTTCACGTTCGGCTCCAGCACATAGCGCTGACCGCCTTGGCGCTTGTGACGCTCCGCCCGCTCTTCCAGCTTCGCCTCGATGAACTCCGCGCCGGTATTCTTGAAAAGCTGGTCGCGAAGTTTGGTGCGAAGCTCGGCCGCCAGCGGCTGATGGCCGATCAGGAAGCGGCGTTCCAGAAGCGCGGTCCGGATCGTGTAATCCTCGCGCCCGAGGCGTAGGCAATCTTTGACCGTCCGGCTGGCATGGCCCACCTTCAGCTTCAGATCCCACAGGATGTAGAGCATCGACTCGATGACGTTTTCGGCCCAGGCCGTCATCTTCCAGGGCGTCAGGAACAGAAGGTCGATATCGGAAAAGGGAGCCATCTCGGCCCGGCCGTAACCGCCGACGGCCATCACCGCGATGCGTTCCGCCTCGGTCGGGTTGGCCAAGGGGTGCATGACGGTCGTGACCAGCGTGAAGATAACCTCGATCGTCGCGTCGTTGAGCGCGGCATAGGCGTTGACGGTGGCCCGCGCCTCGCGCGGATGGGTCAGAAAGTCCGACCCGATGGTGTTGAGCGCCGCAGTCCGCGCCCGCACCAGTTCCGTCACGATCAGCGCCCGTTGATCGCGGGCATCGGCGGTCGCGCCGAGCGGACCGTTGAGGGCTAGGCAGAACGCCGCCGGGCCAAAGATTGGGTGATCCCTGACAGGTGTCTGGGCGGATACCGCAGGTTCTGGCTGAACCGTCTCAGAAACCCGCGCCACCGAAACTTCTCGGTGCGGGGTCAAGGATGACAACCTGACTGTTCTGAATTTGGGCGACTGCAAGCCCCCGCTGGTTGCTGCCGTCAGGCCGCAGCCGGAAGACGCCGGTCACACCCGCGAAACCCGCGCTCTGCGTAAGCGAAGCGGTGGAAAAGGCGTCCGGATTGCCCTGTTTGGCAAGCGCGCCGATGGCGGCGATCCCGTCATAGGCCAGCCCGGCAATCGGATGGGGTGATTCGCCGTAGGTCGCAAAGAAGCGCGACTGGAACTGCGCGGCAAGCCCCGGATCGGGCACCGCAAACCAGCCGTTCTGCACCCCCGGCATCGCCAGCGTGGCCGCAGGAATATCCCAGCGGGTCAGGCCGATGAACTGGGTCGTCTGATTGCTGATGCCGGCCTCGGGCAGAAGCTGCGCAAGAAGTGGCAGCGCCCCGGCCGTGTCGGCGGTGAAAAAGACGCTGTCGGCACTGTTGGCGCGGACGGCCGAAACGATGGAGGGCACGGCATTGACGACGCCCTGCTGCGAAAACTCGTAGGTCGCGGTGCCGACGACGGATGCGCCCGAACGCGATGCGGCCGACCGGATCGCGCCGAGGCCGTGCTGGCCGGCGGGGTTGTTGTCATGGACGACGAACATCCGGCCCTTGCCTTGACGTGCCGCATAGCTGACCAGACGGTCGGCCGTGTTCTCGAATGTCGGGCCGAGGACAAAAACGTTGCCGCCCGCGACTTCGGTGTTGTTGGAGAAGGACAGGACGTTGACGCCGGTTCCGGCCACCGCCACGCCCGCCGCATTCGCCGCCTGGGCGAAGACCGGTCCGAGGATGATCTTTGCGCCGTCATCGACGGCTTTCTTCGCGGTCGAGGCCGCCGATCCGGTATCGGAACCGGAATTGTAGACGCGCAGGTCGATCTCGACGCCCTGCAGGTCGGCGATGGCCATTTCGGCGGCCTGCTGGAGGTTCCGCGCCAGAACATCATCGCCCGGATTGCCGCTGCCACCGGGCAGGATCAGCGCCACAGGTACGGGCGCGCCAGGGTTGATGCCGCCGCCAGGCAGCGGGTCGCAGGCCGATAGCATCAGGGCGGCAGTCAGGGCGCCGATGGTGGTCAAAGCCTTGCGGCGGGTACTCAAAACGGCGAACATGATACAACCCTCATTGCAGAAAGAACGGACCCGGCGAACGGGTGCGGAAAACGGTGCGACATTATGCGTAACGCCGCCCGAAGTAAACGCAAGAGCAGATAGGACAGCGATGACCGGCCAGCCCATGCCGATAGCCCCGGGGCTCTATTTCGTGGCGACGCCGATTGGCACGGCACGCGATATCACGCTGCGGGCGCTCGATCTTTTTGCCGCGGCCGATGTCCTTGTCGCCGAAGATACGCGCAGCCTGCGCCACCTTCTCGACATCCACGGGGTCGCGCTCGGCGGTCGCCCGCTCTGGGCCTATCATGACCACAATGGTGCGCAGGTGCGCCCGAAGATTCTGGCGGCGCTGGCCGATGGCAAGTCGGTCGTCTACGCCTCCGAGGCCGGAACACCGCTTGTCGCCGACCCGGGCTATCAGCTTGGCCGCGCCGCAATTGCGGCCGGCCATGCCGTCACAACCGCACCGGGCGCATCGGCGGTTCTGGCGGCGCTGACGGTTTCGGGCCTGCCGTCCGACCGGTTCCTGTTCGCGGGCTTTCCGCCGGTGACCGCCGGGGCGCGGGGCCAGTGGCTCGCCGAATTGGCCGGGGTGCCGGCGACGCTGATTTTCTATGAATCGCCGAAGCGCCTTAAGGCTCTGTTAACCAGCATGACGCAAGTCTTGGGCGCCGACCGGCAGGCCGCTGTCTGCCGGGAACTGACCAAGCGGTTTGAGGAGGTGCGGCGCGGCACGCTGGCCGAACTCAGCACCGCCTTTGCAGACGGCACGGTGAAGGGCGAGGTGGTGGTGCTGGTCGACCGGTCGCGTGGTCAGGCGGCGGATGAGGACCGCGTCGAGAGGGAGTTGAGGGGCGCAATGAAGACGTCTTCGGTCAAGGATGCGGCAGCAATTGTCGCCGAGGCGCATGGACTGCCGCGCCGGCAGGTCTACCAGATGGCGCTGCGGCTGGAGCGCGGGGAATGAGCGGCGCAACCTCCTATCACGGCGGGTTGGCGGCCGAGGAACAGGTGGCGGACCACTATCGGCGGCTGGGCATGACCATCGCCGCGCGCCGCTGGCGCGGCCGCTGCGGGGAAATCGACCTGATCGCCCGCGACGGTGCGGCGGTCGTCTGCGTCGAGGTCAAGCGCGCGGCCACCCATGCCGCGGCGGCGGAACGGGTCAGCGCGCACCAGCGCGCCCGCATCTGCGCCGCCGCAAGCGAGTTCATCGCTTTCGAACCCGCCGGGCAGGATACCGACCTGCGTTTCAATGTCGCGCTGGTCGACGGGGCGGGCCACATCGAAGTGATCGAAAACGCCTTCGATTTCTGATCCCTTCTGATTGCATCCTGCCGCCCACTGCGTCATCAAGTGATCCGTCGAGGGCTCGTCAAGGGTCCGTCCTGCGGGGATGCATATGGCACTGAAAGTCGCGATCCAGATGGACCCGATCGGGCCGATCAATATCGACGCCGATTCCACCTTCCGCATCGCGCTGGAGGCGCAGGCTCGGGGGCACGAGCTCTTCTACTACACGCCCGACAGGCTGGCCTATTGCGAAGGGCGGATCCTCGCGAGGGGCTGGCCGCTGGAATTGCGCCGCGAAAAGGGCAATCACTTCACGCTCGGGGCCGAGGGCGAGGTCGATCTGGCCGAATGGGATGTCGTCTGGCTGCGGCAGGACCCGCCTTTCGACATGAGCTACATCACCAACACCCATCTTCTGGAACGCATTCATCCGAAGACGCTGGTCGTCAACGATCCGTTCTGGGTGCGGAACTACCCCGAAAAGCTGCTGGTTCTGAACTTCCCGCATCTGACGCCGCCGACGCTGATCGCCCGAGACCTCGCGACGATCCGCGAATTCAAGGCGCGGCATGGCGATATCATCTTGAAGCCGCTTTATGGCAATGGTGGCGCCGGCGTCTTCCGGCTCGACCCCAACGACCGCAACCTCGCCTCGCTGCATGAGCTTTTCGCCGGGATCAATCGCGAGCCCCTGATCGCGCAGAAATTCGTGCCTGACGTGGCCAAGGGCGACAAGCGCATCATCCTCGTCAATGGCGAACCGGTCGGGGCAATCAACCGGGTCCCTGCCGCAGGTGAGACGCGGTCGAACATGCATGTGGGCGGGCGGCCCGAAAAGATCGGGCTGACGGAGCGCGACCGTGAAATCTGCGCGGCCATCGGGCCGACCCTGCGCGACAAGGGTCAGATTTTCGTCGGTATCGACGTGATCGGCAACTGGCTGACCGAGATCAACGTCACTTCGCCCACCGGCATTCAGGAACTGGAACGCTTTGACGGCACGAATACCGCGGCCAAGATCTGGGAGGTGATCGAGGCGCGCCGGGCTGGGCGATAGCCGCCAACGCAGGCACGGGCCTGTCAGGCTCGCGCGATTTTTGGGCCGGGCCACCCACCCTCAAAGCGACTTGGCGAGCGTCAGCCTGTAGCCGACCGCCTCGGCAACATGCGGTTTGCGCACCTGGCCCTCGCCTGCGAGGTCCGCGATCGTACGGGCCACCCGCAGGACCCGGTGATAGCCCCGCGCCGACAGGCCGAAACGTTCGGCGACGGTGCCAAGAAGGGCCCTCCCTTCCTCATCCGGGGTGGCAACCTCTTCCAATAGCTGACCTTCCGCGTCGGCATTGACCCGGATGTCAGGCAGGCTTTCGTAGCGAAGCATCTGTGCCTTGCGGGCCATCGCCACCCGCGCGGCCACGGTGGCAGAGCTGTCGCCCGTGTCGGGCAGGTCGAGGTCGCGGTAGGCGACGGGCGGCACATCGACGCGAAGGTCGATCCGGTCCATCAGCGGCCCGGAAATGCGGCCCAGATAGTCCTCGCCGCATGTAGGCGCCCGGGCGCAGGCGCGGGCCGGTTCCGACAGATAGCCGCATTTGCAGGGATTGGCCGCCGCCACCAGGAGAAAGCGGCAGGGATAGCGGATATGCGCATTGGCGCGGGCCACGACGACCTCGCCCGTCTCGATCGGCTGGCGCAGGGTTTCAAGGACGGTCCGGGGAAATTCCGGAAATTCGTCGAGGAATAGGACACCGTTGTGGGCCAGGCTGATCTCGCCCGGTTTGGCGCCGCGCCCGCCGCCCACGATGGCCGCGATGGAGGCGGTGTGATGGGGTTCGCGAAAGGGCCGGGTCCGGCTGATGCCGCCCTCATCGAGCAGCCCCGATAGGGAATGGATCATCGAGGTTTCCAGCGCCTCGGCCGCCGACAAGGGCGGCAGGATACCGGGAATGCGCGCGGCCAGCATCGACTTGCCCGACCCCGGTGTGCCGACCATCAGCAGGTGATGCCGTCCCGCAGCGGCGATTTCAAGCGCGCGTTTCGCCCGTTCCTGCCCCTTGACGTCCCGCAGGTCGCGCTGGCTGGTATCGGCGCGCACTTCGCCCGGTCTTGCGGGTTCGATGGGTGCGCGCCCGGTATAGTGGCCCAGGACCTCTGCAAGGCTTGCCGCCGCGATGACCGGAGTCGCGCCGACCCAGGCCGCTTCCGGCCCGCAGCCGCGCGGACAGAGAAGCTCCTTCTCCTCCTCAGCGGCGGCCATTGCCGCTGGCAGCGCGCCGATGACGGCCACGAGTTGTCCGTCTAGCGACAGCTCGCCAAGCGCAACCGTCATCTCGACATCCTCGCGCGGCAGGATGTCGATGGCGGCCAATAGCGCCAGCGCGATCGGCAGGTCGAAATGCGACCCCTCCTTCGGCAGGTCGGCGGGCGACAGGTTGACGGTAATGCGCTTCGACGGCAGCGCGATGGACAAGGACGTCAGGGCCGCGCGGACACGGTCGCGCGCCTCCGACACGGCCTTGTCGGGCAGACCGACGACGGAAAAGCTCGGCAATCCGGCGGCGACAGCGCATTGCACCTCGACGATTCGGGCCTCCACGCCTTCGAATGCCACCGTATAGGTGCGCGCCACCATCCGCCGTACTCCGCCCAAAGGTGGTTAACGGCTAGCAAGGAAGCCCTTTAGGATTGGTTAACGCGGACCATCTCCATGAAGGCTGGCCATGCCGCGGGATCGGCCAGCGTCTTGTCCCGGCAGAACGGATTGCAAAAGCCCCAGACACGGCCGTCGAGGCGCAGGAAATCCGTCACCGGATCGCCGGAATAGGGACAGGCGGTGTTGACCGACGGGCCGTCGGCGACCTCGGCGGCGAGGGTCGCGGGACCGGGCCAGGGGCGTTCGGCAAACGGTTTTCGGTAATAGGCTTGTTCGTAGTGCTGAGCCCAGCCCATGGCGCGCCAGCGTCGAAAGGACGGGTCGGCCAGATGCGCGTTGACATAGGCGAGGGCGGCTTCGGAAACCGGCAGATTGTAGGTGGCAATGCGCGTGGCCACCGGCGCGAAGAAGGCGTCTGCCGCCGAATAGGACCCGAAAAGCCATGGCCCGTCGCCGCCGAATCGGTCACGGGCCATGGCCCAGAGCAATTCGATCCGCGCCAGATCGGCAAGAACTTCGGCGCGGGGTGCGCTGTCGACATAGCTCTTGGCGAGGTTCATCGGGCAATCACCGCGCAACGCGCCGAATCCTGCATGCATTTCCGCCACGAGCCATCGCGCCATCGCGCGGGCTGTCGCGTCCTTCGGCCAGAGCCCGGCTTCCGGGTGGCGTTCGGCCAGGGTCTCGGCGATGGCGAGGGTTTCGCCGATGACGATACCCTCGGGCAGCCGCAGGGCTGGCACCAGCCGCGCCGGGGCGAATTCGGCCAGAAGCCGGTCGAAATCCTCGGTATAGAGCCGCCCGGTATGGACCCTTACCGGGATGCCGAACTTCTCGAAAAGAAGCCAACCCCGGAGGGACCAGCTGGAATAGGTGCGGTCGCCGATAGCGAGATGATAGGTCATGTCCCGTCTCTTTGCTCTTTTGCGCTGCAGTCTAGCGACGGTCGCGGTGCGCTGCACGTCTGCATTCGTGGCGTGGCAGATCACGGATTGTGATGATGGGAGGTCACGCTTGTCATCGGCGGGCGCGAACCCTAATCCTTGAGGGGACGAGCGGATGAGGCTGCCATGCTGAGCGGAAAGCGCGTTCTGATGATCATCGGCGGCGGCATCGCCGCCTACAAGGCGCTGGAAACGATCCGCCGACTGCGCGAACGTGGTGCGTCCGTGACCCCGGTCCTGACCCGCGCCGCGGAGGAATTCGTGACGCCGTTATCGGTTTCGGCGCTCGCGGGCGAAAAATGCTACCGCCATCTCTTCGACCTGACCGACGAGGCCGAGATGGGGCATATCGAGCTGTCACGTGCGGCAGACCTTCTCGTCGTGGCGCCTGCAACAGCCGATCTGATGGCGAAGATGGCGGGCGGTCATGCCGACGATCTGGCCTCGACGCTCCTCCTTGCGACGGACAAGAGGGTTCTCATCGCGCCGGCGATGAATGTCCGGATGTGGCTCCATCCGGCGACCCAGCGCAATATTGCGACGCTCCGGGCCGATGACGTGCGCTTCGTCGGACCGAATGAGGGCGATATGGCCTGCGGCGAATACGGTCCGGGCCGGATGGCCGAACCGCTGGAGATCGTCGCCGGGGTGGAGGCGATGATGGGCGATGGCCCCTTGCAGGGGCGCCATATGCTGGTGACCTCGGGTCCGACGCATGAACCCATCGACCCTGTGCGCTATATCGCCAACCGATCTTCCGGTGCGCAGGGCACGGCGCTGGCCCGGGCGCTGCGCGACCTTGGCGCGCGGGTGAGTTTCGTCACCGGCCCCGCGCGCGAACCTGCGCCGGGCGGCGTGGAAATCATCCGTGTCGAAACCGCCCGCGAGATGCTGGCGGCGGTCCGGTCGGCCTTGCCCGCCGATGCGGCCGTCTTTGCTGCTGCGGTCGCGGACTGGCATGTGACGAATGCGAGCGGGTCGAAGATGAAGAAGGAGGCGGGCGGCAAGGCCCCGGCGCTGAGCTTTGCCGAGAACCCCGACATTCTGGCCACGGTCGCCACCATGAAGAAGGGCCGGCCGCCGCTGGTCGTGGGCTTTGCCGCGGAAACCGATGACGTGATCGCCCATGCCTCGGCCAAGCGGGTGCGCAAGGGATGCGACTGGATCGTTGCCAACGATGTCCGTCCCGCGACAGGGATCATGGGGGGAAGCGAGAATGCGGTGACGCTGATCACCGCTGCCGGGGCCGAGGAATGGCCGCGCCTGCCAAAGGACGAGGTTGCGCGGCGACTGGCCCGGCGCATCGCCGAGGCCCTGGGCGAAGGCGATTAGGGAGGCCGCCTCCGGCGGGGGGGTATTTCTTGCAACGAAGAAGGTACAAGCGATGGTGCCGGTGATCCGGGTTCTGCGCGAAGACTGGGCCGACCCGGATGTGCCCCTGCCGGCCTATGAGACGCCGGGCGCGGCAGGCGCGGACCTGCGCGCCAATCTGCCTGCGGCCGAGCGGGGGGCAGGGGTCCGGCTGGCCCCGATGGAACGGCGGATCGTGCCGACCGGCCTCAGGATCGAGATACCGGCCGGATACGAGGCGCAGATCAGGCCGCGTTCGGGGCTGGCGCTGAAGTTCGGGATATCGCTGCCGAATACGCCGGGCACCATCGACAGCGACTATCGCGGGCCGCTTGGGGTGCTTCTTGTCAATCTCGGCGCGGAGCCCTTCGTGATTGGCCATGGGGACCGGATCGCGCAGATGATCGTGGCCCCGGTCGTGCAGGCCGGGTTTGCCGAGGCCGCCAGCCTGGGCGACACGGCGCGCGGGACGGGCGGTTTCGGCTCCACGGGGCGGCGATGACCGTCCTTGCGCTGATCGTCGCGATCATCGGCTGCGGTGTCGCGCTGCGTCTGCCGGCAGTGGTCACGGGGGCGATGCTGGCCCTCCTGTGGTTCGGCATTCTCCTGGCCCATCTGGTGTTGCCGCCAGACAATCCCGTGAACGTGGCGACCGGCGGCAGCTGGCAGGGCTGGTTGGCGCTGGGCGGGGCGGCGGCGGTTCTCTTCGGGTATCGAGCGGGTCTGCGCTGGCTGCGGGGCAAGGCTGCTCCGGTGCAGAAGGCGGCCCCGACCGCCGCGTTTTCGGAGGCGGAGCTTGACCGTTATGCCCGCCATATCGTCCTGCGCGAGGTGGGCGGCACCGGGCAGAAACGGCTGAAGGCTGCGCGGGTGCTGGTTGTTGGCGCGGGCGGTCTCGGCTCGCCCGCACTTCTCTATCTCGCGGCGGCTGGCGTCGGGACCATCGGCGTCATCGACGACGATACCGTGTCCAATTCCAATCTTCAGCGGCAGGTCATCCACAAGGATGCCGATATCGGCAAACCGAAGGTCTTTTCGGCTGAGGCAGCGATTGGCGCGCTCAACCCCTTCGTCGCAGTCCGGCCCTATCACCGGCGGCTGACCGAGGCGGAGGCACCGGTGCTGTTTGCCGACTACGACCTCATCCTCGACGGGTCGGACAATTTCGCGACACGACATCTGGTCAATGCGGCGGCCGTGAAGGCTGGCAAGCCGCTTGTCGCCGCTGCGATCACCCAGTGGGAAGGGCAGATATCGCTTTATCACCCGCAAGCGGGAGCGCCCTGCTATGCCTGCGTCTTTCCCGTGATACCGGAGGCCGGCCTCGCGCCTACCTGCGCTGACGCCGGGGTGATGGGGGCGCTGCCTGGGGTCATGGGCGCGATGATGGCGGCGGAGGCGATCAAGCACATCACCGGCGCGGGCCAGACACTGGCCGGGCGGATGCTGCTTTACGATGCGCTTTACGGCGAGAACCGCGTCGTCACCCTGCAGCGACGCGCCGATTGCGCTGTCTGCGGCGGGCACTGAGCCCGCTGGACAGTCGCGCGGGGCCACCGTAACCTTTGCCAAACCGCTTGTGACAGGAGCCTTTCCATGAAACTGACCGCTGCCATTGCTGGGCTTGCCGCCCTTATCGCCACTTCGGCCATCGCCCAGGTTCCCGACCTTGGCGGGCGCGAGGTGGTTGTCGTGACCGAAAACGCCTATCCGCCGCTGCAATTCCTCGACAGTGGCGGTGCGGCCATCGGCTGGGAATACGACGCCATGGCCGATATCGCCAAACGGCTCAACATGACCGTGACCTATGAGAACACGAGTTGGGATGCGATGATCCCGGCGGTGAGCGAGGGGCAGTTCGATATCGGCATGACCGGCATCACCATCCGCGACGACCGCAAGGAGCAGGTGGATTTCTCTGACGCCTACATGCGGTCCGAGATGGTCATGCTGGTGCGCGGCGACGAGGAGCGGTTCAACGATGGGCCGTCCTTCGCGGCAAATGCCGATCTGCTGATGGCCGCGCAGCCCGGCACGACGCCCTTCTATGTCGGGGTCTACGAAGTGCTTGACGGCGACGAGGCCAACCCGCGCATCAAGCTTTTCGAAACCTTCGGCGCCACGGTCGAGGCGCTGAAGGCCGGCGATGTCGATCTGGTCCTGACCGACGGCACAGCCGGCAATGGCTATGTCGAGGCCTCGAACGGCGGGCTGAAGATCGTCGGGACCCCGCTCGGCACCGAGGACTTCGGCTTCATCTTCCCCAAGGGCTCCGATCTGGTCGCCCCGATCAATGCGGCTATCGCCGAGATGAAGGCCGACGGCACGCTTGATGCGCTGAACCAGAAATGGTTCCTCGACTACAAGTTCGGCCAGTAACGGCCTGACCCTGCGGCTTTCGCGCCGCAGGGTCGCCCGCGATGCTTGCCCCGCCCGAAAACGACAAGGATTTTCCTTACTGGCTGGTCATCCTCATTGGGGTGGGCGGCTGGCTCTTCTATCTCGTCTGGGCCAATGACATCTATGCGCAGGTTCTGGCGACGGTATCGCGCGGGGTTGGCCTGACAATTTTCGTCACGCTTGTCGGCTTCACGATGGCGTCCGGCCTCGGGCTCATGATGGCGCTCGCGTCGCTGTCGCGGTTCATTGTGCTTAGGCAGGCGGCAAGGCTTTATATCGAGATCATCCGTGGCATCCCGATCATCGTCCTGCTGCTTTATGTCGCCTTTGCCGCCGCGCCGGCACTGGTCGTTGCCTGGAACTGGCTGGCCGAACCGCTCGGGCTCGATCCGATGCGCACACGCGATTTTTCGCTTCTCTGGCGGGCGGTCATCGCGCTGACCATCGCCTATTCGGCCTTCATCGCCGAGGTTTTCCGCGCGGGCCTGCAGGCGGTCGATATCGGGCAGATCGAGGCGGCGAAGGCGCTTGGCCTGCGCCCCTGGGCAAGGTTTCGCCATGTCGTATTTCCGCAGGCCTTCCGGATGATCCTGCCGCCGCTTGGCAACGATTTCGTCGCGATGGTGAAGGACAGTTCGCTCGTCTCCGTCCTGGGCGTGGCCGATGTCACGCAGCTCGGCAAGGTCACGGCTGCCGGGAATTTTCGCTATTTCGAGACCTACAACATCGTCGCACTGATCTATCTGACCATGACGATCACGCTGTCGCTGCTTCTCAGGCGGCTGGAACGGCGGCTGCGCGAACGGCGGGAATGAGGTCGGGCGCGACCTGCGAGCCTGTCGAAAACATTCTTAGCCCATACGCTCTGGAAAACCCGCGCCCGGGTTCATAGCTCCAGTGAAAACGGAGGGACGGACATGACGAACCCGCTTTTGGCCGATTGGTCCACCGCATTTGCCCTGCCGCCTTTCGATACAATCGGCGATGAGGATTTTGCCCCGGCTTTCGACGCCGCCCTGGCCGAGGCCCGGGCCAATGTCGCGCGCATCGCCACACAGCCAGAGCCGCCCGATTTCGCCAACACCATCGCCGCGCTCGAACTGGCGGAAGAGACGCTGCAACGGGTCGGTGGCGTCTTCTTCAACCTCGCCGGTGCTGACAGCAATTCCGCGCGCGAAGCACTGCAGCGCGATCTCGCGCCAAAACTCGCCGCCTTTTCGTCCGACGTGACAATGAACGAGGCGCTCTTTGCCCGGATCGAGGAGATCTGGTACCGCCGCGAACCGCTCGGGCTAGCGGGCGAGGAATTGCGGGTTCTGGAACTCTACCGGCGGCGGTTCTTGCGTGCCGGGGCGGCGCTGACCGGGGATGCGCGCGACCGCATGAAGGCAATCAAGGAACGTCTTGCGGTTCTGACCAACGCCTTCGGCCTGAACCTTCTTGCCGACGAAAGGAACTGGCATCTGCCATTGTCTGACGATGATCTCGAAGGTTTGCCCGGCTTTGTCGTCGCCAGCGCACGCGCGGCTGCGGGGGAACGGGGCTTGCCTGACCACGTCCTGACGCTCTCGCGCTCACTCGTCGTCCCCTTCCTGCAATTCTCGCCCCGCCGCGACCTGCGCGAGAAGGTTTATGAGGCCTCGGCGGCGCGCGGCGCCTCAGGCGGCGACACTGACAACCGGGCGATTGCTGCTGAAATTCTCGCCCTGCGGCAGGAACGGGCGCAACTCCTCGGCTATGCGAGTTTCGCTGACTACAAGCTGGAAACCGAAATGGCCAAATCACCCGCCGAGGTGCGCGATCTTCTGATGCGGGTCTGGGCGCCGGCAAAGAAGAAGGCGGACGCCGACGCCGAAATTCTGACGGCACGGATGCATGCCGACGGACTCAACGGCGACCTTGAGGCCTGGGACTGGCGGTATTACTCCGAACAGCGTCGGCTGGCCGAACATGACCTCGACGAGGCGCTCCTGAAGCCCTATCTGCCGCTCGACAGGATGATCGAGGCGGCGTTCGACTGTGCAAAACGCCTCTTCAACCTCGATATCCGGCCGCTTTCGGTGCCGCTCTATCATCCCGATGCCCGCGCCTGGGAGGTGACCCGAAACGGTGCGCATGTGGCCGTTTTCATCGGCGACTATTTCGCCCGCCCTTCCAAGCGGTCAGACGCATGGTGTTCGTCCTTCCGTGGTCAGCGAAAACTCGGGGGCGATGTCCGGCCCGTCGCCGTCAATGTCTGCAACTTCGTCAAGCCGGCGAAGGGCGAACCGGCGCTTCTGTCCTGGGAAGACGCGCACACGCTTTTCCACGAATTCGGCCACGCGCTGCATGTGATGCTGTCGGATGTGACCTATCCGGCAATCGCCGGCACCTCGGTTGCCCGCGATTTCGTCGAACTGCCAAGCCAGCTTTTCGAACACTGGCTGGAGGTGCCGGAGGTGCTCGACCGTCACGCCCGCCATGTCGAAACGGGCAAGCCGATGCCGGCCGACCTGCGCGACAGGCTGCTCGCGGCCCACACCTACGATCAGGGGTTCAGCACTGTCGAATTCCTCGCCTCCGCGCTGGTCGATCTCGATTTTCACGAAGGCACCGCGCCGGCCGACCCGATGTCGCGGCAGGCAGAGGTTCTGGCCGAACTCGACATGCCAAAGGCGATCCGGATGCGCCATGCGACTCCGCATTTCGCCCATGTCTTTACCGGCGATGGCTATGCGGCGGGCTACTACAGCTACATGTGGTCCGAAGTGATGGATGCCGACGCTTTCGAGGCCTTTCGTGAGGCGGGCGATCCGTTCGACCCCGAGACCGCCCGGCGGCTTGAACGCCACGTGCTTTCGGCGGGTGGCTCGGCCGAGGCTGACCAGCTCTATCGCGCCTTCCGTGGCGCGATGCCGGGGGTCGAACCGCTTCTGAAAGGCCGTGGCCTGGCCGAAGAACCCGCAGGGGCCTGATCCGCAGGCCCCATCGCGGACGGCTTCCCTTCCGCCGGACGGCGTGGCACTCTCCGTGCCATGACAGCAGATTTTCTCATTATCGGCGGTGGCATAGCCGGCGTATCGGCGGCCGCGCGGCTTTCCGAACTCGGCACCGTCACGCTTCTTGAGGGCGAGGATCACCTTGCCTATCACACCTCCGGCCGCTCCGCCGCGCTTTACGAGCCGCGCTATGGTCTCAAGCCGGTTGTCGAATTGTCGCTGGCCGCCGAAGACTACCTTCGAACCGCCCATGGCGGCGTTCTCAGCCCACGCGGCATGATGGTCGTCGCAGGCCCCGAGGAAGGGGAAAGCTTCCGGCAGGATTGCGCCGGGTTCGGCCTGAAGGAGATATCGGTGGATGAGGCGCGCGCCATCGTCCCGATCCTCAACCCTGAAACGGTCGCCCGAACCGCCATCGCCGATCACGCCTGGGATATCGACACGGACCTGCTGATCCAGAACTTCGCCCGCGAGGCGCGGGGCAGGGGAGCGGAAATTCTGACAGGACGGCGGGTAACAACGTTGTCGCGTGTCGACGGAGCGTGGCGGGCAGCCACGGCGTCAGAGGCCTACACCGGGCGCATCCTTGTAAACGCCGCCGGCGCCTGGGCCGATCTGGTCGCAGGGATGGCAGGGGCAAGGCCTTTGGGTCTTACCCCCTATCGCAGGTCGATGGCCCGCATACCGGCGCCCGGTGGGCTCAACATCAGCAGCTGGCCGATGATCTTCGGAACCGGCGAGACCTGGTATGCCAAACCGGACGCCGGCGCGCTCATCGTCTCGCCCGCCGAGGAACATGCGATGGAACCGCATGACGCCTGGGCTGACGACATGGTTCTGGCCGAAGGGCTGTCGCGCTACGAGGCGCGGGTGACGACCCCGGTGACACGGCTTCTTGCCTCCTGGGCCGGGCTTCGGACCTTCGCGGCGGACCGTGTCCTCGTCATCGGACCCGATCCGGACCTGCCCGGGTTCTTCTGGCTCGCCGGGCAGGGGGGCTACGGATTTCAGACGAGCGCGGCGGCCAGCCGGCTTGCCGCTGACCTTCTTGGCAGCCGGAAGCCAGAGATCGCGGCGGCCACGGTCGCGGCCCTCTCGCCCGCCCGTTTCCGCTGAGCCGGGGGTCAGCGCGTCAGACCGGGACATTCCGCCGATGGCCCGCCCGGCGGCGTGACTTGCCGCATCGCCTCGCCCATAAGGGATGCACTCAGCCAGGGACCGCCATGCACCTCCGCCAGATCTTCGCCGCGCTTCTTCTGTCACTGCTGGCCGCCTGTGGCGGAGATCAGGTACGGGGCCTTCCCGATGGGTTCGGCGACAGCAAGCCCCACAAATGGCGGGGCACGGTTCCGGCGGATTACGAGGTTCATGGCGTCGATGTCTCGCGCTGGCAGGGCAGTGTCGACTGGTTTCGTCTGCGGCAGACCGGCATCGCCTTCGCCTTCATCAAGGCGACCGAAGGCGGCGATGTCGCCGACCCGCTCTTCGCCGATCACTGGCAGGGTGCGGCCCGGGCCGGACTGCCCCGCGGCGCCTATCACTTCTACTTCCTCTGTCGCCCCGCCGCTGAACAGGCGCGCTGGTTCATCGACCATGTCCCTGCGGAACCGGGCGCGCTTCCCCCCGTTCTCGACATCGAGTGGAACCATCAGTCGCGCCTGTGCCGGCAGCGCCCGGCGCCTGAAATCATCCGAAGCGAGATCCAGACCTATCTGGCTCTTGTCGGGGCGCATTACGGACAGCGGCCGCTCATATATACGACCGTGGATTTCTGGCGCGACAACGAGCTGTGGCGGATCGGGGGCGAGGAATTCTGGCTCCGCTCCGTCGCGGGCCATCCGGGCGGCACTTTCCCCGGCCAGCGCTGGGGGTTCTGGCAATATACCGGCACGGGCCGGGTGCCGGGCATTCAGGGCGATGCCGATCTGAACGCCTTTGCCGGCACCCCTGCGGACTGGTCGCTCTGGCTTGTCGCGCGCAGTCTGCCGGCCGTACCCCGGCCATAGGCCGGTCGGGCATTCGCGTCTCTTGACACAGGTCAAGGCCGGCTCCGGCCCGCTCATGCGATGCGGCGGGCGACATCAGCTGGAGACGACCATGAGCCATCTCGACGCCATCAACGAAACCCGCTCCGAATTGCGCGAGCTTTACAAATCCGTTCCGGCGGCGACGCAGGGCTTTTCGGCACTGTCCAAGGCGGTGAAAGACAATGGCCCGCTGTCAGTGAAGGAAAAGGAATATGTCGCGCTTGGCATGGCGGTCGCGCTCCGCTGCGAGCCCTGCATCAACTTTCATGTGGAAGCGCTGATGAAGGCCGGGGCCACGCGCGAAGAACTGGGTGACGTGCTGGCGATAGCAATCCAGATGGGGGGCGGGCCGACACTGATGTATTCGGCGGCCGCCCTCGCCTGCTGGGACGAACTGGCGGCGAAGAACTCCTGAGATTTTTCGCGACGGAATGCGGGGCCTTCCGCGTTCAACATATGCGAGAAATGGAATATTTCAGGAGACAGATATGAAGTCGATCATGGGCGTGGCGCTGGCCGCTGCGATGCTGGCCGGCGCGGCCGATGCCCAGCAGGGCATTCCCGGCGCGCATTTCATCGAACAATGGGACCTCGACGGTAATGGCGAGGTTACGTTGGACGAAGCGCGCGAAAAGCGCGGCGAGGTCTTCGTGATGTTCGATCAGAGCGAGGACGGCACCTTTCAGCCCGACGAATGGGCGATGATTGCCGAACACCTTGTGGCCGAGGAAGCGGCGCAGGGACAGGGTGGCGGACAAGGAATGGGCAAAGGTCCGGGCCGGTTCGTGAGGGCCGCGATGGGGCCGCCGTTCAACGATCTCGACGGCAACGGCGCGGTGACGAAGGACGAATTCGTCGGCGCGACAGACACGCTTTTCGGCCAGATCGACCGCAACGGCGATGGCGTCCTGACAGCGGCCGATTTCGGCCGGGGCTGATCCGGGGAAAGGCAAAGAAAAAGGGGCCGCGACGCGGCCCCTGTCTTGGTGAAAGCGTCGTGCGCTATCCGTCCACCCGGATGCGCGCATTCGCCGGATCGAAGGGGCTGTCCTCGACCACCTCAGTATCCCATTCCTGGCGCAGCATCCGCACTTTCAGCTTCGTGCCGACCGCCGCCAGATCAGGTCGGACATAGCCCATGCCGATCTGCTTGCCGAAGGCGACCGAATAGCCGCCCGAGGTGAGGCGCCCGACCTTTTCACCATTCAGAAGCAGCGCCTCCTTGCCCCATGGATCGGTGTCCGTGGGCCCGTCGATCAGAAGCGTCACACACATCGCGCGGATGCCGGTGTCGAGCATCGCCTGCTTGCCGCGGAAGTCTTTCGAGAGGTCGATGAACCGGTCGAGCCCGGCCTCGGCCGGCGTCGCGTCGCGCCCCAGTTCCGTGCCGAAGGCGCGGTAGCTCTTTTCCTGCCGGAGCCAGTTCTGCGCCCGCGCGCCCACGAGTTTCATGCCGTGCTTCTCGCCTGCTTCGAGCAGCAGGTCCCAGAGGTAGCGGCCCATCTCGATCGGGTGGTGAAGTTCCCAGCCAAGCTCGCCGGTATAGGCCACGCGGATCGCGTTCACGGGGCACATGCCAAGCTCGATCTTCCGGGCCGAGAGCCAGGGGAACCGCTTGTTCGACAGCGCGGTCTCCGGCTCGGCGTCCTTGATGATCTCTTTCAGGATGTCGCGCGACTTCGGACCGGCGATGGCGAAGACACCCCACTGGGTCGTCACGTCATGCATGTCCACATGCGCGCCGCCGCCCGCGATGAAGTCCTCGATCGACTTCCTCAGATAGTCGGCGTCATAGGCGGTCCAGGCACCGGCGGAGACGAGATAATAGTCGTTCTCGCCATTGCGCACGATCGTATATTCCGTCCGCGTCGTCCCCGCATCGGTCAGCGCATAGGTCAGGTTGATCCGGCCGATCTTCGGCAGGGCGTTGCAGGTGAACCAGTCGAGGAAGGCGGTCGCGCCCGGACCCCGCACGATGTGCTTGGTAAACGCGGTCGCGTCGATCAGACCGGCGGTTTCGCGGATCGCCTTGGCCTCGTCCACGGCATATTGCCACCACGCGCCGCGGCGGAAACTGCGGCTGTCATGGTCGAACGATGCGGGTGCGTCCTTTGGCCCGTAATAGTTCGGGCGTTCCCAGCCGTTCACCTGGCCCATCTGCGCACCAAGTGCCTTCTGGCGGTCATAGACCGGCGCCGTACGCAGGGGCCGGCAGGCTTCGCGTTCCTCGTCCGGGTGGTGCAGGATGAAGACATGCTCATAGCACTCTTCGTTCTTCCGCGCCGCGTATTCGGTCGTCATCCAGCCGCCGTAGCGCTTGGGATCGAGCGAGGCCATGTCGATCTCGGCCTCGCCGTTCACCATCATCTGCGCAAGGTAATAGCCGGTGCCACCCGCGGCGGTGATGCCGAAGGAAAAGCCCTCGGCCAGCCACATGTTCCTGAGGCCCGGGGCAGGGCCGACCAGCGGGTTGCCGTCGGGCGTGTAACAGATCGGGCCATTGAAATCGTCCTTGAGGCCGACCGTCTCTGAGGACGGGATGCGGTGGATGAAGGACATGTATTCGCCCTCGATCCGATCCAGATCGAGCGGGAAGAGGTCGGCGCGGAAGCTTTCCGGCACGTCATAGAGGAACCGCGCCGGGGCGTTGCGCTCATAGGGCCCGAGGATCCAGCCACCGCGCTCCTCGCGGACATACCACTTGGCGTCGGCGTCACGCAGCACCGGGTGCTCGGGGTTGCCCGCTTTCCGGTATTCCTGAAGCATCGGGTCCGGCTCGGTCACGATATACTGGTGCTCGACCGGAATGGCCGGGATCTTGATCCCCAGAAGCCGCGCGGTGCGCTGGGCGTGGTTGCCCGTCGCGGTGACGACATGTTCCGCGGTGATCACCACCTGCTCGTCCGAGGGTACAAGGTTGCCGCCCTTCTCGACCATCTTCGTGCAGGTGACCTGCCATTCGGATCCGGTCCAGCGATAGGCATCGACCTGCCACTTCCGCTCGATCGTCACGCCCAACTGACGCGCGCCCTTGGCCATGGCCTGGGTCACGTCGGCGGGGTTGATATAGCCGTCCTGCGGATGGAAGAGCGCGCCCTTCAGATCCTCGGTCCTGACCAGCGGCCAGCGGTCCTTGATCTCCTTCGGCGACAGGAATTCGTGGTAAACCCCCGCCGTCTCGGCGACCGAGGAATAGAGCATGTATTCGTCCATCCGCGCATCGGTCTGCGCCATGCGCAGGTTGCCGACGACGGCAAAGCCCGCGTTCAGCCCCGTCTCCGCCTCAAGCGACTTGTAGAAGTCGACCGAGTACTTGTGGATATGCGTCGTCGCGAAGGACATGTTGAAGAGCGGCAGCAGACCCGCCGCATGCCAGGTCGAGCCCGAGGTCAGCTCGTCCCGCTCCAGCAGCATCGTGTCCCACCCGGCCTTGGCCAGATGATAGGCGATCCCGGTCCCGACGGCGCCACCGCCGACAACAAGGGCTTTGACATGGGTTTTCATCTGGCCGACTCCTCGGGTCACGTTGCTTCACCCTATCTGCCAGAGCCGGCGAAATGCGAAAAGGTCAGCCCGACCTAAAGCAGTGGAAAAGCGACATGGTGCCGGTGCCGGCCTCAGTTTGAAAACCACTCGACCTCATCAGGTGGTCGTCCTAACCTCACGATGAAACCGAGGTCGTCGAAACGGGGGAACGCATGGCACGCACCATTATCATCGAAACGCATGGCGGGCCGGAGGTGATGAAGCTCGTTGATCGCGCTGTCGGCGAACCCGGCAAGGGTCAGATACGCGTCGCGCACAAGGCAGTCGGGCTCAACTTCATCGACGTCTACCAGCGGACCGGCCTTTACAAGCTCGACCTGCCCGCCGCGCTCGGCATGGAGGCTGCGGGTGTGGTCGAGGCGGTCGGCGAGGGTGTCACCCATCTGAAGCCAGGCGACCGTGTCGCCTACGCCAGCCAGCCGCCCGGCGCCTATGCCGAGGCGCGCGTCATGCCGGCCGCACAGGTCTGTCCGCTGCCCGACGGCATTTCCTTCGAAGACGGTGCGGCCGCGATGTTGAAAGGGCTGACGGTCGATTACCTTTTCAACCGGACGACACCCATCGCGAAGGGCGACTGGGTCCTCTTTCACGCTGCTGCGGGCGGGGTCGGCCTTATCGCCTGCCAATGGGCGCGGTCGGAAGGCATCAACCTGATCGCGACCGCCGGCTCGGATGAAAAATGCCAATTGGCGCGCGATCACGGCGCGGCCCATGCCATCAACTACCGCAACGGCGACTTCACGCCGAAGGTGCGCGAGATGACCGACGGAAAGGGCGTCCATGTCGTCATGGATTCCGTCGGTAAGGACACCTTTGAAGGGTCACTGAATTCGCTCCGCCCGCTCGGGATGATGATCAGCTTCGGCAATGCCTCTGGCCCGGTCGCACCTGTCGACCTTCTCGCGCTTGCCTCGCGCGGGTCGTTGAAAATCACCCGGCCCACGATCTTTACCCATATCGCCGACCATGCCGTCTGCCAGGAAATGGCGGGGCGACTTTTCGGCAAGATGGTTTCGGGCGCCGTCAAGATCGGCATCGGCCAGCGCTTGGCGCTGGATCAGGTGGCCGACGCGCACCGGGCGCTTGAGGCGCGCAAGACCACGGGTTCGACGATCCTGACGCTCTGAGTCGGCAGGCGGTTCAAAGCATCGACGGCACGATCAGGTCGGGCGGGCGGTGGCCGTCGGCATGGGTCTTGATGTTGATGATCACCTTTTCGCCCATCTCGACCCGGCCCTCGACCGTGGCCGAGCCCATATGCGGCAAGAGAACGACATTCTTCAACTCCCGCAGGCGCGGGTTGATCTCATGCCCGTGTTCGAAGACGTCGAGCCCCGCGCCCGCGATCTCGCCCGTGCGCAGCATCCGTGTCAGCGCGTTTTCGTCGATCACCTCGCCGCGCGACGTGTTGACGATGACGGCGGTCGGCTTCATCAGCTTCAACCGCCGCGCATTCATCAGGTGAAAGGTGGAGGGCGTGTGCGGGCAATTGATGGAGATCACGTCCATCCGGCTGACCATCTGGTCGAGGCTTTCCCAAAAGGTCGCCTCCAGCGGTTCCTCGACCTCCGGGCGGAGCCGGCGGCGGTTGTGGTAATGGACCTGCATGCCGAAGGCATGCGCGCGCCGCGCCACCGCCTGACCGATACGCCCCATCCCGAGGATGCCGAGCCTGCGCCCGCCGACCCGGCCGCCCATCAGCGCGGTCGGCGCCCAGCCCTGCCAGTTGCCCGACTGCATGAGCGCCAGCCCTTCGGGAATGCGCCGCGTGACCGCAAGGATCAGCGCCATCGTCATGTCGGCCGTATCGTCGGTGACGACGCCGGGCGTGTTGGACACCAGAATGCCCCGCTGCCGGGCCGAGGCCACGTCGATATGGTCGAAGCCGGCACCGTAATTGGCGATCAGCTTCAGCCGCGTGCCGGCCCGCGCCAGAAGGTTGGCGTCGATCTGGTCGGTGACGCAGGGCACGATGACATCGGCGGTCTGCACAGCTGCGGAAAGCTCGTCCCGGCTCATCTTCGTATCGGGATCGCGGAGCGTCACGTCGAAGAGTTCCTTCATCCGCGTCTCGACAACCTCGGGCAAGCGTCGCGTCACGACAACACTCAGACGCTCGGATGTCATGTGGCGGGTCTCCTCTCTTCCATCGGCGCGCTCATATTGGCAAAGTGCCGTCGAACGGAGCAAGTCACAAGCCCCGAAAGCGATGCCCTGTCGGGCACGAAACCGATACAGGCGACAGATGTTACGAAAAATGACGCTATTGCTGGCGCTGGCCATTGGGGCGTTGGTGGAGCCGGGCGCGGTCGGCGCGGGCCAGGCCGAGGTCATCCGGGGGGCCGTCACCAATCTGCCCTTGCCGCGCTTCGTGTCCTTGAAGGCAGCCGAGGGCAACGT
The DNA here is from genome assembly GCA_041397105.1 of Paracoccaceae bacterium. Taxonomy (GTDB): domain Bacteria; phylum Pseudomonadota; class Alphaproteobacteria; order Rhodobacterales; family Rhodobacteraceae; genus Albidovulum. The sequence goes on from JAWKXJ010000003.1 coordinate 494,654, forward strand.
GCGCCGCGGGCCAAGCCTCAGCCATCGAATCGACTGGGTGTTCCGCCACCGCGACATGCCGCTCAGGATCACCGCCGAGTTCGGTAACTGGCGCCGGGTGGAAGATAGCGAGGGGCAGGGCGGCTGGATTCACTACAGCCTTCTGTCCGGTACACGGACGGTCATCGTCGAGAAGACCGATGTGGTCCTGCGCGCGCGACCGGAAGCGGATGCGACCGTAACGGCCCAGGCCGAACGCGGGGTCATCGCGCGGCTGGATGAATGCACGCGGGACTGGTGCCGGATTGCGGCGGCAGGCGAACGGGGCTGGGTCGACAAGGCCGCACTCTGGGGCGTCGATCCGGAGGAATTGCGCGAATAGGCCGCGGGGTGAACCCGCTGCGGGCTTGACAGCGGGTTCCGCTCCACGCAGGCATCGCTGCAGACTCTCGCCAGTGAGGATGACGATGGCTGGCATGGCCGGAAAAACCGGATTGAACATCTCCGCCGGGCTGGCCTCGGTCGGCGTTGCCCTGACGCTTGTCACGTTGAAGCTCTGGGCGCTCGGTGCCACATCAGCGCTGTCGGTTGCCGCCTCGCTCGCCGATAGCGGGCTTGACCTGATGATGTCGCTCGGCGGGCTGATGGCGCTTCTTTATGCGGCACGCCCGGCCGATGACGACCACGCTTTCGGCCATACCTCGGTCGAGGATCTGGCGGCGCTGGCGCAGGCGATGTTCCTGACCGTGGCCGCCATCGTCATCGGCTGGGCGGCGACCGGCCGCCTCCTTTCCGACGCACCGACAGCTTTGGCCGATGAGGGCCGGGGGATTGTTGTCATGGGTGTCAGCATCGCCCTGACGATCGCTCTCATCCTTTGGCAGCGCCGCGTCGCGTCCCGGACCGGCAGCCGCGTGGTGGCCGCCGACAGTCTGCATTACATGTCCGATCTGATCCCGAGCCTTGGCGCCATCGCCGCGCTCTGGATGTCGCGCCGCTTCGGCATCGGCCAGATCGACAGCGTCGTGGCGCTGGCGGCCGCGCTCGTCCTGCTGGTGGGCGCGGTGCGGATCGGCAAGGGGGCGTGGGACGCGCTTATGGACCGGCGGGCCGATCCCGCGCTGATCGCCGCCATCGGCGACATGGCTGCCGGTTGGCCGGGTGTGCTGGGTTATCACGATCTGAAAACCCGAATGGCCGGCAGCCGGGTCTTTGTGAATATCCATATCGAGCTGAATGGCGACCAAAGCCTTCGCGAGGCCCATGCCATCGGGGCTGGCTTGCGCCGCAGGATAATCGAGACATGGCCGCAATGCGATGTGATCGTGCACAAGGATGTGGCCCACGAGACCTGAGCGCGACCGAATGACGATCTCTCTCGGCGTTTCCGGCGCGCTTGGGCCAATGGTTGCGTTGCGGGACGGAGCAGACGTTCGCATTAGAGAGCAGAAGGTCGCGGATGGCCGCAGGCAGCCGCTATTCCCTCAGTGGTCACCGCTTTATCCCGCCACATCCGGGCGACCACAATCCGCGCGCTGACGTTGCCAAAGCGGCTGGCCTCCGGGGCGGCCATCCGCCGCCCGGGGGCGCGTTCCGCGCTGTTAACCCCGGGCAGGGCGTGCGTTCAGTCCGGTTCGGGGAATGTCCGCATAGGGCTCTAAGCAGCCATTCCCCCCAATAGGAAATGGCCCCGCCAGGGCGGGGCCATTCTTGGGGTTTGGCGGTGTTACTGCGGGATGTCGCCCGTCACGCCTTCGACATAGAAATTCATGCCGGCGAGCGTGCCGTCATCGGCCACCTCGCCATCGGCGAGCCAGGCGGAGCCGTCCTGCTTGTTGAGCGGACCGGTGAAGGGGTGGTAAGCGCCCGAACCGATCGCATCGCGGATCGCTTCGGCCTCGGCCTTCACTTCGGCTGGAACCGCATCGGTGATCTCGCCGATGCCGACCTCGCCGCCGCCGATGCCTTCCCAGGCGTCCGCGCTTTCCCATGTGCCGTCCATCACCGCCTGAACCCGCTTCACATAATAGGGCGCCCAGTTGTCGATGATCGCCGATACCCGCGGCGAGGGCTTGTATTCGGCCATGTCAGAGGCCTGCCCGAAGCCGATGACACCCGGCGTCTTGGCCGCTTCGGCCAGGGGCGCGGTGGAATCGGTATGGGCGAGGATCACGTCCACGCCCTGTTCGATCAGGGCCTTCGCGGCATCGGCCTCTTTCGCCGGATCGAACCAAGTGTAGGCCCAGACGACCGAAATCGTCACGTCGGGGTTGACCTTCTTGGCGTGGATATAGCTCGAATTGATGCCCTGAATGACCTCGGGGATCGGGAAGGAGGCGATATAGCCGATCTTGTTCGACTTGGTCATCCGGCCCGCGATGGTCCCCATCACGGCGCGGCCTTCGTAGAAGCGCGCGTTATAGGTGGAGACGTTGGCGGAATCCCGACGGTAGCCGGCTGCATGTTCGAACTTCACATTCGGAAACTTGGCGGCGACCGCGTTGGTCGCATCCATGTAGCCGAAGGACGTGGTGAAGATGATGTCGCAGCCCGAAAGCGCCATCTGCGTCAGCACGCGTTCAGCATCGGCACCTTCCGGCACGTTTTCCTGATAGGCGGTTTCCACCTTGTCGCCGAATTCGGCCTCGACGGCCTGACGGCCCAGATCGTGCTGGAAGGTCCAGCCGCCGTCACCGATGGGGCCGACATAGACGAAGCAGGCCTTCGTCTTGTCCTGCGCCTGTGCGGCCCCGCCAAGGGCCAGACCAAGGCCGATGGCGGCGGTTGCGAGCAGTGTTCTTCTTTTCATTTCGTTCTCCCGTTGGATGGGGCATTGGCCCCGGTTTGACATTGGCCTCAGCGCGAGGCGTGGAAATTCTGGCCAAGGCTCGCCGGCGCGTTCAGCGACGTGCGGCCACGGCCAGAGGACATGATGACCAGCACGAGGATGGTTATCAGATATGGGCTCATGGACAAGTACTCCACCGGTATCCGCGCACCGGCTGCCTGCAGGTTCAGCTGCAGCACCGTGATGCCGCCGAAGAGATAGGCACCGATCAGCACGCGCCAGGGCTGCCAGCTTGCAAAGACGACGATGGCGAGCGCGATCCAGCCGGCCCCGGCGGTGATGCCGTCGGTCCACTGCGGCACCCGGACAAGGCTGATATAGGCCCCGCCAAGCCCGGCCATCGCGCCGCCGAACATGATCGCCAGAACCCGGATGCGGACGACCTTGTAGCCGAGCGCATGGGCGGCATCGTGGCTTTCGCCGACCGCGCGCAGGATCAGCCCGGCGCGGGTGTATTTCAGCATCGCCCAGACCGCGGCGATGATCGCGACCGAGGCATAGACCATCCAGTCATGGCTGAAGATTACCTTGCCGAAGAAGGGGATGTCGCGGAGCGGCCCGAAGGGCACCGCCCCGGTCGCCGGCGGCTTGATCCCGACATAGCCCTGCCCGATCAGGCTCGACAGCCCCAGTCCGAAAAGTGTCAGCGCCAGACCGGTCGCCACCTGATTGGCCAGAAAGACCTGTGTCAGCACCACGAAGATGAGGCTGAGCGCCGCCGCCCCCGCCGCGCCGCCCAGAAAGCCGAGAAGCGGGCTGCCGGTTTCGACCGCTACGGCAAAGCCGCAGATCGCCCCCATGATCATCATCCCCTCGACCCCGAGGTTCAGGACGCCGGATTTCTCGACCACAAGCTCGCCGATCGCAGCCAGCATGATCGGCACCGAAGCGACCATGAGCGAGGCGATCAGGACCGCCGGATTGATCCCCATGAAGTCCATCAGCGGGTCTCCTTAGCCAGAAGCGAAAGCCGCACGCGGTAGTTCGACAGAAGGTCCGCCGCGAGCAGGAAGAAGAGAAGCATTCCCTGAAAGGCCTGAATGGCCGCCGACGGCAGGCCGAGATTGGTCGAGGCCATCTCGCCCCCCACATAGGTCAGCGCCATGACAAGACCCGCCAGAAGGATACCCAAGGGGTTCAGTCGGCCGAGGAAGGCCACGATGATCGCGGTGAAGCCATAGCCGGAAGCGAAGTCGATGCTGATCTGGCCCGCCGGACCCGCAACCTCGAAAAGCCCCGCCATCCCGGCTAGCGCGCCGGATATGCCCATGCAGAGGACGATAAGCTTCTTGGGGTTGACGCCCGCAAATCGCGCGGCCCTCGGCGCCTGGCCGGCCAGCTTGATCTGGAACCCCAGGATGTGGCGCTGCAGAAGCACATAGGCCGTGATGACCGCGATGAAGGCCGCAACAACGCCCCAATGCATGCCGGTGCCGGCAATCAGTTCGGGATTGCTCGCCGCCGGATAGGTCGAAAAGTTGCGGCTGCCAGGAAAGCCCTGGCCTTGCGGATTGCGCAGAAACCCGGTCGCGGCCTTCGACAGGATCGTCTGGGCCACATAGACGAGCATCAGCGACACAAGAATCTCGTTGGTGTTGAACCGCGTCTTCAGGATCGCCGGGATCATCCCCCACAGCCAGCCGCCAAAGGCGCCCGCGATGATCATCACCGGAAAGATCAGCCGGCTTTCGGTCGGAAAGACCGCGAGCCCGACCGAAGCGCCGAAGATCGCACCCATGATGTACTGGCCTTCCGCACCGATATTCCAGATGCCGGCCCGAAACCCGAGCGAGAGGCCGACGGCAATCAGGATGAGGGGCCCCGCCTTCACCAGAAGCTGGCCGCGCAGATACCAGGCGAATTCACCGAAAACCGGGTCCCAGAAAATCGTCTTGATGGCGACAAACGGGTCCTTGCCCAAAAGCGCGAACATGATGCCGCCCGCGATCATGGTCAGGACAACCGCCAGAACTGGTGTGCCCCAGGCCCAGAACTGCGAGGGGGTGGGGCGTTTTTCAAGCCTCAGCATGATGGATCTCCGCCTTGTGCATGCCATGCGCCCCGCCGAGCATCAGGCCGATCTGGTCAATGGTCAGTCCCTTGGTCGGCACCGGATCGGACAGCCGCCCTTCGTTCAGGGCAGCAAACCGGTCGGCGATCTCCATGATCTCGTCGATGTCCTGGCTGATGACGACCACCGCCGCCCCCTTGCCCGCCAGATCGAGAAGTGCCTGCCGGATGAAGGCCGCCGCCGCCGCATCGACGCCCCATGTGGGCTGGTTGACGATAATCACTTCGGGGTCCTGCATGATTTCGCGCCCCAGGACGAATTTCTGCAGGTTGCCACCGGAAAGCGCGCGGGCCGCGGTTGCGATGCCGGGGGTTCTGACGTCGAATTTCTCGACCACATTGCGGGCGAAGTCCCGCGTACCTGGCCAATCAATGAAGCCTTTCCGCGTGAGGCCCTTGCGGACATCGCCAGAAAGAAGCGCGTTCTCCATCAGGCTCATGTCCGGCGCCGCCGCATGGCCAAGCCGCTCCTCCGGCGCCGTCACGAGGCCAAGCTTGCGCCGTTCGTTCGGGCCGAGATCGCCGATATCGGTGCCGTTGACCTGAACGCAGTCCCGCGCGGTCTTGACCTCGCCCGACAATGCCAGCAGCAATTCATCCTGCCCGTTGCCGGCAACCCCGCCGATGCCGAAAACCTCGCCCCTGCGCACCTCGAAGGCGATATCGCGCAGCGCCGTGCCGAAGGGATTGGTCGGCGTCACCGAAAGCTGCCGCACCTGCAACGAGACATCGCCGAATTCCGCCGATGCCCGTTCCGGTGCGTTCAGTGTCGCGCCCACCATCATCTCGGCCATCTCGCGCGCCGATTTCTCGCGCGGCGTGCAGGTTCCGACAACCTTGCCCCGCCGCAGGATCGTCGCCTCGTCGCAAAGCGCTTTGATCTCTTCCAGCTTGTGGCTGATATAAAGGATCGACGTGCCCTCCGCCGACAGCTGGCGCAGCGTGTCGAAGAGGATATTCACCTCCTGCGGGGTCAGAACGCTCGTCGGTTCGTCCATGATCAGCAGCTTCGGGTCCTGCAGAAGGCAGCGCACGATCTCCACCCGCTGCCGCTCGCCCGCCGACAGATCGCCGACAAGCCGCGCCGGGTCGAGCGGCAGACCATAACCCTCGCTCACCTCGCGGATGCGTTGGGCGAGTTCGCGCTGGGCCGGCGGGTTGTCCATGCCAAGCGCCACATTCTCCGCAACGTTCAGCGCGTCAAAGAGGCTGAAATGCTGAAAAACCATCGCCACCCCGGCGGCCCGCGCCTCGCGCGGTTCGCTCGGCTCGTAAGCCGCACCGCGCAATGTCATGCGGCCTTCGTCGGGGCGCACAAGCCCGTAGATCATCTTGACGAGCGTCGACTTGCCCGCGCCGTTCTCGCCCAGAAGCGCATGCACCTCGCCCGCGCCGATCTTGAAGGACACATCCTCATTGGCCTTGACGCCGGGGTAGGACTTGCTCAGCCCCTCGATTGTCAAAAGTGTCTCGCGTGTCATCCGGCGCGCTCCTTTGCCGTTACCGTGGCGCTTCGATGTTTCATGATCTCTGCCGCAACGCCGATGGCAATGGCCTGCGGATGCTTGCCAAGGCTCGGGTCGCCAATCGGGCACTCTATGCGGCCGATCTGCGCCGGGCCATGCCCAAGGGCCGCCAGCCGCGACCGGAAGCGCGCCCATTTCGTCTCCGATCCGATCAGCCCGGCGGCGCGGAAGCCGTGGCCAAGAAGCCGGTGACAGATTTCGAGGTCGAGCGCATGGCTGAAGGTCAGGATCAGGTGCTCGCCATGGGCGGGGGCATCCGCCACCAGATCGGCCGGATTGGCCGCGATCTTCTGCACGACGCCATCCGACACCTCGGGAAAGCGGCTCGCATCGGTGTCGACCCACGTCAGCCGCAGGTCGGGAAGGGGTGCCAACACACCCACCAGCGCCCGGCCGACATGGCCTGCGCCCCAGATCCAGATATCCCGGTCAGGCTGTGACAAAGGCTCGATCATCCAGCCCTGAATGGCCTCGGCAACCAGCGGCCGCGTGCCGTTCCGCGCCGCGCGCAGGCGGTTGATGACCTTCAGCGGCGTCTCGCCCGCCGAACCCGGCATCGGCCGCACCGCGGCATCCCCGACCCCCTGAAGCCGTCCGGCATCCCAGATTTCGGTCAGAAGTGTCACCGCCCCGCCGCAGCACTGCCCGATATTCGGGCCAAGCGGCACCTTGTCGAGCCGGTCGCCGGTGGCGAGCGCGGCCCGCGCCTGCCGGGCGGCCTCATATTCCAGCGCGCCGCCGCCGATGGTGCCGGTCTGCCCCGCCGCCCAGACGAGCATCGCGGCGCCCACCTCGCGCGGTGTCGATCCCGCGCGGGCGGCGATCACGACCCGCGCCACCCGCCCCTCGCGGGCGATCGCGCGCGCCAGTGCCTCGCGGTCAAAACTCATTGCCCCGCCCCCCGCGCCCGCTTCACCGCCGCCAGCACCGCCTCGGCCGTCGCCGGTGCCTGCAGGTCGGGATAGTGCGAACCGCAGGCCGCGCAGGCATCGGCCAGCGCCATGAAGGCCGAAATCCCCAGCATGAAGGGCGGCTCGCCCACCGCTTTCGACCGATAGATCGTCTCTTCCCGGTTCCGGCCATCCCAAAGCGCGACATTGAAGATGTCCGGCCGATCCGAACAGGCGGGAATCTTGTAGGTCGACGGCGCATGGGTCCGAAGCCGTCCCTTGCTGTCCCAGACAAGCTCCTCGGTCGTCAGCCAACCCGCACCCTGCACATAGGCGCCCTCGATCTGGCCGATATCAATGGCCGGGTTCAGGCTCTGGCCCGCATCATGCAGGATATCGGCGCGCAGAATGCGGTTCTCGCCCGTCAGCGTGTCGATAACGACCTCGGTGACCGCCGCGCCATAGGCGAAATAGTAAAACGCGCGCCCCCGCCCCGCCTTGCGGTCCCAGCTGAGCTTCGGCGTTGCATAAAACCCGGTGGAAGACAGGCTGACCCGCCCCTGATAGCAGCGCGCCGCCGCCTCGGCAAAGGACATGTCTTCCGCCCCGACGAAAACCCGGCCATTCTCGAAATGCACCTTGGCCGGCACCGTCTGATGCTCGCGCGCCAGAAACTCCGCCATGCGGTCTCGAATGGTGTCGCAGGCGGCCTTCACAGCCATCCCGTTCAGGTCCGACCCGGACGAGGCTGCTGTGGCGGAGGTATTGGGCACCTTGCCGGTATCGGTCGCGGTGATCTGCACCGTGCCGGTGTCGACACCAAATCCCGCCGCGGCAACCTGCGCCACCTTGCGGAAAAGGCCCTGGCCCATCTCCGTTCCGCCGTGGTTCAGATGGATCGACCCGTCCTGATAGACATGAACCAGGGCGCCCGCCTGATTGAGATGGGTCAGCGTGAAGGAAATCCCGAATTTGACCGGCGTCAGCGCGATGCCGCGTTTCAGAATCTCGTTTCGCGCATTCCACGCCGCCACCGCCGCCTTGCGGGCGGCCAGATCGCTCGACGCCTCCAGTTTCGCCACCAGCCCGTGAAGGATGAAATCCTCCACCTCCATATGGTAAGGCGTCGTCTGCTTCTTCGTTGCCGAAATACCCCCGCCGGAGGCGTCCGACATCTCCGCATAGAAGTTGGCCCGCCTGACCTCGGTCGGGTCGCGCTTCAGCGCATGGGCCAGATGTTCCATCACCCGTTCGATGCCGAGCATCCCCTGCGGCCCGCCAAACCCGCGATAGGCGGTGGCGGACTGGGTGTTGGTCCGCAGCCGGTGGCTCTCAATCCGGACATGATCGAGGTTATAGGCATTGTCGGCATGCAGCATCGCCCGGTCGGCCACCGGGAGCGACAGGTCCTGCGACCAGCCGCAGCGGGCAAGCTGCAGGAATTCGATCCCGAGGATGCGCCCGTCCGCGTCCGTGCCCACCCGGTATTCGATGCGGAAATCATGGCGCTTGCCGGTGATGGTCATGTCGTCATCCCGGTCATAGCGCATCTTCGCCGGCCGCCCGAGCATCCGCGCGACAATCGCGCAAGACACGGCGAGCGCATTGCCCTGGCTTTCCTTGCCGCCGAACCCTCCGCCCATGCGGCGGATTTCGACCCGCACCGCGTTCATCGGCAGCCCGATCGCCTCGGCCACTTTGTGCTGGATTTCCGTCGGATGCTGGGTTGAGGAATGTACGGTCACGCCGCCTTCCGCAGGCAGGGCAAGCGCGGCCTGACCTTCCAGATAGAAATGCTCCTGCCCGCCCATGTCGAACCGGCCTTCGATCACATGCGGCGCGCGCGCGATGGCGGCCGCCGCATCGCCCTTGGCCCAGATAACCGGCCCGCCCTCAAAGCGGCTGCCCGCCGCCATCGCATCATCGACGGTCAGAAGCGCGGGCAGTTCCTTGTAGCCGATCTTGCCCAGCCGCGCGGCCTTGCGCGCCGCCAGGTGGCTCTCGGCGATGACGAGGAAGATCGGCTGGCCGACATAGTGAACCGTACCTGTTGCCAGAAGGGGTTCATCGTGGATGGAAGGAGACACATCATTGGCGAAGGGCAGGTCTTCTGCCGTCATCACCGCGACAACTCCCGGCGCGGCGCGGACCGCATCGAGGTCCATGGACGTGATCTCGCCATGCGCGACGGAGGAAAGGCCGAAGGCCAGATGCAGCGCATCCGCCGGCAAGGGCAGATCGTCGACATAGCGCGCGGCGCCCGTCACATGCAGGGCGGCGCTGTCATGGGGCAAGGGGGTCGCGACTGTCATGGCGTCACCTCCAGAACCGAGACATCCTTGCCCGCGCGGTCATGGAAATAGCGCAGGAGCATGTTTTGGGCGCCTTCCAGCCTGTAGGCGGCCGAGGCGCGCATATCCGTCATCGGCGTGAAATCCTCGGCAAAGGCCGCCAGAGCGGATTGGACGGTTGCAAGCGTCCACTCCCGCCCTGCCAGCGCCGCCTCCACGGCCCGGGCGCGTTTGGGAATACCGGCCATGCCGCCAAAGGCGATCCGCGCTTGGGCCACTTCCTGACCGTCAAGCGCGATGTTGAAACAGCCGCAGACCGCGGAAATATCCTGATCGAACCGCTTCGACAGCTTGTAGCAGGCAAGATCCGGGGCCGCGGCCGGGACTGTCACCGCCTCCACGAATTCGCCCGGCTGCCGGTCCTGCTTGCGATAGTCGAGGAAGAAATCCTCCAGCGCGATTTCGCGCCGCGCATCACCCTTGCGCAGATGCAGCCGCGCCCCCATCGCAATCAGCGCCGGCGGCGCATCGCCGATGGGCGAGCCATTGGCGATATTGCCGCCGATGGTGGCCGCGCCGCGCACCTGTTCGGACGCGAACCGGCGCAGCATCTCGGCAAAACCCGGATGGCTGCTTCTGACAGCGGCGCGCAGATCGGCAATCGTCACGCCGGCACCGACCCGGAGCGTATCGCCGGTTTGTTCGATTTTCTGCAGGTCGCGGCAGGCATGAAGAAAGGCCACGTCGGGAAGCGCCCGCAAATCCTTCGTCACCCACAGACCGACATCGGTTGCCCCGGCGATCAGCGTCGCCTCGGGATGGGCCAGGTACCATTGGGCCAGTTCGTCACTGCTTGCCGGTGCGAAGGGGGCCGGGCCGTCGGTTTCCTGCGGCGCATCGGCCATCCAGCCCGGCACCGGCGCACCGGCGGCGGCTTCCGCGGCGCGGATGATCGGCGCATAGCCGGTGCAGCGACAGAGGTTTCCGGCCAGCTGGTCGTCGTGGTCACGGGCGCCGTTCTTGTGCGCGACTGCCATGGACACGACAAATCCGGGCGTACAGAACCCGCACTGGCTGCCGTGTTTGTCGATCATCGCCGACTGGACGGGGTGCAATTCGCCCTTCGGCCCGGACATGCCCTCGACGGTGCGCACCGCGCGCCCGTGAAGCTGGGGAAGAAAGAGGATGCAGGCGTTCAGCGCCCGGCTGCCGCGCTCATCCGTGACCATGACACTGCAGGCGCCACAATCGCCTTCATTGCAGCCCTCTTTCGTTCCTTTCAACCCGCGGCTTTCCCGCAGCCAATCCAGAAGCGTCCGCGTCGGGCTTTCGCCCCGCAGCCGGACCGGCGTTCCGTTCAGAAGAAACGCTATGTCGTCCATCGAGTGAACCCGCCGCCTTCTCCTCCTCCGGGTATTTGCGCCCTCCGCCCGATGCGGCGTAAAGCGGATTGCGCCCCCGTTTCCCTGCTTATATCAAGCGCCCATCCCGGCGATATGGCAAGAATTACCTTCTGCCGATCTCGCTAATCAGTTTCAAGAATTTCAATCAAATCCCCTTGCCAGACCGCGGCCCCCTTCGGGAAGGCTGGAAATGCGCCCGCCACGCGGTAAGATCGCCTTGCCGGTGACGGTGCGAAAGGGGTGCGGGTGACAGTCGCGTATTATGTGCTGGTCCTACTCGGCGTGACGGCCATCGGCTGGCATGTCGGCGCGGCCCGCGCCTTCCGGTCGCGCATCCTGCAGCTGGCCCAGAGCCTGCATGACGCCCCCCCGACGCGCGACCTGCCGACGCCCCTGTCGCCGCTTGTGGCCGATTTCGCCCATCGCGCCGGTGCCGCCTCCGGCGCACGAATGAAGACGGCGAGTTTCCGGCAGACCGCCGAACTGCGGCTGAAACCCGGGGGGAAGTTCGTAACCATCTCCGCCTGGCAGGTCATCTCGCTGGCCCGCGCCGGCCTTGTCTGGGACGCGCGCCGGGCCATCGGGCCCTTCACGGCGCTCCGGGTGCTCGATTCCTTTGTGGGCGCCGAAGGCCGGCTGGAGGCGCGGCTCTTCGGCTCCGTTCCCGTGGCGCGGGCGAGCGGGGCCGACATCAATCTTGGCGAGGCCTATCGCTATCTGGCCGAACTGCCCTGGGCGCCCGATGCCATTCTTGGCAATCCGGACCTTGTCTGGCGCGTCACCGGCCCGGATGAGGCCGAGGTCCGGCTCGACACGCCCGAAGGCACCGCCCGCGTCACCTTCACCTTCGACGGCAACGGCGACATCGTCGGCGTTCTGGCCAAGGAAAGGCCGGCCCGGACCCCCGACGGGAAGGCCGCGACCTATGAATGGCGCGGCCGGTTTGGCGAATACACCCAGATCGGCCCGCGCCGGCTGCCCGCCTATGGCGAGGTCGGCTATGTCTATCCCGGCGGCTATGAGGTCTATTTTCGTGGTCGGATCAGCGACTACAGCGTCACGTCCTGAGCGCCGCTCCTATCCCAGCGCGGCGATCAGTCGGTCGGACTGGCTGACCCATCCCATCAAAAGCTGGATCGTCAGCAGACTCGCGTCATGGTTTGTGCGTTCATTGCCCGCGCCGATCGGCTCACCGGTGCAGTCTTCCAGCAGAAGGCAGCGATAGTCGCGATACATGGCGTCGCGGATCGTCGCATCGACACAGACGCTGGTCGTGCAGCCGGTAACGATAAGCGACCGGATGCCCCTGGCCCGCAGGATACCGTCGAGCGAGGTTTCGAAAAAGCCGCTGTAGCGGTGTTTCGGCACGATGATATCTTCCGGTTCCGGCGCGAGATCCGGCACGATGGCGGTGCCCCACCCGCCTTCCACCAGAATCCGCCCTCCACGATTGACCGGCGCACCGACATTCAGGGGCGCGTGCTTGATCCGGTGTGGGGCGAGCGCGTCGCCCATGTCGGCAAGGTCCGCGCGGTGTTGCATGGTCAGGTAGATGACCGGAAGTCCATGCCGTCGCGCCGCGTGAAGTACCCGGGCTGTGGGTGCGACGGCCGCCTTGATCGGCGCGATGTCGATTCCGGCACGGTCGAACATCCCGCCTTCAGATCCGAAGTCGTTCTGCATGTCGATGACGATGACCGCAGTGCTTTCGCGGTCAAGGCTGATCGCCTCTGGCCGCGCCTCGACGTTGATTGTGCCTGAAGTCATGTCGGCCTCCCCCAACAGCAGTGTCGTAGCTTAGCACAGGCGTGGCTGAGTCGCTTCCGGGTCTGTTGACGGCGCCTCCCGCGGCCTTCCGCCGGATTTGCCATTGAGCTAAGGTTCGGCCATGACGAAGCCCCCCCGATTCATCCATCTGCGCCTGCACACCGAATACTCGCTTCTCGAAGGCGCGGTGCCCCTGAAGAAGCTGACCGGCCTGTGCCAGAAGGCCGCCATGCCGGCAGTGGCGGTGACCGACACCAACAACATGTTTGCGGCGCTGGAATTTTCCGTCGCGGCAAAGGCGGCGGGCATTCAGCCGATACTCGGCTGCCAGATATCGCTCGCCTTCGATCCGGTTGAACCCGGCGAACGCGCCCGCCCGCCTGCGCCAATCGTTCTGCTCGCCCAAAGCGAAGCGGGCTACATGAACCTGATGAAACTGAATTCCTGCCTTTACATCGACAAGGCAGGCGCGCTGCCGCAGGTCACGGTCGAGGAACTGGCCCGACATGCCGAGGGGCTCATCTGCCTGACCGGCGGGCCGGAAGGGCCGGTTGGCTGCCTCCTGCGCGCCGGCCAGCGGCCGAAGGCCGAGGCGCTGATGCGCGACCTCGCCACGATCTACCCGGCCCGTCTTTATGTGGAACTGCAGCGTCACCCCGGCGAGGGTGGCCAGACGACCGAGGCCGAGCGCGAAACGGAACGCGGGCTGGTGGAGATAGCCTATGCGCTCGACCTGCCGCTGGTGGCTACCAACGACGTCTATTTTCCGGCCCCCGGGATGTACGAGGCGCATGACGCGCTTATCTGCATTGCCGAAGGCGCCTATGTCGACCAGCAGAACCCGCGCCGCCGGCTGACCGCCCAGCACTATTTCAAGACCGAGGCCGAAATGGCCGCCCTCTTCGCCGACCTGCCGGAGGCGCTGGAAAACACCGTCGAAATCGCCCGTCGCTGCGCCTTTGCAGCCGAAAAGCGCAACCCGATCCTGCCGAAATTCGCCGATGACGAGGTTGAAGAACTGCGCCGACAGGCGTGGGCGGGGCTAAGCGCCCGCCTTGCCGTCATCCCCCACGCCGCCCCGGTCGAGGACTATGAGGCGCGGCTGAAATTCGAGCTTGATATCATCGAGCAGATGGGTTTTCCCGGCTATTTCCTCATCGTTGCCGACTTCATCAAATGGGCCAAGGACCGCCATATCCCTGTCGGCCCCGGTCGTGGTTCGGGTGCGGGGTCGCTCGTCGCCTACGCGCTGACGATCACCGATCTCGACCCCCTGCGCTACTCGCTCCTCTTCGAACGGTTCCTGAACCCCGAACGGGTGTCGATGCCCGACTTCGACATCGACTTCTGCATGGATCGCCGGGAAGAGGTGATCCGCTACGTTCAGGAGAAATACGGGCGTGAGAAGGTGGGCCAGATCATCACCTTCGGCGCGCTTCTGTCGAAGGCAGCCGTGCGCGACGTGGGCCGGGTGTTGCAGATGCCCTATGGTCAGGTGGACAGGCTGTCAAAGCTGATCCCGGTCGAGGGGGTCAAGCCCGTCTCCATCGAAAAGGCGCTGGCGGATGAGCCACGGCTGCGCGATGCCGCCCGCGCCGAAGAGGTGGTGAAACGCCTTCTCGACTATGGCCAGCAGATCGAGGGGCTGCTCAGGAACGCATCGACCCACGCCGCGGGCGTCGTCATCGGCGACCGTCCGCTCGACGAACTCGTGCCGCTCTATCAGGACCCGCGCTCCGACATGCCGGCAACCCAGTTCAACATGAAATGGGTCGAGGCGGCGGGTCTGGTGAAGTTCGACTTTCTCGGGCTGAAAACGCTGACCGTCATCCAGAACGCGCTCGACCTTCTGAAGGCGCGCGGGGTGGAGATCGACATTTCCATGATCCCGCTCGATGACGCGAAGACCTACGAGCTTTATGCCAGCGCCAAGACGGTTGCGGTTTTCCAGGTTGAAAGCTCGGGCATGATGGATGCGCTGAGGCGCATGAAACCCACCTGCATCGAGGACATCGTGGCGCTGGTGGCGCTCTACCGCCCGGGCCCGATGGAAAACATCCCGACCTATTGCGAGGTGAAGAACGGGCTCAGGGATCTGGAATCCATTCACCCCTCCATCGACCATATCCTGAAGGAAACCCAAGGCATCATCGTCTATCAGGAACAGGTGATGGAAATCGCTCAGGTCATGGCAGGCTATACCTTGGGCGGTGCCGACCTCCTGCGCCGGGCGATGGGCAAGAAGATCGCCGAGGAAATGGCCAAGGAACGCCCGAAATTCATCGACGGCTCGGTGAAGAACGGGGTGGACAAGAAGAAGGCGGGCGAGGTTTTCGACCTTCTCGAAAAATTCGCCAACTACGGCTTCAACAAATCCCACGCCGCCGCCTATGCCGTCGTCAGCTATCAGACCGCCTGGCTCAAGGCCAACTACCCGGTGGAGTTCATGGCGGGCGTCATGAACTGCGACATTCACCTGACCGACAAGCTCGCCTCCTACTTCCAGGAGGTGAAGAAGGAACTCGGCCTGCCCTATGAACCGCCCTGCGTGAACCGGTCAGAGGCGACCTTCACCGTCCGCGATGGCGCGCTTGTCTATGCGCTGGGCGCGCTGAAAGGCGTCGGCGTCGAGGCGATGAAACTCATCACCGAGGCGCGCGCTGCCGGTGGTCACGGCTTCGTATCGCTGTTCGATTTCGCCCGCCGGGTGGAGTTGAAACGCCTCGGCAAGCGCCCGCTCGAAATGCTGGCGCGGGCAGGGGCCTTCGACATGCTCGACCCGAACCGCAAGCGGGTCTTTGCATCGCTCGACGCGCTATCTGCCTATTCGGCCGCCATCCACGAAACCCGCGCCTCCGCGCAGGTCTCGCTTTTCGGCGAGGCGGGCGATGACCTGCCGGAACCGCGCCTGCCATCGGTTGACGACTGGCTGCCGGCCGAACGACTGGCCGAGGAACACAAGGCCATCGGCTTCTATCTCTCCGGCCATCCGCTCGACGACTACATGCCGGCCCTGAAGCGCAAGACGGTGATGACACTCGCCGAGTTGACCGCCGAATGCGCGCGCGGGCCGCTTGTGGCGAAAATCGCGGGCAATGTCGCCGCCCGGCAGGAACGGAAATCGGCCAAGGGCAACCGCTTCGCCTTCGTCTCGCTTTCCGATCCCACCGGGCTTTACGAGGTGACGGTCTTTTCCGACACGCTCGAAGCCGCGCGCGATCATCTCGAACCCGGCCACTCCGTCGTCCTGACGGTGGAGGCCACGCTTGAAGGCGAAACGCTGAAGCTTCTGGCCCGGGCCGCCCAGCCCGTCGATACCGTCGCCGCCGATGCCGGCGCCTCGGGCCTCAGGGTCTATGTGCAGGACGAAACGGCCATCCAGTCGGTGGCGACGCTTCTCGAACGGATCGCCGCCGAGGCAAAGATCAAGTCTCAGGGACCTGTCGCCTTCTGCATCACCGACCCGGAAAGCGGCGCGGAAATCGAGGTGACGGCCGGCACCCGCCTGCCCGTCAACCCCCAGATCAAGGGCGCGATCAAGGCCATGTCGGGTGTCGATCTGGTGGAGGATATCTGACAAGTTGCGCGGCGGACAGCGGACACCCGCGTCGCAGGGCTGACCTGCCTCAGTCCTCGTCCCGCACCAGTCCCCGGAAGTATCGCGCAAAGCTCACCGACAGGACGATGCGGATCAGGTGATGCGTGGTCACATAGAGGATCGACATTTTCAGGCTGAGCGCGATCAGCCCCATCTCGATCAGCCCGCCCGGCGCGAAGGCGAGGAATACGGCGCGGACCGATTCCCCGACAAGCGGCGCCACGGCAAAGGCGAAACCCGCCGCCCCGCCGAGCGTCAGCGCGGCGTTCATCACCGACAGCCGCAGGGCCACCAGAATGCGCGCCTTCGGCATTCCGGCAAACCGGACACCCAGCGACGTGCCGATGACCACCTGTGTCAGCGCCAGAAGCCAACCGGGCGGCACCGCCTGCGTCAGCCCGGCCAGATGCGCGGCGCCTGACAGAAGGATCGGCCCCAGCACATGACCGGCCGGCAGCCGCAGATGCAGCCCGATGATCGCCCCCGCGACCCCCGCACCGAGCAGGATCACCACATCGCCAAAGCCGATGGCATGGCCCGGAACCGCCGCGCCGCTGGCGGAGCCGACGCTGTGCCCCTCGATCAGGGTGAAGGCGAAGGGCACAATCACGATGGTCAGGATTAGCCGCAGGAACTGCAGCATCGCCAGCATCTGGATATCGGCGCCGGCCTCCTCGCCCAGTTGCACCGTCTCCACCAGCCCGCCGGGCGCGGTGCTGTAAAAGGCTGTCAGCCGGTCGACCCGCCCCGTCGCGGTCAGGAGCCGGTAGCCGAGGTAATGGACGAGCGGGATGAAAAGGCAAAGCGCCAGAAGCGACGGCCACCACCCCCGCGCCTCGGTCAGGATGTCAGGATGCACCGCGCCGCCGATCGCCACCCCGATGACCGGCACCACATACATCCGCAGCTTCTGCGGTGCCTGCGGCAGATGGCCGAGCGGCCTTATCCCGAAAATCGCCGCCGCCCCGACCGCCAGAAGCGAGCCGAGCATCATCGGCAACGGCAGATGGGCCGCCTTGGCGGCAAAGCCCCCGGCGGTACCGATGGCATAGGTCAGCAGAACTGTCGGCCAGTGGGGCCTGCCGAAGTAGCGGTCAAGTAGGGACATGGGCTGGTATCGTGCGATTTCGGCGGCACCATGTCAGCCGATGCGGCAAAGAACAAGATCAACCAGCGCCACCTGACCCGCACGATGGATTGTGGGGTCGCGCCGCTACCAGTGGGGTGGCTTCTGATCGGCCAGGGGAATGGTCCCTGTGGCCTCCGCCTCCGCTTCCGCCGCCCGCTCCATGAGGCGCGTGACGCGGTGGGTCAGGCGGTCAATCTCCTGCCCCTGCCGGGTGACGATTTCCGACAGGTCGTCGACCGCGCGCCTCAGATGCGCGATTTCCTCTTCCGCCCGCTCCAGCCGTTTGTTCATCATCCCTCCAGGCGCCTCTGTAGCTACAGAAATACTACAGACAAGCTACGGTATTCCGACGGGGTTCAGACACGACCGAACCAGCCGCTTGTTCCGCCGCCCCCCTTCCGTTACACCCGCGCGCGGATGGATGTGAAGGGTCGGATCATGGCCAAAGACAAGGGACCGAGAAAACCAAGGGCCGAGACGCCCAAGGGCTTCCGCGACTATTTTGGCGCCGAGGTGACGGAACGCAAGGCGATGCTCGACAAGATCGCCGCCGTCTATCACCGCTACGGCTTCGATCCTTTGGAGACCTCGGCCGTGGAAACCGTTGAGGCGCTTGGGAAATTCCTGCCCGACGTGGACCGCCCGAACGAAGGCGTCTTCGCCTGGCAGGAGGATGCCGAGGCTGAGGGCGCCGCAGGCGATTGGCTCGCGCTCCGCTACGACCTGACCGCCCCCCTGGCCCGTGTGGCCGCGCAATATCGCAATGACCTGCCAACCCCCTACCGCCGCTACGCGATGGGCCCCGTCTGGCGCAACGAAAAACCGGGGCCGGGCCGTTTTCGCCAGTTTTATCAATGCGATGCGGATACGGTCGGATCAGGCTCCGTCGCCGCCGACGCCGAAATCTGCGCCATGCTGGCCGATGCGTTGGAAGAGGTCGGCATCCCCCGCGGTGACTACGTCGTACGGGTAAACAATCGTAAAGTTCTGAATGGTGTAATGGAGGTAGCAGGCATTCTCGATCCCTCCGATCCGTCGAAGTTCGAACATGAGCGCGGCATCGTTATGCGCGCGATCGATAAGATTGAACGATTGGGGCCAGATGGCGTTCACTCGCTTCTTGGAGGTGGACGCAAAGACGAAAGCGGAGATTTCACTAAAGGTGCAGGGCTTACAGGCGCACAGGCTGCGGTAATTATGCGCTTTGTAGATGCAAATCGCGCTATCGAGACCGATCTGGGCGAGATTGCTAGCAATGCAATCGAACAAGGGTTTCCTTACAGTCGCCTGACGCGCGCAATGCACGCATTCGACGAAAGAACTAGGAAACCAACAGTTACTGACTCTGAAGCTGCTTTCTACCGCGCGTTTGCCACTACAAAGTTTTTGCGAGAGCTTGTGGAAAGCTCGGTCGTGGGATTGGAAGGAGTCGACGAACTCGAAAAAATCGCCGAACTCCTCTCCGCCCAAGGCTATGGCCCCGACCGCATCGTCATCGACCCCTCCGTCGTCCGTGGCCTCGGCTACTATACCGGCCCGGTTTTCGAGGCCGAGCTGACCTTCGAGATCCGCGACGAAAAGGGCCGCCCGCGCCAGTTCGGCTCCGTCGCCGGCGGCGGCCGCTACGACGATCTCGTCAAGCGTTTCACCGGCCAGTCGGTCCCGGCAACCGGCGTCTCCATCGGCGTTGACCGTCTTCTTGCCGCGCTCCATGCCAAGGGGCGGATGCAGACCGACACGCGCGGCCCCGTCGTTGTGACGGTGATGGACCGCGAACGGATGGCCGACTATCAGGCCATGGCCACCGAACTGCGTCAGGCGGGTATCCGGGCGGAGGTCTATCTCGGCAACCCGAAGAACTTCGGTAACCAGTTGAAATACGCCGATAAAAGGAACTCCCCCGTCGCCGTGATCCAGGGCGGCGACGAGGCCGCGAAGGCTGTCGTCCAGATCAAGGATCTGTTCCTCGGCGCGAAAATCGCGGCCGAGGCAAGCCACGAGGAATGGAAAAGCCAGCCCGCCCAGACCGAAGTGCCGCGCGACCAGCTCGTGGCCGAGGTCAGCCGCATCCTCGGGTCTGCCTGAATGGCGTCGAAGGCGGCAGCCCGGGCCGAGGCGGACCGTCTCATGGCCGCCTTCCTTCAGGCGGGCGCCCTGCCCGTCGAGGCTGACATCCTGCAGCCGGCCGAGGTTCTTCTCGACCTTTACGGCGAGGACATCCGCGCCCGCGCCTATGTCACCAGCGACCCGCTTCGCGGCGAAATGATGCTGCGCCCCGACTTCACCGTGCCGGTGGTGCAGATGCACATGGAAGGCGGCGCAGAACCCGCGCGCTACGCCTATATGGGCGAAGTTTTTCGCAAGCAGGAACACCTGAGCGACAGGAAATCCGAATATTTTCAAGTGGGTTACGAGGTCTTCGATCGCGAAAATCCGGCCCTCGCCGATGCCGAGGTCTTTGCCCTTTTCGCGGGCCTCCTCGTGCCCCTGAACCTCCGCGCCGTGACCGGCGATATCGCCATCCTGATGGATGCCGTGCGCGGGTTGAAGACGCTCGATACCCGCAAGGCCGCGATCCTGCGCCATATCTGGCGGCCGCGCCGCTTCACCCGGCTTCTCGACCGTTTCGGCGGCCGCGCGGCCCTGCCCGAAACCCGCGCCCGGCTTCTGGTAGCGATGGCGAAAGGCGAGGCCCTGACAACCGCCCCGCAGATCGGCCTGCGATCGGAAGCAGAAATTGCCGCCCGCCTTGCCGCGCTCCGCGAGGATGCCGCCGCCCCGGCCATCTCGGGCGAAGAGGTGGCGCGGCTTGACGACCTTCTGAACCTCACGGCGAAATGCCCCGCGGCGCTCTCCCATCTGCGCGATCTGGCCCGCGACATGCCGGCCGTCGCGGCCGCCACCGACCGGATGGAGGCCCGGCTTGAAGCGCTGGCCGCGAAGGGCATCGACGTCGAGGGGCTCGATTTCGAGGCCTCTCACGGCCGCACGACGCTCGAATATTACGATGGCTTCGTCTTTTCCTTCCACGGGCACGATCCGCACCTGCCGCCGGTCGCCTCCGGCGGGCGCTACGACGCGATGACCGAGGTTCTGGGTCAGGGCCGGTCGATCCCGGCCGTGGGCGGCGTGATCCGGCCGGGGCTGGTGGCCGATCTCCGGGGAGCAGTGCCATGCTGAAGCTCGGCATCCCCTCCAAGGGGCGGCTCATGGAACAGTGCTTCGACTGGTTCGGCCAGCGGGGCGTCACGCTCATGCGGGCGGGGTCGGACCGCGAATATGCCGGCGCGGTCGAAGGGGCCGAGGGGCTGGAACTCGTCCTCCTCGCGGCGGGCGAAATCCCGCGTGAACTCGCCGCCGGCCGCATCCATCTCGGCGTCACCGGATCGGATCTCGTCCGCGACAAACTCGCCGACTGGGACCGGCAGGTGGCGGAGCTAGCCCCCATGGGGTTCGGTCAGGCCGACCTGATCATCGCCGTGCCCGCATGCTGGCCCGATGTCGAAACGCTCGATGACCTTGACGACGCCGCCGCCGCCTTCCGCCAGATCCACGGCCACCGCCTGCGCATCGCCACGAAATACCACCGGCTGGTGCGCAACTTCCTGGCCGATAACGGCGTTGCGGACTATCAGCTTGTCGACAGTCAGGGCGCGACCGAGGGCACGGTCAAGAACCTCACGGCCGAGGCCATCGCCGACATTACCTCGACCGGCGAAACCCTGCGCGCCAACCACCTAAAAATCCTCGCCGACGGGCTCGTTCACCAAAGTCAGGCGACGCTCTACGCCGCCCGTGCCGCCGATTGGGGGCAGGGCGCGGCCGAAACCCTCACCGCGCTCGCCCCGCGCCTCGGTTTTCGAGCGCCCGCGCTCTGATCTTCATCTTGCCCGAAATACCTCGGGGGGGGAGGCCGCAAGGCCCTTGGGGGGCAGCGCCCCCCTACCTGAGCCCGATCGCGGCCAGCGCCAGCGCCATTTCCTCGGGCAGGGCGGTATCGGTCCCGCGGCCCTTCGGCAGGTCGCGCGGCGCGTCCTTCGGGTCCAGATAACGCCAGCCCTGGAAAGGTCTGCGCAACGCGGCCTCGGTCCGCACCACCTCCGGGTCCATCACGATTCCACAGCGGCGGATACCGTCCGCGCCGGTAATTTCCTCCAGCCGGACGATGCGCTGGCGGCAGAGGATTGCACCCTTCACGACCCAGTAAAGCGAGCCGCCGGCAACCACTTCGGCTTCACGCTTCGGCCACATCCGGGTGATGTGCCGCCGTTCGCCGGTCGGATAGGGCGACGGATGCGTGCGGTGCCATTCCAGCAGGTCATCGACGCTGTCCGCGCCGACGCAAAGCTTCAGAAGATGGACGAATCCGGCCATGTCACCCCCAAGACCTTGCCATACTACGCCCCGGCGCCACGAGATCAAGTTGACCCGTCACGGTCGGAGGAGTATCCTCGCGGCCCTTCCCGCGCGCATCAAGGACCGCCCCGATGACCCGTTTCGCCGCCCCGATTGCCGAGCAGATATGGGACATGAAGTACCGCTTCAAGGCGGCGGACGGCACCCCCATCGACGGCACCGTCGAGGACAGCTGGCGCCGCATCGCCCGCGCGCTCGCCTCGGTCGAAAAGGACCCGGCGGCGTGGGAAGAGCGGTTCTATTCGGCGCTCGAAGATTTCAAATACCTGCCCGCCGGGCGCATCACCGCCGGGGCGGGCACGGGCCGCTCCGTCACGCTTTTCAACTGCTTCGTCATGGGCACGATCCCCGACAATATGGGCGGCATTTTCGATGCGCTGAAGGAAGCCGCGCTGACCATGCAGCAGGGCGGCGGGATCGGCTATGACTTCTCCACCATCAGGCCCCGGGGCGCGGAAGTGAAGGGCGTCGCCGCCGACGCTTCCGGGCCGCTTTCCTTCATGGATGTCTGGGACGCGATGTGCCGCACCATCATGTCCGCCGGGTCCCGCCGGGGGGCGATGATGGCGACGATGCGCTGCGATCACCCCGATGTCGAGGCCTTCATCGAGGCCAAGCAGGACGCCGCGCGCCTTCGGATGTTCAACCTATCGGTCCTCGTCACCGACGCCTTCATGGCGGCGGTCAAGGCGAGGGGCCCATGGGAGCTGACGTTCGGCGGCAAGGTCTACAAGACCGTCGAGGCCGAGGCGCTCTGGAACAAGATCATGCGGGCGACCTTCGATTACGCGGAACCCGGCGTGATCTTCATCGACCGCATCAACGCGATGAACAACCTTGCCTATGCCGAGACCATCGCTGCCACGAACCCCTGCGGCGAGCAGCCCCTGCCGCCCTATGGCGCCTGTCTGCTCGGGTCCATCAACCTTGCACGGCTGGTCAAGGACCCTTTCGGCAAGGGCGCTGAGCTTGACCTCGCCGCACTGGACGATCTGACCCGCGTGGCCGTCCGGATGATGGACAACACCGTGGACGCCTCGCGCTTCCCGCTGGACGCGCAAGAGGCAGAGGCGCAGGCGAAACGCCGGATCGGCCTAGGCGTCACCGGCCTAGCCGACGCCCTCCTGATGGTCGGCCTGCGCTACGGCTCCGAAAAGGCGGCCAAACAGACCGAGGACTGGATGCACCGGATCGCCCTGTCGGCCTACCTCGCCTCGGTGGACCTCGCCAAGGAAAAGGGGGCTTTCCCGCTCTTCGACGCGGAGAAGTTTCTCGCCTCGGGCACCATGGCGGCAATGGATGCGGACGTGCGGGACGCGATCGCCAAGCACGGCATCCGCAACGCGCTTTTGACCTCGATCGCGCCGACGGGGACGATCTCGCTCTATGCCGGGAACGTCTCCTCGGGGATCGAGCCGGTCTTCGCTTATGCCTACAAGCGCAAGGTCCTGCAAAAGGACGGCAGCCGCACGGAAGAAGAAGTGGTTGACTACGCCGTTCAGCTCTGGCGCGAGCGGTTTGGCGACAAGCCGCTGCCCGACCATTTCGTCAACGCGCAGACGCTGCCCCCCCTCGATCATGTCCGGATGCAGGCGGCGGCGCAGAAATGGGTGGATTCGTCGATCTCCAA
This sequence comes from Paracoccaceae bacterium, assembly GCA_041397105.1. Classification (GTDB taxonomy): domain Bacteria; phylum Pseudomonadota; class Alphaproteobacteria; order Rhodobacterales; family Rhodobacteraceae; genus Albidovulum. Next base: position 518,201 of record JAWKXJ010000003.1, read on the forward strand.
GACCATCAACTGCCCCGAGGAAATCAGCTTCGAGGCGTTCAAAGACGTCTACATGGCAGCCTGGGATCAGGGCTGCAAGGGCTGCACCACCTACCGGCCGAATGCGGTGACGGGGTCGGTCCTGACGGTCAGTGAGAAGGCCGACGAGGCCCCGGATCAGGTCCGCGGCGCGTTGTCGAAGGAAGGAGAGGTGGTCTATCTTTCCGAACCCCTCGACCGGCCGCAATCGCTGGAAGGCGCGACCTACAAGCTGAAATGGCCCGACAGCGAGCACGCGATCTACATCACGATCAACGATATCGTCCAAGGCGGGCACCGGCGGCCCTTCGAGGTCTTCATCAACTCCAAGAACATGGAGCATTATGCCTGGACCGTCGCGCTGACGCGCATGATTTCGGCCGTCTTCCGGCGCGGCGGCGATGTCTCCTTCGTCGTCGAGGAGTTGAAGGCGGTCTTCGACCCGCGCGGCGGGGCTTGGATGCAGGGGCGCTACATCCCCTCGATCCTCGCCGCCATCGGCGGGGTGATCGAGTGCCACATGATCGCCATCGGCTTCATCAAGGGCGAGGGGCAGGGCCTCAAGACCGACCCCAAGGCGCAAGTGATGGCCGTGGGCGAAACCCCGCGCGGTCCGGCCTGCCCCTCCTGCGGGCAATACGGGATGCAGATGATCGAGGGCTGCATGACCTGCCCCTCCTGCGGCCATTCGAAGTGCGGCTGACCGTCTTTTGCGGTCAGCCCAGCACCTCCCTGACAGCGTCGGCGGTGGCGGCGACCACGATGTCAGCCTCCTCCCGGCTGAGGCATAGGGGCGGCGCATAGCCGAGGATATCGCCATGCGGCATCGCCCGGGCGATGGTGCCGCGCTTCAGAAGGGCTGCGGCAATTGCGGGGCCGACCTTGCGGGCCGGATCGAAGGGCTGGCGCGTTTCGCGGTTCTCGACCAGTTCGACAGCGCAAAGCATGCCCTCGCCGCGAATGTCGCCCACATGCGGGTGGCTGCCCAGTGCGTCGGCCATCGACGCTCTGAGATAGGCGCCGACCTCGCCTGCGTTGCGGACAAGACCAAGATCGTCGATCAGTTTGAGGTTGGCGACCCCGGCGGCGGCCCCGATGGGATGGGCGGAATAGGTCCAGCCATGGCCGATGGGGCCATTCTCATCCGTACCCTGTTCCAGCACCTTCCAGAACCTGTCCGCGATGATGGACCCGGACAAGGGCGCATAGGCCGATGTCAGCCCCTTGGCGATTGTGATCAGATCGGGCTCGATCCCATAATGCACGGACCCGAACATCGTGCCCAGCCGGCCGAAACCGGTGACAACCTCATCGGCGATAAGCAGGATGTCGTATTTCTTCAACACGGCCTGAATGGCCGCCCAATAGCCGGCGGGCGGCGGCACGATGCCGCCGGTGCCAAGGACCGGCTCGCCGATGAAGGCGGCGATTGTGTCCGGCCCTTCGGCCAGGATCAGCGCCTCCAGCTTCGCCGCGCAGTCGGCTGAAAACGCCGCCTCGCTCATCGCGGCATCCTTGCGGCGGTAATAATAGGGCGCCTCGGTATGGATCACCTGCGCCAAGGGCAGGTCGAACTTCTTGTGAAAAAGCTCTAACCCCGTCAGCGATCCCGTCATCAGGCCCGACCCGTGATAGCCACGCCAGCGCGAGATGATCTTTTTCTTCTCGGGTCGGCCAAGGATGTTGTTGTAGTACCAGACAAGCTTGATGTTCGTTTCGTTCGCGTCCGATCCCGACAGCCCGAAATAGACCTTGCTCATATGCGTCGGGGCCCGGTCCATCACCATCTTTGCGAGCGTGATGGAGGCCTCCGTGCCATGGCCGGCATAGGCGTGATAATAGGCAAGCTCGCGCGCCTGCGCCGCAATCGCCTCGGCGATCTCTGTCCGGCCATAGCCGACATTGACGCAGTAAAGCCCGGCGAAAGCATCGAGAAGACGGTTGCCGTCGCGGTCCTCGATATAGACCCCCGATGCCCCGGTAACGATCCGGTTGGCCATCTCGCCGCGCGCGAACTGGGCCAGATGGGTTGACGGATGAAAGAAGCTTTCGCGGTCCCACTGGTCAAGTTGGTCGTTTCTCAGCATCTCGGTTCCTTTCCTCTCACCCCGGCCGTCGCGGGTGAGAATTTTTGAAAAATTCTCTCAAAAATCTTCTGAAGATTTTTGCCCCTCACGCCCAGTCACGGCAGACGTACTTGATTTCAGTGAATTCCTCCATGCCCAGACGCGATCCTTCGCGGCCAAGGCCGGATTGCTTCATGCCCCCGAAGGGGATCGGCGCGCCGGTCACCTTGGTGCGGTTGACCGCGACCATGCCGAACTGAAGTGCACGGCTAGCGCGGTAGATGCGGCGCGGGTCCTGCGTGTGGACATAGGCGACCAGCCCGTATTCAGTGTCGTTGGCGCGGGTCAGCGCCTCTTCTTCGGTATCGAAAGGCACGATGGCGGCGACGGGCCCGAAGGTTTCTTCGTGCAGGATCGCCGCATCGGCGGGCACGTCGGTCAGGACGGTCGGCTCAAAAAAGAGCGGGCCAAGTGAGTGGCGCTTGCCGCCGCAGGCGAGCGTCGCGCCCTTGGATAGAGCATCCGCAACCTGCTCTTCCTGCTTGGCAACGGCCTTTTCGTTCATCAGCGGGCCGATATCGCGATCTTCCATGCCCGGCCCGATGGTGAGGCTCTGCGTGGCCGCAGTGAAGCGGCTGCAGAACGCGTCATAGACCGCACGCTCGACGAATATCCGGTTCGCACCCAGACAATCCTGCCCGGAGGTGGCGAATTTCGCCTTGATGGCCTCCGCCACCGCGACATCAAGATCAGCATCAGCGAAGACAAGAACCGGCGCGTGGCCGCCAAGCTCCATCACCAGCCGCTTTACCGTTGTCGCGGACTGACGGTAGAGCAACCGGCCGATCTCGGTCGAGCCGGTGAACGACAGGACACGCACGCGCGGGTCCTCGGTCCAGGGTCCGACGATCTCGAGGGCGTCGCCGGTGACGACGTTGAAGACGCCTGCGGGAATACCGGCGCGGGCGGCCAGCTCGGCCAATGCCAGCGCCGACAGCGGGGTTTCGGCGGAGGGATGCGCGACGATTGAGCAGCCGGCGGCCAGCGCGGCGGCGGCCTTGCGGGTCAGCATGGCGACGGGGAAGTTCCACGGCGTGATGAGGGCGGCCACCCCGGCGGGTTCACGCCAGACCTCCACCTCGGCATCGGCGAGATGCGAGGTGACGCCTTCGACATTCGGCCGCTTGGACTCTTCGGCATAGAATTCCACGAAGGAGGCGGCGTAGTCGATTTCCCCGCGCGCATCCGACAGCGGCTTGCCCTGTTCGGCGACCATGATCCGCGCAAGCTCTTCGCGGTGGGCCACGATCAGGTTGAACCAGTTCCGCAAGAGGTGCGACCGGTCCTGCGGCAGGCGCGCGGCCCAGGACGGAAAGGCGCGGGCAGCGGCATCGACGGCCGTAGTCGCGTCCGCCCCTGACAGTTTCGACACGCTGGCGACAATCTGTCCGGTGGCAGGATCGGTGACGGGAAAGGTCGCGCCGTCGCGGGCCTCGATCCATTGGCCGTCGACATAAGAGGAGGTTTGCAGGAGGGATGTTTCCGCCCGCAGGTCGGTGCCGATGGCGCTTATGTCGTTCATCTTCGGTGCTCCGCAGTTTCCGGGCTGCCTTCGACGTCATGACGTTCAGGCTTGCGGGGGCAGTATCGCCCGGGCGCGGACGGGACCGGGTCTGAATTTCCCGCCTCTCGCAGACGATTCATCTGAAATCGGCCGCAAATACAGTCAAAATTTTGGGGCGGGTTATTCTAGGGTTCTGCCGGGCGGCCCCGGGTCAGCCGAGCCCTTCGACCAGAGCTTCGATGGGCGGCACCGAGGGCCCCTTGACCGGTTTGGTCACGACATAGGTGAAATAGCGGGCGATGCGGGCATCGCCGTTCAGAAGGTCGTCGATGAAGTGCTGATAGGCGTCGATATCGCGGGTGACGATCTGCAAAAGGTAGTCGAATCCGCCCCCCAGCGCCCAGCAGGCGGTGATCTCATCATGGCGGCGGGTGGTTTCTTCGAAGTCGCGCTGCGCCTTGGCGCCGTGATCGGCGAGTTCGACGGTGACGAAGACGGTCACGTTGGGGCCGAGCTTTCTGAGCGAGATCGTGGCGTGATAGCCTTCGATGATCCCCGCCTTTTCAAGGCGTTTCAGCCGTTCCCAGCAGGGTGTGGGGGACAGGTTGATGCGTGACGCAAGCTCGGCCTTGGTGATGCGGCCCTCTGTCGAGAGAACCTTCAATATGGCGATATCCCGCCTGTCGAGTTTCAGCAAAGACACCGCCTCCCGGTCACGTTACCGTGGAGGTCAGGCATATTGGACTTCGGAGCCAAGGTCCAAGGTCAAATTTGGAAAGGGCTGCTGAGATGCAACCCGCGTCGGTGACGCTCGATGAAATACGTGCCGCCCGGGATCGGATCGGGGGGGCGCTGCGCCGGACGCCGGTGGAGGTGTCGGCGAGCCTGTCAGAGATGATGGGCGTGCCGGTCCATCTGAAGCTGGAGCACCAGCAGATCACCGGCAGCTTCAAGCTGCGCGGTGCGACCAATGCCGTGCGCAGTCTGCCCTCTGCCGACCGGGCGAAGGGGGTCGTTGCGGCCTCTACCGGCAATCACGGGCGCGCCCTTGCCCATGCCGCGCGCGAGGCTGGTTTGCCCGCCGTCATCTGCATGTCGAGCCTCGTGCCCGCGAACAAGGTCGAGGCGATCCGTGCGCTGGGTGCCGAGATCCGCATTGTCGGCCGGTCGCAGGACGATGCGCAGGAAGAGGTTGACCGGCTGGTCGCCGAGGCGGGCATGGTCATGCTGCCGCCCTTCGATCACGCCGATATCATTGCCGGTCAGGGCACGCTCGGTCTCGAACTTCTGGAACAGGTTCCTGATGTGGAGACGGTTCTGGTGCAGCTTTCGGGCGGGGGTCTGATCGCGGGCGTCGCGGCGGCGCTGAAGGGGATGCGGCCCGATATCCGGGTCATCGGCATCTCGATGGAACGCGGGGCGGCGATGCAGGCCTCTTTGGTGGCGGGACGCCCGGTCGAGGTGGAGGAACTGCCGACGCTGGCCGACAGCCTCGGCGGCGGAATTGGGCTGAAAAACCGCCACACTTTCGCGATGGTGCGCGATCTGGTGGATGAGGTCGTGCTTCTGACCGAGGCGGAGATCGCCGAAGGTGTCCGCCACGCCTATTGGCAGGAACGCCAGATCGTCGAGGGCGCGGGCGCGGTCGGGATCGGGGCGCTGCTGGCCGGTAAGGTACGGCCTTCGGGCAAGACGGCAGTGCTGCTTTCGGGCGGCAATATCGACATGGGCCTGCATCACCGCCTAGTTTCGGGCGAGGATGTCGACGTGGCGAAAGGATAGAGATGCCGAGGATACGGATACTGAGCGAAACAGAACTGCGGCAGGCCATTCCGCTCGATCTTGCGGCCGTGAACTGCGTGGCGGAGGGATTTGCTGCACTGGGCGGCGGCAAGGTTGAGATGCCGCCGATCCTGTCCATGGGTATACGGGAAAACAACGGCGAGGTCGACGTCAAGACCGCCCATATTGCCGGGGCCGAAAGCTTCACGATCAAGATGTCGCCGGGATTTTACGACAATCCAGCAATCGGCCTGCCAACCACGAACGGGATCATGGTGGTGTTCTCGGCAAGGACCGGGCAGGTCGAGGCGCTCCTGCTCGACAATGGCTATCTGACCGAAGTGCGTACCGCCGCTGCAGGCGCCGTCGCGGCGCGGGCGCTGGCGCGCGAGGATGCCTCGACCGCCTGCATCGTCGGCGCCGGGATGCAGGCGCGGCTGCAGCTGAAGGCGCTCTGCCTTGTCCGGCCGATCACCTCGGCAGTGATCTGGGCGCGGGACGCGGCCAAGGCCGCGGCGGCGGCAACGGAGCTTTCTGCTGACCTTGGCATCCCGGTTACGGCGTCGTCCGATCTTGCCGGTTCGGTTTCGGGCGCCGATGTCATCGTCACCACGACCCCTGCCGCCGAGCCGCTGATCAAGGCCGACTGGCTGCGCCCCGGCCAGCATGTCACCGCGATGGGGTCGGACCAGCATCACAAGGCGGAGCTTGACCCCGCCTGCCTGATCCGCGCCGATCTTTACGTGCCCGACCGCCAGAGCCAGACTGCGACCATGGGAGAGCTGCGCCCGGCCATTGCCACCGGGCTGATCCCGCCCGACCGCTCGTTTGCCGAGCTTGGTGATATCGTCGCAGGCAAGGTCCCGGGCCGCACCTCACCCGATCAGATCACCATCGCCGACCTGACCGGCACCGGCGTTCAGGACACCGCCATCGCCACCTTTGCCCGCCAACGTGCCGACAAGGCGGGCATCGGAACAGATTTCAACAGCTAACCGCGAAAGTAGCCTCAGATGACCATGGCAACGCTTTACTTCACCCGGCAGGAATACGCCGCGCGCATCGCAAAAACCCGCAAGGCGATGGAGGCGAAGGGGGTCGACCTCATCCTCGTCTCGGACCCGTCCAATATGGCCTGGCTGACGGGCTATGATGGCTGGTCCTTCTACGTCCATCAATGCGTGCTCCTGGGGATGGAGGGCGACCCGGTCTGGTTCGGACGCGGGCAGGATGCGAACGGGGCGAAGCGCACCGTCTTCATGTCCCACGACGACATCATCGGCTACCCGGATCACTACGTGCAATCGACCGAGCGGCATCCGATGGACTACCTGTCGGAGCGTATCGTCGAGCGTGGCTGGGGAAGCGCCCGGATCGGTGTCGAGATGGACAATTACTGGTTCTCGGCTGCTGCCTTCGCGTCACTCCAAAAGCACCTGCCGAACGCAAGCTTCACGGATACGACGGCGCTGGTGAACTGGCAGCGCGCGGTGAAGTCCGAACAGGAACTCGACTACATGCGTGTCGCCGGCAAGATTGTCAGCAAGATGCACCGGCGCATCTTCGATACGGTCGAGCCGGGGATGCGGAAATGCGATCTCGTGGCCGAGATCTACGATGCCGGCCTGCGCTACGACGACGCGATTGGCGCAGGTGGTGATTATCCCGCCATCGTGCCGCTCCTGCCCTCGGGCGCTGACGCCTCTGCCCCGCACCTGACCTGGGACGACAAGCCGATGAAGTCGGGCGAGGGCACGTTCTTTGAAATCGCCGGCGCCTATCACCGCTATCACTGCCCGCTGTCGCGGACGGTCTTCCTCGGCAAACCGACGCAGACCTTCCTCGATGCCGAAAAAGCCGTGCTGGAAGGGATGGAGGCGGGGCTTGAGGCCGCGAAGGCGGGGAACCTTTGTGAGGATATCGCCTTTGCCTTCTTCGGCGTCTTGAAGAAATACGGGATTACCAAGGACAACCGCACCGGCTATCCGATCGGAATCTCTTACCCGCCCGACTGGGGTGAGCGCACCATGTCGCTCCGCCCCGGTGACAAGACCGTCTTGGAAGAGAACATGACCTTCCACTTCATGACCGGCCTCTGGATGGAGGATTGGGGTTTTGAGATCACCGAGAGCATCGTCATCGGCAAGGGCGCGCCCGAGCTTTTGGCCGATGTGCCCCGGCAGATGGTGGTGAAGGGGTAAGTCCATGAAACCGAACCCGATTACGCCGACGATTCCGTTCGATCAGGACGGTGCCCACCACGGCTTCCTGCGCCTGCCCTACAGCCGCGACGACAGCGCCTGGGGGTCTGTGATGATGCCCATTACCGTGATCCGGAACGGTCATGGCCCGACCGCGCTTCTGACCGGCGCCAATCATGGTGACGAATACGAAGGGCCGGTGGCGCTGATGGAACTGGCGGCGACGCTCGACCCGGCGGAGGTCACGGGGCGGGTGATCATCGTGCCCGCCCTCAATTACCCCGCCTTCCGCGCGGGCACCCGCACTTCGCCCATCGACAAGGGCAATATGAACCGCTCTTTCCCCGGTGCGCCCGATGGCACCGTGACGCAGAAGATCGCGGATTACTTCCAGCGCACGCTGGTGCCGATGGCCGATATCGTCCTTGACTTCCATTCAGGCGGCAAGACGCTCGACTTCCTGCCATTCGCCGCCGTCCATGTGCTGGAGGACAAGGCGCAGGAGGCCGCCTCGGTCGCGGCGATGCAGGCCTTCAATGCGCCCTGGTCGATGATGATGCTCGAAATCGACGCGGTCGGCATGTTCGACACGGCGGTGGAGGAACAGGGCAAGGTCTTTGTCACGACCGAACTCGGAGGCGGCGGCACGGCCACGGCGCGGACCATCGGTATCGCGAAGAAGGGTGTGCGGAACCTTCTGATCCATGCCAGTATCCTGAAGGGCGCGCTGGAGACCGGGCCGACCACCATGCTCGATATGCCCGATGGCGACTGCTTTACCTTCGCCGAAACCGACGGCCTGATCGAACCCTTGGTCGATCTTGGCGACAGCGTTCGCAAGGATCAGGTCGTGGCGCGCATCTGGCCCGCCGACCGGACAGGTCGCCAGCCCGTTGAATGTGTCGCCGGTCGCGACGGGCTGCTGACAGCACGGCATTTCCCAGGGCTGGTCAAGGCGGGCGACTGTCTTGCGGTCATTGCGGTCGTCGTCAGTTGAAAGGTGGGTCGCGGACCCGCTGCAATGCCGATTGAGCCTTGCGCATCGCCGCGATAGGCTGGCCGCATGTTCAGTATCGAGCACGACTTTGACACCACGGTGATCACCCTTGTCGATGAAGGGTCGACCCATCTTGAGGAAGACGTCACGATTCAAGGCTTCGAGGAATGCGTGACAATCGAACAGTTCGATCCGCGCCGAGATGAGGTCGTCAAGATCGTCATGTCGATGGCGCAGGTCCGCGAACTGGCCGCTGCCCTGAACCTGCCCGAAGGTGTCTACCGGCTGGAACCGAAGGCCTGATCTTTCAAAGAATTGATCGGCTGTGGCCCGCCTTGACCGCAAGCGGCTTTCCCGCGGCGTCATCGCGGCATAGACTCCACGCGAGGTATATCGAACAGGTACCGGCCAGACCTCGGAGAAAGGTGTGAAAAAGCTTCTTGCCCTTGCGGCGCTCTGGCTTGCCGGATGTGTCGAGCCGCTGCCAACCGGCACCGCGCAGCCCGCAGGCCCTCCGCCGGTCCAGGGCCCGGCGCTTAGCCCCGCGGAGGCCGACGCGAATTTCTTTGCCGTCGTCGCGCGGATGGAACCTGTGATCGAACGGGAATGCGCCGTGATCCGCGCCGGTGACAACTGCGACTTCACGATCCGGGTGGATCGCCGTCCGGGTCTTCCCGCAAATGCCATGCAGGCGCTTGACGATACCGGGCGACCCGTAATCGCCTTCACACTGGCGTTGATCCGCGACGCCCGGAACACCGATGAAATCGCCTTCGTGATGGGCCATGAGGCGGCACACCACATTGCCGGCCACATCCCGCGCCAGGTGCAGTCGGCGTTGACAGGCGCCCTCATCTTCGGTGCGCTGACCGCTGCCTCGGGCGGCGACGATGCCGCGATCCGGAGCGCGCAGGACATTGGCGGAACCTTGGGCGCAAGGCGGTTCTCCAAGGAGTTCGAACTGGAAGCCGACACGCTTGGCACGATCCTGACCTGGCGCGCCGGCTATGACCCGGAAAGGGGCGCTGCGTTCTTTTCGCGCATTCCCGATCCGGGCAACCAGTTTCTGGGCACCCACCCGCCCCACGCCGACCGGCTGGCAGCGGTTCGCAGGACTGCGGCGGGGCTGCGCTGAGCAGGCGCGATTTGATCCGGATCAATGCGGGGGTCTCCGCAAGAGCCAAGATGGCAGGGCGATCCGTCCGGAGGTTTTGCGCATGACCGTGATCCGTTTTGAGGCAACTTCGCCACAAGGCCATCCCTGGCGGGAGGGCGATGTCGCTGCCACCTACTTCCTTACTGAAAGCGAAACCCGCCGCCACGGCGTTCCAATCCGCGATGCGCTGCATGTCGGGCTGCTGACGGTTGACGATTTTCGCCGGTTCATGATGAATTGCCGGACTTGCGATGTCGGCCAGACCCGCGACGGCCGTCACAATCGCCATGCCGCGTCTGACGAGCTGCCGGGCCAATGCGCCAATCGCAGCCTTATTGACGGTCTGAAAGGCTTGGTCTGAACGGGGTCTTCGCGTACTCCCTGACCTGGGAGGCATTATGAAGATCATCGAGAACGCAGTCTCCGACAGGGGGTCGAAATACGCGGTCTCCGGCGGTTCTGTCAGTTGCCGCGCCGAGGCGGATGCGTTTCTGCGTGACCTCCGTCGTATCAAGAAATTCGCCAAGGCAACCCACAACAGCTGGGCGGTCCTGCTGCTGGAAGATGGCGCGCAGGTGCCCGTCAAAGCCGATGACGGCGAGGCGGGCGCGGGAATGGTTATCCTGCGGATGCTGGAACGCGAGATGCTCTGCAATCACCTCGTCGTGGTGACGCGCTGGTTCGGTGGTGTGAAGCTGGGCGGTGACCGGTTCCGTCATATTCAGACGGCCGTGCGCCGCTATCTCGACGAATTGCCGCCGGCGTGATTGCCCATCGCGACAGTTGGCAACGCGCTCCGCGCCAATATAGGCTTTCCATGACAGCGTGGCGAACCCGGGGGAGGGCGGCAATGTGGGCTTTCATCGCAGCGGAAGGGCGGCGATTTGCCAATACCTGCATCTGGTCGATGAACGGCTGGATGGCGGCATGGGCCACAGAGAAATCCCTGCGTCAATGGACGGTCGTGAACATCCTTTCGGCGGCGCTTGCCTTTTCGCTGGACCTGACGGCGGCGGAACGCGCGCTCGTACTGTCGCTAGGTGTCCTGATCCTGGCGGCCGAGCTTCTCAATACCGCCATCGAGGAGGTCGTCGACCTCGTATCACCGAAGGCCGACCCGAGGGCCGGAAAGGCGAAGGACTGCGGTTCCGCCGGCGTCGCGCTTGCGGCGATCGCCGGCGGTCTGGCGTGGGTCGTCATTCTCTTCGGTTAGGACGAAGCCTAGGCTCCGCCGCCGATTTCAGGCGTTGCGGAAGATGTTATAGGCAAAGCTCGCAACGCCAAGAAGCACCATCACCTCGGCGATGGGCGCAAGCGGGACCATGCTCGCCTCGCTGATGCGCCCCGTGAAGAGCAGCAGCAACATGATGACGAGCACGAGGGCCCCGATCTGATGCAACCAGAAATGCGCCTTGGCGAGGTTGTTGTCCGCCATTGCCGGGATGATCCGGTAAAGGATTCCGAAGATTGTCATCAAGGCAAAACCCAGAAGGTTGATATGCGCATGAGCCGGCGCAAGGCTGTGGTCCTGCGTTCCGCCCATGTAGATGCCGATGAAGATGCCGACCAGCAGATACACTGATCCTGCGGTCAGAAAACCGCGTGAGATATTCATGATTGCGCTCCCCCGTTTGTCCGGTTCCTGTCGGACGGGTGCATTTTAGCACGTGGCGCGCTGAATGTTCACAAAATTGTGAAGAACCTGGGGCGGGGTATTCGGACCCGCGGCTGGCTACCGGTGGTTCCAGTCGTCAGGGTCGTCAGAATTGCCGGGTGACAGGCCGAGGATATCGCCCTCGACCGAACACCCAAGGCCCAGCACCGTGCGGTTGGCATAGCAGAAATAGGCGGTGACCTGATTGATCTCGAGTATGTCGCCGTCGGTCCAACCCGAGCTGCGGAGTGTTTCCACATCGCCCCTGACCATCGCGGCGGGGTCGCGGGTCAGCTTCCGGGCGTAGTGAAGCGCTGCGACCTCGCGGGGTTCAAGCGGCATCGCATCAATAGCACCCTCAGCCATCCCGGCGCGCAGCGCATCCGCCCTGGCATCGTCGCGAATGAGCCGCCGCAAGCCAGCGAAGTGATGTTCGACACAATAGGAACAACCATTGAGAAGGCTGACCCAGACCCCGATGGTTTCCAGAAACCATTTAGGCACCCGGTTCGCCGAATGATGCAGCACGTATTTGTAGACCGCCATATGCGCCTCCATCGTGTGGGGGCGCAGGCTGTGCAGCATCATGATATTGTCGACATTGTCGTCCGGGCCTTTCACCCGGTCATAGAGCTGGCGCAGCTTGCCGCTGCTTTCTTCGTAGGGGACGGTTTCGATCCAGGACATCGGTTGGCTCCCTGTCAGGTGGCCAGACCTTCACCCCGGTTCCGGAGATGGTCAAGGCTCAGTCGAGCCGCCCCCACAAATCATACGACCCGGCCTCGTCGACGGTAACCGGCACGATATCGCCCGGCTCCAGCCTCTCGAACCCCTCGTCGATGAAGAGATTGCCGTCGATTTCCGGCGCGTCGGCCTTGGTGCGGCAGGTCGCGCCCTCCTCGTCGACCGCGTCGACGATGACCTCGATCCGGGTGCCGACTTTCGCCGACAGCTTCGCCTCGGATATCGCTTGCGCCTTTTCCATGAAGCGGTTCCAGCGGTCCTGCTTGACATCTTCCGCGACATGGTCGGGTAGGGCATTCGACCGCGCCCCGGCGACGTTTTCGTATTTGAAGCAGCCGACCCGGTCGAGCTGGGCCTCGTCCATCCAGTCGAGCAGCGTCTGGAACTCCGCCTCCGTCTCGCCGGGATAGCCGACGATGAAGGTGGAGCGGAGCGTGATCTCCGGGCAGGCGGCGCGCCAGGCGGCGATTTCGTCCAGCGTCTTCGCCGCGGCAGCGGGCCGGGCCATGCGCTTCAGCGTGTCTGGGTGGGCATGCTGGAACGGGATGTCGAGATAGGGCAGCACCAGCCCTTCCGCCATCAGGGGAATGAGGTCGCGCACATGCGGGTAGGGGTAGACGTAATGCAGCCGCACCCAGGCGCCGAGGCTGCCGAGATCGCGCGCGAGGTCGTTGATATGGGCGCGGTGGCCGTTTTTCTCGGCGTGCTTGATGTCGACCCCATAGGCCGAGGTGTCCTGGCTGATGACCAGAAGCTCCCGCACCCCGGCCTCGACCAGCCTTTCCGCCTCGCGCAGGACCGCGTGGGCGGGGCGGGACACAAGGCGCCCGCGCATGTCGGGGATGATGCAGAAGCGGCACTTGTGATTGCAGCCTTCCGAAATCTTCAGATAGCTGTAGTGGCGCGGCGTCAGCTTGACCCCCGCCGCCGGCATCAGGTCGACGAACGGATCGGGCGCGGGCGGCACCGCCGCATGGACGGCGTCCAGCACTTGTTCGTATTGATGCGGCCCGGTGACGGCCAGAACCGAGGGATGCGCGCCGGTGATGTAATCCGGCTCGGCCCCGAGGCAGCCGGTGACGATTACCCGGCCGTTCTCAGACAAGGCCTCGCCGATCGCCTCAAGGCTTTCCGCCTTGGCGCTGTCGAGAAAGCCGCAGGTGTTCACGATGACCGCATCGGCGCCGGAATAGTCCGGGCTGATCGCATAGCCCTCGGCCCGAAGGCGCGTCAGAATGCGCTCGCTGTCCACCAGCGCCTTGGGGCAGCCGAGCGAGACCATGCCGATCTTCGGCTGGCCGGGGCGTGCAGCGGCGTCGAAAATGGGCTTCGGCGCAAGGTCGGGGCGAAGGTTTGGCGGGTTCTGGGTCATGGCGGCGGCCTATACGCTCTGGCACGGGCGATGGGAAGCGCTCAGTTCCTCAGCCGCCATCCGGTGCGGAAGATGTACCAGATCGCCGCGATGCCAAGGCCGAGGAAGGCCGCCACGGCCAGAAGCGAGGCGGCGACCGGAACGTCGGCCTGATCGAAGAAGGACCAGCGGAACCCCGAGACGAGATAGAGGACCGGATTGACCTTTGCCACGCCCTGCCAGAAAGGCGGCAGCATGGAGGCCGAGTAAAACGCCCCGCCAAGGAAGACCAGTGGCGTGATCACCATCAGGGGGATGAACTGCAATTGCTGCCAGTCCTTGGCCCAGATGCCCATGAGAAACCCGAAAAGCGAAAAACTGAGAGCCGTCAGAACCAGAAAACCGAGCGCCCAGAACGGATGCGCGACCGGCAAATCCACGAAGAGTAGCGCGGTGAGGTAGATCACAAGCGCGATGATGACCGATTTCAGCGCCGCGGCCCCGACATAGCCGGATACCACCTCGATGAATGACGCCGGCGCGGCAAGCACCTCGTAGATGGTGCCGACGAACTTCGGAAAGAATATCCCGAAAGAGGCATTGGCGATCGACTGCTGAAGCACCGTCAGCATGATCAGACCCGGCACGATGAAAGCGCCATAGCTCACACCCTCGACCGACTGAATGCGCCCCCCGATGGCCGCACCGAAGACGACGAAATAGAGCACGGTCGACACGACAGGCGAGGCGAGCGATTCCCACGGCGTCCGCCAGAAACGCGCCATCTCGTGGGAAAAGATCGTCCTGATGGCCTGCCAGTTCATGCCTTTTCCTCCACCAGCCGCAGAAAGACCTCTTCCAGCGACGATTGTGCGGTGACCAGATCGCGCACCTGAATCCCCTCGGCGGCGAAACCGGCCATGAGGCGGGCGATGCCGGAACGATCCGCGCGGGTATCGTATTCGTAGCTCACATGCGCACCATCCGGCGAAAGTGTGACGCCTTCGCCGGCAATGGCGACGGGCAAGGCGGCGAGCGGCTTCACCAGTTCGACCGTCAGCCTTTTGCGGCCGAATTCATGCATCAGGTCCGACGTGTCGCGGACAAGCATCAGTTGCCCCTTGTCGATAACGCCGATCCTGTCGGCCATTTCCTCGGCCTCTTCAAGGTAATGCGTGGTGAGGATGATGGTGACGCCCTCATCCCTCAGTCGTCGCACCACCTGCCACATCTCGCGCCGAAGGTTCACATCGACCCCGGCCGTCGGTTCATCGAGGAAGAGGATTTTCGGCCCATGCGACAGCGCCTTCGCGATCAGGACACGGCGCTTCATGCCGCCGGACAGTTCCATCAGCTTTGCGTCGCGCTTGTCATGGAGCGACAGCGCTTTCAGCACACTCTCCAGATAGGCATCGTCGGGTTTCTTGCCGTAGAGCCCACGGCTGAAGCGGACGGTATTCATCACCGTTTCGAACATCTCGATGGATATTTCCTGCGGCACGAGCCCGATCAGCGACCGCGCCGCGCGGTAGTCGCGAATGATGTCGTGCCCGCCGACGCGAACCGTGCCGCCGCTTGGCGTCACGAGCCCGCAGGTGATCGAGATGAAGGTGGTCTTGCCGGCCCCGTTCGGCCCGAGAAGCGCAAGGATCTCACCTTCCCGGATATCGAGCGTCATGCCCGAAAGCGCGACAGTGCCGCTGGCATAGGTCTTGGAGAGGTCGCGGACCTCGATGATCGGACGCATTGGGGGCTCCTGTTCGCGGGGGTGGAGATTATTGCGATCAGATCGGGAAGGGAAGCACTGGCCTGATGACAGAGAGTTCAGATCGCGCCGATAAGACGGGCGTAGCCCTCAAAGACGCCGATCACCTGATCTAGCAGCCAGCCGTGATCGAGTTTCAGTAACCCATAGAAACCAGCGAAGGGCAGCCAGAAAGCCAAAACCACTATCGCCGAAAGGGCAATGACACCAAGGGTCGGCTCTATTTCTGACCCTTTTTTGCCCGCCATCAACCGCTCTACGATCCAGTGGCGCAGCCAACTGGGCCAGCCCAAGAAGCCAGACAGAAGCGCGATCCCGACATGGATCATGGTCGGCAGAAGGGTGGAGATCAGCATAAAAGCCAGCCACCAATAGGTGCCCGGATCGTCACGAAGTCCCTCAAAAAGTGCGGTGAGGTTCAGAAGCGGTCCGTCAGGCGGGCGGATGACGTGGACATAAGTGATCAGGGTGAAGCCAAGTGTGAAAAAGATGGCCGCGCCACCGAAGGCGTCGAGGACGCCTTGCTTCAGCGACCAGCCTGGGAGCCCCTTGCGCAGCAGATGCCGGGTCAACCCGACAGAAGCGAAATCGGCAAGTGCGTTGAAGAACGGAAGGACGCCGAAGAAAAGGACCAGATAAGCTGTAAAGTCACGACGGCTTGCTGGCTGCCAGAACCCCATGATCACGACAATCAGCATGACCTGCATCAGGACGACTGGCAGAAATCGCCAAACCGCATGCCGAAGCGTTCGGCGATCGGCCAATTCTGATACGAATGCGAATGGGACTGCGAATGCGAATGCGCCCGCGCCTGCGCCTGCGAATTTGAATCCGCCTGCGCCTGCGCCTGCGACTGCGACTGCAACTGCGCCAGCGAATGCGCCTGCGACTGCACCTGCGATCTTGAATCCACCTGCGATTGCGATAGCGCCTGCGACAGCGCCTGCGACTGCGACGGCGATTGCACCTGCGAATGCACCTGGAATGCCGAGCCGATCAGCGAAGAACGGCCCGCCATACAGGATCGCAGTGGGCGCAATAAACAACACCGCTCGCCACCGCGATTTTGAGAAAATGCCAAAAAAGTAAAGAACAATCGATGTCGAAAGCAAGAAAGTGCTGAAAACACGCTCGGTCCCCGTACCGACTGCGGCAAGTTCGGCGTCGCCTAGTGTCATCGGGTAGCCCGCAATCCACTGAGTGAGGAAAGCGAGAAGAGGATAGGCTATTGCCAGAATTAGCATCAGGGTGGCGAGATCGGCACTCCACGCCCGCCGCCACGGTCCGGCATCGTCTTCGAGTTCCGACGCCGACATCCGCGCATCGACCCGGTCCAAGAGGCCGGTCATCAGATGAACATAATACGCTTTAACGCTGTCATGCTCGAGCCATCGGACTATGCGTGGGCGGTCGTAGTCGTTATTCCAGATGTTGCGTAAGGCCAACCAGCCGACGATACAGACAAAAAAAGCTGTAGGCACGTATAGCAGCCAGTGCCAACCCTCGTAAATCTTGTCCATCAAAACCGTCCGGCGCTGCCCGGTCTCAACCTAAGGGCAGCGTGGCCGTTCGGGCAAGCCGTATTGGCGCTTACCGCCGCCGGTCGCGGCGCGAGGACATCGGTTGGAAGGCCACGCCGACATGGGCGTCGCAATAGGGTTTGCCCTGCTGCGTGGCGAGGCCGCAGAACCAGAAATCTTCGGTCGCGGGGTCGCCGATGGGCCATTTGCAGGTGCGCTCGGTCAGTTCCATCAGGCTGATCCGCTTGGCCTTCTTCTCGACCTCGCGGACGGAGGCAAGCGCTTCGGGGCTGATCTCGCCCGCCGAGGGTTGCGGCGGCAGCGGCTGGCCGGCCGGAATGATCTGCTTGCGCAGCGGTGTCGGCGCGGGCTGCGCGGATTCGGTGCGGGGCGCGGCTGCCTTCGCTTCTGCTTTCGGCGCGGCGGCCGGCTGCTGGGCGGGCTTGGCAGCACTGCGCGTCTCGGCTTTCGGGGCGGGCTCAGGCTTCGCCTCGGGCGCGCCGCCGACCCGGTTCGAAAGGCCGAGCCGGTGAACCTTGCCGATGACCGCATTGCGGGTCACACCGCCAAGCTCCTTGGCGATCTGGCTCGCCGACTGGCCTTCGGCCCACATCTTCTTCAGCGTCTCGACACGTTCGTCGGTCCAGGACATGACTGACCCTCGGGGTTCTGGGACCGGCGGCGCCAGTCCGGTAGGGGCCGGGGCCGGGCGGTCTTGACTGCGGTTTGTCCCATTTTATCCGGGACGTGCCGAGATACAAGCGAGGGGCGGGGAAATCAACCCCTGCCGGGCGTGTCGCGGTCCAGCGAGCGGCGTGATTTGAGGTACTGGACAGGCCAGGCGGTTGACGCTAAGGAACGCCCATGACCAACCGGACCGATCTTCTCCTTCGTCCCCGACGTCGCGCGCGCCGCGCCTGACGCCAAGCGTCTGCTTTCCGCCTGACCGGCGGACCCCATCCCCCTCGTTGACACACGCCATTGACTGATGCACCCATTGGCGTCCCGCATCCGGAGTTGCCCCGCATGATCCCCACGCTTCTGCCGACCTACAACCGTGCACCGCTGGCCTTCACGAAGGGCGAGGGCTCCTGGCTCGAAACCGCAGACGGGCAGCGATTTCTCGATCTCGGGGCGGGGATCGCGGTGAATGCGCTCGGCCATGCCCATCCGGCACTTGTTGCGGCGCTGACGGAACAGGCCGGTCGGGTCTGGCATGTCTCGAACCTCTACAAGATACCTGAACAGGAACGGCTTGCAGACATGCTCTGCGATCTGACCTTCGCCGACACTGTGTTCTTCACCAATTCCGGGACGGAGGCGGCGGAACTTGCCATCAAGATGGCCAGGAAATACTGGTATGAGCAGGGCGCGCCGCGCGCTGAAATCCTGACCTTCGAGGGGTCGTTCCATGGCCGTTCGACCGGGGCGATTGCGGCGGCGGCGTCAGAAAAGATGGTGAAGGGCTTCGGCCCGCTCATGCCGGGGTTCCGGTCTCTTCCCTGGGGCGACATGGCGGCACTGGAGACCGCGATCGGACCGGAAACGGCGGCGGTCATGCTGGAACCGGTGCAGGGTGAAGGTGGCATCCGGCCGATGGCCGACGAAGATCTGCGCCGCGTCCGGGCAATCTGCGACAAGGCAGGTGCGCTATTGATCCTGGACGAGGTGCAATGCGGGATGGGGCGTACGGGCCGGCTCTTCGCCCATGAATGGGCCGGCGTGACGCCGGATATCATGATGGTGGCCAAGGGCATCGGCGGCGGCTTTCCGCTTGGCGCTGTGCTTGCCACCGAAAAGGCTGCATCCGGGATGATAGCGGGAACGCACGGATCGACCTATGGCGGCAACCCGCTTGCCTGCGCTGTCGGTGCGGCTGTCGTCTCGATCATCGCCGATCCGGCCTTCCTGGCTGAGGTCAACCGCAAGGCCGCGCTGCTGCGGCAGCGGCTCGAAGGGTTGGTCGCTGCGCATCCCGAGGTTTTCGAAGGCGTGCGCGGGCAGGGCCTGATGCTCGGGCTGAAATGCAAGCCCGCACCCACCGATGTGGTCAAGGCGGGCTATGACGAAAACGTCCTGACCGTTCCGGCGGCGGATAACGTGATCCGCCTCCTGCCGGCCCTGACGATCAGCGACGACGACATTGCAGAGGCAGTGGCCCGCCTGGATCGGGTGGCCGCGCGAATGACCCGCCGATGACGCGCAACACCTGATCGATCCGATTCACCTGACACACCATTTGCGGGAACACCCAGGTTCGACAAGCGACCGGCGCCCGCAAGGAAGGACGACCCGATGACCCATTTCCTCGACATTCACAAGACCGACCCCGATGCGCTGCGCTCGATGATCAATTCCGCGCATGCGATGAAGAATGCCCGCAAGGGTCTGCCCAAGGGCACGCCCGATGCCGAACAGCCGCTGGCCGGACGGATGATCGCGCTCATCTTCGAAAAGCCCTCCACCCGGACGCGCGTTTCCTTCGATGTGGGCACACGCCAGATGGGGGGGCAAACCATGATCCTGTCGGGCAAGGAAATGCAGCTTGGCCATGGCGAGTCGATCGCCGACACGGCGCGTGTGCTTAGCCGCTATGTCGATCTCATCATGCTGAGAACCTTCGAGGAGGCGACGCTGCTGGAAATGGCAGAACACGCGACAGTTCCGGTCATCAACGGGCTGACGGACAATTCGCACCCCTGTCAGATCATGGCCGATATCGTCACCTATGAAGAACATCGCGGCCCTGTGGCCGGGCGCCGGTTTGTCTGGTCCGGCGATGGCAACAACGTCTGTTCCAGTTGGCTTCACGCAGCGGGCCAGTTCGGCTTCGACCTGACATTCACGGGGCCTGAGACGCTCGACCCTGACCCGAAGGCGGTGGCCTTCGCCCGTTCCAAAGGGTCGCGGGTTGAAATCAAGCGCAACCCACTTGAGGCAGCGAAAGGCGCCGACGCCATCGTCACGGATACCTGGGTGTCGATGCACGACCCTGAAAGCGCACGTGAACGTCGCCACAACCAGCTCCGCCCCTATCAGGTGAATGAGGAGATGATGGCGGCGGGCAAGAAAGATGCGCTTTTCATGCATTGCCTGCCGGCCCATCGCAACGAAGAGGCAACGAACGCGGTGATGGACGGACCGCAATCGGTGATCTTCGACGAAAGCGAAAACCGCCTGCACGCCCAGAAGGCGATCCTGCGCTACTGCCTTGGTGTCTAGAATCGCGGAAAGCGGCAGCTGGGCGATGCGATTCGTGCAAGTCCGGCCGGCGGGCATCATTGGTCCCGCCCGCTGAGCCGCGAGCGAGCGTGGTTCTCTGTCGGCGACCGTGAAAAACCCCTCGCTCGGACGAATGTCGCTCGCGGGGCTAATAATTCATTGCAATCCACGTTTCTTTTGCCGATCATTTTTTTCACGAAGGGAAAATCGCCAGCTTGGCCCGCATCAGAACATGCCTGGCCGAGCCGACGGCCTGCGCAACGGGGGGCGGAACATTAGAAGTCAGAGGTCGGGGGCATATTCGGCCTGGATCGTCAGGGCCAAGACTGCTGTAAGCTGGCGACCCGGACCCACAACGCGTGGACTGCCAAGCCCACAACATGGCGTCGTTGGCCCAAGGCTGGACGGCGGGCAGGGGCTGGATTGGGGCGGCCAAATTCGGTTGGGTGTAGCATCCACCGATCTGGATCACAGCTCGCCGGTCGATCCATTCATGGGCAGCGGAACACAAAAGACAGCTTCGAATTAGTTAGACCTTGAGAGGAGACAGAAGACCATGACCAAACGCGTAGCCGTCATCGGAGCCGGCCCGTCCGGCCTGGCGCAGTTGCGGGCGTTCCAATCCGCTGCGGCGAAGGGCGCGGATATCCCCGAAGTGGTGTGCTTTGAAAAGCAGGCCAACTGGGGCGGGCTCTGGAACTATACCTGGCGCACAGGGCTCGATCAGTACGGCGAGCCGGTCCATGGCTCGATGTATCGCTACCTGTGGTCGAACGGGCCAAAAGAGGGACTCGAATTCGCCGATTATTCGTTCGAGGAACATTTCGGCAAGCAGATCGCGTCCTACCCGCCGCGCGCTGTCCTTTTCGACTATATCGAAGGCCGGGTGAAGAAGGCCGGCGTGCGCAAATGGATCCGGTTTGAGACGGCGGTGCGCCATGTCAGCCACGATGCCAAGACCGGCAAGTTCACGGTGACGGTCCACAATCTGCCCGAAGACAAGGTCTATGCGGAAGAGTTCGACAACGTCGTCGTGGCCTCGGGTCACTTCTCAACCCCCAACGTGCCGGAGTTTCCGGGGTTTGACGGGTTCAATGGCCGCATCCTGCATGCCCATGACTTCCGCGACGCACGTGAATTCATCGACAAGGACATCCTGATCGTCGGCACCAGCTATTCAGCCGAGGACATCGGGTCGCAATGCTGGAAATACGGCTGCAAGTCTGTGACGGTCAGCCACAGGACAGCGCCGATGGGCTTCAACTGGCCTTCAAACTGGAAGGAAGTGCCGATCCTGACCGGGGTGAAGGGCAATACCGCAACCTTCAAGGACGGATCGACCGCACGGGTCGACGCGATCATCCTTTGCACCGGCTACAAGCACCACTTCCCCTTCCTGCCCGACGACTTGCGGCTGAAAACGGCGAACCGGCTGGCGACGGCCGATCTCTATAAGGGCGTCGTTTGGGTGAACAACCCGGCGCTCTTCTACCTCGGCATGCAGGACCAGTGGTTCACCTTCAACATGTTCGACGCGCAGGCCTGGTGGGTACGCGACGTGATCATGGGCAAGATCGCTTTGCCGGACAAAGCCGCCCGCGCGGCCGATGTCGTGGCGCGGGTCAAGGCGGAGGATGCCGGCGAAGACAGCTATGACGCGATCCGCTATCAGGGCGACTACGTCAAGGAACTGATCGCCGAAACGGATTACCCGAGCTTTGACGTCGATGGCGCGAACGAGGCCTTCTTCAAATGGAAGAAGCACAAGGTCGAAAACATCATGGGCTTCCGCGACAACTCCTACAAGTCGGTCATTACCGGCTCCATGGCGCCCAAGCACCACACACCGTGGAAAGACGCGCTGGACGATTCCATGGAAAGCTATCTGCAGAACTAGCGAAGGAAGGGGCGGAATGGTGACATCGTGGTTCCGCCCCCTCCTGATCCTATTCGCCGTCTGGGCGGGCCCTGCGATGGCCGAAGAGGTCGTTCTGGAACTGGTTCTGGCGATGGACGGGTCAGGGTCGATCAACCCGGCGGAATATGAACTCCAGATCGCTGGGACCATTGCCGCGTTCTATGACCCAGGCGTGCAGCAGGCCATTCTGTCCGGCCCAACCGGGCGAATTGCCGTTGCGGTGATGATCTGGTCCGACGCGGCTTTCCCCAGAATCACGACCGGATGGCATCTTCTGGACAGCCGCCGGTTGATCGAGGGGTTCGCGGCCGTGGTGCGCGATTTTCATGCCCATACCGGACGGCAATTCGGTATTGGCGGCGGCGGCACCGGGATCGGCGACGGTGTCGTCTATGCGCTGGGGATGATCGACGGTAACCGCTATGAAGGGTTGCGCAAGGTCATCGACGTGTCCGGAGACGGGGTGGAAACCGATCCCTGGTTTCGCGCGGCGCCGACCATGCCATATGCAAAGCGGCTCGTGGAAGAGCAGGGCGTGACGCTGAACGGGCTGGCGATCCTGACGGATTTTCCGACCCTCGACATCTGGTACCGGAACCACGTCATCACCGGAACCGGTTCCTTTGTCATCAGCGCCCGGGATTTCGAGGATTTCGGGGCCGCGATCCGGGAGAAGATCCTGCGCGAAACGGCGTTCCAGGTCAGCGAGCACCGGCAGATGGTGCCGGGGCGCCTTGCCCAAATGGCAGAGCGGTAGATCGCGGCGATCAGGTTTTACTTACGATTGCGGCCGCGTCTTCTTCGGGTCGTAATGGGCGAATGGTACGACCGTTGCCGGCAGGCGTTTCTGCAGGCCGTCCAGTTTGCCGATTTCCACTTCGGTGCCAATCTCCGCATGGGCGACGTCGATCCGCGCCAGCGCAATGTTCTTGCCGAGAAGCGGCGACCGCATCGAAGACGTCACCTCGCCGATCTGCGCGCGGCCGATGCGGACACTGTCGCCATGCCCGACATCGACATTGCCGTCAATATCAAGGCCGACGAGCTTGCGCGCGGGGTGTTCCTTGCGTCGGATCAGGGCGTCGCGGCCGATGAAGTCGTCGGGTTTCGTCTTCAGGGGCACGGTAAAGCCGATACCCGCCTCGAACGGATCGGTCTGGTCGGAAAAATCGTAACCGGCGAAGATCAGCCCGGCCTCGATCCTGACCATGTCGAGCGCGGCAAGGCCCATCGGTTTCAGCCCGTGGTCCTGGCCCGCCGCCCAGATGGCGTCGAAGACCTCGGTCGCATGTTTCGGATGGCAGAAGACCTCATACCCCAGTTCGCCCGTATATCCGGTTCGCGAAATGACGATGGGGATGCCCAGATGGTCGCCGATACGGGCGGGGGCGAAGCGGAACCAGCCGAGTTCGTCGAGATCGGGTTGCGTCGGGGCGGTCCAGACCACCTTTCGCAACAGGTCACGGCTTTCCGGCCCCTGCACGGCGACATTGTGAAGCTGGTCTGTCGACGACCGGACAAGAACCTTTAGCCCCAGCTTCGCCGCCTGTTCGCGCAGCCATTCGCCGGAATAATCGTCACCGCCGATCCAGCGGAAATTGTCGCGGCCAAGGCGGAAGACGGTGCCATCGTCGATCATGCCGCCGTGTTCATAGCACATCGCCGTATAGACAACGCCGCCGACGGGCAAGGTCTTCATATTCCGTGTCACGGTGTACTGCATCAGAGCTTCGGCATCCGGACCCGTCACCTCGAATTTCCGCAGCGGCGACAGATCCATGATCACGGCCTTGTTCCGGCAGGCCCAGTATTCCTCCACCGGACCTTCCGCCGAAAAGGTGTTCGGCAGCCAGTAGCCGCGGTATTCCACGAAATCCCGCGTGTGGCGGGCGAAGCTTTGGTGAAAGCCGGTTTCCTTGGTCATCTTGGGTTCCGAATCCTTCGTGGTGCGGATCGCGATCGACCGCTGGAAACTTTCCTTGCCGGAATAACTGCGGACATGGATATCCGTCGGATTCCAGCCATTGGCGGGGCTGGTGTCGTCGGGGCAAGCCGATGAGACGCAGACGAGGTCCGTCAACGCGCGCAAAAGTACGTAATCCCCGGGGTGCGACCAGGGTTCGTCCGCATACATGACGCCATGCGCGTCGATGCCGGTGTTGAAGAAGAAATTCACCGCCATCCATCCGGCGCGCGGCGTCACCCCACGATCCTTCAGGGCGTAGTTGAAGTTCTCCGAACAGTTGATGTGGCCGGGATAGCCGATGTCATCGTAGTACTTGGCCGCGCAGGCGAGCGCGAAAGCATCGTGCCGGCCACAGGTGTCCTGAACGACTTCAATCAGCGGCAGCATGTCCTGATCGTAGTATTTCGCATGAAGCCCCGGCATCGGGTAGGCGTGGCCCATCAGCGTTCGCGTGGTCGTGACATCGAGCGCATGTTCGACACCCTTGTCGAGCTTGCGGGCCGAAAAACACTGGAAATCGGTGCATTGGCGACCATCGACGTCGATGATCTGGATGTAATCGCCTGCCTTCACGAAATAGGAACTGGCGGTACTTGTCTTGACCCTGAGGTCGAGAACCGGATCGGCGAGCGGGTCGGGCAGCTCGAACCGGACCTGGCTTTTCAGCGTTGCCCGTTTGACCATGACGGTTAGCGGCGTGGAGGTATCCTGCGCCTCGGCATCCATAACACCACCCGGTGCGGCGATGATCACCGCGCCGTCGCGAGTGGCAGCAAACGTTTCCGATTGGCCCGCCGATGTGTCATGGCCGAAGACCCGGATCGCGCCTGCCTTGGCAAGGTCGATGCCACGGGCCGCAATACCCATGCGCAGCGCGCGAAGGCTGCCTTCGGGTCCCGCCAGCAAGGCCTTCAGACCGCTCGCATCGGAATTCGGGCCTGCCCCGACGATTGACGCGTCGATGGCGCCGGTCTTGCCTGTCGCGACGATCTCACAAGGCTGCCCGCCTTCGTCATTCGTGACCGTCAGCGTGTCGCCTGCCGCCACGGGCACGAAGATGGCACCGGCGCCGGGCACAACATATCTTTCGCTGCCCGGTGGCAGGGAGAAGACGGCCGGCTGGATGATGCGGCTGGGCCTTGGCGGGCCGGGAATGACGGGCGGGTAGTGTCTGTCAAGCATCCGGCTCTCCGGCCAAAACCGACGTTGCGTACGCGGAAAAAAATATTAACATGGAGAATAACGCGCGCTTGTTTGGCTGGCAAGGAAGGATAACCGGGTGAGGACGGCATGACCAACCATCACATCAACTTTGTCGGCTGGATCCTGTTCGTCGTCTCGGCACTCGGCTTCATCGTGGCGAGTATCGGCAGTTTCTGGGCGATGTTCGGCAGCGTCTTCTTTCTGCTCGCCTGCATCGTCTTCATGATTCCGTTCTTCCGCAAGGACTGACGGAAGGTGATGGCGGCCCCGACAGGATTCGAACCTGTGACCTACCGCTTAGGAGGCGGTCGCTCTATCCCCTGAGCTACGGGGCCGTCGAATTGCGCTGCCGGGCGAATGCGCCATCTGTCGGCCTGCTGCCCGGCCTCTTTAGTCGCTGAGGCGCGCGCGTTCAAGAAAGCTCTGCTTTGCCCCCAGAGATCCCGCTATCGCGATAGGGCAAGGTTGAGCAGTTCGCCCTCGCTCATGTCCGGCTGGGTTCGGTAGGTGTCCAGATCCACCCAGAAAAGCTGCAGCGAGGCAAGGATCTGATCCTGATTGGCAAGGGTCAGTTCATCCACGAGCAGTCGGAAGCTCTTGTCCGTGATCTCGGGCGAGATGTCATTGGCAAGCGTCGACAGGGCCCGGCTGTAGGAAAGCAGGTAGGTGCGCTGCAATTGCCGAAGCCCGTTCATTTCCTGCACAATCAGCCCGGCAGTCCGGTTCAGGACATCACGCTTGGCCTGATCGGCGGTCACGCCGATTTCATCGACTACGGCGCGGACATCGCTTTGGCGCTTGCGCAATGTCGCAACCCCGTCACGCATGGCGCCGATCAGCACCGCGCCGCTGAGCATCGTGGATTTCGCGGCCTCGGCGAAGGCGGTGCTCGCGTTTTCGCGGGCGCGGCGAAATTCAAGCTGCAGGCCGGTCAGCGCCGCCTGCTTTCGCGGGTCGATCTCTTCCTCGACAAGCGATGTCAGCGCTGAAAGCGGATCGGTGCCTTCCCCGGTCGGGGCTTCGGCGATACCGATCCAGCGGTCGTGGATATCGCTGACGACACCGTCCGAGGTGGTCACATTGCGGCTGAGGACAAACCGCGCGCCGAACATGTCGCTGGTCAGGGGCGATCCGTCCGCCGCCTTGAAAAGCGGGTACTCGACCCGCCGCGCGCTATAGATTTCCTCATCTGTCGATTTGACGGAACCGCCGCGCGTGACGATGCCGCCAACCTGCCCATGGGGCCTCCCGACCGCGTTCAGCCGGTAGGGTTCCAGCATCAGCTCCTCGGCATTGCCGTAGATATCGTAAAGCCCCAGAGGATTGGGGTCGCGGACGCCGACCGGCAGAAGCTTGCCACGCGAATTGCTGGCGAACTTGACGAAACGGTCGATGTCTTCCTCGCCGAAGAAGCGCCGTTGCGGAAACTCGATCGGGTCGATGACGGCGCCGCCACGGGCGGCATATTCCCATTCGACCTCGGTCGGCAGGCGCAGCCAGGCCACACCGCCAAGCGCGGCCGGCAACGCATCTGTCGCATTGGCCAGCAGCCATTCGGAGTAGGCGCGCGACAGGTCAATTGCGTCAAACCAGCTTAGCCCCCCCTGGGCGGTCCTGTCCTTGCGGTCCGGCACGGCACAGTCGCCGCGCAGGGCGCGCGCCTGGGCGGCGGTAATCTCGTAGCGGCCGATGTAGTAATAGGACTCGCCGCTGCCGGCGTCAGTAAACGCGCCGCGCAGGTATTCGGTGTGCAGATAGTCGGAAAACCCGGTGTTTTTCTGCGACTGGCCGACTCGCACCCTGCGGTCGTCGAGCGGGTTTTCCGCCTCGACCGGAACTGTGACCTTCTGAAAGGCCATCGCGCCGCCACAGGGCATAGGCAGGACAAGGTCTGCCGGCTGGGTGTCGCTGGCCGGATCGTATTGCTCCGCCTCCCAGGTTACCTCGGGCGCCGCAATTGCCGCCGCCGGCAAGAACAGAAGGGCAAAGGCGAGGGCGCGCATCAGGTGAATTCCCGAAGGACTGTCGCCGGATCCGTCCGCTGCGCGCTTTGCGCGGCGACGAGCGAGGCGAGGGTGACGAAAAGAAGGACCCCGACCGAGATGACGACTGTCTGACCCCACCCGATGACCACCAGCCCACCTTCCTCAGTCAGACCCGTGTCGAACAGGCTTTCGGCCACGGCCGCGGCAATGGCGAAAAGAAGGAACGAGACGACAAGCCCCAGAATGGCCGTCACGAGCGCCTGGATGACCGGGAAAAGAGAGACATGCCGCTGGCTGATCCCCAGCAATCCCAGATGGGCAATCATCTGCCGCTTGCGGGCCACCTCGGCCCAGAAGCCGAAAATCAGCGCGGCGGCCAGTCCAGCCAGCGCGACGGTCGCTGTCAGAGCGAGCGCCATCGACATGTTCCGTCCAAGGCTGAGAACGCCCGTCACCCGCTGCGTCGCGGCCTCGGTCGCGACGCCGAACCGGCTTTCCATCCGGGCCTGAAGCGGTGCGAGGTCTTCGAGCCGCCGGGCATAGGCCCGAATGCCCTCGAAGTCGACCACGCGCTGGGCAAGGGGTTTGCCGGCCGTGATGCCATGGTCAGGCAGCGCGTATTCGTCATAGAAGGCCTCGATCAGGTCGAGCTTGTCGAGAGGCGCCAACACCACTCGCCCCGACAGCCGGTCTGCCGGCACGATTGCCACGACGCGCACCGGCAGGATCAATTGCTGCGGTCGCTCCGGCGCCTGGGTGACAAGGTCGATGCTGGCCCCGGGCGCGAGTTTCAGCTGTTCGGCGAGGTCGGTGCTGATGGCGGCATCCTCGGGGCCAAGCGCCACATCGGGGCCGAGCATCGGGTCACCGGTCGCAGACGGCGCGATGATCGCCTCGCGTTTGCCGCGCCCGCCGGTTTCGCGGACGTTCACGTAGTCAAAAAGGCTGCGGGTCTTCAGTGTGACAAAACCCGCCTCTGCCCAGCCGCGAACCTCTTCGGCATCGGTATAGGTGAAGGAGTTGTTGCCGCGTGTGTCGATCTGGAGCGTCGCGGGGTTGTTCAGCAGCCGGCCGATCAGCGCGTCATAGACGCCGTTCCGGACACCGAAGAGCACGAGAAGGGGCACGATGACGCCGACCATGACCGCAACATTGCAGAGAAGATGCACCCAGTCCCGGAAAAGATCGCGCAGCGACAGTTCGGCCAGAAGCTTCATGCCGGCACCTCGGCGTGTCGGTGCAGGTTGCTGACGACATGGGGGTCGCCTTCCGTGCTCTCAGCGGTCAGCGCGTATCGCGTCAGCGGAAAGCGGTCGAGCAGTGACAGGTCGTGGGACGAGATGATGACCGATGTGCCGGTTGCCTCTGCCGCGCCGATGAGAAGGGCCATCGCCGCGGCGGCGGTTTCGGGGTCAAGCGCTGCGGTCGGTTCATCTGCGATGACGAAGCGGGGCCGGTGCGCGAGCGCGCGGGCGATTGAGACGCGCTGGCGCTGACCGATCGACAATTTGGCGGGCATCAGGCGCGCGACGGGCTTCAACCCCAGCTGGGCGATAAGGCTCGCCGCAAACTCCGGGTCGGGCCGGTCGGCGATGCGCTGGCTGAGCGCGACATTTTCGGCAACGCTGAGAAAGGGCATCAACCCGCCACTTTGCGGCACAAAACCGAAGAGCGTTCCCCGCGCGCGCGTGACCTGCGCACGGCCGTCCGGCGCCAGCCAGAGTTGCGCGAGGTCGCGTGAGCGGTCACCGTCAGCCACCAGGTAGCGGCCGCCATGATCTGGCTGGCGCAAGAGGCCCAGCAACTCCAGGAGCAGCG
Source organism: Paracoccaceae bacterium (assembly GCA_041397105.1). Taxonomy (GTDB): domain Bacteria; phylum Pseudomonadota; class Alphaproteobacteria; order Rhodobacterales; family Rhodobacteraceae; genus Albidovulum. The sequence continues at coordinate 547,131 of JAWKXJ010000003.1, forward strand.
TCTTGCCTGTGCCGCTGGCACCGGTCAGGCCCACAGCCTCACCCGGGGCGACGCCAAGCGCCTCAATCCGCAGCGTGAAGGTGCGTTCGCTATCGCGCAATGTGACGGCAAGGTTTTCGGCGCGCAGCGACAGGTCCATCGCCGACCTCAGGGCAAGACGTCGAAGGGCATGGCAAATACCAGCTCCCCGTCCGGCGCGCCGTCGTAGAGCGATGTCCAGACCGAGCTGTCGTAAAGCCATTTACGGTAGAGCGTCAGCTTGCTGCGCATGCCGTCGAGCGTGCTCCGCCGCTTGATTGCGCTTTGACCCCAGCTTTCCGCGTCGAGTTGCAGGATCGCGCTGCGATAGGGGAGCCGTTCGAGGTACTCCAGCGCGCCGCCGAGGGTCGCCGAATCTGTTCGGACGATCGTGTCGGGGTTCTGGGCCATGGCTATGATGACATCCTGCAACTTCCTGAAGAAGTCTTGCGAATCCGCTTCATCGCGGGACGCCTCGCCAAGGCGGACGAGATTGTCGAGAAGCTCCGCCATCGTCGACATCTCGTTCTTCGTCACAAGAAGCCGTGGCTCGATGGCGCGGATGCGCGGGTCCTCGATTGCCTGCTGGCTGACCCAACCTTCAATGACGGAAGGCGCGCGGGTCCCTTCGCGGGCACCGAGATAGGCAAGCCGCATGGCGCGACCCAGATCGACAAGATCGCTGCCCGCCTCGTCTTCGCTCAGAACGGTGCTTTCGCCGCGGACGATCCGCACGTGATCGGTCAAGGCGGTGACGAGCAACGAAACGGTCGATTCGAAGGCGTCTTCCGACCCGCCCTCAATCGGGTAGTAGAACTGGCGCTGACCGAAGCGCGACAATTCCCGGTAACGTTCGGCGGCGTAGTCGTGGTTTGCCTCGCCCCCGGCCGGTGTCTTCAGATGCAGCGTCATGATGACGATCCGCCGGCCTTCGGCATCGTGCTGCACCTCGACCGCACCAATTTCGGACCGCGCATTGGGGTCGCGCGGATCCTTCGGCCCGGCATCGGTCACGAGGATGATATAGCGCCCGTCAAAGGGGTCGACGCCGCCCTGATCCCAGTCGATTTCGTCAATGGCGTCCTGAACACCGGCAAGGCTGTCTTCGTTGAAGCCCGGCGAATTGACCTTGGCGACGTCGGTCGCTTCGGCAATCGCGTCCAGAAGCGGCGTCTGATCTTCGCGGCGTTCAAGCGGCATCAGGATTTTCGTGCGGTATTCGAGGCCGGGCGCGGCCTCGACATTGTCGCGAAACCCGATAACGCCGAAATTGATCCGGCTGCCGATATCCGTGCCGTTGATGTCATTGACGATCCGCGTGAGCGCCTTTTGCGTCCGGTCGATATAGGGTTCCATCGACTGCGTCGTATCAAGAACGAAGACCACCCCGGCGTCGAAGTCGCCGCTGACGCTGCCGGCTGCCCCCTCGGCAGTGGGCAGCGCGTCGTCAAGGGGAACCGAGGCGAGTTTCATCAACAGGTTGTCGTCGGAATTCACCGGGTGCAGTTCCTCGATGAAATCGAGGATCGGCATGATGTAGAGTTCGTCCTGAACGTCGACATAGTTCTCAGGTTCGACCGAGACGATTTCGTCTTCGGGGGCAAGCAGGCCCTCGTCCGCCTTTTTCAGAAGCTGGGGCTGCAATTCGCGGTATGCCTCATGCTCCATCAGCCAGCGCAGCTTGTCTTCGTTGGCGAAGAAGAGGCTGCGCTGCCGGTTCGACGGGTTGGTGAAGGCCGCGACGATATTCTGCTTCCATTCCACGACCGTCGGTGCGGCGACCCAGCCTTCCGGCGCGGCAAGTGCGGAAGGACCGACCTCCAGCCAGCCACCGTCATTGGCAAAGACGTAAAGCGGCTGAAAAGCGGGATAGTGCCGCACCTCCGCCCCCGAGGGCGCGCTGCGCAGGACTGCACCGGGGCGCGTGAGCACGCGCTGAAAGACTGTACTTGTCCCGTCGATCAGCAGGGGACGGCGCGTCTGGGCGGCCGTGGGATTGACGAGGCCTACGACCGAGATAACGGCCAGGAGTGTGGCGAAGAGGCGGTGCTTGATCATCAATTGCAATAGTCCCTGAAGGCCGTCTGCGACAATGTATCGGTCGCGCCCGCAATACGCTCACAAAGCGACTGAAGCTTTGCCGCGGCACTGTCGCTGCCCGCATCACGGGCACGGATGTAGTAGTCGGCGGCGACGGCCGGCGTGTCAGCGAATGTCACGCCGATCACGGATTCGATGGGGTTTGTATCCTGCCCCCCGTCATAGGCTTCACCAAAGGCTTCCAGCGCGGCCGCGTCGTTCCGGTCTGCCGCATTCTCGATGAGCTTCAGCGCGGCATCGGCGCTGACGGCCGCCCCGCAGCCGGCAAGGGCGGTTTGCACAGCCGTAAAGGGCTGGCCGTCCAGTGCGGTGATCTGATCGGGTGCACAGGGATCGGCGGCGGTTGCCGTGACCGTTTCCTGCGCGGGTTCCGGCAGGGTTGCGACGGGCGCCGGTTCAGGCTGTGACGCGCTCAGGAAATACCAGGCTGCGGCGCCAGCGATGGCAAGCAGCACAATGCCAAGTCCGATCCACTGGGCACGGTGACTGTTGCCGGTTTCTTCTTCCGGGTCGACGACCGGGTCGGTTGTGCTGGCGGTGGTATCGTCCACCGGCGCCATAACCGGTGCAGGTTCCGGTTTCTTCCCGACCAGATTGTCGATGCGCGGCGCCTCCTTTGCCCCGCGACTGTGCAGGCCGCCGATCTTGGCCGCGCCGGGAAGCTGGATGATGGTGTCGGGCCAGTCGACATCCCATTTCTTGCCGTTCAGCGTGATCCGCAGCGCGGCATATTCCTCGATCTGGTTGACGATTTCCGGGCCAATCCGGACCCTGACCGTTTCGCCTGCGGGTTCCGCCGGATAGGGCCCGAATTCGACCGGGGTTGCCTGCCAGTCGTTTTCGCCCAGATGACGCTCCGAATAGGTGTCGAATACGGCGACAAGGACCTCGTCGCCACTGATTGCCTCGGCCGGAAGCTCCAGTTGGGCGTAGCCGCCATTGGGGTGATCGGGATGGGGGCGGATATTCAAACTCATCTCAGGCAACTCCGCTTCCAAGGCGGGTGATGATGGCGCCGAGCTTCAGGTTCTGCTCGATGTTCACTTCGCCGGCGTCGCCGTCCTTGGCGTTGGCCGCGAATAGCGCGTGAAGCGCAAAAACCCAGTCGGTCCAGAGATCCTCGCCCGCGGCGCGCTGTACCGGGGGCAGGTTGTCGGCGGTGTCGGAACCTTGGCGGGGCTCAAACACCTTGCGCGTAGTGCCATCGGCAAATGTAACCTTCGGACGGTCTGCCGGTTCCAGCCGGTCCATCCCGAGATTGGTCACGAAATTGTTGATCTTCTCGGCGCAGACGATCGCGGCGGGTTCGGCTTGCTTGACCACCGTCAGGCCGAAGCTCATCGCCCTGAGCTGCGATTTCATCGCATCGACAATGCCTACCCGCCGCAAGGCATGGGTCAATTCGGCGTTGAGATTGGCTACCGCATTCTGGCTTAGCCCGAAATGCGCGAGCGTATCAACATCGTCGCGGAAGCGCTTCAGCCCCTCGATCCAGACTTCGACAGAGCTTTCGGCCTGAAATGCCTCGGGCGACATAGTGCGGATCGTTCGTGTGGGCGCTGCTGCGGCCGCCTCGTCGGGTTCGGCTTTCGCGGACTTTGATGAAACCGTGGGTCGCACCGTCGTCGGCCGGATCGCGCCCGTAGTAGAGGCGGGTTTCGGCGTCGGCGTGGCGGCGGCGGCCGATGTCACCGCGCTGGAAATGATGACCGAACTCGGCACTTGCGCAATACGCTCCCGCACCGTGTCCTGATCGACCATGAGCGAGGCGAGCACCGCGCCGAAGCGGTGGCGCTGCAGTGCGATTTCCAGCCCGTCGATGATTTCCTCGGCGGCCTCTTCCTTTTCCTTCAGGCGCTGCTCGATATCGTCGGAAACGTGGAAGGGCTGCAGGTCTTTCCGCAGGTCGCCCGCCAGTTTCTCGATCTGGGTGCGAATTTGCCTGATCTTGCTTTCGGGCGAGCAAACTTTCGTCAACTGTTCGATCAGATAGCTGACACCGCCGTCATTGAGGCTGAGCGCGGCATCCCAGGCCTTTGCCGGGTCGGCGAAATGGCGCTGCACCCGCTCTGCCCCAAGGCAGCCATCGCGAAGGGTGGCAACACGGGCGACCTGCTCTTCCCGGATGCGCAGTTCGCGCTGGGCGTCGTCATAGTCGATGAGGCCCTCGACGAAATAGTTCGGATTGCGCAGCCAGAAGCAGTTCTGGAAGGGTTGCCCCGGAATCCAGCGTTGCACCCAGCTGTCGTCGCTACGGCCGAAACCATCGGAAAGCGAGGCCTTCACGCGGCGCTCGAAAACCTCTTCCGGCGTCGCGTCGGCCGCGGACTTTCCAAGATGCTTGTCGAACTTGGTCATCACGAAGAAGAGGACACAGTTCGTCTCGGCGCGAAGGGCGGGCGTATTGCCGTGGGTCAGGGCGATCCAGTTTTCGACGAGGCCGGGCAGGGAAAGCGTTTCCATGTTGCTGTCCGGAACGCAGAGCAGCATGGAGGTGATTTCCTGATTTTCCACATAGCGGTCAAAGAGATAGGCGACCTTTCCCCGCAAAAGAAGCTGCGGGATGTTCTTGGCGAGATCGCTGAGTGTCTTGGCCAGCGGCTGTTCGAACCGGTTCCGCGCACCGGGAAAATCGAGCAGGTCGGTTTCGCCGAAAATGTCAGACGGCTGGGTCTGCATCGGCATCACCAATTCGGCCGCCAGCGCACAGACGAGCGACCGGGGAAGGGCGACTGTCGCGCCCGAAGGCAGCCGAAGGTCAAGATCACCCCCCTCGCCGGTCTGAAGACCGTAGAGGGTGGCAACGTCGATGATAGAGGTTTCGCGGGGTTGCAATGCGGCAAGGGAGGCGTGGACCACCTCGGCATGCTGGATACGCGCAAGGCCCTCGCCAAGAAGGACGTAAAGATCGCTGAGGGCGCTGTGGCCGCCCCAGAGGATTTCGTAGAACTTCGCCCGATCCTTCAGCGACAGGTATGGCGCGATAGTGGCCGCATCTTCCCAGAAACTGCGCAGCGCAGCGCCGTAGGCCGAACGGCCGATGCCGGGGGTTGTGTTGACGTATTCGGCAACCTCAAGCACATCTTCGAAGCTCATGCCCGGCACTTCGACGGTCCCCATCTTCTGCCGGAAGGCGTCGAGATGGGCAGAGATATCTTCCGGTTCCGGCGGCACCTCGGACTGGTCGCCATCAAGGAAAAAGCTGTTGATGATCGTGCGCACCACATCCAGTTCCGACAGGAGCACGAGTTTTACCGGAAACCCGTCGGGGCAGGCGTCCTTGGTCATGGTGAAGCGGGTCACGAGACCGGTGGATTCCCCTTCGCCAATCGGGTTGATCTCTCCGATATAATCGAGGTTCCCACCCGGTCCCTGAAAATCCGCGACGAGCCGGCCGTCGGCGGGCCGCGCCAGAACCGAGACGAGGAACGACTTGCCCGCCTGGCTCGGGCCGAAAACGCTGACGCTCATCTTCGTCCGGGCGGATTTGGCGAGCTTTTCTGCCCGCCTCGCCCCTTTGCGAAGGGCATGGACCAGGGATTTCCGCGCAAGGCCCACCATGTCGCCATTCTCGGCGTCTGTGACCCATTCGAGCGCGGCCCGGGCCGTTGTCGAGACCTCAGTGCAGCGATCTGCCAGTTGTTCCTGCGTCGTCATTCCATCCCCGTCAATCAGTATTGGAAGACACCTGTGTCGATCCAGTATTCGTCGTCAAAGCCCAGCGTATGCAGCTTCAGCCGGATATCGGTGACCTTCATGCCATCGCCCTGGCCATCTTCCACTTCGGTGATCTCGAAGGCCTCGCGCAGCGCCTCGCGCCGCAGCTTGCCTTCAGATGTTTCGTTTTCGTCATCGTCGAACTCGGCCTTCTCGAAGGTGACGCTGATCGGCGAGGGCCGCCGTTGCGCGGCGGCATTGGCATAGTCGAGCCGGAAAAGCGGTGTCGTGGTCCAGCGTTCGATCGGCAACTGCCGCGACCCGATATGGATCGGCGCGAACATCTTGACCGTCGCCATCTGTTCGCCACCGGCGCTTTTGGTGTCGAGGTCGAGTTCGGAGAACATCAGCCGCTCGTCCTTGATCTGGCCGTTCGTGTCCATCTCGCCCACGAAACGGGCGGTCGATTTCATCTGGAAGGCCGAGGTCGAGACCTTGAAGTTCGGGATGCGGTTTTCCGACAGCGCGATCAGCATGCCGCCGACGGCCACGGTGCTTTTCGGGTCGCCGATGCGCTGGCTGATCGGGTCGCGGAACGGATACCAGCGCCCGGTCTTGTACTTGTGCATGGAAATCAATCGGTGCGGCGGCACGACCAGCATTTCCTCGATGATCGCGCGGACGGCGGCCAGGCGCGACGGCCGGCCGGTAAGCAAAACGACATCGGCACCGAGGTGGTCGATGACCTCGGCCATGTTGCCGAGCACTTTCTGAAAAACTTCGCGCGCGATGGCGTCCACATCCTCCCGGGATGTGGTCAGCGTGACGTCGGCCAGTTTCCAGTCCTGCGCGCCGACATCATCGGCCGCCTGTTCGATATAGGCGAGCATCTCGTCTGACAGCTGTGACGGCTTGTCCGGCTGCCCGTCATCGGCCGCGCCCGCCTCGGTCTCGTCCGTACCGGTCCCCAGCCCGAGCACGCGCGCGACCGAGATATCGACACGGTCATATTCGGCGGCGGTTTCGCTATGGCCAAGGATGGCGACCGCCAGCGGCATCAGCGCGCGAAGCGCGAATTGGCGGCGCTTCTGGACCACCTGCTGGTCCTGTCCGCCGATGTCGCCGGCGAAAAGCTCGCGCATCTTCTCACCCACATAACGTCCGCCCGCAGCTTCGATGGAAGATTGGAGCCGGGGCAGGATGATGCCCGAGATGACGCGCTGCACCAGATCGTCGCCCGCCACCCGGAACCCTTCCCGGAAGGTCTGTTCGGGGTGCAGCATGCGGTTCGCTTCGCCCCAGTAGGTCGAGATCATGAGGTCGGTTGTGCCGCCGCCGATGTCGATGCAGGCAAGCCGCAGGCTGGGCGTTGCCGTATCGCTGCCCTTGCGCTTGCGCGGGCGGCCCTTGAGTTCGAGGAAGGCATTGATATTGCCGTCGAATTTCTGGGTGAGCTCGCTATAAAGGTAAACCAGTTGCGTACAGCTGGCCTCATCCCATTCGACAATAAGCTCGGGGCGGCGCGAGATGCTGGTATCGCCGTCCGACACGCCGAGAATGGACCAGACGAGCCGCAACGCGCCTTCGGCGCGCGACCGCATGATCGCTTGTTCCTGAACAGATGTCGCCGTCGGCAGCGTCAGGATGATGCGGTTGAGCCTGCGGGGCAGTTCCGATTGCGCGCGTTTGGACCGCGAACCGGGATCGTTCACCTGAACGAGCGCATGCGAAATGATCTCGGCCAGCATGAATCCGAAAAGGGCAGAGCGCGAAAACCTCGGGCGTATGGCACGATTGGTCGGCGTCTTGCCACGCCGACGCAGGCGGCGGGTTTCTTCGTAGCTTACCTGTTCCAGCACATCGCCCTGTTCGTTCAGAAGCCGCATTGCGGCGCGCACGGCCTTCGGCAGGTTGTTCGGGTCGAGGTGGTCGTGGAACCGCCAGTCCTGCTGGCGGGCCTCGTCATCCCAGATGTAGCGCTTGGGAGAGGAAAGGCCGGATGTCGTCTCCGTCCCCTCTTCGCCCTGGATGAGGCGCAGCGCCTCGGGTCCGACACGGACAAAGCCCGGCCACATGAAGGCGTTCCGGCGACCCGAACGGCTGGCATAGCGGTCATCGCCGAATTTCAGTTCGGCAAATTCCACCCGGCTTTCGAAAAGGCCGGAATAGTGAAGCTCCGGCCTCGACAGGTCGCGAATCTCAAGCGGGAAGGAGCGGACGAGGTCGATCCGGGATTCGCCCGGAAAACGTTCGATGAGAATGCCGCAGGTGCGCGAATTGCCGATATCCAGCACCAGATCGACATCGACGGGCGTGATCGCATCGCGCTCTGTCACCGTGTTCACGAACCGCATTTTCGGTGGTCTGACCGCCTGGTCGATCAGTTGCAGATAGGCCAGATAGCGCGCCCAGTGTTCGAACTGATGGGGCAGGTTTTCTTCCGAAATCTGACGGCCGGGGCGTTCATGGCGCTTGAAGGCCAGAAAAAGCTCCTTCAGCCAGTCCGAAACCCAAAGTTGCAGGTCAAGGATCGTTCCGTCTTCGCCTTCTTCCAGGCGGCGCAGGAACCAGTCCATCATCGCAGGGTCGGAAACCAGACGGAAGTCGCGGGGTTTCTCGGCATCGGCCCGTTCCGGCGCGACGTAGTGGCGGCTCTGGTCCTGTGCGATCAGTGTCGTATCGACGGCAAGCTGAACGCGGTGGGTATGGCCGGTATCGGGATCGGGTGTTTCGAGTTCTACCGTCCGCATGCGCGCCCAGCTTGACGGACCGGGATCGAAACGCTCCTCGCCGGCCGCGCCGCGCTCGCTCTTGACCCGCAGGACCGGCACAGGCACCCATTTTGCCAGGAACGGTTCCATCGCGGCGGTTGGCCGGATCGAATAGGGGTCGTCATCCGGGCGCCCGGCGGCCTCGATTTCGGCATCATCCTCTTCGCGCCCGGTAAGCGGGATCAGCATGCGTTCGGTCCGCTCGCCCTCGGCGCTTACGGTGCGTTCGATGAACTTCCACGGCCGGAGCTGAACATCGTCGAGACAGAAGCCGAAGTCGAATATCTGGATGCCCGAAAACGGTACGAGCGTGACCTCGTGATGCCAGTTCACCAGTCGCCGAAGCTGTTCATTTCTGTCGGTGATCATCGCGTCCCTGCGTAATTGTATTGCGTCGACCAGACGCCGCCCTTTCCGGTCACGACACCGCGTTCGACACGGCTGTCGTCACGGGTGCGGATGAGAAGCTCGAACGGTTGTGACACGGATGTGCCGTGGGGGTCAAAAAGCGTGACCTTGATGTTGTACCGCCCGCCTGCGGGCGTGTTGAAAAAGATGTTTTCGACCGGATCGTTTCGCAGATTGTTCCGCCGGGCGTTGCTGTCGACATCAAGCCGGCCGTTGCATATTTCGCGGTTCCGGTACCAGATACTCTGGCCGCGTGGGCAGGTGACCGACAGGTCAAGGTCGGCGCGGCTGTTCCAGGCCAGCGAAATCGTCAGATCGCCCCGCAGCGCGCCGGCGCGGTCAAGCCGGTTCTCGATGTCGCTCGCCGGCGGTTCTGGCGCGGGCACGACGGTGGGCTCCACCGCCGGTGGTGGCGGGGGCGGCGCCGGCTGACATGCCCGGTCGGCGATGGCGATGCGCTGTTCGACCTGCGCGATCATGTCCTGCAGAACCCGCCCGCGCGCCACCTCTCCGTCGTCGGGCAGCGGGGCGGCGGTGCAGAAGGACAACCATGACGGGCCGTTGAGCGCGCAAGGACGCACCATCAGGAGGATGATGGCGGCAAGCATCAGCGCCAGCAACAGCCAGCCGAGAAGGAGAAGCCAGCGAAGCGGCCCTGTCCAGTCGCGCGCCACGGCAGCCGCCGCAACAGGGGCCGATGCGGCCGCGCCGGTGGCCGCGACAGGTGCTGCGGCCCGGACCGGAGGACGTGGCGTTGCGGGCTTCGAAGCACCGGTCAGGACCCCCCGGACAGCGCGCTGTTCGTCGCTGACCCAGGCCCAGTTGATCAGGACAGGCTGAAGCCGTGTTCCGTCGCCTTCCTTGACCTCAACAACGAAGATGAAGTCTTCGCCCGGCACCTCAAGGGCATTCGACAGGGCCTCACTCAGCCGCTGATCGTCTGCCGATCCCTTTTCGCCGAGCTTTTCGGCCAGGGCCCGGATGTCGCCGGTCAGCTTGCCCAGCGTTTCACGTGCCTTGGCCTGTTCTTCCTCGCTCAGCGATTGCAGTTTTCGCGCCCGCCCCTCCATCGCGGCGTACCAGTCGTAGCGGTCGCCATGGGCGGTTGCCACCGGTTCGCCGAACAGCGCGGCATGATCGGGGCCAAGCTGGTCGCGCACGGTATCCGAAATCAGCTCGTAGGAGCGCTGTTCGCGCATGCCAAGCGCGCTGAGCCCTTCGGACGATGTGGTGGCGAGGAACGCTTCGAACATGATCCGCGCCCTAGTTGCCCTGAGTTTCCGGCAGGCCGAACTGCGGCAGCGCGGGCACGCCAGGCGCCGGAGTGGCCTCGGCTGGCGCGGCGGCCACTTGCGGCGCCGACGGGCGGAGAATCTGCGGCTCGCAGGCGTTCGAGGTGACTTCGGCGGTCGCGCCGGCGCCTTCGATGAAGCGCTTCAAGTCCTGCGTAGAGAGCGCGAAGTTCAGATTTCTGAGCCCGCCCTGGATAACGAAGGTGTTCACCCCGACCACACGGCCGCACATATCGACGAGCGGCCCGCCCGAGTTGCCCTGGGAAATCGGGGCGGAATGCACGATGGCCAATGTGCCCGGCGTCAATGACTGTTCGGTATTCACGGTGCCGTCGGTCACGGTCAGGTCTGGCACCGCACCGCCATTGCCGGACTTGAGCGCCGCAAAGGCCGCATCCGTTCTCAGCACATCGCCCGGAAAGCCGGCCGCGATCACACTCTGGAGTTTGAGCGTCTTTGCCGGTTTCAGAAGCGTGAAATGTTTCGCGTTCGCGCCTGCCACACGCAGAAGGGCAAAGTCCGTGCCGGTGGAGGCGAAGGGTCCTTCGCTCTTCAGCACCTGCGCCGAATGCAGGGCGCCGAGTGACTTGCTGGTGACGAAAATCTTGTCTGCGGCGGCATCGGCGACGACGTGGAAATTCGTGACGACCAGTTCCGGCGCGACAAAAAATCCCGATCCCGTGCTCAGCCCGTTGGGTGTTTGGGCAACGATCATCACGGTGCGGGTCTCGATCATGTCGAGAAGCGACGCGCTGTCGATGGCGGTCGAGCCGGGATCGTTCGAATCGCGGTCCGGCACCTGAACCCGGCTCGGGTCCGGCGGCAGCGTCGAGATCGGATCAGCCGCCGCCCGTTTGCCGGGCGCGTCATTCGGGTTGCCCGGAACCGGCGGCAACAGCCCCTCGATCGTCCGGCCGCCCGGCATCAGCAACGTTCCGTCATCGCGGCACTGAGCGCCGTCGAGCGCCTCTTGCAATGCGGCGAGCCGCGCCTCAAGCGACGCGTTGATCTGGCGCGTCGCCTCGGCCGCGGCGGCGTCATCGACAATATCGGCGCGCCGGTCGGGGAAAATCCGGGTCCCGGGCAGGAGGAGCCAGATTAGCGTGACGCCGGCCAGCAACAACAGAAGGAGGAGCGGCAGCCATTCAAGCGCCCGGATCGGTTGCCGCTGCCGTGCGGGCGCGGGCGGGACAGGAACGGTGGCGGCCGGCGCGGCATTGGCGGCGCTCGCCGCGGTGGCAGCGCCAGCCCCGACTGCTGCCACGGCTGCTGCACCTGTCGGCGCGGGTGCTTCCACACCGCGCGCATCCGTCAGTTTCTCAAGCCGGGCGCTTCGCTCCGCCTCGGTGATCGGCGGGGCGGATGTCATGGGAAGATACCGGCCGAGGGTCGCGGCGAAATGCGTTGCGCGGGCCGTAGCGTCCCGTCCCGCTCCAACCGGCAGCATCCCCCAGTTGATCAGCACCGGGTTGCCACCGACAACCCAGATGTCGCCGGCCTTGTTGCCGGCAAGGTGCAGCGCGGCGCCGATCAAGGTGCCGTCCTCCGCGTCGCCGAGAAGGCCGCGGATGGCCCGCAAGTCCCGGCTGAGGATCGCGCCGACGCGGGCCTGCTCGGCATCGTCCAGGTCTTTCAGCGGGCGGCCCTCGCCCTCGTGCGAGGTGTACCAGGCGATGCTGGCCGGTGCGGAATCGTTCCCGAAACTGATCAGCGGCTCGGCAAAAAGGGCGGCGGCAGCGGGCGAAAGGCGCTGGCTCAGCGCCGCCTGCAGTGCCGCGTGGCTTTCAAGCGCCAGTCCACCGCCATATTCAAGGCACTGGCCGCGTTCGAATTGCGATTTGGTCAGGAAATGGTCGGCCATGGCCTGATTACTCTCCGTTGCTGCGGCGCAGGCGCACCGTGCTTGTACGGCCCAATTCGGGCTGGTTTTCGGTGCAGGATGCGGTCCCGTCGCCGGCGAGCGCGCAACTCAGGACGCGCCGGAATATCATTGTGTTGTCCGAGCATTGCAGGTTGCCCGGCTCGTCGATGCCCAGAAGGCCCGCGCCGTTAAAACTGCCGGTCACGTTGCCCGCGCAGCGTGTTCCGTTGGTCGCGGTCATCTCTTCTGTGCCGTGGCCCGTGCCGTCAAAGCACATGCGCCACTGCGTGTAATGGGTGATGACATGGGTCTCGATATGTTCGACGCGATAATCGGAATCCAGATCCCAGCAGCCATTCAGCGCACCGAGATCGCCGGCCCGCCACGCCTCTTCGTCGATCACGGGCGGGGTCGAGATATTCGGCAGTTCAGGCGGTCTTGCGGGCGGCAGAGGTGCTGCATGCACGACCTCGCATTGCATCCGCGCCAGCGCCCGCTCAGCCTGCGCGATATCGAGGCGCAGCGACTCGTTGCGCTGCTTTTCACGCTGCAGATCGTCAAAGGCGGTTTCGGCGAAGGGACGGCACATTCCCGGCAGCCAGCGGCCCAGCCACGTGGCATTCAAACCGCAACCCTGAAGGGTCAGATAGGCGGCGACAGCAACGCTGGCGATCAGTCCAATGGCTGCTATGGCGATAATTGCACGCCGCATCGTCTTAACCGTCCCCCACAACGAATTCCTGATGGCCGAAGCCTATTTCGCTTTCAGTAGAAGGCATTTAGGACAGTCAGTCAATGAAACTGCGCCCTGTTTCGGATGACAGATTTTGTCACCTGCCGAAGCCGCGGATGACAGAGAATATCAATTCCTTGACCGGGACCTATGTTCTAGAACCCAATATGGGCACAGGCCCGGCAATACCGGCCGGGTCCTGCCGAATTGATATTGAACGGGGAGCCAGGCGTCTTGACCGGCGAATTTCGGACTATCGGTGTCATCCGCAGCGGCCAGCCGGTCGGCGATGACTATGTCGACTGGTTGCAGGCAAACAGGATCGAGGTGCGCGATATCGGCATTGCCGATGCAATCGGCGACAATGACGTTTCTGTCCTTCTTCTCGACGGCCGGTCCATCGACACGGCAGAACTGACCAGGGCGGTCGGCCGCCTGAAACCGGCGAAATGCCCGGTCCTTGTCCTTTTCGAGCTTGCCAAAGGGGCCGCCTATCGGGTGCAGCGCGAGGCGTTGTTGCGCGCCGGGGCCGCCGATGTGATCCAGAACGGCGCGCCGGCTGAGGAATTCGTCACACGTCTTCGCGCGCTTTGCCTTTTGAACGAGGCCCCGCGGGTGCTGGTGGTCGATGACGACCCAAGCATCGCGCAGTGGGTCGCGGAAGAACTGACCTCGGCCGGTATGCATGTCTCGGCGGTGCACGACCTTGCCGCCGCCTATGCCGCGTTCGAGGCCGGACCGCTCGACGCGCTGATCGTCGACCGGCAGCTGCCGGACGGCGACGGGCTGAGCTTCGTGGCGCGGCTCCGGTCCGAACGGATCAATACGCCGGCGCTCATCTACACCGCGATGACGGATATTGCCGACAGGGTGGATGGCCTCGAACGCGCGGGCGCAAACGACTATCTTTGCAAGCCCGCCCATACCGACGAATTGCGCGCCCGGGTGCGCGTGCTGCTTCGCCCGCGCCAGTCGGAAGATCAGCTAATTTTCGGTCCGCTGGAACTGTCCCGCAAGGACCGGGTCGTGCGCTGGCGGGGCGAGAGGGTAGACATGCGCCCGCGTGAAACCGATGTCCTTATCTATCTCGCAGAACGCTCGGGTCTCTGGATTCCGCAGCAGATGCTTTATCTCGACATCTGGGAAAAGATCTACATGGAGGCCGGCTCCAACCCGGTTGCCGCCACAAAACACCGCATGGTCGTCAACCTCCGCAACTTTGCCGACGCCCGGGGGGAAACACTACCCGACTTCATCGCGACCGGCGGCAATTCCTATGCGTTCCAGCCCGAACCTCTCCTGCAGTTGGCGCGCGCGCCGGGGCCGGCGGCATGACCGCTGCGGCCACGCCTCAGCGAACCGGCCTTGTGACGCGCCTGTCCGGTGGAATGCTTCTGGCGATGGCCCTGGTGTTGGCCGGCGTTCTGGCGGCGGCATTGTCGGCGATCATCCTCACGAAAAGCCAAACTGCCGAGATCGAACGCCTGCGCGCGACGGAATCGCGGCTGCTGTCCACACTTGAGGAGGGTGGCCTTTCGGGGCTGAGCCAGAAGCTCGACGCGCTCGACACAGGCCTTCTCGACCGGACGGAGCCGGTCCTGATCGCCGTATGGCGATTGCGGAACGGACGACTGACGCCGCATCGGTTTTCACCGGCTGAGGCGGAAGGCATTCTGGCCGCGGTTGCGCCCGGGCATGACACGGATGTCCGTATCAATGGCCAGTCCTATCGGGTGCTGTCACCGGATATCGCGCGTCTGTCGCAGGATTGGTCCACGCCGATGTCGGACGTGGTGCTGACCATCGCCGCACCCGATCCGGGCAGCGACATGCGGGCCGCGCGGCAGACCGTCATCGCAGTCTGGTCGGGCCTTGCGGTTGCCCTTGCCGTTGGGGTGCTACTCCATCTCAACCACACCCGCCGGTATCGCGACGGGCTTTTGGAGATCAACGCCCGACTGGAACGGGCGGCTGCGGGGGAAACGGGGCTTAGGATGCCGGACGACGTGCCGGCCCCAGAACTGCGGGAACTGACGGATCGCCTGAACCGGGTGCTGCCGCGTTTCGACGATCTGGTGCTGGGCCTGCGCGACCTGTCGGCGACGATGGCGCATGAGATGAAGACTCCATTGCAGGTCATTCGCAGCGATCTGTCACGCCTTGTCCGCGCCGAAGATACCGGCACGCGTTCCGCGCGCGCCGCAGCCATTGACCGGACCATCGACCTCGCCAATGCGCGGCTTCACAGCATCATGCAGCTTTTCCGGCTGGAGGCACAGGTGGACATTCCCATGCAGCCTGCTGTCGACCTGTCGCGGATCGTCGAAAATGCGGCCGACGACCTGGGCGAGATCCTGGAGGCGCGGGGTCGCACCGTCACCTGGTCGATTGCGCCCAAGGTTCGGGTGGCGGGAAATCCGCAACTCCTCGACCTACTCGTCTCAAATCTTCTGACCAACGCGGGCAAATATGCGCCTGATGGCGCCCGCATCGAGATCGACCTGTCGCAGGAAGGCGGCCGGTTCCGCCTCAGCGTCGCCAACAGTGGCGGAGGGTTTCCCGAAGATGTCCGAAAATCCGCCTTCGAACGGTTTGCGCGGGGGCGGTCGAACGAGGATATTCCCGGCACCGGAATCGGCCTGAGCCTTGTCAATGCCATCGTGAAGCGACACGGCTTTGTCGCGTCAATCACACCTTCCGACAGCCGCGCGGAGGTGGTGATCACCGGCACCGGCGCGGGGACGGAACCGGCATGAAGACGGGCCGGTTCCTTCCGATCATCCTGATCGGCCTTGCCACCCCGGTCGTGGCCGAAACATCGCCCCCCGTCAGGTCGGCCATCACGCTGTTGCAATACGGGCGCGAAACCGGTCAGCCCGATCTTATGATCGGTGGATTCCGGGCGCTGCAACTGGCAAGGCGCGATAGGCCGGGGCTCTCCTTGCAGGAACAGAACGGCGGTGTGATCCGTGCCGGGGAAGCCATGTCGGAACTGATTGCCGAGGCGCGGTTTCTGGCCCGTGGCGACGCGGCCTTGCTTCAGCGGCTAGAGGGCATGGATCCGGCTGGCGCAGGCGGGGCGATTCCCATCGACATTGATGCAGCATCCGAAAGGTACTTTGTCGTTCCGGCGGGAGAGGGGCTGCCCGACCAGCTCGGCATCCTTGCCTTCGGTGCCGGTGCCGCCAGCCTGGCAGTCCTGTCTGCGGCAGGTCAGGTGCTTTGCCAGTCCGGGGGTGGGACAAAGCGCGATGCGACCTGCCCGCTCGGGGTAGACGACCCCGCTGTGACAGATGGGTCTGGCCCGGTGATCCGGGTTTCCAACGGAGCGGACCGAAAGCGGACCGTCTGGCTCTATGTGCCGTAGGTCCCTGCTTTCCCGGGCATGCGTGGCGATCCGTCACCTTGTTTTTCTGGCAGCGCTGTTCTGGTCAGGTACTGCAGATGCGCAGGCGCGGCGGGCACTGTTGGTCGGTGTGTCGGACTATCCGGCAGAAAACGGCGTGCCGGATCTGGGCGGACCTGTCAATGACGTCAGGCTTGTCGAAAGCCTTTTGAAGCGTGCTTGGGGCGACGGCGCGGCTATCGGCCTGCTGACAACAGGTGGCCCGGCTGACGCGACACCGACCCGGGCCGCAATTCTAGCGGCATTGGACGCGCTCGTCGCCGACGCCGGTGTGGGCGACGATGTGCTGATCTATCTCGCCGGACATGGCGCGCGCCTGCCGCCACCAGCCGGCACGACCGCGCCGGAAGAGGAGGACGGGCTGAACGAGGCGTTCCTGCCTGCGGATGTCACCCTCAGCCGGGATGGTGACGGCGGGCTGACCGTCCGAAACCACATCGTGGATGACGAGATCGGTGCCCGCATCGCGGGCATCATGGCAAAGGGCGCCGCCGTCTGGCTGATTGCCGATACCTGCCACGCCGGAACGCTTCACCGCGACGGGACCGGCACAACGAAGGCCCGTTTCGTTGATCTGGCGGCGCTGGCAAACGGCACCTTGCGGGACGGCAACCCGGTTGGGTCCGCTCAGCCGGAAAGGTCGCAGCCGGTCGTCGATACCGGTCTGGATGTGCCCGTATCGCGCACCAGCACTGGCCGGTTCATCGGCTTTTTCGCCGCCCAGTCCGACCAGCAGGCAATCGAACGCAGCTATCCGGCCGGCGAAGGGCAGGACAGCGGAATGCGGGTTCATGGTGTCTTCACGAAATCGCTGGCAGCCGCGCTGTCACGATCCGGCGGGCAAAGTTTTGCAGCAATCGCAGGGGACATCCGCCGCGAATTCTGGGAGCTGGGTGCGGGCCTGCCCGATCCGCAGTTCGTCGGTGATCTTGACGCTGTCGCAATGATCGAGCGGTCGGGCGGGTCAGGCTTCGGTCTCCGCTATGCGGGCGAGGGACAGGTCGTTGTCGAGGCGGGTCTTCTGCAGGGGCTCGACCGCGGCAGTTTGTTGCGGCTGACCCGGCCGGGCGACGGGACCGGCGAGGTTCTGGCGCGATTGCAGTTGGACGTGGTGTCGCTTGACGCGGCGGTCGCAACTTTGGGCCCGCCGGACGAGAGTGGTGACGATCCTATCGGACGCGCCATCGCGGCCGAGGGTCTCGACCCGGCGAAGTACCGCGAACGCTGGCTTGCCGACCGGATGGCGAGCTTCGTTGTGGTGCCCGAGGCGGCGGGCATCGCCCCGACCTTGCGCGTCTCGCTCGCGGGCGATCTGGCCGATGCTGAGGGCGCGCGGATACAGGCGATTGTCGAACGTGCGGTTGCGTTGGCCGCGACGGACACCCCGCTGGAGCTTGTCGGGCCCGACGAAAGCGCCGATATCCGGCTGTCCCGGCTGGGTGGGGAGATGCTGCTGACATCGGGGGAAGGCCTGGCGGGCGATCCCGGGACCACCGCCACACCGCTTTCCGCTGCCGGCGATGATGCCGGGAGGCTGGCCGCCGCCCTTCGGCAGGTCGCAAAGGCAAAGCGCCTTCTCGACATTGCAAAGGCCCTGTCCCGCGAGCCCGCATCGTCTGATCTGGACTTAACCCTGAAAATACGCCGCGCCAGCACCGACTCGCAAATGACCGCCGATTGTACGGACGTTCCCGCATCCGGTGAAGGACCGGAGGCAGAGGTCGCACAGGAAGGTACGCCGCCGAAGATCGGACATTGCGATGGTGTCGAGCTTTCCATCGCCAACAGGGGGCAGGTGCCGCTCGACCTGTCGCCCTTCTACCTCGATCCGCAGGGGCGCGTCTTTTATCTGCGCGGCTATGAGGATGGCGAATGGTTCGGTCTGCGCATCCCGCCGGGAGAGGCCCGCACCGTGCGCTATGTTGAATCGCTCCGCTCATCCGACGGTACGCCCGCGCCGACAGGGCGCGTCTTTCTGGTATTACTGGCGGTCGAGGCTGAAGAAGGGACCAGCTTTGCAACGGATTTCCGGCATCTGGAGGGCGATCTGCCTTCCCGTGTCGCCAGTCGGGGCGGTACCGCGACATCGGCGCTGGCCGCACTGTTATCCGGCGCGGGCATAAGGGGCGAGGCCGCCGCACAGGCAGCGGCATCGGCGCGCGCGGCGATCTTGGTCGTCACCACCGGGGTCGACCCATGAAAAGAGCCGGGGCGATAGCTTGTCGCGCCTGTCGTGCCGCAATAGGTTCGGCAGGAATATCGGAGCCGGGCGCCCTGAAGATGACGACAGCGAAACACAACCAAGGCGATGCACAAGACGGGGCGCGGCGCGACGTCCTGTGGCGGCCCGCCTGCCTGCTGCTGGCGGGCATCTGGGGCTTGGCCGGCGGGAGTGGCGCGATAGCCGACGGCCCCGGACCGGCCGAACTTCGCCGGGCGGCCGAGGCCCTGGCGCCAATGGCTTTGGAAAGCGGCGATCCTGACCTGCTTCTCGCTGCCATTCGCGGACTCCTCGATGGTGGAACGACACTTGCCGAGGACGATCCCTGGAATGCGTCGGCCCTCATGGCCCGGCTCAGGGAAATTGACGCGGGATCGGGGCGATACAGCGACGAAATCAGCGCGCTGGAACACAGGATCCGGGGCGTGCTGTCCGGGCCGAACCGCTTTGATGCGACATTGCCGGCTGGTGCGGAGGAAACCTTTCGTCTGTTTGTGACAGCGAACGAATGGGCCATTGCCGAGGCCCGGCTGAAGCGGGGCGCGACCGACGCGGATATCGACCTGATCGTCAGCGATGAGGCGGGGCAGGTGGTCGCAGAAGACATCGGCAATGCGTCCGGTGTGCCAGGCATCGGTGCCTATGTCGAATGGTGGCCGGAGGGATGCGCCGAGGTCGTGATCACGCTGCGGAACGTGGGTGGGACTGATGCAGGCGTCGTCTTTCTTGCACCTCCCGCGCGCAGCCAGGAATGCAATGGTTGACCCGCTCGTTCAACGACTGAACTGGCTTTGCGGACTGTTCATCGCCTGCGTTTTGGTGGCAGGCGGTGCCTTTGCCCAGGACCGGGCGACAGACACGCTCGCGGCAGCGGCCGAGGCCTACCGTCAGGGTCGTTTCGAAGAGGCCGAAGCGCTGGCGAAAGAAACGCTGTCGATCTCGGCCGAGGCGGCTGGCGTCGGTGCGGAGGCCAGCGTCGCGGCGTTATCGCTGCTCGCCGCCGCCATGCGGGACGATGGCCGCGCCGATGAGGCCGCATCCGTTCTCCTGGCCGCCCTGCCCGGTGTCGAGGCGGCGCTCGGCCCCGATCATCCGCGCCTTCTCGACATTGTCAGCGATCTCGGACAGGCGCTGGAAGGGGCCGGCAAACCGGCCGCAGCACTTCAGGCGCATCGACGCGCGGCCGAGGGGCGCAGCGCCCGGCTCGGCATCGACCATCCCGATACGCTTTTCAGCCGGAACAACGAGGCGGTCGCCCTCGATGCCCTCGGACGGACGGAGGAAGCAGCGGCGATCATGGTCGATGTCGTGGAGCGCAGCGTCGCGATAATGGGCGCCGACGCGCCGGAAACGCTGCAAAGTCAGGTCAGCCTTGCCCTGATGCTCGACAAGCTGACCCGCTACGCCGAGGCGGAGGCGGTGCATGAGCGGACAACCGCGAAGGTCGAGCGTGTCTTCGGGCGGGGCGACCCACTGACCGTCACGCAGAAGCTGAACCATGCCATCAACTTGATGATCCAAGGCCGTCCGCAGCCGGCTATTCCGTTGCTGGAAGACGTGATCGAAGGTCAGGCGGTGCTGGGCGGGCCGGCCCATCCAGCGGCAATGGCAGCCCGGGCCATCCTTGGCGGCGCGCTGGTCGACCTGGGCGATGCGGGCGGCGCGCTGGCGCTTTACGCCGAAAATCTGGAACTGACCCGCGCGCTTCAAGGGCCGGACAGCCGCGAAATGCTGGCGCCGCTTGGCAACTACGCCACCGCGCTCATGCTCCTGCAGCGTTGGGACGAAGCGGCGCTCATCAATGCCGAACGCCTGCGGCTTGCGGAGCGATGGCTTTCCGAAGACGACGCCGATCTCGCCGCGATCCGCAACGATCTGGCCGGTGTGCTTGTGCAGACCGGCGACCGGGCCGGGGCCCTGGCGCTGCAGCGCAAGGCCGTTGCCGGTTTTGAGGTGGCGCTTGGCGAAACCCATCCGATGACCGCCGTCGCGCAGGTGACGTTGGCAGAACTTGCCGACACGATCGCGGAAACAGAGGAGGCGGGCCGCGAACATCGGCGGGCGGTGGCACTGGCGACGGCGGCCATGGGCGCACCCGAGCATCCGCTGATCCTGCGGGCCGCATCGAACTATGCCTCTTACCTCGTGCGGCAGGGTGAAACGGACAAGGCGATCCCAC
Source organism: Paracoccaceae bacterium (assembly GCA_041397105.1). GTDB lineage: Bacteria > Pseudomonadota > Alphaproteobacteria > Rhodobacterales > Rhodobacteraceae > Albidovulum. Next base: position 567,777 of record JAWKXJ010000003.1, read on the forward strand.
TTCTTGCGCGGCTCGCCGTTCTGACCGACGCCACGCAAGGTTCCACATCCTGGTGGACGGCGCAGGTGCACGAACGCCTCGCCGCTGCGCTGGTGCAGGCCGGACGGCCGGTCGAGGCGGTGGCGCCGTCTCAACGCTCGCTCAACGCGCGGCGGGCGCTGGCGGAACGCGCGAATGCCGCAGAAGGTGCCGTAACCGCCAGTACCGATCTGGCGCAATCGGCATGGTCCCTCGTCCGCGTCGCCGAGGAGGCGCTGGCCGGGGGCGAGGCAGAGCTGGCCGGGCAGGGCCTGTCCCGCGACATGGTGATGGAAACGGCATTTGCCGCAACGCAGGTGCAGGGCTTTGACATCGGCGGCCTGGCAATCCGCCGCGCTGCGGTGCGCGCCCGCGCGACGCCATCGCTTGCGACCAACACGATTGCACTTTGGGAGGCAGCTCTGGCGCAGCGCCGGGCGATGGATGCGGATTTCACCAAAGGGGTCGCGGATGCCGCGGTTCTGTCAGCATCTCTTGCCGAAACTGCCGATCGGCGCCGGGCGCTGGACACCGAACTTGCCGCCTTGACCGAAAAGATTGCAGCGGCGGCGCCGGATTTCGCTGAACTGTCAGTGCCCCAGCCCGCCGATCTCCGAACACTGCAGCGCGATGTCCTCAAACCGGACGAGGCGCTGATCCTGCTGGCGCCCGGTCCTGTCGCGCAATCGCCCTACGGCCATGTCTGGGCGGTCACGGTGACCGGTGTGGCCTATGCACGGCTGGAGGTGTCGGGGGCCGAACTTGCCGAAATGGTGGGTCGGTTTCACGCGATGCTGAGCCAGCGGGCGGGGGCGTCGCCGTCGGACGGGCGTGCGCCGGTGCAGCCGCAGGCCGATGTGTCGGGCGCGCCAATGCTGCCCTTCGACGGGGACGCCGCACACAGGCTCTACCAGATGCTTTTCGGCGACCCGGCGATTGCCGCCCTGATCGCACCGAAAAAGACCTGGGTCATCGCGCCGCAAGGCAGCCTGCTCGCGATGCCCTTCGCGGCCCTTCTGGCAGAGCCGCTGCCGGCCGGGCGCGCCACGGCCGAAACCTTTCGCGATGCGCGTTGGCTGGGGGTGGAGCGGGGGCTTGCCGTGGTGCCTTCTGTTGCGGCGTTCCGCCTGCTCAGATCGGGCGCGAATTCGCCCCGTGAGGACGAGATGGCTATCGCCTATCTTGGCATCGGCGACCCTGCCTTCGGCGCCGCCACGGGTGCCTTCCGGGGTTTCGACACGGACGCCTTCCGCACGGCCGAAACGCGCCTCGCGGCCGTCCGTGACCTGCCGCGCCTGCCCGGCACCGCGCGGGAAATCGCGACCCTCAGCAAGGTCTTCGCGGGGCGAACGGTTCTTGCCGTGACCGGCGAAGGTGCCAGCGAACCGACTGTGAATGCCCTTGCCGGTGACGGACGACTTGGCCGGACCAATATCATCCATTTCGCCACCCATGGCCTTTTATCAGGCAGCCTCTCTGGGTTGAACGAACCGGCATTGGCGCTGTCGCCACCAAGGGGCGGGGCCTCAGAAATCGCGCCGGGGATGGTCGATGACGGCCTGCTCTTGGCATCCGAGATTGCGCAACTGCGGCTGAATGCCGATTGGGTCGTGCTATCGGCCTGCAATACGGCCGCCGGTGAGGGGCCCGACGCGCAAGGCCTGAGCGGGCTGGCGCGGGCCTTCTTCTTCGCCGGGGCGCGGGGTCTTCTCGTGACCCATTGGGCGGTGGAAGACGACATTGCCGCGCGGCTCGTCGCATCGACCGTTGGCGCGGGCGTGGGGCAGACCGCCCGGTCCGAAGCATTGCGGGCGGCGATGGCGTCGGTGATCGCGGACCGGTCGCGCGACGAAACCTCGCTCCCGCTGTCGCATCCCGCTGTCTGGGCACCCTTCCAGATTGTCGGCACACCGGACTAGCCGAGGGGGGCGACCAACGACAAACGGCGGGGTCCGAAGACCGCCGCCGCTGCCGGGAGAAACCGGGACTGCCAGCAGATCAGTTCGCGATCTGGATTTCGGGCAGGATGAGGTTGATGTTTGCCGCGCCGGGCATCGTCGGGCTGGCCGAAATCGCGGCGCGGATCACGCTGGTGCGGTAGGCGCTTTGGGCGGGCAGGAAGGCCGGCGCGGCACCGTTGTCAAGCGCGTCGAGGCCGTAGCGGTACCAGTCCGTCGACATGCCCGGGCGTTCCGGCGCACCGAAACCGCGCCGCAGATGATGGCCGATGGTTTCGCCATAGGCGCCTTCGCCGATGCCGACGAGAAGCATGGCCGAAGCGAGCGCAACGTCGGCGTTGTCGGTCTGGTAGCCGACGCCGAGACAGACCTCGGCAATCGTCTGAAGGCGGCTTCTGTCAATTTTGGTCGAATTCGCATAGGCGGTGGCGGCAGCGGCCCGTTCGGCCGGGCTGACATCTGCCAGGTTCCCGGCATAGGGCGCCATCATCGTGGCGATCTTGGCGCATTCGTTCTGGTTGGCCGCGCTGATGGTGCCGTCCGCGCCGCCGGCCAGCTGCTGGCTGCGTGACATTGCGTAGCCGCGTGACCCGCAGAACTGTTCGTCGAGCGCCTGTGCCGGATCGGTGATCATGTCGGGGTTGGCTGCTTGGCCGTTGGCCTGTGTCAGGATATCGACCGTGCCGCAATGCTGCGCCATGGAACGTTCGGCCTTGTCGATTACAATGACCGGGAACGGCGGCTCTGGAACGGGGTCGACCTTCGGAAAGATCGGTTCCGGCGCAGGCACGACAGGTGGAAATACGCCTGCAACGCGCTCCTGATCGAGCGCCCGCAAGAGGCCACGGGGACCTTGCGACTGCATGACGCTGGAGTACTGATAGGCGCCACCCGATTGGGCGCGGTGGTAATAGCTTTGAAGGTTTCCGCGTTCCCAATCGTTCAACTGGCCGGTGACGGGATAGTTCATATAGGCTTGGAAATCACGGATCGCGTTGCGGGTCCGTTGCCCGGTGTAACCATCCGGCGTGCCAGCCTGGAAGCCGAAGTAATTGAGTGCAGCCTGGTCGGCACGGACAGCTTCATCGGCTTGCCGGACGGTCGGCTTCGGAACATGGCCGTTGCCATCACTGCCACCACCGCGACAGGTGTTGGTGACAACGCACTTTGTAATGATTACAGGAATTTCTCTCTTTAGGATGTCCCCGAGAGATTGAGCCTGCACCGGATATGCAGTGATCATTGTGCCGACCAATGCCGCAACACCTATGGATACCGTTTTCATCTCCCACTCCTCCGTCGAATAGAAATCTTTCGTCTGAGAGGAAGCCTAGGCCATGCGCCGCGCCGGTGCATTTGACAAAAAATATCATCTTGCCCGAAGGTGCCGCAGAACATGAAAAAGGCGGCCAGCTGGCCGCCTTTTCCGACGAAATCGTCGGGGTGATCAGTTGCTTTGCGTCCCGAAGGTCGGCAGGACAAAGTTCGCGTCCGTCGCACCGGTGACCGGCGCGATGGAGGCGGAATGACCCGACAGGGCCGCCCGGATCACCGCCATGCGCTGGGCGTTCTGCGACGGCAGGAAGGCCGGGGCGGCGCCCGCGTCCACCGCGCTCAGACCGGCATTGTACCAGCTTTCGGCCGCCTGCGGATCGGTGGCGGTGCCAAAGCCGTTGCGCAGATGGTGGCCGAAGACCTCGGCATAGGCATGTTCGCCCGCGCCGACAAGAAGCATGGCCGAGGCAAGCACGACATCGGGGTTGTCGGTCTGGTAACCGACGCCAAGGCAAATCTCGCCGATGCTGCGCAACTGGTCGGCCGGTGCCCCGAACTTGGTCGCGTAGTCGGTTGCCGCCGCGATCTGCTGGCTTACATCCTGGGTCGCGAGGCCCGCAGTGTGTTCGGCCATCGTCGGGACAAGGCCTTCGCACTGTTCGCGAAGCTGCTGATCGGTCGCGCCCTGAACGCCGGCGGCGAGTTGCTGGCTGCGCGACATGGCATAGCCCCGGGCACCGCAGAACTGTTCATCAAGCGCCTGGCCGGGATCGACGATGGAATTGGCATCCATCGGGCGACCGTTCGCCTGAGTCAGGATGTCGACCGAACCGCAATGCTGCGCCATCGACTTCTGCGTCGGGGCAAGCCCGAAGGTCGGCAATCCGCCACTCGCCGTGACGCCGCCGCCGAGGTCGTTATTGGGCACGACCGAAGGCACTTGCGGGATATAGGCGCCCTGGCCGTTATTGTTGCCGTAGTTGGCGTTGCCGTAGACATTGCCGTTGCCGCCATAGGGCTGGTACCGCTGGCCGCGCCCCTCCGCCTCGAACGCTTTCAGCAGGCCGCGCGGACCTTCGGCGGCGACCACATCGGAATAGACAGCACCGCCGCCGGCTTGTGCCCGGCTATAGGCGGAATGCAGGTTGCCACGTTCCCAGTCGTTCAACTGGCCGGTCACCGGATAACCCATGTATCCCTGATAGCTGCTGATGGCCGAACGGGTCTTGCCGCCGGATACGCCATCGGCCGTCCCGGCCGGAAAACCGAAATAGTTGAGCGCATTCTGGTCGGCACGAACGGTTTCGTTGCCGCGCGACACGGTGCCGGTCGTCCGCTTCTTGCCCTGAAGGCAGTTCGTCAGGCCGCAAAGAATGGCGCCGCCGACAATCACCTTGCCGAGATCGCTGTTGGCCCGCACCGGTGTCGGCTGGGCGATTGCGAGGCTGCCGGCAATGGCGGCGATCGTGAGTTTTGCGAAAGTCATTTTTTCCCCACAGTCCAGAAAGGTCGCAATTGGTTCTGTAAGGGATCATACATAGTCGGGCTGGCAGATACACCTGATAAAAAATGTCATCGGCGCGAGAGCGGCAACAATTCGGGCGATAATTGGCTGTTTCATATGCGATTTTTGCGCATTTGGGCGCCTTGTCCGGGGCCGGCGCACCTGCCGTCCGGGCCATGTCTTAAATGATTCGGCGGTGCCCTGGCACTGCGCGCTGGTTCAATTGAGCGGTGCGCCGCCCTCGCGTTTGCGGCGCGCGACATAGTCATCGAGCGCCTCTGCCCTCGCGGGGTCGAGCGCGGGTTCGACGTAATCGGCCAGCATCCCTTTCCAGATCGCGTTGGCCCTTTCGCGGGCAGTCACGCTGCCCCGCTCGATCCATGTCCCGTGATTGTCCCAGTTCGAAACCAGGGGTGCGTAGAAAGCGGTTTCATAGCGCGACATCGTGTGGGTCGCGCCGAAGAAATGTCCTGCTGGCCCGACCTCCCGGATCGCGTCGAACGCGAGCGATGCGTCGTCAATCTGCAAGGGTTCGAAATAGGCGTCCATCATCTGCAGCATCTCGGCGTCAAGGATGAGCTTTTCGAAACTGGCTGTCAGGCCGCCATGCATCCAGCCCGCGGCATGGTTGAGAAGATGCGCCCCGCCCATGAGCGCACCCCAGATCGCCATCTGGCTTTCATAGGCCGCCTGAAAATCGACCTCGTTCGCCGCGGTGACATTCGATGACCGGAACGGCACGCCGATATGGCGGGCAAGCTGGCCCGACACCTGCGCGGCTTTGGTGTATTCCGGCGTCCCGAAGGCCGGCGCGCCGGATCGCATGTCGACATTCGAGGTGAAGCCGCCATACATGACCGGCACACCGGGCCGCACGATCTGGGTCAGGACGATGCCGGCAAGTGCCTCCGCATGTTGCTGGACGAGCGCCCCGGCAAGCGTCACCGGCGCCATCGCACCGGCGAGCGTGAAAGGTGTGATCGCCAGAACCTGCCCGTATTCCGCCATGGCGATCAGGCCTTCAGACATGGGCAGGTCGAGTTGCAGGGGCGAATTGGTGTTGATGATCCCGAGAAGCGTCGGTCGATCCTTCAGCCCGTCGGGCGTGGTACCAAGGGCGATCGCGGCCATCTCGATCCCGTCCATGGTCCGGGCATGGCCAAGGGTCTGGGTCTGCCAGTTCTTGTCGAGAAGCCCGATCTGGGCCCTGTAGATGTCGAGATGGCGGGTCGTGGCCGGAAGATCGAGCGGTTCAAAGGGGCCGCCCCCTTCCTGATGCAGGACGTTGAGCGACTGCACCAGTTTCAGGTAGTCGCACATTTCGGCAAAGGTGCCGTCGCGCCGGCCCTTGTCGTTGTCCATCACATAGGCAGGCCCGCCGACCGAGGCGTAGATGACGTCTTGCCCGCCCACCCGCAGCGCGTGGGCAGGATTTCTGGCCTCCAGGGTAAATGTGTCGGGCACCGTGACGAGGCGTTCGCGGACAAGCGCGGGGTCGAGGCGTACCATGTCTCCTTCGACCGTGGCGCCTGCCCGGCGGTAGAGGTCGCGGGCCGGTGCGCTCAGAACCTTCATGCCGATCTCGGCCAGGACCCTCAGCGCGGCCTGATGGATTGCCTCGACCTGATCTTCGCTGATGACCTCGATAGGCGCATAACGGCGCTGGGCCTGGCGGAAAGCCGGCTGGCTGGCCCCGCGACTGACCCGGCGACGCTGATCGCGCCGGCTCATTCCGCGGCCCGCTGGCTGGTGCTGCCGTCCTTGTCACGGAGCGAAAACGGCGCGTCGCGGCGGACCGGCGCGGCAACGGCAAGGCCGACGGCGCGGGCGGTCTTGTGCCCCTGATAGACAGCGTGAGCCAGCGCGCCGGGGGCGTTCGCGTCGCCGGTCAGGTGCAGCGACCTGATCGTTGATCCGCCCGAACCGGCCTCGACAAGTGCATCGTAGAGCGCCGAGCCGCCAGCGCGTTGCCCGACGATCATCAGGGAACGGGCGGCGATCCGGCGCGTCTCGCCGGAAAATATCTGTTCGAGTGAAACCGTTTGACCGTCAAAGCCGGTCACAATTTCCAGCGTCCTGAGGGCGATGCCACGTGCCCTTAGCGCCTGATGCATGCCCGGTTGTTCGTTGGTCATGAAGCTCCAGGCACCGGCGGCGCCAGCGGTTGTGATATAGGTGACATCGTGGCCTGCGATGGCGAGCGCCTCGGCCACAGCCGTGCCCATGTAATAGTTGTCGAAATCGAAGACCGCGACCGGTCCTTCGATGGCGACCCCGGCTGCCAGATCGTCCGGCGTAAAGACGCGCGGGCCATCTGCCGCGGCGGTCGGCAATTCGTTCGCACCACAAAGATTCGTCATCCAGTGCGCTCCGGTCGCTACAACGACATGGTCGGCGCCGAATTCGTGCACGTCGTGAGCGGTCAGCTCGCTTTCCGCGAAAAGGGAGACATTGGGCATCTTGCGGAGCTGTCCGAGCCGGTAGTCAGCGACACGGTTCCATGCGGCCAGCCCGGGAAGACCGGCTTCGAACAAGAGCCGGCCACCGAAATCCCGCTTGGCCTCGGCCAGCGAGACGGTCATCCCGCGTCGCGCGAGCGTCAAGGCAGCTTCCAGCCCCGCCGGGCCGCCGCCGACGACAAGCGCGGTATCGCCGCTGTCGCGTGTGACGACCTCCGGGTGCCAGCCGCGCCGCCACTCCTCGCCCGCAGTCGGGTTCTGTGTGCAACGGACCCAGACGCCGTCATGCCAGCTCGAAATACAGATGTTGCAGCCGATGCATTCGCGAATGTCGTCTTCCCGGCCCTCGTCGATCTTCCTGGGCAGGAACGGATCGGCAATGGAGGGTCGCGCCCCGCCGATCAGATCGAGGACGCCGCGCCTGATCTGGCCGACCATCGTGTCGGGCGAGGTGAAGCGGCCGACGCCGACGACCGGCTTGTCGGTAATGGTCTTCATGAAGCTAATCACCGGCTCGTGGCTGCCTTCGCCCGAAAACCGGGAAGGCGAGCAGTCATAGGCGCTGTAATCCATCTTCACGTCGAAAAGATCGGGTGCGTCCTTCAGGAGGCCGATAACCTCATGCGCCTCCGATTCCGCGACATCGGAGGTGCGCGCACGCAATTCCTGCATCGAAATGCGCAGGGCGACCGCGCAGCGGCCATGTGTGGCTTCCCGCACGGCGTCGATCAACTCGGCGACCAGCCGCACCCGGTTCGGGACAGAGCCGCCATAGGCATCGGTGCGTTTGTTGTAGTCGGACAGCAGGAACTGATAGGGCAGATAGCCCATGCCGGCATAGACGTAGAGAATATCGAAACCCGCGCGTTCGGCCATGACCGCAGCATCGGCATGCCAGCGGATCAGATCGCGGATATCGCCGTTGTCCATGACCTTCGGGCGCGCCGCCGACATGAAGCCGACATGCGTCGCCATCCATGGCACCCCGGAAGGTGACAGTGCCGCCATGCGCGACGTGCGGTTTACTGCGGCCGCACCACCGTGCCAAAGTTCGATCCCGGCAAGTGCGCCGTGCGCATGTGCCGCCTCAGTCATCACCGCATGTGACCGCACGTCGGCCTCGTCCCACATCGTTGCAAACGGGAAGGGACTGTCATCCGAACTCGGATCGACGGAACAGGCACCTGTACAGACGACGGCCCATCCGCCTTCGGCCTTCATGCCTCGGAACGCCGCGCGGACATGCGGGGCGGCATTGGTCATGCCGGAGGCATGGGGGACCTGAAAGAACCGGTTCTTCGCGGTCTTCGGTCCGATCCGAACAGGCTCGAACAACACATCGTAACGCGGGTTGCGGGGCATGGCCTGTCCTTTGTTGAATGATCGTTCAGTAGCACGGCGACCGGCCAGCGGTCAATCGTCGCGCTTTCGAGAATGGACGGATGAAAAGGCCATTGCCATCTTAAAAACTGCAGTTGTATGATCGTTCAACAAGATGGGAGAGTCGCGGTGACAATCCAGCGGGAATTTCCGTTCAAGATCAAAGTCATCGAGAGTATCTTCGTGCCTTTGCCGGATGGCACGCGACTCGCAGCCCGGATGTGGTTGCCCGAAACCGCCGAAGATACGCCGGTTCCGGCGCTGCTCGAATACCTGCCATACCGCAAACGGGACGGGACCCGTCGCCGGGATGACCAGATGCACGCCTTCATCGCCGGCCATGGCTATGCCTGTATCCGGCTGGATATCCGCGGCACGGGCGACAGCGAAGGGCTGATCGAGGACGAATATACGGTTCAGGAACAGATCGACGGTTGCGATGCCATCGGGTGGATCGCGGCGCAGGACTGGTGCGATGGCCAGGTCGCGATGATCGGCATCTCCTGGGGCGGGTTCAACGGGCTGCAGATCGCCGCCAGACAGCCATCGGCGCTGAAGACGATCATCACCGTGGGTTCAACCGACGACCGGTATGCGACGGATATCCACTGGGTCGGCGGTTGCCTGTCGAAAGACCATTTCGACTGGTCCTCGACCATGGTGGCGCATAACGACCTGCCGCCCGATCCGGTGATTGTCGGTGACAGCTGGCGCGCGATGTGGCAGGCGCGGATGCAGCAGAACACGCCCTGGATCATCGAATGGATGAAGCATCAGCGCCGCGACGGGTTCTGGAAGCAGGGATCGGTCTGCGAGGATTTTTCGGCAATCAAGGTTCCGGTCTATGCCGTCAGCGGCTGGGCTGACAACTACTCCGAGGCCGTGCCGCGGCTTCTGGCGGGGCTCAAGTCGCCGCGCCGGGGGCTGATCGGACCCTGGGCGCATTCCTACCCTTACGACGTTACGGTCGGACCGGCGATCGGCTGGCTGCAGGAGGTGTTGCGCTGGCTCGACCACTGGCTGAAGGGCCGCGACACCGGCATCATGAACGAGCCGATGCTGCGGGTCTGGATGCAGGAAAATGTGCCGCCGCAGACCTGCTATCACCATCGCGACGGCCGTTGGGTAGGCGAGGCCGAATGGCCTTCGCCCCGGATCGAGACCCGGCGGCTTTACCTGAACCATGGTGGCGCCCTAGCGGCGAGGGCTTCGGCACCCGCCCCCGCCGCGATCTGCTCGCCGCTCTGGGTTGGTCTGGGGTCAGGTGAGGTTGGCCGTTATGGCGACGATGCCGACTGGCCCGGCGATCAGCGGGAAGACGATGGCGGGTCGCTGGTCTTCGTGACGCCGCCCTTGACCGAACAGCTGGAGATACTTGGCGCCCCAAAGGTGCGCATCCGGTTTTCATCCGACAAACCACAGGCACTTGTTGCCGTTCGCCTGAACGATGTCGCGCCCGATGGCCGATCCACACGTGTCACGCTTGGCCTTCTCAACCTGACCCACCGCGACAGTCATGAGTTTCCTACGGCGTTGGAACCGGGGGCGGAATACGATGCCGAGGTCGAACTCGACGACATCGCCCACGCGTTTCCGGCCGGGCATCGTATCGCGGTATCGCTATCGACCACCTATTTCCCGATCGCATGGCCCTCGCCGGAACTCGCCACCTTGACCCTGGCCTGTGGCAAATGCTGGCTGGACTTGCCGGTCCGGCCCGAGAACCCGGCGGACGCGGACCTACGGGCCTTTGATCCGCCGGTTTCGGCCCCGCCGGCCCCGGCAATCAAGCATCCCGTCCCCGAAGGCCACCCCCGGCGCGTCACCCGCGACCTTCTCTCTGGCCGGATGGCGGTGGATTTCCCGCGCTGGACCTATGAAACCGAGATGACCGACATCGCCCAGACGCATCGGTGCGAAGGGTTTGTCCGCCATGAGGTGATTGACGGCGACCCGCTCTCTGCCAGCATGTCGACCGAGTACAAGATCGAAATCCGCCGGCCCGATGCGGTGATTACCCATCATAGCTGGGGCAGCATGGCCTGCGACGCGACCAACTTCATCATCAAGATGAACATCGTCCTGACCGAAGACGGCAAAGAGGTATTCGCGCGCCACTGGCACGAAAGGATCCCGCGTGACATGGTCTGACCCACCGGAGCAGGGGCGCTAGCCGCCGATGCTGATCTACGCCATCAAACGTGTGCTTCTGGCGATGCTGATCCTCGTCGTCGTGATGCTCGGCATGTATGCGATGGTGTTTCTGGTGCCGGGCGATCCGGCGTCCGTCGCGCTCGGCCCCCGCGCGACGCCGGAGTTGAAGGCACTTCTGATCGAACGCATGGGGCTGGACCAGCCAGTGTTGGTGCAGGTCTGGAGTTTCTTTCGCAATGCGTTGACCGGCAATCTCGGTTTTGATGTCTGGTCCAAGCGGCCGGTGCTTGACGTCATTCTGGAGGTCTTTCCAAAGACACTCCTTCTCGGGCTGGTGGCGCTCGGCTGGGCGCTTGTCGCGGGGATCGGGCTTGGCGTAGTCGCCGTCGTCTATCGCGGCACCTTCATCGACCGGCTGCTTGGCGTTCTGTCAGTCAGCATGATCTCGGTACCGTCCTTCGTCATCGCGCTTTATTCGCTCCTTGTCTTTGCGGTCTGGCTCGGCTGGCTGCCGGCAATCGGCGCGGGCGAGCCGGGCGATCTGAAAAGCCAGTTTCTCGCGATCCTTCTGCCGGCCTTTTCCATTGGCATCACATGGGTTGGCTACCTCGCGCGGCTCGTGCGCGCCTCGATGCTGGAGGTGATGGGCGCCAATCACATCCGCACCGTCCGTGCCTTTGGCCTGCCTGAACGAATTGTCGTTCTTCGCTACGCCCTGCGCATCGCGATCATTCCGACGATAGCCATTCTGGCGGTCGGGCTCGGCTCAATCCTGTCGAGCGCGGTTTTCGTGGAATCGGTCTTTTCCCGGCCCGGGATTGGCACGTTGATCACCGCTGCCGTGCAAAAGCGGAACTATCCGGTGGTGATGGGCACAGTTCTTTTCATGACAGCCTTCTACCTTTTCGTCGTCACCTGCGCCGATCTTCTGATCGCGCGGCTCGATCCGAGGGTGCGCGATGCGCTTCGCAGCTGAGGCCCGTTCACGGACCGCCCTTGGCGCCCTTTTGGGTGATCCGATGGGGCTTGCCGGATTGGTGCTGGTTTCGGCCTTCGTCCTGATGGCGTTGTTTGCCCCGCTATTGGCCCCCTACGACCCGATCAAGATTGATGTCGTCAACAAGTTTCAGTCGCCCAGCTGGGTCCATTGGGCGGGAACAGACCAGTTGGGCCGCGATACGCTGTCGCGGATCATCTACGGCTCCCGCACCGCTCTGGGGATAGCCCTGACGGCGACGGGACTCGCGGGGATATGCGGCCTCATCCTCGGCCTCATCGCGGGTTTCGGGCCGCGCTGGCTCGATGCGGTGCTGGTGCTTGTCTTCGATTCGCTCAGCTCGCTGCCGATGATCCTTTTCGCGCTCGCGGTCATCACGGTCCTCGGCCCCGGTACCCAAACGCTGATCCTCGTCATCCTCATCGTGTCGATCCCGGGCTATGCGCGGCTGATCCGCGCGCAGACCTTGAGCCTCAAGGGCAGCGATTTCGTTCTGGCGGAACGGACCATCGGTGCGTCGCCGGCGCGGATCATCCTGCGCCATCTTCTGCCGAACGTTGTCGGGCCGCTCGTTATCGTTCTCAGCATGGACATTCCGGTGGTCATCATGCTGGAGGCCGGCCTGAGCTACCTGAACCTCGGGGTCAAGCCGCCGACGCCCTCCTGGGGCAACATTCTCTACGACGGCTATACCTCGCTGCGTTTCGCGCCGACGATGGTCATCGCCGCCGGGATACCGCTGGTTCTGTCCACCATCGGCTTCACCTTTCTTGGCGAAGGGCTGCGCGATGCACTGGACCCGACGCTGCAACTGCGGGTGCCGAGATGAGCGGCGCCCTGCTGTCGGTGGAGGCGCTGTCGCTGCAGTTCCGCAGCGCCAAAGGCGCAGTTCGCGCGCTCAGGGAGGTCAGCCTGAGGGCCGATCCCGGCGAGGTGATCGGTATCGTTGGCGAAAGCGGCTGCGGCAAATCCACGCTCGTGACCGCGCTGATCGGGCTGATCGGCGCCAATGCCGAGGTGACGTCGGGGGCGGTGCGCTGCAAGGGCGCCGACATCCTGTCGCTCACCGAAGCGGAACGGCGCCGCCTGAGAGGGCAGGACATCGCCGTCGTGTTTCAGGACCCGATGACCGCCTTCAACCCTGTCGTCACGATCGGCGACCAGCTGACCGATTTTCAACACCACCGCGGCACACTGTCCCGCAGCGACAAGCGGCGGCAGGCCGAGGCCATGCTGGCCCGTGTCGGGATCGCCGATGCCGCCGTCACGATGCGCCGCTTTCCGCATGAAATGTCCGGCGGTATGCGCCAGCGCGCGGCAATTGCCGCGGCGCTTCTGATGACGCCGGCCGTTCTTGTCGCGGACGAACCTACGACGGCGCTCGACGTCACGATGGAAGCGCAGATCATCCATCTCTTGCGGGAACTCCGGCAGGACTATCAGGGCGCCATCGTCATCGTCACCCATCATCTGGGTGTGATCGGTGAGCTCTGCGACCGGGTCTATGTCATGTATGCCGGGCAAGTGGTGGAGGAGGGTCTGGTCGACGACATCTATCACCGGCCCCGCCATCCCTATACCGCCGCGCTGATCGCCTGCGATCCGGCCCATATCGAGGGGCAGGCGGCATCGCTGCCGACCATCCCGGGCCGGTTGCCGGACCTGACCGACCCGCCGGCCGGGTGCAGCTTTGCCGACAGATGCACGATTGCGACGGCGCGTTGCCGGGCGGCTCCGCCACCCTATGTCCGGCTTTCCGCGACACAGGCGGCGCTTTGTCACGAGGTGCGGCCATGACCGCGCTTATGCAGATGACCGGCCTCGATGTCAGCCTGCCGGCCGGAGGTCTGGTCGGCAGCCTGCTGCCATCGCTCGGTTCGCGGATCGACATTCTCCAAGACGTCACGCTGTCGATTGGTGCGGGCGAGACGCTGGGCCTCGTTGGCGAAAGCGGATCGGGCAAGACCACGCTCGCCAAGGCGCTTCTCGGCTTGCAGCCGATTTCGGGCGGGAGCCTTGTCTTCGACGGCGCGCCGCTCGGCAGTGCCCAGTCCTTTGCCAGATTGCGCCGGGCGACGGCCATGATGTTTCAGGATCCTGTCGCGTCGCTGAGCCCGCGGATGCGGATCGCTTCGCTACTGACGGAACCGCTGATCATTCACGGCGAACGGGTCGAAAACCCGACAAGACGCGCTGGTGAAATGTTGGAAAGCGTCGGCCTGCCTGCGGCGATGGCATCACGATATCCGCATGAATTGTCGGGTGGGCAGGCGCGGCGGGTATGCGTCGCCCGCGCGCTGGCGCTCAACCCGTCGCTCGTCGTCGCCGATGAACCGACAGCAGGGCTCGATGTCTCGGTTCAGGGTGAAATCCTGAACCTGATGGCGGACCTGAAGACCCGTCTCGGCCTCAGTTTCCTTGTGATCAGCCACAACCTCTCGGTCATCCGCCACGTGACCGACCGCATCGCGATCCTCTATCTCGGCCGCCTGATCGAGGTCGGCCCGACGCGCGCGGTCTTCGCCCGGCCCCTGCATCCCTACACGCAGAATCTGATCGCGTCCGAACCGCAGCCTGATCCGCGAAAGCGCCGGGCCGATCTTGCGATCAAAGGCGAGATCCCCAGCGTCCTGCGGCGACCGCAAGGCTGCGAATTCCACACCCGATGCCCTTTCGCGCAAGACCGGTGCCGCAAGGAACGGCCGGGCCTTGAAGAGATCGAAACCAACCGTCTCGTCCGGTGCCATTTCGCTGGCCCGGACGGACCCAAGAAGAAACCCAGCAAGGAGGACTGACAATGGAATGGAGAACCGATCGGCGCGGTCTGTTGACAGCGGCCGGCGCGACGTTGACCGGGCTGATGATCGGCCCGAAACTGGCCTGGGCGGCGGATGGCGACACCTTGCGCATCCGCGTCGGCGCTGATTTCCAGGTGCTTGATCCCTATGGGATCATTGGCGAACTCGATGACATCATCCCGCGCTGCTGCCTTGTCACGCTCGTTCGCGTGGGCGACATGCGCGATGGCAGCCCGATGTCGCTTTGGGCGGCAGAAAAGATGGAATGGATCGAGCCGACGAAGATCGCCTTCACGCTGCGTGACGGCCTCAAATGGACGGGTGACTTTGGCCCTGTCACGACCGAGGATGTGAAGTTCTCGTTCGAACGCATCGCGGGATCGGATTCGGCCTGGGCCTATCAGTTCGAACATCTCGACCATGTCGAGGTGGTCGATGCACGTAACGGCATCATCCACCTCAAGCAGCCGTTCAAACCTTTCGAGATCATCGCGCTGCCCTATTACGGCGGCCATATCGTCTGCAAGGCGGCGGTCGAGGCGGCTGGTGGCAGCTTCACGACGGAAATGCCGGCCCAGTGCGGGCCCTACCTGTTCGACAGTTGGGAGCAGAACCAGAAGATCGTCCTGAAATCAAATCCCGACTGGACGGGCGAAAAGCCGGATTTCGCGACCATCGAATTTCACATCGTCGCCGACGATCAGGCCGCACTTCTGGCCTATGAGGCAGACGCCTATGACTTCACGCGCCTTGCCGCCAACGCCCTTCGGCAGGTGCGCGCCTCCATGCCCGCAGGCGCCAAGCTGATCGAATCGCCATCCACCCGCTATACTTGGCTGACGGTGAACATGAATGCCGAACCCCTGCGCGACCCGAGGGTGCGCCAGGCCATCCAGTACGCCTACGACAGCGATGCCGTGTTGGCGGGCGCCTATGACAATGCCGTCCCGCGCGGAACAGGCGTTGTCGCGCCTGGCCCCTTCGCAAGGTCGGGCAACATCATCCAGACCCGCGACCTCGACAAGGCCCGCGAGCTTCTGGCCGAGGCCGGGGCGAGCGATCTGAGCCTGACGCTCATCGCGCAGACCGACAGCACGTCGCAGACGATCGCCCAGATCATTCAGGCGAGCCTTGGCGAGGCGGGCATCAGCGTCGAAATCCAGCCGACGGAAGATGCGGCCTACTGGTCGGTCGGCGACAAGACTGCGGGTGATGGCTACAAATCGATCGAGCTTGTGCTGATGAGTTTTGCCGGCGGCATCGAGCCGACGGAAAACCTCGTCTGGTTCATGCCCGACCAGATCGGCGTCTATAACTGGTCGTTCTTTGACAGCAAGGAATACGAGGAGCTGTTCCATAAGGTGCAACTGGAAAGCGATGACGCCAAGCGCAAGGAAATGTTCAACCGCATGGAGGACCTGATGGAGGCGTCGGGTGGTTTTGTCTTCATCGCGTTCGAACCCTATTTCGCGATCCACGACGAAAACCTTGTCCCGGTGATCCTTGCGGATGGTCATCCGAACCCGGTGATGTTTAAAAGTGCCTGACACGATTGCGTGGCGCGGGGGTCATCGCCTTCGCGCCGCGCGTTCCGGAAAGGCCCCGGCATATGCCTGCGACTACCGAATACCGACCGAAATACCGCCGCTACACGAGCGAACAACGTGGTGCGATGCTGATCGAGGCCGGGCTCGCCTGTCTGGCGCGAGGCGGCATTCTCGGCTTCACCATCGACAATATCTGCCGCGAGGCCGGTGTGTCGCGCGGGCTGATTACGCATCACTTCAAATCGAAAGATGGGTTGCTGGCGGCCATCTACGCCACCATGTACGGGCGCAGCCTTGCTGTCTTTCAGCGGCCGGGCGGCCCGCCAAGCGTTGTCGATGTTATCGAGGCGGAATTCCACCCCGACGTCTTCAACCGGAAGAACATCACGATCTGGCTGGCGCTTTGGGGTGAGATTGCCACCAATCCGACGCTCGGACGCCAGCATCGGAAAAGTTATGCTGACTACCGCCGTGGTATTGCCGCCGCTGTTGAGCGGACAGCCGCCGCCAAGGGCCGCACGGTCGATGCCGAACATCTGGCGGTGCTGATCATTTCGTTGATCGACGGGCTATGGGTGGAAAACTGCATCGCGCCGGATCTCATGTCGGCTAAGCAGGCCATGACAGCCTGTTACCGGATGCTCGAACCATTTCTTGGCCGGTTGCCGGAATGACGGCCGTCGGCCGCGCGGTTCGCCATATCCTGGCCCTGCCGGAAGGAAGAAAGCTCATCGCCATCGCGGGGCCGCCGGCCGGGGGCAAATCCTGGCTGGCCGAAAAGGTGGCGCGCCGGCTGGTCGCCCTGGGGCATACGGCCACGGTCGTGCCCATGGACGGTTTTCACCTCGACAACGAACGACTGTCGGAGACGGGTCTTTTGGCGCGAAAGGGGGCGCCGGAAACCTTCGACGCGGCCGGGTTCGTGGCACTGGTCCGGGGCCTGAAATCGGGCCGTGACATGACCGTACCCCTCTTCGACCGTGCGGCGGACCGAGTTCTGCCTGACGCCGACAAGGTACCGGCGGATTGCCGGTTCGTCGTCGTCGAGGGGAACTACCTTCTCTTCGACGAGGACCCCTGGAACCAATTGGCGGCGCTATGGGATATTTCGTTTTTTCTCGATGTGCCTGTGGCGGAGTTGCGCAAACGTCTGGTCCGAAGATGGCGACGCCACGGGCTGGATGCGGCGGCGGCCGAGGCGCGGGCGGACGAAAACGATCTACCGAATGCGCTCAGGGTCATGAAGACGCGAAAGGCGGCGGACCTGATCTTTTGACGCAGCCGTCGCTGGCGCCTATCCGCCTGTTGCCTGCTTCAGATAGTCTATCAGATCGGCCCGGTCGGCCGGCGCGACAATCCGCTGCATCGGCATCTTCGACCCGGGTATGAAGCCGTCAGGACCTTCCTCGAAAAGCTGGTCGATCGTGGACTCGTTCCAGACAATGTCGGAATTCTGCAGGGTATCGGAATAGTGATATCCGGCGACACTACCGGCCGGGCGTCCGAATAGACCATGGAAGGTCGGCCCGGCTCGACGACCGCCATCGGGACCGAGCGCGTGGCAGATGGCGCATTTGCGGCGGAACTGGCGTTCGCCGTTCGACATCTCGGATGGCGGGGTCAGAAAGTCGCGTTCGGTGTCAGCCATGCGGGCCGGGTCGGCAAGATCGCCGATGGGCCAGCTGTACATCGCATTGTCGAGGCCCCCGGCATGAATGTTCTGGCCGTCCGGCGAAAAGGCGAGCGCCCAGATCGGGCCGGACAAGGTTGCGCGGAAATCTTCGGCGATCTTCCAGTCCCGGGTGTCGAGCATCATGATGTAGCCATGTGCATCGCCGACGGCGAGCCGTGCCGCACCAGCGTGATAGGCAAGCGCGAGTATCGGCCTGCGGTCCAGCGTGAAATCGCCGATGACCACTACATCGGCAAGCGCGATGATGCGTGTGCCGCCGTCGACGGCGCCATAGGCCAGCCAGCCGGCGGTCTCATCCAGCGTCAACGTATTTACGCCAAAGCCATGATGGACAAGCGTCCGGAGTGTTTCGCCGGTCGTTGTGTCCCATTCCCGGATGGTTCCGTCGGAAGATGCGGTGAAAAGCCGGGTTCCGTCGGCCGAAAAAGCCACATCGTTGACGTTGCTTTTGTGCCCGGCGAGGGCCAGTGGCGGTTGGGAACCGTCGATGGTCCATATGCGCGCGGTCCCGTCCCAGCTGGCCGAGGCAAGCCGTCGTCCGTCAGGAGAAGCGGCAAGCCGTATGACCTTGCCCTCATGCCGGCCGAGTTCGCGGGACGTGCCGGTCCCGGTTTCCCAGATCCGGACGGAAAAATCGTCGCCGGCGGATGCAATCAGGCCGTCGGCCAGAAAGGTGACGGCGTTGACCGCCGCCAGATGCCCTTCGAACCAGCGGGGGGTGCCGTCGTGCCAGAGACCGACAGAGTTGTCGAAACTCGCTGTCAGAATGCCGCCGTCTGCCGCCGTGGCGATGCCCTTGATCGGCCCGCCATGTCCTTTCAGCGTGAAGAATTCCTGTGCCGCAAGCGGTGCCGCCCCAAACATCAAGAAGACTGCTGCCGCCCGAAACAGCCGCCGCGCGATCATCCCTTGCTTCGTTCTCGGTCCGGCCATCACGCCTCCGGCGATTGCCGCGCTGGGCGGCGGCCCATCTGACGGGTCCCTCACTGATCCTGTGATAGCCCAACTGCAGGGTCCGGTCCAATCACCCTTTCCACGCTCACAGGGCCCGGTGCGGCCCGCCGAGCGCTTTCAAAACGTCGCAATGGCTCTGGCGGGTGTTCCTTTCCATCGGCATATTGGGCGGGAAAGGATCGGCCATGACCGCGCATGATGACATTCCCGAGGCTGCGTTCGGCTGGTACGACGCCGGACGAGGTGCTGCGCTGGCCACCGTGGTTGAAACCTGGGGTTCGGCCCCACGCCCGGCGGGCAGCCAGCTTGCGATATCCGGTGAAGCCGAGATGCGCGGTTCGGTATCCGGCGGCTGTGTCGAAGGCGCCGTGGTGGAAGAGGCGATGGCGGCGATCGCCGATGGCCAGCCGCGGCTCCTGACATTTGGTGTCAGCGATGATGAGGCGTTCGCCGTCGGGCTTGCCTGCGGCGGCACGATCCGGGTGCTGGTCGAGCCGGTTGGCGAAGCCCTGCCCGCCGACCTGCTCGGCGCGCTTGTTGCGGCTCGGGCTGAACGGCGCGCTGTCGCCTATTCCGTCGATCTGAAGACATGGCGACGGGCACTGGTCGCGCGGGGGGAAGGGCACGAGGAGCGGTTCCTGTCGGACCGGTCCGGCGTGGACGGCGATCTTTTCGTCGCGGTCCATAATCCGCCCCTGCGGATGATCGTCGTCGGCGCCGTGCATATCGCCCAGCCTCTCGTCGCCATGGCGCGAAGCTGCGGGTATGATCCGCTCCTCATCGACCCGCGCGAGGCGTTCGGCTCCGCCGCGCGGTTTCCCGGAGAGACGATCAGCCACGACTGGCCCGACGAGGCGATGGCCGCCGCCAGGCTTGACCACCGGACGGCGGTGGTGACGCTGACGCATGACGCAAAACTTGATGACCCGGCGATCCGGGCGGCGCTTCGGTCGGATGTATTCTACCTCGGATGCTTAGGGTCGACCCGCACCCATGCCAAGCGGTTGGCCCGGCTGGTAGAGGCCGGATATTCCGAAGCGGAGATTGCCCGTATCCACGCCCCGGTCGGGCTGGATATCGGGGCGAAGTCGCCCGCCGAGATCGCCGTCTCGATCATGGCCGAGGTGACACAGGCGCTGAGGCGCGGGTGATGGAATTCGGGTCTGTCGCCGTGGCCTTGGCGGAAGGTGCGATCCTCGCGCATTCGGTCACTGTCAGGGGCCGCAAGATCGCCAAGGGCAGGGTTCTGACAGCCGACGACGTTGCCACGTTGACTGCGGCGGGGCGAAAGACAGTCACCGTCGGGCGCCTTGGACCGGACGATATCGGTGAAGACGCCGCCGCGCTTCGGTTGGCCCGGGCGCTTGTTCCCGATCCCGCGGCCGCTGGTATCAGCCTGACTGCGCCCCATGCCGGGCGGGTCAATCTGAATGCGTCTCTGCCCGGCATCGTCGAGATGGATATCGACCGCCTGCACGGGCTGAACCGGGTCGACCCCTCCCTGACCTTCGCGACGCTTCATCCCTTCACGCGGGTGACGCCGGGCACGCTGGTCGGAACGGTCAAGATCATCGCCTATGGTGTTTCTCGAGCTGCCCTTGACACCGCCGCCCATACCGGGGCGTCCGCAATCCGCGTGCGGCCCGTGCAGCTGGGCTCGGCCGGTCTCATCCTGACGACGGCTGATGGCGTGGCCGACAAGCTCGCCGAAAAGGGCAGGGCCGCGGTGGCCGCGCGACTGAAGGCGCTCGGCATGTCTCTGGCCGAGGTCGTGACCGTGGCGCACGATGTCGCCACGATAGCCGGGGCACTCAGCCAGCTGAAGGGTGAGATGGCGCTTATCCTGACCGCGGCCGCCACATCGGATATCCGCGATACCGCACCCGAGGCGGTTCGCCAGGCCGGCGGAACCGTTGCAAGGTTTGGCATGCCGGTCGATCCCGGAAACCTCCTTTTTCATGGAACGCTGGCGGGAGGAAAGCCGGTCATCGGCCTGCCCGGATGCGCCCGGTCGCCTGCCCTGAACGGGGCCGATTGGGTGCTAGAGCGTTTGGCATGTGGGCTAGCGGTAACGGAAGAGGACATCGCCGCGATGGGTGTCGGCGGGTTGTTGAAAGAAATCCCGATCCGTCCAAAGCCTCGGGAAGAACATGTGGGGAAAGCAGTCAAGGCCGCCGCGACCTCTGGCGACGATTTCGACTAAAGCAGGTCTTTCGGGGTCTTGCCGGCGAAGAAGGCGTCAAGGTTGTCGAGCGCCCTGAACCCCATCGCATCGCGCGTCGCGACCGTAGCGCTGCCGATATGGGGCAACATGAAGACGTTCTGAAACCGCGCAAATGCGGGATTGCCGCCGGGTTCGGTCACGAAACAGTCAAGGCCCGCCGCCGCGACATGCCCGCGTTCCAAAGCGTCGATCAGCGCGCCTTCATCCACCAGCGCCCCGCGTGCGGTGTTGACGACAACCGCACCGGCAGGAAGCATCGCGAAACGGTCCGCCGACATCAGGCCGGTCGTGTCGGGCGTGGCCGGGCAATGCAGCGACAGGAAATCTGCGACGGGCAGCAGGCTGTCGAGACAGTCGTGAAAAGTCGCGCCCTGTTCCAGTTCCGGCGGTAGTCGGCGGCGATTGAAATAGTGGACGTCCATGTCGAAGCCGCGCGCCTTGCGGGCAAAGGCGCGTCCGACCCGGCCCATCCCGACAATCCCGAGCCGTGCGCCGCTGACCTGTTTGCCGACCATGAAGGACGGACTCCACCGGTCCCATTTGCCGGTCCGGACCAGCGTGTCGCCTTCGACCGCACGTCGCGCGGCGCCGATCATGAGCAACATGGCAATTTCGGCGGTCGCGTCGGACAAAACGTCAGGCGTATTCGTGACGGCGATGCCGCGCGCCTTCAGCGCGGGCAGGTCGCAATGATCGACGCCGACCGAATGGTTGGCGATAATCCTCAGTCGCGGGTCCAGCCGCGCCGCCACGGCAGCCGAAAAAACCTCCGAATGGCAGGGTAGAATGGCGTCGACCTTCGCGCTCATCGCGACGATGTCGTCGGCGGTCGAAAGCCCGTCAGCCTCGTTCAAGATCACGTCGTAGTCGCGCCGCGCCCGCAAGACAGTGGCGTCAGACACGCGCCGGGAAATCCACAAAGTCGGGCGATCGGCCATCGTTCATTTCCTGCGGATGCAGTTGTCCCAATAGTCGTAGGCCGCAAGGCAAAGCACAAAAATCGCGATCACCATGAAAGGAAAACCGCCCCAGAACCCTGCAAAACCGGTCGAGATGCTGTGTGACAACCCGATGATGAAGGTCATGAAAAGCGCGGTACCGGCAAGTCCGGCGACGAGTTTGACGACATATGACATCTTCGGCCTCCTTTCAGGCAGCAGCCTCTATCTGATGTTCTATCCAATTCGCGGTTCGCAGCAAGCGGTCGTCCCGCTCGCGCGCGCCGATCACCTGCACACCGATGGGCAGGCCGGTTTCACCGACAAGCAGCGGCAATGTAACGGCGGGAAGCCCGGCCAATGTCCAGACGGTGCAGAAGATCGGGTCACCCGTTGCAGGGCCGAAAAGCGGCGCTTCGCCCGCTGCGCTGGGTGCGATGACCGCGTCAAACTCGGTAAAGAGGTCGGCAAAGAAGACCTCGGCCGATGCCTTGACGGCAAGCGCATCTTCGTACTGCGCCGCCGATATGGTCCGCCCGCGCCTAATGATCGGCTGCAGTGACGCGCTGATCATGTCCCAATGCGCGTCGAACACCGCGCCGAGATGCTGGCAAATTTCATATTCATGGATGGTGGCCTGAACCGCGACCAGATCGCTCAGCTGCGGTGCCGGCGTCATTTTCTGCACGCGGCCGCCGAGCATTTCGGTAATCGCGGCAAGCCCCTCTGCCGCATCTGTCTGCAGCCGGTCGTGATAGGGCATGTCGAACCACAGAAGATTGGGTTCGACCGGAACCTCTGCCGACGCGCCTTCGGCTATGGCTGGACGGGCATGGGCGAAGGACGCCGGATCGGCAGGGTCATAGCTGCCGATGGCATCCGTCAAGAGCGCGACATCGGCAAGGCTGCGGGCAAAGCAGCCGACCTGATCGAGCGAGACGGAGGTTTGCAGAACGCCGCGCCGCGAAATCGTACCACGGGTGGGTTTGAAGCCGTATGTGCCGCAAAACGACGCCGGTCGGATCACCGAACCGTTGGTCTGGGTGCCGATGGCGAGGGGCACGTTGAATGCCGCGACCGCCGCGGCAGAGCCGCTGGATGATCCGCCAGGTGAATGCGCCGGGTTGTGCGGGTTTCGGGTCGCGCCGGCATGGACGAAGGCAAACTCGGTAGTCACCGTCTTGCCCATGATGACGGCGCCTGCCTCGCGCAACCGGTCGACAAGCGCGGCATCGGCCTCTGGCTGCCGGCAGGAGAACACAGGGCTGCCCCGTACGGTCGGCATGTCGCGCGTGTCGATGATGTCTTTCAGACCCACAGGGACGCCGTGAAGCGGGCCGAGCGCATAGCCCCCGCGCCGACGGCTGTCACATTCCGCGGCCTGGGCAAGCGCCGCATCGGCATCGAGATGCGCCCAGGCCTGCAATGTCGGCTCGGTTTCGGCGATACGGGTCAGGCAGGACTTCACCAGATCGACCGACCCGATAAGCCCTTCGCGAATTTTCCTTGCGGCCTCTGTCGCCGTTAGGCTGTTTGGTGCCAGTTTCACGGGATGTATTCGCCGAAGAGATAATCCGGCAGCCAAAGCGCGATGCCAGGGAAGCGGTACATCAGCAACATCGAGAAGATAACGATGGCGAGATAAGGCATGATGCCCCGGAAAATCTCCATCAACTCGATCTGCTTCTTCAGGACGCCCTTGAGATAATAGGCGGACATCGCCATCGGTGGGGTCAGGAACGAGGTCTGAAGGTTCAGCGCAACGAGCATCGCGAAGAAGTAGGGGTTGACGCCGAAAGTGTCGAGAAGCGGCAGGAAGATCGGCACGAAGATGATCAGGATTTCAGACCATTCGAGCGGCCAGCCAAGCAGGAAGATGACGATCTGCGCGAGGATGAGGAACTGCCAGGCATTTAGGTTCATGCCAAGGAACCAGGCCTCCACCACGTCATGCCCGCCGAGGTAGGAGAAGACCGACGCGAAGGTCCATGACCCGACAAAGAGCCAGCACACCATTGCCGTCGCCTTGGCGGTGAGAAAGACGCTTTCCTTCAGCTTCTCCCAAGTCAGCGAACGATAGAGCGCGGCCAGAACCAGACCACCGAGCGCACCCATCGCCGCCGCCTCGGCAGGGGTGGCAAGCCCGCCGAGAATCGAGCCAAGGACCAGCATGATCAGCACGGTCAGGGGGACGAAGGATACGAGCAGGTCGAGGTAGATTTTGCGCCGCGGCGGTATGTCGGCCAGGTTCGGTTTCGGCGCGAGTCCCGGATTGATTTTGACGCGCACGATCACATAGACGATGTAGAGTCCCGCCAACATAAGACCGGGAAAGACCGCCGCCGCATAGAGCCTGAGCGGCGAAAGCTCTGCGATGGCGGCGTAGACAATCAGCATGATCGACGGCGGGATGAGGATGCCGAGCGTTCCGCCGGCACAGATGACGCCGGACGCGAAGCTCTTGTTGTAATTCGCGCTCGACATCGCCGGAAAGGCCAGAAGACCCATCAGCGTCACCACCGCGCCGACGATGCCGGAGGCGGTCGAGAATACCGCGCAGGTCAGAAGTGCTGCGATGGCCAGCGCGCCGGGCAGGTTCCGCGCGGCCATGTAGAGCGAAAAGAAGAGCCGGTCGACGATATTGGCGCGTTCGACGACATAACCCATGAAGAGGAACAGCGGGATCGCGACGAGCGTATCGTTCTCCATCACCGAATAGGTGTTCTGGTTCAGGAGGTAGAAGATATTGTTGTTGAAAATGTCCGAAAAGGTTTCAGGCGGGACCGTGTAGTAGGCGTAATAGCCAAAGGCGACGCCCATGGCGAGAAGGGTGAAGGCGATCGGAAATCCCAGCATGACAAGCCCGATGAACAGGCAAAGCTGCAGGATGGCGACTTCGGGATTTGTCATCGGTGTCTCTTTCCGGGGGTGGCGTCTTGGTCGGGTTTACGGCGCTTTGGAACTGACCAGCGGCGTCTTGAGTTCGTCCATGTGCATCAGCATGTCCTCGGTTTCGCGCACATCGTCGAGCCGTGGCAGCCATTTGCCGCTGCGCATCGCCATGATGCAACGCACCAGTTCCGCAAAGCCCTGCAGAAGCAGAAGGCCGCCGGCGACCGGTATGAGCGTCTTGAAGAAATAGATCTGGATGCGGGCGGGGCTGTTCCAACTGACTTCCTTGTAGCGCCAGCTGTCGGCCGCGATTTCCCAGCCATACCAGAAAAGCGCCATGACCCCGGGAAAGAAGAAAACGAAATAGAGGACGAAATCGACCCTGGCCTGCCAGCGGACCGGAAACAGGCGGTAAAGAACATCCGCGCGCACATGGCCGTCCTGTGCCAGCGCATAGGGGCCGGACATCAGAAAAAGCGCGCCGTACATCTGCACCATCATGTCGAAGGACCAGACGGTCGGTGCGTTCAGCACATAGCGGACGAAAACCTCGTACGAAACCGAGAGCGTCAGGATCAGGATGCACCAGCCAAAGGCGCGCCCGACCCAGATATTGAGACCTTCGATTGCATGCACGATCGCGGTCATGCCTGTCACCCCCGGATATCTGACATTCAGACCCGGGGCCGGCATGGCGGCCCCGGGTCATCTTCGCTGACTGTGTCGATCAGCCGAAATAGTGGTTGAAGGCCAGCTTGTAGTCGGGCTGGTTCAGGTTCAGGTAGCCCATGACGTTCTTCGCATAGGCTTTCTGGGAGTCGATGACCTTCGCAAAGAACGGATCCTCGGCGGAAATCCTGTCGACCACGATGTCCCAGGCGTCGAGCTGGGCCGCCATGACGTCATCAGGGGTACGGAACACATTCACGCCCTGTTCGTCGCGCAGCTTGTTCAGGTCGTCGGCATAGCGCTTCGTGTTGTTCCAGTAGAAGTTGGAGTTCTCCGCTTCCGACGCGTAGCGAAGGATCGCCTTCAACTCGTCGGACAATGCATCGTACTTGGCCTTGTTGAAGGTGATTTCGAAGAATTCCTGGCTCTGGTGGAACGAGGCAAGATGGTAGAATTTCGACACGTCCTGCATGCCGAAGTCGCGGTCCGATGTCGGGTTGTTGAACTCGGCCGCGTCGATCAGGCCGGACTTCATTGCCGGCTGGATTTCGCCGCCCGGAAGCTGCACGACCGACATGCCCATTTCCAGAAGAACATCGGCCGCTAGGCCGACGGTCCGGTACTTCAGCCCGTTCATCTGGCCGACATTGGTGATCTGTTCCTTGAACCAGCCAAGCGGCTGGGCGGGCATGGGCGAGTTGAAGAAGGAAACGATGTTCAGCCCGAGCGATGCCATCAGCTCGTCAAAGAGCTCCTGACCGCCGCCGTAGTTGACCCAGCCGAGCACTTCCTGGCTCGACCAGCCAAAACAGGGGCCGGTGCCGAAAAGCGATGCGGTCTTCGATTTCGAGTACCAGTAGGCGGGCACGTAGTGCGCAGCGTCGAGCACGCCACGGTGGACGGCGTCCTGCATCTGGCTGGTCTTGACGACCGAGTCCACCGCCAGAAGGTCGATCTTCAGCGCGTCGCCAGCCATTGCATGAACCCGGTTCACGTAGGATTGCGCGTTTTCCAGGAAAATGCCGCCGCCCCAGGCCGCCTGCATTTTCAGGACGGTCGGTTCGGCGCGCGCTATCGACGGTGCGGCCAGTGTGGCGGCCGCGGCGACGGCGGATCCGCGCAGGAATTTCCTGCGGTTTACGGTATTTGTCATGTTTCCTCCCATAGATTGACGTAGCGAACTGCTTGCTGTCAGTGGCCCCGATTGCACCCGCGGCCGGTTATTATCTTCTGGCAATACAAGAGCGGTGGCATTACGACAAGAAAAAACAGGATTTGGTAAGTTTACTTAGCCAATTTGCCCTTCCGCCGTTACGCCAGCGCGCGAGTGTTCGCGATCCTATACCGTTTCGTCAATCTGACGCAGCGTCACAGTCGCCAGCGCATTGGGCAAGGTGGCGCATCACGGTGGCCTCATCCAAGGTCACGGCAAATGGACAGGTGGCAAGGCGCGACATGAAGCAGCCAGAGGATATGGCATTTGAAAATCTCAACCTCGCGGTCGACCCGGAGGGGATCGCGACCCTGACGCTTGCGCGCCCGGCCAAGCGGAACGCGCTCGACGCCGCGACGATCGAGGAGCTTGTTGCATTTTTCGCGGCGCTGCCGCGTTCCGGCATCCGCGCCGTCATCCTGCGAGCGGAAGGCGAACATTTCTGCGCCGGGCTGGACCTTGTCGAACATCTCCACGCGAACCGGAACGCGGCGGATTTCATGCATCTCTGCCTGCGCTGGCACGAGGCCTTCAACAAGATGGAATATTCCGGTGTCCCGATCATCGCGGCGCTGAAAGGTGCGGTCGTCGGCGGCGGACTAGAACTTGCGTCGGCGGCGCATATCCGCGTGGCCGATCCCACAACCTATTTTGCGCTGCCGGAGGGCCAGCGGGGGCTTTTCACAGGCGGCGGCGCCACGATCCGGGTGGCAGACCTCGTCGGCAAGGCCCGCATGATCGACATGATGCTGACCGGCCGTATCTACAAAGGGCAGGAAGCCGTCGATATCGGTCTTTGCCAATATCTGGTTGACGACAGTGAGGCCAAGGCGATGGAACTCGCCCGGGCGGCGGCGCAGAACCCGCCGCTGTCGAACTTTGCGATCTGCTCGGCCGTCAGCCATATGCAGAACATGTCCGCTCTCGACGCAGCCTATGCAGAAGCGGTCGTGGCGGGCATCGTCAACACCCAGGATGCCGCGCGCGGGCGTCTTGCGGCCTTTGCCGGCAAGACAGCGATGAAGGTGAAGCCGGAGTGATCCTTCCAGCCGCGACCCGGTGTCATCGGCCGTGGTTTTCGACTTGTATCCACTCCGCTTCCGCGCCTTTCTGTTGCGCGAAAGGCCTGACGACATGAACCCGCTGCGCGGCATTCTCCTGAAACTTCTCTCCGTCGTCATCTTTGTGGCGATGTCGAGCCTGATCAAGGCATCGCGGGATACCGTCCCGCCGGGCGAGGCGGTGTTTTTCCGGTCGGCCTTTGCTGTGCCGGTGATCGTTGTCTGGCTGGCCGTGACGCGCGGCTTGCGGACGGGACTGGCCACGAAGAACCCTCTCGGCCATCTCTGGCGGGCCGTGGTCGGGACTGCGGCCATGGGTTTCGGCTTTGCCGGCCTCGGCCTTCTGCCGTTGCCGGAGGTGACGGCCATCGGCTATGCCTCGCCGCTTCTGACCGTCGTTTTCGCCGCGATGTTTCTTGGCGAGGAAGTACGCGCCTTTCGCATCTTCACGGTCGCGCTCGGCATGGCCGGTGTCCTGATCATCCTGTCGCCGCGACTTACCGCTTTCGGCGGAGCGGGCAGCAGCGCAAGCGAAACGCTTGGTGCTGTCGTGGTTCTCGTCGGCGCGGTCTTTGCTGCGCTTGCGCAGGTTTTCGTGCGCCGGCTGGTGCGGACGGAGACGACGACGGCCATCGTCTTTTACTTTTCACTCAACGCAGCACTACTGTCCCTCGTGACATTGCCCTTCGGCTGGGTCTGGCCTGATCCCATGACAGCGGCAACGCTCATCTCGGCCGGTTTGCTTGGCGGGCTGGGGCAGATATTCTTGACCTCGTCCTATCGCCATGCCGATGCCTCGGTCATCGCCCCTTTCGAATATGCCTCGATGCTGCTTGCGCTGATCGTCGGCTATACGGTGTTCGGCGAGGAACCGACACTTGTCATGCTTGCCGGCGCATCTCTTGTGGTCGGGGCCGGAATACTTATCATTCTGCGGGAGCGTCACCTTGGGCTCGAAAGGGCGCGCCAGCGCAGTTCGATGACGCCGCAGGGATAGCGCGATGTCCGGGCATCGGGGCTGAAGCGAAAGGGTCGCCGGAATGAAAGTACTGACCACAGCCGCCCTGCTGGCGCTTATCTCAACCGCGCCAGCGTCGGCGGCTGGCTGTGCGGCGCCGGCATCTGCCAAGGCGGCCATCCCGGAACTGGCCCGGCTGATCAACACCTATCGAAGCCGCAACGGAGCAGCGCCGTTGAAAATCGCACCACCGCTTGTGGCGGCCGCGCAGGGCCATGCCTGCGACATGGTCGCGACCGGAAGGTTTTCCCATGATGGAAAGGGCGGCGCGAAAGCGCGCATGAAGCGCGCGGGTTGCCGGACGCGCAAAACCGGCGAGACGATCGCCATGGGCTATTCTTCGCCCAAACGGACTTTGCAGCAATGGATCGAGTCGCCGCCGCACCGGCAGATTCTGCTGATGCGAAACATGACGGTCATGGGCATCGGTCTGGCTGAGCCCGCGCCGGGCCAGGGGGGCGGGCCGCGTTGGGTGCTCGACGTTTCGGCGGGTTGCTGAGGTTCAGCTTTCCATCCAGATCGTCACGGGACCCTGGTTTACGAGGCTGACATCCATGTCCGCGCCAAACTCGCCGTTGGCCACGGCAATTCCCAGATCGCGCAGCCTGTCGGAAAAGTAGTTGTAAAGCCGTTCACCCTCGGCAGGCGGCGCGGCGGTCGAAAAGCCGGGGCGATTGCCGCGCGAGGTATCGGCGGCGAGGGTAAACTGGCTGACGACAAGGGCCGACCCGCCGCTGTCAAGAACGGAAAGGTTCATCTTGCCCTCGGCATCCCTGAAGATGCGGAGCTTCGCGATCTTGGCGGCCAGCTGATCGGCCTTCGCCTCGGTATCGCCCTGCATCGCGCAGACGAGGATCATCAGGCCGGGCCCGATTTCGCCTGTCACGCGACCCTCGACCGTGACGCGGGCCTGGCTGACACGCTGGATGAGCGCGCGCATTACATCAACTCCCCGGCCCAGGGCGGGTTGGCCCCGGGGCGTGAAACCGTTACCGCGGCGGCCCTGCAACCAAGCGTCAAGGCCGCGTCGAGCGTTGCGGCTGACAGGTCAGCGACGGCCGCCTTGTCCAGCTGTCCCGCCGAATGCAGGGCGGCGAGGATGCCGGCGTTGAACGTGTCTCCGGCACCCACCGTATCGGCGACGGTGACCGGGCGGCCTGCCACGAACCGCTCCCTCCTCGCAGTAAATGCATGCGCCCCCTTCGCGCCTTCAGTGACAAAGACCGCCTTCGGTCCACGCGCAAGGATGCCCTTGGCGAGATCGGGAAGCGGTCCCGGCCCGGCGAGCCAATGCAAGTCTTCATCCGACAGCTTCACGATATCGGCGCGCGCCAGCATCCTGTCGATCCGGGCGCGATAGGCCGTCTCGTCCCGGATGAAGGAGGGCCGCACATTCGGGTCGATCATCATCACGCGGCCTGACCCGGCCTCGCGTTCCATCAGTGTCTGATAGGTCGCGCCGCAGGGTTCGACGACCAGACTGATACCACCGAAGAAAAGCGCCTGGACAGAGACGGGCAGGGACGGAAGATCATCGGCCGTGATCATCCGTCCGGCCGTGTTTTCGTCGTAGAAGGCATAGCTTGCCTGCCCGTTTGTCAGCGTGACGAAGGCGAGCGTCGTCGGTTTGTCCGAACGGATCGCGAGGCGCGTGTCGACCTGCGATGCCGCAAGCGACCGGGTAAGAATGGTGCCGAAAAGGTCAGTCGAGAGGCCCGAAAGAAAACCTGATGGCGCGCCGAGCCGTCCAAGCGCGATTGCCGTGTTGAAAACCGCCCCGCCGGGATAGGGCGCGAAGGCCCCCTCGCCGGCCTCGCTCCTGCGCGGCAGCATGTCGATCAGCGCCTCACCGCAGCTCAGGATCATCGCTACCTCCTGTTAGCGTAAACACCATCCCCATATCCGAGCTTCGCGCCTGCTTCAACGGAAGAAGCCGGACAAGTGTTGACGTACGTCAAAGCATTTGGCGTGGCGGGTCCTAGAATGGGGTCGTTGGCTATGAACAGGAGGTTGTCATGGTTGAGAAATCAAGCGCGTCGTCATTCTGGCCGTCATTCTATGAGCCGCTGAGGCATCTTGGCGCACGGGTCGCCGACTGGCTTACCCCGGCATCCGAGGCCTCGTCCGACGACAAGGTCTACCGCATTGCTGTCGAGCTGCCGGGCGTAAACGAGAAGGACATCGAGATCACGGTCGATGACGGGACGGTTACCGTCAAAGGCGAGAAGAAGGATAGCAGGGAGGAAAGGGGCGAAACCTGGTATTTCAGCGAGCGTCAGTACGGAGCCTTCAGTCGCAGCTTCCGCCTGCCGGCGGATGCGGATGCAGCCAAGATCTCTGCCGACCTGAAGGACGGTATTCTGACACTCGTTGTGCAGCGGCTTGCGCCCGAGGCAGCGTCAAAGACGCGGCGCGTACCCATCGGTAAGGCCTGACCCCGTTATCGCTGCATTTCGGAGAAATAGGCAGCCGCAACGGCAAGCAAGGCGGCGAGTATCACGGCAATGATGATCTTGAAGGGCGACCACGGACGGTCACCCTTCACCTTGCCGGTTTGACCGTTGACGACAAAGCGGAAGCTCCGGCCGCGGAACTTGTAGGCGGCAGTCCAGACCGGCAGCAATATGTGCTTGAAGGTCACGTCTGAAACGGCCGTTTCGATGGCGCTGATCTGCTGACGGTCGCCGCCGATGTCGAAACGCACGTCCCTTTCGATCATCCTGTCCATGTAGGCGCGCGCCTCGGTCATGCCGTCTTCCAGCGGAACCGTGTAGCCTTCGGCCCGGAACCCGGCCAGAAACTCCGGGCGATAGGGTTCCAGCCGCGTCAGATCCCAGGGCATCAGCGCATCGGTATGCGCCTTCGGCAACGATCGCGCCGCGAGGACGAGGACATCGTCGAAAAAGCGCGCGACGCGACCCGCGACGGGGTGCCAGCGAATTTTCTGGACCTGCCGCGTTTCCCGTCTGGACCGGCCCTGCTGGTCGCGAACGGTGACGGTCTGCGGTTCGTAGTAGATGGTGCCGCGCTGGCCGGTGTAATGCGATCTTGTGTCAGCGTCGAATGTCCAGAAGGGAACGTAAACGCCCTGCATCCGGCGTCCCTTTCGGGCGTAATCGACAAGCCCGGACGGCGCAAACCAGAGCGAACCGAGCCATCGTGACAGTGCATCGCGCGCTTCCGCCTCGGTCAGCACGAAAGGCGCGAGCCCGCGTGGCTTGATATGGCGCGTTTCGCCCGTGTCGGCGACGACCGGCGTCGCGCAAAAGGGGCATTCCGCCGCATGCACGGCCGGATCGAACTCCACCTCCGCCCCGCAGTTGGGGCAGCGGGAGAAGCGGGCCGTTTCGATCTCCGCCTCGGGCAGGCGGGCCTCCACGGCGCGGCGAAAGTCAAGCTCTGGAATGGGCTGATGGCGGCGGGTGGTTTCGCCCACCGTTTCGCGATAGCCGCAGTGATCGCAGACAAGCGCATTGTCGCCCGGCGCGAACCTCAGATCGGCGCCGCACTGGGTGCAGGGAAACCGGTGTTCTTCGGCAGCGACCTGCATGTGCCGGTGCTATGCTGCCGGAGGGGGCGGTGGCAGCACGGTGAAGAGTTGCGCAAGTTCGGCGATGTCGCCAGCGGGTTTCCACCCGTCCTGGCCGGGCGACCAGACGAGCGTGTCGCGGGTGAATGCGCCCTCACCGGCCAGACGGCCCAGATGCCCGCGTCCGTAAGGGCCCTTGGCGGCCCCCGCCTCGGCGATGTGCCAGACCTTTTCGACCGGTGGCGGCGGCGGGGCAGGGGGTTGCTGCGGTGCCGCGCCCCAAGGCCCGGCCTGCGGCAGCATCTGCGCGCCCATCGACATGCCGATGCCCGCGCCCATGCCCGCCCCGATCGCGGCGCCCGCGGTGCCATCGCCCCGTGCCATCGCCTCGGCCGCCGAATATTGCATGAACCGGCCGAGATCGCCGACGATGCCCATCGACGTGCGCTTGTCGAGCGCGGCCTCCACGGCTTCGGGCAGCGAAATGTTTTCGATGTAGAATTCGGGAATGCTGAGCCCGTAGGCGGCGATGGCCGGGCTGATCGCGCCTGCCACCAACTTGCCGAGATCGCCCGTATTCGATGCCATGTCGAGCACGGGAATACCCGACCCGGCGATCACGCGTGAAAACTCCTGCACGATGATGTTGCGGATCTGGTAGCTGATTTCGTCTGCCGTGAACTCCCCGTCCGTGCCGACGATTTCCGACATGAATTTCGCGGGGTCGCTGACCCGCATGACATAAGTGCCATAGGCGCGCAGCCGCACCGGCCCGAATTCCGGATCGCGTGCGATGATCGGGTTCTTGGTACCCCATTTCTGATCGGTGAAGCGCGTTGTGCTGACGAAGTAGATTTCCGATTTGAAGGGCGATCTGAACCCGTGATCCCAGTGGTTCAGCGTCGTCAGGATCGGCATGTTGTTGGTCTCAAGCATGTAGAGACCCGGGGTGAACACATCGGCGATCTGGCCTTCATGGACAAAGACGGCGGCCTGCCCTTCGCGCACGGTGAGTTTCGCACCGTACTTGATTTCGTGATCCTCGCGCTCGAAGCGCCAGACCATCGTGTCGCGGCTGTCGTCGGTCCAGTGGATGACGTCGATGAATTCGCCGGTCAGAAAATCGAGAATACCCATTAAAACCTCCTGCTATGCGTGTCAGCTTTCGCCGCCGATCAGTTCTCTGGCGATGCCTTCAACGATCGGCCGTGCCTCACGCAGCGTCATGCCGGGCGTCAGGCGCGGATCGTAAAGCATCTTCAACATCAGTTCATCCTGCTTGGTCAGCAATGCGAATTCCTGGTTGTCGTTGAAGATCGAGGGCCTGGCCTTGGGGCTGTCATCGACGAGGCCAAGGCTTTGGGCCAGTTCTTCGTGAATGCAGGCCAGCCGCAATGTGTCGGGCAACTCGGCCCGGATGATTGTCACGGCGCGATCGTAGATCGCGCTGTCGCCGGGCGTGAATGCAAAGACGGTGCAGTAGATGTCAGGCTTCATCGCCGTCACCGAACGCAGAGCGCCCGCACCCGTATCCGGAGCGATTTCCAGGATGCGCCGCGCCGCATCCTGACGCTCGTCGATGTTTTGAATAAGGACTGTATGGTTCGGCGCATTGTCGGTGACGCGCATCGGATGCCCGCTCAGCCGCGACAGGCGCGCGACATAATCAGTGATCTGCGTCAGGTCCGACAGGCGCTGGTCGTCGGGCACGGTCGGGCCGAATTCAACGGCAATGCGCACCGGTTCCTGCCAGCGGTGAAGCCGGTTCGGCGCGGATGAGGCGACAAGCCGGCCTGCCTCATCCGAAAACTCGTTGAAGAAGACGATTCTGAGGAAGTTTTCCGCCAGCTCCCGCGCGCCAAAAGGCGTATCGACACCGCCGCCGTCGGTTCTCAGCAATCCTTGGGCGAGGTAGTTCGCCTCCACCCGCTGATAGTAGGCGCGGGCGATCTGGGTTTCGGCCGAAGCCGGGCTCGCGCTTCCTTCCGCCTTTGGCGGCGGCGCGGATTTCCAGAATGGCAGCGTCCCGCCCGGTCCGCCCGTGCAGCCCGACAGGGTTGCCGAAAGGATCAGCCAGGCGGGGAACCGAAGAGAATTTCCGGAAATCAGCATGTTAGGCGATCAGGCACTGGTCCCGATTGTATCGCCGGTTCCGCTGCGCCGTGATCGCGCGGCCGCCAGTGTCTCGCGCAGTTCCGCCTCCATCTTGGTCAGTTCCACCTCGGCGGCGGCGCGCTTGCGCTTGCCTTCGTCGGCGATCCTGAGGCTGTCCTCGATCGTTCCGATCAATTCCGCATTCGCGGTCTTGACGGCCTCGATGTCGAAGACGCCGCGTTCCATTTCCGTCCGCACGATTTCATTCGCCTGCCGCAGGTTCTTGGCATTCGCGGTCAGAAGCTCATTCGTCAGGTCGTTGGCATCGCGCACCGCCGTCGCGGCCTCGGCCGAGCGCTGGATGGTGACGGCCTGTGCAAGCTGGGTTTCCCAAAGCGGCACGGTATTGACCAGCGTGGAGTTGATCTTTGTCACGAGGCTCTTGTCGTTTTCCTGGACAAGCCGGATCGACGGCAAGGATTGCATGGTCACCTGCCGCGTCAGCTTCAGGTCGTGCACCCGGCGTTCCAGATCGTCGCGCGCGGCGCGAAGGTCGCGCAGTTCCTGTGCGGCCATCACCTTGTCGGATTCTGGCGCGGCGGCGACGGCGGCCTCTTTCGCGGGAATGTCCTCGGCGTCGATCAGCCTGATCTTTTCCTCGCCCGCCGCGATATAGAGCGCCAGTTCATCATAGAACCCGAGCGTCTTGTCATAGAGGATGTCGAGCGACTTGATGTCCTTGAGAAGCTTGTGTTCGTGACCAAGAAGGTCGTCGGTGATCTTGTCGATCTGGCCCTGAACCTTTTCGAACCGGGCGAGGAAGTTGGCGAAGGGCGCCGTGCGGCCCAAGAGCTTTTCCCACCAGGACAGTTTCCGCCGCACGTCGAGTTCGGAAACCGAAAAACCGCGGATGGTGGTAACGATATCGCGCAGGCTGTCGCCCGCCGGTCCGACATCCTTGTTGCGCACATCGTCAAGCATCGACTGGCTGATCTGCTGCAATTCGCCTTGTGCGGCTGAGCCGAAATTGACGATGGAACCGGTATCTGTGAGGTCGATTTCAGCGATGCGCTTGCGGATCGCCTCGGCCACTGGGGCGTCGGCCTTGGCCAGGGGTACGATCTCGCCACCCGGTTCGGCCAGTACGACGGCCGCAATCTCTTCGACGGCCGCCATCGACTGCGATGCTTTTTCCCTGATGGACTGTGTCATCTTCACTCTCCCGTTCTGGTCGGAATATCAATCGTCATGTACAAGACCCTCCCGCTTCAGCCGGTCGCGGAGAACGCCGATTTCAACATCTAGGTCGTCCTTGTCGTCGGCCAGGAGAAGCGCGGTCTTGGCCGCGAAATTCGATTCGAGATCGCCGAGAAGGGCTTCGAAGTCCGCGCGGGCCTCGGCGTTGCGGTTCTGCGCCCAGATATCGGCAAATTTGATCGCTGCATCCCTTGCGCCCATCAGGTAGACGCCGAGGTAGCGGCGCGCCGCCGTCAGGTCGCGTGGGTCTTCCTCGACCGTGCGGAAAAGCCTTCGCGCCTGTTCCAGAAAACGCTCGACCCGCTGGGTGATCTGGCGCTCGCCCGTGCGTTCTGCGGCGGCCTTCATGGCCGCAAGATAGGCCTCGCCTTCGACAATGACGCGCGCGACGCGATCCTGCTGGAAGGGGTCAATGTTCTGTATTCCCTTGTCGCGCATCGGATCGGGCCCGAAGGCGATGAAATGAAGGGCCGCGCCTGTCAGGCCCAGCATCGCGCCGACCCAAGGGGACCCGCCTCCGGCCACCGTGCCAAGGCCGAGCCCCAAGCCGGTCAGAAACGTTGCCGAGAGCTTGCGGGGGAACGCCGGTCGTCGCGCCACCTTGCGGCTGTCATAGGCATGTTCGGCGCGAAGGCCTTCGCGGGTCAGCCAGGCGGCGAGTGTCAGCAGCGCGAAGGCCGCCAGATGCTGGACAAGCCCTTCGGCTGGTTGCCAGAATGCCTTGATCGCGAAGGGCAGGGCAGCGACGAAAAGCCAGACGGCGCGGCTCTTGTTGCGCGGGTGCCCTGATGCAGCCTCGCTGGGCCGTCCGGCCGTTGACCCGGGGCTGTATTTTCCGCCAAAGCGTTCCGCCATCAGCCGCCTCCCATCGCGGCGACATAGACCGTCAGGGCCAGCAAGAGAAGAAACGCGATGCGCTGCAGACCGGTTTCCGACATCACTGCTCCCTCACCATCAGCCGAGACTGGCACGACTGGCCGTTCCGGCCAAGCCCCGGTTTTGTGATTTCCGGGCCGATCGGTTGGCCAAGCCATGGCTGACGCGGCGTCAGCCGGCTATTTCTTGCCTTTCGGCTTTCGGGGAGAGGCCGGACCATCCTTCGGATCGCGGCGGGGCGGGCCGCTGAACGGCTTTTTCTTGGGGTCACCGTCGCGCCGGTTCCGGTCGTGGTCCTGCGCGCTGCCGCGCCGGTCCTGGTCCGGCCGGCCGCGCCGGTCGCCGCCCTTGGACGCCGATTTGTCGCCCTCGCCAGCCTTGCGGTCCTTGGCAAATCGCGGTCGGTCAGAGGTGGTACCCGACCGTCGATTGTCGCCGCCCTCTGTCGCGCGCCCGGCCGACCCGTAGTTTCGCGACCCCTGCCGTGCAGGCTTTTCGCCGTCGCGCGCGGGCCCCGCCGCGCGACCCTCCCGCGATGCGAATGCGCCCGACTTGGATGCGCCTGCCGGCCGCGCCGGTCTCGGCCCGTCGGACCGGGCGGATGGCCGGGCGTCGTTGCGCCCGGCGTTCCGGTCCCGATCAGGCGCGCCCTTGGTCCGGGGTTTGCGTTCGGGCCGACCGTCCGTACCATGCCGGAAGCCCGGCGCATCCGCTGCCTTCGTGCGCGGCGGCCGGTCGGGCCTGCGGCCGGCTTCTGAACGATCCCCGGCCCCCTCACGACCCTTCTCGAAGGCGCGGCTGCCCGCACGGGGCTTGCGATCTTGTGGTGCCTCGGACCGCCGGGGCGCGGCCTTCGCATCGCGGCCAGCATCCGGTCGCGGGCTGCGCGGCCCCTTTCGGGCGGGGCCGCCACGGTCACGCTGCCCGGCTTCACTGGCGGTTTCGGCCGGATCACGCCCGAGTTGGTCGCGCAACACCCGTTGCTTCACCTCGACGACATGGCCCGGCTTCATCGTGTTCAGCCGGAACGGGCCGTAGCTGACCCGGATCAGCCGGTTAACTGTCAGCCCGACCTCGGCCATCGCGCGGCGAATCTCGCGGTTCTTGCCCTCGCGCAGGCCCACCGTCAGCCAGGCATTCGCGCCCTGCTGCTTGTCGAGCGTGATCTCCATCGGCTGGAAGTCCTCACCCTCAATGGTGACGCCCCGGCGCAAGGGATCGAAGGTCGCGTCGTTCGGGCGACCGTTGACGCGGACGCGATATTTGCGGAGCCAGCCGGTTGTCGGAAGCTCAAGCTTCCGTTTCAATTCGCCGTCATTGGTGAGAAGCAGGAGACCTTCCGAGGTCAGGTCCAGCCGCCCCACGCTCATCACCCGCGGCATCCCTTCAGGCATCGTGTCGAAGACGGTCTGGCGGCCCTTTTCGTCCTTCGCCGATGTCACGAGGCCCACGGGTTTGTAATAGAGCCACAGCCGCGCCGGTTGGGGGGCGTCTATGGGCTTGCCATCAAGGGTAATCTTGTCCGATGGCAGAACGTCCAGTGCCGGGCTTGCGACTTTTGTGCCGTTGACCGCCACACGGCCGTCGAGGATCATCTTTTCCGCATCCCGGCGCGAGGCAACGCCTGCGCGGGCCATGGCCTTGGCGATGCGTTCACCTTTGGAATTCTCGTCGCTCATGGGTCGGTTCCCGGCAGTGGCTTTGAAGCGCCTCCTCTATACACAATCCGCCACCGGGGGAAGCACTTGCGTGAACGCCACGCGAGGGGCATGAGAGTGTCATGATCGGGTTTCGCAGCCATATGGACCGCGCGTTGGACGAGGCGCGGGCAGCCGCCGAACGGGGCGAGGTGCCTGTCGGCGCGGTTATCGTGGGCCCCGACGGCCGCATCGTGGCCACGGCCGGAAACCGGACACGCGAAGACGCGGACCCCACCGCGCATGCGGAGATTCTGGCGATCCGCGCGGCCTGCCGTGCCGCTGGCTCCGAGCGGCTGCCTGGTCACGATATCTACGTCACGCTCGAACCCTGCCCGATGTGCGCGGCCGCGATTGCCTCGGCAAGGATCGCGCGTGTCTACTATGCGGCCGAAGACCCCAAATCGGGCGGTGTCGCCCATGGCGCACGGGTCTTTTCCCATCCGCAATGCCATCATGTCCCGGAGGTCTATGACGGGATCGGCGCGGACGAGGCTGGGCGGCTTTTGAAAGACTTCTTCGCGATGCGCCGGACCGATTAAGTCTTGGCCGGAGCGCGTCTGGCGCTTAGCCTTCTGCCCCGGGGGGACAGAACGATGAATTCAGGCTTGCCGGGCCGGACGACAGTCTATCAGGGCCGTATCACCAATTCGACGATTTGGGACAGGTTCGCGCTCAGGTCGGATGATGTGCTGGTGGTCACACCGCCCAAATGCGGAACGACCTG
Organism: Paracoccaceae bacterium; assembly: GCA_041397105.1. GTDB lineage: Bacteria > Pseudomonadota > Alphaproteobacteria > Rhodobacterales > Rhodobacteraceae > Albidovulum. Next base: position 606,709 of record JAWKXJ010000003.1, read on the forward strand.
GACCCAGGCCATCATCCTGATGCTCATTCACGGCAAGATCGGCATGGACAAGGTGCTCGACGAAATCTCCCTTTGGGTGGATTGCGGATTTCGCGATGTTGACGACCGCGCAGCACGACTGACCGCACAGACCTTTCGGCGCTGCATCAAGTCGCATACCCCGTTTGACGGGATCACCTACAATCCCGATTGCACGTATTTTGCCGTTTACCGGCATCCTCTGGACGTACATTTCTCAATGCGCCTTTTTGCGCTTTCCATGAATGTCGATCTGATGAACGATCGCTTTCCCGAGGACATCTCGGAAGGGTTCCGGATGTTTCTCGATGACCGGTCGAAAGATGGCGGCAATGACGACATGACACTCGATTCGATCACGGGGCACTATCTGTCGTTCCGGCGCTGGGCCCATCTGCCCAATGTGCATCTCGTCCACTACGCCGATCTGAAGCGCGATCCGAAGGCGCAGGTGCAGCGGATCGCGGAAATTATCGGCTGTCATCATCCGGAGTCCTTCATCGATGAGGTTGTCGAAGGCTCGCGGTTTGACACGATGAAGCAGAACGCTCGTGTTGCCGTGACAGAGCAGAAATCCGTGCTTGACGACGCTTCGTCGTTTTTTGCGAGCGGGACCAACAACAAGTGGGAAAAGTACCTGTCGGCGGAGGAAGTCGACCGCTATCGCCGGCGGGTTCGCGAACTCCTGCCCGAAGCGGATGTGCAGTGGCTTGAATGGGGCTCGGCTACAGCCTGAGCGTGGCGTTGTGTCGCATGGGACACATACAATCGGCCTGACGGCGGCGATACAATTCCGCACTTTGTATTGGCGCATTTCTGGCTAATGTGCCGCCACCCGCAACACCAGAGAGGAGGGCGCTACATGTCACATGATGTCAATGCACTGCGCCCGGCCGCGGTAAGGCTTGCCCTGTCTGGAATGACCGGCCCCAGCGCGAACCGCTGCTGACACCGGTTCCTTCCGGCCCCTGACGGCCGAACTCTTCAAAATCTGAACCTTCGATCAGGCGTGTGACCCGGGGCAATTCCGTCCTTGTCTCACCCGATTCAACCACATCCGCCAACCACTGTCGCGCGTATTGGCGACAGACATGGAGACTGAAATGATACTGCAACTCGATTCCGACCGACGCCGGTTTCTCGCCACCGATCTGCGCGAACTGCTCGACCGCCACGGATCCCTCCGCGTCATCGCGGCCCTGGCCGTCGCGCTGTCGCGCCGGGGGCACAGGCATGCCCGCATTTCCGCGGAGGCGTTGCCTGAACGCCTTCGCCGCGACATCGGCCTGAAATGGGAACCGCCCACGCCACGGCACTGGGATATCCGGCTGTGACCGGGCATTGCTCGCGGGGCGGCAGAGCGCCGCCTCGCGGGTTCGCTCATACTGCGATCGGCACAAGGATCTCGGGCTCGATAACGTCCACGCCGGGCAAGCCGGCGCGGAGCGTCTCCGCGTTCTGCTCGAGCAGCGGGAAGGTCCGGTAGTGACAGGGGATGACCGTCTTGAAGTCGAAATAGGTCTTCGCGGCCCAAGCCGCCATCTTCATGTCCATCGTGAAATGCCCGCCAGCACAAAGTATGCCGATATCGGGGGCGAAATAGTCGCCCATCCAGCCCATGTCGGCCATTATGGCGGTATCGCCCGAGATATAGGTCACGTGACCTTCGCCCGAGATCATGTAGCCGGCTTCATGGCCGGCATAGACGGGTCCATCCTTGCCAGGCATCGACGACGAATGGCAGGCATTGACCATTGTGACCTTGGCGCCGCCAAGGTCGACCGTGCCGCCTTTGTTGAAGCCGATGCCCTTGATGCCCTCGGAACCTTCCCAATGCGAAATCAGGTCGTAGATACCCGCGACGGGGATGCCAGCCGCCTTGGCGATTGCGAGCGTATCGCCGGTGTGATCACCGTGGCCATGGGTCACAAGAACATGCGTCGTCCCGGCAATGGCCTCTGCCCGCCTTTCGGCCGGAAACATCGGATTCCCGGTCAGCCAGGGGTCCACGAGCAGGACCGCCTGTTCGATTTCGATACGAAAGCTGGAATGGCCGAGCCAGGTGATTTTCATTGCTGACCTTTGCTGCATTGTTGCCGTTCGCCCGAGGTTAGCATCCTCTAGCCGTCAGACCAGTATGGAAAGTCAGGCTGCCCTTTGGCTCGGCTGACCGCCGCCCACTGCCTTTGCACAGCGGCTGAGGCTCTCAACCTCGGCTGCAGCTTCCGGAAATGACGAACTTGCCGGCCCGTTCCGGAAAATCCTCTTCCCACGGGATGGAACGCTGTGCCCGTGTGTTCACCGAAAGGAACCCGGTCTTCGGAATGAACGTCATGAAAACGTTCGTCGGTCCGATGTCGCCAAGGCTGCCGACATATCTGATCTTAACTCTGTCGCCGGTGTCGCTTACCTGGGCGGACTGCGTGACGCCGCTGATGCTGGCACGCGATCCGTTGATAGAAATGGTCAGGCTTGGCGGCACGAGTCTCTTGATGACCGACCCCGCGGGCACCGAGCCATAGCGGGCCATCTTGCAGCGAAGGGTCATGGAAGACCGTGAGGCGCTCGCGTTTGAGCTTGGCGCGGCGGGTTGGGGCGCCTGCGTTGCAGGCTCCGCCTTGGGCTGGGCGGCCGGCTTCGCCGTTGTTGCTTGCTTCGGTTGTGCGGACGCCTGCGGCTGTTTTTCTTCAGCCACACTTGCCGGCCCGTCATCATCCCGCTTCTTCAGGTTTGTTCCCGGTCCACGCGCGTTGATCTGCCTGAAGACGAAGTCGAAGCTAATGGAGGCAGACGGCACGATTGAGACACCGGCGGCTTCCTCAAGCTTCTTGATGCCGTCGCTCATGTCGAAGTCATTTGTCGCAACGACAATCGGTGCGGCGGCCGAAACCGAAATCATGTCGTCCGACAGCATCGTGACGACAACGTCGGCAGCTGCAGCCTTCGTATTACCATGGAGGTTCAGCGAATATGGCAGCGAGATCGTCTTGCGCCGAACCACGGCAATATCCTGTACGGATGTAAGGTCGATGCCCGCGGTAATGATGGCCTCCGGGTATTGGAACGTCTCAAAGAGCAGGAACCGCATGCGTACGTCACGGAGGTCAACATTCGTGTCGACCGAATCGAGATTGATCCGGATCGTCGCAAGGCCCGCTGGGGTGATCGCGCCGGAAACAACTTTGAATTTGCTGCTCTCGATGATGCTTTGGTTCTTGATGCTCTGAAAACTTAGAGATGAGGCCTCGGGCACTAGTTGCCAGTCGGCACCGTCGGGCAAGCTCTGAGAGGCCAGAGGGGTTGCGATCAGGACAATTGCCGCAACCCAAAGGCAAGCGCGCCGATAGGCATCCGAAACAAATTTGACAGCCATTGCCCCGCTAGCTCCCTATTGCGGCGGCTGCGGATTGGCATCCGCTACGCCCAATACGCCATTCCCCTGCGGATAACGCTAACCTGTGAAAGTCATTTCGTCATCAATAATTGCCCAGGCGCGATCCCAGCCATGTTCCGCAGGTTCCGGTCGGCTTGCGGCGAGGATTGGTCCCGGCTAAACGGTGCGGAAGAATTCTAAGGGGATATAGCCATGTCCATCGACACCGACACCGCGCGGAAGGTCGCGCATCTGGCGCGGATCGCCGTGAAGGAAGAGGACCTGCCGGCGCTGGCTGGTGAGCTTTCGGCCGTGCTGGCGTTCATGGAGCAGCTGAACGAGGTGGATGTGACGGGTGTGGAACCGATGACCTCCGTCACGCCGATGCGGCTGAAGCGGCGGGCAGATGTAGTAACGGACGGCAATATCCAGAAAAAGATTCTGTCGAACGCGCCGGATGCGCGGGAAGGGTTCTTTGCTGTGCCGAAGGTGGTCGAATGAGCGGGCTGAACGAACTGAAGATCGCCGAGGCGCGGAACCTTCTGCGCAAGGGCGACGTGACATCGGCAGAACTGACCGAGGCCTGTTTGTCCGCCATCGACGCGGCCGGTGCGCTCAACGCTTTCGTCCACAAGACGCCCGAGATCGCGCGAGACCGCGCGGCGGCGGCCGACAAGCGGATCAAGGCGGGCGATGTGCCGGCGATGTGCGGCATTCCCGTGGGCATCAAGGATCTCTTCTGCACCAAAGGCGTGCCTTCGCAGGCCGCGTCGAACATCCTGAAAGGCTTCAAGCCGGAATACGAATCCACCGTGTCGCAGCAACTGGCCGATGCGGGCGCCGTGATGTTGGGCAAGCTGAACATGGACGAATTCGCGATGGGGTCCTCGAACGAGACCTCGTGCTACGGCAATGCGGTGAACCCCTGGCGGCGCGGCAACGACGATGCGGCGCTGACGCCGGGCGGCTCCTCGGGCGGGTCGGCCGCAGCCGTGGCGGCCGATCTCTGCCTGGCCGCGACCGGCACCGACACTGGCGGTTCGATCCGACAGCCTGCCGCCTTCGTCGGCATCACCGGGATCAAGCCGACCTATGGGCGTTGTTCGCGTTGGGGCATTGTCGCCTTCGCTTCGTCCCTTGATCAGGCTGGTCCGATGACTAAGGACGTCCGCGACGCGGCAATCATGCTGTCCGCGATGTGCGGGCACGACCCGAAGGATTCGACCTCCGCCGACATCCCCGTCCCGGACTTCGAGGCCGCTTTGACCGGCGATATCCGGGGCAAGAAGATCGGCATCCCGCGCGAATACCGCATGGACGGGATGCCCGACGAGATCGAGGCGCTCTGGAAACGCGGCACCGAGATGATGCGCGACGCGGGCGCCGAGATCGTCGACATCTCGCTGCCCCACACGAAATACGCGCTGCCCGCCTATTACGTCGTGGCACCTGCCGAGGCGTCCTCGAACCTCGCCCGCTACGACGGGGTGCGCTATGGCCACCGGGCGAAGCTGGCCCAGGGCGACGGCATCACCGAGATGTATGAGAAGACCCGTGCGGAGGGCTTCGGGCATGAGGTCCAGCGCCGGGTGATGATCGGGACCTATGTCCTCTCCGCCGGCTTCTACGACGCCTATTACAACCGCGCCCGCAAGGTCCGCGCGCTCATCAAGCGCGATTTCGAAAACGTCTTCGCCGAGGGCATCGACGCGATCCTGACACCCGCCACACCGTCCGCCGCCTTCGGGCTTGGCGAGATGGCCGAGGCCGATCCGATCGCGATGTATCTCAACGACGTCTTCACCGTTACCGTGAACCTCGCCGGTCTGCCCGGCATCGCGGTGCCGACAGGTCTGGACCGTCAGGGGCTGCCGCTTGGCCTGCAACTGATCGGTCGGCCCTGGGAGGAAGGAGCGTTGCTGAATCACGCCTATGTGCTGGAACGCGCGGCGGGCTTTGTTTCCAAGCCACAAAAATGGTGGTAAAGGGCGCGCGGGTGAGGACAAGGCGGAATAGCGCGATGCGGATAATCTGGTCTTCGGCGACGGTCATTCTTTTGGCTGCCTGCCAGCCGCCTGTGCCCTATGAGCCGGTTGGCGGGGTCGGCTTCGGGAACTATTCCGACTATCAGCGCCAGCAGGCCGCCGCCGCCGCGGCTGCCCGTGTGCCTGTCGTGCCGAACACTGCCCCCGTTCACCAGATACCCGGCCAGCCAGCCGCGGCGCCTGTGACCGGCTCGCCCATCGTTTCGGCGCCGATTTCGCAGCCGTTGCCGTCCGCTGTTGTGCCCCAAACCGCCACACCTGCCCCAGCGCCTGCCGTCTCGGCGGGACAAGCGACCCCGCAACCTGTGGCGAATGCCGGCATTTCCGACGAACAGGATTTCTCTGCCGTCGCGGCCCGGGAAACCATCCAATCCGACAAACAGCGCATTGATCAGAACAAGGCGCAGTTCCAGCAGATCGCGCCCAAGGCTCTGCCGAACCGGTCCGGCAGCAGTGCTGGCCCCGACATCATCGCCTATGCGATCAGCGCGCCCAACCGGCTGGGCGAGCCGATGTACAAGCGGTCCCGTATCGCGCTGGCTTCGCATGAGCGTGCCTGCGCGCGCTTTGCCACGCCGGAAGATGCGCAGGCGGCCTTCCTGAAATCCGGCGGCCCCAACCGCGACCCGAAGAACCTTGACCCCGATGGCGATGGTTTTGCCTGCTTCTGGGACCCGACGCCTTTCCAGAAAGTGCGCGGCTGAGGGTGACCTCGGCCTCGCCCAATTTCGGCGAACGGCGCGACGGCGCAAGGCCGAGCCTGATCGTGATCCACTACACCGCGATGGCAACCTGTGCAGAGGCCCGGGCGCGGCTTTGCGACCCGGCGGCGGAGGTGTCGGTGCATTGGCTGATTGCCGAAGACGGGACAGTGGAGGCGCTGGTGGCCGAAGACATGCGCGCCTGGCACGCCGGGGCCGGGGCCTGGGGGGCGATCACGGATGTGAACTCCCACTCAATCGGGATCGAACTGGCCAATATCGGCGACGCACCTTTCCCGGAACCGCAGATGGCGGCGCTAGAGGCGCTCTTGCGCGACGTGATGGCGCGATGGTCGATCCCGCCCGAGCGTGTGATCGGCCACGCCGACATGGCGCCGGAACGGAAATCCGACCCCGGCCCACGCTTTGACTGGCGGCGGCTGGCGCTGGCGGGTCTGTCGGTCTGGCCCGAAGGCGGCGATACGGCGGCACCGTTCCTGTCATCGGCCCGCGCTTTCGGCTACTCGACCGCGACGCCAGAGACCGCTCTCGCCGCTTTTCGGTTGCGGTTTCGCCCTTGGCATAAGGGCGGCGAGGACAGCACAGACCGGGCCATGGCCGACGACCTTGCCCACCGTTATCCGTTCAGCAGGGATGGTACAGGGCGTCTGGCCTGAGCCCCCGGTCTGCTTTCTGCTCTGACCCTGGTCAATGAAGCCGCGCGCTGGCTTCACGACGAACGCACACGGAACCTCAGAAACTCACGCCAGTGACATCGCCGCCAAGGGCTTAGCGGCCGCCGATCACAAACTGCTCGGCACTCATGGCGATGTGCTTGGCCGCTGCGCGAACGTCGCGTTCGCGCCTCTCGAAAGGTTGGGGTTCCGCAAGGGCCCGGGCACCAATCAGATCGTTCACTTTCAGCACGACAGCCACCGCGACCTCGGCGGCGTGAGAACAGGCAAGGCGATAGTTGATCCGGGTCGCCGCGAGATCGCCTGACTCGCTTTCGACGGATGCACAAAGGTCAGACATGGCCGAACGCATATAGGCGCTGGCCGCCCTGCATTTCGCAAGACAGCGCCCGATCTCGGCCTGAACCAGTTCGCGCTCTGCAATGGGAAGGGTGATGCCCAAACGGCGGTGGCCAGCGCTGACCGAGACGAGGGCGTCGATAGCGCCTTGTGCGATCCCAAGAGGCACGGTGGCGACCGTCCAGACGAAGGCAGAAACGCTCGGAAGCCGATAGATTATGCCGGGCTGGGTCGGGTTTGGCGGCATGTCGCAGACGAATTCTGCAGGCAGGAACACGCTTTCCGCTTCGAAGTCCCAGCTTCCGGTGCCACTCATCCCGGACACATGCCAGTTGTCGATCAGTTCAAGGGCCTCACGCCGCAAGAAAGCCAGAACGATCCGCCCGTCATCGCCTTCCACTTCGCAAAGCGGGGCAAATGTCGTGGCGTGCGGTGCGCCGCTGGCAAATGGCCATCGGCCGGTGATCCGGTATCCCCAAGTGACGGGGACAGCCTTGCCGACCGCGCCAGTGCTTGAGGCGACGAAGGCCGCCGGTTTCCCGAACACCTCTTGCGCGGCCTCCACGGGCAGATAGCCACCCGCGCGCGACATGCCGCCGCCGTTTCCGACAAGCCAGCCGATTGTCCCATCCAGCGCTGCCGCATGCTCGACCACAGTCATGAAATCGAGAGGCGAAAGCCCGCATCCACCCAACTGAACGGGCAGCAGCAAGCGGAAGAAACACGCTTCGCTCAAGGCCCCGAAGGCCTCGTCCGACATCCTTCGATCCGTGTCAAAACGCCCGGATTGCCTTACCAGCAAAGGGCGGATCCGTTCGAACCTTTCGATCATCGTTGCGGCGGTCGACGACGTTTGTCCGTCCAGCATCTTGGCCTCCCTCCGATATGGCCGAATGGTCGGACTGTACGGATTGCCGGGCAACAGCAAAGAATTCGCACCAAGGTGACTACAATTCATCTAGAATTCGACCCATGCACCGCCTTCCGCCACTTCGAGAGCTTCAGGTCTTCGAATCCGCGGCACGCCTCCTCAGCTTCCGGAAGGCGGCCGAGGAACTTTCGGTCACACCCACAGCCGTCAGCCACCAGATACGGCTTCTGGAGGGCTATTGCGGCCAGCCTCTTTTTCAGCGCCAGCCGCGGCCATTGCAACTTACCCCGGCGGGCGCACAACTTCTGCCCGTTGTACGGGACGCTTTCCTTTTGATTTCTGACGAACTTGCCCGTCTTACGCCCGGCGGAAGGATCGGTCATCTTCGGGTGACGACGACCAGTGCCTTCGCTGCCCGCTGGCTGTTGCCACGTCTGGAAAGCTGGCGCGCGGAAGCACCGGGATCGACGCTCGACCTTGTGGGGACGGATTCGGTGCTGAACCTTCGCACGGGCGAGGTTGACGTTGCGATCCGCTATGCGCGCCAGCCTCCGACAGATGGTGTTGCCGTTGAACTGCTGCGCGATACCTTTCACGTCGTGGCGGCACCGTCGATGTTGCGGGACCCCGCCCGCATGATGGAGCCACAGGCGATCCTCGATCTGCCCCGTGTCGAGGTCGGCTGGCCCCTGACCGACGTCGGTGCGCCGACGTGGCGGCACTGGGAAGCAGCGGCACGGGCGGCGGGCCATCCCATCAGTGGTACCGTCCGGCCGCCGCATCTGAAGTTCCACGAAGAACACCACGGAATAGAAGCGATCACGGCCGGGCAGGGTCTTGGGCTGTGTAGCGACGTGCTCGTCGCGCGGGAGCTTCGAGATGGTCGTCTGCTGCGGGTCAGCGATATCGTTCTGCCCGGCTACGGCTTCTTCTTTGTCTATCGGACGGAACACCCTCGGAGCAGGGCTCTGGAAGCCCTGCTCCGCTGGATGCAACGGCAGGCCGGAAATCCAACAACGGTTCCGGGTGTCAACAGTTGACGGAGCCTCTGGCAGCGCCTAACTGATCCCTCGCGCGGATGGCCGGATGACCGCGGCCCCGGAGGTGATCCGGGGGCGAGGAAAGTCCGGACTCCATGAGGCAACGGTGCCGGGTAACACCCGGCCGGGGCAACCCGAGGGAAAGCGCCACAGAGATCAGACTACCCGTGCCCGTCACGGGAAAAGGTGAAAAGGTGGGGTAAGAGCCCACCGCGGGACTGGCAACAGGACCGGCATGGCAAGCCCCACCGGGAGCAATGCCAAATAGGGGCCTCGCGCCCCGGATCATGTCCGGGGCAGGGACGCTTCAGCCCGAGAGGCCCGGGTTGGCAGCTTGAGCGCGCCGGTAACGGCGGGCCGAGAGGAATGGTCATCCGAGCCCCGGATCACGGTCCGGGGTGGACAGAATCCGGCTTACAGGCCATCCGCGCAAATTCTCAACAACGCCCGGGCCGATTGGGCTATGCTGCGACAAATCAACCTTGGGAGGTCATTTATGAGTTTCGTCAAAACCCTCGCCACCCTTGCCGTCGGTTTTGCCGCCGCGAGGGGATATGACAAGTACCGCAAGATGGGCGGTCTGGACGGTGTCAAGGATGCGGTGAAGAAGGCGGGTGAGCCCGGCGGGGCGGTCGACCAATGGGGCCAGCAGGCAGAAAAGATGGGACTGCCGGGCGGGGCCAAGATGGTGCGGCAGATGTACGAACAGTTCGGCGGTGCATCCGAAGCGGCCGAGGCGGGGCTTGGCAACCTGATCGGGTCGATGACGAGCGCCGCCGCCGCAGGGGGCAAGGCAATGGGCGACATGATGGAGGCGATGACGGGGGCCACGCCGGCGTCGCCGATTGCAGAGGAAAATGCGCGTCTGATGATCAGGGCGATGATTCAGGCGGCCAAGGCGGATGGCGAGATCGACGCCGAAGAGCGGGCGAAGATACTCGACCATCTGGGTGACGCCAGCGATGAGGAAATCGCCTTTGTCGAAGCAGAACTTGCCCGGCCGCTTGATGCGATGGCCATGGCCGAGGCTGCCGGTGCATCCATGCGCGAACAGGTCTACGCTTCCTCGCTGATGGCGATCCAGCTCGATACCCCGGCCGAGGCGGCCTATCTCGACCAACTCGCGACCGCCCTGGGGCTTGATGCCGGGACACGGACGCGACTTCACGCGGCGATGGGGCGCAAGGTCTCGTAACCCGATCGAATGCGGGCTGTGGCTTCGGCCCGAACCGGGCTCAGTAGCAAAGAGCTGCTGGTAACTGATCATAACCGGACGAGCAGGATAGAAATGAACGAAAGAAAGCCACGCGTGGACTTTGCTGGCGCGGTCCGGCAAGCGGAAGAATTAGGCAAGACGGAAATCAAAATGGGCGAAGGCATGGTGCAACATGTTTACGCCGACTACGAGACTTATAGGCGGGTTCAGGAGGAGGGCAATAAGGCCAAGCTGAACGCCCAGTTCGTAAAAAAAAGCCACATCTTCTTTCTTGCCGACTGGCTGGCCGGGTCTGGCCGTACCGTGGATTTCGGGCTCTGCCATGGTGTTCGACGCGGCAAGGAACAGGGCTGGTTCCGTCGCCGCCTGCGCGGCGCGGAAATCATCGGCACCGACATATCGGAAACTGCCACCGAGTTCCCGAACACGGTCCAGTGGGACTTTCACGATGACAATCCCGACTGGGCCGGTCGCGCCGATTTTGTGTACTCGAATTCCTGGGACCATGCCTTTGACCCGACAAAGGCCTTTCGCGCCTGGGTCAAGTGTCTGAAACCTGGCGGTGTGCTCTTGCTGGATCACACCGCCGGCCACATGCCAAGGGCATCAAACGCCCTTGATCCTTTTGGTGCAACCGAGCCTGTGCTGATCACGCTCCTGAACGAGGCCTGCGCTGGCTATGGCTCTGTGACAGAAGTCCTGGACAGGCGTGACGCACCCGAATATCGCTGCCGGGTCGTTGTGCTACGCCGCGACCCCGCCTGACCCGCCTTGGGTCGGCGTCGATCAGGCCGAACGGCCGAAATTGATCCTGGCCGGGTCGGTTTGGCAGTTGACTCTGCCTCGCGCCTCGCTAAAAGGCGGGCTTCAAGGATTTCGCGGGTGGCCGAGGCTGCCCGGCAAGTGGAGAACAACAATGGCGAAGCCGACGACGATCAAGATCCGTCTGAACTCGACGGCGGGCACCGGGCACTTCTACGTGACCAAGAAGAACGCCCGCACCATGACCGAAAAGATGGTCGTGCGTAAGTACGACCCGGTCAAGCGCGAGCATGTCGAATACAAGGAAGGCAAGATCAAGTAAGATCTGCCGGTCCGCGAGGGACATGAAGGCCGCGCGAATTGCGCGGCCTTTTGTTTTGCCCGTTCCGGCATCGTGGCATATCGTTCGCGCCGGAGGCCAGACTGCGGAGGACGGATGGCGGATCTTTACACGCGCCCACTCACCCCCGAGACCTGGCCCGACTTTGCCGATCTGGTTGCCGCCAATGGCGGGGTTTGGGGCGGCTGCTGGTGCATGGGGTTTCACGAGAAGGGCGAGGGCTGGGGCGTGTCGGCCGAAGCGAACCGGCGGGACAAGGAAGCGCTGGTGCGCGCCGGGCAGGCCCATGCGGCGCTTGTCTATGATGGCCCGGCCTGTGTTGGCTGGTGTCAGTACGGATCGCCCATGGAGCTGCCACGGCTGAAAAACCTGAAGGCCTATCTCACGGCGGCGGGTCGGCTGCCTGACTGGCGCATTACCTGCTTTTTCTCGGGCAAGGGGCACCGCAACGCCGGCGTGGCAAGGGCCGGGCTGATGGGCGCGCTCACGCTGATCGCCCAGGCCGGAGGCTGGACCGTGGAGGGTTATCCAGAGGAGACAGAGGGCCGGAAGGTGGCGGGTTCTTTCCTGTTCAACGGCGCCCTGTCGATGTTCGAGGCGGCGGGCTTTGCGCGGGACCGCAAGATCGGCAAACACAAATGGGTGGTGCAGCGGACCGTCGCGGCCGAATGACACCAGTGGCGCCGCAACGAAAAAGGGCCGGGAATACCCCGGCCCTTTTCGTTTTCTCCGACTGTCAGATCACTCGCGATTGCCGAGGAACTGCAGGAGGAACATGAACATGTTGATGAAGTCGAGATAGAGGTTCAGCGCCCCCATGATCGCCGACTTGCCGAGCCATTCGCTGTCGCCATGCTGGGCATGGGCGAGGTAGGTGTTCTTAATGTTCTGCGTGTCATAGGCCGTCAGTCCCGCGAAGATCAGGACGCCAATCGCCGAAATGGCAAGCTGCACCACGCCCGAGCCGAGGAAGATGTTCACGATCGAGGCCACGAGCAGCCCGATCACGCCCATGATGAGGAAGGACCCCCAGCCGGAAATGTCCTTCTTGGTCGTGTAACCCCAGAGCGAGAGGCCGGCGAAGGCGATCGCCGTCACCAGGAAGGTCTGGATGATCGACAGCCCCGTGAAGACGAGGAAGATCGAACTGATCGAAACACCCATCACCGCCGCGAAGCTGTAGAAGACAAGCTGCGCCGTCGCGGCCGACATGCGGCCGATCATCGCGCTAAAACCGAAGACGAAGGCCAGCGGCGCGAACATGACGACCCATTTCAGCGGCGACAGGTAGATGGCTGAGCCGAACTGGGTCAGATACTTGCCCGACCCGATCTCTGCGACCGCAAGCGCCGGGTCGGTCGTGACCGACAGGCCCGCAATCGCCCAGGCGGCGAGCGCGGTCAGGAGCATCCCCACGGACATGAGCCCGTAGACCTTGTTCATGTGGGCGCGAAGCCCCTCGTCGATCGCAAGCGACCGGGTGCCTACACCGGCGCGGACCGTGTCAAATTGAGCCATTTCAGCCTCCAGATAGAATTCCTTTGGCGGGCCCTCCGGATGGAAGACCCGCCCTCATAGCGGAATATCGGTAAAGCTGATTTGCTTTTCAAGCATTTCCGCCGAAATACCGTAGAGGATCAGCGCCTCCAGCCGCAGGGAACATCCCAGATCGGGCGCGCAGCTTCGCGCAGCGCGGTCTGCCGGTCAATTCCCATGTCGTCCAGAAGGTGGTCGCTGAGGTCCAGCAACCGGCGGCGCTGCCGCACCAATGCGAAACCACGGCGAATGCGCGTGAGGATATTGAGCGGTGCGGCGTGGCGGGGTCTTGCGATGCTGTGTTCCATGGCGGTTTCCCTCTCGATTTGATGTTTTGTCCAGGTTTCATGAATTTCCTTGATTAATATGGCTCCATATGATCTATTTTAAAAATGAATGATTGTGAAAAATTCCATCACGGGGGTTGATGTGCCGAGAAATCTGGATCTGACCGCGCTGCGCTCTTTCGTGACGGTGGCTGACACCGGTGGCGTGACCCGGGCGGCAGGTCTTCTGAACCTGACGCAATCCGCCGTTTCGATGCAACTGAAGCGGCTCGAAGACGGGCTCGGCAAGACCTTCTTTTCGCGCGCGTCACGCAAACTGGCCCTGACGCCGGAGGGTGAGCAGCTTCTCGGCTATGCGCGCCGGATGCTCGTCCTGAATGACGAGGCACTGTCGCGCATGACCGATCGCGCCTATGAGGGCGAATTGCGGCTCGGCGTCCCACATGACATCGTCTATCCGGAAATTCCGCGCATCCTGAAGGCCATGGCGGCGGAATACCCGAGGATGCGGATCAACCTTGTGTCCTGCTTCACCTCGCGTCTGAAAGAAGGTTTTGCCCAAGGCGAATTCGACGTGATCCTGACCACCGAGACATCACCCGGCGCGGGCGGCGAACGTCTGTCGACGCGGCGGCTGGTCTGGGTGGGTTGCGAAGGCGGATCGGCCTGGCAGCAGCGACCGTTGCGGCTTGCGTTTATCGAGACATGTTTCTTCCGGCCGGTGGCGCAGGCGGCCCTGAACGGGGCGGGCATACGCTGGGAAATGGCGGTCGGCGGCGAATCCGAGCAGGTCGCGGATGCGACGGTGGCGGCGGATCTGTCCGTCACGGCGCGCCTTGACGGCGATCTTTCGGCGGGTCTTGCCGTGATCGAGGGTGCAAATGCGCTGCCTGACCTCGGGCAGCTTGACATTTGTATGTATCAGGCGGGCGTGCAGAAGGGCGAGGTGATCGACAGCCTTCTGGCCAAGCTGCGCTGCTACTACGGCGACAGCCGCTGCGGCCAGATGCTGGAGGCCGCCGAATAAGCTTCGCACCGCTGGCGGTGGCGGGATCAGATTGTGACGACGACCTTGCCGCTCGACTTTCGGCTGCGCAGAAGGTCCAGCGCCTCGCCGGCGCGGTCAAGTGGCAGTCTGTGGCTGATATGGGGTCGCAACCCGCCTTCGTCATACCAGCCGAGCAGCGTCGTGAGGCTGTCTGTCAGCGCCGCGGGCCGAAAGCCGAGATAGCCGCCCCAGTAAAAGCCGATGATCGTGATGTTCTTGACCAGAAGGTGGTTTGCCGCAATCTGCGGAACCGTGCCGCTCGCAAAGCCGATGACGATGATGCGGCCTCCCGGCCGCGTAGTTCGAAAGGCGGCCTGAAAAAGATCGCCGCCAACCGGGTCATAAACGACATCGGCACCGCCAAGGTCCTTGACCGCCATCCGCAGGTCGTCGCTGGCGCTGTCGATGAGGTGGTCGGCCCCGGCCGCCTGCGCGATGGCCAGCTTTTCGGCGCCGCGCGCGCAGGCGATCACGCGCGCGCCCATCCGCTTGCCAATCTCCACCGCGGTTAGGCCGACGCCGCCCGCCGCGCCGAGGACCAGCAGCGTTTCCCCGGGCCTGAGCGCGGCACGGTCAAGCGCCAGGTGGCTCGTACCATAGGCGATCTGGAAAGCCGCGGCATGGTCGAAGGGCATCCGGTCCGGCAAAGTCAGGCATCTATTGGCGGCAAAGCAGCCGTACTCCGCAAGTCCGCCACTTGGCGCATAGATGGCAACGCGCATGCCCGGCTTCGGTCCGGTCGTTCCCGCCCCTAGGCCGGCGACCGTTCCCGCAGCCTCCATCCCGAGCGTGAAGGGCGGTTCGGGCCGTTCCTGATACTTGCCGTCGATCATCAGGAGATCGGCGAAATTCAGGCCGCAGGCCTCGATCTTGACCAGAACTTCGCCCGGCGCTGGTTCGGGGCGCGCGATGTCGGCAATCGCCGGCTCTTGGCCGAATTGTCTGATCCGGAATGCCTTCATGTTCTTCCCCGTAAATGTTTCGGGACCCTACTGTGAGGCCGCCCACGTTGCCAATGCCGAAGTCGGCGGGATGCATTGCAAAATGCAAAGGCGGGGAGAGTTCTTTGCATTTCGCAACTCAAATCGCGAAACCACAGATGGGCGATTTTTCATCACATGCTTCCCAAATAGGCGAGTGGCACCCTGTCGCCGATGTGCGCGGCGTTTCGTTGGGTCCGGCCCCTGGAATCATGCGGAGAAATTTTCTTGCACTTTCTTGTCTGTCTTGGTGAGATTGGCATGAAAATTGCTTGTATAGTGAGTGCAGATTGGAGTCAGGTATGAAACACCCAGTAGATGTACATGTCGGTAAACGTGTCCGCCATCGCAGATGGATGGTCGGCATGACCCAGCAGCAGCTCGCCGACAAGGTCGGTATCAAGTTCCAGCAGATCCAGAAATACGAAACCGGCATGAACCGGATTTCGGCGTCCCGTCTTTGGGATATTTCCGACGCGCTAGGCGTTCCGATCAGCTTCTTCTTCGAAGGTCTGGAATCCGCGCATTCAGCGACCGAGGAGGTGGCCGGCGATTTCATGGCCGACAAGGAAGCCCTGATGCTGGTGCGGTCCTATTACGCCATACCGGAACCCCAGCGCCGCCGTCTCTTCGACCTGGCGAAGGTGCTTTCCGACGCGGCGTGATGGTTGCTTGACCCGCAGCGACCTGCGGTCTACCGCTTTGGCGACAAAGCGAGGCTGCGATGACTCTGATTGCCGAGACGGACCGGATTTCCGTTATTGAAACCGCCCATGCGCTGGCCGATGCCGCACGGGCGGCGACGCTTGAACATTTCCGAACCGACGGCCTTCTTGCCGACAACAAGGAGGAAACGCACTTCGACCCCGTCACGGTCGCCGATCGCGCGTCCGAAGAACGCATGCGCGCCATCCTCGACATTCGGCGGCCGGAGGATGCGGTTCTTGGCGAAGAATTCGGGTATAAGGAAGGGCACTCTGGCCTGACCTGGGTTCTCGATCCGATTGACGGCACACGCGGCTACCTGTCCGGAACGCCGACCTGGGGCGTCCTCATTTCGGTCGCAGATGCATCGGGACCCGTCTTCGGCATCGTGGATCAGCCCTATATAGGCGAACGGTTCGCTGGCGGGCTGGGCGTGGCCGAGCTTGTCGGACCCATGGGTCGGCGGCAGCTGAGGTCGCGCCCGCCCCGCCCCTTGTCCGAGGCGATCCTCTTCACCACCTTTCCCGGCGTCGGCAGCGCGGCCGAAGGCAATGCCTTCGCGGAAGTGTCGGCCCGGGCGCGGCTGACCCGCTATGGCATGGATTGCTATGCCTATGCCCTTATCGCCGCGGGGCAGATCGATCTTGTGATCGAGGCCGGGCTGAAAGCCTACGACATCCAGGCCCCGATTGCCGTGATCGAGGCCGCCGGCGGGACGGTGACCGACTGGCAGGGCGGACCGGTGCATCAGGGCGGCCGCGTCCTGGCTGCCGCCAATGCCGAGATCCACGCGGAGGCGCTCGACATCCTGCGCCGCGCCTGACGGCCCGGCATCCTTGTCTCAGCGGCGGTTTCAAGGTATGGCATATCGCCTGCCGAGTCCTTGAGCTCCCTTCTGTCGGCGGCTCCACATGAACACCGAAGGGGGTGTTTGACCTTTGTGGAGCTGAAGTTGACTGAATTTCTTATCCGAAATGCCACTGTTGTGGTGACGATGAATCCTGATCGCGCGGAAATCGCCGATGGCGATGTCCTGATCCGCGATGGTGTCATCGCGGCCGTGGGAAAAGGGCTGGTAACGGCGGGATCGGTGATCGACGCGTGCGGTTGCGTCGTTACCCCCGGCCTCGTGAATACGCACCATCACCTTTACCAGTCGCTGACCAGGGCGGTGCCGGGCGGCCAGGATGCACTCCTCTTCGGCTGGCTGAAGACGCTCTATCCGATCTGGGCCCGCTTCGGACCGGAGGAAATGCGCGTCTCCGCGCTGACCGGCCTCGCGGAGCTCGCGCTTTCAGGCTGTACGCTGACCTCCGATCATCTCTATCTCTATCCCAACGGTGCCCGGCTCGACGACACGGTCGATGCGGCCCGCGAGATCGGGCTGCGCTTTCACCCGACGCGGGGCGCGATGTCGATCGGCGAAAGCGATGGCGGGCTGCCGCCTGACAGCCTTGTCGAGGCAGAGCACGCGATCCTCGCGGATATGGAGCGGGTGATCGACAGGTTTCACGATCCGAGAGAAGGGTCGATGGTGCGGGTCGGCCTGGCGCCCTGCTCGCCCTTCTCCGTCAGCCGCGACCTGATGCGCGAAACCGCCATCCTCGCCCGCGACAAGGGGGTGATGCTGCACACCCATCTGGCCGAGAACGAAGAGGATATCGCCTATTCGCTCGAAAAGTTCGGCTGCCGGCCCGGCCAGTATGCCGAGGAACTGGGCTGGACCGGCGCCGATGTCTGGCACGCGCACTGCGTGAAGCTCGACAGCACCGAAATCCGCCTCTTCGCGCAAAGCCGGACGGGTGTCGCCCATTGCCCCTGCTCGAACTGCCGGCTCGGTTCCGGCATCGCACCGGTTCGTGCGATGCGCGATCAGGGCGTGAAGGTCGGCCTCGGCGTGGATGGGTCGGCCTCCAACGACGCCGGCAATCTTGTGGCCGAGGCACGTCAGGCCATGTTGCTGCAAAGGGTGGCAATGGGTGCCGACGCGATGGGCGCGCGCGAGGTCCTTGAAATCGCCACGCTGGGCGGCGCGACTGTGCTTGGGCGGCCGGATTGCGGGTCGATCGCACCCGGCAAGCGCGCCGACATCGCTATCTGGGACATGTCGGGGATCGAGGCTGCAGGACAGTGGGACCCGGTCGCGGCGCTTATCCTTTGCGGTCCGAACAGCGTGCGCGATCTATTCGTGGAAGGCCGGCCGATTGTGCGGGACGGCCGGCTTCTGACGATTGACCTCGTCCACATCGTGGCAGAACAAAATCGTCTCGCAAAACGGCTCATGGCAGGCTAGTGGGGCGTTCCGCCCCCTCTTGCCGCGGACGCGGCAATTCACCCCCGGAGGGTATTTCGGGACAGAAAGCATGAAGGTCGGGATGCCCCGCTTTCTGTCCGAAAATACCCCCGGGCCGGAGGCCCCGCCGCCGCGGAGACGCGGCGGCGAAACCAAGGCGTGACGCCGCAAGGCGTCGCAATGAGATCAGATTGGTTTGCCGCCAGTCCAGACGGCTTTCACCGCCCGGTCATCGCCCATCATGATCGTGGGAAAGATCGCCTCCCAGATATCGCCGGCGCGGGCGCTTCTTTGCGCGATGGCGGGTGTGGAGGCCAGGTCGATGACAACGATATCGGCCTCGAACCCCGGGGCGAGGTTGCCGATCCGGTCATCGGCACGGAGCGACCGTGCCGCACCCTGCGTGGCAAGCCACCACAGCTCGGAAGGGTGGAGGGCGCGGCCCCGCAGTTGCGCGACCTCATAGGCCGCCGCCATCGTCCGGAGCATCGAAAAGGACGAGCCGCCGCCGGTATCCGTGGCAAGTCCGATCCGGTGCCCGCCCCGGGCCAGCCCGTCCATGTCGAAAAGGCCCGAGCCGATGAACGTGTTCGATGTCGGGCAATGGATCAGGCTCGCATCGACCTCGCGGAGCCGGGCGATTTCGCGCGGCTCAAGATAGATCGCGTGACCAAAGAGCGCGCCGGGGCCCAGCAGACCATGCGCCTCGTAGGTATCGAGATAGTCGCGGGCCGAGGGGAAAAGCGACTTGACCCAGGCGACTTCGTCGGTCTGCTCGGAAAGATGAGTCTGCATCAGGCAGTCGGGATGTTCGGCCCAGAGCGCACCCATCGCCGTGAGTTGCGCTGGCGTGGAGGTCGGCGAAAAGCGCGGCGTGACGACGTAGGAGAGCCTGTCGACCCCATGCCATTTCGTCAAGAGCCGCTTGCTGTCGTCGTAGGCCGATTGCGCCGTATCCGTCAGGCCCTCGGGCGCGTTCCGATCCATGCAGGTCTTGCCCGCGAAGGCGCGCAGGCCCCGCGCTTGCGCGGCCCCGAAGAACGCATCGACGCTTTCGGGATGGATCGTGCAATAGGAACAGACGGTCGTTGTGCCATTCGCGAGCGTCAGGTCGAAATAGCGATCGGCGATCTCGGCGGTATAGCCCGCGTCGGCGAACTTCATCTCCTCGGGAAAGGTGTAGCTGTTCAGCCAGTCGATCAGCCGCTTGCCCCAGCTCGCGATCATCGCTGTCTGCGGATAATGGGCGTGGGCGTCGACGAAACCCGCCGACAGGAGCGCCACACCATAATCGGTGATCGTCGCGTCCGGATAGCGGGCGCGCAGGTCATCGGCCGTGCCCGTGGCGAGGATCCTGCCGTTTTCGACCAGGACACCGCCGCGCGCGGTGTGGCGCGCAACATCCGGCCCTTCGATCATCGGGTTGCCGGCAAAGCTCAGCGTCTGTCCAAGAAGTAGATCGGCCATGTTCGTCCCGCCCTTGTCCGGTGATCGGAAGGCAAGTGTAAACCCATGCCGCCGGTGGGGAAATCCGCCGCTTGGCCCTGTTTCTTTGAAAGTCCTTCAGATAAAGTCGCGGTAATCAGGCGAGGGCGGCATGGCGGAAACCGACGAAGAGGTCATCGAGCGGGACGAGGACGACTACAGCCTCGATTCCCGCGTCGTCGATGCCATTCTCGCAGCCGTCGATGCAGGGGACGCGGCCTCCATCCACGACCTGATGGAACCGCTTCACGCAGCCGACATCGCGGACCTTTTCGAACAGATCGGCTCGGCCGAGCGCGCGGGGCTGATTGCGCTCTGGTCCGGCGGGATCGACGGGGAAATCCTGTCGGAACTCGACGAGTCGATCCGCGAGGAGGTGATCGAGCTTCTGCCGCACGAGGTCCTGACCGAGGCGGTCCGGGAGCTCGACTCCGACGATGTCGTCGACCTCATCGAAGACCTTGAGGAGCCGCAGCAGGAACGCATTCTCGGCGCGCTCGAAGACAGTGACCGGGCGGCGGTCGAGCAGTCGCTGACCTATCCGGAATATTCCGCCGGCCGCCTGATGCAGCGTGAGGTCGTGACGGCGCCGGAACACTGGACTGTGGGCGAAGCGATCGACTTCCTGCGCAGCGCCACCGAACTGCCCGACCAGTTCTACCACATGATCCTTGTCGATCCGCGCTGGCACCCGACCGGATATGTGACGCTGGGCAAGCTTCTTTCGTCCAAACGGGCCGTCGCGCTGAGGGACATCACCGAAGACAGTTTCCGCACGATTGATGTGCTTGAGGAGGAAGGCGACGTTGCCTATGCCTTCAACCAGTATCATCTGATATCGGCCCCGGTTGTTGACGCAGATGAACGCCTGGTCGGCGTCATTACCATCGACGATGCGATGGCCGTTCTCGACGAGGAACATGAGGAGGACATCATGCGCCTTGCCGGTGTCGGCGAAGGGTCGCTGGCCGACAGCGTGGTCGAAACGGTTCAGCAGCGATTGCCTTGGCTCGCGGTCAATCTGGTGACCGCCATCGTTGCCTCCATCGTCATTGCCCAGTTCGAGGGCATTCTCGTCCAGATCGTGGCCCTGGCAGTTTTGATGCCGATTGTCGCGTCGATGGGGGGCAATGCGGGTACCCAGTCGCTGACAGTGGCGGTGCGGGCAATCGCGACCCGCGACCTGACAGGGTCGAACCTCTGGCGGGTGGTGCGGCGCGAGGCGCTGGTCGGGCTTCTGAACGGGATCGTCTTCGCGGCTGTGATGGGCTTTGTCGGCTGGTATTGGTTCAGCGCACCAATGATCGGTGTCGTTCTGGCCGCGGCCATGGTGATCAATCTGCTTGTGGCCGGGCTCGCCGGTATCCTGATCCCGGTGGCGTTGGAACGGACGGGTGTCGACCCTGCCTTGGCTTCGGGCGCCTTCGTGACGACGGTGACGGACGTCGTCGGGTTTCTGGCCTTTCTCGGCCTTGCGACCATGGTGCTGCTGTGACGCTGGCGGAAATCAAGGCCGCGGCGCGGGCCGAGGCCTTCGCCCGCCGCAAGCCTGCGCATATGGCGCGAACCGGAGGTGAGGCGGACATACTGGCAGGGGTCTTGCGGCAACATGCCGGCAAGGCACTCGCCGGCTACATGCCCATGCGGACCGAGATCGACTGCCTGCCGGCGATGCAGGCGCATCAAGGCGTGGTAGGTGTGCCGGTCATCATGGGGCGGGCGCGGCCGCTGCAATTCAGGCTCTGGACGCCGCAAAGCGAGATGATCGAGGGGACGTTCGGCGCACGGATTCCGGCCAATGGCGACTGGGTCGTGCCGGAGGTTCTGGTCGTGCCGCTTCTCGCCTTCGACCGGCGCGGCTATCGTCTGGGTTACGGCGGCGGGTTTTACGACCGGACGCTGGAAGGATTGCGCGCGAACGGACCCGTCGTTGCGATCGGCTTTGCCTACGCCGCACAGGAAATTGACGCCGTTCCCATTGAGTCGACCGATCAGCCGCTTGATCTGATCGTGACCGAGGCCGACTGGTTCAGGCCCGAGCGGTAAGCCGGGCCTTCCGGCGCCGTCCGACAGCGAAGAGCAGGCCGCCCGCAATGGTCATCATCGCAACAGATGGCGGAACCGGCACGGTCGGAATGATCGGCGCCAGAACGACCGTATCGAGGTCGAAATGGCCGCAGGGCGCATCGCAAGCGGCCGAGTTGGCCGGATCGACGATCTGGATCAGGAGCGCATCGAGCGCGGAGAACCCGGCGCCGAGAAGAAAGGTCTGTGGGTCGAGAAACACATCCGACAGCACAAATTCCGCGAAAGCCACGATGCTGCCACCAGAAAAGCCGGTGACGAAGATGTTTTCGTTCAGCGGCCCGGGCGTGTCCCAGAAGCCGTAGCCAAGCGAGATCAGCGAAAAGCTGACCGCATCGAAGGTGTTCGCCATGGTGAACATCAGCCCGGACGTGAAATCCGTGCCGGAGTCATCCATATGAGCGGCGCCCTGGGTGAACTCCCATGCAAGCAGCCCGTCCGTCGGTGTTACGGTGACGCCGTTTTCCACATAGGGTGTCTGGCTGCCGGTGTTGAACACCTCGTCCAGCGCAGTGCCGTAGTCGGGCACATTATCGAAGGTGACGGTGGTGGCCCCTGCGGAGGGCGCAGTCGCGGACGTTACCGCGAAGAACAGGAGCGCAGCAAGAAAACGATATGCCATGACAAACCTCACCTGACCTCAATTCGGAAAGGCTAGGGGCTAAGGCGCGAAACCGTCAAGAAGACTGGCCGTCAAGGCATTGGCGGTGGCGGCTATCCGCCGAATGCCACAGTCATTATGGCGAGACTCCGCCCTTGCCTCGTCCCTTGACGCGCCTTAGGCAGGGCACATGAAGCTCTTGTTCCTCGGCGATGTCATGGGTCGGGCGGGCCGTGCGGCGATCACGTCGCGCCTGCCGTCCCTTCGCGCCGACTGGTCGCTCGATTTCGTCGTCGTGAATGGAGAGAATGCGACGGCCGGTGCCGGCCTTTCGCCCGATCACGCCAAGGCGCTGCTGGCAGCGGGGGCTGATTGCGTCACGCTCGGCGATCACGCCTTCGATCAGAAGGACATGCTGGGCTTCATCGAAACGGAGCCGCGCATTCTGCGCCCCATCAATTACGCGAAGTCCGCGCCGGGCAAGGGTGCGCGGCTTTTCGAGGCGCGGGGTGGGCGCAAGATACTCGTGGCGCAGGTCCTGGGGCAGGTCTTCATGAAGCGGCCCTTCGACGACCCGTTTTCGGCGATCGACAGCGCCTTGCGCGCGCATCCGCTGGGTGGTCTGGCCGCGGCCGCAATTGTCGACATGCATTGCGAGGCGACCAGCGAAAAGATGGCAATGGGCCATTGGTGCGACGGACGCGCCAGCCTTGTCGTCGGGACGCACACCCATGTGCCGACCGGGGATGCCCAGATACTGAACGGTGGCACGGGCTTTCTGACCGATGCCGGCATGTGTGGCGACTACAATTCGGTCATCGGGATGGACAAGCACGAACCCATGCGCCGCTTCGTGACCGGCATGGGCAAGGATCGATTCACGCCAGCCGACGGCGAGGCGACACTGTCCGGCGTTTATGTGGAAACCGACGACCGGACCGGGCATGCCACGACCGTCCGGATGATCCGCGTCGGCGGGCGCCTGCAAGAGGCCCGGCCGTGAACCACCCGCTCGCGCTTCTTGGCGCGCTTGTCCTGATCGGGGCCAGTTGGGCGCTGACCTTTCCGTTGACGAAGCTCGCCGTTCTGGGCGGCTATCGCAATTTCGGCATCATCTTCTGGAGTTCGGCGGTCGGCGCGATCTTTCTGGGCCTTGTCGTGATGCTGACGACACGCCACCTGCCGCTGAATGCAGCCGCGATCCGCCGCTATGTCTTCGTGGCGCTCTGCGGCACGATCCTGCCCAGCGCCAGTTCCTACACGGCGGCGGAGTATCTGCCGGCGGGTGTCATCTCGGTCGCCATCTCACTGATGCCGATGATGGCGCTGCCTCTGGCGATGGCTGCCGGCATCGACAGCGCGACTCCGGGCCGGGTGGCTGGTCTTGCGCTTGGCCTTGCGGGCGTATTGCTCATCGCGCTGCCGGAAACCAGCCTGCCGGACCGGGCGGCCGTGGCCTTCATACCGCTCGCGCTGGCGGCGACATTCTTTTACGCGCTCGAAGGGGTCGGCCTCGGCCGGATCGGGCGCGGCGGGCTTGATCCGGTGCAATTGCTCTTTGGCGCTTCGGCGCTCTCGGCGGCGCTGGCCCTGCCGGTCGCACTAGCGAACGGCACATTGGTCGTTCCGACACAGCCCTACGACAGCGCGGATGTGGCGCTTCTTGTCTCGGGCGGCGTGAATGCGCTCGCCTATTGCGGATATGTCTGGCTGGTGGGGCGGGCAGGGGCCGTCTTCGCTGCGCAAGGGGCCTATATCGTGACCGGCTTCGGTGTTCTGTGGTCCATGCTGCTTCTGGGCGAGGTCTATTCGATCTGGATCTGGGCGGCGATGGCGCTGATCTTCGCGGGCCTCTTTCTGGTCCAGCCGCGCCCCCGCCTTCCGGCGGTGCTTGTTTCGGCGCATGGCTCGGCTACACTTGGCGCCGGAGCAGCCCCGGAGTGCAAGGAATGATCCACCTGCCGTTGTCGGACACGCAGGAAGCGTTGCTGACGCTCGCCGTCGTGGCGGTCATGTTCATTCTCTTTGTCCGCGAACGTTATCCGGCCGAAGTCATCGCAATCGCTGGTGCAGCCTTCTTTCTTGCAACGGGCATCCTGCCTTACGATCTCGGCCTGAAGGCACTGACGAACTCCGCGCCCTGGACGATCATCGCGATGTTCCTGATCATGGGTGCTCTTGTCAGGACCGGTGTGCTCGACTGGCTGACCCGCACCGCAGAAAGCCATGCCGATCACCGCCCAGCCGCGACGCTTGGCATTCTTCTTGGCTTTGTGGTCATCGCTTCGGCGTTTCTGAACAACACCCCGGTGGTCGTGGTCATGATCCCGGTGATGGTTTCGGTCGCCAAGAAGATCGGCATAGCTGCGTCCAAACTGCTTATCCCGCTCAGCTATGCTGCGATCATGGGCGGCACCGTCACCCTGATCGGCACTTCGACGAACCTTCTGGTTGATGGTGTGGCCCGGCAGAAGGGGTTGGAACCCTTCACGATTTTCGAAATCACGCCGCTCGGTCTCATTCAGGTTTTGGTCGGCGCGACCTATCTTGCCACCATCGGGCGTCACCTTCTGCCGGACCGGCAGTCCATGGGAGGCTTGCTTGCCGACCGGCGGAAGCTGAAATTCTTCACCGAGGTGGCGCTGCCTGAGGACAGCAATCTGATCGGCCAGCCGGTGATGGAGGTCGATCTTTTCCGCCGCAACGGGGTGCGTGTCATCGACGTCCTGCGCGGCGATGCGTCGCTGCGCCGCGATCTGGCCTCGGTTGTGCTCGCCTCCGGTGACCGGGTCGTCTTGCGGACGGAGATGTCAGAGCTCCTGGGGATGCAGGCCAACAAGGATATCCGCCTTGTCGACAAGCTGAGTTCGGTCGAAACCGAAACGGTGGAGGTACTGATTTCCCCTGGTTGCCGCATGATCGGGCGCAGCCTGGGGGAATTGCGTCTGCGGCGACGCTATGGGGTCTACACGCTGGCCGTGCACCGGCGAAACCAGAACATCGGCCGCCAGCTTGACGATCTTGTCGTCGTTGTCGGCGATACGTTGCTGCTGGAAGGCGCGCCGGAAGATATTCAGCGCCTTGCCGCCGACATGGACCTGATCGACGTGGCCAAGCCCACCGTCCGCGCCTATCGCCGCGCCAAGGCGCCGGTTGCCTTTGCCGTTCTCGCCGGCATCGTCATTCTGTCGGGC
This sequence comes from Paracoccaceae bacterium, assembly GCA_041397105.1. Classification (GTDB taxonomy): domain Bacteria; phylum Pseudomonadota; class Alphaproteobacteria; order Rhodobacterales; family Rhodobacteraceae; genus Albidovulum. The sequence continues at coordinate 632,323 of JAWKXJ010000003.1, forward strand.
CTTGGCGTTGCGCCGATCCTGTCGCTTGCCGTGATCGGGGTCGCAATCGTTCTTCTGACGCGGTGCATTGATGCTGAAGAGGCGTTTTCCTTCATCGAGGGCCGGCTTCTGGCGCTGATCTTTGGCATGTTGGCCGTCGGCGCGGCGCTCGACCAGTCCGGCGCCGCGCGGTTGCTGGTTGGCTGGGTCAGCCCGGTTCTCGAAGCAATGCCGCCAAGGCTTGTCATACTGGTTGTCTACCTGCTGGCGATGCTCCTGACCGAGATGGTGTCGAACAATGCCGTCGGCGTCATTTTCACACCCGTCGCCATCGAGCTTGGCCATGCGCTCGGGATCGACCCGCGCCCCTTGGTCGTCGCGGTCATGTTTGCAGCGTCTGCTGCCTTTTCGACGCCCATCGGCTATCAGACCAACATGCTGGTCTACGGGCCGGGTGGCTACCGATTTGCCGACTACCTGAAAGTGGGGATTCCGCTCAATCTGACGCTGGCGCTGACGGCAAGTCTGGTGATTCCGTTTTTCTGGCCACTCTGACAGTCGGCACACGCCCAGGGCGAATTGTGGCGACCCTTGCAGCCGTGTGCCGAATGTTCCACCCGGTGGCCGGATCGGGTCGCGGCAGCCTGCGCATGTTCGTTAAACATATGTTAATCTGACGCATTTCCAGCCGCGGCTTCCCCTTCGCGCGTCGGTTGTGCGGCCGGAGCGTAATGCGAGATGCGGCAAGCAGCCCTACGGATTTGCCTAAATTCCTTGTGATCTGACCAACGAATGACCCCGGATGCGCCACTTTTCGGACACGGAGTCGGGCAATGATCAACCTACGGGGCACAGGGAACGATAGGAACGCGAGATGAAATACGCATCGGCACTTTTCGGTTGCTTCAGCCGCCGCCAGTCCACCAAGACGGATGCCTTTGATACGCGCCTGAAATCGCTTACTGCGACCGTTCGGGCCCGGCCCGTGCGCCGCCGTGTCGAGCTGCCGTCGCTTTTCCGTCAGAACGCGCAGGCCACCGCCTGATTTCGCTCAGAAGTCGACGCTGACACCCGGCAGGCGCAATTCTCGCATGAGATCGCGCAATTCCTGCCGCGCCGCCACGTTCGACAGGTTCAGGTTGCCGACCCCGATATCGCGCAGATCGAGAAGCGTCAGCCCGCGCGGGAAAAGCTCGCGAAAGATCACCCGCTCGGAAAATCCGGGCGCAACCCTGAAGCCGATCCGCTTCGACAACTGTTCCAGCGCTGCACCGACCTTGCGCTTGTTGTGCATCTGTTGTGCGCCAAGACGGTTGCGCAGCACGATCCAGTCGATCGGCTGCAGCCCCGCCCGCGCACGAAGCTGGCGCGCATTCCAGACCATTTCCGAATAGATCGACGGCCCGATGACCCGGCTGGTATCGGGATCGACCCGCGCCAGCAGGTCAAAGTCGATGAAACTGTCGTTGAGCGGCGTGATCAGCGTATCGGCGAGCGAATGCGCCACCTGACTTAGCCGCGTATGCGAACCGGGGCAGTCGATGACGATGAATTCGGCATCCTGCTCCAACCCGGCGACGGCGGCTGACAGGCGATGGTCATAGATGTTTTCGTTGGGGCCGAGGCGGGATTGGTCAATCTCCGGCAGGTCGCGGTAATCCGGCGTCGGCAGCGCCAGACCGGACTTGCGGGCATAGGCGCGGCGGTTTTCGACATAGCGCCCGAAACTGCGCTGCCTAAGGTCGAGGTCGAGCGCGCCGACCTTGTGCCCCATCCGGCAAAGCGCGGTCGCCACATGCATGCAGGTCGTCGACTTGCCCGACCCGCCCTTCTCGTTACCCACGACAATGATATGCGCCACAGTCTCGTTCCCGTCCGCGGAATCATAAAGGCGCGCCGTTGCCAGCGCGCCTATACTATATGTTGTGCACTCCCGCTTGGGAAGCGCAACAGGCTCAGAATCCGAGGCCGGAATACTTGTTCTTGAACTTCGACACGCGGCCGCCGGTATCCATCAGCTTGGCGTTGCCGCCGGTCCAGGCCGGATGCGCCAAGGGGTCGATCTCCAGCGCCATCTGGTCGCCTTCCTTGCCCCAGGTGGAGCGGATCTGGAACACGGTGCCGTCGGTCATCTTCACCGAGATCATGTGATAATCGGGGTGTGTATCTGCTTTCATGATCCCGCTCCTTACGCGTCTGCCGCGTCTTTGGCTTTGTAGTTGGACACTTCGGCGATGCGGGCAGATTTGCCGCGGCGATCGCGAAGATAGTAAAGCTTGGCGCGGCGGACCCTGCCGCGGCGCACGACCTCGATTGAATCGATGTTGGTCGAATAGAGGGGGAACACACGCTCCACGCCCTCGCCGAAGGAAATCTTGCGCACCGTGAACGAAGCGCCGATGCCGCCGCCATTGCGGGAAATGCAGACGCCTTCGTAGTTCTGCACGCGCGAACGGGTGCCTTCGGTGACTTTGTAGCCGACACGGACGGTGTCGCCCGCCTTGAAGTCCGGGATGGACTTGCCGAGCGCGGCGATCTGCTCGGCCTCCAGTTGCGCGATCAGGTTCATCGCGTGATCCTTTCCAAATGCTCGCGGTAGTTCCGCGATGGTGTTCGCGCCAGAGAGCTCCGTGTCTTCATCGGGTCCGCCATTGCGCCCGCCGGAGGTCAGGTCATCGTTCCTTGGTTCCTGTTGCAGGTAGGCCGCCCCTGCCGAAGAAAGCGATGGGCATGGGCCAACAGACAACAGCCCGGACGACTCGAACGAGCCCCGGACGGGCGGGGTATAGTGGTGGCAGAAGGGAGGGTCAAGTGGGTGACAGCCGGGGTAGTGTCTCAGTTTGCGCCCTGCTCAATTGACCGAGACACGCTACTTCATCACACCTTTGCCCAAACTAAGAGCAATACATATAAGAGCAATACATAAATGTTGGAGAAATCACGTGGGCGCCAAGGCATGGTTTGTTGCATACTACAACTGCGATCCGAAAGAAATCCTGAGGGATGGTCCGAAACTGGATCGCGCGGCATCACTTGCCCTCGCAAAACGCTTGTTACCTGGGATCGACTGGCCTGAAGGAGGCGAGGGGAGTCTCGATTTCCTCAATCCGAATGAAGGCGAGGTCTTCGTTGGTGATTACGGTGATCTAAAGATCGTCGCGCATTTAGAGCTTGGTGCTGATCGACTGTCCGAAATCGACCCACGATGGCATAACGCAACTTTTGGATCCACCGTCTATGTCCACGCAATGCACTCCATGGTCGACTTCTTTGCCTTCGCGGTCTGGAAAGATGGGACGCTGGTGCGTTCCCTCAGTGTTTCGCCAGATAGCGGCGTAATGGAGGATATAGGAGCCAAGCTACCTTTTGAAATGCCATATTGGGAAGGGCAACACTCGGTCGAGACCGAGGAAGGAGAAGAGCCATATCCTTTGCCATTCGATCCCCTTGAACTGGCTGAGCAGTCGCTGCTCGCGCATCTCGGGTTTCAGTTTGAGGGTAATCCAGATGAGTGGGCATGCGACCCGATGAATATTTCGATACTTCATCTTGGGGTGGAGCCGGCGCGTCGAGAGATTCTGCCGAAGCGTCAAAATCCTTGGTGGAAATTCTGGTGATTAAGGTTGGATGGGGTGCTTAATCAAGCAGCACACGCAAAATCTGGATTTCTGATTGTCGCACTAGTGTTTGCAAGTCACGATTAGGAAACTTTACTTTTTCTCAGGTGCCTTAATCGAAGCCCACAAATCCGGCCGCCTCTCCCGCGTCAGCCGCTCTGCTTCCGCCCGCCGCCATTTCTCCACCTCGGCGTGGTTGCCGGAGGTGAGGACGGCGGGAATCTCCCGGCCCTCCCATTCGGCGGGGCGGGTATACTGCGGGTGCTCCAGAAGCCCGTGGGAATGGCTTTCCTCTTCGGTCGAACTCGCGTTCCCGAGGACCCCCGGCAGAAGCCGCACCACCGCATCGATCATCGCCTGTGCGGCGATCTCTCCGCCGGTCAGGACGAAATCGCCGAGGCTCACTTCCTCGACCGCGTAGTGATCGAGCACACGCTGATCGACGCCTTCAAACCGGCCCGCAAGCATCGTGATGCCCTCGGTCCCGGCCCAACGGCGAGCCGTGGCGTGATCGAAGGGTTTGCCGCGTGGCGAGAGATAGACGACCGGCCATTTCGCCCGGTCGGGTGGCGTGCCGATGGCCGCAGCGTCAAAGGCCGCACCGACCACATCGGCGCGCAGCACCATCCCGGCCCCGCCGCCTGCTGGCGTGTCATCGACGTTGCGGTGCTTGCCGATGCCGAAGGGGCGGAGGGGAATCGTTTCCAGATGCCACAGACCGTCCGCCAACGCCTTGCCGGTCAGGCTGAGGCCCAGCGTGCCGGGAAAAGCCTCCGGGAAAAGTGTGATGATCCGGGCGGTCCACGCACCCTTCAGGCGCGGGGTTTCGGCCATCAGGTCGCGAGGTTTCAGCGAGGCCGAGATCGACAGGCGGCCATGCGATCTGGTCTTCTCCGCCCCGGTCACTCCACCTCCTCCGGCGGGTCGGCGATGATCCGGCCGAGCGTCAGGTCGACTGTGGGCACGATCTTGCGTGTGAAGGGCAGGAGCAGCGCGGTCTTGCGGCCCGGTGCGTAGATTTCAAGGATATCGCCCGCGCCATGGTCGTGGACGGCGCGAACCGTACCAAGCGGCGTGCCGCCCGTGTCGAAGACATGAAGGCCGATCAGATCGGCATGATAGAATTCATCATCCGGCAGGTTCGGCAGCCGGTCGCGGTCGGCGAAGAGCGACATGCCGCGAAGAGCGTCGGCCGCTTCTTTCGTCGCCACACCCGACAGCCGCGCGGCGAGGCCGCCGTTGATGGCGCGGGTGATCGTGACGGCAAAGCTCCGAGCGCCGTCCGCGGTCCAGAGCGGCGCATAATCGGCAATCGCCCGGGGTTCAGCACAGAAGCTTTTCAGCCGCACCTCGCCCCGGACGCCGAAGGCGCCCGCGATGGCGCCCACACAAATGCGGTCAGGCGCCATCATCCACCTCCGGACATGCGGTGGTCGCCGGGGCGGCCGCCGCCTTGGGCTGGATCAGCCGGTCGGTCTTCATACCGAGCCAGAACGCGCCTGCGCAAAGCATGACGGTCACGATCCGGCGCAGGAAAAAGCCGATCAGCATGGGTTTTCAATGCCTTATTCGGAAGCCGCTTCTTCGGTCGCGGCCTCTTCGGCGGGCGCCTCAGCAGGTGCTGCGGCAGCTTCGCTGGCCTTGGCCGATTTTGCGGCCTTGTCTTCGGCACGCTTCTTGGCCTTGTCGCCCGGCTCGGCCTTCTTCATGTTCTTGCGCTCGGCCTTTTCCTTGACGCCGGCCGCTTCCAGCATGCGGGCGATCCGGTCGGTCGGCTGGGCGCCTTTGGAAAGCCAGTATTGCACGCGTTCCATGTTCATCTTGACGCGGTCTTCGCTGTCCTTGGCGAGAAGCGGATTGTAGGTGCCGAGCTTTTCGATGAAGCGGCCATCGCGGGGCATGCGCGAATCCGATGCGACGATGGAATAGAACGGACGCTTCTTGGAACCGCCGCGTGCCAGACGAATTTTCATAGCCATGTGAGTTTCTCCTTTGGATGGCTGGATCGGATGGGCAACATCGCCCACCCCAAGGGGTTTCATTTCTGCAGTTTCTCGTGATGCCTGATGACTTCCGAAATGATGAAGGCCAGGAATTTCTTGGCAAATTCGGGATCGAGATCGGCCGCTTCGGCCAGCGCTTCCAGCCGCGCGATCTGGTCGGCCTCGCGTGCCGGATCGGAAGGCGGCAGGTTGTGTTCGGCCTTGAGCCGGCCCACGGCCTGGGTCTGCTTGAAGCGTTCGGCGAGCGTGTAGACGAGGATCGCGTCAAGCCGGTCGATCGATTCACGATGGGTTTTCAGGAGGCCGGCGGCCAGCGTCGTGGGATCACTCATGGAGGGCTCCGATCAGGGCGAATGGGCGCAGGTTTTGCGTCGGTTTCCTGTAGTTTTCGCGTAATACATCCGTAGCTACACCGTTGGTGTGCATCAGAGGGTATTTGGACAACGAAGAAATCGGGTTGGTCATGCCTCTGCCTCCGGCATGTGGCGATAGACCATGACCGGTTCACCGAAGGCGGCCTCGGCCAATGGGTCGCGGGTTGCGCCGAGCCGTTCGGCAAGGCGGGCCGAGCGGGTGTTGCCGATGTCGATATAGCTGACGACCGTCGGCCATCCGAGCGTGCCGAAGGCATGGGCGCGGATCGCCTCGGCGGCCTCACGGGCATAACCCTGGCCTTCGGCCGCGGCCGTCAGGACCCAGCCGATTTCCGGTTCCGGGTCGCCGTATTCCTGCCAGAGATAGCCGAAGCCGAGACACTCGCCATCCGTCGCGCGGGTGATCGTCCAGACCCCCGCACCGCGCAGGAGCCAGCCGGCAACCGCCTGACAGAAGTCGTTCCACGCGCCTTCGCGGTCGAAGGGGCCGCCAAGGCCCGCCGCGCGGTCGGACATGAGGATATCGGCATAGGTACCGAAATCCCCGATGACGGGCGCGCGGAGGATGAGCCGGCCCGTCCGAAGAACCGGGACGAGTTCGGCGAGGCGCGCGGCGAGCGTTGCGGCGGGGCCGGTTGCGGGCTGTTCCCATGGGCGGGTCATGACGCCTCCGGGGTTGGGTGGCGATAGACGAGGCAGGGACCGCCATCGGGATAGGGGATGGCCGCATCGGGATCGCGCCGCGCGCCCAGCCGTTCGGCCAGCGCGATCGAGCGGAGATTGTCGGGGTCGATATAGCTGACGGCGGTGGTCCAGCCGAGCACCCCGAAGGCATGGGCGCGGGCGGCTGTGGCGGCCTCGAAGGCATAGCCATTACCCTCCGCCTCCGGCGCCCAGAGAGACCAGCCGATCTCATGCTCCGGCCAGCCGGCGGGATACCAGCCGCCGGCCATGCCGATGGCGTCGTCAGAGCCTTTGACCGTCAGAATGAAGTTACCGAAACCGCGAAGAGCCCAATGGCCGACGACATGACCGAAGGCGCGCCATTTCTTGCCTTCGTCGAGCACCTCGCTTCGCACGAAGCGGGCGCGGGGCGTGGCGAGGAAGGCCGAGAAGGCCGGCCAGTCGCGCAAGGCAGGTGCGCGCAGAACCAGCCGTTCGGTTTCAAGAACCGGCGTATGGGCCAGATGCGGTGTCATGCTGCCCCCGCCGGATGGCGCCAGAGCCCGAGCTTGGCGCCGAGATGCAGGGTATCGCGTTCATGTGCCGCGCCGACCCGGCGGGCAAGCGCCAGCGAGCGGGCATTGGCCGGGTCGATGAGCGACATGAGCGGGCTGAGCCCCATCGGCCCCTGCGCATGGGCTCGGGCGGCAAGGACAGCCTCCGTGCCGACGCCCCTGCCTTCGAAGCCATCATAGATGTGCCAGCAAAGCTCCGGCTCCGGCCAGCCATCGTGATGGACGATGCCGACCCGTCCCGCCACCGCGCCGGTTTCCCGGTCCTCGACCGTCCAGAACCCGTAACCGCGCAAGACCCAATGGCCGACATAGCCGATGAGGAAGCGCCAGGCGCCGGTCCGGTCCACCGGCCCGCCGACGAAGCGGGACCGGTCGGAGGCGTAGAAGGCCGCCGTCGCGTCAAGGTCGCTTTCGCGCGGTTCGCGCAGGATCAGGCGCGCGGCTTCAACGATGGGCGTGGCGAAGGCGGTCATGGGCGCGCCTCCCGCCCGGGGTGGCGCCAGCGGTTCACGACCTTGGGCACATCGGTTCTGTGAGGCCCCTCGTTCCGCGCGCCGAGCCGTTCGGCCACGCGTTCGGAAGCCGTGTTGGCCGGGTCGATCAGGCTCATCAGCGGGCCGAAGCCAAGGGTGTGATAGGCCCAGTCGCGGGCTGTCCGCGCGGCTTCGGTCGCATAGCCCCGGTGCTGATGGGCGGGGTAGATGACCCAGCTCAGTTCCGGTTCGGTCCGCCAGCCCGGATGGAAGATGCCGACGCGGCCGACCGGCGTGCGCGACGCGGATTCGCTGACCCAGAAGGTACCGTAGCCCCGGAGTGTCCATTGCCCGACCTGCATGGCGACGCCCACCCAGGCATCGTCCCGGTCGGTCGGGCCGCCGAGGAAACGCGCGGCATCCGTGGTGCAGAAGTCCATGAAGGCATCGGCATGGGCATCGCTGACCGGGCCTAGGGTCAGGCGGTCGCTGATGAGTGTGGGGGCGCCGGTGCGGAACATCAGGCAAGCCCCCTGAGGTCATGGACGATGACGACATCGCCCGGATCGGTCCCGATACCCTCGGGGTCGATCACGCCGCCAAGCCGCAGGCCGAGCGCGATGGACCGGTCGTTGGCCGGGTCGATGATGTTGATCAGCCGGTCCCAGCCGAGCGTCTGGCGGACCCAGATAATTACCGCGTGGGCGGCTTCGGCCGCGTAGCCCTTGCCCTCGGCCTCTGGCGTCACGAACCAGCCGAGTTCCGGTTCCGGGTAACCTTCGGGTTCATAGATGCCGATCTCGCCCACATAGGCGCCGGTATCCCGGGTTTCGGCGCCGAAGGGGCCGTAGCCCCTGAGCGGCCAGAGCGCGACATCGGCCGCCCAGTGGCGATAGGCCTCGGCCCTTTCCATCATGCCCCGTTCGTGGACCGAACGGGGGGAGGCGAAGAAGGCCGCCCAATGTTCGAAATCCGCAAGCCTCGGGGCGCGGAGTATCAGGCGGTCGGTGTGAAGGGTGGGCGGGGTCATGCGGCAAAGCCGTGCAACGCGCGTCCCGCCCCTGACGGGGCGGGTGCGTCACGCCCACCCCGTGAGGTCAGGCGCTGGAGGGGCGCGTAAATGGTCACTTCTTCTTGCCGAAGCCGCCAAGGCCCGAAAGCCCGCCCGGCAGTTTCAGCCCGCCGAGCCCGCCGGGCAGGCCGCCCGCGCCGGCACTGATGCCCGATTGCAGGGCCTTTGCGGCGTCTTCCATGGCCTTGGGGTCGTTCATGTCGGGCATGCCGCCTTTGCCCAACATGCCCTTCATGGCCTGTTTCAGCATGCCGCCTTTGCCCATCTTGCCCATCTTCTTCATCATGTCCGCCATCTGGCGGTGCATCTTCAGAAGCTTGTTCAGCTCGGAAACCTCGAGCCCCGAACCGGCCGCGATGCGCTTCTTGCGGCTGGCCTGCAAAAGGTCGGGATTGGCGCGTTCCTTCTTCGTCATCGAGTTGATGAGCGCGATCTGGCGGCGGAGCATGGTGTCGTCGAAGCCCGCCTCCTCGATCTGTTTCGACATTTTGCCCATGCCCGGCATCATGCCCATGATGCCCTGCATGCCGCCCATCTTCAGCATCTGCTCAAGCTGGGACTTGAGGTCGTTCATGTTGAAAAGGCCCTTGGCAAAGCGCTTGGCCATGCGTTCGGCCTGTTCGGCCTCGAGTGTCGCCTGCGCCTTTTCGACAAGGGCCACGATGTCGCCCATGCCGAGGATGCGGCCCGCGATACGCTCTGCCTCGAAAGTCTCAAGCGCATCCATCTTTTCGCCGAGGCCCACGAAGCGGATGGGCTTGCCGGTGACGGCGCGCATGGACAGGGCCGCGCCGCCGCGGCCGTCGCCGTCCATCCGGGTCAGGACGACGCCGGTGATGCCGACCTTGGCATCGAATTCCTCGGCCACCTCGACGGCGACCTGGCCGGTGAGGCCATCGACGACGAGGAGGGTTTCGCGGGGCTTCGTCACGGCGGCGACCTCGGCCACCTCATCCATCAGGACCTGGTCGATCTGGAGGCGCCCGGCGGTGTCGAGCATGTAGACGTCATAGCCGCCGAGCGTTGCCTGCTGTTTCGCACGCTTGGCGATCTGAACGGCGGTTTCGCCTTTCACGATGGGCAGCGTATCGACGCCGATCTGGCGGCCGAGGATGGCGAGTTGTTCCATCGCCGCCGGACGGTTGGTGTCGAGGGACGCCATCAGCACGCGTTTTTTCTGGCGTTCGCTGAGGCGCTTGGCGAGTTTGGCGGTGGTTGTCGTCTTGCCGCCGCCCTGAAGGCCGACCATCAGGATCGGCGCGGGCGGGTTGTCGATCTTCAGCGTGCCGGGGTCTTCGGCACCGCGCAGCACGTCAATGAGCGCGTCATGGACGATCTTGACGACCTGCTGGCCCGGCGTGATGGATTTGGTGACGGCAGCGCCCGTCGCCTTGCCCTCGACCGCCTTGATGAAGTCGCGCGCGACCGGCAGCGAGACATCGGCCTCCAGAAGTGCCACGCGCACCTCGCGGAGCGCGGCCTTGACGTCCTCGGCGCTGAGCGCGCCCTGCTTTGTCAGCCGGTCGAAGACGCCGCCAAGGCGTTCTGACAGGTTCTCGAACATCTGGCCCTCCTTGGCCTTTCGACTTCGCTGCCTCCGACATAGCGAGGCGGGCGCCCAAACGCAAAACGCACCAGTGGGCGCAACGCGCTGACTGGTGGCGATCCCCGATCGGGCCGGGGACCGGAAGCATCGTCACTTCCGGAATGCCGGGCGATCTAGGTCAAAGGGGGTGAAGAGTCAAGCAAGGCGTTGGGGGAGGGGTTTTGGGTTGGGGTTACTGGGTCGGGCCCCGCGCAGTCGTACCCCGACCCGGCCCGAACGCGCCCCCGTGCAGCGGATGGCCGCTCCGGTTGCCAGCCGCTTTGGTGCCGCAGGCGCGAGGTTTGAGGTCGCCCGGATGTGGGGCGATAAAGAGGCGACCACTGAGGAAGTAGCGGCTGCCCGCAGCCAACTGCTCTCAAATGCGAACGTCTGCCCCGTCCGCACAGCCGTTATCGACGCTTGCCGTAGCGAAGGTCTGGATTGAGCCCAGTCCATTGAATTTGATTTCATGCTGCACGCGCTCGCAGCGCCCCGAACCGCTGCACTGCCGAACTTCTTTATCTGCATAGCAGAAGAGAATGCAGCCATTCCGGTAAGCCGCGGCAAATATGAAGCTATAACGAGGACTATTCCAAGCTTACCGGTCGGGGCTGAAAAGGCGCTGCGCGGGCCCCACCAGCGCTTACGTCCCCGTTCCTTCCTACTCGCTCTGACATCTCGTGCCTATCCGGTCTGTTCTATTCTTCCTTTGATCCGCCAAGCTGGATCAGCTCATTCGGATTGGGTGTGTTGCGGAAATGACCCCACGATTGGCCGGACCCGGCAATCACTGCCCGCCAGATCCCAAAGCGGCCATAAGTGCCTTCAAATAGTCACCCGACATCCGCCGCCCGATCCGAGTGTCATAGCCAATGATGTCGGCGGTATGAAACACCCCTTTGTAGGTCTTCAGGGTGCATGGAACATGTGCGGCCACAAGCCGCGCGGCGTAGCTTCGCACTTCGTCCAGAAAAAGGTCGGCCTCGCCAACTGACAGAAATGCAGGCGGCAGGCGTGATAGATCATCAGCGGTAGCTGGAACCGCCGCATCGGACGGCTCTTGCCCGCCGAGATACATACTCCACGCCATAAGGGAGGACTCTCGCGGCCATCGAGGCACGTCCATTTTTCCTGAGGCCGTATCATGGCGATTGTCCAGCATTGGATAGAGCAAGAGTTGGAATGCAACTTTGGGGCCACCCATATCCCGGTTATAAATCGCAAGACCAGCGGCCAGACCTCCGCCCGCGCTTACACCTCCAACCGCGATTCTTTCCGGATCGATTTCGAGGGTTTCCGCTTGGGACACTATCCAGTTCAAGACGGTCCAGGCGTCCTCCAAAGCGGCCGGATACGGGTGTTCCGGAGCAAGTCGGTAGTTCACAGAGAAAACCCGTACCCCCGCGCATTCCGCGAATAGTGGACCAAACCACTGATCGTTGCCGTGACCTACGACAAAGCCGCCGCCGTGTAGCCATAGCAGCGCCGCCTGGCTTTGCTCTGGTGTCGAAGGCCGGAATTCGTAGACCTCCACGGCATTTTCCAACCCTTCAACAATGTGTACGACGGGTCGCTTCGCGTTTGGGAAGAACCTTTCAGGTTCGATTGGTAGATTGGTTGCCCGAAACGTGTCGAGCGTATCAGTGTTGAGCGGTAGGTTTTGGGGCGCCGATTCTACCCACAAACGTAGTTCCGGGTCGATCCAAGGTTTTTTCAATTGATTGGCTCCAGCGCTAACGAAGACTTCAGGGGTTTTTCAGAAGAATTTCGGCCTTGTCTCGGCGGTGCCAGGAGACGTCTTTCCGTTTGGGTGAGGTCGAGTGATGTCAGATCCCATCATCTCCTTCCCACAAAATTTCGCAGAGGCAGCGGAATTGGCGCGGCCAGGAATACCGCTTGTCCGAGGCTGATTGCATGGGCCAATCCAAGACCTCAGACGACCGTGGCTCAAAGGTTTGGCAGGCCCGTTTGCCAAGCCAATACTCTGGTAAGTGGCTACATCAGTCGGCATTCAAAGGTTCTCCGACACCTGCCCCAGCCAGTTGGACCAAGCCGTCCTCATCCATCAGATAGGTGCCGCCCAACAGCACACCGATCCGATGTTCCTCGTCCAGCAAGCATGCGTGAAGGACAAAAGTCATTCCTGGTAATACCGGATCGAGATTGGTGCGAGTTATTCCAAAGGGTTCCAACCAGGTTGGCGGATATCCAATACCCACACTGTAGCCGAACCTCATGGCAAAGGTATCTGGCAGCCCCTCCGAACGAAGAATGTCCAGCGCGGGGGCTTCGATTTCGGCTGCGGGAATGCCTGGCTGCGCGGCCTTAATTCCTGCCGCGAGACACCGGCGCGCAACGTGGTAATACCAAGCGGCCTTGGGGTCCGGATTGCCGATTGCCAAGGTCTGAATTCCGACTGCATGGTAGCGCTGATGAACCGCACCAAATTCAACATGCACAAGGTCGCCGTTTTGAAACAGTCGCGCAGAAGGGGTGCCATGCACATGGTGGGCCCGCTCACCTGAAGCCATTTCAATTGGGACTGCCCAATAATCCGATCCGGCTCCACGCAACGCCCTCTCTATTTCACTGGCGATCTGGCGTTCACTGACACCTGCGCGTGCGGTGGCTCGCAATGCCAACAGTCCGTGTTCGACTATCTCGCCTGCTTTACGCATCGAAGCAACTTCGTCCGGCGTCTTTATGACCCGTAGACGCGCAATTGCAGCGGAAATGTCTTTCGGCGCGATGCCACACGTGGTCATGATGTCACTGGCCAGCGCATGATTCAGCGCTGCAGATTGTGCATCCCATCCGAAGCGCGCTTGTGAATCAAAACTAGCGTCCAAAACCTCGGCCAATGCGCTGGCGGGACTGTCGATGCCGAAATGATAGAGCCTCAGGTCAAGATCTGCGCCGCCATCTGGCAACATCGGCGCGTCGGCCGCCCAGATCACCATGCGGGGCCGCGGCAGGCGGGGCGACAAGATTAGGGCCTGGGGCGTGTTGACACCGGCGAATGAATCATGGCCGAGAAAATAGTATTGTGCTGCGGGATCAAAGAGTATCGCTGCCTCAAGTTCATGGGCCTCGATCACCGAGAGTGCTGCCCTGATTCGATCCGCGTGCATCATAACACCTCAGGAACCGGATGCTTGTTCTGATGCCAACCCTGGTCGGACGCCAAGCCCCATGGACGCATCGATCACGCTGCCATGCAGGGGCGTAGAATAGGCCGATGACAGAAACAGGATGAGCGTTGCTATCTCGATCGGCTCGATCAGCCGCCCTTTGGGCAACCGTGCGACATAGGCTCGACGTTCCGGCTCCGACAATTTGTCTAGGGTACTCGCCTGCAACATCCGCGTGTTGATTGCGCCGGGACTGATGGCGAATACGTCGATATCGTCATGCACATGCTCGGCCGCAAGGGCGCGTGTCAGAAGGCGATTGCCGATTTGCTCATGCCGTCGGACAGGCGAAATCCGGGGATCTGGGTTGTACCGCCGCCGACAGAGCTCATGTTGATGATCTTCGCGGCGCTACTGATGTCTCGCGCGCTCCGCTCAGCCAGAAAGGCCTGAACCATCGCCAGCGTCCCATCGGCGTTGATCAAGAGCATGGCACGGTCCTGCTCGCCGAACGTTTCACCGTAGGCGGTGACGGTCGCCGACCCGACGGCAGCGTTGTTGACGAGGATATCGACATTACCGAACAGCGCGAAAGCGTCTTGCATGCAGCGCTCGACGGAGCCCCGTTCCATCAGATTCAGACCGAGGGCGCGAACGTCGTCGCCCAGACTGGCGGCAAAGCCGGCCGCTTGTGTCGGATCTTCGAACCCATCGGCATAGGTCAGGATCACGCGCAAGCCATGCGCTACCATCGCCTTGACCGTTTCGCGCCCGACGCCACCCATACCACCGCTGACCAGAGCAACTTTACCTTTCAGGGTCGGGTCATGGAGAATGGGTGACCCCGTGCTGTCGTTTTGCGGTTCAATCATTCGGGTATCCCTCCCTGCAGGACGGTCGCATAGTCTGCGGCGTCGATGTTTCGACCGCTCAGCACACACAGGATTGTGCCGGTCAGGGCCGGGTCATGGATGGCTGCTGCAAGGGCAGTGGCCGATGCGCCTTCGGTGACGATCTTTGCTTTCTCAAAAAGCAGGCGGATCGCGTCGGTTGTCTGCTCCAGCGTCACCACCGAACTGCGGCGCACGAGCTGCCGGGCGGCAGACCATACCCCGTCAATGACAGTCGGTGCGCCTATGGCCTTTACGAAGGATCGCTTCATCGGGACGGTCACAGGGTGCCCGGCGGTCAACGCGGCGGTTACGGGCGTTGCCACATCGGCCTCGACCGCGATGACCTCGGCCTTGTGGCCCAGACGGTGCAACGTGCTGGCAGTGCCTGTGGTCAGACCACCGGCGCCGTATGGCGTCAGCACCAGATCCACATTCGGCACCTGCCGTGCGATCTCGAGTCCGATGGAAGCGTGACCGGTGATTACAGCCTGATCGGTGACCGGATAGATATAGCTCCAGTCCGTGTCGGGAGAGGTTTGACCAAGCGCATAAGACCAGTAGGTTTCGTCACTGACGACACGGACCTCGCCGCCATTCGCGCGCACGCCTTCAATTTTGGACCGCGGAGCGTGGGCATACATGTAGGCGGCCATGGGCACACCAACGATGCGCGCCGCGGTTGCGACGGCATAAGCCATGTTGCCCGAGCTGACAGTGCAAACGCCACCCGAAATCTCAGAACGTGGGCGCGACAGGACGGCGTTTAGCGCGCCGCGAAGCTTGAAAGCCCCCGCTTGGTTGTGCCCTTCGTCCTTGATGAATATCCGCTTGCCGGGAAGGCCGAGCGGCAGCTCAAGCACAGGGCTTTCCTCGACATGGGGGGCGATCCGCTCTGCGGCCTCGATGATCTCTGCTAGCTCCGGTATGCGGACAACGGCGGGCTGCTTGTCGGTCGACATCATCGGGATCCGACAAAATAGGGGACGCCGATCTGCGACGGGGACAGACTGGAATGCTCTTTGATCAGTTTCAGGGCCAGATCAACGTCGCGCGCCAGCGCTGCCTCCATAAGGCTTGTGTGTTCTTCGATCGAAATGCGTCGTTCAATACCTTCGATCGCGCGCAGCGCCGTCTCGTCGCCCTTGTCAGCCCGATTGGCCGAGGGCAGGAGCACAAAGGCTTTCTGATGACGGCGGAAGTGATCATAGATGCTGCGATAAAACGCCAGAAGATGCCTTGACCCCGCAGCGCCGACCAAAGCCATGTGGAAATCGATATGGCGTTCTTCCCACCGTTCCAGCTCGGGCAGGTCCGGGTCGCGCAAATCGAGTTTTGAGTTGCCGAGCCTCCTATGCGCGGCAACGAGATTGACTTCCCAATCTTCGCCACCCCGTTCGATTGACCGGGTCAGGAGTTCCGTCTCTACGATCGATCGGGAAAAAAGCAGATCTTCGAAGTCTTCCGCACTCAGGGGCGTTGTGTAATAGCCGCGATTGTGATGGAGCTTGACGAATCCCTCGGCTTCGAGCCGGGCCAAGGCTTCGCGGATCGGCGTAATCCCGACATCATAGTTCGTTTTCAAAGCCTCGATGCGCAGCGGCGCATCGTCCGTCAGACGACCGCTGAGGATGTCCTGCTTGACCCTCAGATACGCGATTTCGGATTTCGGCAATGTTTGAGTATCATCCATTTTTGGTCCTATCGTGCCTGCGCGACCTTGCGTAGGAATTGCTGGGTTCGAGGCTCTGCCGGAGCATCGATTACGCTCGTGGGCGGGCCTTGCTCGACGATCCGGCCCTTGTCGAAGAAACAAATCCGGTCTGAGATATCGTGAGCGAAGTCAATCTGATGAGTGACCATTAGCATTGTATAGCTGTGCTTGACGGCCAGTGTTCGTATTACCGAGGTGACCTCTTCAATCGTCTCGGGATCCAATGCGGAAGTCGGTTCGTCGAAGACGAGTATCTCCGGCTGCATCGCCAGAGTGCGGGCAATGGCAACCCGCTGCTGCTGTCCCCCGGATAATTGGGCCGGGTAATGGCTCTGCTTGTCGCCCATGCCGACCATTTCCAACAGTTCTTGCGCCCGCTTCCGCGCCTCTTCTCGCTTTACGCTCATCGCCATCACCGGAGGCTCGGCACAGTTTTGTAGAACCGTCATATGCGGAAACAGATTGAAGCTTTGGAACACCATCCCCAGCTTGCGCCGCATCGTGCGCAAATGTGCGGTTGAGGCGGGCACAAGCTGGCCGCCCTGCTCCATCTTGTTCAGCGGTTCGCCGTCAATGCGAATGACGCCGTCGTCGATGCTTTCCAACGTCATCAGACAGCGCAGAACCGTCGTCTTGCCGGACCCGGAAGGACCAATGATCGTGACCACCTCACCCTCGGCGACAGACAGGTCCAGCTTGTCCAGCACGGTCAACGCTCCATAGCGCTTGGTCACGCTCTCGAAACGGATCTTCTCATTTGCCATGGCGGGTCCCCGTCAGCATGTACCGCTCAACCAGACGGATCAGAAGTGCCGATCCGAGGCTGAGAACAAGAAACAATACCCCCACAACCGTCAGTGGTTCGGTAAAACGATAGGTTTCCGAAGCAATCCTTTTCGCGGCATCCAACATCTCTGGCACGGCCACGAATGACAAAAGCGGCGCCTCCTTGAAGGTAACAATCAGCAAGTTTCCCAGACTTGGGACGACCGGGCCGACGGCCTGCGGCAAAACCACATTTCGCCAGGTTCGGTAGGTGGAGAAATTCAAAACATGCGCCGCTTCCCATTGCCCTTTCGGAACCGCTTGCACTCCGCCGCGCAGGATTTCGGCGGCCGGCGCGGAGTTATAGATTCCCATTGCCAGGACACCAGTCCAGAACGGTGCGAGATAGATGTTAATTTCTGGCAGAACGAAGAACAAAAAGAAGATGACGACGACCAAGGGCATGCCACGCATGAACTCGATGAATTCGCCCGCTACAAATGACAAGAGCGGGTTCGAAGCACGTCGCGCCATCATCAGGACCAGTCCCAAAACCAGGGAAAGAGCGAAGGCCAAAAACGTGACTTCTACCGTGACCCAGAGGCCCGGCAGAATTCGAGGCAATACCGTTTCGAAGGTGAAGTCCCAACGCCAGTCCATCACCGCACTCCAGTATGACGGTTGAGCATCTGTTCAATCTGCGCACCGGAGAACCGCGCAACTTGCGCCAGGCAAAAGTAGATAAGAGCAAGCACTGAAAAAATCTCGATGGTCCGAAACGTCATCTGGTTTTGGCGCACGGCAGCGGCGGTTACATCAACAAGCGTCACAGCAGAAACAAGTGCTGTGCCTTTCAGCAACTCGATGGTTATGTTGGTCATAGCTGGAACAGCGATCACGAGTGCCTGAGGCAAAATGATTCGGGTGTATTTCTGCCAGCCCGAGATATTCAAGGTGATGCAGGCCTCAGTTTGACCTTTGGGCACTGCCTGAATCGCGCCGCGAATGGTTTCTGCGCCATAAGCCGCAGCATTTAGGCTGATCCCCAAAACCGCGGCCGAAAATGCGGAAATTGTGATGCCAAATTCAGGCAGGACAAAGTAGAGCCAGAAAAGAATGACCAACAGGCTGACGCCGCGGAAAACCTCAATATAAATCCCGGATACCCAACGCACCGCGGTCAGATTGGAAACTTTGCCCAATCCGGCAATGATAGAAATCACATAAGTCAACATGATAGAGGGAATTGCAACGGAGACCGTAACTGTGAAGCCTTTCAGCAATGAAGGCAGGAAATCTGCAGCGGACGAGAAAACTGCGAAATAGAGCCCGCCCAAAAATGCCAGCGGAACGAGGATTGCTACGGGGTTGCGAGATCTCATGCAGCACCACAATTACAGATCAGCTTGGAATTCGATTTGACAATCGTACTTTGAGCAAATGGGCCAACCATGGACATTCTTGACGCTGCGTCTGTTCTGGTCCGGCGATGTTGCACTGTGGAAAAAGGAATTCGAAACGTCACAAAGACGATGAACGCATTGTCGTGTCCCATACCGCAAATCCGCGTGACGCCTGAGCCGAACGCCATCCTTAGCTCTGGCGGCGGCAATTCATGCCGCCGCGTATTGATGCACTGTGTGATTCAGCCCGCACAAAGAGTGGCGGTGTCCTGCAGAGGGAGTTCATCTGCTGTCAGACCATGTGCTTCAAGCAACTCGACATACTCGGGCGATGAAGTGAACTTTTCGAGTTCAACATTGAATGCCTCAACGAATTCCGAGTCCTCCGGCCTGAACGCGAATGCCCCGTGCGAAACACGGATCTGGCCGGCAACTTCGGCGAACGGCGGCACGGCTTCCAGTCCACCACCGGGCGTGTTCGCGATAATCTCGCGCGCGGATGGGCCGGAGATACCCCAAACATCAATTCTGCCGGCGAGCAAGGCCGCGATTCCGGTCGGGTTGTCGGGGAAACCAAAGATTTTGTCGCTCGCGACACCGGCTTCGGAAGCATAGCCCTCCTGCGCTGTGCCCGGAACGACTCCGAGTAGAGCACCGGTGGCGGCAACGGATTCGTAGTTGCTCAGTCCTTTCGGATTGCCCGCGGCAACAATGAAGCCCTGCTGCATTCCGAAGAGTGGCTCGGAAAACTGAACTTCCGCACATCGTTCCGGCGTTATGTACATACCGGCTGCGACGACATCAAAGCGGTTCGCCTTCAGACCCGGGATCAACGCGCCCCAATCCGTATTGCTGAGCGTGTCGATTTTCCCTCCCATGCGCTGAAGAACAATCCTGAGGGTCTCGACATCAGTTCCCGTTAGATTCCCGTTCCCGTCTTCATAGGAAAAAGGCTTGAAGTTGTAAAAGGCGACCCGAAGTCCGTCACCTTGAGCACGATCCATCAGCGTTTCCGCGTTTGCGCCTCCCGTGAAACTCCCCATCGCCAAGAGAGCTACCGCCGTGGTCACTACTGTTCTACGTGTCAGATTCATTCTTTTCTCCCTCTGCTGTTGTCCAGTACCCACCTCTGTTCCGAGGCACTCTAGCAAGTATTTCATACATGGCAGCATATCATATATGATTCTGTCAAGTACATATGATTCCCCGCTCAGATTGCAGACGTGAGCTGAAAGAGCCGGTACCAAGTGTGCAAAACCCAGAATTCAAGGACTGCCACAACCCGCATCGAAACCTGGGTACGGCGCATGGCGCTCAGATCACGGCTTCAGAGCCGTCCCTCCAAGAAAACCAAGGGCCACCAAGCTTCATGAGTACGTTTAGGAGCTTGTCTTCAAAGCGACTGAAGGGCCCTGTCCGACACCAACACACAACCTGTTCAGCAGGCGCCTTCGTCATCATGGGTTGCTTCGTCATCTTCAACTCCATGTCGGGTCAAGATGAGCCGCAAACCCTCCACCACACAATCACGCAAAACTGCCCCATGGGCGATGATGGCGGACAGCGAAGAACCTATTCTCTTCCGAAAGTCCCGCAATTCGCTGTTCAATCCCGGCAGCAGCGAAAGTGAGGTTTCGGCCCGAGCCAAATTGGCACACTTGAACGACTGCTTCGGTGACGTCCGCCGCGAAGTAGCGACCAATGCGCTGCACCTGCAAACAATTGCCGCGCCAGCAAAGGCCGCAAATGCAATAGTCAGGACTGTCCCGCGCAGCCGTTATCGACACTTGCCGTAGCGAAGGTCTGGATTGAGCCCTTATTGACCTCGCCACCGACCTTGAGTTTGATAGTGCGCATTCTAGGCGAAGGTAACCGAGCCGGTATCGCCGATGTACAAAGTATCTTGGCCGAGTTGTGCAATGAAATATTTGACCTTCGAAAAAGTTTCCAGCAAGCACTATAGTGAAATTCTGGACTTCGTTGTCTCGGGCAAGTCGATTCTGGCAGAGCTTGATCGTCGGGGATATAACGTGGTGCCAAGGGTCTGTGCTGGGTTGGTGCCAATAGACCAGAAAACACGTGCGCATTTGCTACTTCAGGAAGACGACGAGTTATCGAACGGGCGCGTGGCCTTGTACACCTGCCCGTGTGGTGACTATGGGTGTGGCGTGATCTCGGTTCTGATAAAAAAACACGGCGACCAAATCGTCTGGTCAGATTTTCGATATGAACGCGACGATGACGAAGAATTCACTGCGCTGGAACGGCTTGGCCCGTTTCGTTTCGCAGAAGACGCATACCGCAGGACCGTCATGTGCAGCAACACCACCACCTGAGTTACTGTTGAATGTCCGCTTCGTCCGCACGCCGGTTATCGGCCTTGCCACAGCGATATCCCGCGTCCCGAACGGAAGTCGATTACCGCGGTCGGAGCAAATGACCGGGGCGGCCGTCAGGCCGCCATTCCCGATGTGGTGCTGCTGGCCCATACGTTAACCACGACGCCTCCGCCCCGGAGCCGCTCTTTTGCCATACGTTTTGCCGACAAGGTGCCGACGGCTTGCCGACCGGCCAACCTGCTGGATTTGCTGAATTAACCTCGGTTTCCCGGCTGCGCAGTCCGCACAAGAAAAAACGCGCCCGGCAGGGGCGCGTTCGATTCGGTCAGAAATTCGAAAGGATCAGCGGCGCAGGCCGAGACGTTCGATGAGCGAGTTGTAGCGCCCTTCGTCCTTGCGCTTCAGATAGTCCAGCAGCTTGCGGCGCTGGGCGACCATCATCAGAAGGCCCCGGCGGGAATGGTTGTCCTTGCCATGGCTCTTGAAATGTTCGGTCAGCGTTGCGATCCGGGACGAGAGAATGGCAACCTGTACCTCGGGCGAACCGGTGTCGCCTTCCTTGGTCGCGAATTCCTTCATGACGCGGGCTTTTTCTTCGGCAGTGATCGACATCGGGGTCTCCTTTTCGGTCTCGGGGTTCATGGCACAAGCCGGGATGTCGTCCAGCAAGGCCCGTGGAGGAATGCCGCCCCAAGGGGCCGGCTGCGCGCATATAGGGGGAATCGGGCCCGAAGGAAAGAGAAAATGCTTTGGCCGTTCGCGGCAGCTCTCGCCCGGAGCGCGCGGGTTCAACCGTGCGCGGGTGCCGCGTCGGCGACAAGCGTGATGTCGGCGCTGCCGATTGCCGGATTCCCGAGGATTTCGGCGATGAGCGTCCCGTCCAGAAAGATGCGGGCCGCATCCTCCTCCGTCGCGCCGCGTTCGACGGTGATGGCCGGTTCCGGATGCGCAGCGGGGTCAAAGACGACAACCAGCCTGTCGACCGCCGGATCGTAATCCGCAATGGTCGCGCTTTCCTCGCCAAGGGTCAGCCAGTCGCCGAGCACGAATTCGTCCTCCCCCTCGCCGCCATCAGCCCAGTCGCCGGCCCCCAGGACGATCCGGTCGTTCCCGTCGCCGCCGTTCAGAAAGTCACGGCCATCGGCATCGTGCCCCTCCGCCATCACGCGCCCGTCGAGAAGGTCGTCCCCGTCATCACCCATGAGCGTGTCCTGACCGAGCCCGCCCGCCAGCGTGTCATTCCCGATCCCGCCTTGCAGGGCATCCTCGCCCGTGCCGCCGAAAAGGCTGTCCGCGCCGCCCCCGCCCAGAAGGCGGTCGTTTCCGGCGCCGCCGGCGAGCAGGTCGTTATCTTCCTGTCCGGCGAGGTCATCGTTCCCCGCGCCACCGGTCAGGCTGTCGTCACCGTCGCCGCCGAACAGGCTGTCGTCGCCCTCCGCGCCTGCCAATGTGTCATTTCCCGCATCGCCGCGCAGGTCATCGTCGCCCTCGCCGCCATCAATGCTGTCATCGCCGCCATAGCCGCCGATCTGATCGTCGCCACCCATGCCGCGGATGGTGTCGCTGTCGGTGCCACCCGAGATGACTTCGGCAAGCGGCGTTCCTTCGATGCCGATCTCTTCCTCTTCGGCGTTCTCTGACGAGCCTTCTGGCACTTCTTCCGAATCCGGCCCGTCCTGCCCTTCGGGGGACGAAAAATCGACCATGGTCGCGACCATCAGAAGACCCAGAAGACCGGCCAGATAAAGCATCCTTCAACCCCGCAATTGCCCGCCATCGCTTTGGCGGCACCCCTGCCCATTTGACCCCCCTTATTCTTAAGGGCCGATCAAATCCGGGCGGTTACGCGCAATTATCCGTATTTTTCGGCAATCTTGTGGCAACCCAAGGTTGTGGTTCGGTGGCATAGCCGACGTAAAGCGGGTGACGCGGCTGGCCGGCCCTGGTCTGCCCCAGATGCCAGAGCGGCCGGCCTGACCGGGCGAGAAGATTGCATACTGCCTTGTCGCGCGCCGCGAATGCCCCATGGATTCCCCAGCCGCACAAGATCAGCGCGGCATCGGCCGCGGCCCTGGCAATCGCGGCATCGTTTCCCGGGCCGACCGGGTCGGCCACCTGCCGCAGCGCCTGCGGATCGGTCGCACGGAAGGCGAAGAGATTGACAACGGCAAACCCGTCGAATCCTGATCGACGCGCCCGCCGTTCGCAGCGTTCGATGGTGGGATCGTTCTTTTCTTCGGTCGCCGTCGACGGGTTCAGAAGGATGTAGAGCAACCTCCGGCCTCCGCCTGACCAGTCACGGCTGAGGCTGTAGCGATAGGCATTGCAGGCCGAATAGGTCGCTGCCGAGCGAGTGTCGCCGCAGTCGAAGTGACGGGTGATCATCAGAACGGGCAGGGAGCGGTGAGCCCCATGCCCCTGCCTGTTTCAGGATGGCGAAACCGCAATTCATGCGCATGGAGCATCAGGCGGGGATAGTCGCGGGCCGGACCTTCGGCATAGAGCCGGTCGCCGAGGATCGGATGCCCAAGCGCCTGCATATGGACCCGAAGTTGATGGCTGCGCCCGGTCAGCGGATAGAGCCGTACCCGTGTCGTGCCGTCAGTTTGGTGCCGCTGCACGCGCCAGTCGGTCTGCGCGGGGCGGCCGGTTTCGTGGTTCACATGCTGGCGCGGGCGGTTCGGCCAGTCGACCGTCAGCGGCAGATCGACCCGGCCAGCCTTTGGTTCGAGATGGCCGGAAAGCCGGGCGATGTAGGTCTTTCGCGTTTGCCGCGCTTCGAAGGCCGCGGACAGGTCTCGTTGGGCGTGGCGCGTCAGCGCAAAGACGATGATACCAGACGTGTCGCGGTCGAGCCTGTGGACAAGCAGCACTTCGGGATAGACCCGGGCCAGCCGGGCAATCAGGCAATCGGCCAGCGCTTCCCCCTTGCCCGGTACGGTCAGTAGCCCTGCCGGTTTGTCCACCGCAACGATGGCGTGATCGGCATGGACCACGGCGAGCGGCGTTTCGGGCGGGGCGTAGGGTTCATCCATGCGGCCTGCGTTAGCATGGTGGCACGCAGAATGGCAGCCCCTGACGGGTCAGCCTGTTCTTCTCAGACGATCCGGTGCCCGGCCGCCATCAGTCGCTGCGCGATCTCGGCGATATGCGCAGGTGTCGTTTCGCAGCAGCCGCCGATGATCGTCGCGCCCATGCCCACCCATTTCAGCGCAAAGTCTGCGTAGAGCGCCGGCGTCATTTCCGGCCTTGCGGATAAGGACGCGACCGTCGGATTGTCCTTCAGGAAGTCCTTGGTAATCTCCTGAAAGCCGTTGGCATAGGCACCGAAAGGCAGGCCGAAAGACCGGAAAATGTCGAGTGCCGCCGCCATCGCCTCGGGCGCAGAGCAATTGGCAAGGATCGCCGCCGCCTTTCCGGCCACGATTGGCGCAAGGTCGGCCACCGCCTCGCCGGAGCGCAGGCGGCCGCCATCCTCGTCATCGACCGTGACCGAAAGCCAGACGGGCCGCCCCCCGACCGCCGCCCCTTCGAGAACGGCACGCGCGTGCGCGAGCGACGCGACGGTTTCGGCGATGAAGAAGTCGACGGCCGGGGCCAGAAGTGCCGCCAGTTCGGCATAGCTTGCGACGGCTTCCTCGTGCGGCGGAAAAAGCTCCGGCCTGTAAGAGGCGCGGAGCGGTCCGAGCGACCCGGCGATGCGACCGGTCCCATGTTCGGCGCGGGCGGATGCGGCCTCGGCCAGTGCCTGCATGTTCAGGGCTGCGAACTGGTCGTCGATGTCGAATTTCACCAGGCGGTCGTGATGGAGCCCATAGGTGTTGGTCGTTGCAACCGTCGCGCCGGCCGCGAAATAGTCCTTGTGAAGCCCGTGCACGATTCCGGGGTTCTCCATCATGACGCTTGTCGACCAGAGTGGCGTTGGAGCCTTGCCCGAACGGGCGACAAGCTCCTGCCCGAGCCCGCCGTCAAGAAGTGTGATGTCAGCCATGATCCCTCCTATTCGACGACCAATCTGGTGGCGAGCCCGGCAAAGAGAACCGCCGCGACCTTGTTCATCACAGCCAGTCTGGCCCCAATCGCCCGCCCCATGAGGCCTGCCAAAATGCCGTAGCCCATCGTCACGAGCGTGCCGGTGAACGTGAAAATGCCGCCAAGAAGCAGTATCTGCTGCCAGATCGGGCCGTAGGCGGGATTGGTGAACTGCGGCAGGAAGGCGAGGATGAAGAGAACGGGCTTCGGGTTCAGCATATTCGACAGACACCCCCGCCAAAGTGCGCGAAAGGGCCGCACCGATCCTTTGACAGCGTTCGCGTCAGGCGCATGTGCGGACCAGGATTTCCATGCCAGCCACAGGAGATAGGCCGCCCCCGCCCAGCGGATCGCCGTCAGCGCGCCGGGATGGGCCGCGATCACCGCCGATAGGCCGAGCGCGGCGAGCGTCACATGCCAGACCCCGCCAAGCCCGACACCCAGCCCGGCCATGGCCCCTGCACGTGGCCCGCCATGCAGCCCGCTCGCGGTCGCGAAGAAGACGTCCACACCCGGCGCGAAATTGAGCGCAAGCCCGCCAAGCGTGAAAGCGATGAGCGCTTCGGGCGGAAAGGCGGTCAGAAGGTCCAGCATTGCGTGCTCCGGTTTTCTCCGGCCATCGCTGCCGCAAGTTTTGGCCCCGGTCAAGCGCCCTTGCCAAGTCCCCCTTCCTACACCGGCGGCGATTGACAGGGCCTGCAGGCACTGGCAGCGTCTCGTCCATGCAAGGAGGCGATATGGATTTCGAGACGGTCGACCCCGGCGATTTTGGCCGGTCGCTCAAGGGCCTTGGGCTGAACCTTCTGGTGTGTGACGTGAAGGCGGAAGCGGCCTTTCTGACCGAACTTTTTGGGATGACCTCGCACCGTCTGTCGGCGGATTTCGCGATCATGACCTATCACGGCCAGGTCTTTCAGCTTCACGCCGACCACACCTATCATTCGCACCCTTTGCCGTCGCTACTGCCGGAGGCCGGTGCACGTGGGGCGGGCGTGGAACTTCGCCTTTATGAAACCGATCCGGATGCCGCAGCCGCGCACGCGGCAACGATGGACCGGGCTGTTATCCTGCAGGCCCCGGCCGACAAGCCCCACGGTTTGCGCGAATGCGTGATCCTCTGCGAAAACGGCTATGCTTGGGTGCCAAGCCGCAGGATTTGACGGCCGGCGTCGTTCGTTGGGCCGGTCCGCGTTACCCTTCGGGAAATAGTGGCAGCCCGTCGTCGAGGCGATAGTAGTCACCCTTGTTCGCGACGAAGATATGGCTGTGAAGTGCGCCGCCCGTCCGCCCTGTCACGGCCCCGGCCTCGACCGAGAAGTCACCGTTCGCGGAACGGAAATAGAGGCTCGACCCACAGGTTGTGCAGAAGCCGCGGCGGCCTTTCCCCGGGGTTTCGTACTCTTCGAGACTTGCCTTGCAGTGCCAGGTCAAGCTGCCTTCATCGGTGTCGAAGGAGGCGGAGTAGTGGCCCGACAGTTTCCGGCATTGGGTGCAGTGACAAGCGACAACGTCGCCCACCGGCCCGGGCAGGGAAAAGGCGACCGATCCGCAAAGGCAGGCACAGTCGAGCCGCCCCTGTGCCACCAGTGGCTGGGGCGGCGGGCCTTCCGGCCGGTAGTAGTCGCCAGCGTCCTCGGTAAAGATATGGCGCGTCAGGCGCAGGTTCGTCGTCCCGTCCAAAGCGCCGGGCGCGATGGCCATACGCGCCTCTGCCGTGGGCTTCCAGAAAAGGCTTGCCCCGCAGCACCGGCAAAAGCCACGCTTCGCGGCGGGCGAGCTGTCATACCATGACAGTGTCGTGCCGGACGTGATCCTCAGCCTGTCGAGCGGCACCGATGTCGCCGCCCAGTAATGGCCGCTTGTCCGGCGGCACTGACCGCAATGACAGGCCCAGACGTCGCGCAGCGGTCCCGTCGCCACAAAGGCGACCCCGCCGCAAAGGCAACTGCCGTGATGTTCGCGAGGCTCCGTCATGGCGGCAGGCTCCCACGCGCCGCCACGATCCGGCCGCCCAATAGCGCCGCCGAAGGCAGGAAACCGACACGGTCCGGGCAGGTTTCTGAACACGGATGGTCGGGTGCCAGACTGGCTAAGCATTGGCTGGCCAGAAAGCACCGGCGACCTTTGCCCTGCCGCAGTCACGCGGCGGAGCCCTCATTGAACCGGGGCGCGCGCTTTTCCAAGAAGGCCGCCATGCCCTCACGCTGCGCCGGCAGGCCATAAAGCGCGTGATACATCTGACGCTCGAACCGGATCCCGGTCTCCAGCGTCGATTGCTCGGCCATGTTGACGCAGGCCAGTGCCATCAGGGCGATGTCGCGCGGATAGCCCGCGATCTGCGCGGCGACCTCACGCGCCGTCGCGGCAAGTTCGGCAGCGGGAATGACGCGGCTGACCAGGCCGATGCGCAGCGCCTCCTCGGCGCCGATCATCCGCCCGGTCAGGATCAGGTCCATCGCCTGCGCCCGGCCCACCAGCCGGGTGAGCCGCTGCGACCCGCCGATGCCAGGAATGCAGCCGATCTTGATCTCGGGCTGGCCGAAGCGCGCGGTATCGGCCGCGAGGATGATGTCGCACATCATCGCCACCTCGCAGCCGCCGCCGAGCGCATAGCCCGCGATGGCGGCAACCTTGGGCAGGCGCAGGCCCGCGAACTGGTCCCAGCCGGCGAAGACATCGCTGGCTTGCATCGAGGCATAGTCCTGCAGCGCCAGTTCCGCGATGTCGGCACCGGCGGCAAAGGCGCGGTCGTTGCCGGTCAGGATCAGGCAGCCGATGGCCGGATCGGCATCGAAGGCGGTGGCGGCGGCCAGGACCTCTTCCATCACCTGCGTGTTCAGCGCGTTCAGTTGCGCGGGCCGGTTCAGGCGGATGGTGGCGACGCGGCCTGCCACCTCCGTTTCGATCGTGTCGTACATCTCAGCTGTCCCAGATCGCGCCGAAGGCGGGGATGCCCAGGCTTTCCATGTCGTGAACCACCTTGCGCGTCAGCTTCTGGTTCGAGATCACGATGACCGCCTCGGCATCGAACTCGCGCACCGCCCTAAGCGCCAGCGCCGAGAGGTCCGGCTTGCCCTGCGTGTCCGTGTCCCAGATCACCGGGTCCTCGGTATGGGCCATGATTTCGTCCACGAAGGCATCGCCATAAGTGCGGCGCGGGCTGCGGGTGGACCAGATCAGCCGGATCGGAACGTCGGCGGCCAGAAGATGCGGCACGATCGGTCCGATGCCCGAGTCGGTGCCGACATAGACGACGCGGCGGAACAGGGTTTCGATGCGGGCCACGCCCGACGTGGTGATGCCCTTGACCCAGACATGGCTCGGCGGGTTGTCGATGAAGCGGCCGGTCCAGTCGCCCGCGCGGCTGATCGCCTGGCGGTAGCGGGCCTCGTCCGGCGCGGGGATATTGGCGAAGGCGTGGTATTCGCCGAAGGGCGTCAGGCTGATGGCGTTGGAACTGCCCGGAAAGGGCGTGTCGCCATAGTCGTAGCGGGCGATTACCGCGTGGTTCGAGGGCTTCACGATCTCGACCTTCACCCGTTTCAGCGTCAGCCAGGGCGAAGCGATGGACAGAGTGATGAGGCAGAGCATCCAGAATGCCGGGGTTTCGGAGAGGGCCACGCCCATGTCGCGGGTGACGGAGACGGTCTGCGCCCAGAAGAGGCCCAGCACCGTCCAGCCCACGAAGCGGTGAACTTTCTCGAAGAAGTTGTGGAACCGTGCCCGTACCGGGCCGATGGCAGTCGCGATCATCGGCGCCATGAGGACCACCATCGCGGCACTGAGGCCGAGCGTCAGGTCCGAAGGCAGCGCCGCGCCGGAAAGCCGGTTGGCCGCCATCGCGTAAATGAGAAAGCCGAACCAGACCGTGCCCGCGACCGCGCCGCCCGAGTGCAGCCCGCCGAAGTGAAAGACCTTGCCTGCGCCCCAGCGGATCCAGAGCGGCCACGACACCGGCACCCGCGTCGCCAGCCAGAAGAGCGCGTGCACCGCCCTTTGCTGACGGATCAGGATGCCGAGCGAGAGGTTGATCAGCGCCATGTCGGCGATGGGGCCGAGCGCATAGGCCCCGTCCGCGACCCATCGGCCAGAGGTCAGGCCCAAAGCGAAAACGGTCAGGTTCACGGCGGCGACCAGAGCGGCCAGGCGGCGGTACTCCATCAGCGCCGGGTGGCGGGTGACGCGCCGCCAGCTGCGGTCGGGCGCGTCAAAGGACATGAGTTCCGTCGTCATCAGTTCAACTCCAGCTTCAGGGTCTCGATATGCTCCTTCGCCATGGCGAGCAGGAGCCGCTTGTCGAGCTTGCCGCGCGGCGGGCGGGGCAGATCGTCCAGCGCGATGATCGCGACCGGCGCGCAGTAGTAGGGCAGGTGCGCCGCCACCGATCCGGCCGCCGCCTCGGTATCGACCGTCGCAGGGCTGACGAAGCTGACAAGGTTGCGGTCGTCGTATTTCAGCGTCGCCGCCTGGGCGCAGCCCTCGGTCTTTTCCAGCGCCGCCGAGACGCCGTCGAGTTCGACACGGAAGCCGCGGATCTTCACGAGGTCGTCCACCCGGCCAAAGTTCTCAAGCCCACCCTCCTCGGTCCAGCGGCCGAGGTCGCGGGTGCGGAACATCATGTGGCCGGGGCGGAACGGGTCGGGCCGGTAACGCTCGGCCGTCAGGGCGGGATTGGCCAGTTAGCCCAGCGTCACGCAGTCGCCGCCCGCCCACATCTCGCCCTTCTGGCCGATCAGCAGCGGGCGCAGATCCTCGCCCAGAATGTAGACGGTGTTGTTCGGCGTCGGGCGGCCGATGGACAGGACCCGCTTGTCGGCCCGCAGGAATCGTAGAAGGTGCAGAAGCTGCTCCAGCTGTCGGCGAGCGGGCGCGGGCAAGGTCCGCCGACCACGGCGACGGTGCGGACCTGGCCGCAGCGGCTCTGGTCGATCGAATTCAGGATCGAGGGCGTGGCGATCAGGACATCGACCTGTTCGGCGGTTTCCTGGATGCTCTTGCCCTGGATCACCAGCGTCGCGCCGTTCGAGAGCGCGCCGAGCGTTTCCCAGGCCGCCATGTCAAAGCCGATCGACAGGATCTGCCCGACGCGCAGCCCCGGCCGCATGCCGAGATCGCAGGGCGCGGTCTGAAGGATGTTGCACAGGTTGGCATGGCTGACCTGCACCCCGTTCGGCACGCCGGTGGTGCCCGAGGTGAAGAGGACCATGCAGCGATCCTCGGGCCAGGCGCGGAAGTCCGGCCCTTCCGGGCGGGCGGCGCTCAGCGCCGGGTCCGACATGATCGTGTCGATTGTAATCAGGCTCTGATGGCTCGCCACCGGCACCCCCGCGGTATGGGCGCGGGTGGTCAGGATCGCCGTCGCACCGGTCGCCCCGGCGACATGGCGCAGCGTTGTGGCCGGGGCGACGCCAACGTGCTGGGGTACATAGGCCGCGCCGGCGCGGAGGATGGCGACAATGCCCACGACCATCTCGATGGAGCGGCTGAGATAGAGGCAGACCGCATCGGCGCGACGCACACCATGAGCTGTCAGGACCGAGGCGAACCGGTTCGCTGCTGCATCGAGTTCACCGTAGCTGATCCGCTGTCCCTGATATTCGACCGCTATGGCTTCCGGCAGAAGGTTCGCATTGTGGTCGATTGCGTCGATGATCGTCGCAAAGCGCGGGGTCACAACGGGGCCCCAGCCGAAGGTCATGAACCGGCGGGCATCCTCTGCGCTCAGCCCGTCGAGCGCGGGAGGAAGGTCGACCGGGCGCTCAGGCTCCATGACAGGCAAGGGGCGGAAAGTCTTAAGAAAGTCGTGGGCTATGTCCTGCATAACGGATCCTCCAAAGTTGCTGGAACTTGATTAATGGGAATTTTTCCCATTACTAAATCTCAAGAGTTCAACAGACGCTGAGGGAACCGTGGCTTGCCTGAAACACGGTGCGGACGTAGCAAGGCCGGACCTATGGACATGGAGCCATGAGCGATTCAACCGACGATCCGTTCGAGGCCGCGCTGGCGGGGCTCTTGGGCCCGATTTCGCGTGCTGTCGTCATGCGGGGCGTCACGTTGGGCGCCGTGACCGAGGCCCTCAAACAGGCGCTGCTGGAGGCCGTGATCGAGATGGAAGGCGATGAAGTCAGTGACAGCCGCGTCAGTCTGCTTACGGGTCTGCACCGCAAGGATGTCAGGCGTCTGCGTGGAAGCCAGGCACCCGTGCGGCGGCCGACCGTGAACGCTGCCGCCATGGCGATCAGTCATTGGGTATCGCTGCGGGATTATGCCGGTGGCGACGGCCAGCCGCGCGATCTACCGCGCCACGGGGATTCAGATGGTCCCGGTTTCGACGATCTGGTTCGAGGGACGCGTGCCGATCTCTCCCCCGGGACGATCTTGCAGGCGCTCCTCGATCAGGGTGCGGTTGTGGCCCTTGATGACGGACGCTACAGCCTGCGCGCCCGAGCCTATTTGCCAACGCCGGGCAGCCACGAGATGGTTGCCGCCTATCAGGCGACGCTGACCACGCATCTGAAGGCCGCCACGGACAATCTGGTCGCGCCCGAGGGAAGTGCCCGCCACTTCGACCGGGTTCTGCGCTATTCGCGTCTGTCAGAAGCCTCCGTCGGCGAGCTTGACCAGCTGGCGCACGCCCGAGCGCAGACCATGCTGGAAGAGGTCGACGCTATCGCGCAGCGCCTTCAGGATGCCGATGGCCTGACCAAACCGGGCGGGTGCTTTGCCCTTGGTGCCTATGTCCTGCCGACGCTGCCCGCAAAGGAAGGTGGTGACGCATGAAGGGCCTCAGCCAATGGATCCGTATCATCGTCCTTTCCTGTCTCTGTGTTTCTTTCGCTGCGGCACAGGAGCGGGTGGGCGGGATCACCGGGACCGGCATCCTGCCCGCCAGGATCAGCGGGACGGTCACTGAACTGGGGTCGATCCACGTCAACGGGCAGCATATCCGCTTCGATACAGGGATGCCGGTGCAGGACGCCGTCTTTCTGGCCAGCGCCGAGGATATCCGCCCCGGCCATACGGTGGCCGTCGTTGCCGAACCGGCGGAGGGTGACTGGCAGGCTCTGTCCATTCGCCAGATCATGCCCTTGCTCGGCCCGATGGATGAGGTCGGCGATGGCTGGCTGACGGTGATGGGAACCCATGTCGTCGCGTCAGGCCTGACCGGGGACATCGCACCCGGCCAGTGGGTCGCCGTCAGCGGTCTCTGGCGCGATCGGGAGGTCGTTGCCTCGCGTCTCGATCCGGTCCCATCCGGCGCCGTTCCGGCCCGGATATTGGGAACGGCGTTCCCCGACTAGGTGACAGGACAGACCCGCATCGGCGGAAGCGTGATTGGCGGTATTGCCACGCACCACCTTGAACCGGGCGAGATCGCGTTCGCTACAGGACAGCCGTCCGGATCGGGGCTTCTGGCCGAATGAATCGAGGTCGGGATGTTTGACGCAGGTGTTGGCGTGGTTCAAGCGGAAGGCTATCTGTCGCCGCCGCGCGCGGCAGGGATGTATACGCTACTTGGGTCGGGGCTCATCGCCTATACCGATAGACCGGAAATGATCGACGCAACCGAGAGGTCGCTGCGCTGCGGTTATGGGGGGGTCTGATATCAGGCGGCCTGCGGGCGGGCAATGAGGCCATGGCCGCCAATTGGGCAAAGCTCAGCTGCGAATGACGGGCTCGGTCCACGGTTCGGGCCGGGGCCGGCCTAGATTGCGGCGAAACGGTCGCGAAGGATGTCGGCCAACCCGGTGGCATCATCGCGGGTAAAGGCGGCAGTCCGGTCGCTGTCGATATCGAAGACGCCGATCAGCCGGCCGCCCCGGCCAAAGACCGGCAGGACGATTTCGGACCGCGTCGAGGCGGCGCAGGCGATGTGACCGGTAAAGGCCTCCACATCATCGACGAGCTGCACCTCGCCCGTGCGCGCCGCCGCGCCGCAGACCCCTTTCGAGAAAGGAATGACGAGGCAGCCGTGACCGCCCTGATAGGGGCCGATCTTCAAGAGGCCGGGTTCGGTGACCCGGTAAAACCCTGTCCAGTCGAACCGGTCGTCGGCATGGTGCACCTCGCAGACGATGGTTGCCATGAGCGCGACCTCGTCCGTTTCGCCTTCACAAAGGCTGGCTATCGTGGCTGCGAGGTGCGGGTAGTCGACCATGCGTTTCGTTCCTGTCTGGTGGTTATCGCCGGGGGTCTTCCACCCCCGGACCCCCGGAGGGTATTTGGACAACGAAGAAGGTCAGGGCCGTTCCAGTGCGATGGCGGTGCCTTCGCCGCCGCCGATGCAGATCGCGGCGACGCCACGCTTGAGGCCGCGCTTTTCGAGCGCGTTGAGAAGCGTCACGATGATGCGCGCGCCGGAGGCGCCGATCGGGTGGCCGAGTGCGCAGGCGCCGCCATTCACGTTGACCTTTGCGTGATCGAGGCCAAGTCCGCGCATGAAGGCCATGGGCACGACAGCGAAGGCCTCGTTCACCTCCCAGAGATCGACATCGTCGCGGGTCCAGCCAAGGCGGGCGAGAAGTTTTTCGGCCGCCGGGATCGGCGCGGTCGGAAAATCGGCAGGGGCGTGAGCGTGGCTCGCATGGCCGAGAATCCGGGCGCGGACTTTAAGGCCCTGCGCCTCGGCCGCGTTTCGCGAAGCCAGGACCAGGGCTGCGGCGCCGTCGGAGATGGAGGAGGAATTGGCCGCCGTAACGGTGCCGTCCTTGCGGAAGGCGGGTTTCAGCGTCGGGATTTTTTCGGGCCGCGCGGTGGCGGGCTGTTCATCGGCAGTCACCACGACCTCGCCCCTCCGGGAGGTTATGGTCACGGGCGCGATTTCGCCCGCGAAGGCGCCGGAGCGTTCCGCTTCGAGCGCGCGGGAAAGCGAGGCGAGCGCGTAGTCATCCTGCGCGGCGCGGGTGAACTGGAAGGCCGATGCGCAGTCTTCGGCAAAGGTTCCCATGAGGCGGCCCTTGTCATAGGCATCCTCAAGCCCGTCGAGGAACATGTGGTCGATGACCGCGCCGTGGCCAAGGCGTGCGCCACCGCGCATCTTGGGCAGCAGATAGGGCGCGTTCGTCATGCTTTCCATTCCGCCCGCGACCATGACGCCTGCCGCGCCGAGCGCGATCTGATCGAAGGCGATCATGGCGGCCTTCATGCCCGATCCGCACATCTTGTTCAAAGTGGTGGCAGGCACGTTCTGGCCAAGACCGGCGTGAAACCCGGCCTGCCGCGCAGGGGCCTGTCCCTGGCCCGCCGGCAGGACGCAGCCCATGAGCAGTTCTTCGACCGTCTCGGGCCGGGCGCCGGCGTCGGCGAGTGCCGCGCTGATGGCCGCACCGCCGAGTGCCGCTGCGTCCGTCTCGCCGAAAACGCCCTGAAAGCCTCCCATTGCGGTGCGGGCGGCGCCGGCGACCAGGACCTCTTGCATGGCTCAACCTTCCTTCGATGCGATCCGTTACCGGCATACAGAATAGTAAGGATTGCCGTCTAGCCTTCTCGGAGGTAATCCCTGGCCGGAGGTATAGGATGGAAATCTCGTCACACGCCGCCGACGGCGCCATCGTGGTGCAGGTCAATGAGCCGCGTATTGATGCCGCCGTCGCGATCCAGTTCAAGGACCGGCTGCGCGCATTGACCGGCGCGCCCGGCCAACGGGTCATCCTCGATCTGTCAAAGGTGGATTTCGTCGACAGTTCCGGCCTCGGCGCGATTGTGGCGGCGATGAAGTTTCTTGCCCCGGAGCGCAAGCTGGAGCTCGCAGCCCTGTCGCCGAATGTGTGGAAGGTCTTTCGCCTCACCCGGATGGACAGTGTCTTTCCCATCCATGCCGACGTTCCGGCAGCGGGCATCCGGAATGCTCTTTGACGATTCGGTGGCGGGACGCGATGCCCCTGCCGCATTCGTATGGTGCTTTGCTGCAGAACCTTTTGCAGTGCGCGATGCCTTGTGCCGGACGATGGCGCGTTTTTCAGGGATCGTCAGCACCGACGCCGCGGACGCGCTAGAACTTGCGCTGGCCGAGGTTCTGAACAATGTCGTCGAACATGGCTATGCCGGTGTTCCGGCCGGCGCGGTGCATCTGTCGATCACCTCTGGAGCCGGGGTCTTGACATGCCGAATCGTCGATCAGGGCCGGCCGATGCCGGGGCTGCGTCTGCCTGAGGGCAAGATAGGGCCACCCGACTGCAGGGTCCACGAGTTGCCGGAGGGTGGCTGGGGCTGGGCGCTGATCAGGCTATTGACACTCAACCTCCAATACGAGCGTCTGGATGGGTGCAACCGCGTGACCTTCCAAGTCCCGGTGCAGTCCGAGGCAAGAGATCGCTGAGACCGGCGATGGCGCTGCTACGCGCCCGGCCAACCAGTCTGACGAACCAGATTCCCCGCAGGGATTAGGCTGTCGTTAAGGCCCGCGCCGCTAATGTGGTGCGGGGTGAAAACGAGGGTTTGGTGGGATGAGTGCGCAGAACGCTGCGCAGCCAATCATCATCAAGCGGAAGAAGGTTACGGGCGGCGGCGGCCACCATGGCGGGGCCTGGAAAGTCGCCTATGCCGACTTTGTGACGGCCATGATGGCCTTCTTCATGCTGATGTGGCTGCTGAATGCGACGACGGAAAAACAGCGGAAAGGGATCGCGGACTATTTCAGCCCGACAATCCCGCTGAGCCGGATCTCCGGCGGCGGCGACGGATCGTTCGGCGGTGAATCGGTCTTTTCGGAGGACCAGATCGCGCAGAATGGAACCGGCGCCTCAAGCCTGAAACCGAGCGCGGAACGTCAGGCCATGGGCCAGACGGGGACCGACACAACCGAGACCGCGGCCGACATCGGCAAGTTCGACGAGGAGGCCAGAAAGATCGAAGAGGCCTTGATGGGCATCGGTGGCGAAAGCATGGTCAGTGAGGCCGCAGCGCGCCACATCGTCACGCGGGTGACGGACGAAGGGCTGATCGTGGAACTCTTCGATCTGGAGGGTGAG
The DNA here is from genome assembly GCA_041397105.1 of Paracoccaceae bacterium. GTDB lineage: Bacteria > Pseudomonadota > Alphaproteobacteria > Rhodobacterales > Rhodobacteraceae > Albidovulum. Next base: position 667,911 of record JAWKXJ010000003.1, read on the forward strand.
CCGCTATTCGAGCCGGGAACCGACGACCCTGCGCCAATAACGACAGAACTGGCGGCCACGCTTGCGCGCGTTTTCAGCCTTGTGGCCAATGGTGTGGCCGTCAACGGTCATGTTCGAGCCCATCCCGAAGTGCTGAAGATCAATCCCGCCTGGGATCTGTCGTCCCGGCGCGCGATGCGGATGCGTGTGCTGTTGGAAAACGCCGGTTTGGCGGAGAAACGGATCGAGCGGGTGGCGGGCTTTGCCGACCGCAAGCCAATGCTGCGCAATCCGATGGCTGTGCGCAACAACCGGCTTGAGGTCATATTGCTTCGCAAGCTGCGTTGACGGCAGTGCAGCGGCCTGCTGGAGGGGCTTGCGCCAGCCCTCCAATTCGGCCGAACGGGGCCGGGCCGAGTACAACGGATTTTAGCCGTTAGGGGGAAATTAAGCCGGTGCGCTGCATGGTTCGGTCCAACGAGGGACACAGCAGCAGAAAGGCGGCACCGCATGTCCATTTCCTCTTCGCTCAACGCCGGTGTGGCGGGGCTCAGTGCCAATGCGACCCGACTGGCGACGATTTCCGACAACATCGCCAATTCGGGTACTTACGGTTACAAGCGTGCCTCGGCCGATTTCGAGAATTTCGTCATCAATCAGGCGCGGGGGGCAGGCACCTATTCCGCCGGTGGGGTGCGGGCCTCGACCACGCGGCTGATCGACGAACATGGCGCGCTGGTTGCGACGTCAAACGCTCTCGATCTGGCGGTTTCGGGGCGCGGGATGCTGCCGGTGACGACGGCGGTATCGCTCGGCTCTTCGGGCGCGCAGCCGCTGATGATGACGACGACCGGGGCCTTTCGGGCCGATGCCGACGGCATTCTGAGGACGGAGTCGGGGCTTGTCCTTCTCGGCTGGCCTGCCAATGCCGATGGCAGCATTCCGGTTCTGCCGCGTGATACAATTGCGGGCCTTCAGCCGGTTGTCATCAACGCCAACCAGACCGCCGGCGATCCGACGACGGCGATGAACCTTGGTGTCAACCTGCCAGCAACCGCGACCGAAGCCGGGGCATCCGGCGATGTGTTGCCGCTTTCGGTTGAATATTTCGGCAATCTCGGCACGTCGGACACACTCGATATCACCTTTACGCCGACGGTGCCGGCAACGGGGGCCTCCAACACCTGGACCATGGAAATCCGCGATTCCGCGCAGGCAGGCGCACTGATCGGGCAGTATACGCTCGTCTTTGACAACACGCGGGCCAACGGCGGGTCGCTGGCCTCTGTAACCACCGTGTCCGGTGGCGCCTATGATCCCGTTGCGGGTACATTGGCGCTGACGGTTGCCGGTGGTCCGATCACCATGACGATTGGCAGGGTTGGCGACCCGAATGGCCTGACCCAGCTTTCCGACAGTTTCGCGCCGACATCGATCACCAAGGACGGCTCGCCGGTCGGCAACCTCACAACGGTTGAGGTTGATGACAACGGCTATGTGACGGCCACATACGATACCGGCTTTACCCGGCGGATCTACCAGATTCCGGTCGTGGATGTGCCCAATCCGAACGGCCTTATCGCGCTGAACAACCAGACATTTCAGGTTTCGCCGGATTCCGGTTCCTTCTTCCTGTGGAATGCCGGGGACGGGCCGACGGGCTCGGTCGTGGGATATGCGCGCGAGGGCTCCGCAACCGATGTTGCGGCGGAACTGACCGCGCTCATCCAGACGCAGCGCGCCTATTCGTCAAATGCCAAGGTCATCCAGACCGTCGATGAGATGCTGCAGGAAACCACGAATATCAAACGCTGATCCGGGGGCGGGTGGGGCCGCTGACGGAGGCTGAGCCATGGGCTTGTCCACATCGCTGCAAAACGCCCTGACGGGATTGACGGCCTCGGCACGGTCGGCAGAGGTCATTTCGTCGAATGTCGCCAATGTGCTGACCGCCGGTTATGCGCGGCGCGAGTTGCATCTTTCGGCGCAGTCGCTCGGCGGGACCGGTGCCGGGGTTCATGTGGACGGCGTTACCCGCGCGGTCAACCAGACGGTTCTGGCCGACCGGCGGCTCGCCGATGCGGATGCCGGCAACGCCAGCACCCGCACCGATTTTCTCGCGGCCATCGAAGACCGGATCGGCCAGCCGGGTGAGGCCGGATCGCTTTCCGAACGGATTGCCGCGCTGGAGGCGGCCTTCGTGCAGGCCGCCAGCCGGCCGGACAGCCAGGCCCGCCTGCAGGACATCGTCAATGCCGCGACGGGGCTGGCGGCGCATCTGAACACGCTGTCCGACGGCGTGCGGCAGGCGCGGATGGATGCCGATGACAGTATCGCCCGACAGGTCGAGGCGCTGAACCAAAACCTTGTTCGCATTGACGAGTTGAATGCGGCTATTCTGGCGCAGCGGGCGGCCGGGCGCGATGCGACCGCACTTATGGATCAGCGCCAGACACTGGTTGATCGGGTTGCCGAGATCGTGCCTGTGCGGGAAGTCGCGCGTGACAACGATCAGATTTCGCTTTTTACGGCCGGCGGGGCGATCCTTCTGGAAGGCAACCCGGCCGTCATCGGCTTCGCCCCTGTGGGTGTGGTGACCGCCGATATGACGTTGGCATCGGGCGCTCTTTCGGGGTTGACGATCAATGGCATGCCGGTGCCGTCGGGCGACAACGGCGTCCTTGGTGGCGGGACGCTCGGTGCGATGCTGGCCATTCGCGACGATCTCGCGCCGGATGTGCAGGGTCAGCTCGATGCGCTGGCGCGCGACCTGATCGAGCGGTTCGAGGATCCGGCCGTCGATCCAACGCTCTTGCCGGGCCAGCCGGGGCTCTTCACCGACCGGGGCGCCGCGCTCGACCCGCTGCTGGAAGCCGGGCTTGCCGGCCGCATTCAACTGAATGCGATTGTCGATCCGGCAACTGGTGGGGCGCTTTGGCATCTTCGGCACGGGATCGGCGCAACAGGCGCGGGCGATGTCGGCGATGCGACCCTGATCCTGGCGATGAACGATGCCATGGCCGCTGCCCGTGTGCCGTCTTCGGGCGCCTTCGTAGGGTCGGCGCGATCGGCCTCCGGGCTCGCGGCGGACGTGTTGTCGCAGGTCGCGGTGGCCCGACAGGATGCCGAAGCGCGGCAGGCCTACACGGTCGCGCGGCAGGAGGCATTGACTGACCTGCATCTGCAGGACGGGGTCGACACCGATGCGGAGCTGCAAAACCTGCTGCTGGTCGAGCAGGCCTATTCCGCCAATGCACGGGTCATCCGGACAATCGACGACCTCATCCAGCAATTGATCGGACTTTAGCGATGAACTTCCTTTCGGTCGGTGACATGGCCCAGACTTTCCAGATGCGTCGCCACAATGTGGATCTGCAGCAGCAGCTGCAGCGGCTGAGCGGTGAATTGACAAGCGGAACGAAGTCCGACCTGGCAGAGGCGGTATCGGGCGATTTCAAGGCGCTGGCCGGGATCGAGCGGTCGCTGGCAATGCTCGCGTCCTATCGCGCTGTCGGTGCCGAAGTGGCACATCTTACCGGCAGTCTGCAGACCGCGCTGGAAACGGCGCAAGATATGGTGGAAGAAATTGCCCCCAACATGCTTTCCGCGGCCAGTAGCGGGGACCCGGTTCTTGTCGGCACGCTTGCGGCCGATGCACGGCAGAAATTTCATGCCGTGGTGGCGACGCTGAACGTACAGGTCGCAGACCGCTATCTTCTTTCGGGCGCCGCGACGGACCAGAAACCGATTTCCGGCTCTCAGGGCATTCTTGATGCGCTGATGCTTGCCACTGCAGGCCAGACGAGTTCGGCAGGCGTCGTGGCTGTCGTGACGAATTGGTTCGATGCGCCATATGGCGGCGGCGGTTACCTCGATACCGTTTATGGCGGGTCCGCCACGCCGCTCGCGCCTTTCCGGATCGGTGAGGGGGATTTCGCACAAATGGATGTCACCGCTGCCGATCCGGCGATGCGCGACCTGCTGAAATCGCTCGCGCTCGGCGCGATCATGGCGGAAGGTGCGCTTCCGGCGCCCGCCGGCGAACGTGCGGCGCTTGCGCTGGCGGCAGGTGAAGGTCTTGTGACTTCCGCCAGCGGTATTTCGGCCCTTCGTGCCCGGATCGGAACGGTCGAGGGCCATCTGGAACAAAGCACGGTGCGCAACGCCGCCGAAGCCTCCGCCCTGGAGATTGCCCGAAGCACCATCGTGGCCGCGGACCCCTATGAAACGGCCAGCGCATTGGAGGCGGTGCAGACGCAGATCGAGACGCTCTATACCCTGACCGCGCGGCTCTCGCGCCTTTCGCTTGCGGATTATCTCTGATGAAGATGGTTCTGTTTCTTCTGGCAATCCTTGTGGCGGGACCGGCCGCTGCTGCGCCGATCCGGATCAAGGATCTTGTCGATTTCGACGGTGTGCGAGGCAACGACCTTGTCGGCTACGGGTTGGTCGTCGGTCTGAACGGAACAGGCGACGGCATCCGCAACGCGCCATTCACCGAGGAAATCATGTCGAATATCCTCGAACGGCTGGGCGTCAACGTTACTGGCGAAAGCTTTCGGCCGAAAAACGTGGCGGCCGTTTTCGTGACCGCGACCTTGCCGCCCTTCGCGCGCGCCGGAAGTCAGATCGACGTGACCGTTTCGGCCATCGGCGACGCCAAGAGCCTGCTTGGCGGCACGCTCATCATGACACCGCTGAATGCTGCCGATGGTGAAATCTATGCGGTTGCGCAGGGAACCGTGATTGCCGGCGGCGCATCAGCTGAAGGCGATGGCGCAAGCGTGACCCAGGGTGTGCCGACCGCCGGGTCAATTCCGGCCGGGGCGCGGGTGGAACGGGAAATCGCATTCGATTTCGGTGGGCTGAATGCGCTGCGGCTCGCGCTTCGCAACGCGGATTTCACCACGGCCGCGCGTATCGAAGAGGTCATCAATACCGAATTCGGCCGGGCTGTGGCTGTGATGCTCGATGCCGGGACCGTCATGCTCGATATCGGTGCGACGCGGATGGCTTCGCCCGCCCACGCGCTTGGCCGTATCGAGAACCTGACGGTGGAACCGGAGGCACGGGCGCGTGTCGTCGTCGATCAGAGATCGGGGACAATCGTGATGGGGGCCGACGTCCGCATCAGCCGCGTGGCGGTGAGCCAGGGCAATCTGACCCTGCGGATCGAGGAAGCGCCGCTTGCCGTTCAGCCGAACCCCTTTGCCGAAGGGGAAACGGTTGTGGTGCCGCGAACGACAGCGACGATTACGGAGGACCCGGGCATCGGCATTGCCGAGATCGCGGAATCGTCAACCCTCTCGGAGGTTGTCGCGGGGCTGAACGCGCTCGGCGTCAGTCCACGCGACATGATTGACATCTTGAAGAGCATCAACTCCGCCGGTGCGCTTCATGCGGAGTTTCTGGTTCGCTAGGCGCGACCTCTGATGGTCCGGGGCGGGGTGGGTACATTTTGCGGCCGTCCGAGGACGTGGTCGAGGCGTGTGCGTCTCATGGCATCAGAGCTTTTTGGGGTAGGCGCTCAACAGCGCGCGCCACGTCCTTGGGACCGCAGAGGCATTGGCGAAGCCCGCACATGGCCTGGTTGCGCGCTGACCGCTGACGGGCGGCACAGGCGGTCTAGAAATAGCTTCGGACCAGCGCTCCGGACACGAGCGACCAGCCATCGGCGACGACGAAAAAGGCCAGCTTGAAGGGCAGGGCGACGATGGCAGGTGGAACCATCATCATGCCCATCGACATGAGGACCGCCGACACAACAAGGTCGATGATGAGAAAGGGCAGGAAGATCAGAAACCCGATCTCGAATGCGCGGGCCACCTCTGACAGCATGAAGGACGGCACCAGAAGCGACAACGGGGCGGTGGCGGGATTTCCAATCCCCGCCGTTTGCTCTCGGAGCGCAGCGAGGTCGGCGAAAGTCGCGCTGTCAACTCGTGCCGCCATGAAGACGCGAAAAGGCGCGATGCCTCGTTCGAAGGCCGTCGTGAGCTCGATATCTCCGTTGATCAGGGGCGCAGCCCCTGCAGCCCAGGCCTCGGCGAAAACAGGCTCCATGATGAACCAGGTCAGAAATAATGCCAGTGAGACGATGAGCATGTTCGGCGGCGATTGCTGCAGCCCGATTGCCTGGCGCAAGATCGACAGAACCGTGACAATGAACGGAAAACAGGTCACCATAACGGCCAGACCGGGCGCCAGGCTGAGAATGGTGACAAGGCCGAGCAGCAGGATCGACTGGCCGGTCAGGCTGCCACCGCCGATGGACAGGCTGATGTCTTGTGCGCTGGCCGCGAATGACGAGGCCAGCAGGACCAGGACGGCCACTGCCGCGCTCATCCAGAGGCGATGGGAGCGCTTGACAACCGCCATTCAGAGCCCGGCTTTCATGTCCACAACCTCGGTCAGGCGCACCGCCAGTTGCCCGGCCTGATCTCCTTCGAGTTCCGTCAGTTCGCCCCGTCCGATCAGCCTGTCGCCAACATAGAGCTCGACCGGGTCGTCGACCTTGCGGTCAAGCGGCAGGATCGCATCGCGTCGCAGCCGCAGCAAGTCCCGGACCATTGGTCGGGCGCGTCCGACGGAGATGGTGATTTCTATCGGTACCTGGGTGAACGGATTGCCATCGACAGGTCCACCCTTCTGATCGTCATCCAACGGCCTGTTCCTTCTCAGCCATGGCTTCTTCCTCGAATGCGAAGAAGCCGCGAACGGCTTTGGTGATCGCCGCAATCACGCTATCGAGGTCGATGCGCTTATCTATTTTTCCGAATTTCAGGAAAACCTGACCATCGCTTAGTGACGGCTCGTCCTTCAAGAGAATAGGAAACTTCGCGGGTTCAACTAGCAGCTTTTCGAGCAGGGCGCGGTTGACGCCATTCGCGATCACGGTAACCGGCGTTTGGCCGAGGTCCGCAGCTGCGGGGCGCAGTTCATCCAGAATCATAGGGACCAGCGTTTCATGTGCGATCGCGGGCAGAACCTTCGCCACCATGTCCGACAGAAGCGGCTCCAGCGCCCTGAGGACATGGCCGCGCGCCTCTTCGTAGGTGAAGGACATTTCCTGAAGGCTTGCACCCAGATCACTTCTCAGTCGCGCGACTTCGCGATCCTGCGCTGCGACTGCATCGTCCCAGCCGGCAGAGTATCCTTGCTCGTATGCGGTCAGCCGGCATTCCTCTAGCTCGGACTGGCCAAGCTCGATCCGGGTATCCGTCATATCCGGCAGCTCGAAAACATCCAGTTGGATACGTCGCGCCATCAAGCCTGCTCCTCTTCGGAGTTTTCCATCCAGCCCCGCAGAATCTCTACCGTTTCGGTCTGCCGGTCAGTGATCAACTGGCGCAGTCGGGTCACCGGATCATCGGACTTGCCGGGTAGTCGTTCCGGCGCTTGGCTGCCAGACGGTGTCCGAGTGCCGTCAGATATCAGCGCAAGATCCGTCGGCGCGAATTCGGTATCGTCGATTTCACCGGTCAGTACCCGTTGATCCGGATCCGGTGTGGGACCGCGGCGAGCCGTGGGTGCCGGCAACTCGGGGACAGCGCCGCTGCGTGCCGTCAGTATCGGGCGAAGGACAAAAAGGCCGAGGATCAGGCAGACAACCGCAAGGACCGCCAGCTTCGCAAGACCGATGACATCAATCGGCAGCCGGGACAGGAGCGAGGTGGCCACAACCGGTTCCGCCAAAATGAACGGTTCGAAATCCATGGATTTGAGTGTGATGACATCGCCCCTGGCCTCATCATAGCCGACCGCGGCAGCGACGAGTTCACGCAGCGCCATCAGCTCGTCCTCGGGCCTTGGGCTGCGTGTTTCGACACCGTTGGCATCAGTGCTGACGACACCATCGACCAGAACCGCGACCGTCAGGCGGCGGACCGCGCCAGGGTTGCGAAGCACCTCGCGCGTCGTTTCAGAGACCTCGAAATTCGTCCGCTCGCGGGTTTCGCTTTTCTGGCTTTGGGAATTTCCACCGCCGCCGTTCACGTCACCACTGGGCAGGTTCGACGCGACCGTGACGGCGCCTGCCTCTGTATCGGTCGAGGAATTCGAGCTTTCGACAGTATCGGTCGATATGGCGACGCGGCCATTGGGGTCAAACCGCCGCTCGGTAATCGCCTCACGTTCGGTGACTGTGTCAATTGACAGCTCCACCACAGCGTTTCCGTAGCCCACGCGGGCCTCCAGCAGGCGCTCGACGTTCTTTCGCAGTGCTTCGGCACGATCCTCACCTGCCACGGTCTCCTCGCCCGCGAGGACGAGTGCGCCGGTGCCATCAATCACGGAAACATCGTCAGGCGCGAGACCGGCCACCGCGGAGGCGACCAGGTATTTCAATGCCTTGGCTTGTGGCGGGCTGACGCCGCCATTGGCCGAGAGTGTGACGCTTGCCGTCGGCCGGGACGCTGCCCGCAACCCCATTGCGCGTGTGTCCGCTATATGGACACGCGCCGATCTGATGGAGGGCATCGCGGCGATTGTCCGTGCCAGTTCGCCTTCTTTCGCCCGCAGATAGGCAGCGTCGAACATCTGCGAGGTGGTGCCGAACCCCGAAAGCGTGTCGAGCAATTCATAGCCGGCGCCGCTATTTGCTGGCAGGCCTTCCGACGCGAGCGTCATGCGCAGTTCGTCCCGTCGCGTGGCCTCTGCATAGATCGCGTCGCCGCGCACCTCGTAAAGCGCACCGCGCTGGTCGAGCGCGGCGATCACCTCGCCAGCGCGCGAACCATCAAGACCCGCATAAAGAAGCGCGAATGACGGTCTCGTCGCGACCTTGGCGAGTGCGAAAACCGCGGCGATGACCGCGACAGCCGCCAGACCGGCCACAATGCGGCGGCTGTTATCGAGGGCCAGCCATACGGCGATGAGCTGCTGCACGAGGTTCTCCGGACTGGCGAGCTTCTGCTCGTCGTGTGTCCGATGCTTCGCCCATCGCGCTTAACAATCGGTTAGTGGCCATGGGTCTATAGCAGACCGGTGGCAGAAAGAGCGGACCGGCGATGGCAGAAGCAGCAATCACTGAAGATAGCGGCGGCAAGACGCGGTCCAAACTGCCTTTTGTCCTGGGGTTGGTCCTGATGCTCCTGCTCGGCGGGGGCGGCTTTTTCGCGGTCTATTCGGGGCTTGTGCTTGCGCCGCACGACGGCGAAGAGAAGGTGGTGGACATCCCGGTCGAGGCGCTGCCGGACATCGCCTTCGTACCGGTCGAATCGCTCGTCGTGTCGCTTGGTGCGTCATCGACCGGCAAGTACCTGCATTTCACGGCCCAGCTTGAAGTGATGAAGGCGCATGAGGCGGAGGTCGTATTGCTCCTGCCGCGGGTTCTCGATGTGCTGAACGGCTACCTGCGGGCGGTGGACGTGCGTGAACTGGAGGATTCGACGGCGCTGGTGCGCCTGCGCGCCCAGATGCTGCGCCGTGTTCAAGTGGTCGCGGGTGACGGCCGTGTCCGCGACCTGCTGATTACCGAGTTCGTCATCAACTAGGGGGTGCCGATGGAGTTTATCGCCGATGTCTTGCTTGGTGCGGGTGCGCTCGGTGCGGGCGCCTATTGCTGGGTGCTTGGCCGGCGGCTCAAGGCCTTCAACCAACTTGAAAACGGCATGGGCGGGGCGGTGGCAGCCCTGTCGGCACAGGTCGACGATCTGACGCGCATTCTGGACGCGGCCCGGAAGACCGCCGCGCATTCATCCGATTCGCTCACAAAGACTACCGCGCGCGCGGAGGCGGCCGCGGGAAAGCTGGAGCTGATGCTGGCGACGATGCATGACCTGCCGGAACCCGGTGCCACCGCCGGCGGCCGCCTGAAAGTTGTGCGACGGCATGTGAGTGCGGACCGGCAGGAGGAAACGGAATGAAGCTGTCGAAACGGTCCGGATCTGCCCCACCGGCATCCGCGCGCCGTCGCAGGCGAGCCTCCCGTGGGCCGCTCTTTGTCATTGCGATCCTCCTCGGCGTCTCCGGGGTTTTGCGCCTTGGAACAGGGGCAGGCCACGCCTTGACCGAGGCGCAGAAACATCCAGCCGACACAGCATCAGCCGAACCGCAAAGCTGCCAGGCGGACCCGGGCGCCATGGCAATTCTGGCCGCCTTGAAGGTGCGGGAGGATCGCCTTGCAGCGCGCGAATCGATGATCGCGGATCAGGCGCAGGCCCTTGCCCTGGCACGCAGCGAAATCGACAAGCGGCTCGCCGCGCTCGAAGCGGCCGAGGAAAAACTGGCCGCCACGCTGGCGCAGGCCGATCAGGCGGCAGAGCAAGACGTCGCGACGCTGGTCGCCGTCTATGAGCGGATGAAACCGAAGGAAGCGGCCCCCCTATTCGAGGAGATGGCGCCAGAATTTGCGGCCGGTTTCCTCGCCCGCATGAGGCCGGACAGCGCGGCTGCGGTTCTGGCAGGGCTCGACCCCAAGCGGGCCTATACGATCAGCGTGCTTCTCGCCGGGCGGAACGCGAACGCCCCGAGGAACTGAGGCGAGAGAGGCTTTCTTAACCGCGCTTTGCCAATGTCGGAGCGATGCCGCCGCCCGTCGCGGCCGGGACGAGCAAAGGGGACGACATGATCGGCATCGTCGGTATCGCGATCATCTTCATCACGGTCTTTGGCGGCTACGTTCTGGCTGGCGGCAAGCTCGGCATCATCCTGAAGTCGCTGCCATTCGAAATGATCATGATCGGAGGGGCCGCAACGGGTGCCTTCGTCCTTTCGAACGATACGGCGGCGATCAAGCACACGCTGAGAGATGTCAAGAAGGTCTTCAAGGGTCCGCACTGGAAGCCGGACGACTACCGCGACCTCCTCTGCCTGCTTTTCGAGTTGATCCGGCTGTCGAAGCAGAACCCGGTCGCCGTGGAGGCGCATATCGAGGCGCCCGGCGAATCAGCGATTTTCAACAAGTACCCGAAAATCGCCGCCAGCCATGAGGCGATCGAACTCATCTGCGACACCATGCGATCGGCGTCGATGAACTACGACGACCCCCATCAGGTGGAGGAAGTCCTTGAAAAACAGCTTGAGGCGAACCATCACCATGCGATGCATTCGACCCACGCGCTGCAATCCATTGCCGACGGTCTTCCAGCGCTTGGCATCGTCGCGGCCGTTCTTGGGGTCATCAAGACGATGGGTTCGATTGACCAGCCGCCAGAGATATTGGGCAAGATGATTGGCGGCGCGCTTGTCGGAACCTTTCTTGGCGTATTTCTCGCTTATGGCCTCGTCGGCCCCTTCGCGGCCAAGCTGACCGCTGTCATCGAGGAAGACAGCCATTTCTACAAACTTATTCGCGAGGTACTGGTTGCCAACCTGCATCATCATTCAGCCAACCTTTCCATCGAGGTCGGTCGCCAGAATACGCCGCATCATATCCGGCCGAGCTATTCCGCGCTGGAAGAGGCGCTGCGTGCCGTGAAATCGGACGCTGCATGACCAGATCGGCAATGGCCATGTTTATTAGCTTGTGCGGACGGCGAAGTGTGGCGGCCGTCATCCTCGTCCTCTCGCTCATCGCAGTGCCCGTCGCTGCACTGGCTGAGACAATTCGGCTGCGCGCCGGCGAGCATCAGGGTTTCAGTCGCATTGCGCTCGATCTGGCGGCGCCCGCTGACTGGCATATTGGCCGTACCCGGTCGGGGTACGAGTTGCGGCTATCTCGCGCCGACATCAGCTATGATGTGGCACGTGTCTTTCGCGCCATCCCGCGGTCACGAATCGCCGACATTGCGGACGGCACCAGGCCGGGTACGCTTGCCCTGACCCTCGGCTGCGACTGCCATGCGCTGGCATTCCAAACGGGAAGCGGCACGATCGTCGTTGATGTCCACGATGGGCCGGCGCCGGAAGGTTCGCCATTCGAAGCGGTCTTCAACGAACCCGACATTCCCGGGCTTGTTCCGATCTTGCCGCTCTTCGAAGCGGGCGAGGAAGGTGACGTGGCACTGGTCCGGCGGCCGACGGCGGAACCTGACCCGCGGCTCGCGCTGTCACAAGCGGGCCTTGCAGCAGGGCGAAGCGTGGCCGTGCCGCAACCGCCACCACCGGCGCATGGCGCGGATTCGCAGGCGCCGGCAAATCCCGTTGCGGCCTTGCCGTTGCCGCTCGTGCCGCCTGCCGACGTCGCGGACCGCGCGTTGAACCTGAGCGTACTGGCGATTCCCGATCCGCGTGTTGCAGAGATCGAGGCCGATCTGCTTGAGCAGCTTGGGCGCGCCGCTGCCCAGGGGCTGATTGATACTGATGTACGAGGCAGACGGGACAAGGCGGGGACGACGCCGGCGCCAAACCACGCCCAGCCGACCGTGGTTGACCCACCTTTGCCTGCCAGTCCGCCGGGCGACCCTTTCGTTCACATCGAAACCGGCATCGACCGCGATGTCATCCGGCGGCCCGAACGTGTGCCGGTGACGGCCGACGGCATGACCTGTCTTGCCGATGCAGATGTTGCGATCCAGGATTGGGGAGACGACCGCCCGGCTTCCCGACAGATCGCCGAATTGCGGACCGGGCTCGTCGGAGAATTCGACCGGCCTTCTCATCATGCTGTCGTGGCTCTCGCCCGGCTCTATCTTTATCTCGGTTTCGGCGCAGAAGCGCGCGCGGTAGTTGCGGCCTTTCCTCCGGCGGGGTCGGAAGGGCAACTTATCCTCGACATGGGCGCCATCCTCGACGGCGAGGCGTCCCAAGCGCCGAGCCGATTGAGCGGCATGACAGATTGCGACACAGCCGTCGCGCTTTGGGGCGTGCTTGCACGTTCGGAACCGGACAGCGGTGTGACCGTCAACACCGGTGCTGTGGTCCGCGCCTTTTCGGCGCTGCCGCTGCATTTGCGCATGGCGCTTGGCGTGCCCTTGTCCGACAGGCTGATCCGGGTAGGTGCGATTGATGCCGCCCGCGCCATTCGCGATGCCATCAACCGTGCAACGGCCACCGGCGGCGAGGCAGTCGGGATGATGGACGCGCGGATCAAGCTCGCCCGGGGCGAGGCGCACGAGGCAGAGGCGCTTTTCGACCGGATCGCCATGTCAAACGATCCCGATGCGGCCGAAGCGCTGATCCTGACGATCCGTTCAAGGTTGGACAGGGGGGAGGCCGTGCCGGTGAAACTCGCCGATACCGCGGCGGCGCTCGCGTTCGAAATGCAGGCCGAAGCCTCCGGTGGCAGGCTTGAACAGGCCCATCTCCTCGCTCGCGCCTCAACGGGCGACATTGACGAGGCGTTTGCCGCCTACGACAGATGGATGGATTTGGGAATGCCGGACCCGTTGCAGGCCGAAACCCTGCGCATGCTCTGGTCGCGGGTGGTCAAGGTGACGGATGATCAGACCTTTCTGACTGCGATATTCTCAGACCGCCATTCGCCGGAACAGGCGGAGCCCGACCCGGAACTTCGCCTCGCTATCGCTGAAAGACTGCTTGGTCTTGGCTTCAACGATGAGGTGCGATCAATACTGCACGGCGATGTCGGCGAAACTGGGGCCGGTCGTCGATTGCGGGCCGAAGCGGCGATTGGATCGTTCGACGCCCGGACGGCCTTGGCGGAAATTGAAGGTCTGGACGATGAGGGCAGTCAGCTGATCCGGGCCCGCGCCTTGGCCATGCTGGGCGATCATTCCGCTGCCGCTTCGGTCTACGCCGCCGCCGAACGGCCTGCCGATGCCGGCATTGAGGCATGGCGCGCAGGTGACCTTGTGAGGGCTGCCGAGATCGGACCCGACCCGTTGCGCGCAGCGCTCGCCGAAATCCGTCCGGTTCCGGGTGACAGGCAGTCGGCTACGCCTGACAGCTTTGGTCCGATGGCTGAGGCACAGAAACTTGTCGAGGACAGCAAGGCCGCACGGGATGCACTGGCAGTACTACTCGCCACAACAGGCGAGCCTGCCAACCCGAATTGAACCGTTGTCTGGTTACGGATTCTCAACCTGCCGATCCTAGCATCCGGTGCTGACGCCAGAAGGGCGTCGGAAAGGTCAGAATGCCCTCATCGAGACCAAAGCGATTGCGTGTTTGCCTCCTGCCAGTGACGTTCGCGCTGGCCTTGCTGACCGCCATTGTTTTGCCCAGGGCTGCGCGGGCGACAGCCGATCTTTCGGCAATTTGCGATGAGGTCGCGGTGGAAGCCGCGCGCCAGATTGGTGTGCCCCTGTCGGTTCTCAGGGCGATTTCCCTGACCGAGACCGGCCGCAAACGCGGCGGCGCGTTTCGGCCCTGGCCCTGGACCGTCAATATGGAGGGCAAGGGCCTCTGGTTCGACACGGAGGCCGAGGCGAAAGCCTATGTGGCGAAGGAATATGCGCGAGGGGCCCGCAGCTTCGATGTCGGCTGCTTCCAGATCAACTACCGATGGCACGGCGAGGCGTTCCGTTCGGTCGATGACATGTTCGATCCGCTGACAAATGCGCTTTACGCGGCCCGTTTCCTAAGCACTCTTTACGCCGAAAAGGGCGCCTGGGGGCCGGCGGCGGGGGCCTACCATTCGCGCAATTCGGAATTCGCCGACAAATATCAGGCGCGGTTCGAACGTATCCGCCAAACGCTTGTCGCCGGGGACGAAGAGCCACACACGGCGATCCCTGAGATCCCGGATATTGTTCTTGTCGCAAATGGCGGACGCCTGCCCGACGCGGCGACCGATGCGGTGCTTCGCATCAACCGCTTTCCGCTTTTGCAGACAGGGCAAATGCGCGGGTTGGGATCGCTCGTGCCGATTGGCACCAATGGCGCGGTCCGCCTTTTCGGCCCGGCGCCGACGGCAGCAACCGGGTTCAACTGATGCCCCGCGTCACGCTTGCCGCAGTCTTTCAGCCGACGATATTACTCGCGCTTGCGCTGATGGCAGTCATTGTCATGATGATCCTACCGGTCCCGGCCTGGGTGCTCGATGTCGGGCTGGCGGCATCCTTCGCGCTGGCAATCCTGATCTTCACAGTCACGCTCTTTATCGAGCGGCCGCTCGACTTCTCCGCCTTCCCGACGATCCTGCTCGCCTCGCTGATGCTGCGGCTGTCGCTGAACGTGTCTTCGACGAAGCTGATCATAGGCGAGGGTCATACGGGAACCAACGCGGCCGGTGATGTGATCGAAGGCTTTGCCATGTTCATCATGTCGGGTTCCGTGCTGATCGGGCTCGTGGTCTTCGGGGTTCTGCTGATCGTCAACTTCATTGTCATCACCAAGGGCGCGGGCCGCATGGCTGAGGTCGGCGCGCGTTTCGCACTCGACGGGATGCCGGGCAAACAGCTCGCCATCGACAGCGACATGAACGCAGGCGCCATCGACCATGCCGAGGCGAAGGCGCGGCGCGAACGCGAACAGGCGGAAACGACGTTTTTCGGCTCGCTCGACGGGGCGTCGAAATTTGTCAAGGGGGATGCGGTGGCGGGGCTTCTGATCACGCTCCTGAACCTTGTCATGGGGTTGATCATCGGCGTCACGATCCACGGCATGCCGCTCGCCCGCGCGGTGGAAACCTATGCGATCCTGACAGTGGGCGACGGGCTGGTCAGCCAGATACCGGCCGTCATCATCTCCATCGCTTCCGCACTTCTGTTGTCGCGGGGCGGGGCCAAGGGCGCGGCCGATCTGGCAATTTTCCAGCAGTTGGGAAAATACCCGCCAGCACTGGCGACGGTGGCGATATTGATGGGCCTTTTCGCTCTTGTTCCCGGCCTGCCGTTCCTGCCGTTTCTGACAGGCGCTCTGGCGCTCGGGGCCGCGGCAGAGGTGATGCGCAGATCGGTGCGGAAGCGGCAGGCTACAGCAAGTGCCCCGGAAGCGGCGAAGGCGATTGCGCCGCGGCGCAAGTCGATTGGCGATATTCTCGACCTGGATGACATCCATGTCGAGTTCGCGCCGAACCTTGTTGGCATGGTCCTTGACCCGGCGACGGGGCTTGACGCCCGCATCGTCAACATGCGCAACCATGTGGCGTCTGTCTTTGGCCTCATCCTGCCGGAAATCCGGCTGACCGATGATGCCCTGCTTGCCCCGGGGCAATACCGTATCCGCATTCAGGGTGTCGAACAGGCGCGCGATACGCTGATGCCCGATCACGTGCTGGCGCTGATCGGCGGCGACGAAACCGGTCTGCCCGCGGGCAAGGATGTTCGGGAACCCGTCTACGGTGCACCGGCCCGCTGGGTCACGCTCGACCAGCAGGAGGACGCGGCGCTGGCCGGCGCCGCCGTGATTGGACCGACCGAGGTTCTTGCGACGCATCTGCTTGAGGTGATCAAGCGCAATTTTGCGCGGCTTCTGACGCTAAAATCCCTGCGCCGGCTTCTCGACGAATGCGTCAATCTTTCTGACCCCGCACGGGGCGAGGCGAACCGCAAACTGCTTGACGAACTAATCCCTGACAAGGTCCCGATCGACCTTCTTCTGTCGGTGCTGCGACTGCTTCTTGATGAGCGGGTGTCGATCCGCAACCTGCCGCTCATCCTCGAGGCGATTGCAGAGGGTCGGGGCGCAGGCAATCCGGATGCGATCTGCGAACATGTCCGCCGCCGGCTTGGCTTTCAACTTGTGGCCGAGATCCGTCGGGCCGATGGCAGCCTGCCGCTCTTGCAGCTTGCCCCTGAATGGGAAAGCACGTTCAACGCCCACCAAATCGAAGGCGAGCGCGGCCAGAGCGATGTCGCCCTGCCTCCGGACAAATTCAATCGCCTCGCGTCGAATGTCGCCGAGAAAATCGCCGCTGCCGGTGAGAAGGGTGTCTTTCCGGCGCTCGTCACTTCGGGGCGGCGCCGGCGATTTCTGCAAACGGTGCTCAGCGCAAAGGGTGTCGCGGCGCCGGTCCTCTCTTACGAGGAAATCGGCCATGACGCGCGCCCTGCCATTGTCGGGCTCGTTCCCGCATGAATGACCTTCTGCAGGCCATGGCCGGGGTCGGCTGGACATCGGCGGCGATTGCCTTTGTCGTCTTTCTCAGGGTTGGTGCGGCCATGGCGGCACTGCCGGTCCTTGGCGAACAGCTGGTGCCGGCACGTGTCCGTCTGGCGCTGGCACTCTCTTTGACGGCAATCGTCGCGCCCGCGGTTGCCGACCCGGTCAGCCCATTGACAACTTCGACTGCCCGCCTCCTTTTTTGCCTCGCGAGCGAGACCATGATCGGGCTGTCGCTTGGTATTGTGCTCAGGCTCTTTGTGCTGGCGCTGGAAATCGCCGGAACGATGGCTGCGCAGGCCAGTTCGCTTTCCCAGCTCTTTGGCAGTGGCGGCGCGCCGATGCCGACGATTTCGCATATTCTGCTGTGGGGTGGGCTGGCGTTTGCGGTCATGGCCGGGCTGCACGTCCGATTTGTCGAGGTGCTGATCCTGTCTTATGACGCCCTGCCACCGGGGTCTTTGCCCGACGCCGATCTGGTGCGCGGCTGGAGCCTTGGGCATATCGGTCGGGCCTTTTCGCTGGCCTTCAGTCTCGCGGCACCTTTCGCGATTGCCGCGCTGATCTACAATATCGCGCTTGGCGTTATCAATCGCGCCATGCCGCAGCTGATGGTGGCCTTTGTCGGGGCCCCGGCCTTGGCCGCAGGCGCGCTATGCCTCCTGGTGGTTGCGGTCCCCTTTGGCCTGATGCTCTGGCTCGCTGCGTTCGAGGGTTTTCTCAATTCGCCCTTCGGAGCACCGCGATGAGCGACGACGACATCGGCGAAAAGGAACATGAGGCGACCCCCAGGAAGCTGGAAGAAGCGCGGGCCAGAGGGCAGGTCGTCAAGTCGGCCGAAATCGCGGTGGCGGCGGCCTATGGCGGCCTGGCCGCTGCCGCGCTGGGTTTCGGGGCGCCGGCGCTGCAGCGGTTTGGCGAACATGCTGCGACAATGCTTGATCAGGCCGACCGCATCGCGCCGCAGCTTTTGTCTGGCGGCAGTGCCACGGCCCTGTTGCTGGTCGGATCGGCGCTTCTGCCACTCGCCATGTTCCTGCTTCTTCCGGCCCTTGCCGTACTGGCAGCGCTTCTTGCGCAACGCGCGATCGTGTTCGCACCAGAAAAGACTTCGCCCAAGCTGTCGCGCATCAATCCGCTGGCGACGGCAAAGCAGAAATTCGGACCGGACGGGCTCTTCGAATTTGCAAAAAGCACGCTCAAGCTCGGCCTCGTCTCGGTGCTTCTGGGGATGTTCCTCGTCACCCATCTGCCCCGCGCGATGGTCGCGCAGGCTCTGTCGCCGGGCCTTGTCGTGGCGGAGGTCATGCAGCTCCTGGTCGAATTTCTGGTGATCGTTCTCGGCCTCGTCGGCGGGCTTGGACTCATCGATTACCTTTGGCAGCGCCATGCCCATCTCCGCCGCAACCGCATGTCGCGCCAGGAACTTGTCGATGAGATGAAGCAATCCGAAGGTGACCCGCATATGCGCGCTCAGCGACATCAGCGGGCGCAGGCCATCGCACTCAACCAGATGCTTGCGGCGGTACCGAAGGCTGACGTCGTGATCGTCAACCCGACCCATTACGCAGTCGCACTCCGCTGGGACCGGTCGCGGCGCAGCGCGCCGGTGGTTGTCGCGAAAGGCGTCGATGAGATTGCGGCCCGGATCAGGGCGGCGGCCGTCAGTGCCGGCGTTCCGATCCACTCTGATCCGGTGACGGCGCGGGCCATCCATGCCGCAATCGACATCGGGCGGGAGGTGACGCCGAATCTCTACCCGCCGGTCGCCGCCGCGATCCGTTTCGCCGAACGGATGCGCAGGCGCGCAAGGGTTCGGCGCCCATGAAAGCGGACAGGACGAAACTCGCGCAGCTTGGGGCGTTGCAGCGGCTCGCCCGGATGATCGGCGAGGCGGACCGCGCCGCGCTCGCCTCGGCTGACCGGGCGCGGCAATCGACCGAGGCTGAGATTGCGCGCCTGATCGGCACAGAGACCGCCGCCAGAGAGATTGCGGCATCGGCGGGCGATAGTGCCCTGCTGCAGGTTGCCGAGCGATATTCCGATCTGAGTGCGCGAAATCGGGCGGCTTTGGCCCAACGCCTGACCGAGGAGACCTCAAGACGGGCCGTCTGCCATGATGCGGCCTGCCGGTCTTTCGGGGTGCAGGCGGCGCTCGACCGGCTTCACGCCAAGATGCGGGCGGGGGCCAAAGGCCCCCGATAACGCTTGACACGGTGTTGGTCAGTGACGATCCGCCGAAAGCCGGGGCTTTCAGCTATCCTGCCGGACGATGTCGACGATCAGCACGTCCGACACAGTCGAGCCAAGCGACTTCTGCGCCGTTTCGAGCAAGGCGACGCGCAAGACATCCATATTGTTCGACTGGGTAAACGCACCGCGAAACCCACCGGCATTGGCATGGTCGAAAAGGACCTGCAGGAAACCGTCGCGCAATTTCGGTTCGCGGGCATAGACCTGCTCTGTCGTGCCAAGTGCGACTTCGAGATTTAGTGACAGGATGACAAGGGCCGCGACATGCCCGTCCTCCACCACCGGGACAACGAACTGGTTGTTCATCTTGACATATTCACGCGCCGCCGCATCGGGCTCTGTCGTCACAGTCGCCAGCGATTGGCCATGTGTTCCGGTGGCGTCTGTATCAGTGCATGAGGTCATTTCGGCGATATCCTCAGCCGGCGGGCGCAGCATGTAACCTGCGCCGCCGCCGGCCCCGAGGCCGACAAGACCGAGGAGGATGGGAAGTATCTTGCCCATCTTCGCGCTCCCTAGAACGGCAGGATGATGTCAGCGATCTGCTGACCGTAGCGCGGCTGCTGCACATCGGTGATCTGGCCGCGGCCGCCATAGGAAATTCTGGCACCAGCGATCTTGTCATAGGTGATCTCGTTCTGGCGCGAGATGTCTTCGGGCCGGACGAAACCTTGCACGATGAGTTCGCGAACCTCGAAATTCACCCGGACCTCCTGTGACCCCTGGATGCGCAGGACACCGTTCGGCAGTGTCTCAATAATCGTCGCGGCTACGCGCAAGGTCAGCTTTTCCTTCCGCGCGACAGAACCGTTGCCCTGATAGCTGGAGGCGGAATTCGCATCAAAGGCGTATGCCAGGCTGGCGCCTTCGGGCAAGCTCCGGTCGATCCGCTGCGGTATGCCGAGAAGCTGGGGAATTCCGGCGGTGTCAGACCCCGTTCGCGACCGGCCTGAGGAGTTGGATATCTCCGCTTTCTCGTCGATCTCGATGACGACTGTCAGGATGTCGCCCCGGTTGCCCGCCCGTCTGTCACCGAGAAGCGATCTTCGGTCCCGGGACCAGAGCGATGCGTCCTCTGTAGCGAGACGCCGCGTCGAGCTTTCGGGCAAGCCCGCACTCGTCATAGCGAAATACTCGTTGTTGCCTTCGACGGGCGTGAAGGCCGGCGCCTTGCCGACGTTTTCAAGCCGCTGGCAGGCGCCAAGCGAAAGAACGATGAGCGCGGCGAGAAGGGGCTTGATCATGTCACTCTCCGTCAATGATCCGGTGAAACATGCACGGTGCCGTCAGTCCCGACGATCCCCGTTACGGTTGTCCGAGAGGCGATGTTCATGATGCGGATGCGCTCGCCCGGTCCACCTCGGCCGAGCGCACGCCCCTCTGCCGAAATGACAAGGTCGCCGCTTCGATAGGTTAGAGTGACGCTCTGGTTGCGTTCGACAAGGGCAGGGGGGCCGAGATCGGCGCTCAGGACCGGCCGGCCCTGATAGATCACGACCCGCGTCTCCATGCCGATGACGGCCTCCGGTCTGATGGCACCACCCGGCACAGTGCCGGCGACGAGCGTGACATCGCCCGCCGCGAGGATCGTATTGGCCCGGATCGTTCGCGCGGCCACCAGCGTTTCCGATCCGGCAGGCACGGCGGCCAGACCCGCAACCAGAATAATGATGACGAGTCTTGCCGGCATCAGCGCAGCGTTGTCGTGGCGCCGAGCATCTGGTCGGCGGCGGTAATGACCTTGGCGTTCAACTCGTATCCCCGCTGCGCCTCGATCAGTTCGGTGATTTCGCGCACCGCATCGACGGAACTGTCCTCCAGAAACCCTTGCCTTACGGTGCCAAGGCCGTTTTCCCCCGGTGCTGAGACGAAAGCGGCCCCGGAGGCAGCGGTTTCCAGAAAAAGGTTCGACCCGGTCGCCTCCAGCCCTTTTTCGTTGGTGAACCCCGCCAGTGTGAACTGGCCGAGGAGCTCCGGCTGAATGCGGTCGGTGAAATAGGCATAGACCTCGCCCGCCGCATTGATCGAGAGCGCACGGGCGTCTTCCGGGATGGTGATGCCCGGCACGACCTCATGCCCATCGGAGGTGACAATCAGGCCGTCGGCCGAGCGTTTCAATGCGCCGTCCCGGGTATAGGCGGAAATGCCGGATGGAAGCGAAACTTCGATGTAGCCCTGCCCCTCGATTGCTATGTCGAG
Source organism: Paracoccaceae bacterium (assembly GCA_041397105.1). Taxonomy (GTDB): domain Bacteria; phylum Pseudomonadota; class Alphaproteobacteria; order Rhodobacterales; family Rhodobacteraceae; genus Albidovulum. Next base: position 689,229 of record JAWKXJ010000003.1, read on the forward strand.
GTCACCGCCGGTGGCGGCCAGCGAGCCCTGTGCAACATTGACCGTCACGGCGGCGGGTCGCACGCCAAGGCCGATCTGCACCCCGGTCGGCACCAGGGTGCCGTCGGTCGCGTTGATCGTGCCGGGACGGGTCAGCTGCTGGTAGTGAAGGTCGGCGAATTCGGCGCGTCGGGCGTTGTAGCCGGTCGTCGACATGTTGGCGAGGTTGTTGGAAATCACTTCGACCCTCATCTGCTGGGCGCTCATTCCCGTTGCTGCGATCTGCAAGGCGCGCATATTGTCTCCTCCTCGCTAGCGGCTCATGGACTGAATGACGGACCGAATGCGCTTGTCTTCGTTGTCGAGAAAGCTCTGCCCCATCTCGTACGATCGTTGTACTTCGATCATGCGCGCGATTTCGGCCACAGGATTTACATTCGAATTTTCCAGAAATCCTTGAAATATAGTAAAGCCATCGTGCGGCAAGATATCGCCCTGGACAGCGAAGCGGGTACCACCGCGGTGGGTTAGGTCATCCGGTTCCGCAGGCAGGAATACTCCGATCTGAGCGATGGGATTGCCGTCGACCGAAAGCGTTCCGTCGGGGGCGATCGCCACCTGCCCCGCATCGGTCGGGACAAAGACCGGCGCGCCCCCAAGATCGAGAAGCCGCATGCCATCCGGCGTGGCAACTTCGCCTTCCGGCGATGGCGTGAAACTACCCGCGCGGGTCAGTTGATTGCCTTCGGGTGTCTCGATCATGAAAAATCCGTCACCTTCGATTGCCAGATCGAATGCGCCGCCGGTCGCTGTCAGCGGACCTTGAGCGAGATTGATGATCCGCCCCTCGGCGTTGGCCATCGACAAAGAGGGTTCGCCTTCGAGACCGGCGACAAACTCGGCAAAGATCACGCCCTCTTTCCGGTACCCGGTGGTGGAAAGGTTGGCGATGTTATTCGCGACAGCCCGCATTTCGGCCATGAGCCCGGATTGGCGGTTCAGCGTGGTGTAAATGGCGTTGTCCATCGGTCAACTCCCGGCGATGAGGGGAATGATGCGGCTGACGAAGAAGTCCACCAGCATCCCGGACATGAATGTCATCGACACCCAGAAGACCGCCAGCATGGCCCCGACCTTCGGAACGAAGGTCAGTGTCATTTCCTGCACGGACGTGAGTGCCTGAAATAGCCCGATGGCAACACCGGCGGCCAATGCGACAGCCAGCATGGGAGCTGACATCACGACAGCGATCCAAAGACCCAGCCGCAGCGTGTCGAAGAAGATGGCCTGATCCATGGCTAGACCGGCATCCTGAGGATTTCTTGATAGGCCTCGACGACCTTGTCGCGAAGCGCCACTGCCGTTTCGACCGCAAGTTCGCTTGCCGCCAGCGCCTCGACCAACGCGTGGGGATCGGCATTTCCCAGCATGGCGCTCGCGGCTGTTTCCTCGCCCGCGCGCAGCGTTTCGGCGAAAGTCCGCGCGGCGCCGGCCAGCCCGGATGATCCCGCGGCATTGTCCGCCTCCTTTGGAGACGGACTGGTCGCAGGCCGCGCCAGCGCGTAGGTTTGCGCGGCGAATGAGGTCTTGATGTCCATTCTGTACCTCCCCGGTTATCAGCGGCGCAGAAGGTCGAGCAGGCCCTGCGACATCTGCCGTACCTGATCGAACATCCTGAGATTCGCCTCGTAACTGCGTTGCGCTTCGCGCGCGTCAGCGATTTCGATGACCAGATCGACGTTGGATCCGTCGTAATATCCGGCCTCGTTCGCCAGCGGGTGGCCGGGATCGAGTATCCGGGTCAGTTCCCGCTGGTCGAGTTTCACATCGCCCAGCCGGACCGCTCCGCTGGCCGTGCCTTCGGTGACTATGGCCTCGAATGCGGTAGTTTTGCGGTGATAACCGGGCGTGTCTGCATTGGCGATATTCTCTGAAACATGCCGCAGCCGCATCGCCTGAGCCTCCATCCCGCTGGCAGCTATCGACAGGGCGTTTTGAAAGTCACTCATGTTGCTATCCTTGCGTCAGCGCCGGCCAATGCTTGCGCGCAGAATGTCGAGCGATTTGCGATAGACAGCGAGCGCGAGGTCATGGTCCTTCCGGGTTTCTGCCGCCTTGACCATCTCGCTTTCCAGCGAGACGCTGTTGCCGTTTGGCGAGAGATGGCCAGACGGGGCGGTTTCGACAGCCGCGTTCGCAAGGCCGGTTGCGCTCGGCGGGATATGTCCAGGACGGGTCTGGCGTAGCGAAATCTCCGCCTCAGTCCGGTAGGCGGCTGCAAAGTCCATGATGTCGACGGCGCGGTAGCCGGGCGTGTCGGCATTAGCGACGTTCCGCGAGATGGCCGATTGCCGGGCGGCGGCATGTTCGGCGAGCGCGGAGGCAATCGCCATGACCTGGGGTCTCTCGAACATCGGGGCTTCTCCTCCGCGCTTTCAATCAAGCCTTAACCGCGATTCCTTTAGAAACGGTAATGAAGAACAAAAGGGGATCAGAATGGCACTTGGCGGCTTCGAAGCGCTCCGAGCCGAGATTGCAGACTGCCCGCCGGTGAAGACACTGGGGCGCGTCACCGCAATCGGTAGCGGGCTGGTTACCGCAGCGGCGTGCGGTCTCGACTGGCGGCTCGGGGACAGGGTTCGCCTGTGTCGCGGTTCAGTCCAGTCGGCGACCGGAGAGATCATCGGCCTTGACGGTGACAATGCGCAGATCCTGACCGATCTTTCGGCGGAGGGCTTGCGCCCGGGGGACACAGTCGAACGTCTCGGGGCCGGTGGCATCGCGCCCGATGAAAGCTGGATCGGCCGTATCATCGACCCCCTGGGTCAACCGATTGACGGGCGCCCGCTCCGCCAGGGGACGGTGTCGCGACCGCTTCGAAATGCACCGCCAGCGCCGGCAGACCGCCGTGGGTTCGGACCCAGGCTGGAAACCGGCACTGCTGTCTTCAACACGCTATTGCCCTTGGTGCGCGGTCAGCGGATCGGTCTTTTTGCGGGTGCCGGGGTTGGGAAATCATCGCTCCTCGCCAGTTTCGCGCGGGGTGCCAGTGCTGATGTCATCGTCATCGCACTTGTCGGCGAACGTGGCCGGGAGGTGCGTGAATTCGCTGAAACAGTCCTTGGTGCCGAAGGCATGGCGCGGTCTGTCATCGTGACTGCGACCTCCGACCAATCACCACTGATGCGGAGGCGTTGTGCCTGGACGGCGATGGCAGTGGCCGAGTATTTCCGTGACCTGGGCAGACAGGTCCTGCTCTTGGCCGATAGTATCACCCGGTTCGCTGAGGCACATAGGGAGGTGGCACTGGCCTCGGGTGAGCCGCCGGCGCTTCGGGGGTTTCCTCCATCGACCTCGCAGATGATCATGGCACTCGCCGAACGGGCAGGACCCGGCGCGGGCGCCCAAGGCGACATAACGGCTGTCTTCTCGGTACTCGTGGCCGGTTCCGACATGGATGAACCGGTTGCCGATATTCTGCGCGGTGTTCTCGACGGGCATGTCGTCATGGATCGGGACATCGCCGAACGCGGCCGTTTTCCCGCCATCAATGTCTTGAAATCTGTCTCGCGGTCCTTGCCAGCCGCGGCCTCGGCGCAGGAAAACGAAATGATCGCCCGGGCGCGCCGGTATCTCGGGGCCTATGACCGCGCGGAAATGATGATACAGGCTGGGCTTTATGCTGCCGGTTCCGATGCCATGGTGGATGCGGCCCTCCGCGTCTGGCCAGCGCTCGACGCCTTTGTCGCCGAGGATGAACCCGCCGACAGCGAAGCGAGCTTCGCCCGGCTGCGGCATATCCTGGATGGCGCTTCGGCCTGAACATGTGACAGGCATGTCGACCGAGCCACAGGAGGGCAGGCGCGGCGTCCGGGGCAACGACCGCTCTCGTGTCGGCGCTGTCATGCCGTGCGGCCCTAGACCAGCAGGGACAGTATCGCCCCCGTCCCGGTGCCGCGCGACTGCAGGATCGTCAGGGCGGCGGACCGGCCAGTCGCGGATGTGTCGGTCTGGCCACGCAGAAAGTAGAGCCGGAGCAGTTTTTCGGTTGTCTCCGGCCGGGAAAGGTCGGCCACGTCGGATGTTCCAAGTTGGCGTTCTGCCCGGTCCTTGAAGATGGCGAGTTGGCGGTCAACGTCAATGCCGGCAAGACTTTCGGGCAGACCGAGCGCCGTCTGCAGGACCGTGCGCAACGGCGCCGTACCCATCACCGTAAACCATTTGGCATCGTTCGAGATGTCCCTGGCCGCAAGTTTGGCCAGCTCCCGCTCCACATTGAGCGCCAGTCGCATGGTTTCGTTCTGATTGCCGATCGCGGCCTCGAATTGCCGGTTCTCATAGCGCTCGATGATCTTGTCGGCAAAGTCGGAAATCTTGCTGCGCGGGATCGCGAAATCGCCGAAGCCGAAGGTCTTTGACAAATCGAGATAGCGCTTGTCGGCAAGTTTGTTGGCAAGCGCCTCGGGGTCGAGTGTCCCGTCTTCGAGAACTTTTCGGATAAAGAACTTGTTGCCGATATCCCCATCCAATCCGAACGCGCCGAGCGCGACACCGAGGAGCCGCCTGTCGGCCACCAATTCTTCGGCTGTGTCGATACTGCCGATCTGGGTGCGAAAGTAGTCCTCGTCGCGTTGACGCGCGGGATCGTCGGCAAAGGCCGCCTGTTGTGCGGGCAGGGTACGTTCGAGGAACTTCCAGCCAGCATAGCCACCAAATGGCACGACAGGGGTGAAACTCATGTGTGGCCAGCCGCCAGTAGCCGGGCCTCGCGCGGCAGAAGGCCGCGAAGCGCCTTCAAAGCCGGATAATACTGGTTTTCCAGAAGCGCCGCCGTGGCTATCGCGAGCTGGGTCCGGCTGTCCGCATCAGTGAGCGCCTGGCTCAACTCCTCAATGCCGCGGATCATCTCGCGCCGCGCATTGGCCGGGTCCGAATCGCCCGAGAGAACGAGTTGCGCGACGTAGCAGAGCCGGCGGACGGGTGTATTGACTTCTTCGGGATGGATGGCATCGCGGAGGCGAAGGATATTCGCATTTGGCGTCATGATCGCGAGCCGGGACCGTTTGTCACCGTTTTCGATGACAACCCCGTTGATCAGTACCCGCTCTCGCGGGGCGAGTTTCAGGACGAGGCCGGACATGGACGCTCTCCCTCCTGTCTGAGCCCGCGCATCACCGCCATGTTTATGTCGATCAGCGCATCGGGGTTTGCCGTGCCCGCTAGGACCTTTCGCGTGTGCAGTATGGTGAATTCCGCAAGATAGAATATCTGGGCGCGGAGTGCCTGGGGCAGGCCGTTTGACGGCACCGCGACATCGGTCGCAAGCGCTGTCCAGAGTGCGCGGTTATCGTGCAAGGCGCCCACCCTTGCCGCGGGGGAGGTTTGCGGGTCGGATGCGGTTGCCTTCAGCCTATGGGTGATGCGGGCAAAGACTTCGTATTCCGTACCACGGTCAGTACGGGTCGAGGCCGCGGCGCCGGAATAGGCGGATCGGGCCAGAAGATGAGCGTTCACATCGAATCCTTCCAATGACGGTTTTCGTCAGTTCGCCAATTCTGCGTGGAAGGCCGGAGCGCCCCTGAGGACACTCCGGCCGGACCCTAGCGGAACAGGGCCAGAATGTTCTGCGGTGCCTGGTTGGCGATGGAAAGCGACTGAATGCCGAGCTGCTGCTGCACCTGCAAGGCTTGCAAGCGGGCCGACGCCTCTTCCATATCCGCGTCCACCAAGGTGCCGATCCCGGTCTTCAGCGCATCCGTCAGCTTGCCGATGAAATCGGCCTGAATCTGGATGCGTCCCTGCGCGGAGCCGAAGGAGGCCGCCGCGTCAATCGAATTGGCGATCAGCGTTTCGATGTTGTCGAGCGCGGCATTTGCACCGGCATTCGTCGTCACGTCGATGGAATCGAGGCCGAAGAGGCCGCCAGAAGCCTCGCCACCAGCGTTGCCCGTCGCCGAGAAGGTCAAGCTGGCAGAGCCGGAGCCGTCATTGTCGACCTGCAGGCTCCACTGGCCGGTCGTGGCGTTCTGCACGACCTTGGTGCTGATCCCGACAATACCTGCTGAATCCACGGCGGCCTTAAGCCCCTTGGCCACGTCTTCCATGGTTTCGTTCTTGCCGGCAATATAGTTGTAGGACCCGGCACCGATCGTCACCTTATACCCGTCGCCCTCGGCCACGGCGGCGGCCGTCGACAGGTCGATCTGTTCGGCACGATAGGTGATATCGCCCGTTGTCAGCGACAAGCTGCCGGTGCCGTTGAGGCTGGTAATCACGGAACCGGCAGCATTGCCAGTCAGACCCGACACGGCGACGGAAGCCGTGTCGAAGGCACGGGTCGAGGTAATCGTCAGCGCACCCCCGGCCGCAGAGGCAGTGATGCCTTCAAGCCCCAGCGCGTTGATCGCGCCCGAAAAGAAGGCCGCGGCCTCGTCTTCGTTGTCGCCTGTCGTTCCGGCGAAATTGAGGTCGACGCCCGCGACAGTGACCGTTGCGGAAGAGGCCGAATAGTCGGCGCCAGAACCCGCGAAGGTGACAACGGCAGTGTTTCCGGCGGAGGCAACCGCAGTGGCGCTGTTTGCGACGACGGCGTTTGCGGCAAGCGAGGTTCCAGAACCATAGAGGCCCGAACTGGTCGTCAGATCCTGCCGCGCCACGGTGATATTCGCCGCCGAAACGGTCCCGTCTCCCGCGCGGTCGAGCGACGACAGGATGTTCATGTCATCGGTGCCCTTGAGCAGGTTCAGACCGTTGAACTGCGCCGCGCCTACAACCGATTTGATCTGCCCGGTCAATGCGTCGATATCGGCCTGAATCTTTTCCCGGTCGACGTTCTGTTCCTGTGCCGCGACCACCTTGCCTTTGATGTCGGTCAGCAGATCGGTGATCGTCTCCGTCGCCTGCCGCGCCACGGCGACGGTGGATTCGCCGAGCCCCAGGCTGTCGGAGATGCCCTTGAAGCCCTTCACATCCGCTTCCATGACCTTGGATATCGCCCAGACCGAGGCGTTGTCCTTGGCCGACCCGACCGATTTCCCGGTGGAGATTTCATCCTGGGTCTTGGCGAGATTCATGTTGATGCCGCGCAGCGTCTGCAAGGCGACCATGGCGCTGGTGTTGGTCAGAATACTTGACATTGTTCGTCCTTTTCCTTCGGCACTTTTTGCCGGGTTTCAAAAGCCGCCAGTCGGCGGCGTGTGTGTCGTTCTGACCGTTGCGAAGACCTCTTCGGCCGCGCGCCATCCCTGATCAGGATGCGAAGGTGACGATGGCCTTGGAAGCGCTAAGGCTTTCCTAAGCCCGTCAGACGAATACCTTCATTTTGAATCATTTGGACGCCGTTCATGCGCGCCGTTCCAGTTCGCTCGTCGCGGGGCCGAGATTCTGGGACCGGCCGCGACTGTCATAGACGCTGAGCGCTTTGTCGGCAGACCGGATCATCGACATGCGTGTCTCTGCCGCGCGGATGCCCTTCAGGGCCGCGGCAAGCACTACCCTGTTGCGCTCTGCCGATCCTTGCAGTGACTGCAACCTCCGCAGATCGACCGATGCCACCGAAATAGTCGCGAGAAGATCGGATTTGCGTCGGACAAGTTCGCCGAGCCTGGCCAGCGCACCTTCGCGAAGGGCTTGCCTTTCGTCGCCAAGCAGACGCTCGAATGCGTCAAGGACATTGTTAACGGCCATCGGTATCTGCCCTTTTCATCGCCTCGAATATGCTTTCGGCAAGGCCGATGCCGCCGCCTCTGGCCAGCGCTCCGGCCTGCTCACGCAGCAGGAAAGAGGCGAACTGGTCCTCACCGATGCCGCCGCCGAATTCTTCGCTCGGCTTGCCGAGCCCGGCCGGTTTCAGCATCTCGGCAAGAAATTCTGCCTCAAGCGCCACTGCCGCTGCGCGCATTGCATCCTCGTCTTGCCGTGATGATGACAGTTCCGCACCGTCGGGTCTCGGCATCGCGACGGTTTCCGCACCCCGTATCTCGACCATCCCCGAAATCTCCAATTGCAGCGATTTTTGCGACTATCCCGGGATTTGCGTAAATATCTGGTAACCCGCGACGATCATCATCGCCCCGATACGGACAGAAAGTCGTAGTGGCAATGACAGCAATCTTGTTGGGCGAACTCGCCGGTCGTGAAGCGACCTGGGCAGGGATGCAGGCCGGACCAGGTGCGCCCGGGGCCTTTGGGGCCATCCTGGGCGCGAGCGAAAATGAGCCTGATGCCGGGATAGAGTCGCCGCCATCCACAGTTTTGCCAGTCGTTCGCGCCGTGGCGTGGGCGCTGCCTGGGGCGGTCCCTTTGCCTGTGACCGACAGTGGGTCGGTGCAAGGCGATCAGGCCGCCACCTTTCGCGCCAATTGGAACGGCGAACCCTTGGTCGAGCGACTGGCAGCATTGGACGAGACATCTGTCGTCGCAGAAGACGGGACGAATGGATCAGGGTTTGTCCTTCCTGCCGATCCGCCGCCTGACCTGTCCGCTATCCCGGCAGCGCCGCAGGGATTGCCGATCAATGCGTCCGCCGCTCCGATGCACGGAATGGAAACTGGCCAAGCTTTGGCGGATGCACTCGGGCAGGCCGGGTCAGAGGCCGATCTTCGGCAGGATACGGATGAAGCTGTCGCTGGACCTTTGGACGGTACAGTCCATTTCGCCTGCGGAACGGCCAGCGTGCCAGCGCAAAAGAACGAGGTATCTGACGATAATCCTCATGCCGCAGCCGAGTCCGAACTCCATGAACCGCGCCGATGGGGCGACACAAACACGACAACTCTTCGGTGGCCCGAGCCGACGCTTCAGACGATAGGGCGCCATACAACGGGCGCGTCCACTGAAGGCATGTTTCCCGCGCAAGGCGGGAACGCGACAGGGTTCTCCGGAACGCGTGTGGTCGGCGCGGAAACAACGGAAGCCGAGGTCACGAAGCCCGCAGATGGGAATACCTGCGGACTATTGCCATCCACCCAGCATTCCGTACCCGAACCGGCGGAGAACCTGAGCCATCCGATGACGACAGACCAACGCGGCGCCAGAGTGCGTGCAGCTGGCAGTGAACCGTTCCCTGCCATTCCGGCTGCCTCAGCTGGCGTTTCAGTGGCCGAACCGCAAGAGCATGATTCCGACACCTTGGAGGACGGCAAGACCGCCGCCAATCCGGGCACAGATGACGCAGCGCTGCCTCCTTCAGCCGGCCGTCCTGATCTCCCCGACAGGGACCGCGTCAAAGGCCACCAATCGGCGGCCGACGCAAGTATCCAGGAGGCGGCATCATGGGTCGATACCTCGCCCAAAACGTCCGCCTCGACAGCACCTTCTGAGCGACGTGATGGACGTGGCAATGATTGCTCGGACGTCCCCGATCCGGCCAGCCACAGGGCTCGCGACACGACAAAGACCGAAGCGCCCGCCTCGATCAGTTCCATGCCGAGGGTCGATGCGGCAGCAGGCGATGTGAGCGACCCCTTGGTGACCACGGAGCCGCTCGCCGAGGCGGGGACAGGATCGCTGCAAACCATGCCCGAAGCACGACAAGCCAACTATTCCACATCTGCACCGGTGGATCGCGCCCTGCCCAACCTCCCCCAAGGTCTGGGGCAAAGGCTCGCCCAGGCGGCATCGCAATTCATCGACCGGCCGGTCGAGGTGGCGCTCTCGCCCGAAGAACTGGGTCGCGTGCGAATGACGATTGCCTCACATGAGGGGCAACTGACGATGGCAATTCTGGCCGAAAGGCCTGAGACGCTCGACCTCCTCAGGCGCAACATCGAATCCCTCGCCCAGGATTTTCGCGATCTCGGCTTCCAGAACCTGAGCTTCAGCTTCAACGATCAGCCTGACCGGGACCCGGCATGGACCCGCCGCGACATCGCGTCCGGTCAATTCGAAAGGGGACCGGCCACCGCGCCAGACCCTGTCGACCGACCAACCACCAGCATCGGGTTGCGGCCGGATTATTCCGGCGGCCTTGATCTCAGATTGTAAAGGAAAAAGTCATGGACGTTACCAATGCAACTTTGCCCGGGCTTGGTGTTGCGGGCGCGGGGTCGGCTTCCTCTGCTGCTTTGATTGACAGCGATTTCCAGACCTTTCTGGTCTTGCTGACGACACAGATGCAGAATCAGGACCCCCTGAACCCGATCGATTCAACCGACTATGCGGCGCAGCTCGCCACATTTTCGGGCGTCGAACAGCAGGTCAGGACCAACGGGCTGCTCGAACTGCTCTCTGCCCAGATTGGTCTGACCAGTCTGGCACAATTTTCCGGTTGGGTCGGGATGGAGGCGCGCAGCACCGCACCCGTTCATTTCGACACCACTCCACTGACGCTTTATCCATCACCGGCATCCGGTGCGGATCAGGTGGTTGTTGTGGCCTACGATGACCAGAATCGCGAGGTGTCGCGAAGCGTGGCGCCGGTTTCCAGTGATCCGCTCAGCTGGGCGGGAACCGATGATCAGGGCCAGCCTCTCGCGCCCGGCACCTATTCCTTCCGCCTGGAGAGCTACGCTGGCGGTCAGCTGATTTCGGTATCCCAGGTCGAGGCCTTCAGCCTTATCCGCGAGGTCCGAAACGGCGCCTATGGCTCAGTTCTCGTAACGGAAGCTGGCACTGAAATCGCTCCCGATCAGATCACTGCCTTGCGGCAGCCGGCTACCCCGACCGGTAGCGGCTAGAAGAGTCGCACGGCCAAAACCGCGCAGATCGCAATTGCCGCGCCGCAGACGATCAGGCCGATAGTTCGCCAGGGCGAGTGGTGCTGTGGTTGTTCTTGTTCGTTCTGGCGGATTAGGAGACCTTCGGCGATCTGCGGCAGGCGCGGTCCGAAGCGCGACAGAATCCGGGTCGTGCGGACAAGATCGCGCAGCAGTGCCTGCGGCCCGATGTTCTTCTTGATGTAGGTTTCCACAACCGGCGCCGCGACCTGCCAGATGTTGATATGGTCGCTGAGCGAGCGGGCGACACCTTCGACAACAACCATTGTCCGCTGCAGCAGGATAAGCTCAGTCCGGGTTTGCATCCCGAACCGTTCCGTCACTTCGAAGAGGTAGGAGAGAAGCCGCGCCATGGAGATATGCGTCGCGTCCATGCCGAAGATCGGCTCGCCGACGGCACGCAGGGCACGGGAAAACTCATCGATGTCGCGGTCGCGGGGCACATAGCCCGCCTCGAAATGCACCTCGGCCACACGCCGGTAGTCGCGCCGGATGAACCCCATGAGGATTTCCGCATAGACGCGACGGGTATATTCGTCGATCTGACCCATGATGCCGAAGTCATAGGCGATGATATCGCCGTTTTCGGCGACCTTCATGTTGCCCTGATGCATATCGGCATGAAAATAACCGTCGCGGAGCGCGTGGCTGAGGAAAAGCTGCAGGACCCGAGCCGCCAATGCGTCGCAATCATGTCCTGCCGCCCGAATGGCATCTGTATCGCCAAGCGGAATGCCCTCGGCCCAGCCAAGCGTCATGACCCGGCGGGACGACAGGAACCAATAGGGCTGTGGCACCTGAAAGCCTTCGTCCTTGGCCGTATTCGCCGCAAATTCCGACGCCGACGCACTTTCCAGCCTCAGGTCAAGCTCGCCCAGAACCACGCCCTCGAAATGCTTGACGACATCGGATGGTCGCAGCCGGCGCGAGGCTGGGGAAAGCGCTTCGATCAGTGCGGCGGCGAAGTGAAAGGCGTCCAGATCCTTGCGGAATGCACGTTCGATTCCCGGCCGCAGCACCTTTACGGCAACCTCGTCCCCACCATCGAGAAGCCGGGCATGATGAACTTGCGCGATGGAAGCCGCAGCGACCGGTTCGGAAAATTCCGAAAAAAGGGATTCCACTGGCTTGCCAAGCTCCAGCTCCACCGTTGCCTTGGCAATTTCTGTTGGAAAGGGGGGCAACTTATCCTGCAAGACCCGCAACTGGTCCGACAATTCCTCGCCCACCACGTCAGGCCGGGTCGACAGGACCTGGCCAAACTTGATGTAGGCGGGTCCCAGCGCCGTAAGCGCCCGCGTCACCGGCGGCAGATCCGGGTCACCGCGATAACCCAGCCACTTGAACGGCCAGCCAAAAATGCGGGCCGCCAGCCGAAGGCGCGGCGGAACATCCATCGCCTCAAGTGCGATCTTCATCGCGCCGGTCCGTTCGAACGTCGCGCCGGTACGGATCAGGCGCCAGATGTTGTGGGGACCGCGCACCTAGATCTTCCACCCGGAATGAAGTGCCGCGACACCCATGGTCAGATTGCGATACCTGACCTGTCCGAAACCCGCCTGGCGGATCATGGCGGCAAATCGGTCCTGGTCGGGAAACTTGCGGATCGATTCCACCAGATACTGGTAGCTCTCGCGATCATTCGCAACGATCTGACCCATTACCGGGATCACGTTGAAAGAGTAGCGATCATAAGCCCATTGCAGGGCAGGGTTCGGCAACTGGCTGAATTCCAGCACCATGAGCCGCCCACCAGGCTTCAGTACCCGCACTGCTTCTGCCAGCGCATCATCTATCCGTGTGACGTTCCGGATGCCGAAACTGATCGTGTAGACATCGAATGTCGCGTCCGCGAAGGGCAGGGCCATGGCATCACCGACGATCCAGTCGAGGCGATCGGCCATGTCTTCGGCCTCGGCACGCTTGCGCCCTTCGACCAACATGGATTCCGTCATGTCGAGCACGGTTGCATGGGCGCCGGGCGCGCGGCGCAGGAAGCGGAAAGCAATATCGCCGGTCCCCCCGGCGACATCGAGCAGGGCCTGGCCCGGCCGTGGGGCGAGCCAGTCCATCATCGCATCCTTCCAGAGCCGGTGGATGCCTGCCGACATCAGGTCGTTCATCACGTCGTAGCGGTTTGCGACACGCGAGAACACACCATGGACCAGGCCGGCCTTGTCCTCCTCGGCGACCGTCCGGAAACCGAAATGGGTTGTCTTGTCGTCTACGTCCGTCATCGGGCCTTGCCGTTTTCGCCAACTCACCCTCCTTATAAGAGCCTTGGGCGCCAAGACAATGCGGCGCGATTGCCATCGGAGGCGAGATGCCAGAACTGCCGGAGGTCGAAACCGTTCGCCGGGGTCTGCAACCCGCGATGGAAGGTCAGGTCATTGCACATGCCGAAGTACGGCGACCCGACCTGCGCTTCCCGTTCCCCGCGGACATGGCCCGCCGGTTGACTGGCGCGCGCGTCGATCGGCTCCGGCGCCGCTCGAAATACATACTTGCCGATCTGTCGACAGGCGAGACGCTTCTGATCCATCTCGGCATGTCGGGGCGGATGCTCGTTTCCGGCCAGATGCCGGGCGGGTTTCATCACGAACATCCGGCCCCGGCAAAGCACGATCATGTCGTGCTTCACATGGACGGTGGCGCACGTATCACCTTCAACGATGCCCGCCGATTTGGGGCGATGGATCTCATGAAGACCGCGGAAGCGGACGACCACTGGCTTCTTCGCGACATCGGCCCGGAACCTTTGGGCAATGCCTTTGACGAGGACTATCTGAAGGCCCGGCTGGAGGGGCGAACTGCCCCGATCAAGTCGGCACTTCTTGATCAACGCCTCGTCGCGGGACTTGGCAATATCTATGTCTGCGAAGTTCTCTTTCGGGCCGGTATTGATCCGCGCCGGAAAGCCAGAAATATTTCGGCGATCCGCGTTGCGGGCTTGGTCCCGATCATCCGCAATGTCCTCAATGAGGCGATAGAATCCGGCGGATCGAGCCTCAGGGACTACCGCCAGGCGGATGGTGAGCTTGGGTATTTTCAGCACCGGTTTCAGGTCTATGACAGGGAAGGGCAGCCCTGTGCGACTGCCGGGTGCGGTGGAACAATCGCGCGGGTCGGGCAGTCGGGACGGTCCACATTCTTCTGCCCCCGCTGTCAAAGATGACTTGATCCCTTTTCAAAGACTGCTAGGAGTCACGCCCGCAAGTCAGCCCGAAAGGTCCTGCCAGATGGCCTATGAGACCCTGATCGTCGAAATTGAAGACTATGTTGCCCTGATCCGGCTGAACCGGCCCGATGCGCTCAACGCGCTGAACTCCAAGCTGATGGAAGAACTCGCCGATGCCTTGGGTGCCGCGGACAGCAACGACAAGGTGCGCTGCGTGGTGCTGACCGGTTCCGAGAAAGCCTTCGCTGCAGGCGCGGACATCAAGGAAATGTCGGAAAAGAACTTCGTCGATGTCTTCGCCGAGGACCTCTTTGCCGCCGGGACAGAGGCGATCTTGCGCTTTCGCAAGCCGATTATCGCGGCGGTTTCCGGCTATGCACTCGGTGGCGGGTGTGAACTTGCCATGATGTGCGACTTCATCCTCGCCTCCGACACGGCCAAGTTCGGTCAGCCCGAAATCAACCTCGGCGTAGTCGCCGGCATCGGCGGGACCCAGCGCCTGACGCGGTTCGTCGGCAAGTCGAAGTCAATGGAAATGCATTTGACCGGCCGGTTCATGGACGCGGCCGAGGCAGAACGTTCCGGTCTCGTCAGTCGCGTTGTGCCGGCCGCGAAACTTCTTCCTGAGGCGATGGCGACAGCGCGCAAGATCACCGAGAAATCCGCGCTTGCCGTGATGATGGTGAAAGAGGCCGTGAACCGGAGCTATGAAACGACGCTGCGTGAAGGAATTCTCTTCGAACGCCGGGTATTTCACGCTCTTTTTGCGACCGAGGACCAGAAGGAGGGCATGAACGCCTTCCTCGAAAAGCGCCAGGCGCAGTTTCGCGACAGATAGAGCGAAATTTCGTTGCGGGCCTGTGTTGACTTATGGCCGAGTCGGGCCTAGAAGCGCGGCTTCAGATTTACCCGAACCGAAATCGGAACCCGACACATGGCTAACACGCCCCAGTCTAAGAAGCGCGCCCGCCAGAACGAGCGCCGTTTTGCCATCAACAAGGCGCGCCGTTCGCGTATCCGCACCTTCCTGCGCAAGGTTGAAGAGGCAATCGCCTCCGGCAATCAGGAATCGGCCGCCGCCGCCCTCAAGGCTGCGCAGCCTGAAATGGCCCGTGGCGTCGCCAAGGGTGTCTTGCACAAGAATACCCTCGCCCGCAAGATTTCGCGCTTGTCGGCACGTGTGAAGGCGCTCGCCGCCTAAGCTCGGCACCGCTGCACCAGCGTTTGGGACGTAACCTTTCCGGGTTGCGTCCTTTTGCATTTTCAGGTTCCGGAAGGCTCCTGTGATCCATTTGCACAGCTCTCCGGATTCGCGTCGGGAAAGACCGAGTCAAGCGCGAAGATGAGTTGCGGTGCCCTCATCAGCCTTGCTAGCGTCTGATGGCGATTCACATCGTCTTGGGGGGACACAAGGTAACCTCAGGCCCTGGCGAAAGCTGCACGCCGAATGGGTCTGATATGCGCGTGGGAGTGATTCCGCGGCGCGTAGGATTTGTGGTGTCGGTCGGCTGCCAGTCGGCCAAAGTCACATGTAGCAGGTTGAGGCCGGCGAAAAGCTGGGCAAAGCCTGCTGTTGCCATGTCCAGATAACCCGCGCTTCCGGGTCAAGGGGGCGGTATTGGCCGGGACAGATTCCGTCTTGGCCGTCCGCAAGCCTTTCCTACGGAAGCAAGGAACGGAAGTGTCGCCGGAGGGGCTTCGAACCGGCGCAAGAAAATGGACGTGGGCAAGGAAATGAACGACGACGCGTGGGGACGGGTACGTAGCGAACTTCTGAAGGCGGTAGGCAAGAACAACTTTACCTCCTGGATTGAACCCCTGACGCTGAGCGAGCTTGCCGATGGCATCGCGCGCTTCGATGTCCCCACCAATTTCATGCGTGACTGGGTGTCACGTCACTTTGCCGAACAAATTCGTCAACACCTCAACCAGGCGGGCAAACAGGTCGACCGAGTAGAATTCCGGGTCGCGCCGCCGCGTCCGGTGCCCCTGGCGCAGATCACCGATCCGAAACCGAAGCGCGCCGCCGGATCGCGTGCGCGCGCGCAATCCGCCGACACGGACTTGCCCGGCGCACCGCTTGATACGCGGTTTACCTTTGACAGCTTCGTCGTCGGCAAGCCGAACGAATTGGCACATGCCGCCGCGCGTCGTGTCGCCGAAGGTGGCGTGGTCACATTCAATCCGCTTTTCCTTTATGGCGGTGTGGGGCTTGGGAAGACCCATCTCATGCACGCCATCGCGCATGAATTGCGCACGCGCCAACCGCAGATGCGTGTGCTTTATCTTTCGGCCGAACAGTTCATGTACCGCTTCGTGCAGGCCTTGCGCGAACGCCAGATCATGGACTTCAAGGAAATGTTCCGGTCTGTCGATGTCCTCATGGTCGATGATGTGCAATTCATCGCCGGCAAGGATTCCACGCAGGAAGAGTTCTTCCACACCTTCAATGCGCTCGTCGACCAAAACAAGCAGATCGTCATTTCGGCCGACCGCGCGCCGGGTGAAATCAAGGATCTGGAGGAGCGGATCAAGAGCCGCCTGCAATGTGGGCTCGTCGTCGACCTTCACCCGACGGATTATGAGCTGCGCCTCGGTGTCTTGCAGCAAAAGGCGGAACATTATCGCCTGCAGTATCAAGGTTTGCAACTGGCCCCGGGTGTGCTTGAATTCCTGGCCCACCGGATCACCACGAACATCCGCGTCCTGGAAGGTGCACTGACCCGGCTTTTTGCCTTTGCCAGCCTTGTCGGCCGTGAAATCACACTCGATCTCGTGCAGGACTGTCTGGCCGATGTCCTGCGGGCCTCCGACCGCAAGATCACGATTGAAGAGATTCAGCGCAAGGTGTCGGAACACTACAACATCCGTCTTTCGGATATGATCGGACCGAAACGCGTCCGCACCATCGCCCGGCCGCGGCAGGTTGCGATGTATCTGGCCAAACACATGACGACGCGGTCGCTGCCCGACATCGGGCGCCGCTTCGGCGGGCGTGATCATACGACGATCATGCACGGCATCCGCAAGGTTGAGGAGTTGCGGGCGTCGGACAGCCAGCTGGCCGAGGACATCGACCTTCTCAGGCGGCTACTTGAGACCTGAACGAGCGGCTGCCCTTGACGCTCCGGCCAATCCAATGAACAGTCCGCAAAATTTCTTGAGCCTGCGGAGAAAGTTGCTAACTTTCCCCTCCCGGCATCACAGGGGACGGATATGAAGATCAGTATCGAACGCGCAACGCTTCTCAAGGCGGTCGGTCAGGCGCAGTCGGTTGTTGAACGCCGCAATACCATTCCGATCCTTGCCAATGTGCTGATCGAGGCAGAGGGCGATATCGTCAGCTTTCGCGCGACCGACCTCGATATCGAAGTGGTGGACAAGACCGCGGCGCAGGTCGAGCGTGCCGGCTCGACAACGGTTTCGGCGGTCATGCTGCACGAGATTGTGCGCAAATTGCCCGATGGCGCGCTCGTTCAACTGGCCGACGACAGTGCCGCCGGCCGTCTGACCATTCAGGCCGGACGGTCCACATTTTCCCTGGCGACGCTGCCAAAGGAAGACTTCCCGGTCATGGCGTCGTCGGAATATGCGGCAAATTTCTCGGCCAAAGCCGCCGAGCTTCGGCGCCTGTTCGACAAGTCGAAATTCGCGATCTCGACCGAGGAGACGCGCTACTACCTGAACGGCGTTTATATGCACGTGGCCAAGGGTGAGGATGGCCCAGTCCTGCGCTGCGTGGCGACCGACGGCCACCGCCTGGCGCGGATCGACGCTGCCCTGCCGGAGGGTGCGGCCGACATGCCGGGTGTCATCGTTCCCCGCAAGACGGTTGGCGAGTTGCGCAAGCTTCTCGACGAAGATGACATGCAAATCGCGGTTTCGGTGTCAGAGACCAAGGTCCGTTTCGCGACGCCGGTCATCACTCTGACCTCGAAAGTCATCGACGGCACCTTCCCCGACTACACGCGCGTTATCCCGACCGGGAACACCCGCAAGCTGGAAGTTGATGCCGCTGAATTTGCCAAGGCCGTCGACCGTGTCGCAACCGTATCCTCGGAACGCTCGCGGGCCGTGAAGCTGCAGCTTGACGAAGACCGGCTTGTTCTGTCGGTGAACGCGCCCGATGCCGGCGCGGCTGAGGAAGAACTGGCCGTCGCCTATGGCGATGAAAGGCTCGAAATCGGGTTCAACGCCAAGTACCTTCTGGAAATTGCCAGCCAGGTCGATCGCGAGAATGCGGTATTCCTCTTCAATTCCTCCGGAGACCCGACCCTGATGCGCGAAGGAAACGACACTTCCGCCGTCTATGTCGTGATGCCGATGCGGGTCTGATCCGGCTTCGCCGGAGCCTCCGGCGGAGGTATTTTTGCCAAGATGAAAGGCAAGGCCGGTCTTGCCAGGACTCGCGCTAACATCCCTGCTCCTGTCGCATTTCCGGTCTCATCGGCGGGGAGAGCTGTTCTTCCATCCTGGCCCTGTGGCGATTTTTGGGGTGAACGGGGCCGGAAAGACGAACATCCTTGAAGCGATCTCGCTCCTGTCGCCGGGGCGGGGGCTGCGCCGTGCCGCGCCGGACGAGATTGCGCGCCAGCCAGAGGCGCTGGGCTGGAAGGTGCGTGCGGGCATCCAGAGCCTTCATCAAACCCACGAGGTCGAGACCTTTGCCGAAGCGGGCGGCAGCCGGTCTGTCAGCATCGACGGCAAGCCGGCGGCGCAGGCGGCGCTTGGCCGGATTGCGCGGATGCTGTGGCTGGTGCCGGCGATGGACCGGCTCTGGATCGAGGCGCCGGAGGGGCGGCGCAGGTTCCTCGACCGGATGACGATGTCGTTTGAGCCGGCGCATGCCGAGGCCGTGCTGAGTTACGAAAAGGCGATGCGCGAGCGCAACCGGCTGCTGCGGGACGAGGTTCGCGATGTGGGATGGTATGGCGCGCTGGAGGCGCAGATGGCCGCGGCCGGGGGCGAAATTCTTGCCAACCGGCGGGAGGCGGTGGCGCGGGTCGCGGCGGCGCAGGCAGGGGCCGAGACGGTTTTTCCGGCCGCAGATTTGACAATTCTTGGGCCTGAGGGGTGGGAATTTCCACGGGATTCCAATGAATTGGCCGAGGCGTTCAGCACCGGCCGGGCGCGCGACATGGCGGCGGGGCGAACACTGGCCGGTCCCCATCGCGCTGACCTCGGCGCGGTTTACGCGGCCAAGGGCGCACCGGCCGCGCAATGTTCGACAGGCGAGCAGAAGGCGCTTCTGATTTCGCTCATCCTCGCCAATGCCCGCGCGATTGCGGAGGATTTCGGCGCACCGCCGATCCTTCTTCTCGACGAGGTTGCCGCCCATCTCGACCAGGGGCGGCGGGCGGCGCTTTTTGACGAGATCTGCGCGCTGGGTGCGCAGGCCTTTCTGACCGGAACGGGGGCGGAATTGTTCGATACGCTTCACGGGCGGGCGCAGGCCTTCGAAGTGTCCGAGACCGACGGTGTTTCGGTCGTGGTGGAGAGGGAATTGTCATGACGCCGCAAAGGGTTACGCTCATCACACTCGGGGTTGCCGACCTGGCCCGTGCAAAGGGTTTCTATGCAAGTCTCGGCTGGCATGAGACCCGCCCGCAGGAGGGTGTCGCCTTTTTTCAGATGCACGGCGCAGTGCTGGGGCTATTCCCTTTGGACGAGCTTGCCAAGGATCAGGATCGGCCCGGAGCAACGCTGGGGACGGGGGCGATGACGCTGGCGCAGAACTTCGCGACGGAAGGAGAGGTGGATGCAGCCTGGGCCGCAGCCATGGCGGCTGGCGCGGCGCCGCTGAAGCGGCCCCAGAAGGTGTTCTGGGGCGGTTATTCCGGCTATTACGCCGATCCTGACGGGCATGTGTGGGAGGTTGCGATGAATCCGTTCTGGCCGCTTGCCGAGGATGGCAGCCTGACCCTGCCCGGCGAGAACGGCGTAGGGGCGGCGTAGTTCATGCGTCGTTTCCCCGTAGTAACCCCGTAGCTACACCCAACATGACGCTCGCGCCCCTCTCCTTGCTCCTTTACGCCGGTGCCATCGGCCTCTTGTGGCTGACGCCGGGACCGGTCTGGGTGGCGCTTGCCGCTCGCGCGCTCAGCGGCGGTTTCGCCAGCGCCTGGCCCTTGGCCGTGGGCGTCACGCTCGGCGATCTTCTCTGGCCCCTGGTCGCGATATTCGGCCTGACCTGGGTCGTCGAACATTTCGACGGGTTCATGGCGGTCATGCGTCTTGTCGCGGCGGCCATATTCGTCGTCATGGGCGGGCTTCTGATCCGCCATGCGGGGCAGCCCATCGGCACCGACAGCCGGCTGACCCGGCCCGGGCGCTGGGCGGGTTTCATGGCTGGTGTCGCGGCGATCCTCGGCAATCCGAAGGCCATACTTTTCTACATGGGGGTCCTGCCGGGTTTCTTCGATCTGCGCCATGTGACCCTGCCCGACATCGCCGTCATCGCCGCGATTTCGATGACGATCCCGCTGATCGGCAACCTCTTCCTCGCCGCGCTTGTCAGTCAGGCGCGGGGCCTCCTGCGGTCGCCGAAAGCGCTTTACCGGCTGAATGTCGTCTCGGGCATATTGCTGATCGCCGTCGGGGTGGTGATCGGGGTCATAGACCTGTGAGCGGGGCAGAGGCCGCCGCGCCGACCATCCGGCCATTTCGCCCCGGCGATGTTGCCGCCTGCATGGCGCTATTTGACAGCAACGTGCCAGCCTATTTCGCGCCGCAGGAACGTGGTGAGTTTTCTGCGTTTCTGGCGGATGTCATGGCCGGGAAATCCCCCTACCGCGTCATTTGCCTTGATGGCACGGTGGTCGGATGCGGCGGTCTGGTGGTGGAGCCCGATCAGCGGCGCGCCTCGCTTGCCTGGGGCATGGTGGACCGGAGCTTTCACCGTCAGGGTTTAGGTACTGTCCTGACGGAGGCGCGCGTGGCCTTGGCCCGCAGCCTTTCCGGTGTGACGGAATTGCGGCTCGCGACAAGCCAGCACAGCGCCCCGTTCTATGCCCGTTTCGGCTTTGCCTGCCTTGGTGTCACGCCGGATGGTCTGGCCCCGGGGCTCGACCTTTGGGAGATGGCGTTGTCATTGCGGTAGCGGCCCCGTGCCGCCGGCCCGTCAGCGTTCCGGCGGCGTCCATTCTGCGGGCGGGACGTGGCGCCGCTGCAGCCGCAGAGCGAGGCCGACCCCGACGCCGACGCCGATGGCAATCGTCAGGTCAGCGAGAACGGTGAGGGCAAGCGTCATGAGCAGCAGCACCCGATCCGACCGCCTGCCCGACATGTAGCCCGCCCATTTGTGCGGTTCGCTCATGTTCCATGCGGTCAGGATGAGAAGCCCTGCCATGGCGGGCATCGACAGGTATTCGGCAAGCGGCGCGGCGAGGTAGAGAACCGCGAGGAGCGTTACGGCGTGGATGACGCCTGCTATCGGCGTCTTCGCGCCCGCCCGGATGTTCGTCGCGGTGCGGGCAATCGCGCCGGTCGCCGGCAGGCCGCCGAAGAGGGCGGAGCCGATATTGGCGAAGCCCTGTGCCAGGACTTCGGCATTGGGGCGGTGGCTGTCATTGATCATCCGGTCCGCGACCATGGCCGATAGCAGGGATTCGACCCCGGCGAGGAAGGCGATGACGAAGGCGGATGGCAGCAATTCTGTTATCCGCGCCATCGAGATCGCGGGAAGGGCAGGTGCCGGAAGGCTTTGCGGCAGGGCACCGAAGCGGGAGAAGATGGAGTCGACGGGCAGATTGGCGACGGCGGCAATCGCAGAGGTCAGAACGACCGCCGCGAAAAGGCCCGGAAGCCGCGGCGCGAGGCGGCG
This sequence comes from Paracoccaceae bacterium, assembly GCA_041397105.1. Classification (GTDB taxonomy): domain Bacteria; phylum Pseudomonadota; class Alphaproteobacteria; order Rhodobacterales; family Rhodobacteraceae; genus Albidovulum. The sequence continues at coordinate 710,923 of JAWKXJ010000003.1, forward strand.
CAGGATGACGATCAGGACGATTGTCGCCAGACCGATGCCGAAGGCGGCCGGATTGAAGTTGTCTTTGACGGCCCAAAGCGCGGCGGCCTTGTCCAGAAATTCCGCTGGGACTTCGGCGATGTCCAGACCTGCGAAATCCTTGATCTGGCTGGTGGCGATGATGATCGCGATGCCGATGGTGAAGCCGTTGATCACAGGTTCCGGCACATAATGGACAAGGTTCCCGGCCCGCAGGAACCCCGCGACCAGAAGGATGATGCCGGCCATCAGCGTCGCCAGGACGAGCCCGTCATAACCATGGGCCGCGATGACGCCATAGACCACGACGATGAACGCGCCCGTCGGGCCACCGATCTGCACCCGGCTGCCGCCGAGAAAGGAAATCAGAAAGCCCGCGACGATGGCGGTGACGAGCCCCTTTTCCGGCCCCGCGCCCGAGGCGATGGCAATGGCAAGGCTGAGCGGCAGGGCCACCATGGCGACCGTTATTCCGGCAATCATGTCGGCCCCGAACTGGGAGCGATCATAACCGGGAAGGGCCGTCAGGATCTTGGGTTTCATCGGCGGATGCGGCTTTGCAACTGGGTGTGGCGGCGCCTTTCCCGGCCCCGGGCAAAGGCAGCTTGCGCGTAGCATTGCCGCAAGTTTCCGGGGCCGTCCATCCTCATTCTTCGACGGACCCTCGGTGACACAAAATCTTGTGGCTCCGGCGTGACAATCCCCGGCGAAACCTCTATAAAATGCGGCAAAGAACAAGGACAGGCTTGCATGACCGACAACGCGCAGCAACCGGCCGAATACGGCGCGGATTCCATCAAGGTTCTCAAGGGCTTGGATGCGGTGCGCAAGCGCCCGGGCATGTATATCGGCGATACCGATGACGGGTCGGGTCTGCACCACATGGTCTATGAGGTCGTCGATAACGGCATTGACGAGGCGCTGGCGGGTCACGCGGACTATGTGCATGTGAAAATTCACGCCGACAGTTCGGTTTCCGTGCGCGACAACGGGCGGGGCATTCCGACCGACATTCACAAGGATGAGGGCGTTTCGGCGGCTGAGGTCATCATGACCCAGCTTCACGCCGGAGGGAAATTCGACCAGAACAGCTACAAGGTGTCGGGCGGCCTTCACGGGGTGGGCGTTTCGGTCGTCAACGCGCTGTCCGATTGGCTGGAGTTGCGCATCTGGCGGGGCGGCAAGGAGCATTTCGCCAAATTCGTGCGGGGCGATACCGCCGAAAGCCTGCGGGTCGTCGGGGACGCCAAGCCGGGCGAGAAGGGGACGGAGGTGCGGTTTCTTGCCTCCACCTCCACATTCTCGAACCTCGATTACAGCTTCAAGACGCTGGAAAACCGGCTGCGGGAGCTTGCCTTCCTGAATTCCGGCGCACGGATCATTCTGGAAGACGAGAGGCCGGCTGAGCCGCTGAGGACGGAGTTGTTCTACGAAGGCGGCGTGCGCGAATATGTGCGCTATCTCGACCGGTCGAAGACCTCGCCCATGGCGGAGCCGATCTATATTTCCGGCGAGCGCAACGGCATTACCGTTGAAGTGGCGATGTGGTGGAACGACAGCTACCACGAAACCGTGCTGCCCTTCACCAACAACATCCCGCAGCGCGATGGCGGCACCCATCTGGCCGGGTTCCGCGGCGCGCTGACGCGGACGATCAACAGCTATGCCCAGACCTCGGGCATCGCCAAGAAGGAGAAGGTGGATTTCACCGGCGATGACGCGCGCGAGGGGCTGACCTGCGTGCTGTCGGTCAAGGTGCCGGACCCGAAGTTTTCATCGCAGACCAAGGACAAGCTTGTCAGTTCCGAAGTGAGACCGGCGGTCGAAAGCCTTCTGAACGAGAAGCTCGGCGAATGGTTCGAGGAGAACCCGGCCGAGGCGAAGATCATCGTCGGCAAGATCATAGAGGCCGCGCTCGCGCGCGAAGCGGCGCGCAAGGCGCGTGATCTGACGCGGCGGAAGACGGCGATGGATGTCGCCTCGCTGCCCGGAAAGCTCGCCGATTGTCAGGAAAAGGACCCCGCGCTGAGCGAACTTTTCCTGGTGGAGGGCGACAGCGCCGGAGGCTCCGCCAAGCAGGGGCGGGAGCGGAAGAACCAGGCGGTTTTGCCGCTTCGGGGCAAGATCCTGAACGTGGAGCGGGCGCGTTTCGACCGGATGCTGTCATCCGACCAGATCGGGACGCTGATCACCGCGCTTGGCACCGGGATCGGGCGCGACGAGTTTGACGTCGGCAAGCTTCGCTATCACAAGATCATCATCATGACCGATGCGGATGTGGACGGTGCGCATATCCGGACGCTGCTTCTGACCTTCTTCTTCCGGCAGATGCCGGAACTGATCGACCACGGCCATCTCTATATCGCCGAGCCGCCGCTTTATAAGGTCGCGCGCGGTAAGTCGGAGGTCTATCTGAAGGATCAGGCCGCGCTGGAGGAGTTCCTGATCCAGCAGGGGGTCGAAGGGGCGGTCCTGAAACTCGGCTCGGGCGAGGAACTGGTGGGTGCGGACCTGACCCGTGTGGTGGAAGAGGCGCGGGTGGTGCGGCGCATCCTGCAAGCGTTTCCGACGCATTATCCGCAGCACATCCTGGAACAGTCGGCCATCGCCGGGGCGCTGGTGCCGGGCCGGGTCGATGCCGATGCGCAAGGGGTGGCCAATGAGGTTGCCCAGCGGCTGGACGAGGTGGCGGTGGAATATGAGCGCGGCTGGCAGGGCCGGCCGACGCAGGATCATGGCCTGCGCTTTTCGCGCGCGCTGCGTGGTGTGGAGGAGGTGCGGACGCTCGACGGGCAGGTGCTGCGGTCGGGCGAGGCGCGGCGGCTTGCCGCCCATACGCAGGAATTGCGCGATGTTTACGGCAAGGTCGCGCGCCTGCAGCGCAAGGACCGGGAACAGCTGATCCACGGGCCGGTGGAGCTTTTGACCGCGATCCTGCAGGAAGGCGAAAAGGGGCTGAGCCTGCAGCGTTACAAGGGGCTGGGTGAAATGAACCCCGAACAGCTTTGGGAAACCACGCTCGACCCCTCGGCGCGGACGCTTCTGCAGGTGAAGGTCGACGATGTGGCCGAGGCGGATGACATCTTCACCAAGCTGATGGGCGATGTCGTCGAACCCCGGCGCGAGTTCATCCAGCAAAACGCGCTGAGCGTCGAAAACCTGGATTTCTAGGGCGGTCCTGCATTCCGCGGGTCTGTGGTTTTCTGAGAGCGCCCTGCGAAGCCCTGATTGACCTTTGGCCCTGCCGCCAACGGTGGTTTTCGGCCATCGCTGTCGGTCCCGTCCTTTTCGGTCTTCCGAATTCGCCGATGTTGGCCGGTATTCGGCTGGCGGCAGTGATCATTCCATCTGTCGGAACGTTGTGACGCCTCTGTTCATTTGCCGCCCGTCTGATGGCTTAGTGAAACGACGGATTGCGGACTCCATTGTCATGGCTTCCGCGAGGTCAATGTGGGACGACACTGAGGAGGAGACCAATGAGAAAGACGCTTGCAGCGGCCGCGCTTTGCGTGATGGCCGTGACAACCGCCTACGGGGCCGATGAAGTCAAGCTGCCGGGTACGCTGACCTGGACCAGTTTCGATGTGGGGGGTACGGGTTATAACCAGTCCATCGCGGTCGGGAAGGCCCTGCAGGACGCCTACGGAACCGCCGTGCGCGTGGTTGCCGTCAGCAACGACCAGGCGCGTCTGGCGCCGGTTCGTGAAGGGCGCATCCCGTTTTCGCTGGCTGGCAGCGATGTCTTCTTCGCTCTCGAAGGCGTGCTCGCCTAAGCGAGTATTCGGATACAAATATCCTGTCGGTGCTCGATTGCGGGGCCTGCGGCATTCTTGTCCCGCATGTGACATCGGCCGAGAAGGCGCGAAAGATCGCGGCCGCCTGCCGCTACCGCAATGGCACGCGCGGCTTTGTCGGCATGTCACGGGCCGCCGGATGGGGCCGTACGACACGCAGCGAACATATGTCCAGACAGGATTCCGAGGTGGCCCGCATCGCGACGATCGAAGACCCCCATGCGGTGCCTTTGACGCGGGACATCGCGATGGTCGAGGGGATCGACGCCGTTTTCGTCGGGCAGGGCGATCTGACAGCGACGCTTGAGGGGCAGGCCAATGTCGAGGACCGCGTGGAGGATTATGTCAGGCAGGTGGCCGACGCGCTGAAGGCCGCCAATGTGCCGCTGATGATGATCCCGAAGGGTCCGTCACGCGTGGCGGAGGCCTACGGCATGAACGCAAACGCCCTTGTGATTTCAAGCGACCATGGATTCCTGCACTCGGCCGCGACAAAGGCCCTGCAAGCGCACAAGGCCGGGTGATCGGCCCCGGATGGGCGGCATCTGAGCCTCGCCGGCCAGGATCGGGGCGGAAACCTGCGGCAGAGGCCAGTCGAAGTTTGCGCGCGGCAAATTTTGCGGGCAGAGTGCTACCAATGGAACCGCGGCCGGGGGTGTGAACCGGCGGGCGGAAAGCCGAGGGAGATCGCTTGTGGCCACGGCGGCGAGGAAGATCAGGAACATGGAGGATTTCGCGGCGGTCAGCGGCATCTCACGGCCGACCGTGTCGAAATACTTCAACGATCCGGGCAGCGTCCGCAAATCCACGCGCGAACGGATCGAGGCGGCGCTGGAGCGCTATGATTTTCGCCCCAATATCTATGCGGTAAACCAGAACCGGCGGCTGACGAAGAATGTCGGAGTTGTCGTGCCCTATCTGGCCGACCCGTTCTTCGCCGAGATCGCGCGGAATATAGAGCGGCTGGTGATCGAGGCGGGGTACCGGCCGATCCTGCTCAGTTCCCATGGCAACCCCGCGCAGGAGATCGACAACCTCGATTCGCTGCGCCAGATCAAGCCAGCGGGCGTGCTGATCGCGCCGCTCGGGCGGTCTTCGGACAAATCTGCGGTTGCGGCCTTCTGCAAGGATGCGCCGACCGTGCATTTCGACAGCAACATCGAAGGTCTGGGCGAGGCCTTCATTGGCCATAACAACACGCAGGCCACGGAACTGATCGTCGAGTATCTGTGTCGTACGGGTGAACCGCCGGTCTTTTTCGAGATGCGCCTGCCCCCCAACCCCAACGCCATCAAGCGGCGCAACACCTATGTGGCGACCATGAATCGGCTCGGCCATGACCCGCATCTGATTCAGGTTCCGGGCGATGGCTGGGAATTCGAGGAAATCGGTTTCCGTGAAGGGACGCGGGTGATCGCGACCCACAGCCTGCCGTCGAATACGATCCTGTGCAGTAACGACCGTCTGGCCATCGGCCTGCTTTCGGCGGCCTATGAGGCGGGTCTGCGTGTCGGTCTGGGGGCGGGATGCGCGCTGAGGGTTGCGGGGCATGACGACCATCCTTTCGCGCGCTACACGAGCCCGACACTGACCACAGTTGCGCAGGATTACGGGCGTATCGCCCGCAAGAGTGTTGAGACGCTCCTCAAGCTTATCGATTCGGACGCACCCCCGACCCGGCGCGAGACGACGCTGTTTGACGGGACATTGATCATGCGCGGGTCTGCCTAAGTCCGTATCTTGCCGCCGAAAAACATAAATCTTTACGCGAGTAAAATATAAATTGACGGCGCGAAGCCGTTTCCGGTAACATTCTCCCACCACATCCAAGAAACCAGGGAGGAGTCGGATGTACCTAAGGAACGCACTTCGTGCGGCGACGGCGATGACGCTGATCTCGGCGGCAGCGGCCTATGCCGATACGATCACCATCGCTACCGTGAACAACGGCGACATGATCCGCATGCAGGGTCTGACAGACGATTTCACGGCCAAGACCGGCCATACGGTGGAATGGGTCACGCTCGAAGAAAACGTGCTGCGCCAGCGCGTTACGACCGACATCACCACAAAGGGCGGCCAGTTCGACATCATGACGATCGGCATGTATGAGACGCCGATCTGGGGCAAGAACGGCTGGCTCGTGCCGCTGAACGATCTGTCGGCCGACTATGACGTGGCCGACATCCTGCCGGCCATGTCGGGTGGCCTATCCTATGAAGGCACGCTTTATGCGGCGCCGTTCTATGGCGAAAGCTCCATGGTCATGTACCGTACCGACCTGATGGAGAAAGCCGGCCTCTCCATGCCGGACGCACCGACCTGGGACTTCATCCGCCAGGCCGCAGCGGCGATGACCGACCGCGCCAATGACATCAACGGCATCTGCCTGCGCGGCAAAGCCGGCTGGGGTGAGGGCGGCGCCTTCATCACCGCGATGTCAAACTCCTTCGGCGCGCGCTGGTTCGACATGGACTGGAAACCGACCTTTGACAGCGAGGCCTGGGCCAACACGCTCCACTTCTTCAAGGGCATGATGGACGAAAGCGGCCCTGCCGGTTACGCCACCAACGGCTTCAACGAAAACCTGTCGCTCTTCCAGCAAGGCAAGTGCGGCATGTGGATCGACGCCACCGTTGCGGCCTCCTTCGTGACCAACCCGAAGGACTCGACCGTTGCCGACAAGGTCAGCTTCGCGCTGGCGCCGGATAACGGGCTTGGCAAGCGGTCGAACTGGCTCTGGGCCTGGGCGCTCGCCATTCCGGCCGGTACGCAGAAGACCGATGCCGCCAAGCAGTTCATCGAATGGGCAACCTCGAAGTCCTACATCGAGCTTGTGGCGTCCAAGGAAGGCTGGGCCAACGTTCCGCCGGGTGCGCGCACCTCGCTCTACGAGAACCCCGACTACCAGGCCGTTCCCTTCGCCAAGATGACGCTTGACTCGATCCTCTCGGCTGATCCGAACAACCCGACGGTCGAACCTGTTCCGTATGTCGGCGTGCAATTCGCCGCGATCCCGGAGTTCGCGGGTATCGCCACGGACGTTAGCCAGGAATTCTCGGCGGCCTATGCCGGCCAGCAAAGCGTGGAAGAAGCCCTGGCCAAGGCCCAGGCCATCGCCACGGATGCCATGGAAGCCGCCGGCTACTGAGCCCCATCTGCTTCCGATGCCGGAGGGCGGTCTGCCGCCCTCTGGTTCCCCCACCTGCTCCTTGCCAAAATTGCTGACGCAGGCACTGTGCATTCTGCGCAATCAAGGGAGGTTTGCCCGATGGCTACGAAAGCTTCGCGATCCGCTGCCCGCCTGATGATGGCGCCCGCCGTCATCCTGCTGCTCGGTTGGATGCTCGTACCCCTGATCATGACGCTGTGGTTCAGTTTCCGTAACTACCAGCCGCTGCGTGGGGGTGATCTCGGCTTTGCCGGTTTCGACAACTACGTTCGCTTTGTCACCTCATCCTCGTTCTGGCCCGCCGTGGGTGCCACGCTCATCATCGTGATCGGTGCGCTGGCGATTACCGTGATCCTCGGCGTCCTTCTCGCCATCCTTCTGGATCAGCCGATGTGGGGGCAGGGGATCGTCCGTATTCTTGTCATCGCGCCCTTCTTCGTGATGCCGACCGTTTCGGCGCTTGTCTGGAAGAACATGTTCCTGGACTCGGTCAATGGCCTCTTTGCCCATATTTTCAAGTTCTTCGGGGCGACGCCGGTCGAATGGCTCATCCAGCACCCCTTCGTCAGCATCGTCACTATTGTCAGCTGGCAATGGCTGCCCTTCGCCACGCTGATCCTGCTGACGGCGATCCAGTCGCTGGACAGCGAGCAGATCGAGGCCGCCGAAATGGACGGTGCGCCGGTCCTGTCGCGCTTTGTCTATATCGTGCTGCCGCACCTTTCCCGGGCGATCACCGTTGTGATCCTGATCGAGACGATTTTCCTTCTGTCGATCTTTGCGGAGATTTTCGTTACCACCGCCGGCGCCTTCGGGACCAAGACGCTGACCTATCTGATCTTCCAGCGCGTGCTGGAAAGCCAGAACGTGGGTCTCGGCTCGGCCGGAGGGGTCTATGCCATCATCCTTGCCAATATCGTTGCCGTCTTCCTGATGCGCATCATCGGCAAGAACCTGGACGCGTGAGGTAACATCATGGCCCGTGCAGTCACTCAACGCCGCAAGTCCATCAACACAGCCCTTGCCTGGGGTGTCGGACTTCTGATCTTCTTTCCGATCCTCTGGACGATCCTGACGAGCTTCAAGACCGAGGGCGACGCCATCGCCTACCCGCCGAAGCTCCTCTTCTTCGACTGGACGCTCGAAAACTACGGGGTCGTGCAGGAACGCTCAGACTACATGCGTTATCTGTGGAATTCCGTCATTATCGCCGGCGGTTCGACCCTGATCGGCATCATCATCGCGATCCCGGCCGCCTGGTCGATGGCCTTCGTGCCATCGAAGCGGACCAAGGACATCCTGATGTGGATGCTCTCCACCAAGATGCTGCCGGCGGTGGGCGTGCTTTACCCAATCTATCTGATGTTCATCAAACTCGGGCTTCTCGACACCCGGATCGGTCTTGTCGTCGTCCTGATGCTGATCAACCTGCCGATCATCGTCTGGATGCTCTACACCTACTTCAAGGAGATCCCCGGTGAGATTCTGGAAGCCGCGCGCATGGATGGCGCGACGCTGAAAGAGGAAATCCTGCACGTTCTGACACCGATGGCAGTGCCGGGCATTGCCTCAACGATCCTTCTGAACTTCATCCTGGCCTGGAACGAAGCGTTCTGGACCTTGAACCTGACCGCCGCGAAGGCCGGCCCCTTGACCGCCTTCATCGCCAGCTATTCCAGCCCCGAGGGTCTTTTCTACGCCAAGCTCAGCGCGGCATCGACCATGGCCATCGCGCCGATCCTGATCCTCGGCTGGTTCAGCCAAAAGCAACTCGTCCGCGGCCTGACATTCGGCGCGGTAAAGTGAGGAGTTGAACGATGGGACGTATCGTACTTGAAAAGGTTGCCAAGCGGTTCGGAGAGGTGGAGGTAATTCCGCCTTTGGACCTGACCATCGAGGACGGCGAATTTGCCGTGTTCGTCGGACCATCGGGTTGTGGCAAGTCCACGCTTCTCAGGCTGATCGCGGGGCTTGAAGATGTCAGCGACGGCACAATCGCCATTGACGGTCAGGACGCAACGGCGGTGCCCCCGGCAAAGCGCGGTCTGGCGATGGTCTTTCAGTCCTACGCGCTTTACCCGCATATGTCTGTGCGCAAGAACATCGCCTTTCCGCTCAAGATGGCCAAGCTCGATCGGGCCGAGATCGACAAGCGGGTGAATGGTGCGGCCTCGGTTCTGAACCTGTCGGACTATCTCGACCGTCGGCCCGGGCAGCTTTCGGGCGGGCAGCGCCAGCGGGTCGCCATCGGCCGCGCCATCGTGCGGGAACCGGCGGCCTTCCTCTTCGACGAACCGCTGTCGAACCTCGACGCCGCGCTCCGCGTCGGAATGCGGCTTGAGATCAGCGAATTGCACAAGCGGCTCGCCACGACGATGATCTATGTGACCCACGATCAGGTCGAAGCGATGACCATGGCCGACAAGATTGTCGTCCTGCGCGCCGGCAATATCGAACAGGTGGGATCGCCGCTGGAGCTTTACCGCGCACCCCGCAACCTTTTCGTCGCGGGGTTCATCGGCAGTCCGAAGATGAACTTCATCGAAGGCGCGGAGGCAGCGAAACACAACGCCCACACCATCGGCATCCGGCCCGAACACATTGCGGTGTCGGACGCGGGTGGCCAGTGGTCGGGCCGCGTCGGCGTGGCCGAACACCTTGGGTCTGACACCTTCTTCCACATCCATGATACCGGGCTGGCCGACACGATCACGGTGCGCGCCGATGGCGAGGTCGGGTTCAAGCATGGCGACCGGATCGGCCTTGCCCCGCGCGAGGATCAGATTCACCGCTTCGATGCAAAGGGGCTGCGGATCGCATGATGCGGCTTCAGGGCAAATCCGCCCTGATCACAGGGGCGGCGCGTGGGATCGGGCAGGCCTTTGCCCGCACCTACGCGGCCGAAGGCGCGCGGGTCGCCATTGCCGACATCGACATCGCTGGGGCCGAGGCTACAGCCGCCGGTATCGGGCAGGGGGCCATCGCGGTTGCGATGGATGTGAGCCGGCAGGAAAGTATCGAGGAGGCGGTTGCCGAGGCGGCCAGTCGGCTCGGTCAGATCGACATCCTGATCAACAATGCCGCGATCTTTACCGCGGCCCCGATCACCGAGATCACCCGCGCGGATTATGACCGGGCCTTCGCCATCAACGTCGCGGGGACGCTTTTTACCCTGCAGGCCGTCGCGCGGCACATGATCGAACGGGGGATCAAGGGCCAGATCATCAACATGGCCTCTCAGGCCGGCCGGCGCGGGGAACCGCTGGTCGCGGTCTATTGCGCGACGAAGGCAGCCGTCATCAGCCTGACCCAGTCGGCGGGGCTCAATCTCATCCGCCACGGGATCAACGTGAATGCCATCGCGCCCGGGGTAGTGGACGGCGAACACTGGGATGGCGTGGATGCCTTCTTTGCCCGTCATGAAGGCAAGGCGCCGGGGCAGAAGAAACGCGAGGTTGGCGAAGCGGTGCCTTTTGGCCGAATGGGCCGGGCCGAGGATCTGACCGGCATGGCCGTCTTCCTCGCCTCTGAGGAATCCCGATATATCGTCGCGCAGACCTACAATGTGGATGGCGGCAATTGGATGAGTTGATGGGCAATCGCGCGCGGGAACTGACAGCGATGAAACTCAGCAACGCGACGCTTCCGGCGCTGCCGGCGGGGGTCGCCCGGCCGCGTTATGACCGTCAGGCGCTTACTGCCGGCATCGTCCATATCGGGCTTGGCAATTTTCACAGGGCGCATCAGGCCTGGTATCTGCATCGGCTGATGCAGGAGGGCGGGGCGCAGGACTGGGCGATCCTTGGTGCGGGGGTGCGGCCCTATGACGCGACGATGCGCGAAAGGCTCGTCGCGCAGGATTTCCTGACAACGCTGATCGAGCTTGACCCGACGCGGACACAGGTCGAGGTCACGGGCGCGATGATCGGCTATCTTCCGGTCGAGGAGGGTAACGGCCCCCTGATTTCGGCGATGACCGATCCGGCGATCCGCATCGTGTCACTCACCGTCACTGAAGGCGGGTATTACACCGATGCGGCGGGCGGGTTCGACGCGGCCCATCCCGACATCGCCCACGATGCCACCCATCCCGGCTGGCCGAAGACAGCCTTTGGCGCCATCGTCGCGGCGCTTGGGCAGCGCCGCGCTGCGGGTATCGGCCCTTTCACCGTGCAAAGCTGCGACAACCTGCAAGGCAACGGGACCATTGCCCGGCAGGCGGTCGTGTCGCTCGCCCGGCTGTCGGACCGGGAACTCGCCGACTGGATCGACAGCGAGGCCGCTTTTCCGAACTCCATGGTCGATTGCATCGTACCGGCGACCGGCCCGGATGAAATCGCGCTTGCCCGCGCGCTTGGCATCGACGATGCGGCGCCTGTGACGCATGAAAACTTCCGGCAGTGGGTGATCGAGGATGCCTTCTGTGCCGGTCGCCCGGACTGGGACAGGGTGGGGGCGACCTTCACCGACAATGTCCACGCCTATGAGGCGATGAAAATCCGGGTCCTGAACGCGGGCCATCAGGTGCTGGCCAATGCCGGTGAGCTTCTGTCCCTGCCGACCATCGCCGACTGCATGGCAGATGCGCGGGTGGCGGCCTTCTTTCGCCGGGTCGAGACCGAGGAAATATTGCCCTATGTGGCACCGGTCCCCGGCATGACGCCTGCGGCCTACCTTTCCCTGATCGAACGGCGTTTTGCCAATCCAGCCATCAAGGATACGACCCGCCGGGTCGCCTTCGACGGCTCGTCCCGCCATAGCGGTTTCATCCTGCCGGTCCTGCGCGACGCGCTGAGGGCTGGCGGGTCGGTTGACGGGCTCGCGCTTGTCGAGGCGCTTTGGGCAAGGATGTGCGCGGGCGTACGTGAGGATGGCAGCGCGATCGCGCCGAACGACCCGCACTGGCCGGCACTTACCGAAGCGGCCGAAGCGGCGCGAACCCGTCCGATGGCCTGGCTGGAACAGAGATCGGTCTACGGCGATCTGGCCGACGAGCCACGCTTTGCCGCAGCCTTCGCGCAATGGCTCGACCTGATCTGGGCCGATGGTACAGGCTCGGCACTGCAACGCTATGCTGCCGGCGTCTGAGACCGGCCATCGCCGTCACCGGCAGAAACCCGCGAGGGCGTCCATGGTGGCCCCTTTCGCCAGCCCCCGGCACCGCATATAAGAAGTTTCGGCCTGCACCGTGCGAGTCGCGGGCTGTCTTTTTGTTGGGTAGCGGGATCACGACATGGCAGGGTTAGGCGGACTGTTTTCGTCCGATATGGCGATCGACCTCGGAACGGCGAACACGCTCGTCTATGTCCGGGGCAAGGGGATCGTGCTGAACGAGCCCTCCGTCGTCGCCTACCACGTCAAGGATGGCAAGAAGCAGGTCCTGGCCGTGGGCGAGGACGCCAAGCTCATGCTCGGCCGTACCCCAGGCTCGATCGAGGCGATTCGGCCGATGCGCGAAGGCGTCATCGCCGATTTCGATGTCGCCGAGGAGATGATCAAGCATTTCATCCGAAAGGTTCACAAGCGGACCACCTTTTCCAAGCCGAAGATCATCGTCTGTGTGCCCCACGGCGCAACCCCGGTTGAAAAGCGCGCGATCCGGCAGTCTGTGCTTTCGGCCGGCGCCCGGCGTGCGGGCCTGATCGCTGAACCCATCGCGGCGGCCATCGGCGCGGGAATGCCCATTACCGATCCGACCGGCAGCATGGTCGTCGATATCGGCGGTGGCACGACAGAGGTTGCGGTGCTGTCCTTGGGCGACATCGTCTATGCGCGATCCGTCCGTGTCGGTGGCGACCGGATGGACGAGGCGATCATCTCCTACCTCCGCCGCCAGCAGAACCTGCTGATCGGCGAAAGCACGGCGGAGCGGATCAAGACCTCTATCGGGACCGCGCGGATGCCGGATGACGGCCGTGGCGCCGCGATGCAGATCCGTGGCCGCGATCTTCTGAACGGGGTCCCGAAGGAGATCGAGATCAACCAGGCCCAGATCGCCGAGGCGCTGGCCGAGCCGGTGCAGCAGATCTGCGAGGCGGTGATGACCGCGCTTGAGGCGACTCCGCCGGATCTTGCCGCCGATATCGTCGACCGCGGCGTCATGCTGACCGGGGGCGGCGCGCTTCTGGGCGAGTTGGACCTTGCGCTGCGCGAACAGACGGGACTTTCCATTTCCATTGCCGATCAGTGCCTCAACTGTGTGGCGCTCGGCACTGGCAAGGCGCTGGAATATGAAAAGCAGCTTCGTCACGTTATAGATTACGATAGCTGAGCCTGCGGCGCCCGTGGCTCCGCGTTCGGAATGAGGCCATCGTGGCACGAGACCGTAACGCCGAATACAATTACCAACGGCCGGTTCGCCGCATCCTGATTTCCGTGCTTGCGGTGTTTCTCTTGGCGATCTTCCTCGTCTGGCGCATCGACAGCCCCCGGGTGGAACGGTTTCGCGCGGCCTTCATCGACCGGGTGGTGCCAAGTTTTGACTGGGCGCTGGTGCCGGTGACAAAGCTTGTGGGTATTGTCGAAGGGTTTCAGTCCTACGCGCGGATCGTGGAGCAGAACCAGGAACTCAGGCGCGAATTGCAGCGGATGAAGGCCTGGAAAGAGGCTGCCGTTCAGCTGGAGCAACAAAATGCCAAGCTCCTGGCGCAAAACCAGGTTCGGCTCGACCCGAAGCTGACCTCGGTATCGGGTGTTGTGCTGGCTGACAGTGGATCGCCTTTCCGGCAGTCGGTGCTGCTGAACGTGGGCGCGCGCGATGGAATCGTCGATGGTTGGGCGACGATGGACGGGCTTGGGCTTGTCGGTCGCATCTCCGGCGTCGGCGAAACGACCGCGCGGGTGATCCTGTTGACGGACGCCTCCAGCCGCATCCCGGTGACGATCCAGCCCTCTGGGCAGCGCGCGATGCTGATGGGTGACAATACCGCCTTCCCGCCGGTCGAGTTTCTTGAAGCGCCCGAACAGGTGCGCCCGGGCGACAGGGTGATTTCTTCGGGTGACGGCGGGGTTTTTCCCGCCGGGCTGCTCGTAGGCGAGGTGGAACGGACAGACGGCCGGCTGAAAGTGCGGCTTTCGGCGGACTACCAGCGGCTGAATTTCCTCAGGGTGCTGCGCAGCCGGCCGGCGGAAGAGATTTCCGAAGCAGGGGGGCTTGTCGTTGCGCCCGCCGCTGCATCGGCGACGGGCGAGGCGGTGGCGCCTGAGGCCCCGGTGACGGCCGGGGCAGAAAACGGGGCCGGCGATGGTTGACCCGGTCGCGTCCGCCCGTCTGGCGCATCGCGCGCTTTTCCTCGGGCTTGCAATCCTGATTTTCTTTGTGCGGCTCCTGCCGCTTTCGACCATGCCGGTCGTCTTTCCGGGGCCCGATCTTCTGCTTTGCCTGACGCTCGTCTGGGTGCAGCGGCGGCCGGAATACGTCCCGGCGGTGGTCGTCGCTGCCGTCTTCTTCATCGACGATCTTCTGGCGGTGCGGGCGCCGGGGCTTTGGGCGCTCTTGGTTCTTCTCGGGACGGAATTCCTGCGATCACGTGAAACCGGGTTCCGAGACCTGCCGTTTCTTCTGGAATGGGCGGTGACGAGCCTCGTCATCGTCGTCATCGCAATCGCCAACCGGCTCGTACTGGCGCTCTTCGTCGTGCCGCAGACTGGGCTGGGGCTGACGCTCATGCAGGTTCTGGCGACGATTGCCGCCTATCCTGTCGTCGTTTTCGTTTCTCACTTCGCCTTCGGCCTGCGCAAGGCCGCGACGGGTGAGGTCGATGCGCTGGGGCACCGGCTATGAGACGGTCGCCCCGGGACAATGCGGACAGCTTTCGCGGCATCAGCCGCCGTGGTGTCCTTCTCGGTTCGCTGCAGGCGATCTTTGTGGGCACGCTGGCTTTTCGGATGCGGTATCTGCAGGTCGATCAAGCCGATCAGTTCCGCCTGTTGGCCGATGAGAACAGCATCAAGGTACGGCTCTTGCCGCCCGCGCGTGGCCTGATCCATGACCGTAATGGCGTACTGATCGCGGGCAACGAACAGAATTACCGCATCACCATTACCCGCGAGGATGCGGGCGACACCGATGCCGTTCTGGAACGGCTGAGCCAGCTACTGCCGCTTGGCGAGGAGGAAATCGAGGAGACGCGGAAGGAAATCGCCCGGCGCAGCCCGACCCTGCCGATTTCGGTTGCCGACCGGTTGAGCTGGCAGGACTTCAGCCGCGTCGCCGTCAACGCCCCGGCCCTGCCGGGCGTGGCGACAGAGGTCGGCCTGTCGCGTGTCTATCCGCTCGGCCCCGATTTCGCCCATGTGCTCGGCTATGTCGGCCCTGTCAGCGATTACGACCTGTCGAAGCTCGATGATCCCGACCCCTTGCTACAAATCCCCCGGTTCCAGATCGGAAAGCTGGGCGTCGAATCGAAGCTTGAGGCTGAACTGCGCGGCAAGGCCGGCACCCGTCGGATCGAGGTCAATGCAACGGGCCGCGTCATGCGCGAACTGAGCCGGCAGGAAGGCGATCCGGGTATCAATGTGCAACTGACGATCGACAGCTGGTTGCAGAACTACATTCTGGCCCGTCTGGGCGAGGAAAGCGCCGCCGCGGTCGTCATGGATGTGGCCACGGGCGACTTGCTGGCGGCAGCGTCGGCGCCGAGCTTTGATCCCAATCTCTTTGTGCGCGGCATATCCAGCGCCGACTATGGCACCTTGACCGAGGACGATCACCGACCGCTCGCCGACAAGACCGTTCAGGGGGCCTACCCGCCGGGTTCGACCTTCAAGATGGTGACGGCGCTCGCGGCACTTGAGGCCGGCGTCATCGCGACAGATGAGACCGTCTACTGCCGGGGCTATACCGAACTCGGCGACCGGCGGTTCCACTGCTGGAAAGGATCGGGCCATGGCACGATGGATCTTGTCGACAGCCTCGAACAATCCTGCGACGTCTATTTCTATGAAATCGCCCAGCGGACGGGGATCGAGAATATCGCGGCCATGGCGCGGCGGCTGGGCATCGGCGCGAAATTCGATCTGCCGCTTTCCGCGATTTCCGAGGGCTTGGCGCCCGACAAGGGCTGGAAACTGCGCAAATACGGCAAGGACTGGCTGATCGGTGACACGTTCAACTCAGGCATCGGGCAGGGCTACGTGCTGGCCTCGCCCCTGCAACTGGCGGTGATGAGCGCGCGTATCGCATCCGGCCGGGCGGTGGTACCGCGCCTTATCCGCGCCGTTGACGGGCGCGACCTGCCCATCATTCCGCCGCCGGAACTGGGCCTGAACGAAAACTACCTGCGCGCGGTGCGCAAGGGCATGTTCCAGGTATCAAACAGCCGGCGCGGCACAGCCTACGGATCGCGCGTTGTCGATGACACGATG
Organism: Paracoccaceae bacterium; assembly: GCA_041397105.1. Classification (GTDB taxonomy): domain Bacteria; phylum Pseudomonadota; class Alphaproteobacteria; order Rhodobacterales; family Rhodobacteraceae; genus Albidovulum. Next base: position 727,273 of record JAWKXJ010000003.1, read on the forward strand.
CGGCTTGCCGGCAAGACGGGCACGAGCCAGGTGCGCAATATTACGGCCGCCGAACGCGCCCGCGGCGTCACCCGCAATGAGGACCTGCCCTGGGAGCGGCGCGATCATGCGCTATTCGTCTGCTTTGCGCCTTATGAGGCGCCGAGGGTCGCGGTATCGGTCGTGGTCGAACACGGGGGTGGCGGCTCCACTGCAGCGGCCCCGATCGCCCGCGATATCGCGTTGCAGGCGCTGAACGAAGGCTTCCCGCCCCTGACGGCCTATCCTGAAAGCCAGCGGCTGCGGATCGAGGCGGAACGCCGTGCGCTGCCGTTGCGCGACCCGGAAGGGCGCGCGGAAGGCAAGTCGCGCGCATGAGCTATCTTGAATATAACGTCAAGACGGTGCCGGCCGGGCTGCGTAAGGTGCTTTATGCGAACTGGCCTCTTGCGGTCCTGCTGACCGCGGTCGCCGCCATCGGCTTTCTCATGCTCTATTCGGTCGCTGGCGGGCGCATGGATGTCTGGGCTGAGCCGCAGATGAAGCGGTTCGCGGTGGGCATCGTCGGTATGTTCGTGATCGGCTTCGTGCCGATCTGGTTCTGGCGCAACATGTCCGCGCTGGCCTATCTTGGCGCTCTGGCACTGCTTTTCGCGGTCATGTTTTTCGGTGAGGAGGGCAAGGGCGCCCAGCGATGGCTGGAACTCGGACCCTTGCGGCTGCAGCCGTCGGAGCTGATGAAAATCGGGCTCGTGATGTTTCTTGCCGCCTATTACGACTGGCTCGATATCGAAAAAACATCGCATCCGCTCTGGGTTGCCATTCCGGTGGCGATCATTCTGCTGCCGACATTTCTTGTGCTGAAGCAGCCTGACCTTGGTACGGCAATCCTTCTGCTTGCCGGGGGCGGCATCGTGATGTTCGTGGCCGGCGTCAGTCTATGGTATTTCGGTACTGTCATCGCGCTGGTCGTCGGGCTTGTCTTCGGTGTGCTTGAAAGCCGGGGCACCGATTGGCAGCTGCTGGAGGACTACCAGTATCGCCGGATCGACACCTTTCTTGACCCCGGCAGCGACCCCTTGGGGGCGGGCTACAACATTACCCAGGCGCAGATCGCGCTTGGATCGGGTGGCTGGGCGGGCAAGGGCTATATGCAGGGCACCCAGTCGCGGCTGAACTTCCTGCCGGAAAAACATACCGATTTCATCTTCACCACGCTTGCCGAAGAATTCGGATTTGTGGGCGGTGTGTCGCTTCTCATCCTCTATGTGCTGATCGTTGTTTTCTGCGTCCTTTCGGCCATGTCAAACCGTGACCGGTTTTCCTCGCTTCTCACCTACGGGGTGGCCGGTACGTTTTTTCTGTTCTTCGCGGTCAACATGTCGATGGTGACGGGGTTGATGCCCGTTGTCGGCGTTCCCCTGCCGCTCGTTTCCTATGGCGGGACGGCGATGATCATCCTTCTTGGCGCCTTTGGCCTTGTGCAAAGCGCCCATATCCACCGACCGAGGTAACGATGCCGGCTACCGTCTATTTCGCCGCCGGGCCCGAGGCATGGGCCGAATACCGGGCCCCCTTGTTCGCCGCGCTTGCCGAGGTGGGCGTCGAGGCGATGGTTACCGACAGTGCGCCGGACCCGAAGGCGGTCGACTACATCGTCTTTGCCCCGACTCGGGGGCCGTTCGACTTTTCCCCCTATCGCAACTGCAAGGCCGTCCTCAATCTCTGGGCAGGGGTTGAGAAGATCGTCATCAACCCGACGCTGACGCAGCCCCTCTGCCGTATGGTCGATGACGGCCTGACCGAGGGTATGGTGGAATATGTGGTTGGCCATGTGTTGCGCCACCATCTTGGGATGGACGCGCATATCCGTGGTCAGGACGGCGTCTGGCGCAATCACATCCTGCCGCCGCTGGCGCGGCAGCGACGGGTGACCGTGCTCGGGCTCGGCGCGCTGGGTTCTGCGGCGGCCACTGCGTTGGCTGCGCTGCATTTCCCGATGACGGGATGGAGCCGCAGCCCGAAATCGCTGGCAGGCATCACCTGCCTGTCGGGAGAGGCCGGGTTGGCCGAGGCCTTGGGGCGGGCAGATATCCTCATCCTGCTTCTGCCCAGGACGGCGGAAACCGAGAACCTGTTGAATGCCGACCGGCTGGCCCTGATGCCGGAAGGCGCGGTGATCATCAATCCCGGACGGGGGCCCTTGATCGACGATGACGCACTTATCGCGGCGCTCGATGCGGGCCGGATCGCCCATGCGACGCTCGATGTCTTCCGGGTGGAACCTTTGCCGCCGGACCACCCGTTCTGGGCGCATCCGAAGGTGACCGTCACGCCGCACATCGCCGCCGATACCCGCGCCGACAGCGCCGCAAAGGTGGTGGCCGAGAATATCCGCCGGGGAGAGGCTGGCGAGCCGTTCCTTCATCTGGTGGACCGGGCGCGCGGGTACTAGCGCCGGGCCTGTGGCTCAGCGCAGTATCGGCGGTTTGGTCGGGTCCATGCCCGGTGCGGATGCCTGTTTCGGCGCTGCCATCTCTCGTACCGGCGGCGCCTGTATCTCGATGGCGCGGGCCACCGTCGCCAGCCTGGTCAGAAGCGGATCGCCTGCGGCCGGAAAGGCCACATCGAGCGCCAGGGTTTCGATGCCGGAAAAGACCAGCGTTTCTGAAACGGCCTTGGCCAGTGCGGCTTCGGCCCCGGGTTGGGCGCCTTCGAAGGCCAGCAGGTGTCCTTCGCTATCATCGGCATAGCGGACACGGGCAAACCAGCCCTTTGCCGCAAGTCCTGACAGGCCGGATAGTTTCCGGGCGAGGGCATCACAAAGCGTGGCGGGAATATCGTGGGCGGGCAGAACAGCGGCAATGCGCGCGCCGGTTTCTTCCGGTATGGCGGCGAGCATACCGGCGAGCCAGCCGAGCGCTTCGGGCGGCAAAAGCATGGAGGAGGGCGCGACGCCGAGATTCAGGCCAAGGCCGACATCCTGCCCGGCGAGCGCGCCGGCGATGATCCGCCCGGGCAGCGCGGCATAGGGCACCGGCGTTTCGGCAAAAGCCGCGAGCCGCTCTTCCCGGTCGAAGGCGAGAACGAAGCTGCCCTCGTCAAGCGGAAAGACCTTGGGTGCGATCTCTCCGTCATTAGCCTCACGTTCCAGCAGGAGGAAAAGTTCGGCATCGGCGATTTCCTGAAAGAAGGCGAGCCGTGCCGCGTTGCCGCCTGCCTCCATTGCGGCGTGGGCCCGGTCGAGCGGGGTGTCAGCCATCTTGCAGAACCTTCCTGACCGCCGCCCGCGCCGCTGGAAGCAGATCGGCCGCGAACCAGGGATTGCGTTTCAGCCAACCGGTATTTCGCCAGCTAGGATGCGGTAGACAGAAGGTTCCGGCGGGATGATCGCGCCAGCGGGCGACTGTGGCGGTGACGCCTCCCTTAACCGCCTGGGTGCCGAGATGCCAGCGCTGGGCATGACCGCCGACCAGGAAAGTGAGGCGCAAGCCTGTCAATCCGGCCAGCACCTGCGCATGCCAGGTTTCGGCGCAGCGTTTCGGTGGTGGCAGGTCGGCGCCCTTCTCGTCGTAGCCCGGAAAACAAAACGCCATCGGCACGATGGCGACTCGGTCGCGGTCGTAGAAGGTGGCCTCATCAAGACCGAGCCAGTCGCGTAACCGGTCGCCCGAAGGGTCGGTGAAGGGCCGACCGCTTTCATGAACCCGCGCGCCCGGTGCCTGGCCCGCGATCAGAATCCGCGCACCGGGCCGGAACCACACGACAGGGCGGGGTTCATGGGCGGTCGCCGTCGCGACGAAATCTCCGGCGCAGAGGCGGCAGGCGGAAATCTCGTCATGCAGCGACAGTGGCGCGGCGGTCATCCGAGTGTGGCGAAATTCAGGATCAGCGTGATCCCGAGCAGGATGGCGATCCAAAGCACCATGGCCCCGGTCGGCCAGGTCTGGGCGAAACGGCCCTCTGGCCCGGTGGAGTGGTAGAGGCGCGCAACCAGCCGGTCGTATCCACGGGTGCCGATGGCCGTCCAGCCTGACAGAAGCTTGCCGAGGCCAACGGCCGCAAGCCCGATGACCGATGGGCCGAAACGCCGGTATGTCCAGTCGGTATCCAGGTTGACAGCGCGGATTTCCGGCGGATGGATGCCTGTGCGCATGAGTACCGCGAACGCCAGAAGCGCGAAGCAGAGAAGCTGCAGCTGGCCCACCACATGACCCATCGTGTAGGGGTGGAAATCCACCTCGTAAGGCAGAAGGGCGTAGAGCGGGTCGGGATAGACGCCGATGAAGACGCAGAGGAAGGCCGTCAACCCCATCGCAAGCAGCATGTGACGCGGCGCTTCGGCCGGGCGCTTGCCGCTGTCATGGGCGAAGAAGGTGAAGAAGGGAATCTTGATGCCCGAATGCGACAGCACCCCGGCAGAGGCGAAGACCAGCGCCGCCCAGATCACCGGGTAATGCGCCTTGGCGGTTTCATCGAGGATGAGCGATTTCGTCACGAAACCGGAAAAGAGCGGGAAGGCCGAAATCGAGGCGGCGCCGATAAGGCAGAAGACGGCCGTCAGCGGCATGGTCCGGTAAAGCCCACCGAGTTCCGATGCCTTGGACGTGCCGGTCCGGTAGAGGACCGCGCCGACGCTCATGAAGAGAAGCGCCTTGTAGAGGATATGGGCGAAGGCGTGGCTGGCCGTGCCGTTCAGCGCCATTTCCGTGCCGACGCCAATACCCACGACCATGAAGCCAAGCTGGTTGTTCAGTGAATAGGCCAGCACCCGGCGCAGGTCGTTTTCGATCTCGGCGAAGAAGATCGGGAACAGGGTCATGACCGCCCCGATATAGATCAGGATTTCCGTCCCAGCAAAGCCCCGCGCCAGCGCATAGACGGCAAGTTTCGTCGTGAAGGCCGAAAGGATCACCGTCCCGGTAACGGTGGCGGCCGGATAGCTGTCCTGCAACCAGTTGTGCAGAAGCGGAAAGGCGCATTTGATGCCGAAGCTGAGGAAGATGAGCCAGGTTCCGGGTGAACCAAGCACCATCCTGTCGAAAGCGAAATTGCCGGTTTCGGCGTGGTAAAGGATCGCGCCGGCCAGCAGGATCACACCCGAGCCGATCTGGATGACGAGGTAGCGCATCCCTGTGTGATAGGCGCCTTCGGTCCGTCGCGCCCAGATCAGGAAGACAGAGGCGATGGCCGTGCCTTCCCAGTAGAAAAAGAGCGTGATGAGATCGCCGGCAAAGACCGCGCCAATGGCCGATCCGGCGTATAGAAGCGCGGCCACCTGTTGCACCCGATCACGCACATGCCAAGCGTAAAGATTGCCGAGAAAAGCCGCGAGACAGAAGATCAGCGCAAAGACCCGGCTGAGTTTATCGACCCGCATCAGGTCGAGCGTCTGGCCGAAGAATGTTACCTGATCGAACGTGCCCATCGGCAGCGACCAGACCTGCCAGGCGGCAACGAGCGGCAGCGCCAGCAGGACCACGCCGCGCAGGATTGCGGGCAGCACTGGAATGAAAAGCGCGGCGGCGAGGAAGAGGAAGGCGGTCGGGATCATCTCAGGCATTGTGATCCCTCTTGTCGAGTTGGTCGGCCGGATAGGCCTCGCTGTCGATGGCCTTGTCGCCATAGTAGTCTTCGGGCCGGCGAATGAAGATGCGGAGTGTCTTGGCGGCAAGAATGAGGGCCGTGAACATCACGAAGCCGTAGATGCCATAGAAGCCCGGCAGATGTTCCATGTCGAAATGGCCGTGCTTCTCATAGGTGAAGTCGAGCAGGAAGAGGAAGCCGCAAAGCCCCGCGAGCGCGTAGAAGATTTTTTCCGCGCTTCCCGGCCGGTCGACCCAAAGCATCGCGCGGGCGAGGGGGGAAAAGCCGTTGGGTCCGGCGGCGGCCTTCTTTGTGGTCGGTGCGGCTCCGGGTTTCGCCGACCTGCGGCTGGTCTTGGTCGCGGGTTTCTTTGTCGTCTTTCTGGCCATCAGCGCCTCCTCATTCCGCCGCGACGATGGGTGACAGGAAGGTCTGGATGTCGCCCGCGTAGAAGAACAGGACAACGCAGCCGAAGGCCGTCAGCACCGGTGGCAGCCAGACGAGCGGCGATGCCTCGGCGATCTTGGCGTCGGCCTTGATGCCCTGGCCTTTCAGGAAGAACCCGCGCCCGACAAGCGGCAGAAGATAGGCGACGTTCAGGAGCGAACTGACCATAAGGACCGCGATCATGATCCACTGCCCGGTATCGGCCGCCCCCATGATGAGAAGCCATTTGCTCCATGATCCGCCAAGGGGGGGCAGGCCGATGATCGACAGCGCCCCGATCAGGAAGGCCGCGAATGTGAAGGGCATCACCCGGCCAAGGCCCTGCATCTGGCTGATATCTGTCTTGTGGGTCGCGACATAGATGGAACCCGCGCACATGAAGAGCGTGATCTTGCCCATTGCGTGCATGGCGATGTGCATGCCCCCGCCGAGCGCGCCCATGGAGGTGGCGAGCGCCATGCCGAGCGTGATGTAGCTGAGCTGGCTGACAGTCGAATAGGCGAGCCGGGCCTTCAGGTTGTCCTTCGTCATGGCCACGACAGACGCCGCGACAATGGAAAAGCCGGCAAGCCAGATGAGCCACTGGCTGGCCCCCGTGGCCGCAAGAAAGTCGATGCCGAAGATGTAGACGCCGACCTTGAGCATGGTAAAGACACCGGCTTTCACGACGGCCACAGCGTGCAGCAGAGCCGATACCGGCGTTGGCGCGACCATCGCGGCGGGCAGCCAGCGGTGGAATGGCATAAGCGCCGCCTTGCCGATGCCGAAGGCATAAAGGCCGAGCAGTACCGCAACCAACGGCCCGGCCACCTTGCCGTCGAGGATGCCGCCTTTGGCGAAGGTGAGCGTTCCGGCCAGGGCGTAGGTCCAGATCACCGCGACAAGAAGCAGCGCGATGGAGGTGCCGATCAGAATGCCGAGATAGACCCGCGCGCCACGGATCGCCTCGGCCGTGCCCTTGTGGGCGACGAGCGGGTATGTGGATAGCGTCAAGATCTCGTAAAAGAGGAAGAGCGTCAGCATGTTGGCGGCAAATGCGATGCCCATCACCGCCGATATCGCCAGCGAGAAGCAGGCGAAGAAGCGGGGATGATGGCTTTCCTTGTTCCCGCGCATGTAGCCGATGGCGTAGACATGGGTCACGATCCAGAGGCCCGATGCGATCAGCGCGAAGAGAAGGCCAAGCGGTTCGACATTGAATGCAAGGTCGAGGCCCGGCAGGATTTCGAACAATGTCAGCGGTGCGGTCGTGCCATTGCCGACATTGCCGAGAATTGTCAGCACGCAAAGGAAGGTCGCCACGGCGGCGCCCAGCGTCACGCTGTCGCGCAGGTTGGCTTTGTCGCGCAAAAAGATGTTGCCGAGCGTCCCGAGGGCCGGGAGGACAAGGGCGAGAAGGAGGGCGGTGTTCGTCTCCATCATGCCCTCCTAATGCCCGAGCCCGGCCGAGCCAGCGAGCAGCCCGGCTGCAGCCGTCTGGGCGGCGCCCACGGTGATATCCGTCGCAAGGCCGAAATAGATGCAAGCCGCCGCCATGATCCAGAGCGGCACCAGCATCGCCGGCGGGGCCTCACCCGCAGTGATGTCCTTGGCAGGGGCCTTCAGATAGAGCGCTTCGACGATCTGCCAGACATAGATGACGGCCAGCAGCGATGACAGGACGACGAGCATGGCGACCGGCCACCAGCCTTTTTCCAACGCGCCTTGCACGAGGTACCATTTGCTGATGAAGCCAGCCGTGCCGGGAACGCCGATCAGGCTCAGCCCGCCGATGACAATGGCGGCTGCGGTGAAGGGCATGACCCGGCCAAGGCCCTGAATGCGGTCAAAGAACGACCCCCCGGATTTCAGGACTAGCGCACCAACCCCCATGAAGAGCGCGGCCTTGGTGATGCCGTGGTTGAAGAGATGCGCAATCGCCGCCGTCAGGCCGGTTTCCGTCAGCATCCCGATCCCGAGCAGCATGTAGCCGATCTGGGCGATGCTCGAATAGGCCAGTAGCCGTTTCATATCGCGCTGGAAAACCGCGATGACCGAGGCTGCGAACATCGCGAGGATGGCCAGCGGCAGAATGATGAACTCAATCGTGCTGCTTTCATAGATGAAGCTCGGCTGGAAGACCGAGAACATGAAGCGCAGAAGGACGTAGATAGCCACCTTGGTGGCGGTTGCGGCCAGAAAGACGGTTACGACTGAGGGCGCGAAAGTATAGGCGTTCGGCAGCCAGAGATGGAGCGGATAGAGCGCGGCCTTCAGCCCCATACCGACGATGATGAAGCCAAAGCCCGCCAGCACCGTCCGGTTGGCACCCTGTGTCGCGATCCGCTCGGCGAGGTCTGCCATGTTGAGCGTTCCGGTCGCCATGTAGAGCATGCCAAGCCCGATGACGAAGAAGGTCGCGCCAATGGTCCCCATGATCAGATAGTCATAGGCGGCGGTCAGCGCCCGCTTGTCGCGATGCGCGCCCTGCGCGATCAGCACATAGGTGGACAGCGACGATATCTCCAGAAAAACGAAGACGTTGAAGGCGTCGCCCGTGGCCGTCACACCAAGAAGGCCCGTCATGCAGAGCATGTAGCTGGCATAGAAAAGCGTGTGATGGCGACGCGGCACCTCGGCTTCGATGCTGGTCCGCGCATAGGGCAGGACAAGGGTGCTGATGGCGCTGACAAGCAGCAGGACAAACGCATTTGCGGCGTCGATCCGGTATTCGATCCCGAGTGGCGGCGCCCAGCCGCCGATTTCGTAGGAAATGACGCTGCCGTCGATCACGTGGCCCAGCAGCAGACCCGCGATGACAAAGGCTGCCGCACTGGCGATGAAGCTCAGCGCCCAGGCGAGCCCCCGGTTGCCGAGAAAGACGATGAGCGGTGCGGCGACGAAGGGCACCAGCACCTGAAGGATCGGCAGGTGATCGGTAAGCGTGAGCGCCGCGTGATGTGTGATGTCGCCGGCCACTAGACGCGCCCGCCCATCGCTTCGCCATGCAGGCGGTCATCTTCGGCGGCCATCCGCTTTTCGATCACGAGGATGTCGTCCTCCTCAATCGTGTCGAATTCCTCGCGGATGCGGACGATCAGCGCCAGCCCCAGCGCCGTGGTCGCGATGCCAACGACGATGGCGGTCAGGATCAGGACATGGGGCAGCGGGTTTGTATAGACCACATCTGGGGCGATATTCAGATCGGCAGGAAAGATAGGTGCGGTGCCGCCCGTGACCTTGCCCATCGAGATATAGAGCATGAAGACCGAGGTCTGGAACATGTTCAGCCCGACGATCTTCTTGATCAGGTTGCCGCGCGCGACGACGATATAAAGGCCGGTCATCATCAGAACGGTGAAGAGCCAGTAGTTGGCATGACCCAGAACGAAATCGAGTGTGGTTTGGTCTGTCATCACCACTCCTCGTCGCTGAGGCGGGCAGGCCGCGCCGCAAATGCGTAATAGATTGTCACCATGACCCCGGTCACCGTGATGCCGACACCAAGTTCGACCGCGAGGATGCCCCAGTGCTGGCCATGCGACGGGTGGTGCGGGCTGAAGGCGCCGTAGTCGAGATAGGCGTAGCCAAGCAGAAGGCTGACGATGCCGGTGCCGGCATAGATAAGGACGCCAAGCGCCACCATCTTGTGCACGAACCAGGGCGGCAGCACCTGCTGGACCTTCGGCAGGCCGAAGACGATACCGTAAAGGATGAAGGCCACCGCCATGATCACCCCGGCCTGAAATCCGCCGCCGGGCGAATAGTCGCCGTGAAATTGCACATAAAGGGCAAAGAGCACGATAGTGCCCGCCAGAAGCTTCGTGACAACCCGCAGGATCAGGTGGTGGCGCATCAGTAGACCCCGCCTTCGTCGTTCTTGCCGTCCTCTGTCTCTTCGTCTTCGTCCTCGCGCCGCCTGCGTAGGCCACTGATCAAGAGCAGAACACCGATACCGGCCGTGAAGACGACGGCCGTTTCGCCAAGCGTGTCATAGCCCCGGTAGCTTGCCAGGATCGCCGTGACGACGTTCGGGACGCCGATCTCTTCCGGGCTGCGCTTCAGATAGTCCGGGGCGACATGGGTCATCGCGGGTGCATTGGCGTCACCGAAGCTTGGCATGTCGAGTGTGCCGTAAAGCAGCGCCGCGCCGGTAACCGTGACGACGAAGAGCGGCAGGACTGGCGTGTGAGACGACGGTTTCTCCACTCGCGAGGTCAGCGCCAGCGTCCCGAGCACAAGCACAGTGGAAATGCCCGCGCCGACGGCGGCCTCGGTGAACGCCACGTCCACGGCATCGAGCACGACAAAGAGGAGCGCGGAGAGCAGGCTGAAAACGCCGGCGAGCATGGTCACGGCAAAAAGGTTCCGCAGACGGACGATGGCCAGCGCGGTGACCACAAGCATGGTGAACAGGACTATGTCGATAAAGGTTTCTATCGCGGTACTGCCTTCAGATCGGGTTGGGGTGATCGTCGTCGGAGGGAACCAGCGGCTCCGGTTCGGCGCCTTTCAGGCCCTTCGCCTCGGTCGGCCGTAACCCCGAAACCAGCGCGGCATTGGCAACGGCATGGGTGGCCGTCGGGCCGGTGATGAAAAGGAGAAGACCGATGGCAATGAGCTTCACCGTCACGAGGCCCCAGCCGGCATAGACGCACATGCCTGCCAGCAGAAGGATGACCCCGGCGGAATCGGTGACCGAGGCCGCATGGAGCCGTGCCCAGAAATCGGGAAACCGCACGATGCCGACCGCGCCGGCGACCGTAAAGAACGATCCCGCAAGAAGGAGTACCCAGACAATGGCGGTTACGACAGTTTCCATCGGGTCAGGCCCCCAACTCGTCTTCCGGGCGGCGCGCCGGTTCACCGATGGCGCGGTAGCGGAAGAATTTCAGGATAGCGATGGTGCCGACGAAGTTGATCAGCGCATAAAGAAGCGCGATGTCGAGAAAATCCGGCCGGCCGAACAGAAAGCCCATGATGCCGATCAGAAGCACGGTATGGGTGCCGAAGGCATTGACCGCGAGAACCCGGTCATAAAGCGTCGGACCGGCATAGAGCCGCCAGAGGACCAGGACCATGGCGGCGAAGACAGCGATGGTGGCAAGGACAAAAATCATGCCGCCACCGTTTCGATCGCGGTGACGCGCCGGTCCATGTCAGCAAGCGCTGCCCGGTCATCCGTCGAATAGGCGAGCGCATGGACCAGGAAATCCTTGCTTTCGGTTTCAACCGTGATGGTGCCCGGCGTCAGCGTGATGGAGCTTGCGAAAACCACCTGGCCAAGGTCGGATTTCTGGGTGAAGGGAACTGCGAACAGGTGCTGCCGGATGGGCATCCGGGGCGACAGGATGATTTTTGTGACCGCCCAGTTCGCCTTTGCAATTTCAACAAGGAGCCAGAAAAAATATGTCAGGCTTGCGACCGGGCCGAGGTCGAGCGCGACGCGATCCTCGTCCACCGAATCCATGCGGCGTACGACAAAGAGCGCAATTGCAACGGAGCCGACGCCGAAGCCGATGATCAAAGGCTTGTAGATGCCGGACATCAGAAGCCAGAGCCCCAGCAAAACGACAAATGCCCCGATAACGCGCAAATTTCCCCCCAGAATATCCAGCCTTTCCGACTGGTGGCATTGCCTGCCCCTCTGCTTCCCGTACTAAAGTTACCGCGGGGGAGATGCAACAAATTGAAGCGTGATTTCGGTCGATTTGTGGTATACCAGATACACGACAGGGCGCCGGTGCTCCTATGGCAACTGCGGCGCAGAAGGACGATTTCCGCCAGTCACACGCTTCGGCGTTGTCATCGCCTGCCAGCATCCGTCATAATGTGGCCCAAGTGTCTGCGTAACGTCCGCGTTAACGATAATCGCCTAAAGACGAACGTCAGGCAGAGCAGTACCAGGGCAACTCGATGCTCCAGTTCGAGAACGTGAGCAAGTCCTTCTGGACGGGCAAGCAGCGCAAGGTGATTCTTGATCGCGCCTCGTTCCGCGTGGAGCTTGGCAATTCGCTCGGTATTCTCGCCGGCAACGGCACGGGCAAGACCACGATCATCAACATGATGGCTGGCCTTGAAAAGCCGGATGAAGGCACGATCCGCAAGACCTGCCGCGTGTCTTTCCCGCTCGGTTTCATGGGCGGCGTCGTCAGCCGCCATTCAGCGCGGGAAAACGCACGCTTCATCGCCCGGCTCTACGGGCTCGACCCCGATTACGTGGAAGCTTTCAGCCGGTGGCTTTGCGGGATCGAGGAGTATTTCGACATGCCGGTCGGCACCTACAGCGCCGGAATGCGGTCCCGGTTCACATTTTCGCTGCTTCTGGCACTGGAATTCGATATCTATCTGATCGACGAAGGCATGCCCTCCACCACCGATGTGGAGTTCAATCAGAAAGCGGGCTCGATCCTGCGCGACAGGCTGAAAAACGCCACGGTTGTCGTTGTGTCGCACACGCCCGCGACGCTAGAGAAATTCTGCCGCTCGGCCGCCGTTCTGCGTGATGGCCGGATGCACATGTTCAACACTCTTGAAGAAGCGAAACAGCTTTATGACTACTCCGCCTAAGGCCAGCAAGTTTCATATCCGCCGGACGGCGGCGGCCCCGGCCGCGAAAAGCGCCGCCGCGCCGGAGATGCCTTTTGCCAACAGCGACGATGGTTTCGGCGACCAGCCCTTTCCGACATCGGACCAGGATGTGCTGGCCGGTGTCGATGCGAAGGCGCCGCCACCCGCCGCCCCCGGCAAGACCGTCGCCGAGGAGATCGCTGCGATCCAGGCCGAGGGGTTGAGCGGCAAGCAATTGCGCATGGCCCGCCGGACCGCACAGAAAAACGGGATTGAGGCGGCATCGGATTACGAGGCGGTGCGGCTTTTGCGCCGTCGCGGGATCGACCCGTTCCAGCGGTCGAGCGTCCTGCAACTCGTCAATAACGAGGTTGACGACGCCAAGGCGGATGGCGGGCGCATCCAGTTACCGCAAACGGTCGCGCCCATGACCAATCTGCCCGCGACCCATGTGATGGGCGACGATCATCGCGCCGCGGAAATCATCCGCATGCAGCGCGATATCGTGCGCCGCCGCCGCCGCAATTTCATGCTGCTGATGGTGCGGCTTGCGGTTTTCGTCCTTCTGCCGGCACTGATGGCCGGCTGGTATTTCTACGTGCTCGCAACACCGCTTTACGCGACCCGCAGCGAATTTCTGATCCAGCAGGCCGAAGCGCAGGCCGGTGGGCTTGCCAGCATGTTTCAGGGCACCCAGTTCGCCACGGCACAGGATTCGATCACCGTGCAGAGCTATCTGCAATCGCGCGATGCGATGCTGCGGCTTGATAAGGAATTGGGCTTCAAGGCGCATTTCAGCCAAGAGGGCATCGACCCGCTGCAAAGGCTCGACCCCGGTGCCACGAACGAAGCGGCCTACAAGCTTTACAGCCGCAACGTGAAGATCGGCTTCGACCCGACCGAGGGCATCATCAAGATGGAGGTGATTGCCGCCGATCCGACGGTCAGCCAGCGCTTCTCGGAGGCGCTGATCCGCTATGCGGAAGAACAGGTGGATCACCTGACGCAGCGTCTGCGTGAAGACCAGATGCTCGGTGCGCGCGAAAGCTTTGCCGATGCGGAAGCGAAGATGCAGGCGGCACAGGGCCGTGTCCTTGAACTGCAGGAAAAGCTCGGCGTAATCGACCCATTGACGGAAACCAATGTGGTGATGAGCCAGGTCTCGACATTCGAGAGCCAGCTTCAGCAAAAGCGGCTGCAGTTGCAGGCGCTTCTGGACAACCAGCAGCCCAATCAGGCCCGCGTCGACGGCACGAAGGCCGATATCGCCCGGCTTGAGGAGCTGATCGCGACGCTGCGGTCCCAGCTGACCGAAAGCAGCGCCGGGTCAGAATCGCTGGCGCGGATCACCGGCCAGCTTCGGGTTGCCGAGAACGATCTGCAGACCCGCCAGGCGATGCTGAGCCAGGCGATGCAGCAGCTTGAAACCGCCCGGATCGAGGCGAACCGGCAGGTCCGCTATCTTTCGGTCGGGGTGTCGCCCGTCGCGCCGGATGAGCCGACCTATCCGCGCGCCTTCGAAAACACGCTCTTGGCCTTTCTGATCTTCGGTGGCATCTACCTGATGCTGTCCCTGACGGCATCCATCCTGCGCGAGCAGGTCACTTCCTGAGGAAGAAGTTCCGATGACCAAGATGAAAGACGTGACGATCGGCAAGCTGGCGGTCGGCAATGACCGGGTGTTGACGGTCATCGCAGGACCCTGCCAACTCGAAAGCGCCGATCATGCGCAGATGATCGCCGGAACGATGGCCGAGGCCTGTGCGAAGGTCGGCGCGCAGTACATTTTCAAGGCGAGCTATGACAAGGCCAACCGCACGTCGCTGATAGGCAAGCGCGGGATCGGGATAGATACGGGGCTCAAGGTGCTGGAAGGTGTGCGCAAGGCGTTGGGGATGCCGGTCCTGACCGACATCCACGATGCCGAACAGGCGCGCATCGCGGCCGAAGTCGTCGACGTCATCCAGATCCCGGCCTTTCTCTGCCGTCAGACCGATCTGCTGCTTGCGGCGGGCGAGACCGGCTGTGTGATCAACATCAAGAAGGGCCAGTTTCTTGCGCCTTGGGACATGGACAACGTCGCGGCCAAGGTCGCGAGCACCGGCAATGAAAACATCCTCCTGACCGAACGCGGCGCGAGTTTCGGCTACAATACGCTTGTCGCCGACATGCGCTCGCTGCCGCGCATGGCTGCGACCGGCTATCCGGTCATCATGGACGCGACCCATTCGGTCCAGCAACCCGGCGGTCAGGGCGGGTCGAGCGGCGGCCAGCGCGAATATGCGCCCGCGATGGCCCGCGCCGCCGTCAGCCTGGGTATAGCCGGGGTCTTCATTGAGACGCATCAGGCGCCCGACGCCGATCCGCTGATCTCGGACGGGCCCAACATGATCCCGCTCGATCAGATGCCGAAACTCCTCGAAACGCTCATGGCGCTCGACAGGGTCGCGAAGGCGGATCCGGTCAGGGTTTGATTGCGGTGGCTGCCGTTCACGACATCACACGACCTGACCGGCCGCCCAGCCCGACGACCAGGCCCATTGGAAGTTGTAGCCACCGAGCCAGCCGGTAACATCGACCACCTCGCCTACGAAATAGAGCCCCGGCACCGAAGTCGCCTCCATCGACCTGGCGTTAAGGGCCGCGGTATCGACACCGCCGAGCGTCACTTCGGCCGTGCGATAGCCTTCGGACCCGACCGGCCGTACCTGCCAGCGGTGGACCGCCGCGGCCAGCCGGTCGATATCGGCGTTCGACATTTCCCCCAACCGTCCGGCGCCCCGCGCGCGATCGAGGATCATTGCGGCAAGCTTGGCGGGCAAGTGGCGAGCAAGTGCCTTCTGCAGGGTGATCCGGCCATTTTCGGCGCGCGCCGATCTCAGCGTCCGGCCGATGTCGTGCCCGCGGGCAAGGTCGATAATCAACTCGTCACCTTCACGCCAATAGGAACTGATCTGCAGGATCGACGGCCCCGACAACCCGCGATGCGTGAAAAGGAGGCCCTCGTCAAACCCGATGCCGCCACGGCTGACCCGCGCCTCGACCGCTATCCCGGCCAGCGGCCTCAGATCGGCAAGATCGTGATCGCCAAAGGTCAGCGGCACCAGCGCCGGCCGTGTCTCAGTCACGTTCAGGCCGAACTGGCGGGCAACCTGATAGCCGAAACCAGTGGCCCCCATTTTCGGGATGGACTTGCCACCGGTTGCAACGACGAGACTATCGGCCGTGATCACGCCCGCATCCGTTGCGACGCTAAATCGCGTATCCTTTGCGATGGCACGGACCGGAGTTGAGAGCCGAAGCGTGACACCCGCTTCGGCCATCTGGTCCGTCAGCATCGACACGATCTGCCGCGCACTGCCGTCGCAGAATAACTGTCCAAGCGTCTTTTCATGCCAGCCGATCCCGGCCTGATCGACACGGGCGACGAAATCGGCCGGCGTGAAACGGCTGAGCGCCGAGATCGCGAAACGCGGGTTTTGGGACAGGAACCGGTCAGGCGGCGCCATCAGGTTGGTGAAATTGCAGCGCCCGCCGCCGGAGATGCGGATCTTTTCACCCGGCGCAGTGGCGTGGTCGATGACCAGAACGCGCCGCCCCCGGCGACCAGCCTCGACTGCGCAAATCATACCGGCAGCCCCGGCCCCAATGATGATCACATCGACCGACATCATGGCCCGTGGCAGTAGTGAAGTACGCCGCCAAGCACAACGCCCCGCGCCACGATTTGGTCTTGCGGGCCGAAGACGGCTTGGGTAAGAACCCGCGCAGTTGGGGCGTGGCCAAGTGGTAAGGCGTCGGTTTTTGGTACCGTGTACCGTAGGTTCGAATCCTACCGCCCCAGCCAACAAGTCCTAAGTATTTGATATAAAATAGGAATCCTGAAATTTCTGCCGCATTTCCGGGGCTTTGCAGGTTCGGATGCGTCCCCACCGAGTCTGTCGAGACGAGTTTCCGCCCGAAATGGAGGTCCTGTCTCAGAAGGCCACTTCCGCGGTAGCAGTTTGCCCTTTGCCGATGGTCCGACCATCCTCCCCAGCACCTCAATCAAGCTCCACCAGGGCTCGCACCAGGATGATCGCGACTTCCCGAAATCCATCACCCAGCGAGCCTAAAAATCATGCAAAATCAGAGACTTATTTCCAAATTGAAGCCGCAAATTGCGCCGACATTTCAAAGGGTTAAAAACAACCTCGTACCGAGAGATTGAATCACTACTGGCTCAACGACTAGACCCAAGACACCGCGCTGACGACGGATGTCCGCAATGCGGGATGCAAATGCAGCATTTCGGTTCTAGTCTCAGAGTCCGCTCTGGGCCGAACCTCGCAAGGGCGCGAGTTTGAAGGGTCGTGCCCGCTGCCGCCTAAGCTCAAACAGAAACGGAACCAGAGCCTCCCTTATGATACAGCCTCAGCTCTCCGAAAAACCTTGACGACGGACAATACGGCCGAACTTCGGCGCCCATCGACGAACAGTCTCGTAAGACACGTCAATGCCCCGCTCTGCAAGCATGTCCTCAGCAGCAGCTTGGTAGCTCAGCTCGAACTGGAAGTAGAGCCAGACGGCATACTGGATGATCGACGGCGGAAACCGGTGGCGAGTGTAGGAAGCTTGGCACATCCAGGCCATAAAGTCAGAACTTCGCGATCGCCAAGTGGTTAACGTAAGAGCGTCGCGGGCGCTACTGCAGACCCGCGACCCTGAGCGCATGCCCGAGCCGATCACGCAGGCCCGGATCGGAAAATGGGATCGAACGAAAAAAGTAGGCGCAGGACACGCCCGGGTTTCGCTCGCGCATACGTGCGACCCACGTGCAGGCTGCGTCGGGTTCGCCGCTCAGGCCGCGGCAGGCCGCTGCGACCAGGCCCACGACCGGATGCGCACCGGGGGTTCCTGCGGCTAGTTCGATCCACGGCACCGCCTCCTGCGGCGCGTCTTCTGTCAGATAGGCCAGTGCCTTCGTGCCCCTCATCGCGTAGAGAAACGGATCGAGTGGACTGAGCGCCATGGCCAGTTCGACGCTCGCATGGGCCACCTTCGACCGGCCCAGCATCGCTGCTGCCCAGGCCTGCGAATAATGTGCTTGCGCGTAATTCGGCGAAAGCTCGGTCGCCCCTTCGAGCCAGGGCAGGCTTTCGGCCACCTGACCATCGAGCCAGTAAGACCGGCCCATCGTGAGGTGAGAAAACGCGTCATTGCTGTCAATGGACAGCGCATGCTGGGAACGGTTGCGAGCCGCTGCGATGCGCGGACCGGGATCCTTGTCGTAGCCAAGGTAGGCAGACTGGAAATCGGTGAAGGACAGCCCCGCCCAGGCGCGCACGAATTCCGGCTCAAGTGCCAGCGCCGCCTCGAAATGCCCGACGGCGCGGGTATTGTCTTCGCGATTGAGCCGGAAGAGGTGGTGAAGGCCAAGATGAAAGCGCGACCAGCTGTCATGCAATGGCCCGGGCAGCGCCTTTACCTTCGAAGCCTCTGCCTCTGGTATATGAAATTCAAGCGCCGCGGCGACATGCCGGCAGATCACGTCACGCAGGCCTCCAATCTCGTCTGGCCCGATCCGGAAACGTTCGCTCCAGACGACGGCATCATTGGTTGTGTCATCAAGCTCTGCATGGACGTCGATGCCGGTTGAGCTGTGCTCGACGTCGCCTGTCAGGCAATACCGGACGCCAAGCGCATGGCCGATGGTCCGCAGGTCCGGGTCAGGATCGCGGAACCTGAAAGACGAACCCCGTGCAATGACACGAAGCCACCTGAGACGCGAGAGCGAGACGATGATATCATGGGCAATCGCATCCCCCGTGAGGTCTGGTGTCGGCTGGCCCGGATTGCGGAACGGCAGGACCGCGATCGATGGTGGGCCGCCGGCCGCACCACGCATCTCGCGCGGCCTCTCCTCCACCGTCACCGGCAGCTTCAGCGTCACCTCTGCGACAATCCGAAAGCCGCGACCGTGAACGGTCCGGATGATCCGCTGTTCAGCGCCATCGTCCCCTAGGGCCTGCCGCAACGCCTTGATGCGGCTTGAAATGGCGGTTTCCGAGATTGCCCGCCCCTGCCAGATCTTTTCGACGATCTCGTCGCGGCTGACCATCCTGTCGTGATTTTCGACCAACAGGAACAAGAGGTCGAAGACCTGTGGTTGAAGCGGCACGGCATGGCCACGCGAACGAAGTTCGACGGCGTTCAGGTCCAGTTCAAAGCCATCGAATTCGTAGATCATGTGAATTCCGGTCAACGGAAGATCAGCGAAAATTCATATGGAATCCACGTTGTGGTCAAGCACCAAGATCCGGCGACCTGTATTCCGTGGCATCCGCCGGCAAACCTCCGACGCCGGCCTGACCCGGAGACAACCCATGACCCGCATCACCATCCTCCGCCGGCTCCGCCTGCCGTTCATCGCCCATCGACACGCTTCATCGCATCATCCGGACGTTCGCGCCTACGGCGACGTCTTCCTGTCGGACTATCTCCTGCGGGATATCGGCCTTCTGGATGACTCGGGCCACCGGCGGTCCAACTGAGATAACCAAATTGACCGAGCAAGGACCCCCGACATGCATCCCATCCACAAGCGAATTCTTGGCTTCTTTGCACTCAGTTGCGCACTGACCTGGGTGGAGAACCTGTGCAATCTGATCTGGCCGTCCGATTGGTGGTCGGTGCCTATGAACCCGTTCGGCCCACTGGTCGCGGCGCTGATCTTCATCCCCTTGACCGAGGGGCGGGACGGCCTGCGCACCTGGTGGCGCCGGATCACGCGGTTCCGCGCGCCGCTGCAGGTCTATGCGGCCTCGTTCCTGATCCCGCTTTTCATCATTGCCATGGCCTTCGGCGCGACGGTCGCCTCGGGAGCGAGCCTCGCGTCGCTGCCCGACTATCACTGGACCGAGGTCTTGCTCATGACCGCCCTGGTGCCCTTCTTTGGGCCGATCCCGGAAGAACTGAGCTTCCGAGGCTACGGGCTCGAGCGGCTGCAGCAGACGATTTCGCCGCTGGCCGCGAGCCTCTGGATCGGTTTCGGCGTGATAGTCTGGCATGTGCCGCTGATGCTGACCGGCAACCTTCCCGTCACCGTTCTCTTGCCGCTGGCGGGCGTCGCCGTGGTCTATGGCTGGCTGTACCGCAATGGCCAAAGCGTCTGGCCGCTGGTGATCCTGCACGGCCAGGTCAATGTCTGCTCGGCGTTGGTCATCGGGCCAATGATGCCGGGAAGCGCCGACCAGGCTGTCTATCTGGCATTCCTCGGCCTCTTCTACATCGGCTGGGCTGCCTGGATCATTTTCCGCTGCGGTTCGACGCTGACACGTCGGCCTGCCGATCCCGGCCTGCCAATGCCAGTCTGACAGCCCAGGCGCGCCAGGATGCGCGCCCATTGCTGACGCGTGCCGGGCGCGGGGCTTCCTGGCCTCCGAGGTCAGCTGCGACTGGACTGCTTCCCTGAGATCCGGAGTGAAGATTGGCGGATGCTGACCCTCATGGACCTGCCCCTTGTGACGGATCGGCTTCCCCTGCCCAGGTTTCTCCGTGACTAACTCGTGGCCAGACTTGCGCAGCCCGGTCAACGCTGCCAGCACGGTATGGGTCCGCCAACCGAGCTCGGCGCTGATCGTGGCAACGTCGGCGCCGGCCGCGCCGCCGAGCATCCTGATCAGCCGATCCTATTTGGTCGCACGCTTGGCGGGCAGCTTCGCGGACGCATTGCGCCGAGGCTTTGCCTTCGTCATCACTGTGGTCATGGTCATCTCCGGATCAGGTCACAGGAGCACCTCGCCCCTGCTACCGACACGAGCGCGGAGGAACCCGAGCGGAGAGATGGCCCCTAGGTCAGGCCAGCGTCACTACCGCTCTGTTCCAGCTCGAAGTCCAGTCAATTTGGGAGGAAAACTGCTTACCTGGCAACCTGCCAAGCTTGGAGACAAAAATGTTTAAGAAAATTGCTCAAACGCTAAAAAACGAGAAGACACCCACCCGCCGGCCCCGCAAGGGACGTCTCTACATGGACTAGCTTTCAGAGTACCTGCTCCGTGACATCAGTTTCCGTCGGTGACGACCGCGACTGCAGGGAGAGTGAAGCCACCGATGGCCCTTTGTGGCTTCACCAGCCGATGTCAGCGTCGCGAATCCGGATGTGCCGGCGGTGCCTAGGTCGGAACGATTCTTAGAGCAAAGTTATCGGAGTGGTGTCACACTTACATGCAGGTTCGAGCTGCATCAAATGAGGTCCACATGGCCAATGGCCCGACAAGATCGACAAAAGTGACGTCGAGCCACTGGGGTGCGTTTGAGGTGGAGGTCGAGGGTGACCGGATCGTTGCGACCTACCCATTTGCCGCGGATCCCAACCCATCGCACATTACGGATATCCTCGCCGCCGCTGTTCACCACCCAAGCCGGGTGGCCCGCCCGTCGGTCAGACGTGGCTGGCTGGAAAAGCGAGAACGGAACGGGCGCGGAAGCGACGGTTTCGTTGCACTGCCTTGGGATGAGGCACTCGATATCGCTGCCGCCGAAATCGACAGAATTCGCCGTGATCACGGCAACGAAGCGATTTTCGGCGGATCATACGGCTGGGGTTCGGCCGGGCGCTTTCACCATGCGCAAAGCCAGGTGCACCGCTTTCTGAACAGTATCGGAGGCTATGTCGCCTCATTTGGCAGCTACTCGACCGGATGTGCGCAGTCGATCATGCCGCACGTCTTCGGCGTCAATTTCCTCGAACTGCTCTATGAACATCAGGATGGTTGGCAAACGATCCACGACCACACTGAAACGCTGGTGATGTTTGGCGGCATCAACCCGAAGAATTCTCAGGTCAGCATGGGGGGGATCACCGAACACGAGACGGCAGGATGGTTTGAGCGCTTCGCCACAAAGGGAATGCGTCGCATCAATATCGGTCCACAACGCGGCGACGCCCCGGAGGGGTGCGAGTGGGTCTCTGTCCGGCCTGCGTCGGATACCGCCCTGATGCTGGCAATTGCCTATGTGCTGGAAAGTGACGGGCTGACCGACCGCGCATTTCTTGACCGTTACACCAACGGGTTTGCGCGTTTCCGCCCCTATCTGATGGGCGACGCCGATGGCCAACCTAAAAGCCCCGAATGGGCGGAGGCGCTGTGCGGCGTCTCGTCCGAGACGATCCGCGCTCTTGCACGGCGGATGGCCACGACCCGAACGCTGATCACCGTTGCATGGTCTCTCCAGCGCGGCGAGCACGGCGAACAACCCTATTGGATGTCGGCCGTTCTCGCGGCGATGCTTGGCCAGATCGGGTTGCCCGGAGGCGGGGTGGGATACGGATATGGCGCCATCGGCGGTGTTGGCAAATCGCTGATCGGCATGCGCGGTATGACTTTCCCGCAATTGAGTAACCCAGTCAAAAAGGTCATTCCGGTGGCCCGGATCGGCGATATGTTACGGCACCCGGGTGAAGACTACGATTTCAACGGCAGGCGCGAACCCTATCCCGATATTCACCTGATCTACTGGGCCGGCGGCAACCCGTATCATCACCATCAAGATCTGAACGCGCTACACGAGGCTTGGCAACGCCCCGATACGGTCATTGTGAACGAGCCTTGGTGGACTGCGACGGCCAAACGCGCAGACATCGTCTTTCCCGCGACAACTCCTTATGAACGCGAGGACATCGGTCGCTCGAACCTCGACGACTATCTCTTTCACATGCCACAGCTGATCCCGCCGGTTGGGGAGGCTCGCGACGACTACGACATATTCGCCGACCTTGCCGGACGGCTCGGGGCGCGAGAGACATTTACGGAGGGAAGAAGTGCGACCGCGTGGATTGCGCAGCTCTACAGTGAGTTCAGAGACATCGCGGACGCGCAGGACATCAATGTGCCAAGCCTTGAGGAATTGAGGGCACTCAACTGGGTTCGTCTTCCCATCCAGGCAGAGGGGCCCAGCCGCACACTCTTCGCGCCTTTCCGTGACGATCCGGAATCCGCGCCGCTTGGCACACCATCCGGAAGGATCGAAATCTTTTCCGAGATGATTGCCGGGTTCGGCTATGACGATTGCCCCGGTCATCCGGTCTGGCAGCCGCCTTCGGAATGGCTTGGCACGGCAGACATGGCGACACCTCTTCACTTGGTCTCACCACAGCCCGGCGACAAACTTCACAGCCAACTTGAATGCGCGCTTGCCGATCGTGAGGGGATGCGACCCGCGACGATACTCATTCACCCCGACGATGCTGATCGGCGGGGGATCAGAACCCATGATCTGGTTCGCGTGTTCAACGCTCGCGGCGCGTGCCGGGCACGGGCTTTGGTTACTCACGACATCCGTCCGAACGTGGTCGCTCTGCCGACCGGCGCCTGGTATGGCGATCCCTCGGACAACACCGATCTTCACGGCAATCCGAATGTGCTTACAAAAGACGTAGGCACTTCGCGGCTAGGACAAGGATGCAGCGCCCACACGGCTCTGGTTGATGTGATTAGGATGAACGTGTGAACATGGGCTGTTTGGCTTGCCCCGGTTCCACGCCGAAAGAGTGTGTTTATTGCAATACATTCAACTTAAGGCGGCATTCCGCGGGCGTGAGTGGAGTAGAATTAGGCAAATCTAATTTTGGCTTGCCGAGCCGAATTGCGGACGTTTCTAAGGCTAGACGCCAACGACAGCTAAGCGGTTCACGACACCACAGCGGGCTGGTTCCAACGCGCGGGGCTGAAGGCAGAAGTTCGATGTACGCGCATGACTAAGCATCAGAAACCGAGGAAGCGGCCATTCGATTGTCGCGAGCACAATCGTGCACGGCAGCTGAGGGGTGGTTGCGAAACGGCGAACGGAAGTTCGAGACAGCTGGCCTGCCCCTATTGCTTCAGTGTATTTCGACGAACGATCTGCTCGACCGCGTAGCAGCATAGAAACGCTGGAGTCCCTTGCGGTTCTGGCTACCTGCGCTACGGTAACCCCAATTGCGGCATCAAGGATTGCGGTCTTCCCGTGGACGCCGATGGCAACAGCAGAGAGAACCTCAGTCAGAAGATCTATGCGGATCTTCGACTTCGGCTGATTGTCGGCGACCTGGCCCCCGACGATACATTGTCGATACGGACGCTCGCGGAAGACTTCAATGTATCTACCATGCCGGTGCGCGAAGCCCTCAAGCGTCTCGAATTCGAGAAGGCGCTGGCCGGGTCGGCGAAGCGCGCCTATCGCGTGCCCGCCATCCTGCCGGAGGCGGCATCGAACCTGTTCTTCGTGCGCGCGACACTTGAGGGCGCCGCGGCGGAACTGGCGATCAATCACCTCACACAGGGCGATCTGAAACATCTGCGCGACTACTCGGACGCGATGGATGCGGCATGGGAAAAGGGCGATGCCCGCAGCTTCTTGCTCAACAACTTCAAGTTCCATTCGATGATCTATCGCAGCTCAGGCAATCCGGACCTCAGCGAACTCGCGGAAACGCTCTATGCCCGCAGCGGGCCATGGCTAGGCAAGGCGATCCGCGAACTGGCGGACAAGGCGGACTGGGCGAACGAGCACCACGATATCCTGCTGGCGATAGACGTAGGCGACCGGGCGCGCGTCCGGAAACTGATCGAGGAAGATGTGAATTGGGGCACGGCCTTCTTCCGACGGATGTAGGCCGGGGCCCGGGTTTTTCCGATTTCCCTTGCCAGCGACCCCAATCTGTGATCACAGATCGGGTGAACAGGCTCCGGAAGATCCGACAATGCAGACCTCAGCGCGTGTGGTTGTCATCGGCGGCGGCGTTGTCGGCTGCTCGGTTCTCTATCATCTGGCCAGGAATGGCTGGACGGATGTCGTACTCCTTGAACGGCAAGAGCTGACATCGGGGTCAAGCTGGCATGCCGCGGGGGGGCTTTTTACCGTGGTCAGGCCAAATTCCTCGGCCGAGATGCATCGCTATACGTTCCAGATCTATCGCGAACTGGAAAAGGAAAGCGGCCAGAGCTGCGGATTTCACTTCACCGGCGGGATCAACATCTGCCGTACCCAGGACGAGATCGACTCGAATGCCCGGATGCAGAGCGCCTGCCGCAGGCTGGGGATCGAGGGGCATTTCATCTCACTCGAAGAGGCGAAGGCGAAGGCCCCCGTGCTCGACACGACGCATATGGTCGGTGCCTTCTGGGAAGAGGAAGGCGGCCATGTCGATCCGGCATCGGCCACCAACGCCTTCGCGGCTGCCGCCCGCAAACTGGGCGCGGTGATTCACCGATTCACGCCGGTAACCGCGACGACACAGCGCGCCGACGGCACATGGGATGTGGCCACCGACAAGGGCACGATCCACACTGAATACGTCGTCAACGCCGCCGGTCTCTGGGGCCGCGAGGTGGCGCGTCTTGCCGGGATCGAACTGCCGCTGATGCCGGTCGAACACCATTATCTGGTGACCGAGACCATTCCGATGATCGAGCAGCTTGGCTTCGAACTGCCGCAGATCAACGACAACGAGACCGGTTGCTACGCGCGGCAGGAGGGGATGGGCCTGCTCCTTGGCGCCTACGAGCACAAGATGCGGCACTGGGCCAAGGATGGCACGCCGCCTGATTTCGGGCACGAACTCTTGCCCGATGACCTGAGCTGCATGGAATGGAACTTCGAGAAGTCGGTCGAAGTCATGCCCTGCCTGGCCGAGGCGGGCGTCAAACGGGTGATCAACGGGCCGATGATCTTCTCGCCCGATCTCGGGCCACTCATCGGCCCGCACCCTGCGCTTCGCAACTATTTCTGTGCCAACGGAGTGATGGCGGGCTTCAATCAGGGTGGCGGCATCGGCAGGGTTCTGGCCGAATGGATCATCGGCGGCGAGCCGTCGCTTGATATCTTCAACTGGGACGTCGCGCGTTTCGGCGATTGGGCGACGAAGAAATATACCGAAGAAATGACCCGGTATTTCTATGAAAACCGGTCCGAGAAGATCTTTCCGTACCAAAGCTTCCCCGCCGCGCGGCCGCTCACCATGTCGCCGGTCCATGACCGGCTCGTTGCCGAGGGCGCGGTCTTTGGCACCGGTTTCGGGCGTGAACATGCCACATGGTTCGCGCCCAAAGGGATGGAAGCGAAGGACAGCCTGACCTACCGCCAGCCGAACTGGTGGGGCCCCGTGGCCGAGGAAGGCCGGAAGGTGCGCGAGGCGGTCGGGCTTTACGAGTTTTCCGACATGGCGAAGTTTGAGGTTTCGGGTCTGAATGCCGGGCCCTGGCTCGACCGGATCATGGCCAACCGCCTGCCACGTCCGGGGCGGGTCTGCCTGTCGCCGATGCTGTCCGAAAGCGGCCGGGTGATCGGCGATTTCACGATATCCAATCTGGGCGGCCGCTATCTGGTCGTTGGCACCTACGCGATGCAGCTCGCCTATCTGCGTCACTTCCGCAAGCACCTGCCGACAGAGGGCGTGAGGCTCCGCAACCTGTCGGACGACCTCGCCGGTCTCGCCATCGCCGGGCCGGAGGCGAAAGCCCTGATATCGGCGCTGAGCGAGCGGGAGATGGACAGTTTCCGGTTCCTCAATGTGGACAGGATCAGCATCGCAGGCGTGCCGGATGTCACCACGCTGCGCATCTCCTATACCGGCGAGACGGGCTATGAAATGTACATGCCGAAAGCCGATCAGGTGCGCCTCTTCGATGCGCTACGGCAGGAAGGTACCCGTCATGGGCTCTCGCTGGTCGGGCTCCGAAGCCTGATGATGCTGAGGCTGGAAAAGAGTTATCCCGCCTGGGGCACGGAAATCACGCCCGACTACTACGCGCATGAATGCGGAATGATGCATCATGTGAAACCCGGCAAATGCGCGTTTATCGGCCGCGACTCGGTTCTCGCCTATGGCCCGGCCAGGGAACGGCCCATCACGCTGACCGTCGATGCGGGGGATGCCTCGATCTGGGGCGATGAGGCGATATTCCTTGATGGCGAAGCGGTGGGGTATGTGTCGTCGGGCGGCTTCGGCCCGGTCACCGGCCAGCATATCGCACTCGGATATGTCCGACCCGACGCCTGGCGGGAGAGAGGCAGCTATGCCGTCGAGATCTTCGGTGATCTGCGCGCCGCTGAATTGCAGCCCCGGCCGCTTTATGATCCCGACGGACTCAGGATGAGGGGATAAGGGGACGGGAATGAACGGCAGAGCGATGGATATCATCCATTCGGAGACTTGGGTGGGTGGTCAGGCGGCCTGAGCGCCGCCATGATCACATCGAAGAGGAGACCGCCGATGTCCCGCCGCCGCACTGCCCGCCAGCCCCGCACCTCCGGCCCCGTCCAGCGCCCGTTCGGCGAAGTGCGCAATCCCCTCCGCCCGGTCGAGCTGATCTCGGCCGATCAGGTGGAGGTGATCCACCACACCAGCCTCAAGGTCCTCCGCGATATCGGGCTGAAGGTCGACAGTGCCGTTGCGCGCGACCTGCTGCGGGATATCGGCGCCGGTGTCGATCCCGACACCCACCGGGTCCGCTTCGACCCGGCGCTGGTGGAGGAGATGCTGACGGGCTTGCCGTCCGAATTCACAATCCATGCCCGCAACCCGGCAAAGACCGTCACCGTGGGCGGCAACTCCCTGACCTTCGCGACCGTCTGCGGCCCTTCTTTCGTCTCCGATCTCGACCGGGGAAGGCGCGCGGGCACGCTGGAGGACATGCGGAACTTCGTGAAGCTTTCGGCCTCGCTCAACATCTTTCATCATGAAGGGGGCGCAGGCTGTGAACCCCTCGATCTGCCGCCCGAGACGCGGCATCTCGACATGATGCTGGCGCAGACGACGCTTTGCGACAAGGGCTGGCAACCCTGCTGGATGAACACCGCCGCGCGCGCGCGCGACTGCATCGAGATGGCCCGCATAGCGTTGCAGACGGACGAAGCGGGGCTGCGCGCCCGGCCCGGTATCCTCGGCGGCGTCAATACCAACTCGCCGCTTCTGTTCGACGACGGTCAGGCCGAGGCGGTGATCGAGTTCGCCCGCGCCAGGCAGCCGGTCCACATCACGCCTTTCACGCTCGCCGGCGCCATGGCCCCGGCGACGGTGGGTGGCGCGCTGGTACAGCAGAATGCCGAGGCGCTGGCGGGGATCGTGCTTGGTCAGGCTGCCTGCCGCGGTGCGCCGGTCTTCTACGGCCACTTCACCTCGAATGTCGATATGCGGACCGGTTCGCCCGCCTTCGGCACGCCGGAATACGCGAAATCGGTGATCGTCTCGGGCCAGATGGCACGGCGTTACGGCATCCCCATCCGCTCATCCAACACGACCGCCTCGGCTTGCGTCGATCTTCAGGCGACCTACGAGAGCGACATGTCGGTCAGCGCCTGCATTCAGGGCCATGTCAACGTGATGATGCATGCGGGCGGCTGGCTGGAGGGCGGGCTGACCTGTTCCTTCGAAAAACTCATCCTCGATGCGGAACTCTTGCAGATGCAGGCAGCCTTCCTTGACCCCCTCGATTTGTCCGAGGACGCCATCGGTTTCGACGCCATGCAGGAGGTCGGTCCGGCGGGGCATTTCTTCGGCACCGCCCATACTCTCGCGCGCTATGAGACCGCCTTCTACAGCCCGATCCTGTCGGACTGGCGCAACTATGAGACCTGGCGCGACGACGGGGCGAAGACGGCAACTGAGCGCGCCAACGCGATCTGGAAGAAGCTGCTAGCCGAATACGAAAAACCCCCGATCGACTCGGCAGTTGAGGAAGAACTGGAATCCTATGTCGCCCGCCGTAAAGAGGAAATTGCCCGCACCGGCACATGACCGGCAGGAACTGACCGGCGCCGCGCTGGCGGTCATCTCGCTGGCACTCTTTCCGGCGGCCGACGCGCTGGCCAAGTCGCTGGACGGGGCGTTGCCGGTTTTGGTCGTCGTGTGGGCGCGCTTTTTCGGATCGTCACTGCTAATCTCGCCGGTAATGATCCTGTCGCGCCCGCGCGCGATGCCGTCTCGCGCCGCCATCCTCACCGAGCTTGTTCGGGCCTGCCTGATTATCGCAGCCTTCGGCTGTTTCGTCCGGGCCTTCGACACGATCGGTTTCGCCGAGGCGATGACCTTCTACGCCATCGCTCCGATTGTCTGTGCGACGCTCACCGTCGCCGTACTTGGCGAGCAGCTGACCGGCAGGCGTGCGGCGGCGCTCGCCACCGGCCTCGTTGGGGTGATCGTTGCACTCAGGCCGGGCCTTAGCCCCGCGCCGGGGGCATTCTTCGCGCTCGGCACCGGCGCGCTCTACGGCATCTATCTGCTTCTCAACCGCATCGTCGCGCAACGTGGCAGCCCGACACTCGCGCTATTCCTTCAGTTCTGGATCGGCACGGCGCTGCTCACGCCCCTGGTCTGGAACGAACTCGGCGCGGGCGTGCGGGATCATCTGCCGGTACTTGCCGGGATGGCGCTGGTGTCGGTCACCTGCAATATCCTGCTGATCCAGGCGTTCCGGCGGTCCGAGGGGGCGTTTCTCGCCCCGTTCATGTATGTCGAGATTCCGTCGGCCCTGATGATGGCCGTGCTGTTCTTTGATGAAAGCCTGACGCCAAACATCGTCCTCGGGGCCGGGCTCATCCTTGTCGCGGGCCTGCTCGTATTACGCAGCAGACCCGCACTAGATCGGCCCTGACATACAGATGCGGCGTCACTCCGCCGCTTCGACCGCCTTCTGCTCGGCGTCGATCAGCTTCTGCAGCCGCCTGCGGAACAGAAGGGGCCCCGCATCGATCGCGATGTCGATATTGCGGGTGGTTTTTTCCTCCATTCCCTTCTGCACCTCGATCAGCACGGCGCGGTCCTCGTTGAAGGCAAACTCGACCGAGTCGCTCATATATTTTGACACTGCGTCGTCCCCGGGGTGCACATTGCGCATCTGGAACCAGTAGTAGCGTGTTGTCTTTTCATCGACCGGGGTCATGAAGTTGTAGCTGTCCATCTGGAAGTATTTGCCTTCGGGCAGGTTCGACGCATCGCCACCAGTACCCGCTGGCGTGAAGATTGCCTTGATATAGGCGAGCGAGGGATAGCGGACTTCGTAATGCTGTTCGCGGTCGCAGTTGCCCTCGAACGGCACCAGCTTTTTGTAGAACGGCGCCACCTCCACATCATACATCCAGCGCGAGACGATGACGCCGGTCTCGTTGCCTGTGACGGTCAGCGGTTCTTCCTCGCAGGCGGCATTGCCGAACGAGCTTTGATGCACCCAGGCGACATGGCTCGGGTCCAGAAGGTTGTCGGTGATGTAAAGGTAGTTGCAGGGGAACGGCATCGCATCGCCCCGGTTGATGCCCCATTCGGGGTCGTCGTAATGCTCGACCACGAAGATCTTGTCGCGATCGGCCAATGCCGGATCGCCCATCCAGATCCAGACAAGACCATAACGGCTTTCGACCGGGTAGGAATGGACATTGGCGCTGGGGGGGATGCGGTCCTGTCCTGGCACGCGGACACAAGTGCCGTGGCAGTCGAAGGTCAGCCCGTGATAGCCGCATTCGATATGGTCGCCCTTGATCCGCCCCTTGGAGAGCGGCAGCTTGCGGTGCGGACAGGCGTCGATCAGGGCGGCGGGATCACCCGCCTCGGTGCGGAAGACGACGATCTTTTCCCCCAGCACCATGATCTGTTTCGGATCGCGGGTGACCTCATGATCCCAGGCGGCGACATACCAGGTGTTGCGAAGATACATGATCAGCCTCTTCTGTCAGGCGCGTCCGGGGCCACCGGGCGCGGGGTTAAGGACGGGTCTGCAGGATCGTGGCGCAGCGCCAGGGCCCGCAGGTGATCGGCAAAGGACTGGCCACGCGACCTGTCGACGAGGATATTCACATCCCGCGTCGTCGGCCACCAGAGCGCGATATCGTAGTGGTTGAGCCGGGTGCGGATCGCCCCCGCCCGGCGGATGGTGGCGGCATGAAGGTCGGCGCTCGTATAGAAACCGAGGAAATGCAGCGCTTCCACGCCGCGCAGCCGGAAACGGGTCAGGCCCTGGCCAATCTCTACCGCTGTGAAGGGACCGTCGGGCAACGGGCCGGAGGCAAGGACGCGATCAGGCGTGAAGCGCAACAGAAGCGTGCCGTCCCGCTGGCGAACCGCGCCGAGGGGCACCATCCGGTCAAGCGCGTCCGACCGACCGGCAAGCGCGGTGAGCGGCAGATACTCCTCGTCGAGCCTGAGGCCGAGCGGTCCGGGCAGGAAGCCCGCGGCATCGGTGGCGGGGCGCGGGATCACTGGATCAGCCATGAAGCCGCTCCCCCTTCGGATCGTAGGCACAGGCGGGCGTGACGCGGACGCGCACGGATTGCCCGGCGACCGGCGAATGGGCCCAAAGCACCTCACCCATCCGGTTGCCTCCGTCCTTGAGGAAGGCAAGCGCAATGGGATGGTCGAGCGTGGGGCTTTGAACCGACGCCGTCAGATGGCCTGAGGCTTCCGCCCGGCCGGTATCGTCCAGTGCTTCGACACACAGCAGCGCGCCATAAGGGATCGGTGTCATACCATCCTCGGGAACGAGGCCGACGAACTGCTCCCTCCCCGCCGCCTGCAGTGCGGGACGGGACAGAAGCGCACGGCCAATGAAATCCTTCTTCGCCGACACCATCCGCCCCAACCCCAGATCCCCCGGCACCCGCCGCCCGTCGATCTCGGTCCCGACCGAAAGATGCCCCTTCTCGATCCGCAGGACATCCAGTGCTTCCAGCCCATAGGGCGTGATCTGCCACTCCGCGCCCTTCTCCATGACCCGGTCCAGCAACTCCCCGGCATAACCGGCTGGCGTGTTGATCTCGAAACTCACCTCACCCGAGAAGCTGACGGAAAAGACCCGCACCGGCAGGTCACCGCCCAACGTGCCCTCCCGCACGGCGGCAAAGGGAAACGCCTCGCGGCGTGCGTCAAAATCCGGGGCGAGCGCCAGCAGCAGCTTGCGCGCCTCCGGCCCCGCGATGGCCATGGCGGCCCAGTGGTCGCTCACCTCGGTCAGCGTCACGTCAAGCGCGGGCCAGTCGACGGCGGCGCATTTCGTCATGTGCCGCCAGACCGATGCCGCCCGCGCGGTCGTGGCGGTGACGAGGTAATGCGCCTCACCCAGTTGCGCGACGATCCCGTCATCGAAGACATACCCATCCTCGCGCAGCATCAGCGCATAACGCACCCGGCCGGGGCGGAGACCCGACAGGTCGTTGCAGTAAAGGCGCGACAGGAACTCCGCCGCGTCGGCCTCCTGAATGTCGAACTTGCCGAGCGTCGACATGTCGACGCAGCCGAGCCCGCCGCGCACCGCCCGGCATTCCCGCGCGGTGGCCTCGGCCATGCATTCGCCGTCACGCGGGAAGTAGCGCGGATAAAGCCAGTCGCCCGAGGCCTGGAAGGCACAGCCGAGGCGCTCGAACCCGGCATGGAACGGCGTTCGCCGAACCGGGGTCATCTGCATGCCGGTCTCTGCCCCGACCAGCGCCCCGATCGAAACCGGGGAATAGGGCGGGCGGTAGGTGGTGTGACCGATCCCGGTCGGATCGCTGCCGGTCAGCGCCGCCATTTCCAGAATGCCGTTCGTCCAGCTCGTCTTGCCCTGATCGGTGCCCATGCCCAGCGTCGTGTAGCGCTTGGTCAGCTCGATATGCCGATAGCC
Source organism: Paracoccaceae bacterium (assembly GCA_041397105.1). Lineage (GTDB taxonomy): Bacteria > Pseudomonadota > Alphaproteobacteria > Rhodobacterales > Rhodobacteraceae > Albidovulum. The sequence continues at coordinate 759,444 of JAWKXJ010000003.1, forward strand.
TTCGCGCCCGGCCAGCGCGATATCGGCGCGGGTGACGTCGTTTTGCAGATCGACAAAGGCCTTGCCTTTTCCAGCCGCAAATGCGCCCTCCGGCGCGGGTGTCGGATCGGGCCGAGGCAGGTCAAGATGCTTGTGCATCTCCATCTCGGCCATGACCTCATGCGCGGCGGCCTTGCCGTCGGCAACGCAGTCCGCGAGGCCGAGAACGCCGCGCGCGCCGCCGACGAGGCGAAGGGCACCCTTGCCCGCACCGGGCAGGAGGCTCCGAGTTCCGGCATCGAAGACAAGACCGTCGCCCGTCTGCGCGGCCAGATGCGCGGCGGGCGTCCAGCCCGCCGAAACGCAGAGCAGGTCGCACCTCGTGCTGTGACGCTTGCCGCTTGCGTCACGCCAACGAAGGCCCGTCAGATGCAGTCGCCCCGACGTGCCCACAAGTGTGTCGCCCGGTGCCAGCACCGCCGCGGTTTCGATCCCCGCCTCGTCAAGAGCCGCGAGCGTATCCGTACGCTCACCGGGATCGGCGACCGCGACCACGGCGCGGCGGCCGGGGGCAACGGCGAAGCGGCGGACATAAAGGCGCGCCGCCCCGGCAAGCATGATGCCGGGCCGGTCATTGCCGGGAAAGACGATGGGGCGCTCTATGGCGCCGCTGGCCAGAAGAATGCGGCGGGCGCGGATCGTCCAAAGGATCGCCCGCGCGGCGCTGGAAGGCGAAAGGGTCTCCACAGCCTGAATGAGTCCGTGATCGTACTGCCCGAAGGCCAGTGTCCGGCACATGACCGTGACATTCGACAATTCGCCAAGGGCCGATGCCGCATCCTCGGCCCATTCGGCGGCGGCAAGGCCCTGCACGCTCTCCCGGCTCGACAGGAGCGCCCCGCCCAGCCGGAAATCCTGTTCGATCAGCACCGCAGTCGCGCCCGATTGCGCCGCCGTCAGCGCCGCTGACAACCCCGCCGCCCCGCCGCCGATTACCAGAAGGTCACAATGCCGCCGACGCTTGTCGTAAAGCGCACCGTCCGGGGTCGGATCAACCTGCCCATGCCCGGCCATCCGGCGGATGTGGCGGGCATAGGTCCGGTGCCAGGCGTTCCGGGGCCACATGAAGGTCTTATAGTAGAACCCCGCCGCAAGCGCTGCACCGCCCGCCTGCAACAGCGCCCCGGCATCGCGGTCCAACCGGGGCCAGTTGTTCTGGCTGGTCACGGCCAGCCCCTCGGTCAACGGCACTTCGGTCGCCTTCAGGTTCGGCGTCGCACCCGTTGCATCCGTGACGGTGACCAGTGCGCAAGGCTCCTCAAGCCCCGCCGACAGGATGCCGCGCGGCCGGTGGTATTTCAGCGACCGCGCCACCAGATGCCGTCCGTTGGCCAGAAGCGCAGAGGCGAGCGTGTCGCCCGGATGGCCGGTCATGGCCGCACCATCGAAGGTGAACCCGATCACGGTGTTGCGGTCGATCATGCCGCCTGCTCTCAGGCGGCTCATGAGCCACCGCCTGCCGCGCCTGCGGGCCGGGCAGCGGAGATGCAGTGGGTCGAAGGGTCGCGTGTCACCTCCACCCACGTCTCGCAGCCGCTGCGGTGGAACCACAACTGGCGCATTGGTCCGGGGTCCGCCGCAGGCAGATGCAGCGCTCGCTGCCAGTCGGCCGCGCTCGCAGCCCCGTCAAGCGCAGGCAGCGTCCGGACCGGACCGCCATGGTCGAATTCGCCTTCGTCTCTCGGGCCGCAATGTGGACAGGGGATCACCAGCATCCTTGGCCCTCAATGCAGCCACGGATAGGGGCCGATGCCCGCATCATCCACCTCGGCGCCGGTCTCGAACCGGTCGAGCGCGAAGGGGGCGAGCAGAACCGGCACCCTGCCCGTGGCCAGAAGCTCGGCGAGGCACCAGCCAGTGGCGGGCGTCGCCTTGAACCCGGCATAGCCCCATCCGGCATTGATCATCAGCCCCTCGACCGGCGTTCGCCCGACGATGGCGTTGCCATCCATCGGGATATCCGCCGTGCCCGACCAGTGCCGCATCAGCCTGAGACGCGACAGGAAGGGCAGGATCTGCACCGCCCGCGCAAGCGCGTCCTCGATCCGCGCGAAGCTGCCCCGCCGGGCATGCGAGACATAGCCGTCCGTGGCACCGCCCAAGACGAACTCCCCCTTGGCGGTCTGGCTAACATAGCTGAGCCCGGCATTGTAGTTCACCACCACATCCAGCGCAGGCTTCACCGGCTCGGTCACACAGGCCTGCACATTGATGGCCTGAAGCGGCAGCTCGATCCCGGCCATGGCGGCGACCGCGCCGCTTGCACCCGCGACCGAGATCAGCGCCTGCCCGCAGGCAATGCGGCCAAGCGGGGTTTCGACCGCGGCAAGGCGGCCGCTTTCGATCACGAAGCCGGTTGCGGGGCAATTCTGGACGATATGTATGCCTGCCGCCGACGCTTTGCGCGCCAGCCCCCAGGCCACCGCGTCGTGCCGCACCACGCCGCCCGCCTCCTGCACCAGCGCGCCCGCGACCGGGAACCGTTTGCCGCCGGTCAGGTCAAGTTGAGGCACCCGCTCCTGCAAGGCCGCGCCGGTCAGGATCGCGGCCCCGGCCCCACGAAGCCGCATCGCATTGGCTCGCAGAGTGAAATGCTCAAGCTCGCCATCGGAATGGGCGAGGTCCACGTAACCGCGCGGCTCATACATCAGGTTGAAGTTCAGGTCGCGCGACAGGTCGGCCCAGAGACCGAGCGCGAAATTCTTCAGCCCGAAGCTCGCGTTCAGCAGATAGTCCGAGCGCACGATGGTGGTGTTCCGCGCGGTGTTGCCGCCACCGACCCACCCGGCCTCGATCACCGCGACATTGGTGATGCCGTGATTGGCAGCCAGATAATGCGCGGTGGCCAGCCCGTGCCCGCCGCCGCCGATGATCACGATGTCATAGGACGGGCGCAGATCGGGTGCAGGGAACGCCGAAGGCCAGTGCCTGTTTCCCGCTGCCGCATGGGCGAGGACAGACAGTCCCGAATAGGCCATGGCTGACATCGCTCCGAACGCCTGAAACTGTGATCACAGTTACCGTCTTTGCTCTTGCATGGCAAGAAAGAGAATGCGATTGATCTGAGATCACAGTATGCGCATTTTCCCGATAGCGATCCTGCATCAGGGGTGGAAACTATGGTGGCTGTCTCGCTCGACGACCTTGAACAGGGTGCCCGCAACCTTCTGGAAGGTGCCGCCGGTGCGAAAGCCGGGGATCGGGTGCTACTGGTCGGGGAAACGGGTCAGAACCTCTATTTCGATCCTGCGCTCTGCCCGGCCGTGGCTAAGGTCGCGCGCAGCCTCGGACTGGACCCTGAGGTGATCATGGCCGAGCCGGTGGCCGACGCCACCCGGTTTCCCGCCGACGTGCGCGCTGCCATGGCACGCGCCGACCGCACCATCTTCTTCTCGCGCCTCGGCGATCAGGTGCGGTTTTCACTGCCCGAAGGCAAGGCGCGGGCGGTGATGACCTATTCACTCGATCCTGGTTACCTGGCCGCCCCCTTCGCCACCGCCGATTTCAGGGTGATGAAACGGGTCCATGATGCACTGCTCGACGTGATCCTGAACGCCCGCGAATGCCGGATCACCGGCGCCTGCGGCACCGATCTGATCAGCCGGATCAGGCCGGGGCGCGCGGATGCGGTCGCCGATTTCGCATTGGAGCTGTTCCCGGTCATGATCTTCCCGCCGGTCCTCTGTCACGAGATGGAGGGCCAGCTTTCGATCCGGCATTTCGTAACTTCGTCCTCCACCCGCGCCTATGAGGACAGCGTTCTTATCCTCGATACACCGATCATGGCGAACGTGAAGGCGTCGCGCATGGTGGGGTTCGACGGGCCGGAACCACTCGTCAAACGGCTCACGGCACAACTTGAACGCGCCGCCGCGCTGACCGGCGGCGATCCGTTCCGGATCAATTCCTGGCATACCGGCATCAATCCCGGCACCTATTTCCGGGGCGATCCTTATGCCGATCTCGAACGCTGGGGCACGGTCGCCTATGGTTCGCCGCGCTACACCCATATGCATGCCGCCGGCAACGACCCCGGCGATGCGGCCTTTCATCTGATGGACCTAACCATAACCTTCGATGACGCGGTGCTGTGGGACCAGGGCCGTTTCATTTTCCTCGACAGGCCCGAGATACAGGCGATGATGGGGCCTCGGGAGCGGGCGGTGCTGAACGCCTCCGTGCTGAACGATATTGGACTGTGACAGTGACAAGATGGACGGCGAGAAGCAGATAGCCTGGGTCGAGGTGATCGACGAAGAGGCGGCGACGGGCGACTTGGCCGACGCCTATGACGCCGTCCGTGGCAGTGACGGACATGTGGAAAACCTCTACCTCGCCATGTCGCAGACGCCCGCCGCGATCAGGCCCGCCGACGCGCATTACCTTGCCGTGCTTCATAATCCCGACAATCCGCTTCAGCCATGGCTCGCCGAACTGGTCGCGACCTATGTGGCGGTGCTCTGTGGTTCGCCCTATGCTGCGACCAATCACGGCGACAATGTCCGCCACTACCACCCCGACGCAGATGAGGCGCGCCGCCTTGTCGCGGCTTTGGAGGGCGGCGGCTGGGACGGGCCCGAGACGGACGATGCGACCCGTGCGGCCCTGCGCTACACCCGCAAGCTGTCGCTCGATCCCGGAGCGATGAGCGAAGCGGACATCGCCGCATTGCGTCAGGCGGGTTTTGACGACAAGGCGATTTCCTACATCGTCCAGATCGCCGCCTCTTTCGCCTATTGGGCGCGGATCACCAATGGCCTCGGCATCCGGCTAGGCGACACGATCGGGCTGGCCGGCGCGCCTGCGCCACAGCGGGATTGACGTCGCTCACACCCCCGCCGCCCGTCGCCTTGCAAATTCCGCCTCATGCGCGGCGCGTATCCTTTGCACGGCAGGGCGGGCGCAGACGGCGGCGCGATGGCGGGTGATGTTGGGCCAGCGGGTGATGTCGCCATCCGGAAAGATCACGTCCCAGACGGTTTGCAGCGCGAGGAGGAAGTCCGGCACGGCGGGCCGCGCGCCAAAGAAGAACGGACCCTGCGAAAGCGCGCGGTCAAGCGTGTCCCAGACCCCTTCCAGACGCCGCATCGACGCGGCCTTGAGTGCCTCCTGCCGATCGGGTTCGCCGTGGTAGAATTCCGGGTGATACTGGATGATCACATCGGGTTGCAGTGTCGTCGCCAGATAGTGGAACCATTGCAAGAATGCGCCGCGCCTCGGATCGCCCGGCGGAATGACAAGCCCGGCACCCGGATGACGCTCGGCCACATAAAGCGCCACTGCCCCGGTTTCAAAGACGGTGCCGTCGGGGCCCTTGAGGGCGGGCGTCCGGCAATGCGGGCTGGCCGCGAGGAAGTCGGGATCGGGCGTATCGGTGAAGATATGAACCCAATGTACGGCGTAATCAGCGCCGACCTCTTCCAGCACCGCGTGGGCGCCCATCGCATAGGTATCGGGCGCGCAATAGAGCGTGTAGTCGGCCAAGTCAGGCATCCTCCAGAAGGTCAAGTGTCTTTTCCCGCAAGTGCGACCGAAGATCGGGCCGCCCTGCCGCGGTCCAGTTTTCGATCCCCTCGCGGCGGAAAAGCCCGGGGATCCACATCTCTGTCGCGTAGCGCTCCAGCGTATGGGGATCGGTCAGGAAGGAATTGTCCGGCGCGGCGCGGGCGATGACCTCGGTCGCAATCGTGTCGGGGCTGACCTCGATCCCGGCGCCGAAGCGGCTGGCCATCGCCGCCAGTTCATCGCAGGCCACGAGCATTTCCATCGACCCGGTCCGCCCGCTCGACAGGACGCCCAGATTGTGGGTCAGCGCCGTGCCCGCCAGACATGTGCCATGCAGGCTGGCACTGGCCTCGGCCAGAGCCTGCGGTCCGATCGCGTGTGCGTCGGTGCAACCCGAACCGACCCAGCACGGAATACCGAGATGGGCGAACACATCCGCCGCGCCCAGCCCCGCGAGCGTGTATTCGGGCGAGCCGATGGCCATGTCGGCCCGGCGCATGTCCATCGGCATCACCGAGGCCCCCGACATCACCGGCGCACCGGGCGCGGCCAACTGGCTGATGACGATCCCGGCGAGAGATTCAGCGGTTGCCTGCGCGATCGCCCCCGCGAGAGTCAGCGGGCAGGCCATGCCGGGAAAGATCGCGGGATAGCAGACCACGGGAAGGTTCAGCCGCGCCGCCATCAAGAGCCGCTGGCAGGTCTCTCCCCCCAGCTTCAGGGGCGAGATCGGGCCGATCAGGTCCAGCCCGAAGGGCTTGTCGGCGAGGTTGCCCATGCCGCCTGCGCGCTTGGCCATCTCTTCCCAGATCAGGCGCACGCCGTGTTCGTCATGGCCGGTGAAGAAGACTGGCTTTCGCGTCGCATCCATCAGTGCCCTTGCGCTCTCGACCGCTTCGGTCGCGGGGTCGACATCGCTCGGATAGCCTAGTGCGGCAGCCATATCGATATGGGGCAATGCCTCCTGCACCCGGCCGTGATCGGCGATGTCCGAGAGAAGGCAGGGCCGGTAGTCGCCGGTTCGCGGGTCGAGGACCTGCACGCAGTTCACCGCCGTTCCGAACCGCGCCACGGCGTCGTCGGTGGCAAAGGCCGGATCGCCGTTCTGGTCGAAGAAGCGGATCGCCTTGGGGATGGGTTCCAGCGCCCGGCGTACCGTGTCGGGGGGATAAAGGAGGCGGTCCCCGGCCTCGCGACACCCGGCCACCAAAAGCAATGCACGGGCCTCGTCATCCTCGACCAGCATGCCGACCCGGGCCAGCACCTCCAGCACGCCATCGAGGATCGCCTCGGCGCCCTTAGCGTCGATCGAGGTCAGGCGATTCCGGCGCGGGGGCCGGGCACCAGGGGTGCCCCCGCCGTCCCGGTGTCGTTCGCGCGGCCTGCGCACCATGGGATGTCACCCTGAAGTGAAGACAGCGGGCCGGCGGAAACCGCCAGCCCGGGGCGTGAGTGACCTTGGTCAGGCGTCGATCCAGGCCGTGCGTTGGAACTGGTAGAAGCCAAGCGGCCCCGACCCGTGCGGCACGATGCCCTGAACCTCGCTCCGGGCCGCATCGACATAGTTGCGGAAGCCGAGCGTGATATGGCCTCCGTCGTCATGCAGCATCAGCTGCATCTCGTCGTACATCTCCTTGCGCTTGGCGAAATCGGTGACCGAGCGTGCCTCGACCAAAAGTTTCTCGAACCGCTCGTTGTTCCAAAGCGTCTCATTCCAGTCCGACGTGTTGGAGAAGGCGATCGAGAAGATCAGGTCGGGCACCGGACGCGCATCCCAGCCTGAAGTGATCATCGGCTGCTGGATCCAGACGGCGGACCAGAAGCTGTCGGCAGGCGGGTTGATGACATTCAGGTTTATGCCCGCCGCCTTGGCGCTCTGCTGCACATGCTGAGCCGCGGCCAGCGCCCCGGTCCCTGCCACGTCCGAGCCGTAGAAGTCGATCGGCGTGTTTTCCAGCCCGGCCTTCTTGATATGGAAATTGGCCTTGTCGGGATCGTATTCGCGCTGCGGGATATTGGCGTTGTAATAGGGATCGATCGGCGCGATCGGATGGTCGTTGCCGATGGTGCCGAGCCCCTTGAAGATGTTGTCGACGATGCCGGGCCGGTCGATGGCATATTTCATCGCCATCCGGAAATCGGGATCGTTCGTCGGCGCCCGGTCCAGCATCAGCGCGAGGTTGATGAAGGCGCCGGAGGGCGCGTCCACGACATAGCCGACGCCCGAGTTTTCGATCAGCCGCGTCGCCTTCTGGTCAAGCTGCAACAGGACATTGATGTCGCCTGTAATCAGCGCGTTGATCCGGGCCGTGTTGTCGGGAATGCCGATGAATTCCAGCTCGTCCACGTAGGGGCCTTCGCCCCAGTAGTTCTCGTTCGCCGCAAAAACATAACGGCTGCCCGGCGTGAACTCGACGACCTTGAAGGGGCCAGTGCCCGGCGGCGTGCCGGTGAAGTCCTCAAGGTCGCGCTTGGTCACATGCACGCGCGTGTCGGACAGAACCATCGGGAAGTCGGCATTCGGAGCCTGCAGGTTGAAGCGCACCTGATGCGTGTCCAGTTTCTCGATATCCTTGATCTGGCTCATATAGGATTTCGATGGCGCCTCAGATCCTTCGCGGTAGTGGCGCTGCATCGAATAGATGACGTCCTCTGCCTCCATCGGCGCGCCGTCATGGAAGGTCACACCCTGCCGCAGATTGAAGACCCAAGACGAGGCATCCTCGTTCGTCTCCCACGAAGTGGCAAGCCACGGGGCCGGTTGCAGATCGGCGTCACGCGTGACGAGGTTCTCGTTCGTCGAGAATGCCATCAGGAAGTTTGCGGTGCTGTAATAGGACAGCGGATCGAGGCTGTCCTGCGCCTGCGCGGCCTCAATGCCGACGACAAGCCGCCCGCCCTTCTTCGGTGTCTGCGCATGGGCGCGCTTCGCCAATAGCCCGTCAATCACGGTGGCTGATGCGCCCGCTGCGGCCAGTGTGCCCATGAACCGGCGCCGCGAGATCCTGTTCGCCAAATACTGGCGCAGGAGATAGTCGTTGAACTTGTCATCAGACATGGCGTTTCTCCGCTGTTGGTCGGAAAGCACCGGCCGGGCGCGATCCTGTGGTGCCGCTGTTGAACGGCTTTTCCTGTTCCCAATCTCGAAACTGTGATCACAGAACGGGTCCAAAATCAAGTGACAACACCCGGCACTCCTGTTGCATTAGGCGCAGGCCGTGCACGAGTGTTGGCCGCCGCCCGCTGGGCGGGCATCACCAGATCCGAATGCAATCCGGGGTGTAGGGCGCCCTATCGCCAGATGCCTTGCCTCGCGGTCCAGCCCGGCTAAAGTTTGCCTTGCCTTTTGACATTTCTGTGATCACAGTTGAGGTGGAAACACCGGCAGCCGCGACCGCGCGCGAAGGAACCTGGCATGAGCTTGACGGAGATCCTCGCCAAGAGGCTCATCCTTGGACTGCTGACGATGCTGTTCGTTTCCGTACTCGTTTTCGTCGGCACCGAGATTCTGCCGGGCGATGTTGCCCATGCCATTCTCGGTCAGGCCGCGACCCCCGAATCCGTCGCGCATATCCGCGAAAGGCTGGGCCTGAACGAACCCTTGCATGTGCGCTATGTCGTCTGGCTCACCAATTTCCTGACCGGCGATTTCGGCACGTCTCTCGCCAATGGCGCCGATATCGGCACCGAAGTGTCGCGCCGGCTCTTGAATACGGTCATCCTCGCCTTCTGCACCGCGCTTATCGCGGTACCGCTTTCTGTCCTGCTCGGCCTCTGGGCGGCGGTCCGGCCCGGCGGTCTGGTCGACCGAATTATCACCGCGACCTCGCTCGCGCTCATTTCCTTTCCCGATTTCCTCGTCGCGGTCGTGCTGGTGACAATCTTCGCGGTCAAGCTCGGCTGGCTGCCCGCCATTGCTTCGATCCGTCCGGGATACAGTCTGCTGGACTGGATACGGGTGCTTATCCTGCCCGTGGCTGGCCTGACCTTCACCATTCTCGCCCATATGGTACGGATGACGCGTTCTGCCGTGCTGAACGTGCTCTCCAGCCCCGCGATCGAAATGGCGATCCTCAAGGGCGTTCCCCGCCGCCGCCTGCTGCTGCGTCACGCTTTGCCCAACGCGCTCGGCCCGATCATCAACGTGGTGGCGCTGAACCTCGCCTATCTCGTCAGCGGCGTGGTGGTGATCGAGACCCTGTTCAACTTCCCGGGCCTCGGCCGCTACATGGTGGAAGGTGTCACCAACCGGGACGTGCCCATCGTCCAGACCTGCGCGATGATCTTCTGCTCGTTCTACGTGCTGCTGAACATCACCGCCGACATCCTGTCGATTCTCGCCAACCCCCGTGTGAGGTACAAGAAATGACCGACCGCGCGCGGACATGGCGGGGCGAGTTGCGCGAGGCGGTCGGGGATCTGACACCCGGTGTCGCGCTCTGCCTTCTCTTTCTGATCGCCGTCATTCTTGTCGGCGCCTTCGCCCCCTGGATTTCGCCTTACGATGAGGCCGAGATCCTGACAAACGAAAGCTTTTCCAGCCCGAATGCCGAGATGTGGCTGGGCAGCGACTACCTCGGCCGCGATGTGCTGTCGCGGCTGATCTACGGGGTGCGGATCACGCTTTTCCTCGCGCTCATCATCACCTTCCTGTCCTTCTTCGCGGGCGTCGGCCTCGGCTTTCTCGCCGCAGCCTTCGGGGGCCGCGTGGACGACTGGATGAGCCGCCTGAACGATGCGATGCTGAGCTTTCCGGCGCTGATGCTGGCGCTCATCGTCATCAACTCGCTTGGCTCTTCCTTCGTCGTCCTTGTCTTCACGATCGCCTTCATCGACATGACGCGGGTTTACCGCGTTGCGCGGGCGCTCGCGGTAAACATCATGGTGATGGACTATGTCGAGGCCGCCATCGTGAGGGGTGAAGGCAAGGGCTGGATCGTCTGGCACGAAGTATTGCCAAATGCGCTGACGCCGCTTGCCGCCGAATTCGGCATCCGCTTCACCTACGCGATCCTGTTCATTTCGGCCCTCAGCTTCCTCGGCCTCGGCGTCCAGCCGCCGCAATCGGACCTCGGCGTGATGGTGAAGGAGAATATGCAGGCGATCCTCTATGGCGAATACACCACGCTCTACCCAGCCTTCGGCATCGCGCTGATCGCAATTTCCATGAATGTCCTCGTCGACTGGCTGCTGCAACGCTCCAGCGCGAAACTGCCCGATGAGATATGAGATGACCGCGCCGCTCCTCGAAGTCCGCAATCTCGACGTTTCGGTCCGCGACAAGAAGGGCCGCGAATTCAAGATCGTCGATAACATTTCTTTCGATGTGCAGCCGGGCGAGGTGATCGCGCTGATCGGAGAAAGCGGGTCGGGAAAGACAACGATCTCGCTGGCCTGCATGGGCTATACAAGGCCCGGCTGCCACATCATCGGCGGCACGGTTCAACTTGGCGGAACCAGCGTTCTCGACCTCGACCTGCCCGCGCTTCAGGACCTGCGCGGCAAGGACATCACCTATGTGGCGCAATCCGCCGCCGCCTCGTTCAACGGCGCCATGACGATCGACGCGCAGGTGACCGAAATCCCGGTCATTACCGGCACCATGACGCGGGATCAGGCGCTGGCCAAAGCCGCGCGGCTTTACCGCGATCTGGAACTGCCGGAGCCGGAGAGCATCGGCAAGCGCTATCCCCATCAGGTTTCGGGCGGACAGTTGCAGCGGCTAATGGCCGCCATGGCGATGATCAGCGACCCCCGCCTTCTGATCCTCGATGAACCGACAACCGCACTCGATGTGACGACCCAGATCGAGGTCCTATATTCCTTCAAAAAGCTCATCGCCGACAATGAAACGGCGGCGATCTATGTCACTCATGACCTGTCGCTGGTGGCGCAGGTGGCCGACCATATCCTTGTTCTGAAAGACGGCAAGATGGTCGAATACGGCCCCACCGAACAGATCATCCGCAACCCGCAGCACGACTACACAAAGGCGCTGATGGCCGCCGCACATCTGATGCCCGAGGAAATCCACGCACCCCCCGCCCTTGGGGCCAAAGAGCCGCCGCTGCTGGAGGTACGGAACGTCACAGCAGGTTACGGACCCGCGCAGGACATCATCGCGCTGCGCGACATCAACCTTACGATCAGCGCTGGCGAAACCGTCGGCGTGATCGGTGAATCCGGCTCGGGCAAGACGACGCTCGGCAGGCTGATCTCGGGTCTCATGGGCGCGAAACAGGGCGGCGTCTATCTCGACGGCAAGCAGCTTGCGCCCAGCGTCAGCCAGCGCAGCCGCGAGGAGCTGCGCCAGATTCAGTTCGCCTTCCAGATGGCCGATGTCGCGCTCAATCCGCGCCAGCGGCTGAACAAGATCCTCGGCCGACCGATGATGTTCTATCGCGGCCTGAGCCAGTCCGAGGCCACGCGCGAGGTGGCAAGGCTTCTGGAACGCGTCGACCTTCCGACCAACTTCGCCTGGCGGTTCCCGCCGGAACTTTCCGGCGGCCAGCGTCAGCGCGTGAACCTCGCCCGTGCACTGGCTGCCGAACCACGGCTGATCATCTGCGATGAAATCACCTCGGCGCTCGACACCATCGTCGCACAGCAGATCCTCGATCTCCTTGAGGACCTGCAGGAGGAGCTTGGCGTCAGCTACATGTTCATCACCCATGACATCGCGACCGTCTCGAAGATATCCGAACGCATCGCGGTGATGCGGCACGGTCGGATCGTGGCGCAGGGACCGGTTAACGAAGTGCTGACGCCGCCCTGTCACGAATACACGCAGGTCCTTCTGAACTCGGTCCCGGAAATGCGGACCGACTGGCTGGACGAGGCGGTGGCAGAACGGCGGCGGCTCGTGGCGGCGCTCGACTGAAAGGCAAAGGTGACGCAATGCCATCCCATGGACCGGTACGGACCAGTTTCGACTTCGACAGCCCCGGCAGGCGCACGGGCTTTCTCGACCTCGCCCATTCCAGCGACGACCTCGCCTTTTCCTCGGTCCGGGTGCCGGTCGGCGTGATCGCGGGGTCGGACGGGCCCACGGTCCTGCTGACCGCCGGCAATCACGGCGACGAATATGAAGGCCAGGTGATCCTGCACCGGCTGATGCGAAATACGACGCCTGAGCAACTGCGTGGGCGTCTCATCCTGCTTCCCGCGCTGAACACCCCTGCTGTGGGCGCTCGGGCGCGCACATCGCCGCTCGATGGCGGCAACATGAACCGGTCCTTTCCGGGCGATCCGGCGACGGGCCCGACCGGCGCCATCGCCGCCTTCGTCACCGCCCATATCCTGCCCCGCGCCGACGCGGTTCTCGATTTTCATTCCGGCGGGACAGCCACGCAGTATGTCGATTGCGGGTTCCTCTGCCTTGGCCCCGACACTGCGCTGAACGCGGCGAACCTCGCGCTGGCCGAAGCCTTCGGCGCCCCCTTCACAATGGTCCACCCGATCGACGGCAACGGTGGCGATTTCGACACAACCGCCCATCTTCACGGCAAGCGCTTCCTGTCCTGCGAACTCGGCGGCATGGGCACCCTGTCCCCCAGTTCCCTCGCGGCGGGATGGGACGGCACGCTGCGGGTGCTGGCTCATCTCGGCCTGCTGAAGAACCGCGACCTTCCTGCTCCCCGCCCGACCCGTTTCATCGAGGCAGGCGCCGCCGCCGGTTTCGCCACTGCCGGGCATCACGGGCTTGCGGATTTTCGCGTCCGGATCGGGCAGGAGGTGGACAAGGGCACGCCCCTTGCGACCCTTCACGATATCCACAATTTCGGCGAGGTCAGGGCCGAATTCGTGGCAGGCCAGACCGGCATCGTCTCCATCGTCCGGCGCAATCCGATTGTCCGGCCGGGCGATCACCTCTGCCTTGTCAGCCGGGAGATTCCGCGGACCGAAGTCACCACTCGGACGGGCCTCGCCACCTGACCAATTCGCGAAATTCCACTGGCGCCGGAGGGGAAGTCATGCTAGCAAAACTGTGATCACAGTTTAGGGATCCCGAGGATGAATATTCAGGCAACAACCGCTCCGGTCATCGACACCATCCGCAGGGAACTGGGTGAAATCGCCACGCTCGATGCGAGCCAGGCCCGCACCATGCCGCCCGTATTCTACACCTCGGCCGATTTCCTTGAGCTGGAGAAGGAGGAGCTGTTCCGCAAGGAATGGATCTGCCTTGGCCATACCGGCGAGATCCCCAATCCGGGCGACTATTTCACGACCGAACTGGTGGACGAACAACTCATCGTCTCGCGGGCCGCTGACGGGTCGGTGCATGTGCTCTCAAACGTCTGCCGCCATCGCGGAAACCTTGTGGCCGAGGGCAAGGGCAACCGGCGCAGCTTCGTCTGCGGCTACCACGCCTGGACCTATGACCTCGACGGCGCCCTGAAGACCGCGCCCTTGATGAGTAAGGTCAAGGGCTTCGACAAGAAGAAATGCAGCCTGCCGCAGCTCCGCTCCGAGATCTGGAGCAACTTCATTTTCGTCAATCTCGGCGGTCAGGCCTCGCCGCTCGCTCCGCAACTCGCGAAGCTCGACGCGATCCTGCACAACTACCACAACGAGGACCGCAATCTTCTCTTCAGGGACGAGGGCGTCTGGGACACCAACTGGAAGAACCTCACCGAGAACTTCATGGAGGGCTATCACCTCTTCGCGACCCATCCGAAGACGTTGCAGCCGATGACGCCGACGCAACTCTGCAAGAAGGTGCCGGGCGAGGAGCGTTGGACCGCCTACCGGTCCTATTATGACCCAGCCTTTCCGCCGCGTGGCCCCTTCCACAAGGACATGACCGAGGACGAGCAGCGCAACACCGTGCTCTTCAACATCTTCCCCAGCTTCGTCGTGGCGGTCGCTGCGAATTACACGCTCTACCTCTGCCTGCGCCCCGCCGGCGTCGGCAAGGTCGCGATCCGCTGGGGCGTAGCGGGGTTCAAGACCGATCCGCAGGACCTGGAAGTGATCAAATACGTCCAGCTCTGCAAGGATTTCAACGCCGAGGACCGGGCCAAGCTGGAAACGCTCCAGAAGGCGCAGAACACGCGGTACTTCCAAAGCGGCCCACTCGCACCCGACGATCTAGAAGGAACGATCTGGGACTTCCTGCGATACATGGCGCGCCGCTTCGCCTGACCGGAAGGCCTGCGAGACCGGAACCACCGCGTGAATGCTTGAAACTGACGGGAAGCACGCCCGCTGGTCAGCAGCCGTAAGCACGTTGCGGACTTGAAGGAAGAAAAGGAAACATGGTCAAGATCACCTACATCGAGTTTGGCGGCCGGGAACACATTGTCGACGTGCCGCCCGGGCAGACAGTAATGGAAGGCGCCCGCGACAACGGCATTCCCGGCATCGAAGCCGACTGCGGAGGTGCCTGCGCCTGCTCGACCTGCCACGTTTATGTCGATCCGGATTGGGTCGACAGGCTTCCGACGAAGGATTCGATGGAAGAGGATATGCTCGACTTCGCCCATGAGCCCGACCCGACTCGATCGCGGCTGACATGCCAGCTCAAGGTAACCGAGCAGATCGACGGATTGATCGTGCGGATGCCAGAGAAGCAGGTTTGAAACTTTGCTGCCGTCCGCCCGCCGAACTTCGGTATCCCGCGCCAGACCGCGATCTGCGTCTTGACGACGATCTCCTGCAACCCAAGGAAACATCGCGACCAAGTGTGCCAATCTCGAATCCGCCATGTTCGAGTTCATGGCGGTGTTTGTGTCCCGCCGATCCACATTGGCGACCCGTCCGTGGCCCGCGAGGATTGTGTTCGCCGCGTCGATCAGCACCGGGTTGGTGAAGCCGAGGGTCCTCATACTCTCGCCGATCTGGCAAAGCTGCTTCTTCGAATGGGTGCGGGTATTCTTCGCCCACCGCGATCTCTTCGATCGTGTAAGACATTCCTGTCTTCCTTTAATGACTGCCCGGAACAGATCGACCGGACGTGTTGCTCGATGCCCTTGACGAGCGCTCATTCCTGGAGATTGTGCCGCTGCCTTGTCACATGGGGCGGACTTTGGGGGGAGTCCGTTCGGACTGGCCCGGATCGCGGAGCCTTGGTCTTCCGGGTTGTTCCCGCGGTGAATTCCCGGTCCAGGGGCAGGCCTCAGCGGCGGCGCCTTTCGCGAGAGTGTTCACCGCACCTCTTCCCGTTCAAGGAATCGGTCACATCGGAACATACCATGAACGGTTGATCTGCCAAAGAAGTCTGAGCTGAAAATTTGCGAAAGCTGCACCGTGCGGCTGAAGTGTCGACAAGCTGTTCCCTGTTTCCTCCGAACCGTACCCTGTTATTCCCTGCGAACTTCCCTGATCACGTAATTTCAGTTCCCTATTCTTGCCCGCAGGGAAATCGCTGACAAGCCATTGAAAAGGCGCCAGTAATCAGGGATAAAATCGCTACACCGACCCCAAAACACGCCGATTTCCCTGTTAATTCCCTGTAAACAGGGACCCCAAAGGCCGAGACCAGCTAGCCCGGGGACTGGCAGCACAGCCACCTACTGAGATAGCAGACAGGACTAGGGACTTGGCAGCTCCTGGCTGCCCGGAATGCCCCAACCCGTGCCCCATCGGCTACCGGGTTGCTACGGACTTACTTCGGGGTGCTAACAGGGGGTCGAGGAAGAAAAAGAAGAAGGAGTGGGGAAGTACTGCAGCAGGATGATGCTACCAGTCTGCTAAGGGACAACCATCCTGTCCTTGTGGAGACTGGTTCGCATTCGTCTGCCAGCACCAGATGTGTCGTCGGGAAGGGCTGATCGGGGGTCGAGTGGGCTGGGATGGCGCCCACCTGTTCGAAGATGAAGTGAAGGCGCCGCGTACACCCTGTCCGAACCGTTGCCGCGACACGGGCCCGATGTGGTTCTCGAGACCGATGGAATGCATGATCGCCGTCGAAGCGACGCCTCAGGAAGCCGTGCGCCCCAGCATCGCCTCGACCCAATCGGCATAGCTGCGGTCGACGGCAAGTTCGAAGCCGTCCGCGATGGGGCGGATGAGGGCCTTTGTGCCGAAGGCCTCGCTCCAGGAGGCGGCATCGGGCGGGAAGAGATCAGGATGCAGGTCAAGGGGCGTCGCGACAGCCATGACATCTCCCGCATCCGGTCCGGTGATCGCGAAGAAGACAAGCGTGTCTGAGACCTGGACAATGGAAATGTCGCCGGGCGCGTCGTCGGGGCGCAGGGCCGTATAAAGCGCCGCCTCTTCGGCAAGGTCCGCGCGCATCAGCCAGTGGTCGGGGCCGGTCCAGACGACCGTCCTGCCTGCGGCAGTCAGGGCGCGTGTCGGTCGCGCGGGCAGGGCCGGCAGGGCCGGGCCGCACCAGGCCCGCAGCGCATCTGCCCCGCCCTTCAGGTCGAAGAGGGTGAAAAGCGGCAGGCGCGTGATGGAGACGTCATAGGCCATCAGGACCGCAACCTTTCGCCCCTGGGGTCGTGGAAGACGGGCGGGCATATCTCGACCTCGATGACCTCGCCCGGCAGGCGGACATGGGCGCGCGTCCCGATCCGGGCGCGACCGTCCCTCAGAAGCGCGAGGCCGAGCCAGCGGTTTTCCACGACTGACCAGACACAGGCGGTCACGAAGCCCTCGGTCGCCTCCTTGCGCCCGCCGGGTGTCAGCGGGGCGCCTTCGGGCAATTGCCGGTTGGGGTCGATGGGACGAAGCCCGACGAGTTCCCGGCGCGGCCTGCCTGGCGCGCGGCGCAACTCGACCGACCGTTTGCCAATATGGTCGGACTTCTTCTTCGACATGACCCAGGACATGCCGAGGTCAAAGGGGTCGGCCGTACCGTCAACCTCGTGGCCAAGCGAGAGGAACCCCTTTTCGACCCTGAGCACATGGTTCGCTTCCGACCCGATGGGCGCAATGCCGAAGGGCCTGCCTGCCTCCATCGCGGCTGCCCATAAGGCAGGCAGGTCGCGGGGGCGGACATTCACCTCGTAGGACAACTCTCCCGTGAAGGACACGCGGGCCACGCGCGCGGGCAGGCCCGCGACATGACCGTCGCGGATGGCCATGAACGGAAAGGCGTCGGGCGTGAGGTCGATATCGGCGCCCATAGCCGCGACCACCTCACGCGCCTTCGGGCCGCAGATCGTCGCATTGGCCCATTGGCTCGTGACATTGGTGATCATGACGCGCCAGTCGGGCCGCTCGATCTGGAGGAGTTTTTCCATATGCTGCCCGACGGCATCGGCATTGCCGGTCGATGTCGACATGAAGAAGCGGTCGTCGCCCAGCCGGAAGGTGACCCCATCGTCGAAGATCAGCCCGTCATCGGTCAGCATCAGCCCATAGCGGCCATTGCCCGCGGTCAGGGTCGACATCACGCTCGTATAGATCCAGTCGAGGAAGGTGGCCGCGTCCGGCCCCTTGATCGCGTATTTGCCCAAGGGCGCGCCGTCATAGATGCCGACACCTTCGCGCACCGTCAGCGCCTCGCGGTTCACGCTATCCTGAAAGCTTTCGCCGGGGCGGGGGTAGTAGCCGGGCCGCCGCCAGCGTGCGCCTGCCTCATACATCACCGCGCCCTGATCCTTGTGCCACTGTGTCAGGGGCGTGTGCCGGTAAGGCAGGACGACCGGCCCCGCCCGGCGCCCTGCGATGGCACCAAACTCGACCGGGGTGTAGGGCGGTCGGAAAGTGGTAACGCCGACCTGATCGGGCGTCTTTCCCTGCCGCTCGGCCACCGCGCCGATGATGTTCACGTTGCCGGTCTTGCCCTGGTCGATCCCCATGCCGCCGGTCGTGTAGCGCTTGACATGTTCGATGTTGGCATAGCCTTCGCGCAGGGCCAGTTCGATATCGGCGACCGTCACATCGTTCTGGATGTCGAGAAAGCTCTTCGCCCCCGCACCCGGGGCGGTCCAGAACGGGGAAACGGAGTAGGGCGTGTCACTGGCAGCGGGCAGGGCAGGCGGCTGAACCTCTTGCCCGAAGGCGCGGAGCGCGGCGATGGCCTGCACCGCACCATCGGCCAGCGCCCGGTCGAGCGCCATCTTGCCGTTGGCCGCCCCCGCGGCATGGACCGGCTGGGCCGGTTCGGCGGGCAGAAAACTCGCCATTTCCGCGTTCCACGCGATCCGGCTGCGGGATTGCGAGTAAAGATGCACCGCCGGGTTCCATCCGCCAGAGACGGCGAGAAGGTCGCAATCTAGCCGCCGGGTCCCACCGACGCCACAGGGAGAAAGTGTCACGGCGCGGACCCGGCGGCGGCCGTGGACTTGCGTCACGGCTATTCCTGAAAGGATGTCGATGCCGGGCACAAGCGCGGCGGCATGGGCGGGAACGGTGGCGCGGGCATCGACAATCGCCGCGACGGTGACGCCCGCCTCCGCCAGGTCGGCAGCAGCGGCATAGGCGCTGTCATTGTCGGTGAAGATGACCGCCCTTTGGCCGGGCCGGACCGCCCAGCGGTTGACATAGGCCTGTGCGGCCGAGGCGAGCATCACGCCCGGCCGGTCGTTTCCTTCAAAGACCATCATCCGTTCGATGGCCCCGGTAGCGGTGATCACCTGACGCGCCCGCACCCGCCAGTCGCGGCCGAGCAGGGACGGGTTTGCGGGCGCGCGTTCATGCACCATCATCAGATTGTGCTCGCGGTAGCCCCAGACGGTGGCGTTCTGTAGATGGGTGACATTCTCCATCGCGGCCAGTTCCGCCACCGCCGCCGCGACCCATGCCGTTGCGGGCTGGCCGTCAATCGTCAGGCGCCGGTTGAGAAGCGATCCGCCGGCCTCCGTCCCCTCATCGGCGATCATCACGCGCGCCCCGGCGCGCCCGGCGACGAGGGCCGCCATCAGCCCGGCCGGTCCCGCCCCGGCGATCAGGATATCGGCATGGGCATGGCGCGCCTCATAGGCGCCCTGCGGTGGCTCGGTCGGGGCACCGGCGAGGCCGGCGGCGCGGCGGATCGACGGTTCATAAAGATGCCAGTCTGGCCATTTGAAGGTCTTGTAGTAAAACCCCGCCGGGATCAGCCGCGCGATCAGCTGGTTGACCGCGCCAAGGTCCCATCGCGCGGAGGGCCAGGTATTCACCGACCGCGCGACGAGCCCGTCCGTCAGCGTGACCGTCGTGGCGGGCCGGTTGCCCGAAGCGAGGTTGCCCGTCAGCTCGACAAGTGTCGCCGGTTCCTCGACGCCCGCGCCCATGATGCCCCGGGGGCGATGATACTTGAAGCTCCGCGCGGTGATCTCCACCCCGTTCGCCAGCAGCGCCGAGGCGAGCGTATCGCCGGCGTAGCCCAGATAATCGCGCCCGTCGAAGCGGAACCGCAGGGGGCGCGACCGGTCGATGCGACCGCCCTTGGCCAGGCGGCGGGAGCTATCGGCCAAGGCGCACCTCGGTGATCTCATGCGTCACGGTATGGCGGCTGAGGGTCAGCCAGGCCCCGCAGCCCCGCGCATGGAGCCAGCGTTCCTCGACCGGACCCATCGGATTGGGCGGCACGGTCAGCCAGTCGACCCAGGCGGCATCGCTGACCGACGCGGGGTCGGCGGGGCGCGGGGCCAGCGCCGGGCCGCCATAGGCAAATTCGCTTTCGTTCCTCGGGCCGCAGAAGGGGCAGGCGATGACGAGCATGATCTAGCGCGCCGTCGTCGTGCCGGTCTCGACCACGAAGTCGAGATTGCGGAAGCGGTTGAGGCCAAAAGGCGCGGTCAGGTGATCGGGCCGGCCGGTGGCGATGAGATGGGCAAGCCCGTGCCCGCCTGCGGGTATCGCCTTGTAGCCGCCCCACCAGCCGGCCGAGACGATCAGACCGGGTATGTCGGTCGCGGACACGATCGGGCTCGCGTCATGCGCCATGTCGAGATGGCCGCCCCATTGCCGCATCAGTTTCAGCCGCGCGAAGGCGGGGAAAAGCTCCAGCATCGCGGCGACCGTATCCTCGAAGACCGCCTGCTTGATGTCACGTCGGAAGGACTGGCCGAGATCGGTCGACCCGCCGATCACCAGTTCGCCCTTGTCGGACTGGCTGAGATAGACGCCGAGATCGGGGCAGTTGACGATGACATCAAGGATCGGCTTCACCGGTTCGGAGACGAAGGCCGTGAGGTTTATCGTCCGCAGTGGCAGGCGCAGGCCCGCCGTTTCGGTCAGCGTAGTCGTATGCCCCGAAACGGCCAGCGCCACGGTCTTCGTCCGAACCGTGCCGCGCGGTGTCTCCACCCCCGCGATGGCGCCGTCCGCGCCACGCAGGAGTTTCGTCACCGGCGTCTGCTGATGCAGATCGACCCCCATCGCATCGGCGGCGCGGGCATAGCCCCAGGCAACCGCGTCATGCCGGTTCACGGCCGCATCGGTATGGACCGCCGCGCCAAGGATCGGCAGGCGGCTTTCCGGCCCGCCGCCGGTCAGCGCTGGCACCCGGCGACGGAGTTCGGCGACCGAAATATCCTCATAAGTCGACCCGTAGATATCCATGATGAGCCGCCGCCGCCGCCGGTCGCGCACCATGCCCCAGGTCTGCAGCACGTCGATCATCGTGCGTTTGGAATGCATCATGTTGAAGTTCAGACCGCGTGTCAGCCCGTCGAAAAGCGCGACAGACTTCACGTAGAAGGGGATCGATTCGTCGCGCATGTAGTTCGAGCGGACCGTGACCGTATTGCGCGCGACATTGCCGCCGCCGAGCCAGCCGGCCTCCATGACGGCGACATCGGTGATCCTGTGTTCCTTCGCCAGATAATAAGCCGCGGCAAGGCCATGCCCGCCTGCCCCAACGATGATCGCCTGATACCGGTCCTTCAGGGCGGGCTGGCGCCAGACCGGCGCCCAGCCCCGATGCCTGCCGAGGGCATGGCAAAAAAGCGACAGGGCGGAATAATGTTGCATGGTGGTTACGATATTTATCCATAGTCACTAACTTGGCAACAGCAATAAACCGCCATCCGAAACTGTTACACCATGCGTTCGCGCGCCCCAACATCGGAAAACGCGCGGTGGGTGTAGGGCGAAACAACGAAGTGGGATTTACTTTCGCGCGCATCAAAGTCGGCCTTGCGATCAGGATAGAAACCGGCTGTCCGGCTATTGTGGCAAAGACCCTGGCGGCCGGCGACGATCTGAGGTCTATTCCTTTCGAGGCGTTGAGCGCGAGGCACAATGCGCAAACCGCTGGAACCGAATTGCTATTGCCTCGACATCAACCTGGTCCACTTGCGGTTCAAGACACGAGCGAACTCCACCGGATAGTTCGGGATGCCGTAGAGCTTTGTCCGAAGATCGGCGGGCGGATAGGTTCCCGGGTCCATGCGGATGTCCTCGATGACAAGGTCGGTGGCGGCCGCATTGGCGTTGGCGTAGTAGACGTAATTGGTGATGCCCGCGGCAACCTTGGGGCGGAGGATGTAGTTGATGAACTTGTGCGCGGCATCCGGGTTTGGTGCATCGGCCGGTATGGCCATGACGTCCATGAACATGTCTGTTCCTTCCTTCGGGACGGAATAGGTGATGTCGAGTTCCCGACCCCCTTCGTCAGCCCGCACGTAAGCAATTCCGACATCACCGTTATAGACGACACCAAGGCAGGTTTCGCCGGTCGCGATATCTGAAATCACCCGGGAATTGTCGGAATGCAGAAGGTAGGGACGGATGCCGTCGAGCAGGTCCATTGCCGCATCAAGGTCTTCCTCCGCAACGCTGCCCGGTTCACGGCCCAGATAGGTCAGCGCGGCCGGTATCAGCTCGATCGAAGAGTTCTGCACGAAGAACCCGCAATCGGCGAAGTGCGCGACGATCTCGGGGTTGAAGATCATTTCCCAGCTGTCGATCGGTGCGTCCGGCATCCGGCTGGCGACTTCAGCGTTGTCGACATAGATGCCGAGCGTGCCCCAGGTGTATGGTACGGTGTAGTTGTTGCCCGGGTCGACGGATGCGGCGACACCCAGGAACTGGCGGTCGACATTGCCAAGGTTGGTGAGTTTCGACTTGTCGAGCGGCTGGTAGGCCCCTGCCTCGATCTGCTTTCCGACGCGCTCGGACGACGGAAAAACAACGTCATAGCCACTGCCCCCTGCCAGGAGCTTGGTTTCCAGCACATCGTTGGACGAGAACGTGTCGTAAACGACATCGACCCCGAACTCCGCCTCGAAGTCGGTGATCGTCGTTTCGCCGAAATAGTCGGCCCAGTTATAGATATAGAGCTTTTCCTGGGCTGAGACGCCCGCACTCGCAATGGCGAACAGGGATGCGGCAATCGTGAAAGTGATTTTCTGCATTTTCTTTTCCTCGGTGTCGTCAAGTCGTTGTCTGTCGCGACAGTGACGTGTCAGACCTGCGGCTGCTGTTGCGTGATGCAGTGAATGCCACCGCCGCCAGTACAAAGGACGGGGATCGGCACCTGAACGATATCGCGCCCGGGGAAAGCGGCCGCGATGATGTCGCGCGCCGCGTCGTCCTCTGGCACGCCATAGGACGGCATGACGATCCCGTCATTTGCGACGTAGAAATTGATGTAGGACCGCGATGTCCCCCAATCGCCCTTGCCCTGTCGATCCAGGGGCGGCGCATCAGTCATGCGTAGGATTTCGATCTTTCGGCCAGCAGCATCGGTCTGGCCCTCGATGCCGCGCAGGTTCGCCATCGCCGTCTCATACGAACGGCCGGCGCGCTCATGGCTTTCCTCGAAAAGCACCACGCCCGGGCGGGTGAAACAGGCGATCCCGTCGATATGGCCATCGGTGCCGAATTCATCCTTGTTGCCATGCAGCCAGATTACCTTGGTCACGCCGAGCGTGCGCGAAAACTCCGCTTCCGCCTTGGCGCGGGTCATGCCGGGGTTCCGGTTCGGATTGAGAACGACGGTTTCGGTCGTGAGGAGCGTGCCCGCACCATCGACAGCAATCGCGCCGCCCTCGATCGCCATGGCCGAGGGAATGATCGGAACGCGCGCCTGGCGCAGCACAATATCTGCGAGCGCCGCATCCTTGTCGAAAGATGGGTTTGCCCCGCCCCATCCGTTGAATCGCCAGGAAATGCCCGCCAGTTCTCCGGCCGCAGTGCGCACGAATGTGGGGCCGCTGTCGCGCAGCCAGGCATCGTCCATGGGCGCTTCGATCACGTCAATGTCCGCGCCGAGCAGATTCCGGGCCCGCTGGACAACCGACGGGTCGGCGAGCATGGATACCGGTTCAAAGCGGCGCACTGCGTGGGCGACGGCGGCATAATCCGCCTCGACACCATCGCGATCCTTGCCCCACATTCCATGGATCGGCCAGCCCATCCAGCAGCCGCTATGGGCTTCCCACTCAGCCGGCATACGCACCTTTTGCATCGTCGATGTCGTCATTGGATCCGCCCCTCCGAGCTGTCACTTGCGGGTTATGAAAATCCCGATTGATAAATAACACTCATAGTGTTTTGATGATTCCGACGTCAGAAAGTCTAAATCTAAGGGTATTTTGCATTGAATCGGGAAAAATCTGATCAATTCAATCGAATTTGCTAATGCCAAATCGACCAACCCTCCGATCTCTCGTTTCCTTTGAGGCGACGGCGCGGCTGAATAGTTTCACCCGTGCGGCGGATGAACTGTCGATGACGCAGTCCGCGGTCAGCCATCAGGTCAAATCGCTGGAGGACCTGCTTGGACAACCGCTTTTCAACCGGCTGCACCGGGGCGCGGTGACTACGGATGCAGGGAACGATTTGATCCAGACGGTGCGCGATTGCCTTGACCTTCTTGACCACGGGTTGCGGCGACTGGAGCAATACAAGAAGCCCAATCAGATCATCGTGTCCTCGCCGCGGTCATTCGCCGAGGCTGTCCTCTTGCCGAAACTGGCGCAGTACAAAGGCTTGCACCCGGAACACAATATCTGGCTTCACACGGAAGATACGCCCATCGACCCGCTTCTTGGCGAGGTCTTCGTTACAATCTGGCCCGCTGACCGGCGCCCCGAGGGCATTGAGGCGACACCGATCTGTGATGAATTCCTGACACCGCTTGCCACCCCCGCGCTGATTGAACGACACGGGGTCCGGTCGCCGGCCGATCTCTTTGCCGCGATACTCCTTCACGACGAGCGCCGCGAAGACTGGCCGACCTGGTTCGCCGCAGCGGGTGTGAATGGCGGCCATCGGGTCGATGGATACAATTTCAGCGATTCCGGGTTGCTCCTTCAGGCCGCCACCCGTGATCTGGGCATCGCGCTCGGCAGTCTGACACTCGCACGCGGGCTATTGGATAGCGGCGCGCTGGTCGCTCCGTTTCCCGATATCCGCATCGCCGCGCCTGGCTACCTTATGATCTCAAGCCCCGAGGCGCTGAAATTGGAACGGGTGCGGACATTCCGCGCCTGGCTGCTTGACCGCCTGTCAGAAGAAGGACGTTCGACATGACACGACTGCTGAAGGTTGCCGCGATTCAAACGTGGCACGACTGGGATGAAGAGGCGACAGTGGGCCGGGTATTCGCGCTTTGCGCCCGTGCCGCACGGGACGGCGCGCAGTTGGTCCTGCCGTCGGAACTTTTTGCGGCGCCCTATTTCTGCAAGGCCGTGAATCCGAACTACCGCGATCTGGCCCGGCCCGCCGAGGGACATCCGATGATCGCGCGGTTTCAGGAACTCGCGCGCGATACCGAGACGGTGATTCCCCTGTCCTTCTACGAGCGTGCTGGCGACCGGCTGTACAATTCGGTCGCCGTGATCGACGCCGATGGAACGGTTCTGGGGGTCTACCGGAAGTGCCATATCCCCAATTTCGACGGCTATATCGAGACCGCGTATTTCGACCCGTCACCGGACGGCCCGCAGGTCTGGGATACGCGCTATTTGCGGCTTGGCGTCGGCATCTGCTGGGATCAGTGGTTTCCCGAACTTGCCCGTGCCATGGTCCTGAAGGGTGCTGAGCTTCTTGTCTATCCCACCGCGATTGGCAGCGAACCGAAGTGGCCGGATCTGGACTCCGCCGAACAGTGGCAATCCGCGATGCGCGGCCATGCGGCGTCGAATGTAGTTCCGGTCCTGGCCGCAAACCGGACCGGGATAGAGACCGATGACGGTTACACCATCGACTTCTATGGTACTTCTTTCGCCTGCGACCAGCGCGCGCATGTGGTGGCACAACTGGGCCGCGCCAACGAGGGCATCCTTACCGCGACATTCAACCTCGAACAGGCGGCCGAGGATCGCGACAACTGGGGTACGTTTCAGACGCGGCGTCCCGGAAACTATGGCCTTCTTGTCGAAACGCCCGCCGGGCCGCCACCCGAACCGCTGGGCTCGTACAGCTCACACCATCCGGGCTGATGGGGTTGCTTGGCTCCTCGGCGTTCGACCGCCGGAAGCTGGTTCTTGCTGCACCATCACGATGACGGGCTGGCTACACCGACGCGTTCTGAGATCTAGACACCATCCTCGCCTCGGTTGGCGAAGCAAGAATCGGATGTCGGATTGAACCCCTACGATGGGCCGAGGTGCCAAACCGCAGCGCCAGAGCCGGCGCAGATACGGCTTTCCACCAACTAGGTAGTCCCGGGGCCCAGATCGGCATCCGATACTGGGTACGCTGCGGACCAATCCCGGAATGCGATCTCCTCGCCCTGCCAACGGGCCGAAAGGCGACATCTCAGCTGCAACCCGGACGACTTCATCGTGGACCGAATTTCACATTCGATCTTGGCCTCACCATCGGGTCTGGTGATGACTTGGCCGTGCTCTATCGTGACTCCCGCTTTGCGCTCCCCGACGAGGACAGCGAGATACTCTGCCGAGGTTCGGTAGGCAAATGTCGTTCCCGTCTGGTCGAACCGAACCGATACCATCGGATGCCCCCAGCTCATCTGCACTCTGTCCGGTTGACCAACATCCGTTTTACGGACCAAGCCGCCGTCAGACCGGATCGTCCAGCTTGGTCGTGTCGGCAGACTTCTGACCGCGGGTAGCGGCTCAGCGCTCGGGCGAGCGTCGGCATCGGTTGGCAGGTCGATGAAGTCGTCGTTCGTTTCGATGGAAAGACGGGCGAGCGGCAGTTCCGGCCAGACGAGCGGCCAGTATGACCCGGCCACGGACAGACGAATGCGGTGGCCGCAGGCAAAGCGATAGGCCGTTGAGGGAAGCTTGATACGGTAGCCGACCGGAGCGCCGGGTATGAACGGCTGTTCATGGTCCAGATCGGCATCAAGGGCGAGATTGATGACATGGCGCGTCACGAGGTTGGAGCGGCCGTCCGGCGCAACGTCACACAAGCGCAGAACGAGCTGTGCGCGGGGACGGTCGCGCCTGACAGTGATCGACACCGCAGGATGTCCGATCACGTCCAGCGCCTCGACAAGCGGCGCGCTGTCGAAGCAGAGCGCGCGGGCGTCGTCGGCGGCCTGATCGAGCGGCAGGCCGCCCGTGCGGCCGAAATAGCCGGTATCGCCCGCGCAAATGCCGTGCAGGAGATCCGACGGAACGGTCAGCTCATTTCGGCTGCCGGGTTCGTTCGACAAGGCGCCGTCGCCACGCAGGTAAAGACGCCTGCCGCCGGTCAGGATGCGCCGGTCTGTTTCGATCCACCCCCCGTTTCGGGTGGAAAGCCGGTCTTGCGGCGGATCGAATTCACGCCGCCATAGACGCAATCTCGGCCAGCGCGCGACGTTCGTCTCGTCACCTTTGAGCCAATGATCCCACCACTGAAGCGAGAGGTCCTGAAAGCCGATGGCCGGACCCGGTTCGCCATGATCCGGGTAGTGGTGTCCCCAAGGACCCACAATACCCCAACAGAGATCGGGTCGCGCTTCGACGAGCCGCATTACGGAGTTCGAATAGCGGTCGGCCCAACCCCCGATCGCCAGAACCGGGCAAGACAATCTCTCGGTCGAAAACCGCACCGACCCATGTCGCCAATAGGACCCGCGGGTCTTGTGCGTGATCCACGCATCAATCGGGCAGGTGGCGCCATCAAGTCGGGTCTTCCAGATGTCCTGCCAGCCTTCGCCAACGGTCGCGCTGTCTGGCGGGGCCGCGAGGATCGTGGGCAGGGTCGCGCCCCATTCGAAACTGTCCGTCAGAAGGCAGCCACCCATCCAGTGGATGTCATCCTCGAACCGGTCCACGGTCGCGCAATTGGCGAGCACAGCTTTCAGCGGTCCGGGCGCATCGACAGCGGCCTGCAGGCTGGCGGTGCCACCCCAGGACGTACCGAACATGCCCACTGCGCCAGAAGACCAGGCTTGCGCCGCGATCCAGCCGATCACCTGACGCGCGTCGTCAAGCTCGGCATCTGCATACATATCGGGCATAATGCCTTCGCTGTCGCCTGAACCGCGCATGTCGACGCGCAGGCAGACATAGCCATGTGCCGCGAAATAAGGGTGATTGCGCTCGTCCCGGGCGCGCACCATGTCGCGCTTGCGGTAGGGGATGTATTCGAGGATCGCGGGGAAAGGGCCCGGCCCCTCGGGCCACCAGATGCGCGCCGCAAGTCGGCTGCCATCCGGCATCGGGATCCAGACATGTTCGGATTCGCGAATGCCCCCACCTGCAGAAACATCAAATTTGTCAGGCACTTGAACCTTCCCTTTGCACGTAGCGCAGCCTGCTGCTGTTCATCAGAGTAGTGCTACCAAATAATTTCACCAGAAAATTCTTTCCTTAAGCGAATTCTGTGGCAGTATTCCAGTGCGACTCACCATCACGGATGCCTGGACCGATGGACGGGAATGACACAGTCCTCGATCGCGATGCGCTTGTCTCGGCGGAGAGCCTGATCTCGCTGGGATCGGAAATGCGCCAGGTGCGCAAGGCACGTCTGCTCACGCTCAAGGAAGTGGCTGAGGCGACGGGCATCTCGGTGAGCCACCTCAGTGCAATTGAACGCAGCGCCACGAGCCCCTCGCTCGACGTCGTCCACAAGATCGCCGCGGCATTGGACATCGACCCCGACTGGTTCTTTGCCCGCCGGCCGGGGTCCGGCCCGATGGAACGCGCCTATGTCGTGCGCAAGCGCAACCGGCGCGATCTCAATCGGCTCTACCGGGAGGACAAGGACCAGATCGGTCTTTCTGATGAGCTTCTGTCTAGTTCGATTGCCGGCCAGATCCTGATGGGTATTGCGGAATACGAACCGCATTCAGAACGGCCGGGTCATACGATCTATCAGCACAACGGCGAACAGCACGGTTTCATTCTTGAGGGTGAGTTGGAACTGCAGCTCGAAAACGAGTTCATCACGCTTCAGGAGGGCGACAGTTTCAGCTTTCCGACCGAGATCATTCACAACGCGCGGAACCGGACGGATAAACCTGCTAGACTGATCTGGGCCATCGCTCCGATCGTCATTCCGAAAGACGTCGTGGTCGGTGCGCCGACTGAGCGGAAGGGCAAGGCAAACTGAAAGGAAGGCGCTGGCCCGGATTCAGGGTCAAAGAGACGGAAACAAGACAAAAACAACAGGGAGACAGAAGACGATGACATTCAATCATTCCGGTGTTTCGCGGCGCTCGTTCCTCGCCGCGGCAGGTGCATTCGGGGCTGCGACGATGGCGGTGCCACGCATGGCGTTGTCGCAAGACGGAAAGGTCTTGACGGTCAGATCCTATTCGGACCTGCAGGTTCTCGATCCTGCTTTCCGTCTGTCTCTGCCTGAGGACGACATCATACGTTCGATCTTCGCACCCATGGTCAATCCGCAGTCCAGCGACACCTGGGGCTGGAAAGCGGTGGCCGTGGACAGCATCGAACAGCTCGATGATGTCACGGTGGCGTTCACGCTGAAGGACAATATCGGTTTCACCGATGGCTACGGCCAAATGACGGCCGAGGACGTGAAATTCTCGATCGAGCGTTTCGCGGATCCGGCGCTTGAAAGTCCCTATGCTGGCGACTGGTCGGCCCTGAAAGAGGTCGAGGTCAAGGACAAGCTGTCCGGACTCATCCATCTGAAGAACAAGTTCGTCCCGCTCTGGACGACGACGCTGCCGACGCCGGCGTCCTGCATCC
This sequence comes from Paracoccaceae bacterium, assembly GCA_041397105.1. Classification (GTDB taxonomy): domain Bacteria; phylum Pseudomonadota; class Alphaproteobacteria; order Rhodobacterales; family Rhodobacteraceae; genus Albidovulum. Next base: position 788,936 of record JAWKXJ010000003.1, read on the forward strand.
TGTCAAAGCGGGCGATGGAGGAATTGACCGACAAGATGACGACGAAGCCAGTTGCGCAGTCGGGGCAGTATCTTCTGGCTGAGTGGCAACCGAAGCAGAAGACCATCCTGCGCCGCAACCCCGACTGGAAGCACGAGCCGGGCGGGTTCGACGAAATCCACATCATCCCGATCGAGGATCCGGCGACGGCCGAGCGTGGTTTCGAGGCCGGTGATCTCGACTACACCTGGACGTCGGTGTCGTCGATTCCGCGCCTGAAGGAAAACCCGCCTGCCGGCAGCGTGGTGCTGGAAAAACCGTCGCTCGCCTATGTCTGGCTGGGGATGAACCAGGACAACGAGTCGCTCAAGGACGTTCGCGTCCGTCGGGCGATCCAGCATGCCGTAGACCGCCAGTCTGTGGTGGACGCGGCCTATTTCGGGGCCGCCGGCGTGGCCAACGGCATCATCGCGCCGGGCCTGCCGGGGTCGCGCGACAGCGTGACTTACGACTATGACCCGGACAAGGCGCGCGCGTTGCTGGCCGAGGCCGGGGCAGAGGGCCTGAATGTCACGCTCGACATCCTCAACCAGTCCGAAAGACTGTCGGCCGCCCAGGTGATTCAGGCAAACCTCGCCGATGTTGGCGTCACCTGCGAGATCAAGCAGAACGACAGCGGCACCTTCTGGACGCTCGGGGCGAAGGAAGGCGACTACTTCATGAACCTCCAGCTGATCCTCAGCCGCTTTTCGATGCAGCCGGACCCGAGCTGGGCCACCGTCTGGTTCACACCCGAACAGGTCGGGGTCTGGAACTGGGAACGGTTCGACAATGCCGAGTACAAGGATCTGCATGAACAGGGGCTCGTCGAAAGCGACCCGGCCAAGCGCGACGAGATCTACAAGAAGATGCAGGGGCTGATGGATGAAAGCGGGGATTACGTCTTCCTCACCCATGAGGTCGTAGGCGCGATCCACCGCGACACGATCCAACCGGGCCTGAAGCCGAATGGCGAGTCGCTGCTCGCCGAATTCAAGTCCGCCTAAAGGGACAGGGGCGGCCCGCAGGGGCCGCCCCGCCATTCTCGCAATCATGCTGCATTACACCCTCTCGCGCCTGGGGCTGGCCGTCCTCATCGTCTCTGTGGCGATGCTGATCCTGTTCTCCATGATCTACCTGATCCCCGGCGACCCGGCTGCCGTGGCGCTCGGCCCGCGTGCAACGGCCGCGATGCGCGAGGCGCTGCGCGTCAAGATGGGGCTCGACCAACCGGTCTGGGTGCAGTTCTGGAATTTCTTCATCAATGCCTGGCAGGGCGATCTGGGGAACGAGGTTTTGTCGGACAGGCCCGTCTCCAAAGTCGTCCTCGAACAGTTGCCCTACACGCTCGCACTCATCGCCGGCGGCATGGTCTGGTCGGTTGCGCTTGGCATTCCGCTTGGCTGTTGGGCCGCCGTTAAGCGTGGCGGCCTTGCCGACCGGCTGGTTGGCATTCTCAGCGTCGCGGTTATCGCAGTCCCGTCCTTTGTCGTCGCAATCTACGCGCTTCTCATCTTCGCGGTGTCGTTGCGCTGGCTGCCCGCAATCGGGGCCGGGGAACCGGGCGATCTTGGCGACCAGCTTGTCCATCTCATCCTGCCCTCGATCGCCGTCGGTGTTGGATGGGTCGGATACATCGCGCGCATGGTGCGCGCCTCAATGCTGGAGGTGCTGGAGGCGCAGCACATCCGCACCGCGCGCGCCTTCGGTTTGCCCGATAACCAGATCACCTACCAATACGCGCTGACCATCGCGATCCTGCCGACGATTACGCTTCTCGGCGTCGGAATCGGACAGATGCTGTCCTCGGCGGTCTTCGCCGAGATTGTCTTTGCGCGTCCCGGTGTGGGCAAGCTCGTCTACGACGCGATCCTGACCCGCAACTACCCGCTCGTTACTGGCGCCGTGCTCGTGACCACCGTCCTCTTCGTCCTCATCAACCTCGTCGCCGATCTCATTGTCGGAGCACTTGATCCCCGTGTCCGCAGCAGTTTCTGATACCCTTCGGTCCTTCCGCCGGATCATGGCCGAGCCCTTGGGCGCGTTCGGGATCATCCTCGTGTTGCTGGTTGTCGGCGGTGCGGTCTTTGCCGATCTGATTGCCAGCGCCGATCCGAACAAGATCGCACCTCGGGACCGGTTCCTGCCACCCTCCATCGACCACCTGATGGGTACCGATCAGTTGGGCCGCGATCTTTTCGCGCGGGTCCTGCATGGCGGCCGGATCGCGCTTTCGGTCGCGCTCTTCGCCACCGCGGCCTCGCTCGCGATCGGAATTGTCCTGGGGTTGATCGCCGGTTACGGGCCGCGCTGGCTCGACAACATCATGATCCTTGTCTTCGACGCACTGAAAAGCTTCCCGACGGTGATGCTGGCGCTGGCGCTGGTGACGCTGTTCGGCCCCTCCCTGACGGCGGTCGTCGTGGTCGTCGTTCTTGTCAACGTGCCGGGCTATGCACGGATCATCCGCACCCAGACGCTGGCGCTGAAATCGGCCGAGTTCGTCACTGCCGCGCAAAGCATGGGCGCCGGGGCCGGGCGTATTCTGCGTGTACATGTCCTGCCGAACGTGATCGGCCCCCTGCTGATCCTCGCATCGATGGACATCCCCGTCGTCATCGCCATCGAGGCGGGCATGTCGTTCCTCGGCCTCGGCGTCCGGCCGCCAACCCCGTCTTGGGGCGCGATCCTGAACGATGGTTTCACCGCGATCCGGGACACGCCATGGATCGCCGTCGCGGGCGGGTTGCCGATCATCCTGACGACGCTCGGGTTCACCTTCCTCGGCGAAACCCTGCGCGACGTGTTCGATCCAAGACTGAAGGGGCGCGGATGACTGTCCTGTCGATCCAGAACCTCAATGTCACCTTCTCGACCGAAGGCGGCGATCTGCATGCGCTGAAGGACGTATCCTTTGAGGTGCCCGAACGGCGCATCGTCGGCATCGTCGGCGAATCCGGTTGCGGCAAATCGACCCTGATTAACGCGATTCTCGGACTGCTCGCCGATAACGGTCGCGTCTCGGGTGGTGAGATCCTGTTTCAAGGGCGCGATCTTGGCCGCCTCGACCCGCGCGAGATGAAAGCGCTGCGCGGGCCGCAGATCGCCACCGTCTTTCAGGACCCGATGGGCGCGCTGAACCCGGTGATTTCCGTCGGGCGGCAGATGACGAACATCCAGTACCGGTCCGGCCTGAGCAAGGCCGAGGAGGTCGAGCGCGCCGTGGCGATGCTGCGCCGTGTCCGCATCCCCGACCCCGAGGCGGCGCTCGCGCGGTTCCCGCACCAGTTTTCCGGTGGCATGAAGCAACGCATCGCCATCGCCATGGCTTTGATGATGGAACCCGCGCTCTTGATCGCGGATGAGCCGACGACCGCGCTCGATGCGACGCTGGAGGTCGCGACGATTGAACTGTTGCAGGAGCTTCAGGCCCAGATCGGCTGTTCGGTTCTCTTCATCTCGCACCATCTGGGCGTGATCGCCGAACTTTGCGAGGATGTGGTCGTGATGTATGCGGGCGAGGTGGTCGAGCGTGGCACGACGAGGCAGGTCTTCAACAGCCCTCGGCACCCCTATACCGAACGGCTCTTGGACTGCGACCCGGCCCGCCAGTCGAGCCGGACGCGGCATCTGCCGACGATCCCCGGCGAAATTCCCGATCTGCGCGCCCGTTCGCCCGGCTGCATCTTCGCGCCGCGCTGTCACCGCCGCGCGCCGGTCTGCGATACGCCGCCACCCGACGAAACGGTCCAGGACGGCCATAAGGCCCGCTGCCACATGGTGTCGCAATGATCCTCTCGGTCCGCGATCTTCAGGTCTCGTTCCCGGTCGGGCGCCTCATGAACCGCAGCGCCATTCTGGGCGTTGCCGGTGTCAGCTTTGACATCGCCGCCGGGGAAACCTTTGCGCTTGTCGGCGAAAGCGGCTCGGGCAAGACGACTCTGGCGCGCGCAGTCAACCTGCTGCAACCGATCTCGGCGGGCGAGATCACCTTCGACGGCAAGCGGATTGACGGTCTCAGGGGGGCGGAAACGAAACTGCTGCGCCGCGAGATGGCGATGATGTTCCAGGACCCGGTCGGCTCGCTCTCGCCGCGCATGCAGGTCCGCGACATCGTGACTGAACCCTTCCGTGTTCACGGTGTGGAGGCCGATCTGAGGGCCGAGGCGGACCGCCTTTTGTCGCTCGTCGGTCTCTCGGGCGATTTCGCAAACCGCTTTCCCCATCAACTGTCGGGCGGTCAGGCACGGCGCGTCGGCGTCGCCCGGGCCATCGCGCTCAACCCGAAACTCATCATCGCCGATGAGCCGACCGCAGGGCTTGACGTCTCGGTGCAGGGAGAGGTGCTGAACCTCCTGAATGACCTGCGCGAACGGCTCGGTCTGGCAATGCTGATCATCACCCACAACCTGCATGTCGTGCACCATGTCGCGGACCGGATGGCGGTGATGTATCTCGGCCGGTTCGTCGAGACGGGCGAGACAGAGGCGATCTTTCAGGCCCCCGCGCATCCCTATACGGCGGCACTCCTCAGCGCCAATCCCGAACCCGACCCCGACAAGGCGAAGGACCGGATTTCGCTGCCGGCTGAGGTGCCGTCGCTCATCGCGCGCCCTTCGGGATGCGAGTTCCACACGCGCTGCCCTTGGGCGCAGGCGCGGTGCAGGACCGAGGCCCCGGTGGCCCAGGGCACTGACCGCCGTATCGCCTGCCATTTTCCGTTGTCGCCGGGCGCACGCCCCCCGGCCGTTAAGGAGACCGCGTCATGATCGAGGTGATCGAGACCGTCTGGATACCGATGCCGGACGGCGTGCAACTTGCCGCGCGGCTGTGGTTGCCCGACGGCGCTCGGCAAAAGCCGGTTCCCGCTGTTCTCGAATACATCCCCTATCGTCGCCGCGACCGCACCCGGATGCGCGACGAAAGCATGCATCCTCACTTCGCCGACGCGGGCTATGCCGCCATCCGCGTCGATATCCGCGGCTACGGCGACAGCGAGGGCGTGGCCGAGGACGAATACTCGCATCAGGAGATTCAGGATGGACACGACGTGATCCAATGGATCGCCGAACAGGACTGGTGCGACGGCAATGTCGGTATGTTCGGCAAAAGCTGGGGCGCCTACAATTCGTTCCAGGTCGCCGCGACCCGCCCGCCCGCGCTGAAGGCCATCGCGCCGGTCATGGGCTGCGATGACCGCTGGCGCGAAGACATCCATTTCTATGGCGGCTGCCTTGCCAACGATAATTTCTGGTGGGGCACGATCATGCAGGTTTACAACGCGTTTCCGCCCGACCCGGCGATCGTGGGTTTTGACCGCTGGCAGAATATGTGGCGCGAACGGCTGGAAGCGATGCGGTTCTGGCCGGCGATGTGGCTGGAACATCAGACCCATGACGAGATGTGGCGGCGAGGTTCGATCTCAGAGAACTACGCCGATGTCGAAGTGCCGGTCTATTACTTCGGCGGCTGGGCGGACCTCTTTCGCGATACGCCCTTCCGCGTCGCCCAGCACCTGAAAGGTCCGGTGAAGGTGCTGATGGGGCCATGGGCGCATCTCTATCCGCACGAAGGCAGCCCGACCCCAAAGGCCGATTTCGTGGCTGAGCTGATCCGGTTCTGGGATCACTGGCTGAAGGGCCAGGATACCGGCCTGATGGACGAACCGCCGCTCAGGTTCTGGCTTCAGGACAGCGTTCCACCTGCGGGCGTTCAAGTCCACCGCCCGGGCCGTTGGGTGGAAGAGGCCCGGTGGCCATCGCCGAATGTGTCCGACCGGGTGCTTTGGCTCAATCCAGATGGGCTCGGCGATGAACCACTCAGGGAAGGCAATATGTCCATCTGCTCACCGCAGACATTCGGTTCGGCGGGTGGCGACGCGTGTTCCTTCGCGATCCCCGGCGACATGCCGACTGATTGCCGGAGTGACGCGGGCGGTGCGTTGCAGTTTCGCGGTGCGCTCCTCGATGCGCCCGTCGACATCCTCGGTCAGCCGAAGCTTGACCTGCGCGTCAGCGCGGATCGCCAGCAGGGTATCGTGGCCGCCCTGCTGATCGACGAGGCACCGGACGGCGCGCAGACCCTGATCACGCGCGGGTTCTGCAACCTGACGCATCGGCACGACGATACCGCGCCCGCACCTGTCATTCCGGGCGAGGAAATGGCGGTGACGGTGCCGCTGCATGGCATCGGCTACCGGGTTCTGGAAGGGCATCGGCTGGTCGTGCAGGTCGCATCTGCCTATTGGCCGATCCTCTGGCCCGCGCCAGAAGCGGTGACGCTGACGCTAAGCGCCGGAACCTCGGCGCTGCATCTGCCGGTACGCGCAGCAACACCCGACGCGCCCGAACCGCGGGCGCTTCCCGACCCGCCAAAGCGCGAGGGTCGCCGCCCGGTCACGCGGGTCCGGGAGGGGTCGATGGAGCGGTCCATTCATACAGACCTCACCACCGGTCTCGAAACCCAGCGGTTCTTTCTCGACGGCGGTGTCTTCGGCCCCGTGGGCGATCTCAGGCTCGACGATATCGGTACCGTTCTGGGCGATATCTCCGACCGCCGCTACACCATCCACGCCGCCGATCCGCTGACCGCGCGCGCCACCATGGAGCAGGAGGCGCGGTTCACGCGCGACGACTGGAAGGTGCGGATCAAGACCTATGCCGAGCAGACCGCCACGAAGACAGACTTCCACCTGACCGCCCGCATCCAGTGCTGGAGCGACGACAACCTTTTCTTCGAGGACGACCAATCCTTCATCATCCCCCGCAACGGAATGTAAGCCATGCCCGATATTTCCGTCCGCACTGATTTCCCCCGCAAGGTACGCGAAATCGAAAATTGCTGGATCCCCATGCCCGACGGCACCAAGCTGGCAGCGCGGATCTGGCTGCCGGAGGATGCCCTGGCTGATCCCGTGCCCGCGATCCTTGAATACCTGCCATACCGTAAACGCGACGGAACGGTGGAACGGGACCACCTGACCCATCCCTATTTCGCGGGCTTCGGCTATGCCGGTGTCCGGGTGGATATGCGCGGCACCGGCGACAGTGAAGGCATCTGCAAGGGCGAATACCTGTTGCAGGAGCAGGACGATTGCCTTGCCGTGATCGAGTGGCTCGCCGCCCAGCCCTGGTGTTCCGGCAAGGTTGGCATGATCGGGATCAGCTGGGGGGGATTCAACGGGTTGCAGGTCGCCGCGCGGCGTCCGCCTGCGCTTGGCGCGGTGATTTCGCTCTGCTCGACCGATGATCGCTATGCTGACGATATCCACTTCATGGGTGGGGCCTGCCTGACCGACAAGCTCGCTTGGGGCGCGACCGCCTTTGCCATCGCCCATACCCCGCCTGACCCGGCGATCGTCGGCGAAAAGTGGAGGGACATGTGGAAGGAACGGCTGGAAGGCAACGGCCTCTGGATGCTCGACTGGTTCCGGCACCAGCGGCGCGACGCCTTCTACCGTCACGGCTCGGTCTGCGAGAACTATGCCGACATCGAAGTGCCGGTCTATGCGGTGGGTGGCTATGCCGACGGCTACACCAACCCGATCTTCCGGATGATGGAGCACCTGCCGGGGCCGCGAAAGGCACTGGTGGGGCCTTGGGCGCACAAGTATCCGCATTTCGCCACGCCCGCGCCGCGCATCGGATTCCTGCAGGAATGCCTGCGCTGGTGGGATCAGCATCTGAAGGGGATAGATTCCGGCATCATGGATGAACCGATGATGCGGCTCTGGATGCAGGACCCGGCCGCACCCAGCCCCCATGCCGTGGACCGGCCGGGCCGCTGGCTAGGCCTGACCGGCTGGCCCCGCGCCGGGCAGGAGGTGAAGGCGCTGCATGTCACGGCAGACGGATTGCGCGATATGCCTGCGCGCGATGCCGAGCCGATCACGCTCCGCTCGCCCGAGAATGCGGGTTCGGCTGCCCAGACATGGTGCATCTACGGCACCGGTCCCGACGGGGCGCTCGACCAGAACCATGAGGCCGGGCGGATGTCGTTCTTCGAAACCGCGCCTCTGGCCGAAGACATGGAGATCCTCGGGTTTCCGCTTCTGAAGACCCGGGTGGTCAGCGACGTGCCGCAGGCCAACCTCGCCGCCGTTCTGTCGATGGTGGCGCCGGACGGCACTGCGCGTCTGGTCAGTTTCGGCGTGCTGAACCTCACGCATCGCAACAGCCATGCCGACCCCGAACCGCTGCCCAAAGACGCGCCCGTCGATGCGGTACTGCAACTGAACGTCATCGGCCAGCGGATACCGGCGGGCTACAAGCTCAGGCTCGCACTCGCCACGGCCTACTGGCCGATCATCTGGCCGTCGGCCGAAAAGGCCACGCTTTCCCTTACCGAGACGCGGCTGGAGCTGCCACTGCACGACCGGGCGCAAGACGGGCCGGCATTTCCGGAATTCGGGCCGCCGGAAGGGGCTGCCCCCCTGCAAGCCGAGATCATCGAGAAAGGCTCCGGGCGCCGGACGCTGGAGCAGGACTATGCCACTGGGACCGAGACCTATACCCGCTTTGGCGATACCGGGCGCGTGCGTCACCTCCACACCGATATGACCGTTCGCTACGTCGACGATGCGCAGTTCCGCATCCATCCTGACGACCCGAATTCGGCTGAAGTCACGATCAATTGGCTGAAGTCCTATGCGCGCGGGAACTGGAAGGCCGAGGTTGCGATCAAGATCGCCGTCGCCGCCCTGCGCGACAACTGGCAGGTCGATGCCGAACTGGAGGCCCGCGATGCTGACGGTACAGTCATGCACAAGAGCTGGTCGGAGGCGATACCAAGGGATCTGGTCTGAGGTTCCGCGGCAAGCCGCGACAAGTCATTGGAGGAGCGTGAATGGGTGCATTTCCCAGCTTTGGTCCGGGTGTGGAGTTCCACAACCTGACCGCGAACGGCGTTACGATGCGGGTTGCGATCGAAGGGCAGGGCCCCGACATCGTGTTCATCCCCGGCGGGGACACCACGGCAGAAGGCTATTCCCAGCAATTTGCGCGCCTCATCGACAGCTTTCGCTGCATCTCCTACGATCCGCGTGGTGCCGGCGCCACGACCTCGCCGCCCGCGCCATGGACGATGGCCGACTATGCCCGCGACTGTGCGGCGGTGATTGACGCCTTCTGCGACGGCCCGGCCATCGTCTGCGGCCTGTCGCTGGGTGGTCTGGTGACACAACAAACGGCGATCGACTTCCCGGAGAAGGTCCGGCTTGCCATCCCGATGGGAACCTCGGCCTATATCGACGGCTTCACCCGCGACTGGATGCAGGCCGAGATCGACCTGCGCAAGGATGGGATCGTGCTGCCCGACTATTTCCTTGCACCGCATTACGCGCCCTATGCGTTCCCGGCCAAAGCCCTTGGCGACCCCATCCTCTGGGCCGAGATCAAGGCCGCCTATGCCGAACGGTTCCGCGACCGGAACCCGAAGGACCTGATCGACCAATGGGAGGCCTGCCTCGACTTCGATTGCCGGGAGAGCCTGAAGACCTGTCCCGTGCCGATCCACGTCATCGCCTTTTCCGAGGATGTTCAGACTCCGCCTGCCATGTGCCAGGTGGTCTCTGACCTCGCGCCAAAGGGTGTTCTCCACGAGATCCCCGGCCTCGGCCATGTCTCGGTCGCCCGCCACCGGCCCGATATCGTCGCGGCCAAACTGCGCGAGATCATTTCAGAGGAACTGGCGCATGCGGCGACCTGACGCCCCGCGCAGCAATGACGGCCAGCGATGACCCGGATCGCGATCGCCGGTTTTCAGCACGAGACGAATACCTTCGCCCCCGGTCGTGCGGGTATGGCGGAGTTCGAGATGGCCGACAGCTGGCCCGCGCTGTTGACCGGCACTGAGGTTATCGAGGGCACGCGCGGCATGAACTTGCCCATTGCCGGTTTCGCGCTCGCTGCTGCCGAAGTGCCCGGCATCGTGCTCCTCCCCATCCTTTGGTGCGCCGCCGAACCGTCCGGCCCAGTCACAGACGACGCCTTCGCGACCATAGCCGGGCGCATCGTCGCAGGGGTCCGGCGCGCAGGCCCGGTCGATGCCGTCTATCTCGACCTGCACGGTGCGATGGTGACTGAGAGCTTTGAGGATGGTGAGGGTGCGCTGCTTCAACGGCTACGTGATCTGGTCGGCCCCGATCTGCCTATCGTCGTCAGCCTCGACCTGCATGCCAACCTGACCGCCGACATGGTGCGCCTTGCGAGCGCGATCTGCATCTACCGGACCTATCCGCATCTCGACATGGCCGAAACCGGCGCGCGCGCCTTCGCCGCCCTTCAGGCGCAACTCAAGGGTCAGACGCCTGCAAAGGCGTTCCGACAGGTGCCCTACCTTGTGTCGGCTCACGCCCAGCATACGGGCAGCGACCCGGCGCGGGGGCTTTATGCAGGGCTTGACCGATTTACGAGAGGACCATCGACCTACGCCGAACTCGCGCTTGGCTTCACCGCTGCCGACATCGCGGATGCCGGACCCGCTATCGTCGCCTATGCGCCCTCGGAAAGTGAAGCAGACAGGATGGCCGATGCTGTCCTCGCGGATATGCTCGCGGCCGAACCCCAGTTCGATTGTGCCCTTCTTACTCCCGCCGCCGCCGTCGCCCGGGCCATGGCCGCGCCGTCGGGGCGACCGGTGGTGATCGCCGATGTGCAGGACAATCCCGGCGCGGGGGGAACGGCGGATACGACCGGGCTATTGCGGGCATTGGTCGATCAGGGCGCGACGGGTGCGATCTTCGGGCTGATGCACGATCCCGAACTGGCCATGGTAGCGCATCATGCCGGGGCAGGGGCGGTCATATCGGGCGCCATGGGCGGCCGTTCGGGCATCCCGGGCGACGGGCCCTTCATCGGGCAGTTCCGGGTCGAAACACTCAGCGACGGTCAATGTCACTATACCGGCGAAATGTATGGTGGGGGCGTGGCCACGCTGGGACCGAGTGCGGTGCTGCGCGTGAACGACGGCAACAGCGACATCCGCGTCGTCGTCACCTCAATCCGCAACCAGTGCCTCGACCGCGCGCAGTTCACCCATTTCGGCCTCATGCCCGAGAGGGCACGCATCGTCTGCGTCAAGAGCACCGCCCATTTCCGGGCCGATTTCGAACCGCTGGCGCATGAGGTTCTGCTGGCCGAGACCCCGGGAGCCTTTCCTTGCGTCCTTTTGGATCTGGACTATCGAAGACTGCGACCTGGGGTGCGGCGTGGTCCGATGGCAGCGCCTGTCAGCATTTGATCGGGTGCGACGGAACTCAGTCCGGATGGTCCTCGCGTATCATAACATGGGCCGGAGCCGCCAATTGCGGCTCCGGCACCGTGAATATCCGGTCGGACTTAGGACGACAAGTGAATGTCGTGCAGGTCAAGCTGGTAGAACGGATGCACGTCAACGGCTGCAAACTTGCCGTTCGAATGGTTGAAGACCGACCGCCAGTAGGGTTGGATCATCACGCCCTCTTCCTGCATGATCTCTTCCAACCGTTTCATGACCTCGCGCCGCGCGTCGGCATCGGCGATCGACAGGGCCTTGGTCAGAAGCCCGTCGAACTCCTCATTTGCAAAGCCGCTTTCATTCCACGGTACGCCGGACTTGTAGGCCAGCGCGAGCACCTGCACGCCAAGCGGCCGGGGGCCCCATTCGGTTGCCGAGAACGGATATTTCGTCCAGTCGTTCCAGAAGGTCGAACCCGGCAGGATCGTCCGCTTGATGTTGATGCCCGCATCCCGCATCTGCGCGGCCACCGCGTCGCAGGTATTGGCCTGCCAGTCGGCGTCAAGCGAGATGAGCTCGAATTCGGTGTCGCCATGACCGGCCGCGTCGATCATCGCCTTGGCGGCGGCGGGATCGTGCGGCAACGTCGGCAATTCGGCATATTCGGGGTGAATCGGGCAGACATGGTGGTTTTCCGCCGGCAGGCCAAGCCCGGAAATCGCAAGCTCCAGCACCTGCGCATTCGCCACCGCCATCTGGATCGCCTTGCGCACATCGCGATTGTCGTAGGGTGCGGATTGCTGGTTGAAGCGCACCGCGATGGTGTTTGCCGTCACGACTTCCGTCCGGGCCCAACCGATGGAATCGAAGGCTTCCACAAAGTCGCCGTCGGTCCGGTAGGTCAGGTCGATCTCGTCGCTTTCGGCGGCGGCCAGTAGTGCGGACTGGTCGGTGCCGAGGTCGATGAACTCGATCCGGTCCAGCCAGCCGCCGCCACGCCAATGGGTCAGCTCCGGGTTGCGGACAAGAACGCCGGACACGCCCACCTCGTAGCTTTCAGGATAGTAGACGCCGGTGCCGACCGGGTTGTCGAGAAGGTCGCCACTGTCATAGCTGCGATGCACGACAGCCGCCGGATAGTCGGACAAGGCGGCGATGATCGAGATGTCGGAGGTCAGGAGGTTCAGGCGGAGGGTGTGGTCGTCAATGATCTCGACCGCGCCGTCGTTCAGTTGCTTCGTCTCCGGGTTCTGCAGCGCCGCGACACGGGTCGCCATCGAGTTGCCTTCGACATTGCCATCGGCCCAGCGGACGAAGTTGTGCAACACGTCTTCGGCGGTGAAGGCGTCGCCGTTGCTCCACGTCACGCCCTGCCGCAGGTGAAGCGTGTACTGGTCCGCGGTCTCGTTCGCCTCCCAGCTTTCCAGAAGGCTGCCGCTGACTGAACCGTCACGGTTGAAGTTGACGAGGTAATCGAGCCAACCGCGGCAAAAATTGGCATATTCCGTCCAGTCCCAGGTTCGTGGGTCTTTCAGCGCCTTGGTCTCCATGTTGACCCTCAGCGTGCCGCCGCGCGAAGGGGCGGCCACAGCCGGGGTCGGCATGGTCAGGCCGATGGCGCCATAAGCGACAAACGCCGACGTGCCGAGCGCTGTCGCTCTGGCGATGAACTCTCTGCGGTTCATCTCACCAGCCGCGTGTTCGCGGGCATACATGGCGACGAGGGGGTGAAGCTGTCGAGTCGATGCGTCTTTCATTTCCGATCCTCCCAGATTGACGAAAGCGAGCATGGCTTTGATGTACATATGTGTACGCAATCTGCCGACAGTTTGTACTTGTTGTCAATTTATTTGGCATATTGCTGCCGTTCACTTCTGTCTGGACAGGTAGAGAAGTTCGCTGTTACGACTTGGATATTGGGCCAGAAGGGGAGGTTTCCGCATGAAGTCGCACTACAGGGTCGTCGTGATCGGGGGTGGGGTTGTTGGAACCTCGGTGCTCTATCATCTGGCAAAGCTCGGCTGGACCGATGTCTGCCTGATCGAACGTTCGGTGCTGACGGCGGGATCGTCCTGGCACGCGGCGGGCGGGTTTCATGCCCTGAACGCCGATCCGAACATCGCCTCATTGCAGGCCTATACGATCGACCTTCTGAGCGAGATCGAGAAGGAAAGCGGCCAGTCGGTCGGGATGCATATGACAGGCGGCATGACGCTGGCCGGAACGCCCGACCGCTGGGAATGGCTGCAATCGGCCTACCGCACCTTCCAGTCCATCGGGATTGAGGATGTGCGACTGATCACGCCGGAGGAAGCCAGGGAAAAGTGCCCGGTCATGTCCACCCACGGCATCCTCGGCGGCATGTGGGCCGACCGTGAAGGCTATGTCGATACGACCGGCACAGTGCAGGCCTATGCCGGTGCTGCGAAAAAGCGCGGCGCGACGGTGATCGAACATAACCGTGTACTGGAACTGAACCAAACTGCTGAGGGCTGGCAGGTCGTGACCGAGAAGGGCACGGTCACCTGCGAACATGTCGTCAATGCCGCCGGTCTCTGGGCCAAGCAGGTGGGTCGGATGGCGGGGATCGAACTGCCGGTCTCGCCCCTCAACCATCATTATCTGATCACGGAGACGATCCCCGAGATCGCCGAATTGGACCACGAGGTGCCTCTGGTCGTTGACCTCGAAGGGTTCACCTATATGCGGCAGGACCAGAAGGGGATGCTTCTGGGTATCTACGAGATCGACCACCAGCACTGGATGATGGACGGCGCGCCGTGGGAATACGGGTTCCAGTTGCAGCAGGAAGACCCCGACCGGATCGAGCGTGAACTGACGCTCGGCTTCGAACGCTACCCGGTGCTGCAGAAGGTCGGGATCAAGACCTGGGTCAACGGCGCCTTCACCTTTTCGCCCGACGGCAACCCGCTGGTCGGTCCGGTGCGCGGCAAGCCCGGCTACTGGTGCGCCTGTGCGGTCATGGCGGGCTTTTTACAAGGTGGTGGTGTCGGCAAGAGCCTTGCCGAATGGATCATCGAGGGCGAGCCGGAGGCCGATATCTTCGGCATGGACGTGGCGCGTTATGGCGCCTTTGCCGAGAACAAGGAATTCATCCGCCAGACGACTGGTCAATTCTATACCCGCCGCTTCGTGATGACCTATCCGAACGAGCAGCTTCCTGCTGGAAGGCCGTTGAAGATGGCGCCAGCATATAGCGAGATGACGGCTGCCGGGTGCCGCTGGGGCGCGAGCTACGGGCTGGAGGTGCCGCTCTACTTCGCGCCCGAGGGGTTCGAGGAAAAGCCGACGCTGAAGCGGTCGAACGCCTTCCCCATCGTGGCCGAGGAATGCCGCGCGGTTCGCGAGGCTGTCGGGCTCCTCGACATCTCAGGTTTCTCGCGGTTCGAGGTGAAGGGTCCTGGCGCAGAGGCATGGCTCGACCGGGTCATGGCGTGCAAACTGCCCGGCCCGGGCCGGGCGCGACTGGCGCCGATGCTGTCTGAGGCCGGCAGGCTGAAGGGCGACCTGACCGTCTTCAACTGGGGCGACGGCACGTGGTGGATCATGGGCAGCTATTACCTGCGCGCCTGGCATATGCGCTGGTTCGCCGATCAGGCCGGCACAGGCGTGGTTCTGCGCGATATTTCGGACGCAACCGTCGGGTTCAGCCTGTCCGGCCCGCAAAGCCGCGCCGTGATCGAAAAACTGACCGATGGTCCGATCGCCGATCTGCCCTTCATGGGCTGCGGAACTTTCGACATCGGCTTGATCCGGGCCAAGGTTGGCCGCCTGTCGGTCACCGGGGAACTTGGCTATGAAATCCACTGCGGCGCGGCCGAACATGTTGCCCTGCGCCGGGTGCTACTGGAAGCGGGCGCCGGTCATGGCCTGCGCGAGGTCGGCTTCAACGCGCTCCTGTCGCTTCGGCTGGAAAAGTCCTTTGGCATCTGGAGCCGAGAATTCTCGCAAGCCTATACGCCCGGCGAAACCGGTATGGATCGCTGGATCGCCTGGGACAAGGGCGACTTCACCGGCAAGGCCGCCGCCATGGCGGAACGCGACAGCAATGGTCCGGCGCGCCGCGTCGTGATGCTGGAGGTGGATGCGACGGATGCCGATGCCTCTGGCTATGAGCCGATATGGCAGGATGGCCGCCGTGTCGGTTTCGTCACTTCGGGCGGCTACGGCCACACGATGGGCAAGTCCTATGCGCTCGCGATGGTCGATAATGGGGGGAACGATGCCGGGACGGAGCTGACGACCCATATCGTGGGGCAGGAGCGGGCGGCCCGCGTGATTGCGCCGTCGCCTTATGACCCCATGGGCAAGGCGATGCGGGGATGACCGAAATCGAAGCGGGCGCCCGGCGGCGCGGGCGCCGGGGCGGTGAGAAGCCCCAATCGGAAGGGCGCGCGACCAATTACCGGCGGTTGCGTAACCCCTTCCCGCCGATGCGGGTCTTTTCGGACGACCAGATCGCGGCGATGCACGACACGGCGCTGCGAGTCCTCGAAGACCTCGGCGTCCGTGTCCTTTTGCCCGAGGCGCGGGCGATCTTTCGCGCCGCGGGCGCGCGGGTGGACGAAGACGACCAGATGGTCTTCCTCGGCCGCGACATCGTGGCGGCCGCGCTGAACACCGCGCCGCGCAGCATCGCGATCCGGGGCGGTGTGCCGGATCGCGACCTTCTGCTTGAGCTTGGCACCCTGACATTCCAGCCCGGCGCGGGCTGCCCCCATGCGACCGATCTGGAGCGCGGCCGACGGCCCGGCAGCAAGCGCGACTTCCGCGAGCTTGTGCAGCTGACCCAGGCCTTCGACGTTCTGCACATGGTACCGCCACTGGTGGAGCCGCAGGACGTGCCGGTGCATCTGCGCCACTACGCGACCATGAAGGCCCAGATCGAACTGTCGGACAAGGTGCCCTTCGTCTTCTCGCGTGGCACGCCGCAGGTGCTGGAGAGTTTCGAACTGCTGAAACGCGCCCGTGGCCTCGACGACATGGCCTTCGTGGCCGATCCGCATTGCTACACGATCATCAACACCAACTCGCCACGCCAGTTGGACATTCCCATGGCACAGGGGTTGATTGACTTTGCCCGGGCCAAACAAGTCGCGATCGTCACGCCCTTCACACTGATGGGTGCGATGGCGCCGATCACGGTCGCAGGGGCCATAACGCTTTCCCATGCCGAAGCGCTGGCCGCGATCACGCTCAATCAGCTTGCCCGTCCCGGCGCGCCGGTGATGTATGGCACCTTCACCTCGAACGTGGACATGAAATCCGGTGCCCCGGCGCTTGGCACACCCGAGCATTTCAAGGCATCGCTCGCCGCCGGCCAGTTGGCGCGGCTGATCGGCTTGCCCTGGCGCTGCGCCACCGGATCTGCGGGCAATATCAACGACGCGCAGGCGGCGAATGAGACACAATTCGCGCTCTGGGGTTGCCTGATGGCCGGGGCGACGACCATCATCCATGCCGCCGGCTGGCTCGAAGGCGGGCTGAGCATCAGTTACGAGAAGATGATCACCGATATCGAGGCCCTGCAGATGGTGGCCGAGCTTTGCGCAGAAACAGCCTGCGGCGGCGATGAGATCGGTTTCGACGCCATCGCCGAAGTGGCCCCCGGCGGGCATTTCTTTGCGACGACTCAGACCATGGCCCGCTACCAGACCGAATTCTACGAACCGATCGTCGCCGATTGGTCGAACTTCGGCACCTGGACCGAACGCGGCGGGGTCGATGCCAATACCCGCGCGACAGGAATATGGAAGCGCATCGTGGCCGAGGACTGGCGCGCGCCCATGGACCCCGGCAGGATGGAGGCCATGAACGATTACATCGCGCGCCGGACCGCCGAGGGCGGCGCACCACCGGAGAGCTGAACATGACGCGCGACGACGGAAAGATCGTGAAACTGCAGCGCGAGGATGCGAACACCGGCCCGCGTGTCACGCGCGAGGACTGGCTGAACGTCGCCCGCGACATCCTCGTGTCTGATGGCGTGGCAGAGGTGAAGGTGCTGACCATCGGCGAACGCCTGCAGGTCGCCCGGTCGTCCTTCTACTGGTATTTCAAAAGCCGCAAGGACCTTCTCGATGCGCTGCTGGCGGATTGGGAGACGACGAATACAGCGATCCTTGTGCGGCATTGCGAGATGCCTGCCAAGACCATCACCGCTGCGCTCTGCAACTTCTTCCGCTGTTTCGTCGATCCGGCGCTCTTTGACCAGCGACTGGACTTCGCGGTCCGCGAATGGGCCCGCCGCGACGGGTCGGTCCGACGTGTCATCGACCGGGCCGATGACACGCGGCTGGCGGCGGTCGCGGCGATGTTCCGTCGCCACGGCTATTCGGACTATGAGGCCGATGTGCGCGCCCGCATCCTCTATTTCATGCAACTCGGATACCACGCACTCGACCAGAGCGAGCCGATGCGAATTCGCATGGCACGTCTGGAGGGCTACTTGCTCGGGTTCACCGGCAGGGAGGCAACGCCAGAGGAGGTCGAAACATTCCGCTCTTGGGCCATCGCAGAGGCAGGGCGGTGACGGCGCGGTACAGCTCGTTTTCCTTGCTGCGGGAAGGTTTTCGCGGCCATCGGGGATGGCAATCGGCCTGGGCGAAGGCAGCACCGCAACCCGCCTATGACGCTGTGATCATTGGCGGCGGCGGCCATGGTCTTGCGACCGCATATTACTTGGCGAAGAACCACGGAATGCGCCGCGTGGCCGTACTGGAAAAGGGCTGGATCGGCGGGGGCAATACAGGTCGCAACACCACAGTGGTCCGGTCGAATTACTTCTACCCTGAAAGCGTCGCGCTCTACGATCTCGCGCTCCGGCTCTATGAGGGTCTGAGTCGCGAGTTGAACTTCAATGTCATGCTCAGTCAGCGTGGCATGCTGATCGCGGCGCATACGCCCGCTCAGATGGAAATCTGCGCACGCATTGCCAATGCAATGATGCTGAACGGCGTCGATGGCGAACTGATGGGCGCGACGGACGCAATCGCGCGCCTCCCGCTTCTCAACCAGACGGCGGACGCACGCTATCACTGCCTGGGAGGCATCTGGCAGGGCCGCGCCGGGATCGCGCGGCATGACGCGGTCGCCTGGGGCTATGCCCGCGCAGCGAGCACCCTCGGTGTCGACATTATCGAGAACTGCGAGGTGACCAACCTGTGGATCGAGAATGGCGCCGTAAAGGGTGTCGCGACGACGCGGGGCGAGATCAGGACGGAGCGGCTTGCCGTGGCTGCGGCCGGTGCGACGCCCGGCCTCGTGGCCGGGGCCGGGGTGCATTTGCCGATCCATACTTACGCATTGCAGGCCTTCGTCTCGGAACCGGTGAAACCCTGCCTCGATACGGTCCTTCTCTATCTCGGCACCGGCACCTATGTCAGCCAGTCCGACAAGGGCGAACTCGTTTTCGGCGGCGGACTCGACCGGGTTCCGACGCATGGGCAGAAGGGAAACCTGCCCGCGCAGGAAAAAGTTGTTGCAGGGCTGCTGGAGATGTTTCCCGCCTTCGCCCAATTGAAGCTCCTGCGGCAATGGGCGGGCGTGGTCGACGTGGTCCCTGACAGTTCGCCTGTCATCGGTCCGGCACCGGGGGTTGAGGGGCTCTACCTCAACTGCGGCTGGGGCACGGGTGGCTTCAAGGCGATCCCTGCAGGCGGCTGGCTGCTCGCTCATCTCCTGGCCACCGGGCAACATCACGAGATCAGCCGACCCTTCGATCTCGAGCGTTTCATCAGCGGTCGCCTCATCGACGAGGCGGCTGGCGCGGGCATCTCACATTAGGAGGCGGCCATGCAGATCTTTTCCTGCCCCTTCTGTGGCCCGCGCGAGGAGCACGAGTTTCTCTTTGCCGCAGAGGCGGGGAAGGTGCGTCCCGAGCCTGCCGAACAGGTAAGCGATGAAGATTGGGCGGCCTATCTCTATCACAACCACGCCCCAAAGGGCGCGTCACGTGAGGTCTGGTATCACCAGACCTGCGGCACCTATTTCCTGATGACGCGCGACACGGTGAGCCGCGACGTCGAGGGCAGCGAGTTCCTGCCGGGGGCAGGCGCATGAGCGGCTGGCGGCATCCGGATCTTGGGCAAGAGGTTGACCGGTCGAAGCGCCTGCGGTTCAGCTTCGACGGCGCGCCACTCAAAGGCTTCGCTGGCGATACGCTGGCTTCCGCGCTTCTTGCGTCGGGGACACACATACTCGGGCGCAGCTTCAAATATCATCGGCCGCGCGGCCTGATGGCGATGGGCGCGGCGGAACCGAACGCGGTCTTCGATGTCACTTTGGACGGGCGAACGATGCCCAACCAGCGCGCTACGCTGACGCAGCTGTTGGACGGGATGCAGGTGCGGTCGGTCAACACTGGCGGAAGTGCGGCGCGCGATCCACTTGGCGCGCTCGATCTTCTCCACCGCTTCCTGCCCGCAGGATTTTACTACAAGACCTTCATGGCGATGGGCTGGATGCGGTGGGAACCGATGATCCGCCGCATGTCGGGGCTTGGCCGCGTCGACCCGGGCTGGCACCCGCCCGCGAACGCCGAGACGGCGAACGCCGCCCCCGAC
This sequence comes from Paracoccaceae bacterium, assembly GCA_041397105.1. Classification (GTDB taxonomy): domain Bacteria; phylum Pseudomonadota; class Alphaproteobacteria; order Rhodobacterales; family Rhodobacteraceae; genus Albidovulum. The sequence continues at coordinate 808,753 of JAWKXJ010000003.1, forward strand.
GTACTGGTGATCGGCGCGGGACCGGCCGGCCTCGCGGCAGCCAAGTCGGCTGCCGAAAGCGGCCGTGTTGTCTGGCTGGTCGAGGAAGCCCGCACATTGGGCGGTGCCTTCCGCTGGCGCGGCGGCCAGATCGACGGGGCGGACTGGACGGAAATCCGGGACGCCACAGTGGCCGCCATCGAGGCCGCCGGTGGCAGAGTGTTGACGGACACGACCCTCTGGGGCGCCTTCGACCACGGGCTTTTCGCCGCCTGGCAACGCCACCCCGACGCGCCGGACATTCACTGGCGGCTGAGGCCCCGCCAGACGATCCTCGCGGCTGGCGCAATCGAAAGGCCGATGTGGTTTGCGGGCAATGACCTGCCCGGTGTGATGAGTGCCGAGGCAGCGCTGCACTTTCTGATACTTCATGGCGCGGTTGCCGGGCGGCGCATGATCCTCGCTACGTCAGGCGACTGCGCCTATCCGGTCGCAGGTGCTCTTTGTTCAGCTGGGGTCGAGGTAACCCTTGCCGACCTGCGTAGTCAGACCCCGCACGCGCCTGAGGGCGTCCGTCTGCTGCGCGCTACGCGGATCGAAGCGGCGCGGGGGTATGGCGCAGTCCACGGCGCCGTCCTGAACGGCGAATTCCACACCGCCGACGCCGTTTTGATGGCGGGAGGCTGGACGCCTTCGGTTCAACTCCACTGTCAGGCCGGTGGCAAGCTGAACTGGGACGAGGCGCGGGACGTGCTAGTCCCACGTCCCGGGACCTCCACGCTCGTGACCGTCGGCGCGGCGAATGCGCGCTACGATCTTGCGGACGTTCTGGCGGAAGGCCATGCAGCGGGCGGCGGGTCTGGTCCCGCGCCCCGACCGACATTGGAAACACACTGGTCCTTCGCCCCATTGCGGCCCGACCCCGCGCTGAAGGGGCCCATCTGGGTCGATATGCAAAACGATGTCACGCTGAAAGATGTGAGCATCGCCGCGCGCGAGGGGTATACTTCGGTCGAGCATCTCAAGCGCTACACCACGCTGGGCATGGCGACGGATCAGGGGCGAACGTCCAATTTCGCTGGCCTGTCGGCGATGGCGGCCCTGACCGGCCAAACGATCCCCGAGACGGGTACAACAACCTTCCGCCCACCAGTCCAGCCCGTACCGCTTGCGGTCATCGGGGGGCGGCGGCGCGGCGCGCTCTTCAACCCGCCGAAGCGTCTGGCTCTGGAAGGGTCACACAGGACGGCCGGGGCACGGATGCGCGAGTATGGTGGCTGGCTTCGCCCCGCCGTTTATGGCGAAGGCGATGAGGCAGCTTTGGCGCTGGAGGAGGCTCGGACAGCCCGCGCCACCGCCGGGCTTTACGATGCCTCGCCCCTTGGCAAGATCGAAGTCCTCGGCCCCCGCGCGGCGGAGCTTCTGGATTTCACCGGCTATGTGCGCATGTCGACACTAAGGCCCGGCCGCGCGCGTTATGGCTTCATGCTGTCCGAAACCGGCATCGTCTACGATGACGGCGTCGTGTTGCGCCTCGCCGAGGATCATTTCGTGCTGTCGGCGTCGTCCTCGCATGTCGCGGGCGTGATCCTGAAGCTCGAAGATGCGCGACAGGACCGGTTCGGCTGCGACGGCGTCGTCATCATCGACCGCACCGCCTATTGGTCGACTCTGACGCTGACAGGACCGGCCGCGCAATCCGTCCTGAAACGTGCCGGTCTGCCCGATGCCGGATTGCCGCATATGTCGGTGACCGAAACCGAATGCGACGGCATTCCGCTCAGGATTGCCCGTATCAGCTTCACTGGCGATAGAAGCTACGAAATCTCCGCCCCCACTCGGCGGGCGGCCGAACTCGACGCCCTGCTCGTTCAAGCGCTGGGCGCCGAGGGCGGACGTCGCATCGGGTTGGAGGCCGTCATGCTCCTGCGCGCAGAAAAAGGTTACATCCTTGTCGGCAAGGATACCGATGGTGTGACCATGCCGCATGATCTTGGCTGGGTCGCATCGCGCGACAAACGCAGTGATGAATTCATTGGCAAGCGGTCGCTCTTCACGGCCGAGGCGCGACGCTCCGACCGGCGTCAGCTTGTGGGCCTCGTTGTCGATGACAGCCGCGGGGTCCTTCCGACCGGGGCACATGTTGTCACATCCGGCAGCGCCCCTCGGTCGCAAGGGTTCGTCACATCGTCCGGCCCGGCGCCAGGCGCAGGCGGATCGCATGCGCTGGCGTTGATTGAGGGCGGGCTGTCGCGAATGGGCGAGGTGGTCAAAACCTTCCACCTGGGCGCCATCAGGCAGGCGCGCATTGCCCCGGCGTGCCTATTCGACCCTGCGGGAGAGCGGCTTGATGGCTGATCGGAACTGGACCGAAGATCTGCTGACGCCCGGCATGCGCGCAACGCTCGACGGCGCCGAAATTGCTGTGACCGATCTAAATGACCTCTGGCTGATCGCTGGCGACATTGACGCCTTCGCCGCGGCCCATCCCGCACGTGAACTGGGATTTGGCGGTCGACTGAGCGCAGGTGACGACTTGCTGGTCCGGCTCGGCAAGGACCGTTCGCTCTGGCGTTCCGGCACCGATGGGCAACTTGCTTCCGGCTGGCAGCAGGGGGGCTGGGCCGCCTTGCCGGTGTCAGACGGCTGGACTGCCTTCACATTGATGGGCGCAGGGGCAGATACCCACGTGCGTCGGTTCCTCGCGCTCGATCTGCTCGATGGCTCCCCTTCGGCCGTCGCCGCATTTGGTGACCATGGCGCAGTCATCCTTCGTGATGAAGGCGGCTGGCAGATATGGTGCAACGCACCCGACGCTTGGAGCCTGTGGCAATCAATCAAGCCAGGCGGGAAGTCGGCGTCGTAATTTGCCCTGAGGGGTCGGGGCGCGTCGCGGCTGGCGTGTCGCTGGGGGCCTATGGGCTGATACCGGAGCTCGCGCGCTTCATCGACAAGCATCAGGATGGCGACACGGTGCCCGAACCCGGCATCGCGCTCGGCGGCACGACATATGGCAACGCATTGTCGCTGGCGGGTGCACGCGGCATGCTGGATGAGGTGGCTACGCCCGAAGGTCACGCCCGCATCGCTGAGCTCGGTGTGCGACTTGCCGATGGTCGGGACGGGATCATCGCCAGGCATGGCCTGCCCTGGCGTGCGTTTCACTATGGGCCACGGCCCGGTTTTTGCCTGATGCCGGAGTTTCCCCGCACATATGCCGAGGCGATACGCTCGGTCCACGCGGACTTCTACAACCTTCGCCACACCTATCTTGCCAATCGCGGCATCTGGGATGCGATCGTGTCAGCCGGGCCCCAGGTCTCTTTCGCGCATAGCGAACAGGATGTTGATCGCTACATCGAGGTTTGCGCCGAGTTGATCGACGAGATAGCGGCGGCATAGCCAGATCGTCGCGGCCTTCCTCCAGATTGCCCGCGAAACATTGCAGTCTCTTGCCTTTCCTGGGTTCGACGGTCAGTTCTGACAACCGCTTTTGTCCGCACTTCTGCCGGTCCGGTGGCGGGCCTCAGAACCCCGCGAGCTTGCGGAGGCAATGGCGCAGGATGCGGTTTTCTTCCGCGGTAAATGTCTTCGCGACCGTTTCGTCGAAATGCCGGGCCGAAAGATTCAGCTCGGCAAAGACCGACTGGCCGAGGCGTGTCAGCCGCAAGATCTCGTTTCTTCGGTCGTGCGGCAATTCGCTTCGTGTCAGATATCGGCGCGTTTCCAGGGCCTTGACGGCGCGGCTGACCTTTGTCTTGTGCAGCCGTGCGCGTGCGCAGATGTCCTTTGCCGTCATCTCGCCATAGCGGCCGAGGTGAAAGATCACCCGCCATTCTGTCCGCAAGAGACCATAGCGCGCCTTGTAGCTTGCCTGAAAGCCGATGCTGGTTTGCTCGGCCGCCTGATTGAGCAGGTAGGGAAGAAAATCGACGAGATCGAAATCCGGCGCCTGCATGTCTTCGGTTCCCGCCGCTTGTTAGTTACATTTTTAACTAATAGCACCGATCCGCAAGGAAAGGGAATCGCCATGATGAGCCAAGAAAACCCCAGGGACATGATCCGCGCGGCCTCCCCGGTCGGACCGCATCAGGGCTACATGCCGGGTTTCGGCAACGACTTTGAGACGGAGGCTTTGCCGGGCGCGCTGCCGCAGGGCATGAACTCGCCGCAGAAATGCAATTACGGGCTTTACGGCGAACAGCTTTCCGGTACGGCGTTCACCGCGCCATCGCACCAGAACGAACGGACCTGGTGCTACCGTATCCGGCCCTCGGTCAAGCATACGCACCGGTTCGAGAAGATTGATCTGCCCTACTGGAAATCCGCACCACATGTCGATCCCGATATCATCAGCCTCGGGCAGTACCGGTGGGATCCGGTGGCACATGCGGGCGAGGGGCTCACATGGCTGACCGGCATGCGGACGATGACGACGGCGGGCGATGTCAACACACAGGTCGGTATGGCCGCCCATGTCTATCTCGTCACGGAAAGCATGGTCGACGACTATTTCTTTTCTGCGGATTCGGAACTGCTGATCGTGCCGCAGGAGGGCCGGCTGCGTCTTGCGACGGAGCTTGGGATCATCGACCTTGAGCCGAAGGAAATCGCTATCATCCCGCGCGGGCTTGTTTACCGGGTCGAGGTGCTGGAGGGGCCGGCGCGGGGCTTTGTCTGCGAAAACTACGGGCAGAAGTTCCAGCTGCCCGGGCGTGGTCCCATCGGTGCCAACTGCATGGCCAACCGGCGTGACTTCAAGACGCCGGTGGCAGCCTTCGAAGACCGCGAGGTGCCATCGACCGTCACGGTCAAGTGGTGCGGCCAGTTTCATCGCACGAAGATCGGCCACAGCCCGCTCGACGTGGTCGCCTGGCATGGCAACTACGCGCCGGTCAAATACGACCTAAGAACCTATTGCCCTGTCGGCGCGATCCTTTTCGACCACCCCGACCCGTCGATCTTTACCGTATTGACGGCGCCGTCGGGCGTGGAGGGGACGGCGAATATCGACTTCGTTCTGTTCCGCGAACGGTGGATGGTGGCCGAAAATACGTTCCGCCCGCCCTGGTATCACAAGAACATCATGTCCGAGCTGATGGGCAACATCTACGGCCAGTATGATGCCAAGCCAGAGGGGTTCATTCCCGGCGGCATGAGCCTGCACAACATGATGCTGCCGCACGGTCCGGACCGGAACGCCTTTGAAGGGGCGTCGAATGCCGAACTGGCGCCCCACAAGCTCGACAACACGATGTCTTTCATGTTCGAGACGCGGTTCCCGCAACACCTGACGCGTTTCGCGGCAGAAGAGGCGCCGTTGCAGGACGACTACATCGACTGCTGGAGCGATCTGGAGAAGAAGTTCGACGGAACGCCCGGTCAGAAGTAGTGGGCTGCGCGACGGTGCCTGCCCCGATATCGTGAGGCTATCGCGGCGCGATCGCTCCGCCTGCCTTCCCAACGCTGAGGACAATGACATTGCCACTTAAGAAAAGCTGGATCGACAGCGCAAATGACCCTGAGGGCGACTTTCCCCTCAACAACTTGCCGCTTGGCGTTTTTTCGGCCGGCGATGACGATCCGCGCTGCGGTGTGGCCATCGGCGACATGATATTCGACGTTCGGGCAGCGGAGGAGGTGGAACTGCTTCGTTTTGCCGGAGGCGCCCTGCTCGATGTGCCCTTCTGGAACGATCTGATGGAGGCAGGCCCCGCCGTCTGGGCGCAACTGCGCCAGCAACTGGAAGCGCTGCTGGCCGAAGGCAGCGGGGTGAGGGCGAAGGTCGAACCGCTTCTGTTTCCGATGGCGGATGCCCGCCTGCATCTGCCCTTTCTTGTGTCCGAATACACCGATTTCTATGCGGGCCGCCATCATGCGACCAATGTCGGCACCATGTTCCGCGGCCCGGAAAACGCCCTGCCGCCGAACTGGCTGCATATTCCCATCGGCTACAACGGCCGCGCCTCCTCGGTCGTGGTCAGTGGTACGGATGTCCGCCGGCCTTGGGGGCAGCTGAAGTCGCCGGACCATGAGGCGCCGGCCTTCATGCCGTCGCGCCGGTTCGATATCGAACTGGAAATGGGCGCCGTCGTGGGCATGGCCTCGGACGGTCCGGTAACGGTGGATGACGCCGACGCCATGATCTTCGGCTACGTTGTGCTCAACGACTGGTCGGCGCGGGACATCCAGGCCTGGGAATACCAGCCGCTCGGCCCGTTTCAGGCGAAGGCGACGGCAACCACGATCAGCCCCTGGATCGTGATGGCCGCAGCGCTCGACCCGTTTCGGGTGATGACGCCCGCGCGCGAAAAACCGCTCCTGCCACATCTGGCCGATACCGGGCCGATGCTCTACGACATCGACTTGACGGTGACGCTGGCCCCGAAGGGCAAGTCGGCCACGACTGTCGCGCGGACCAGCTACCGCGAAATGTACTATTCCGCCGCCCAACAGCTCGCGCATCACACAAGTTCCGGGTGCCCGATGAATGCGGGCGATCTTCTGGGGTCGGGCACCATTTCCGGCGCCACCCGGCCGGAGCGGGGATCGCTTCTGGAACTGACATGGGGCGGCAAGGAACCGATCACGCTCGACACCGGCGAGACCCGAACATTTCTGCAGGATGGCGATACCGTCACGCTTCGGGGCCAGGCGCAGGGAGAGGGCTACCGCATCGGTTTTGGTGAATGTACCGGCACGATCCTGCCGGCGCTGGAAAACCCCTACGCGAGAAACGGGTGACGATGGCGCGACAGAATGCTGGCCGGCGCCTATCCCGCCGCCTGCCAGTCGCGGATGGCATCGAGCGGCCAGAGCAGCATGATGACATTCAGTATCAGCCCGTCGCGGATGATGATCGCCGTCAGAACCTCAAAGCCGATGATCAGCGCCACGCTGGCCAAAAGCGGAAGCTTCCGGGCAAGGTAGAAGCCCGCGACCATGGCCAGAACATCGGACACCGAATTCAGGACACTGTCGCCGTAGTAGTCGAGCGAGATTGTGACAGCGCGATAGCGTTCAATGATGGCGTTCGAGTTTTCAACGATCTCCCAGGCGCATTCGACAAGCGTGGCGATGACGAGCCGCCAACCGGCCGTCAGCCGCCGCGCCACGAGCCAGAGCACGGCATAGAAGAGAAGGCCGTGAATGATATGCGACGGCGTATACCAGTCGGCGATATGCTGGGAATTTTCCGAACTCATGGTTTCGCCGTGCCATAGCTTGACGTAACCGCATTTGCAGTATGGCTCTCGCCCGACCCAAAGAAGCCAGGCCGCCGAGGCGGCAATGATGGCGAGCGTGACGAGCCAGGGGCGGAGGGAGCGGATCATGGCATGATCAGGATCACGGATTGCGGTTTCCGTCCATCGGGAAATTCCGTCCACGCCCGCGGTTCAGGCCGGTGCGGACATTTGCCAAACGCCGAGGCAACTACCGGTGAGGGGAGGGCGGAAATGACAGATGTATATGTACCGGCAAGTGATCCGAAGGCGCGGTCGCCCAGACGGAAAGACATCGTGATGACAAGCTTGGTCCTGCCCTGCCTCCATCGCCCCGAAGACATGTGGGGTCTGATATGAGCGAAGCGGTTCTCTACGACTACTACCGGTCATCCGCCAGCTACAGGGTGCGGATCGCGCTCAATCTGGCGCAGATAGACTATCGGACGGTGCCGGTGGATTTGCTGGATCGGCAGCACAAGTCGCCCGAACATCTTGCGCGCAACCCCCAGGGTCTGGTGCCTGTTCTGGAAATCGACGGGAAGCGCTTCACCCAATCCCTCGCGATCATCGGCTATCTGAACGATACGCGCGATCTTGGCCTTTTACCCGACAGCGCGGCCGCGCGGGCCCATGCGCTCGCCCTTGCCCAGTCCATCGCCGTCGATTTGCACCCGGTCTGCAATTCATCGGTTGCGCAATATGCAACAGGGGGCAAGGAACCGGCGCGCACCGAATGGATGCGCCATTTCATTGAACCTGGGCTTGCGGCGTTCGAGGTGCTGCTTGGGCAGTTCGTCCAGAACCCGTTTGCAACGGGGTCGAGGCCGGGGCTTGCCGATATCTGCCTCGTACCGCAGCTCTATAACGCCGATCGCTGGGGGGCGGACTATTCGGGTTGCCGGCGTATCCGCGCTGTCGCCGAAGCCTGCCGCGCCCATCCGGCCTTTGCGGCTGCGCACCCGGATGTGGTGGCTGCTCGCGGGCGCTGAGCACCCTTATCGCCCGCCAAAGGCGATCCTGAGCCCGTCCTTGCCGAGATGGAATTCACCTGACCAATGGGGCCTCACGGCCTCCAGCCATTCCTTCTCGCCAAAATCCGGGTCGTCCGACGGGATCAGGTGATTGAGCGCAAGCGCGCCCACACCGGCATCGGTTGCCGTTCTTGCCGCATCGGATGCCAGCGTGTGTGACCGGTAGAAGTGCTTCATGAGCCGGTCGTCGGTATTGCCAACCCTGGCCACCAGCGCGCCCAGTGCCGCCTCCAGCATCGCCTCGTGAACCAGAAGATCCGCCCCCTTCGCGAACGTTGCCAGGTCCGGCAAATAGGCGGTATCGCCGGAAAAGACGATATGGCTGCGTTCGGACCGGAACGAAAGGCAGAAGGTATCGACGAGGGGCGGGTGGATATTGCGCATCGCCTGCACCGAAATGCCGCCCAGGTCGCAGACATGACCGGCGTCGATCACATGAATCGCCACCAGGTCGCGAATATCGGGCCGTCCTTCATCCTCGATCCGAAGGTCGATATCGGCCTTCATCGATCCGAGGAACCCCTGCCAGTAGTCGGCAAGCCCCAATGGTCCCCAGACTGTGACCTTCGTTTTCAACCCCGCCGTCCACGCTGTATGTATCAGCGGCCCGAGTTCAAGATAGTGGTCGGAGTGCAGATGCGTCACGAAAATGTCGGTCAGGTCGCGCAGGCCCATACCCTGATCGACAAGTCCACGGGTAACGCCAAGGCCGCAATCGACGACGATCCGCCGGCCGTTCATCTGCAAGAGATGCGAGGTCGGCATGGTCGATCCGGGCCTGATCGCAGGGCCGCCCTTTGTGCCAAGAAGTGCAACGAAATCGGTCATGTCGGACATGTCCTAGATGGCGGATCGGTTTGAGGCAATGGTGTCGCCATAAGCGGCTTTGCCCGACGATGGCGATTGAGGCTCATGTGCCCCAAAACCCGCGGCCGACTTGCCGGGGTCGGGGGAGGTGCCCGCCTGCGTCAAGGCGAATCCCTTCTTGCCCTGCGGAAGTGATGGGGCGAACGATTTTCCACGCGCCGAGGCCAAATCCGGGCAATTCAGGTGATTGTTGCTCCGGGCGTTGTTTCCAGCCGCATTTGCCACTAAAATAGGCGCGTGCGTCGATGGCTGATTGCCGTCCCGAAGCGAAGGTCCGGTCCTCCGGACCCTGTGGCGCGCCGTGGGGGCTGCATCCGCGTTCGGCTGCCTTGGGTGGGAATTTGTGAAGTGACCGATGGATTTGCGCCATCGCCGTCTCTTGAAGCGGATGGCGATCTGCCAGGGTTCAAGGAACTCCTGAGCTCGCAAAACTTCCTTGAGCGCCTCGAATCGGCGCGGCTTCGCCGTGCCCAGATTCTGAAGGACGAGGCCGAACAGGGCGGCGATCCGACCGCATTTCTCAAATCGACCAAGCCCTGGGAGCGCGCGGAGGCGAAACTGCGCGACAATCGCAGGATCGTCGTCGAGGAGGTGGCAGAAGAGCCGCCTGTTCCGGTCGGGCCGCTCATTCTGTCGACCCCCGTCGCGAAGTCGAAGTCGCGGGACCTGCTGAAGCTCGTCGGTGGGTTCGAGGCGACAAGACCGGAAAAGGCGAGATTGTCGGCAGCGCGGTTGGCAAGCGGTACCGCCTTTGGATTGCTGGCGACGGCCGCCGCGATCGTGGCCGGTTCCTGGGGCATCGTTGAAACAGCGAAGGTTGTCCCGTCGGTGGTGGCCGCGGCGCGGCCGGCAGAGCCGGCTCTTCTCGCGCCGGTACTGACGCAGGTATCCGCCGCCGCAATAGCGGCTGACGCGCCATTGCCGGTGCTGCGCCTGGCCGAACCGGCGACCCTGCCGGTGGATGGCGGAATGCAGGTTTCGCTCGCCATGTCCGTATCGGTTGGCGCGACCCCCGCGACCGCGCCTGTCCAGCAGGCGGGCGCCGAGGTCGAAGCCGGCCCGATCCATCCGGGCGTGCTCGATTTGCCCTTGATCGCGAACCGGGTGCCCGTGCTTTTCGCCGTAGCGGCTGATGCCGGGGCGCAACCATTCGTTCCCGCCCGGTACGCAAGCGGCCAACCCGGTCAGGATCGCGTCGCGGCACTGGCGCTGCCGGACACTGTCGGCCTGCAGACGGACCGGATGCTGCCTCTGCCCGGAACGATCACCCGGGTTGCAATGCTCTCCGCGCCGGCCTTCCTGCCGGACAGTGCGGTACGGCACGATCTGCAGGCACCACGAAGCGAACCGCCCTTGTCACAGCCGGAAATCGCGCTCCTGTCTGGCCCTGTTGCCAGCCCGGTGACGGCTTTTGATACTGTCGTGACCAATCCGGCAGCCGCCCCGGCGGCACCGATGGCGCTGGGCAGACCGCGGCTGGTCATGGCGGTGTTCTCCCCGGAAGCCGAGATGCCGGAAGGCGCGCTTTTGCCTGCGCTGCCACTGGCCCCGGAAACCGAGGCTGGCCGATACGCGGCGTACACGGTCAACATACACGCCCCCGGCGGCATGGCTGATGCCGATGTTGAAGATGTGGTCGCAGCGCTGACAGAAACCGGCTTTACCGTCAGCGACCCTGCACGGGTGACATTCCGCATCAGCAGCAACCATGTCCGCTTTTATCATGCGGCGGACGCCGAGGCGGCGGCGGCGCTGGCTGCGGAAATTGGCGGCCCGGCGCGTGACTTCACCACGTTCAGCCCCGCGCCGCCAGAAGGCCTGATCGAAGTCTGGCTTGCCGGCAGCACGTCCGGTGCCGTTGCAAAGACCACGACGACCCGCAAGAAGCCGCGCGCGCCCGTTTCGGAAGAGGCGCAGATACAGGCGCTCCGCGACCGGCTGATCCAACAACTCCGCTCGGGGCAGCACCTATGACCGGGCGAAGGGGACAAAGACATTTCCGGACTTCGCAGACGCGAATGGAGGCGGCCGGGGCGCAGATGGCTTTCCATGCTGCGACGCCGCCGGTCCGGCGCAACAAGAGAGGTGGTCGGCATGCCCGGACCTAAGCTGATGGCGATCATTACCGCCATGATCATGATGGCGGCGACAGGTGGTGCGAGGGCCGAATATTCACTGGCCCAGTTGCAAGAACTCGAACGGCTGATCCTCGCCAAGAATTGCGGATCGCTCTGGGCCTACCTGCAGGAAAACCCCGGCATCATGGCCGGGGATGACCCCCTTGCGCGCGAGCTGCAGATCTTCGTCCGCTCGACGCAGCGCGGGCTGGTCAACTGTTTCTCCACAACCGTCGTTGCTGTCGCGCCGCCCGTTGTGCCGACCACGACGCAAAATTTCCTCGCGGGATTGGGCGCGGCCTACTAAGCTCGACATCCGGGCCGAAAAGGACGCTCCATGCGACGACGCCAAAGCCTTGCCTATGTGATCGACCCGCGCTTTCCGGGCGGCACCTCGTCGGCCGTCGCGCAGGAATTGCGGGTGACGGCGCGAAAGGCGGATGTCTCGATCCACGCGGCCGCGTCACGCATGTTTTCCGGAACCGAGATTGCGCCTCAGTTGAAAGATGTACTTGTCGACCTTGGCCTCACGGTGAACTGGAACAGCCGCACGATTGCCGCCGATACGGTGATCATTCACAACCCGTCCTTCCTGAAGTTTGAAAAGATCTGGGACGTGCGGATCATTGCCCGCAACCTGATCGTCGTCGCGCATGAAAACTTCCTGCGGCCGGGCGAGGTTGAGGCCTTCGATGTCGGCCGATGCCTTGGTCTGATTGATCGCGCGTCGCTGTCGCTTGCCAAGACCATTGCGCCGATCTCGCCCCATAACCGGCAGGGTGTGACACGCTGGCTTGCGTCGCACGGCGCAGGCCCCTGGCGGATTGCAGCGGAAGATTGGTTCAATATCTGTGCCTTCCCGATCGAACCGCCAGTGGAAAGACCGCGAGACCGGCGCGGGCGGCATTCGCGCCCGGGGTTCGAGAAGTTTCCGTCACTTGCCGATATGGACCTTTGTTTTCCCGACCACGCCGAAAGCAATGTCATTCTTGGCGGCGACACCTTCCTCGGCGGGGATACGCACCGCCCGCACTGGTCGCTGCATCCATTCCGGGCCATTGATGTGGCAGAGTTTTTCGGCATGATCGACTTCATGGTCTATTTCACGGCGCCGACCTGGCGCGAAAGCTTCGGGCGCGTGTTGGCAGAGGCGATCGCGGCCGGCAAGGTCGTCATTTCCGACGCAGGCACCGCCGCCACATTCAGCGACGCGGTCGTCGCCGCGACCCCGGCAGAGGTTGACGGGATCGTAGCCGCGTTCATCACCGACCCGGCCAGCTATCGGCGTCATGTGCGCAAGGCGCAGTCCCGGCTGAAGGATTTCGCGCCAGATGCGTTCGAGCGCATGTTCGAACGGCTGGTCGCGACCGGACTGGGGGCGGCGGCATGATCCTGATCGAAGCCGGCGAGCGCAGCGAAAAGGCGCATGACGCCAAGGTCCTCTTTGCGTCGCAACTTGCCGCGCGGGGCTACGCCGCCGGGATTGACGAGGCCACCATCCCGGACGGTCTCGACCGAAATCAGAAATACGAAATCGCGCCCCTTCTTGTTGAGATGCCCGAACAAACGGTCCGGCATCTCATCATCATCGGGGCCGAGACGATCAGCGACGAAACCCTGATGCTCATCCGAGGCTATGCGCTTGACCCTTCGGTTCAGGTGGCCGCCACCGGCCGTTTCAGCGACCTGCAGGTTCTGGCCGCCTCGCGCGCCAAGATTGCCTATGCCATCGGGCGTGAACCGACGATGATCGACATTGCCGATATCAACGCAAGGCCGCTGATGGATGCGTCGATCTCGCCGTTGTTGGCTGTCGGCGGCAACGCGCGTCCGGTGCCGGCGAGGCCGCAGGTCTTTGTCTTTGTGCCGCCGGAGATGATTGAAGAACCGATGACCTTGCCGATCCTGTCGGCGATGGATCAACTGCCGGGCGTGGCCCTCAATCTCATCACGACGGGCAAGAGCAAAGAACAAATCCGCGCCTCGCGCCACGGCCATCTGTCCGTCTTCGGCTATACGGAGATGACGACCACCGCCTTTGCCGAACTCGCCGACATCGTGGCCTTTTTCGGGGAAAGTATCCCTGGTGAGCGGATGGCGGCGCTGGCGCTCGACATGATGCGGGCGGGCAAGGTCGTGATTGACTGTACGGGCTCGTCCGCCTTTGTTGCACGCGGTGCGCCGGCGCTCAGAGGTCCGGCAGACCTTGCCGCACTGCCGAACTACCTCGACCATACCGTCCTGATCAATCTTGCCGAGATCGGGAAGCGGGCCGGTGACAGCCCCTGGCTGAACGGCAATTCCATCGAAAGGCTCGAAAAGGCGCTTGGCTTGCGACCAAGTTTGCCGGCAGAGACCCCGGCGCGACGGCCGATGACCGTTTTCGTCCCGACGAATGGTAATGGCCTTGGTCATGCACAACGCTGCTCTCTCATCGCGGCAGAGATGCCCGCGCGCGACGACTGTGTCTTTGCGGCCTTTCCAAGCTGCGTTTCCATGGTGGAATCCAAGGGGTTCGCATGCCTGCCTCTGGTCCAGCGAAGCGACGATCATCCCGAAGAATATGCCAACGACGTCCTGAACTACCTGCGTCTTCGGCGCGCCGTGAGGCCGGGGGATCGGCTGGTGTTCGACGGCGGTTATGTCTTCGATTCCATCTACAGAACCATCAAGGAAAAGCGGCTGTCCGCGGCCTGGATCCGGCGCGGGCTTTGGCTGCCGGGGCAGATGAATCCGGTATCGCTTGACCGCGAGAAGGCGTTCGAGGCGGTGATCGTGCCGACCGAAGCGTTTGAGGAACTGAACACATCCACGGGTTACGGGCGCAACACGCACCATGTGGGTCCGGTCGTGCAGCAACTTTCCGATGATGGGACTGACAGCGAGGCGCTTCGCGCGCGCTTGGCTGACCGGTTCAAGCTAAAGTTCGACCAGCTTGTCGTAACGATGCTTGGCGGCGGTGTGGCCGCGGACCGATCGGCCCAGTTGCAAACGCTCTGCAATCTTCTGGAACGCCGCGACGGCTGCCTGCATCTCATCGTCGTCTGGCCGGGATCGCGGGTTTCGCCCGCTGTCTATGGCTGGAAGCGAAGCCGCCCGGTTCAGACCAAAGCCGCACTGGCGCTGGCTGCGGCGGCCGATCTGACGGTGTCGGCTGCCGGCTACAACTCCTTCCACGAGATCCTATATCACGGCATACCGGCGATCTTTGTCCCGCAGATGGCGGCCTATATGGATGACCAGCAGCGCCGCGCCCAGGCGGCAGCCGATCGTGGCCTCGCTGTGAGCGTTCTGGCAAGCGAGATGCTGCTTCTGGAACGCGAAGTGACGGCATTCCTCGACAAGGGCAAGGCGGCCGACATCCGAAAGAACCTGAAGTCCATCGCGCTGCCCGCACCCGGCAACGCGGCGGCTGCGGCGCTGATCGGGAGGCTTGGCCATGAATGACAGGTGGCTCGCGGTTCTGTCGCGTATCACACCCTTCGTGCCCGATGATCTGGACGCGGTCATTATGCCGGATTCCCCGACCGCAGCGGCCCCGGATGGGGTCTTCCTGGCATCCATCGCCCCCGCCCCGACACCGTCGTCGCGGCTTTGGGACAGGGTGGAAAACGAACAGTCCTACCTGGGCATCCGGCTGACCGCCCCGCATCCCAATGCGGCGGAGGCCGCCATCCGGCTCGCGTCGGCCGCGCTTGAGCGTGGAATTGTCCCGATCATCCTGTCACGGATCGACACCAGCGGCTTTGAACGTTTCGGATTCAGGGTCGAACGTGTCACGGGCCTGGACGCCGCGGAATGCTCGGCGGCGGAGGCGGAACTCATGCGGTTCTGGAACATGGCCATCGTCATTGACGCGGCCGATGTCGCGGCACTTGGCTGAACGGGCGGGTTGTCAGCCAGCGCGATAGGTGATGTCGCCGCCGCAGATCGTAAGCCGCACAGCACGTCCCGAGACGGCATCCGCTGGTAATGCCTCGATATCGGAATCGAGGAGTACGATGTCGGCCGCAAGGCCGGGTTTCAGCGTCCCGGTCAGGTGTTCGCGATGCGCGGCCCATGCGCCGCCGGCGGTATAGGCGTGAAGCACCTTGCCAAGCGGAACCCGCTGATCCGATGCGCCGGGCGCATCATATGTGGGCCGCGTCAGCGCCGCACCGATACCGCGCAGGACTGAAACATCCGTCACCGGCCAGTCCGAGGCGAAGGCGAGCGGCGCGCCCGCATCCACGAGCAAGCGGCAGAGATAGGCATCCTTCATCCGGTTCCGGCCAATCGTGTCGAAGGTCGGATAAAGCGCGAAATCCATGGCCCCAGGCGCGTGTGGCGGTTGCAATGACGCGGTAATGCCTAAGGTACCGAGCCGAGGCACATCGGCAGGGTCGATCATCTCGATATGTTCGATCCGATGGCGGCTGTCACGTTTGCCATTGGCCCTTCGCGCGGCTTCGTAGCCGTCGATTGTGGTGCGCACAGCCGCATCGCCGATGGCATGAACCGCGATCTGCATGCCGCGCCGGTCGACCTCGGTCGCGATTTCGTTGAAACGCGGGCCGGGGAACAGCGGTTCGGACCGGTGGCCCGGCTGGCCGGGATAGTCGTCGAGGCGAAAGGCCGTGCCGCTGTCGATGACGCCGTCCATGAACATCTTGACAAAATTGCAGGTAAGCCAATCGTCGTTGAAGTCGCGGGTCATCGCGTCGGCGCGGTCGAGTTCAGCCAGCTCCATATGCGGCTTGAAGTGAAAGGGCACCTTGACCCGCGCCGTCAGCCCGCCCGCCCGTTGCAGCCCGCGCAGAAGTTCGAGCGTGTAGCGGTTGCCATCCATGTTCACCATCGAGGTGATGCCATGGCGCGCGCAATGGGCAAGCCCGGCGGCGACCTTGGCGCGGTCGATGGCCTGTTCGGCCTCCGCGGGCCAGGGGGAGGGTTCGGCGCCTGTGGCGATGCCAAGGTTCAGCCGCGCCTCGCCGCCAAGAGCGATGACAGGAGCGAAAGCCTCGAATTCCCTCAGTTCCCCGGTGGCGAGGCCGTCGGTACCCATGACGACCTCATGCCCGTGAGGCATCCTGGCGCCATTGATCAGACCGGCGGCTTTCAACGCGGCAGTGTTGGCCCAGACGGTGTGATGGTCATGCGCCGTGATGGCGATGGGCCGGTCGGCGATGATGGCGTCGAGGTCATGGCGGCTCATCGGATGATCCAGCATCGCGTAGTGCCCGCCCTGCGCCATGAGGAGAGGTCGGTCCGGGTGGGTGGCAGCGAAGGCCCGGAAGGCATTGGCGAGTGCCTCGGGTCCGTCGATGCCGTGAAGCTGCAGATGCGCAAGCTCCGCGCCGCCAAGAACGAGGTGCAGGTGGCTTTCAACGAAGCCCGGGAGGAGCGTCGCGCCTTTGCCGTCGATAACTTCGGTCTGCGACCCGGCGAGCGCCTCGATCTCGTCGCGCGTGCCGATTGCCGCTATGCGCCCGGCCGCGATGGCAACAGCTTCGGCCCGTGGCCGGTCCGGGTCCATCGTCAGGATACGGGCGTTGGTCAGGATCATTTCGGGCGTCATGGCGGGCTCTCCGTCGGGGATATGATCAAAGGGCTAGCCTGACGCGGGCGGTTTGAACAGCCCCCGATATGGTCTTCGGGTGGGAAGGGGGGCCCACTCGGGGCGGTGGCTGCTGGTCCGACAAGCATTGGCACGTTTGAAGGCCGGTCGCGCGCCAGCCGCCCGTGATGGCCCGGGCGACTAGCCCGGGCCGCGCCCGACCCTCCCCCCGGGAGGGCGCATGGCGACGTTTGGCCTATGAGTGCCGTTGGAGGAGCTTGACACAATAAAGTGCCCCGCACGATCGCTGCGAAGCGCCCACCCGAGGCTCGGTCGCGGCCCTTCGCAGGTCTGGTCCGCCCGGGTTTGAGTCTAATTCACCAGTCCCGCATGGCGCATCGCTGCGTCGATCTTCGCCTTGGTCTCGGGCAGAAGCGTCGTCAGGGGCGAACGCACCTCGTCCGAGCAGAGGCCAAGTTTCGACAGACCGTATTTCGCCCCGGCAAGGCCAGGCTCGATGAAGATTGCCTCGTGAAGCGGCATCAGCCGGTCCTGATAGCTCAGCGCGGCGGCATAGTCGCCGGCCAGCGTCGCCTCCTGAAACTCGGCGCAGAGCTTCGGCGCCACGTTCGCGGTGACCGAGATGCAGCCGACCCCGCCATGGGCGTTGAAGCCGAGCGCCGTCGCATCCTCGCCCGAAAGCTGGATGAAATCCTTGCCGCAGGCGGCGCGCTGCTGGCTGACGCGCTCGATCTTGCCGGTTGCGTCCTTGACGCCGACGATACGGGGCAGCTTTGCCAGTTCGCCCATCGTTTCGGGCGACATGTCGATGACCGAGCGCGGCGGGATGTTGTAGATGATGATCGGCAGGGCCGAGGCATCGTGCATCGCCTTGAAATGCGCATAAAGCCCGCGCTGCGTCGGCTTGTTGTAATAAGGTGTCACGACAAGGGCGGCATCCGCGCCCGCGCGTTCGGCATGCTGGATGAGCGATACGCCCTCGGCGGTGTTGTTGGAACCCGCGCCGGCGATGACCGGCACGCGGCCGGCTGCGGCCTGCACCACGGCCTCGATCACCTGACCATGCTCCTCATGGCTCAGCGTCGGGCTTTCGCCGGTCGTGCCGACGGGGACAAGGCCATGTGTGCCCTCGGCGACATGCCAGTCCACAAGTTTCTTGAGCGCGTTCCAATCCACCGCGCCGTCCTTGAACGGCGTGACGAGGGCAACGAAGGACCCCTTGAACATGACACGCTCCTTTATGGTTATGGGCAACATGGCCCGTTGGAATCGCGCGGAACCTATAGCCAAGTGCGAGACTTGCCAAGTTTGTGTGTTGCGGCCCGCAGTCAGCGCGCTAGGATTGCGGAAAAAGAACATTGGCAGTTTCGACAACCATGATCCGCCGTCTTTCCATCGCCGCCATGCTGGCGGCCCTTGTCTTTTCCGCGTCACCTTCACAGGCCGACGATCCGGCTCTGACGGCAGAGGCGCTGCGCCTCGCCGCTGCCCGGGATTGGCCGGCCGCCGTCACCAAGAGCCGTGCCGCCGGGCCGCTTGCCTCCGATATCGTCACCTGGCAGTTGCTGCGCGATGGCGCGGGCGATTTCGCCACCTATCGGGACTTTCTCGCCCGCCATCCCGATTGGCCCGGCCTGCCGCTTCTGCGCGAGAAGGGCGAGAAATTGTTGACGGGGGTGCCGGCGGATGAGGTCATTGCCTATTTCCGGGGTTTGTTGCCGCAGACCGGCACAGGCAGCGCGGCACTGGTGGACGCCTTCCTCGCCAAAGGTGATGGAAAAGCTGCCGGGAGCGAGGCCGTGCGAGCCTGGCGCAGCCTGCCCATGTCGGATGACGAGCACGGGCTTTTCCTCGCAAGGTTCGGCGATATCCTGAAGGACCACCATGATGGCCGCACGGCGGCCATGCTGCGGGCCGGATCGGTCGCGGACGCGCGCCGCATGCTGCCACTGAACAGCGCCTATACCGCCGCGCTGGCCAAGGCCCGGATCGCGCTGCAAGCCAATGACAAAGGCGTCGACGACCTGATTGCCGCCTTGCCGGAAAAGGCGCTTGCATCTGGCGGGCTTGCCTATGACCGGTTCCGCTGGCGGATACGAAAGAATTTTTACGACAGCGCGGGGGCGCTGATGCTGGAACGGTCCGTCACCGCCGAAACCCTGGGCGATCCAGAGCAGTGGGCGGACTGGCGACGTCGGCTTGCCCGCAAGGAAATGCGCGAAGGCGATGGCCGGCGCGCCTATGAGATGGCGTCCCGCCACTTCCTCAACGAAGGGTCGGATTTCGCTGACCTCGAATGGCTTTCGGGCTATATCGCACTGCGCAAATTGCACGATCCCGAAAGGGCGCTCGGCCATTTCAAGCGCTTTGCGAAGGCGGTGAACGGCCCGATCAGCCTTGCCCGCGCCGGATACTGGCAGGGGCGCGCCTACGAGGCGCTCGGTCGCGCTGCTGAGGCAAACGCGGCCTATGCCGAAGGCGCACGGTATCAAACGGCCTTCTATGGCCTGCTTTCGGCTGAGAAGATCGGCCTGCCGCTCAGCCCGGCCATGACGGGGCGGGAAACCTACCCGGACTGGCGCGGGTCGGCGCTGGGTTCGTCGTCGGTCTTTCAGGCGGCACAACTCTTGCAGGCTGCGGGCGACAGGCTGCAGGCGCAACGGTTCCTCCTTCACCTGGCAGAAGGGTTGGCAGGCGAAGACATCGGCCGGCTCGCCGGGCTCGCCATCGAATGGGGCGATGCCAACACGGCACTGCTCCTGGCCAAGGCGGCGGCGGACAAGGGCGTGGTCTGGCCCGGAGCCTATTTCCCGATGAACGGGATTGAGGCGATGTCGCTGCCGGTTGCACCCGAACTGGCATTGGCCATCGCGCGGCGAGAAAGCGAATTCAACCCGGCCGCCGTTTCGGGGGTAGGTGCGCGGGGGCTGATGCAGGTCATGCCCGCCACGGCAAAGCGCATGGCCGTGAAGTTGGGCCTCGGCTACGACGGCGGCAAGCTGACAACCGACTGGCAGTACAATGCGAAACTCGGGGCGGCCTATCTCGCCGATCTCGTTTCCGAGTTCGGTGCCGTGCCGGTTCTGGTCTCGGCCGGATACAATGCAGGGCCGGGGCGTCCGCGCAACTGGATCAAGGAACTGGGCGATCCGCGTTCACCGAAAGTGGATGTCGTGGACTGGATCGAACATATCCCCTTCCGTGAAACCCAGAATTACATCATGCGGGTCAGCGAAAGCCTGCCGATCTATCGCGCACGGCTAAGCGGCAAGACCGGCCCGCTGCGATTTACTGACGAGTTGAAGGGCGTGACAGCAAACTAGCCTGTCACATTCCCTTACGCCGGTGGCATCGGTTCGGACGCGGCCGGCGCCTGTACCTTTCGTGCCCGCCAAAGGGTAAAGAGCCCGGCCGAGACGACCACGATGGCGCCGATGACCACATTGAGGCGCAGGACCTCGCCAAAGACCGTCAGGCCGATAGCCGCGATGAAGACAAGCTGCAGATAGGCGAAAGGCTGAATGGCGCTGGCCTCCGCCGCCTCGAACGCACGGATCAGAAGCCAGTGACCCAGCGCCGCGGTACAGCAGAGCGCGGCCATCCAAAGCTGATCTGCGCCGTGCAGCGGCTGCCAATGCGGCAGGCCCACGATGGTCATGGCGACTGCGCCCGTGACCCCGGTCCAGAAGAAGCTGACGGCGCTCGGGTCCTGGCGTGATACATAGCGGGTGAGAAGCCCGTAGAGGGCGAACATGGCCGCCGACAGAAGCGGCACGAAGGCGAAGGGCGAAAAGACCCGCAGACCCGGCTGCAGGATGATCAGAATACCGACAAAACCGACGGCGATCGCGCTCCACCGCCGCCAGCCGACGCGTTCGCCGAGGACAGGGCCGGACAGGGCCGCGACAATCAGCGGATAGCAGGCAAAGACGACATGGGTTTCGATAAGCCCGAGCTTCACATAGGCGGCAACCATAAGGCAGACTTCCGCCGCCAGAAGAAGGCCGCGGAAGGGCTGCATGAGCGGATGGCGCGTGGCCACAGCGCGGCGAAGGCCGCCGGATTTTCGGGCGGCGAGCGCCATCACGAAGACCGCGAAGAACCAGTAGCGTATCATCACGATCATGTAGGTGTTGTATTCGGCGGCAAGATGCCGGGATATGCCGTCCTGCACGGCGAAGACAAAACTTGCCCCTGTCATCAGGGCGATGCCCAACCGCGTGTTTTCTTCCTTCATTCGGTCCGGTCCAGCCTGCCCCGCGTCATGTGGCGTTTTCGTCCAAAGCCCGGCACACGCTCTACCTGAAATCCGGCTGCCTGCAAGGCGCGACGGACATCGCCCGCCGCTGAATAGGTGGCGAAGGTGCCGTGGGGATTGGTGTGCCCGGCGACCTCGGTCAAAAGTGGAGCCTCCCAAAGTGCCGGGTTCTTGGCCGGTGAAAACCCGTCAAGATACCAGGCGTCCGCCCGGCCGGGCCAGAGGGGCAGGGTTTCGCGGGCGTCGCCTTCGACGATCTCAACGGCGACAGGCCCCAGACGAAAGCTGCGCGACCCCATGCCCCAAGCCGCCAGAAGCGGGCCGATGCTATCGGCGAGTTCCGCAAATGCCCCCAATGCGCGCGCCATGTCCGCAACCGGCATCGGAAATGCCTCGAAACTCGTGAAATGCAAGGTGCCCGCCCTTCCAGTGCGTTCCCAGGCCGCCGCGGTCGTCAAGAGGTTCAGCCCGGTGCCAAAGCCGAGTTCGGCGATGCTGAAACCGTCGCGAAACCGTGACGGCAAATCGTTGCCCGCAAGAAAGACATGCCGGGTTTCCGCCAGACCGTCGGCGAGGCTGAAATAGGGGTCGTCGAACAGCGTTGACAGCGGCAGGTCGCCGTCGCGCCAGTCAACCCGCTCGGTCTGGTTCTTGTCTTGCATCTGTCCTATTCCACAGGCGGGCGACCATGGCGAAGGGTGACAGCATTGGCAAGGGCAGGAAACCGGGATGTGACGGTGGTGGGCGCCGGAATCCTCGGTCTTGCCACCGCCTGGGAATGCCAGCGCCGGGGCGCGACAGTGCGGGTGATCGAAGCGCAGGAGATCGGCGCGGGATCGTCGGGTGGATATGTCGGGGCACTCGCCCCGCACGTGCCGGAAAACTGGAACGCCAAGAAGGCCTTTCAGCTTGAGAGCCTTCTGATGGCCGAAGGTTTCTGGGCAAGTGTCGCGAACGCGTCGGGTCACGACCCCGGCTACGGCCGAATGGGCCGCCTGCAGCCACTCGTCGACATGGTGGCACTGGCGCGCGCGCGGGATCGCATCTCGGGGGCCGAGACGCATTGGCAGGGCTTGGCGGAATGGCGGGTTGTGCCTGTGGCGGACGATGGCTGGATGCCGGCAAGTCCCACCGGCTGGCTTGTCGAAGATACGCTGTCGGCCCGGCTTCATCCGCGACAGGCACTGACGGCGCTGGCCGCTGCGGTCGTCGTCGGCGGCGGCCGGATCGAGACTGGCCGGCGGTTTCGACCGACCGATCTCTTTGGAAGCGAGGGATTTGGCGGTCTGGTGCTATGGGCGACGGGAGTGGACGGTCTGAATGACCTGTCCGCCGATCTGGCCTATCCCGTCGGCAACGGCGTGAAGGGCCAGGCGGCTCTACTGGCCTACGATGCGTCCGGCCAACCACAAATTTTCGCGGATGGCCTTCACATCGTGCCGCATGGCGATGGTACGGTCGCCGTCGGTTCGACTTCGGAGCGAGAATTTGCCGACGGGGCATTGACCGACGGTGCGCTTGACGCGCTGGTCGCGCGGGTCCGGGTGATCTGCCCCGCGCTGGCGAAGGCGCCGGTCATCGGCCGCTGGGCAGGGGTGCGCCCCCGTGCTGCCAGCCGCGCACCGCTTATCGGTCCTTGGCCGGGGCGCCCCGGGCACTATGTGGCCAATGGCGGTTTCAAGATCGGACTCGGCATGGCACCGAAGATCGCGACCGTCATGGCCGATCTGATGCTTGACGTTGTCAGCGGCATTCCGGAGGAGTTTCTTCCCCGCGCAGCATTGTGACGCGCGCCTCCGGTGCATCGCGCCAGCAGAACGGAAATGCGTTCAGCGGGCGGGTGCCACATTCTTGGCGAATGTAAACGAGGTCGGACGGTCATATCCCTCATGCGCGGATTCGCCCGTCTTTTCGAACCCCATCGCAAGAAAGGTGCGATGGTTGTCGACAAGCTCAACGCGCGATTCCAGTTCAAGCAGGGGCAATCCGAGCTTTTCCGCCCGTTTCTCGGCCAGCTCGACAAGTTGCCGCGCCAATCCACGCCCGCGCTGATCGGCGCGCACGGACAGTTTGCCGATATAGAGCCTGCCGGGTTTCAGCGTCAGAAAAATGCAGGCGATGGGCGCACGGAGGTCGTCAATGATCCACACCTCGCCTGTTTCCGCCTGCTGCGACACGGCCGCTTCGGTCAGCCGGTGCATCGAGGAGGGCGGGTCGATCACTCCGTCCATATAGGTGAAAGCCTCGCGGACGAGCGCGAGCACGGGGCCTGCATCGTCTTCTGGTCGCAGCCGCCGCGGCTCCGATCGCTTGGGAAGATCGTCGGACAAATGCAGCCAGGGCACGCGCTCGCCCCAGTTGACGTGAAGCGTGGGCTCGTAACTCGCAGGATCAGCCAGCGTTGCTGCATAGAAGTGGATTTCGTGCGGCCAGCGCGAACTCTCATAGGCCATTGGTGTGCCGCAGGCGGCGCAGAAATGCCGCGAAACGCCCGGGGTCGATGAAAAGGTGGCCGGTTGCGCGCCGGTCCAGCGCCACTGCCCGTGGCTGACGCCGAAATAGCTCGTGAACGGCGCCGCGCAGTTGCGCCGGCAGCTTTCGCAATGGCAATGCGCTTGCCAGTTCGGCGGGGCATCGAAAGCGTATTGCACCGCCTTGCAGAGGCAATGGCCCGATCCGGATTTCACAGGCGTTTCTCCATGAAGAGGCTTGCAGGATGATCGTCATAGGTGCCGAACCTGCCGCACTCGCAGTAACCAAGGCGCCGGTAAAGCGCGACCGCCGGTTCAAGCGCCGCCCCCGTCTCAAGCCGGAGAAGTCGGAGGCCGCCGGAACGCGCCCGGACCTCCAGTTCCGCCATGAGCGCGCGCGCCACGCCGAACCCCCGCCCCGCAGGCGACACATAAAGCCGCTTGATTTCGCCGTAGTCGCCGCAATCCACCAGGGCAACGCAGCCGACCGCAGCCGTGCCGCGCCGCGCGACGAGGAACGCGATGTCATCGCCGGCAAGTTCCTGCGGCGAGAACGTAAAAATCTCCTCCGGTGAAAATACCTCCAAAAGCGCGGCCTGACTGCCTTCGATCAGGGCGATGCCATCGGGCGTTGTCGGGGATTCGGCTGAAATCGCGAGTGTCAATTCGGCCTCCTTCACGCCCGTTTTCCTAGAGCTTTCGGCCTGCGTCAAGCGGCCCGTCGCGGCTGTTGAAGCGACGCGCTTGATCCGCAACCAGCAAGGCATTTGGCCGTGCCCTTGTCAGTATGTTGTGGATAACGGACGAAAACCGTCCACATGATGGGCATGGCGGTTGACAGCGACCCTCTGAGGCCGAAGGATTGCTGACCCCGAGGAATCAACCAAGGCCCCCAGGATTTGCGGTTCACCCGTCTTCGCCTCAACGGTTTCAAGAGCTTTGTGGACCCCACGGATGTGGCGATCCATGACGGGCTGACCGGTATTGTCGGCCCGAACGGTTGCGGCAAGTCGAACCTACTGGAAGCGCTGCGATGGGTCATGGGGGAAAACCGGCCCACCGCCATGCGCGGGGACGGTATGGAGGACGTGATCTTTGCCGGTGCCGCATCGCGGCCTGCGCGCAATTTTGCCGAGGTAGCGATCACCATCGACAATACCGAAAGGCTCGCACCCGCCGGCTTCAACGATCAGGACAGTCTGGAAATTGTCCGCCGCATCACCCGGGATGCCGGCTCGGCCTACAAGGCGAATACGAAAGATGTGCGCGCCCGCGACGTGCAGATGCTGTTCGCCGACGCCTCGACAGGGTCGCATTCGCCGGCGCTGGTCCGGCAGGGGCAGATCAGCGAACTGATCAACGCACGCCCCCGTAACCGCCGCCGCATTCTGGAAGAGGCGGCGGGCATCTCCGGCCTTTACCAGCGCCGCCACGAAGCGGAACTGAAGCTGAACGGGACCGAACAGAACCTTCTCCGGGTCGATGATGTCATCGAACAGCTGGCAGCACAGCTGCAGACGCTGGCGCGGCAGGCCCGGCAAGCCGCCCGCTACCGCGAGATCGGCGAGGAACTGCGCCGCGCCGAAGGGATGCTCCTTTATCGCCGCTGGCGCGAGGCCGATCAGGCGAGCATGGCGGCGACCGCCGAACTGACGGATAAGACACGCCTTGCCGGTCAGGCCGAGGCGGCGGCCCGTACCAGTGCCCGGCTGCGCGGCGAGGCAGAGCAGGCACTGCCCCCCCGGCGCGAAGAGGAGGCGGTGGCGGCTGCAATTCTTCAACGGCTGACGGTGGAGCGCGACACGCTCAACGCGCAGGAAGCCCAGGCGCTGCAGATGATCGAGACGCTGACCGCGCGTATCGGCCAGCTTACCCGCGATATGGAGCGGGAGACGGGGCTGAACCGTGACGCCGGCGAGACGATCGCCCAGCTTGAATGGGAACAGGCCCAGATCGCCAAGGCAAGCGAAGGTCACGACGGCCGGCTCGCCGAGGCACAGGACGCCGCGCAGTCGGCGGCCAAGGTTTTGCAGGACCGGGAAACGGCGCTTGGCGAACTCGGCGAAGATGTCGCGCGCCTTTCGGCCCGGCATCAGTCGGCCCAACGCCTGCAGGCCGATGCGAAATCGACGCTTCAGCGAAATGAGAGGGACGCGGCCACCGCGCGCGAGGCGGCGACAGCGGCCGAAGGCGCGCTGGCCCGGGCGGCGGACGACTTCGCCGCGGCGGAGGCGGCGCAGGGGGAGGCCCGAACCGCGGCAGAGGCGGCGGAAGCGGCGCTTGTCGCGGCTGACGATGCCCGGGGCGATGTGCAGGCGCGTGAGGCGGAGGCGCGGGCCAGCCGTTCGGCGGCGGAAGGCGAGGCCTGTGCCCTGCGGGCCGAGGTTGCGGCGCTCGCGAAACTTGTCGAGCGCGAAGCGTCGAGCGGCAAACAACTGCTCGACCGGGTCGAGGTGAAGAGCGGATATGAGGCGGCGCTGGGCGCCGCACTTGCCGATGATCTGCGTGCACCGGAACTGAAGTCGGGCGGTGCATCGGGTTCCGGCTGGACCGTGCTGCCGGGGTATACGTCGGCGCAGGGTCTGCCCGCCGGTGTCACCGCCTTGTCGAGCGTCGTCAATGTGCCAGAGGTTCTTGCACGTCGCATCGGTCAGATCGGCCTTGTGTCACGTGCCGACGGCGCCCGTCTGCAGGCCGACTTGAAGCCCGGTCAGCGTCTCGTCAGCATCGAAGGCGATCTCTGGCGCTGGGACGGGTTTCGTGCGGCGGCGGAGGATGCGCCTTCGGCGGCGGCGCTGCGGCTCAAGCAGCTTAACCGGCTGGTCGAGTTGAAACGCGACCTCGAAGAGGTGGCCGCCCGGGCGGCCGGTGCCCAACAGGCCCATGAGGTTTTGACCCGCCGTCTGGCTGAGGCAACGGAGGCTGACCGCAAGGCGCGCGAGGCGCGCCGTGCCGCCGACCAGCGCATGGCGGAAGCCTCCCGCGCGTTGTCGAAGGCCGAAGCCGATCGGTCCATTGCGGCCGGCAAGCGCGAAAGCGCGCGCCTTGCCGTGGCGCGTCATGACGAAGAGGCGATGGCTGCGCGTGCGCGGCTGACCGAGGCTGAGGCTTCCACCGCCGCGCTGCCCGATCTTGCTGCCGCGCGGGCCGAGGTTGAGGATGTCAAGCTGACGGTAGAAGCCGCGCGGGTGACGATGCTGGCCAAGCGCGCCGCACATGATGAGATCCGCCGGGAAGGCGAGGCACGTCTGCGCCGGCAGCAGGAAATCGTTAAGGAAGTTTCAGGCTGGAAACACAGGCTCGACACGGCCGAAAAGCGCATCGCCGAACTGGAGGGCCGGAAAGCCGATAGCGAAGCCGCGCTAGCAAGCGCGTCGGCCGCCCCCGGTGACATCGCGGCGAAGCGTGACGAACTGGCCGAGGCGAT
Organism: Paracoccaceae bacterium; assembly: GCA_041397105.1. Taxonomy (GTDB): domain Bacteria; phylum Pseudomonadota; class Alphaproteobacteria; order Rhodobacterales; family Rhodobacteraceae; genus Albidovulum. The sequence continues at coordinate 835,686 of JAWKXJ010000003.1, forward strand.
CATGGCCGCCGAAACCCGCCGCCGCGCCGCTGCCGACCGGCTAGCCGAGGCGGAAACCGCCCTGCGCAACGCGGGCGAGGCTGAGCGCGAGGCGGAACGCGCGGCCTCGGAAGCGCGGGAGGCACGCGCCCGAGCCGAGGCCCGCGCCGATGCGGCACGCGAAACAGTCGCCTATGCCGCCGAGCGCATCCGTGAGGCGACCGAAGACGAACCGGCCGCGTTGCTGGAAAGCCTGGGCGCTGATCCAGACAAGATGCCAACGGCCGAAAGCCTCGATGCCGATGTGGGTCGGCTGAAGCGCCAGCGTGACGCGCTCGGCGCCGTCAACCTGCGCGCCGAAGAGGATGCGCGCGAGGTGCAAGCCGAACATGACACGCTTACGGCCGAAAAAGCCGATCTTGAGGAGGCCATCAAGAAACTTCGCGCCGGGATCGCGGGCCTGAACCGCGAAGGCCGTGAACGGCTTCTGACCGCGTTCGAACAGGTGAATACCAACTTCCGCCTTCTCTTCACGCATCTTTTCGGCGGAGGTGAGGCGAACCTTGTGCTGGTCGAGAGCGACGACCCGCTTGAGGCAGGGCTGGAGATCATGTGCCAGCCGCCGGGCAAGAAACTGGCAACGCTGTCGCTCCTCTCGGGCGGAGAACAGACACTGACCGCACTGGCGCTCATCTTTGCCGTCTTCCTCGCCAACCCCGCGCCGATCTGCGTGCTGGACGAGGTGGACGCGCCGCTGGACGATGCGAACGTCACGCGGTTCTGCGACCTTCTTGACGAGATGACACGCCGGACGGAAACGCGGTTCCTGATCATTACCCACCACGCCGTGACGATGGCTCGGATGGACCGGCTTTATGGTGTGACGATGGCCGAACAGGGCGTCAGCCAGCTTGTCAGCGTCGATCTGAAGAAGGCCGAGGCGCTCGTCGCCTGAAAAGTGGCCTGCAGCGGACGGGGCGCTAACCGGCCATTAATGGTTAACGGATAGAACAGGACGTGAACATTCTGTCAGGAGTTCCGCCGATGCAAGAAGCCATTTCCATTGCCACGATGTTCCTGTTGCTTGCCTTCGCCGGGCTGGAACGGGCACCGGTGGAAAGCGTGAAATCCTGCCGGACAGGACTGGTTCAGGAGGTGCTTGGCGGCTGCTGAGGGCGGGGGCCGACCTAGTCAGCCACCCAAGCGACGCTGAACATTTCCCCAGGCGCCAGGATCAGCCCGAGGCTGATCTGGATACAGACCGCCAGAACCAGCACGGCGAGCAGGATGCGCAATTGCTCCGCCTTCAATTTCAGCCCGATGATCGCGCCGATCTGCGCGCCGATCACGCCGCCGACCAAGAGGATTACCGCGAGCACGATGTCCACCGTGTGGTTGGTTTCGGCATGCATGAGCGTGGTGAAGGCGGCCACGAAGATGATCTGGAAAAGCGATGTCCCCACAACGACCTTGGTCGGCATGTTGAGGATATAGATCATCGCCGGCACCATGATGAAGCCGCCGCCAACCCCCATGATCGCGCCGAGAAAACCGACGATGATCCCGACGGCCAGCGCGGGGATGACCGAGATATAAAGCCCCGAAGCACGGAACTTCATCTTCAGTGGCAGATGCGTCACCCAGCGCGGGCTGCGCCGTTTGGGTAGTGGCCGATCGGACCCGCGCGCGCGAAGAAGGGCACGAAGGCTTTCCGCAAACATCATCGCGCCGATACTGCCGAGGAAGATCACGTAGAAAAGCTTGACCAGAAGGTCGACCTGCCCGAGCGCCTTGAGCTGGTTAAAGACGACCATGCCGAGACCCGACCCCGCCAGCCCCCCGGCAAGCAGGATCGCGCCCATCCGGAAATCCACCGTCTTGCGGCGGATATGGGCAAGGATTGCCGAGACGGAGGAGGCCACGATCTGATTGGCCGATGTCGCCACCGCGACCGCTGGCGGAATGCCGATCATGAAGAGAAGCGGGGTGATCAGAAATCCGCCGCCGACGCCGAACATTCCCGAAAGCACCCCGACGATCCCGCCGACAGAGAAGAGCAGGAATGTGTTCACCGAGATTTCGGCTATGGGCAGGTAGAGATGCATGGCCGCGCCTTAGTCCTTCGCCCCGCCGGCCGCAAGATGGCTTGGCGGGCATCCCGCGCCAAACATGGTCAAAGCCGGGCGAGCAAATCCTTCGTCGGCCAGGCATCGGCGGGCAGCCCCAGCCGCGCCTGTTCCTTCTGCACCGCGTCGCGTGTCAGTTTGCCGAGGATGCCGTCGATCTTGCCGACGTTGTGGCCGCGCGCGGTCAGCTTCTTTTGCAGCGCCTTCATGTCCGCATCCGACAGCGCCGGATCGGGTGCGCCGGGGTCGAAGACTGGCTCGCCTTCGAGGCGGGTCGCAAAATAGGCCGCCGTGGTCACATAGACGAAACTCTGGTTCCATTCGAAATAGACGTGGAAATTCGGATAGGCCATGAAGGCCGGCCCCTTGCGGCCCATGGGCAATAGGATCGACCCTTTCAGCCCGCTGGCCAGCGGCCCCGATCTGCCTTTGACGCCCAGGCGCGCCCATTCAGAAACCGGCAGTGCCGTATCGAGACCGGTTTTGGACCAGTCGAGACCGGCGGGCACGACGATTTCCTGCAACCAGGGCTCGCCCGCACGCCAACCGAGTTCCCGCAGCATCCGCCCACCGGACATCAGGGCATCCGGTGGCGATGTCTTGAGGCTCACGTGGCCGTCACCGTCACCGTCGACACCGTTGTGCAGGATGTCGTCGGGCAGCATCTGCACCATGCCGATTTCGCCCGCCCAGGCCCCAGTCGTGCGCGCCGGATCGAAATCGCCGTGCCGGTATAGCTCCAGCGCCGAGAATATCTGCGGTCGGAAGAGTTCCGGCCGCCGGCAGTCATGGGCAAGGGTCACAAGGGCGTTGAGCGTGTTAAAGTCGCCCTGCACCGCGCCATAATCCGTCTCAAGCGCCCAGAAGGCAAGAAGAACACCGGGGGAAACGCCATAGTCCCGCGCGATATGCTGAAAGATCGCGGCGTGTTTCTTGGCGTTGACCTGGCCATTCTGAAGGCGGTTCTTGCTGATCACCGCCTGCGAAAACTCGATGAAGCTTTTCTTGAAGACGCCTTGTGCCCGGTCGGCCTTGAGAACCTTCGGGTCTTGCCGGACCGAAGCAAAGAAACGCTTCGCTTCTGCTTCCGAAAACCCGCGTGTGATGGCCTCGCTCCTCAATCCCTGCACGAATTGGGAGAAATCACCACCGCAGGCCGCTGCCCCCGGCTGAGGCACCATCAATGCGAAGGCAAGGCAAGTCATGATCCGGCGCATGTGGGTCCTCCTTTAGCCGCAACCGGGAGTCTAGCAGCGGCTTGGCTGTCGGCAACCGCCGAAATGACGCGACCTCGGGTCGCGACACTGGGGGCCGGCACCGACAGAAGCGACCCATTGTTTCGGTGCCGGAAAATCCGGCGATGCGACCAAGCGGATTGTCCGGAATTATGGTTGTCACAAGACCTTAACTTGATTTTCTGGAGAATCCCGACATGCTTCTTTCAAAGGGGGAAAGGTATGACGGATTTCCTGCCCAAAGAGGTGCGTGCCGGGCTTGAAGAGGCGCGAAAGCGCGATTTGCAGCGCCGGTCACGGCTGCGGGTCATGGTGGGCGAAGAAATTTATCCGGTCCTGCGGTTCTGGGAGAGCGGGTTTTCGCTTGATGCCGATACGGTTGTCAGTATGCGGGGGCTTGTCGATATCTATGACGGCAGCCGCCATCTCTACCAGTCGCTCGTCATCGCCTCCGAAGTGGAGGAGGGCGAGTTGATCTGCACGATGAAGCGGTCGACCATGGCCCATGACAAGGTGCCGCTCGATTATGTCCGGGACGAGGACGCGCCGGTCGGCTACCTGCCCCGCAGTTGACGGATGACCCGTCGGGCGGCGGGTGCGGATTTCAAGCGTGCGAAGCTATTGCAGGTCGCGGAACGCGCCGCGCAGCCGGTCCAGCGCCTCTTCGATACGCGCCTTTGGCATGGCGAGATTGAAGCGCAGGTAATCATCACCCCCCTGACCGAAGACCGGGCCGGGGCTTGCCGCGATCCGGGCATCTTCGGCGACACGACGTGAAAACTCCTCCCGTTCCATCCCGGTGCCGGAAAAATCCACCCAGGCGAGGTAGGTGCCCTGCATCGGCATCATCCTGAGGCCCGGAATCGCATCGACACCGTCCCGGAAGAGGCGATGGTTGGCCGCGAGATAGAGGTTCAACCCGTCCACCCAGGCGGCACCTTCCGGAGAATAGAGCGCCGGCACCATGCGCAGCGACATCGAATTCGGCGCAATGGACAGCTGGCTCATGCGCTTGGCGAAAGGAGCGCGTAGCGCGTCGTCCGCGATAATGACATTGCCACAATGCATCCCCGCGACGTTGAAGGTCTTCGACGTTGCCGACATCATGATCAGCCGGTCGCTTAGCCCAGGTTCGACCGTTGCCATCGCCAGGTGTTTTTCGCCCGGGAAGACGAGGTCGTGGTGGATCTCGTCGGAGATAAGGAGGAGGCCGTGGCGACGGGCGAAATCGGCAACGCCCCGCAGTTCCTCGGCACTCCAGACCCGGCCGCCGGGGTTATGAGGCGAACAGAGGATGACGACCTTTTCGGCGCCGGTCATCTGGCGGTCATAGGCATCGAAATCGAACGTGTAGATATCTTCCTTGACGACCAGAGGGCATTCCACCACGACGCGGTCGTTGGCGCGGATGACCCGGTGAAAGGCGTGATAGACGGGGCTGAAGACGACCACACCGTCACCTGGCCGGGTATAGGTATCAAGGCAGACCGCAACGGCGTTGACGATACCTTGTGTGGTGATGATGGCCTTCGGATCGACAGTCCAGCCATGGCGTTCCTTCATCCACCAAGAAATCGAGGCCTCGTATTCGGACATGTCGCCGAAATAGGTATAAAGCCCTTCGGCATTGGCTTTGGCGACCGCTTCGATCCCGCATTCCGGGGGGCGGAAATCCATATCGGCCACCCACATCGCGAGCCCGTCCTTGGGCGAAACGCCCATGGCAGATTCCATGGTGTCCCATTTTGATGAATGCTTTCCGCGAAAGTCGATGATGTCGTCGAAACCCATGCCATGCTCCCGTTTTCCGGCGACCCTAGCGGGACTGACGCCGAGTGCAAGTGGCCGAATGCAAGCCATTGCAACGGTCAGGCCCTTGGCCTAAATCCGGGGCATGACGACCAGACCCATCATCCTGCATCCCGACCCGCGGCTGAAAAAGGCCGCCGATCCCGTGGCGGAAATCACCGACGATCTCCGTGCGACCGCCGAGGACATGCTAGAGACCATGTATGACGCGCCGGGCATCGGGCTTGCCGGGCCGCAGATCGGGCTGATGAAGCGAATGATCGTGATGGACTGCGTCAAGGACCCCGAAGCGGCGCCGCGACCGCTGGTCCTGATCAATCCCGAAATCCTCTGGGCCTCGGATACGCGCAACGTCTATGAGGAGGGCTGCCTGTCCATTCCCGAGCACTATGCCGAAGTCGAGCGCCCGGCGGAGGTCAGGGTGCGCTGGACCGGCATCGACGGCGCGATCGCGGAGGAGCATTTCAAGGGGCTTTGGGCGACCTGCGTTCAGCACGAGATCGACCATCTCGACGGCAAGCTCTTCATCGACTACCTGACGCCGCTCAAGCGGCAGCTCATTACCCGCAAGATGACCAAGCTGAAACGGGAGCGGGCGCGCCTGTGAGCGTCCGGCCTTTCATTCCCTATGCCGACAAGCGCCTTCATACCCGCGCCGAAGCGGTCGCGGCGGTGACAGAGACGGTCCGCATGATCTGGGACGATATGGTCGAGACAATGGACGCCATGCCCGGCTACGGGCTTGCCGCGCCGCAGATCGGGATCAGCCTGCGCCTCGCGGTTGTCGATTGTTCGGACAAGCGCGGGCAGGCGATCCGGATGGCCAACCCCGAAATCCTTCACGCCTCGGTGCAGATGCGCCGGCATGAGGAAGCGAGCCCGAACCTGCCCGGCGTATCGGCGATCATCGAACGGCCGAGGGCCGTCACGGTGCGGTTCCTGAACGACGCGGGTGTTACGGAGGAACGCGATCTCGTCGGGCTCTGGGCGACGTCGGTGCAGCATCAGATTGATCATCTGGACGGCAAGACATTCGTCGACCACCTGTCACCGATGCGGCGCAAGATGCTGGTCGCGAAATCCGAAAAGCTGAGGAAACGCGGATAATCTGTGCCGCCGGGGGGCCATGCGCCCCCCGGACCCCCCGCAGGGGTATTTGGGCAACGAAGAAGGAGTGCGAAAGATGCGCATCGTCTTCATGGGAACGCCGGCCTTTGCCGTGCCCGCGCTGGAGGCATTGGCGGCTGGGCATGAGATCGCCTGCATCTACACCCAGCCGCCCCGACCGGCCGGGCGGGGGCAGAAGGAACGCCCGTCGCCCGTTCATGCCCGCGCCGAGTCGCTGGGGATTGCTGTCCGCCATCCCGCCAATCTGAAGGACGCGGAGGCGCAGAAGGCGTTCGCGGCGCTCAAGGCCGATGTCGCGGTGGTGGTGGCCTACGGCCTGATCCTGCCGAGGGCGGTGCTCGATGCGCCCAAGCACGGCTGCCTCAATATCCATGCCTCGCTCCTGCCACGCTGGCGGGGGGCGGCGCCGATCCACCGGGCCGTGATGGCCGGCGATGTGGAAACTGGGCTTTCGATCATGCAGATGGACGCAGGGCTCGACACCGGGCCGGTGCTTCTGACGCGGCGGACGGCGATCGGCGCTGAGGAAACGGCATCCGACCTTCATGACCGGCTCGCCGAAATCGGCGCGTCGGCGATCGGCGAGGCGCTGGCCAAACTCGACCGGTTGGTGCCGGTGCCCCAGCCGGAGGTCGGCGTGACCTATGCGGCCAAGATCGACAAGGCGGAGGCGCGTATCGACTGGACGCGCCCGGCTGCGGGGGTTGACCGGCATATTCGCGGCCTTTCGGCCTTTCCGGGCGCGTGGTGCATGATCGGCGGTGAGCGGGTCAAGCTCTTGCGTTCGCGCCTTGTCGCGGGCGAGGGTGCGCCGGGACGGGTGATCGGCGGTTTCACGGTTGCCTGCGGGACAGGTGCCGTCGAGATCACCGAGGCGCAACGCGAGGGAAAGCGGCCGATGCCGGGCGGGGACATCCTGCGCGGGCTCACCCTGCCGGACCGGCTCGGCTGAAGGTTTCAGGAACGGCAGCGCCGCCCTATATCTGTCTCAGCTATCGAAGGAGGCGCTCTTGGCGGTCATTTTCCTCATCATCGTGGGCGCTGCCGCGGGCTTCATCGCGACGCGGCTCATGAACCGGGACACGGATATTGTCACCACCATCGCGATCGGGGTCTTCGGCGCGCTCATCGGCGGTCTGGTGTTGCGGGTGCTCATGGCCATCACAGGCTTTGCGGCGGGGTTCGTCGGCGCGGTGCTTGGCGCGATGGCGCTGATCTGGCTGTGGGAAACCTACGGGCCGAAGCAGCGTTAGCGCCGGGGTGGTCGTGCGCGGTAGACCGGAAGGCGCCAGCCGAAAACAAGGCTGCCGGCACGCAGCACAAAAGTCACGACGGCGCAGAGAAAGAGCGCGGCCCCGGCCGGAAGCCACGGCCCGGCAAGTAGCGCGGCCGCCGCGCCGGCGAAGGCTGCGGTAACGTAGAGTTCGCCCTGTTTCAGGACAAGCGGCACCTCGTTGCAGACGACATCGCGCAGGAGCCCGCCGAAGCAGCCTGTGGCGACACCCATGAGAAGGATGATCGCCACGGGCTGGCCCGACGCCTGCGCCACGCCGACGCCTGCAGGGACGGCAACAGAAAGCGCCAGCGCGTCGAGCCAGGTCAGGACCCGCAGCCGGCTTTCAAAGAGATGGGCAGTGAAGAAGACAAGGATCGCGGCGCCGGCGGCGACAATGACAAAGGCCGGTTCGCCGACCCAGAAGACCGGATTTCGGTCCAGAAGGACATCGCGCACGGTGCCGCCGCCGACTGCCGTGAGGCTCGCCACAAAGGTAAAGCCGACGATATCGAGCTGCGCCCGGCTGGCGACCAGCGCGCCGGTCAGCGCGAAGACGAGGACGGAGGCATAGTCGAGAAGTTCAAGCAGCGTCATCGGGCTTCGGCTTCCTGGGCTTGAAAGGTGCCATGCCCATCCGCGCGAGTTCGTCGGCACGTTCGTTTTCGGGATGGCCGGCATGGCCCTTGATCCATTCCCAGGTGACCTCGTGGCGGGCTTGTGCCTCGTCGAGGCGTTGCCAGAGGTCGACGTTCTTCACCGGCTTCTTGTCGGCGGTCCGCCAGCCGTTGCGTTTCCAGCCGTGGATCCACTGGGAAACGCCGTTCTTCACATAGGCCGAGTCCGTGACGATGGTCAGCGCCGAGGCGCGGCGCAGCGTTTCCAGTGCCGAGATTGCGGCCAGAAGCTCCATCCGGTTATTGGTGGTGTCCGCCTCCCCGCCCGAAAGTTCACGGGTCTTCACGACCTCCACGCCGTCGCGCGCGATCAGAAGGACACCCCAGCCGCCGGGGCCGGGGTTGCCGGAGCAGGCCCCGTCGGTATAGGCGAATAGCTCAGGCATGGGCGCGCATGATGACAAAGGGGTCATTGGTGCCGGCCAGACCGGTATCCGTTCCCCGCCGCATCGCGGTGACGGTAAAGCCGGCGGCCGCGAGCAGTGCGGCAAGCTCGCCTTCGCCAACAAAGGTATAGAACCGGTCAAGGCCGTCGCGTCTTTCGCCGGTGCCGGTCTTCATCCCGATGCCGAGGATGCCACCGGGTTTCAGCGCGCGGAAAATCGCTGCCAGATGGCGGGGCAGGTCGGCGCGCGGCGCGTGAAGCAGCGAGAAATTGGCCCAGACCCCGTCATAGGCGGCCGTCGCGTCGATATCGTCGAATGTTGCCAGCCGCGCGCCGATATCGTGGCGGCGATTGGCCAGCGCGACCATGCCAGGCGAGGCATCGACCGGATCGGGGACCAGCCCCGCGTCCCGCATGAAGGCTGAGGCATTCGCAGGCCCGCAGCCGAGGTCGAGCACATGTCCGCCCGCAGGAACCGCGTCGATGAATGCCTGCAGGTCCTGATCCGGCCGTCCGGTTGCGAAGCGGTTGGCATAGTCTTCCGCCCGCGCGTCATAGACGGCGATGGTTCTTTGATCGACGCTCATGCGCGTTCCAGTGCAAGCCGCCCGGCGAGCGCGGCAAAGATCGCCGCGAAGCTCCGGTTCAGCCAGCGCATGATGCGATCGCTGGCCAGTATCCAGTCCCGCGCCGCCCCGGCAAAGAGGCCATAGAGCAGGAAGACGATCAGCGTCATGGCCATGAAGATCGTCCCCAGAGCGATCATTTCGCTGGTCGCGCTGGCGGGATTGCCGGACAGGAAGGGCGGAAGGAGCGCTAGAAAGAAGATCGAGAGTTTTGGATTGAGCGTGTTGATCAGGATGCCCCGGCGGGCAATGCGCAGCCCCGGCTCCGCGGTTTTGCTGGCGCTGACTTGAAGCGCGCCGCCAGAACGCAGAACCTGCCAGGCGAGATAGAGAAGATAGGCGACGCCCGCGAATTTCACCGTCTGAAAGAGAAGGGCGCTTGTGTGAAGAAGGGCGGCGAGGCCGAGGATTGCGGCCAGAAGATGCGGCAGGATGCCGATGGTGCAACCCAGCGCCGCGAAGGCAGACGCGCGGCGGCCCTGACCGAGGCCGACGGCGAGCGTATAGATGACACCTGTGCCGGGGGCGATAACTACGACAAATGCGGTCAGCAGGAATTGCAGGCTGGGCATCATCATCACGTCTCCATGGGCTGGCGCAATACTCGGGGAACCTTGAATTCGACATTTTCCGTCGCGGTTTCGACGATGTCCACCGTTACGGCAAAGCGTTCCTCGAAGGCCGCGATCACCTCCGTGACCAGCACCTCAGGCGCCGATGCCCCGGCGGTGACGCCAATCGCCCGTGGCTGGCCGAGTGCGCGCCAGTCGATATCGGTCGCGCGCTGGACGAGTTGGGCGTAACCGCAGCCGGCCGCGCGGCCGACCTCGACGAGCCGTTTGGAGTTGGACGAGTTTGGCGCGCCGATCACCAGCAGCGCGTCGATGCGGGGCGCAATGGCCTTGACCGCCTCTTGCCGGTTCGTTGTGGCGTAGCAGATGTCTTCCTTATGGGGTCCGGCGATTGCCGGGAATCTGCGCTTCAATGCGGCAACGATATCGGCGGTGTCGTCGACCGAAAGCGTGGTCTGGGTGATGAAAGCGAGCTTTTCGGGGTTTCGTGGTGCGATGTCGGCGACGTCGGAGACGGTTTCGACCAGCAGCACCTCGCCTTCGGGCAGCTGCCCCATGGTGCCGAGCGTTTCGGGATGACCGGCATGGCCGATCATCACCATCTGAAGGCCATTCTGGTAGTGCCTTTCGGCCTCGATATGAACCTTCGAGACCAGCGGACAGGTTGCATCGACGAAAAGCATGTCGCGCCGCGCGGCTTCGGCGGGAACCGATTTGGGCACGCCGTGGGCCGAGAAGATGACCGGCCGGTCGCCGGGGCAGTCCGACAATTCTTCCACGAAGACGGCGCCTTTGGACCGCAGGCCATCCACGACAAATTTGTTGTGTACGATTTCGTGGCGCACATAGACAGGTGCCCCCCACTTTTCCAGCGCCATTTCGACGATCTTGATGGCGCGGTCGACGCCCGCGCAGAAACCGCGCGGAGCGGCGAGGTAGAGTGTGAGAGGTGGCTTTGTCATCGCGGTCCCAGAAGGTCGGCACCCGAGACCTAGGGCCATCGCCGGCAGCCGTCCAGACCCGGCGACGAAAAACCGGGGCGGTTTCGCGCCCCGGCTTCGCTACTTGGTCACCTCGCTTTCGCTTTCGCGGTCTTGCTGGTTTTCGCGCGGCGGTCGGCCAATCACCTCCCGCAATGCATCGAGTTCGATGAAATTGTCGGCCTGACGGCGCAGTTCATCAGCAATCATCGGCGGTTGCGAGCGGATGGTCGAGACGACAGAGACCCGCACGCCCTGGCGCTGCAGGCTTTCGATCAGGGGTCGGAAATCGCCATCTCCGGAAAACAGGACCATGTGGTCGACATGTGGCGCGAGCTCCATCGCATCGACGGCAAGCTCGATGTCCATGTTGCCCTTCACTTTCCGTCGACCCATGCTGTCGGTGTATTCCTTGGCGGGCTTTGTCACCATGGAATAGCCGTTGTAGTGGAGCCAGTCGACAAGTGGCCGGATTGGCGAATATTCGTCGTTCTCCAGGAGCGCCGTGTAGTAGAAGGCCCGGAGCAGTTTGCCGCGTCTTTCGAATTCCTGTCGGAGGAGTTTGTAGTCGATGTCGAACCCCAGCGCCTTCGCGGCGGCATAGAGATTCGATCCATCAATGAACAGCGCAAGCCGTTCGTCCTTGTAGAACATTAATTTTTATCCTTCAAAAAGCAAACCTGCGAAAATTCTTTTGGTGTTTGGGTGGACAAACGGAAATTTCGCCGGACTCGTCGTGGTGGCAGACAGATACACAAAATGGCATATGAAATGACATCTGTCCAAAAGCATATGACTGCCGCCGTCGCTCTCGGCGGAAATTCACCATGGTCCGGGAAGGGTCCCGTTGCGACGCTGATATCGGCCCTGTCCCGGCTGTCAGAGGAGTTTGGCGTTCTGGCCGTGTCGCGCTTTTACCGCACGCCTGCCTTTCCACCCGGTTCCGGGCCTGATTTTATCAATGCCGCAGCACTTATCCGGGCCGAAGCCACCCCGGCGGACATTCTCGGTGCCTTACACCGGATCGAGGCCGATCACGGTCGCGTGCGTGACACCCGTTGGGGGCCGAGAACGCTTGACATTGATCTGCTCTTTGTCGGCAATCAGACCCTGCCGGATCGGTACAGCCACGAAGAATGGGTCGCATTGTCGCTGGCCGAGCAACAATTGCGCATACCCGAATCGCTGATCCTGCCGCACCCCCGCCTGCAGGACCGGGGCTTCGTTCTTGTCCCGCTTTCGGAAATCGCGCCCGGCTGGCGCCACCCGGTGACCGGCAGGACCGTCGCCGCGATGAAAGCCGCGCTGCCAGAGGCCGAGAAAGCGGCTATTTCGCCCGTCTGACAAGGATTCTTTGCTTGTCAAGCCACCATCGAGCGCCTAAATAGCGGTTTCCATATCTCCCAAGCCGATTGGAGTTGCCGATGGCCCGCGTGACGGTAGAAGACTGCGTTGACAAGGTTCCGAACCGCTTCGAACTGGTGATGCTTGCCTCGCATCGCGCCCGTGAGATCGCGTCGGGTTCCTCCGTCACCGTCGACCGCGACAACGACAAGAATCCGGTCGTCAGCCTGCGTGAGATCGCCGAGGAAACCCAAGGTGCTGCCGATCTGCGTGAACGCATGATCGAAAGCCACCAGACCCAGATCGAGGTCGACGAACCCGAGGAAGACGCGATGGCGCTTCTCATGGGCGCCGAGGTCGATCGCCCGCAGGAGGACGACATGTCCGAAGAGAAACTGCTGCGGGCACTCATGGAAGCGCAGGGGCAGGGCTAAGCGCCCCAGAAGAAATCGGACGGGCCGGAATGATCGACGTTGAAGATCTGATCGCACTGGTCCGCAATTACAATCCACGCACAAATGCAGCGCTGATTGAGGCGGCCTATGACTACGGCCGCAAGATGCATGAGGGGCAGAAGCGCCACTCCGGCGAGGACTATTTTTCGCATCCGGCCGCGGTCGCGGCGATCCTGACCGAACAGCGGCTGGACGATGCGACGATCATCACCGCGCTCCTGCACGACACGATCGAAGACACCAAGTCGACCTATACCGAGATCGCGAAGCGCTTTGGCGAGGAGATCGCCGAACTGGTGGATGGCGTCACCAAGCTGACCAACCTTCAGCTGTCATCGACGGAAACCAAACAGTCGGAAAACTTCCGCAAGCTCTTCATGGCGATGTCGAAGGATCTGCGCGTGATCCTCGTAAAGCTGGCGGACCGGCTGCACAACATGCGCACGATCAAGTCCCTGCCTGCCGAGAAACAGGCACGCAAGGCGCGCGAAACGATGGACATCTTTGCGCCTCTGGCCGGGCGCATGGGTATGCAATGGATGCGCGAGGAACTGGAGGATCTGTCCTTCCGCGTCCTCAACCATGAGGCGCGTTCATCCATCATCCGTCGGTTCATCACGCTGCAGAAGGAAACCGGCGACGTGATCAACAAGATCACCGCCGACATCCGGTTGGAGCTTGAGAAGGCCAATGTCGAGGCCGAGGTTTTCGGACGCGCGAAAAAACCCTATTCGATCTGGCGCAAGATGCAGGAAAAGCAGCTTGCCTTTTCGCGCCTCTCCGACATTTACGGCTTTCGCGTGATCTGCCGGGACGAGGCGGATTGCTACCGCATCCTTGGCGCGATCCATCAGCGCTGGCGGGCGGTGCCGGGCCGGTTCAAGGACTATATCAGCCAGCCGAAATCAAACGGCTACCGTTCCATCCATACGACCGTTTCCGGCCGCGACGGCAAGCGGGTGGAGGTACAGATCCGCACCCGCCAGATGCACGAGGTGGCCGAGGCAGGGGTGGCCGCGCACTGGTCCTATCGTGACGGTGAGCGCGCGCAGAACCCCTTTGCCGTCGATCCGGCGAAATGGATCGCCACACTTACCGAACGTTTTGACGCGGGCGAGGATCACGACGAGTTTCTCGAAAACGTCAAACTCGAAATGTACACCGATCAGGTCTTCTGCTTCACGCCGAAGGGTGACGTTGTGCAATTGCCGAAGGGCGCCACGCCCATCGACTTCGCCTATTCGATTCACACCCGCATCGGGAATTCAACCGTTGGGGCCAAGGTCGATGGTATTCGCGTGCCGCTTTGGACGCGGCTGAAGAATGGCCAATCGGTCGATATCATCACGGCTGCCGGCCAACGCCCGCAGGCGACCTGGATCGACATCGTCGTTACCGGCAGGGCCAAGGCCGCGATCCGCCGGTCCCTGCGCGAGGAGGATCGCGAAAGATTCGTCAAGCTCGGCCAGGAACTCGCCCGCGTCGCCTTTGAACATGTCGGGCGCAAGGCCACCGACAAGGCCCTGCGGATCGCCGCCAAGACCCTCGGACTTGCTGATGAGGGCGAAGTGCTCGCCCGGCTTGGCAGCGCGGAATTGAGCGCCAACGAGGTCATTCAGGCGATCTACCCCGAACTTGCCGCCGAACCGGCCGAAGTGGTCGATGCCCGCCGTCCGGTTGTCGGCCTGACGGCCGATCAGTCATTCCGCCGTGCCAATTGCTGCCAGCCGGTCCCGGGCGAGCGCATCGTCGGCATCACCTATCGCGGGCAGGGCGTGGTCGTTCACGCCATCGACTGCCCCGCGCTTGCCGAATTTGAGGAACAACCGGCACGCTGGGTCGACCTTCGCTGGCATTCCGGCACCCACGCGCCGGTGCATACCGTCAGCCTCAACATGACCATTGCCAATGATGCCGGCGTGCTTGGCCGCATCTGTTCGCTTATCGGTCAGCAGAAGGCAAACATCTCGGATCTGACATTTGTCGACCGAAAGCCCGATTTCTACCGTCTTATCGTCGAAGTTGACCTGCGTGATGCGGAACATCTGCACATGGTGCTGACGGCGCTCGAAGCGGAAAGCGATGTGGCCCAGGTCGAAAGGTATCGCGACCTGAGCCGAAAGCCCTGACCGGGCAGTGAAAGGACGTGGCAGGTGGTGTTCAAGCGGCGAACCCCACGCACCTATATGCGACTGCTGATCGAGGCCTTCTGGCCTCGCGGTGGCTGGACGCGCGCCTTTCATTATGTCCGCCACCGGGTCCGGCGGCTGCCCGACAGTTCGCAGAAGATCGCGCGCGGGGTCTTTGCCGGGGTCTTCACGAGCTTCACGCCGCTTTTCGGGCTGCACTTCGTCACGGCTCTCATGATCGCAAAGCTCGTCCGCGGAAACATCCTCGCCGCGATCCTCGCCACGTTTTTCGGCAACCCGATCACGTTTCCGATCATCGCCTTCAGCTCGATGAAGCTCGGCCACCTGATCCTGGGGACGCAGTTCGACGAATCCACCCATGCGACGCTCTTCGGCAAGTTTGTGGGGGCGGGGCAGGATCTGAAGCACAACTTCTTCGCGATCTTCACCGATGCGACCGCGCAGTGGGGCAATCTCTACAATTTCTACAACGAGATTTTTCTGCCCTACCTCGTTGGCGGCATCGTGCCCGGCCTGGCCGCCGGGGTGATCTGCTATTATCTGTCCGAGCCGGTCATCGCCGCCTATCAGAAGCGTCGGCGGACCAAGCTGAAGGAACGGTTCGAAAAACTTCGCGCACGGCTTCATGCCCGTGCCGAGGAGCGCAGGGAAAGACCCTGAGCGCCGGGCAGCCGCCGATTGTAACGGGGACAAGATTTCCATTCACAGGAATTGCGCGCCCGGTCTAACCTGACCGGAGGGTGCAGGAGGTACCGCATGAAGGCCCAAAAGCCGACTGGCAAACTTCGTCTCGGGGTGAATATCGATCATGTCGCGACCGTGCGCAACGCGCGCGGTTCAGCCTACCCCGACCCTGTGCGCGCGGCAAAACTCGCCGAGGCTGCCGGGGCGGACGGTATCACCGCCCATCTGCGCGAAGACCGCCGCCACATTACCGACAGCGATATCGACCGTTTGATGGAGGCGTTGACGGTGCCGCTCAACTTCGAGATGGCCGCGACGGAGGAGATGCAGAAGATCGCGCTTCGCCACCGTCCCCATGCCGTCTGCATCGTGCCCGAGAAACGCGAGGAACGGACGACAGAAGGCGGGCTGGAAGTCGCGCGCGAGGAAAACCGGCTGGCCCATTTCATCGCGCCCCTTGCCGATGCGGGTTGCCGGGTCTCCATTTTCATCGCGGCCGATGCCGCCCAGATTGAGGCTGCCCACCGTATTGGCGCGGCAGTGGTCGAACTACACACGGGCGCATATTGCGATTTTCATGCGGAAGGTGCCTTTGCCGCGCGCGACGCGGAATTCGCCCGGCTGAAGGATATGGCGCGCTTTGCCCATTCCCTGGGGCTGGAGGTTCACGCGGGCCATGGTCTGACCTTCGAAACGGTAGGCCCCATTGCCGCGCTGCCCGAAGTGATGGAACTGAATATCGGACACTTTCTGATTGGCGAGGCGATCTTCACCGGTCTCAAACCGGCGATCCACGAGATGCGTCACCTGATGGATGCCGCCCGTGCTGGAACCGGCGCATGAGCAATCTGGAACTTGCCTTGCTCGTCTGCGGCTGGATGCTGGCCGGCGGCAGCCCCGGCCCGGCGACCTTGTCCATCGCCGGCACCGCCATGGGCGCGGGCCGGCGTCACGCGCTCGCGCTGGCGGCAGGGGTTGCCACGGGGTCGGGCATCTGGGGTCTGATCGCCGCCTTTGGTTTCGGTGCGCTGATGATGCGCGAGGTCTGGATACTGGAGATTGTGCGCTATGTCGGCGCTGCCTATCTGATGTGGCTCGCCTACAAGGCGGCGAAGGCAGCGCTTACGCAGTCGCGCGCAAAGTTGCCAAAGGCCTGGGCCGGTTCGGTGCGCGCGGCCTATTTTCGTGGCGCGATGATCCACCTGACCAACCCCAAGGCCATTCTTGCCTGGGGCGCGCTTTTTTCGCTGGTGGTCGCGCCCGGTACGCCATGGACCGAAATGGCCCGCGTCGGCCTGACCTGCGCGGTGTCGGGCTGGGCGGTGTTCTTCTTGTACGCGATCCTCTTTTCGACCCGTCCGGCGGCCGAAGCCTATGCAAGGACCCGGCGAGGCTTTGACGCGGTCTTTGCGGCCTTTTTCGGCGCGGCAAGTATCGGTATCCTCACAGCCAGGCTGCACTGAGGAACGACATGAAAGCGATCTGGTACGAAGGCTTCGGCCCAGCGAGGGATGTCCTCGTGCAGGATGAACTTCCCGACCCCGTGGCGGGCCCGGGCGAGGTTCTGGTCAGGCTCCGCAGTTCCGGGGTCAATCCATCTGACGTCAAGCTGCGGGCCGGGGCACGTGCGGGGGCCGTGATGGGCTGGTTCCGGATCGTGCCGC
This sequence comes from Paracoccaceae bacterium, assembly GCA_041397105.1. GTDB lineage: Bacteria > Pseudomonadota > Alphaproteobacteria > Rhodobacterales > Rhodobacteraceae > Albidovulum. The sequence goes on from JAWKXJ010000003.1 coordinate 852,773, forward strand.
ATTCCGACGGTGCGGGCATCGTCGAGGCCGTGGGTGAAGGGGTCGAGGCGGGCCGGATCGGCGAGAGGGTCTGGATCTGGAACGCCGGCTGGCAGCGGCAATTCGGCACGGCCGCGGAAATGGTGGCGCTTCCCGCCGATCAGGCGGTGCGGCTGCCAGACGGAACGAGCTTTGCCGAAGGCGCCTGTCTCGGCATTCCGGCGATGACGGCCTGGCATGCGGTCTTTGCCGACGGGCCGGTCGCGGGCAAGACGGTTCTGGTCACAGGCGGCGCGGGGACGGTTGGTCGCTATGCTTGCCAGATGGCGCGGCTGGGCGGCGCGCGCGTCATCGCCACTGTGTCCTCTGCGGTCAAAGCCGCCCATTCGACGGCGGAGGATTGGGTCAACTACCGCGAGAATGACGTAGCTGAAGTTGTTGGCCAGATGACCGGTGGCCAAGGCGTCGACCGCATCATCGAGGTCGATTTCGCGGCCAATCAGGCGGCGTCTCTGGCGCTTCTGAAGCCGGGTGGCACAATCGCCACCTACGCCTCCGCGTCGCAGATGCGCCCGACGCTCGAATTCTACCCACTGATGTTTCGCAATGTCACGTTGCGCATGATCCTCGTTTATTTGCTGGACGGCGACACACGGCGTCAGGGGGAGGCGGCCCTGACGGGCTGGCTGGAGGCGGGGGCCCTGTCGCATGCGGTTTGCCCCGCGGGGGGGCTCGCCAACGGCGTCTTAGCGCATGAGATGGTGGAGGCCGGCGACAAGCTTGGCACCGTCGTGATGGAGTTCGACGCATGATCCTTGGGGTCGGCACCGATCTGGCCAATATCGAGCGCATTCAGGCGGTGCTCGACCGTTTCGGTGACCGCTTTCGGAACCGGGTCTTCACCGAGGTCGAACAGCACAAGGCGGAACGCCGCAAGGATACCGCCGGAACCTATGCGAAGCGCTGGGCCGCAAAGGAGGCCTGTTCCAAGGCGCTTGGGACCGGTCTCAGGATGGGCATTTCCTGGAAGGACATGGCGGTTTCCAACCTGCGGTCGGGTCAGCCGGTGATGCATCTGACCGGTTGGGCCGCCGAGCGGCTGGCGGCGATGACGCCCGACGGGCATGAGGCCGTCGTTCACGTGACGCTGACCGACGATCATCCCTGGGCGCAGGCCTTCGTTGTGATCGAGGCACGGCCGCTTTAACGCCTGTAAACTTGACTTCGGCGGTCCGGGCGATCATGTAGCGCGGAACCGGAACGAGGGCAGGTATGATTATGGCGAGTAAGGCGCAGGAAGGGATCGTCGAGACGATCAAGACGGTGGTCTGGGCGCTTGTCATCGCCGGAGTTTTCCGGACACTTTTCTACCAGCCGTTCTGGATCCCCTCGGGTTCCATGAAGGATACGCTTCTCATCGGGGATTTCCTATTCGTCAACAAGATGGCCTATGGCTATTCCCGCTATTCCTGCCCCTTCGCGGTCTGCCCGATCACCGGCAGGCTCTTCGCGGCTGAACCCGAACGCGGCGATGTCGTGGTCTTCCGCCACCCTGCGAACGGATCGGATTTCATCAAGCGTCTGATCGGGCTGCCGGGCGATACGGTTCAGGTGCAGGGCGGAATCGTCTATCTGAACGGCACCGCCGTGCCGCAGACGCCGGACGGCACCTTCGAAGAGGTGAAGGAATACCAGGGCTCGCAGCGCGGCATGCCACGCTGTGCGAACGATCCGGTCGGGCAGGGGGCGATCTGCGTCAAGGAAAAGTATATCGAAACGCTGCCGAACGGTGTCAGTCACAGTGTACTGAACATCGGCAACGGACCGGCTGACAATACGCCGATATTCACCGTGCCGGCTGGGCATTACTTCTTCATGGGCGATAACCGCGACAACAGTCAGGACAGCCGCTTTGCCCTGGCCAGCGGTGGTGTTGGTATGCTGCCAGCGGAATACCTTATCGGCCGGGCAGACCGCATCATGTTCTCTTCCGCCGGGCGCTCGCTCTTCTTCTTCTGGACCTGGCGGGGTGATCGCTTCTTCAAGGCGGTGGAGTGAAGCTTTCGGCTGATCTTGCCGCCTTCGCGGCGCGTATCGGCCATGACTTCCGCCGGCCCGAGCTTTTGCTGCGCGCCGTCACCCATGCCTCCATCGCCACGCCGACACGTCCCGACAACCAGCGGCTGGAATTTCTGGGCGACCGGGTGCTGGGCCTTGTGATGGCCGAGGCGCTTCTGGCGGCGGACAAGGGCGCGTCCGAGGGCCAGCTTGCACCGCGCTTCAATGCCCTTGTGCGCAAGGAAACCTGCGCGGATGTGGCGCGCGCGGTCGATCTTGGCGGGGTGCTGAAACTTGGCCGGTCGGAGATGATGTCAGGCGGGCGGCGGAAGGAGGCGCTGCTTGGCGATGCGCTGGAAGCGGTGATCGCGGCGGTCTATCTTGACGCGGGATTTGAGGCGGCCCGCAAACTGATCCTGCGCCTTTGGGGAGGTCGGATCGAGGCGGTGGAAACCGACGCCCGCGACGCCAAGACAAGCCTTCAGGAATGGGCGCAGGCGCGGGGTCAGAAACCGCCAACCTATGTCGAAGAAGGCCGCGAAGGCCCGGATCACCAGCCCGTTTTCACCGTTTCGGTGACGCTTGAAAGCGGCGAGCGCGAGGTCGCGCGGGCCGGTTCGAAGCGGCAGGCGGAGCAGGCCGCGGCCAAGGCGCTGCTGGCGCGGATGGACGCTCAATAGCGAGGCGCTGCCCAGGAATGGGTGTCGGAAATGCGTCCTTTCGGCGTATGTTTCCTGTGGTTTTTCTGTAGCTACAGAGGGACCTGCCGAAAATCACACGCCGACGCGCGATGAAGGCGCGGGGGCCGGGGCCTCCGCAATCGCCGGGTGCAACGCCGCTGGCAAGCACGGCGAAAATCGTTTAGGGCTGCGCGGACGCAAGACAGGATACCCCATGACCACCCGTGCCGGATTTGTCGCACTGATCGGAGAGCCGAACTCCGGCAAGTCGACGCTGCTGAACCGGATGGTCGGGGCCAAGGTTTCCATCGTTACCCACAAGGTGCAGACGACCCGTGCCCGCATTCGCGGCATCGCCATGGAGGGCGCGGCGCAGATCGTCTTTGTCGATACGCCGGGTCTTTTCCGCCCGCGCCGGCGGCTGGACCGCGCCATGGTCGCGGCGGCCTGGGGCGGGGCGGCCGATGCCGATATCGTGGTGCTGCTGATCGAGGCGCATCGTGGTCTGACGGACGGGGTGCAGGCGATCCTCGATGCCCTGAAGGAACGTCTTGGCGCCGGGCAGCGGGTGGCGCTGGCGATCAACAAGATCGACCGGGTGAAGGCGGAGGTTCTGCTGGCCCTGTCCGAGAAGATGAATGAGGCTTATCCGTTCGAGCGGACCTTCATGATTTCCGCCGAGCGTGGCCATGGCGTCGCCGATCTGAAGGCCTGGCTCGCGGTGGAACTGCCGGAAGGCGAGTGGTTTTATCCTGAGGACCAGATCGCCGATCTGCCGATGCGGATGATCGCGGCGGAAATCACCCGCGAGAAGCTGACGCTGCGGCTGCATGAGGAACTGCCCTATCAGCTAACCGTGGAGACCGAGCGCTGGGAGGACCGCAAGGACGGGTCGGCGCGCATCGACCAGATTGTCTATGTCGCGCGCGACGGGCACAAGGGCATCGTCCTCGGCAATGGCGGCGAGACGATCAAGTCGGTCGGCCAGGCCGCCCGCGCCGAACTGGCGGAGTTTCTGGGCCGCAAGGTGCATCTTTTCCTGCAGGTGAAGGTCCGGCCCAACTGGCAGGAAGAGCCGGAGCGCTTCAGCGAAATGGGGCTCGATTTCAAGGATGGCAACTGATCCGCGCCTGACGACCGATTTCTGGGTCAGGGCCTATCTGAACCGGCTGGGTCAGGCGCATGTTCCGGCCTACATCACCGCGCGCGGCGATGCCACCGCCGGTGCCGTTCTGGTCAAGCTTGCCACGCTCGACGGGCAGGCACGGGCCTTTCAGCGCAGTTTCGATCTGACAAGCGGTGCGCGGGTCTGGGTGGTTCTGGCGGAAGGGGCGGAGATGGAGGTCGACGCGGTTGTCGCCCGCCAGCGCCGCAACGATCCCGATCTTTGGGTCATCGAAATCGAAAGCCGGCAGGGGCGCACGCTTCTGAACGAGGAGGGGCTGAGCGACTGACCCGGCGGCGATGGACTTTGCCGGTGCCAAGGGGAATAGTCGTGCCGTTCGGCTGGCAAGGGACCCAAGGATGGAATGGCGCGACGAGGCTGTCCTGCTTTCGGTGCGGCCGCATGGCGAAACCGCCGCGATCCTTGATGTCTTCTCGCCCCAGAAGGGGCGTCATGCCGGCGTGGTCCGTGGCGGGGCTTCGCGCCGGATGGCACCCGTGCTGCAACCCGGCGCGCAGCTTGACGTGATCTGGCGCGGGCGGCTTGACGAACATATCGGGACCTTCACGGTGGAACCCCTGCGGTCGCGGTCGGCGGTCCTGTCGGACCGGCTGGCGCTTGCCGGGCTCAACGCCGTTTGCGGCCTTTTGAAATTCGCGCTGCCGGAACGGGAACCGCATCTGGCGCTTTATGCGGCCTCGGTGGCGCTTCTCGACCGGATGGAGGCGGGTGGCGACTGGCCCGTCGAGTATCTGCGCTGGGAACTGCTGTTGCTTGAAGAACTGGGTTTCGGTCTTGATCTGGGGTCCTGTGCGGTGAGCGGGGTGCGCGATGACCTTGCCTATGTCAGCCCGAAATCCGGCCGGGCGGTGGCGCGTGGCGCCGCCGGGGACTGGGCCGACCGGCTCTTGCCCCTGCCGGCCTGCCTTTTGGGGCAGGGACCGGCCAGCGCCGACGATCTTGCGGCGGGGCTGAGGACGACAGGGTATTTCTTGGACTACAAGCTTGCCCGAGAGCTTCTGGGGCGGCAGTTGCCGCCTGCGCGCGACAGGCTGGTGGAGGCGCTGCGGCGATAGAGGCGGAAAGGCCGAGTTTGGGCTAACCCACCGATGACCGTCAGAACCGACCACAAACAAACAGGAAATCGACAACAGGCACCATTGCGACCTTCCGCGTCGGGAACGGTCGAGACATGGGCCGGCCCCTTGCGTCTTTCTGACCCTCGGAGGCCCGATGATCACACGCAACGTTCCCGAAGTCCTGCGCCATAACAGGCTGCCCGGCATCATGGCCTTTGCGCTTCTCGCCGGGATCGAGGCCTCGGTTCGGGGGTCGCTGATTTCCGTCATGCCGCTGGCCGTGCGCGAGGCGGTCGGTTCAACCGCTGCTGCCTCCGGCGTCTATTTCGCGGCCGGGGTGCTGTCGCTCATCTGGGGGCTGATGGTTCCCTGGGCGTCCCGCTTCATCCCCCGCCGCTGGCTCTACAGTCTTGGCTGCACGCTGTATCTGATCGGTATGGTGCTGGCGCTGGCCGACACGACCGTCTCGGTACCGCTTGCGCTTCTTTGCAATGCCATGGCGACGGCCACGACATTCGTCTGCTTCAACGCCTATGTGCTTGATTACGTGGAACGGACGCAGCTTGGCCGGGGCCAGTCCATGCAGATGGTCTTTGCCGCCGGTCCATGGGCCATCGGGCCGGTGCTGGGCGTCTGGCTCCACGATCTCTGGTCGCCCGCGCCGTTCCTGATGGCGGGGGCATTTGCCTTGCTGCTGATTGTGGTTTTCTGGGTCTTGCGGCTTGGCAATGGCAAGCAGATCGCGCGGGCCCGTGGCCCCGCCGTCAATCCCTTGGGTTATCTGGCCCGTTTTGCTGAACAGCCGCGCCTGATCGCGGGCTGGCTTTTCGCCGTGATCCGGTCCTGCGGCTGGTGGGTCTATGTTGTCTATCTGCCCTATTTCTGCATCGAGGCCGGGCTTGGCAACAAGATCGGCGGGATCGCACTGTCGCTGTCCAACGTCCTTCTTTTCCTGTCGCCGGTGATGCTGCGGATGGCGCGGCGGGCTTCGGTCAGGATTTCCGTGCGCAGTGCCTTTGGTGTCTGCGCGCTTCTTTTCGTGGCGGCCACGCTCGTCTCGCCCTTGCCCTGGCTTGCGGTGGTGGCGATGATGCTCGCCTCCGTCTGTCTCGTCATGCTCGATGTAGTCGGGGGACTGCCCTTCCTGATGTCGGTCAAACCGTCGGAACGGACGGAGATGTCAGCGGTCTATTCGAGTTTCCGCGATGTTTCGTCGGTTCTGACGCCGGGGCTGGCATGGCTCGTTCTTGCGGTCGCGCCAACGGCAGCTATCTTTGCAGCCTGCGGGCTGGCCATGGTCGGCGCATGGCGGATCGCGGGTGAACTGCACCCCCGCCTTGGCGTTCCGCGCCCGTCTCGGGGACGGGTTCCGGCAGAGTGAGCTAGTCGAGGAGCCGCCGCGCGATGACCTGCGCCTGAATTTCGGCAGCCCCTTCGAAGATGTTGAGGATGCGCGCATCGCAGAGGATCCGGCTGATCTGGTATTCCAGCGCAAAGCCGTTGCCGCCGTGGATGTGCGGCGCTGTGTCAAGAGCACTGCCCGAGGCAGCAACTGTCTAGCGTCGCGTCATCGTCCAGTTGATCACTCCGACCTTTAGATAAAGGCGGTCGCCCTCTCGTCGGCCACTCGCGGGCAACCATGCCCCGTTTGTCAGGATGTGTTCGCCTTGCAGAGTTCCGTCCGGCAGAAGCTCAAAGCGAAAGATCGGCTCCCCGACGCGAACCATAGGGGAGTTCCCGAGCGTGCAGATTCCCTGGTTCCCCTTGATGACGAAAGCATAATTGTAGTCAGGGCTAAACCACTCGCCGGTCAACCCAGGATCCGATGCTGCCGGTGCCACCGCTTCGGCAGTGCCGGCCTTGGTCGGCGCAGGTGGCAGGCCGGGCAGAATTGACAGATCGCGCCCGGCATTCTCGTCGCGTATTGCAGAGCCGAATATGTTGGGTGACCCGAATTCCTGCCCATTCCAACAGGCAAAGTAGCCGCTTGTCCCGCCGCCTCCCAGTATCAACCTGACGCAGGCAGTTTGCTCGGTCGGGCCAAAGTAACCGACCGAGAGGATCAAATCCGATGGATATGACTGACCGGACCGAACCTGACTCCAAGCCACTGAGAAGGTCTCTGGGGCAACGGATGTGAAAGTCGTGGGTAGGCGCGCAGAATAGAGTTGGTGGGTCCCGTTGTTCAGCGTGATCTGTTCCACCGACCAGGTTCCGGAGGCTGGATCGACGGCCTCGATCCGTGCCAGCGGGCGGCGGCCGTCCATCAAGGCCGCACCTGATTGCAGCGGCTCGAACAGCCGCCGAACGGCGTCGGGCAGCACCTTTGCCTCATGATCGCGCCACTTCAATATCTGTTCAACGTAGCCCGTGGCCGCCTCGCTGCCATTGATCAGCGCGCGTTGGTCCAATTGGGACATCGGAATGCAACAGATTTCGTAGCTGATGCCGCCGTCGATACGGTATCCGTCCACGACCTCCGAGTATCGGAACTCGCCATCGAACGGTATGGCAGCACCTGCAGGCATCACGACGTCATAGGTTGTGAAAAGGTCAAAAACGTTTTGCTTCAAGCCAACCTGATTGGCGAAGCGCCAGAATTGTTCATCGGTGACGCCCTTGCTCCGAGCCTCGGCGGCGATCCGGTCGTAGGTATGCGACTCCGGTTGCAGCCGCGGCTCGGTGGTTACGAGAGTTCCCGCAACACTGATCCTGCCCTGGGCAGTCTGGCCGATGGGGAAGACCTTGAAGTCGAAGGTGTCGAGCTTTGTGTCAGGGCGCAGCTGTGCCACAATCGCCTTTTCGATGTCGCTGCGATCGGGCACGTCGGGCTGGCAGCCGGCCAGCCCCAGGCAAGCCAGCAACAGGATTACCGGATAGAAAAAGCGCTGCCTGCCGACCATGAAATGCCTCCCCAAAATTTGGGAGAGCCTAACATCAGAGCTTGAACGTGCAACCCGATCAGTTCGAATCGTCAAGTAGGCGGCGCGCGATGACCTGCGCCTGAATCTCGGCAGCCCCTTCGAAGATGTTCAGAATCCGCGCGTCGCAGAGGATGCGGCTGATCTGGTATTCCAGCGCAAAGCCGTTGCCGCCATGGATCTGCAGCGCGTTGTCGGCCGATGCCCAGGCGACGCGGGCGCCGAGGAGCTTGGCCATGCCGGCCTCCAGATCGCAGCGCTTGCCGTGGTCTTTCTGCCAGGCGGAATGATAGGTCAGCTGCCGCGCGATCATGATTTCGACGGCCATCATGGCGAGTTTTCCGGCGACGCGCGGAAACGCGATCAGGGATTTGCCGAACTGCTTGCGATCCTCGGCGTATTTCATCCCGGCCTCCAGCGCGGATTGCGCAACGCCGATGGCGCGGGCGGCGGTCTGGATGCGGGCGCTTTCGAAGGTCTGCATGAGCTGCTTGAAGCCCTGACCCTCGGCCCCGCCGAGCAGGTTTTCCGCCTTGACCCGGAAGCCGTCAAAGCCGATCTCGTATTCCTTCATGCCCCGGTAGCCGAGCACCTCGATCTCACCGCCGCTCATCCCCTCGGTCGGAAAGGGGTCCGCATCGGTGCCCGGCGTCTTTTCGGCCAGGAACATGCTAAGCCCGCGATAGTCGGTCGTCGCCGGATCGGTCCGCGCGAGAAGCGTCATCACATGGGTGCGCGCGGCATGGGTGATCCAGGTCTTGTTGCCGGTCACGACATAGTCGTTGCCATCCTTCACTGCACGGGTCCGCAGGCTGCCGAGATCGGAACCCGTATTCGGTTCGGTGAAGACGGCGGTGGGCAGGATTTCCCCGCTGGCGAGTGCCGGCAGCCATTTGGCCTTCTGTTCGTCGGTGCCGCCACAAAGGATGAGTTCCGCCGCAATTTCTGACCGCGTGCCGAGAGAGCCGACACCGATATAGCCGCGGCTGAGTTCTTCGGAAACGACAACCATGGACGCCTTGGACAGCCCCAGCCCGCCGAATTCTTCGGGGATGGTCAGGCCGAAGACGCCCATTTCGGCGAGTTCGGTGATGATCTCCATCGGGATCAACTGGTCCTTCAGGTGCCAGACATGGGCATGAGGGGCGACGCGTTCTTCGGCGAAGCGGTGGAACTGGTCGCGGATCATTTCCAGCTCGTCTTCAAGGCCCGTCGCCCCAAAGGTCGCGCGGCCATGATTGTCGCGCATCAGGGCGACGAGGCGGGCGCGGGCGGCGGCGCTGTTGCCGTCGCGCAGAAGCCGGGCGATGGCGGGTGTATCGGCCAGCCCATCAAGGCTGAAATCGGCAAGCCGCGCGATTTCGTTCTGGCTCATCGGGATGCCGCCCCGGATCTGGGCGAGGTATTCGCCGAAACCGATCTGCAGGATCAGCTGTTCCATCTCGCCGAACTGGCCGGCAGCATCCAGACGATCGGCCCAGGCCTGCAGTTGCCGGAGCGCTTCGACATAGGTGGCGAGCCAGGACAGGGCATGGGCCGCCGACTGCGATTGTTCAAGCGCGGCAGGGGCGATGCGGCCGTCGACGACCACCTCGGCCCGCAGCCGTTCTGTCGCCGCTTTCAGCAATTCTTCGACAGGTGCCAGCGTTGCGGCGGTGGTTTCGCGCAGGTCCGCCAGTACGACGTCGCCCGCCATCTCCGTTCCGTCACGTGCCATCCGCCAGCTCCTATTCTGCAACTGCACTGTCCTAGCTATTTTGCAGTTGCAGCGCAATATTAATTCGCCCTTTGGCGCCGCGCTGCATGAATGTGTCCGAGACCCGAATCCGGGTGCAGAGCCTTCCGCATCGGTTTATAGCACCGGCAAGCTATCGGAAAGGACGGCCGGTGTTCGGGCATGAGTTGACGATTATCGCGCTCGCGGCAGCCGTTACCGTGGCGGCCGGTTTTGTCAAAGGCGTGGTCGGTTTCGCCATGCCGATGATCATGATTTCCGGCATTGCGTCGTTTTTGCCGGCCGAACAGGCCATCGCCGCGCTGATCATGCCGACCCTGCTGACCAATCTGATCCAGTCACTGCGGCAAGGGATTGGCGCCGCGCTGAAATCGACCTGGGACTACCGGCGGCTGATCGCCACCATCTGCCTGCTGATCCTTGTGACCGCCCAGTTCGTGCCGGCGATCCCGCAGGCCCTGCTTCTGGCATCGCTCGGGGTGCCGATTGTCGCCTATGCGGTCGCGCAACTCATGGGTTATCCGTTGCGCTTTGATACGGCAAACCGCAACCGGGCCGAGGTGCTGGCGGGGATCGTGGGCGGGTTCTATGGCGGGCTTTCGGGCATCTGGGGGCCGCCGACCATTGCGCTACTGATCTCACTTGGTGTCGAAAAGACGGAGAATATCCGCGTGCAGGGCGTGGTCTACACGATCGGGTCGGTCGTGCTTTTCATCGCTCATTGGCGGAGCGGTGTCGTGAACGCCCAGACGCTGCCCTTTTCGCTGTTTCTGGTTCTGCCTGCGCTTGTCGGCCTCTGGCTGGGGTTCAAGGCGCAAGACAAGCTCGACGCCGCCCGGTTCCGGCGCTGGACGCTCATCGTTCTGGCGATTACCGGGCTTAACCTTGTCAGGCGGGCGCTGACCGTCTGACCGGCGCCCGGTCCGGTATCAGCCGATCGCCGCCGCTTTCACATCTGCGTCGATGTAAGGCACATATTGCGCGAAGTTGTCGGCGAACATGTTGACGAGCTTTTGCGCCTGCTTGTCATAGGCGGCGCCATCGGCCCAGGTGCGGCGCGGGTCAAGCAGCGCATCATCGACGCCGGGCATCGATACGGGAACCTCAAAGCCGAAATTCGGGTCCTTGCGGAACTGCCCCTTGTTCAGCGTCCCGTCGAGCGCGGCGGTCAGCAGCGCGCGCGTCGCCTTGATCGGCATCCGCTTGCCGGTGCCGAAGGCCCCGCCGGTCCAGCCGGTATTGACCAGCCAGCAGGTCGCGCCGTGGCGCGCGATCTTTTCCTGCAGAAGCTTGCCGTAGACTTCCGGCCTGCGCGGCATGAAAGGTGCGCCGAAGCAGGTGGAAAAAGTCGGCTGCGGTTCCGTCACGCCCTGTTCGGTGCCCGCCACCTTGGAGGTGAAGCCCGACAGGAAGTGATACATCGCCTGCGCCGGCGACATGCGCGCAATCGGCGGCAGGACGCCGAAGGCATCGCAGGTCAGCATGATGATGTTCTTCGGATGACCGGCGAGACCGGTCGTCGAGGCGTTGGAGATGTAATCGAGCGGATAGGCACAGCGCATGTTGGCCGTCAGGCTCGTATCTTCGAAGTCGAGTTCCTTCGTGACCGGGTCGAAGACCATATTTTCCACAACCGTGCCGAATTTTTCGGTCGTGGCGTAGATTTCCGGCTCCGCCTCAGGCGAAAGCGAGATGGTCTTGGCGTAGCAGCCGCCTTCGAAGTTGAAGATGCCGCGATCGGACCAGCCATGTTCGTCGTCGCCGATCAGCGTCCGCGCCGGGTCAGCCGACAGCGTGGTCTTGCCGGTGCCGGAAAGGCCGAAGAAGACGGCGGAATCGGCCGGATTGCCGGTGGCGTGGTTGGCCGAGCAATGCATCGGCATGACGCCCTTGCCGGGCAGGATGTAATTCAGAAGACCGAAGACCGATTTCTTGTTCTCGCCGGCATAGGCGGTGTTGGCGATCAGGATCAGCTTGCGGTCGAAATGCAATGCGATCACCGTGTCGGACCGGCAGCCATGGCGGGCGGGATCGGCCTTGAAGGACGGGCAGTTGATGATCGTGAATTCAGGGACGAAGCTCGAAAGCTCCTCGCGCGAGGGGCGGCGCAGCATGTGGCGGATGAAAAGACCGTGCCAGGCCAGTTCGTTCACCACGCGCACGTCCAGGCGGTGTTCGGCCTCGGCGCCGGCGAAAAGATCCTGAACGAAGTAGTCGCGCCCCTTCATATGGGCCAGCATGTCTTCGTAGAGCCGGTCGAAGGCCGCGGGCTCCATCGCGGCGTTGTTGTCCCACCAGATCGATCCTTCGACCGAAGGGGTGCGGACGGTGAACTTGTCCTTGGGCGAGCGGCCGGTATGCTTGCCGGTCACGGTCAGAAGCGATCCGCCCTTGCCGAGCGATCCTTCGCCACGCTTCAGCGCCTCTTCTACCAGGGCGGGTTCAAGCAGGTTGTAATAGACATTGCCGACCCCCGTTATGCCTTGATCCTCCAAGCGATTGGCGGGGTTCACGTGTCCATTTGTCATCTGCAAGCTCCCAAAGCCGACCATGGGCGTATCGAGGGTCAGGAGGCGTCGCAACAGGTCACGACACCGACGCTACAGCGCCCCAAACGGCGCCGACGCGGACCCTTTAACATGATGAAGATTGCCTGGAACAGACCACTTATGCGCGGTTAGCGCCATCACGCGCAGGTTAGCGCAATCATCCCGAATGCCGCGGTCGCGAAACGCGAACGATCGGCGAAAGTGAGGCAAATTAGTCAAACATTCGGCTTTTTGCCGCGAAGTGATTCGTTAGCGGCTGGTGATTCGAACTTATCAGTTGCGTCGCGTCGCCGGAAAATGGAGTATGTCCGAAAAACCGTGAGTTAATAAGAGCAGAGCAAGGATAAAGGTATGTCGAGGATCGCATTGGTCGACGACGACAGGAACATCCTGACGTCCGTCTCCATCACGCTTGAGGCCGAGGGTTTCGAGGTGGAGACTTACAACGACGGTCAGTCTGCATTGGACGCTTTCAACAAGCGTATGCCGGACATGGCCGTACTTGATATCAAGATGCCGCGGATGGATGGGATGGACCTTCTGCAACGGCTTCGCCAGAAGACGTCGATGCCGGTCATCTTCCTCACCTCCAAGGATGACGAGATCGACGAGGTGCTGGGTCTGCGGATGGGCGCGGATGACTATGTCAAGAAGCCCTTCTCTCAGCGCCTTCTGGTCGAACGCATCCGCGCGCTTCTGCGCCGGCAGGAGGCGATCGCCTCGGGCGAGGTTGCGACGACCGAGGAAACGAAGATCATGGTGCGTGGCAGCCTGACGATGGACCCGCTGCGCCATTCGGTCAGTTGGCGCGGCCGCGATGTGGCGCTGACGGTGACGGAGTTTCTGCTTCTGCAGGCGCTGGCGCAGCGGCCTGGCTTCGTCAAAAGCCGCGATCAGCTGATGGATGTGGCCTATGACGATCAGGTCTATGTCGACGACCGGACCATCGACAGCCATATCAAGCGCCTGAGAAAGAAAATGCGTACGGTTGACGATGACTTCAATGCGATCGAAACCCTCTACGGTATCGGCTACAGATACAACGAGGAATGAGCCAAGCGCCGAGGATTGATTTGCGCGACCGAAAACAGGTCAACCGCGCGGATGTCGTCCTCGGCGAGGATTGGACCGCGCCCGACGGCATCGTCGACTTCGAGTTGCGGGCCGGGCGTGAACGGCGCGGCTTCATCTCTCTCAATCGCTCGCCACTGGCGCGGAAGATCATCACCTTCAACCTGATGGCGATGATCGTGCTGGTGGCGGGCGTTCTCTACCTGAACCCGTTCCGCGACAGCCTCGTCCTGCAGCGCGAAAGCGGGCTGGTCGCCGAAGCGCAGCTGATCGCGGATGTGTTCGAGGCGCAGATACCCGAGGGCAGCCCCGTCAATCTGGCTACCGGTGACGGCATCGATGTGTCGCGCATCGCGGGCGGGATCGAGCTGCCCATCGGCGTCGATCTCTTTGTCTTCGACACGCTCGAAGGTCTCGTCGTCACCACGACCGGCGTCGACCGCCCCGATCCCGAGACGGTTGCCGGCCTGCACCGCGATACCCGGTCCACCCTGATCACCGACCTTCTGAATTCGGTCTGGGAAGGGATCGCGAGCCTTCTTGCGCCGACGAACGACCAGAACCTTGCGCGCGAGACCGAGGATATGGCGCGGCAGCTCCTGCCGATGGCGTTGCAGGGGGAAACCCAGATCAAGACCGGGCATGACGCGGCCGGGGAATCCATCTTTACCGTCGCCACGCCGATCCGGCAGGACGGGCAGGTTCTGGGCGTCGTTGCCGTCACCTCCGTGGCCGGAGAAATCGACCAGCTGGTCCGGGTGGAGCGCGAGCAAGTCTTGCAGATGTTCGTCATCGCGATCATCGTGTCGATCGGGTTGAGCCTCGTTCTCGCCTCGACCATCGCCAACCCCTTGTCCGATCTTGCCGCAGCCGCCGAACTCGGGCGTGACAAGAACGCCCGCAAGATGTCGCCTTCCCGCGTCCGCATTCCCGACCTGACAGCGCGGCCCGATGAAATCGGCCGGTTGTCGGGGGCGATGCGCGGCATGGTGGCCGCGCTTTATGAGCGTATCGAAGGCAACGAACAGTTCGCCGCCGATGTCGCGCATGAAATCAAGAACCCGCTGGCGAGCCTGCGTTCGGCCGTTGGCACGTTGCGCATGACGAAACGCGACGACCACCGCGAAAAGCTTCTCAACGTCATTGACCACGATGTCCGGCGGCTCGACCGGCTGGTCAGCGACATTTCCAACGCCTCGCGGCTGGACAGCGAACTGGTCAAGGAAGAGGAAGAAAGCTTCAACCTTCTGAAGATGCTGACGAATATCAACGAGCATCTGGCCAAAGAGGCGGCGACAAACGGGGTCGATTTCATCTCGGACCTGCCGTCGGAGCCGATCATCATTCAGGGGCTGGAGGCGCGGCTGGCGCAGGTCTTCGTCAACCTCCTGTCAAACGCGATATCCTTCTGTTCGGAGGGCGACGCGGTTCGGGTCTGGGCGCGCAAACGCGAAAACCGGGTTCTGATCGTTGTCGAGGATACCGGCCCCGGCATCCCCGAAGAGGCGCTGACGAAGATCTTCAAGCGGTTCTATTCCGAACGCCCGGCAGGCCAGTTCGGCAACCATTCCGGGCTTGGCCTTGCCATTTCCAAGCAGATCGTGGAGGCCCATGGCGGCGTCATCTGGGCCGAAAACATCCGCCCGACCGATGCCGACATCACGTCCGAGCCGCTTGGCGCCCGCTTCGTCGTCGGTCTGCCGGTGTGACAACAGCCATCGAAGAGACGCTGCACCTCCATGCGACAACGGTCGCGTGGTCGGGGCGCGGCGTTCTGCTGATGGGTCCCTCCGGCAGCGGAAAATCGGGCCTCGCGCTGCAACTGATGGCATGGGGCTGCGATCTGGTCAGCGATGACGGCACCGTGCTGAGCCGCCGCGACGGCGCAGTTTATGCCAGCGCGCCCGCAGCCATCCGGGGCCGGATCGAGGCGCGGGGGATCGGCCTTCTTGCTGCCGCCACGGTGCCCGCCGCACGGCTTCATCTGGCGGTCGATCTTGGCACGGTCGAAACCCATCGGCTGCCGCCGGAGAGGGTGACGGAGTTTCTGGGTTGCGCCCTGCCGCTTCTTCACAGTGTCGAGAGCGCACATTTTCCCGCCGCAATTCTTCAATACCTTAAGGCCGGGCGGGCGGCATGAGCGAAAGCGATTTGGTGGCAGAGAACGGCATCGTGGGCGGGCAGAGGGTGGTTCTCGTGACCGGGCCATCCGGTGCGGGGCGGTCCACGGCCATCCACGCGCTGGAAGACATGGGCTATGAGGCGATCGACAACCTGCCGCTCAGCCTCGTTCCGCGCCTGTTGGACGGGCCGCCGCTGAACCGGCCAGTCGCGCTTGGTATCGATGTCCGCAACCGGGACTTTTCGGCGACCGCGCTGATCGAGCTGATCGACCGGCTGACGCGGCTGCCCGAAATCGAGCCCGAGGTCCTTTTCCTCGATTGCCGGCCGGAGGAACTGATCCGTCGCTATAGCGAGACGCGGCGGCGTCACCCGATGACCGGCGCGGAAACGCCAGCCCAGGGCGTGGAAACCGAAATCGACCTTCTGGCGCCGATCCGGGCGCGGGCCGATGTGCTGATCGACACGTCGGAGCTTTCACCCCATGACCTGCGCGCCGAAATCGCGCGCTGGTTTGATGGCAGCGGTTCGGCGCGGCTGAGCGTCTCGATCCATTCCTTCTCCTACAAGCGGGGGGCGCCGCGCGGGCTCGACATGATGTTCGACTGCCGTTTCCTGCGAAATCCGCACTGGGAACCGGCGCTGCGGATGCTCGACGGGCGCGATCCGGCCGTGGCCGAGTTTGTGGCGGGCGATCAACGGTTTCAGCCGTTTTTCGAAAAAACCGTCGATCTTCTGTCGCTGCTATTGCCCGCCCATGTGGATGAAGGCAAAAGCCATCTTGCAATCGGATTTGGCTGCACCGGGGGCCAGCACCGGTCAGTTGCCGTGGTGGAAAGCATGACCAAAGCGCTTGAAGCCGCCGGATGGCAGGTGTCTAAGAGGCACCGGGAACTGGAAAGACGGGCGGCCGGGGCGCCCCTGACGACGACGGGATAGGCGGGCGTGATCGGCATAGTGATTGTCGCACATGGCGGTTTGGCGCGGGAATATCTTTCCGCGGTTGAACATGTCGTGGGCAAGCAAAGCGGCATTCAGGCCATCGCCATCGAAGAAGATCACGACCGCGCCACGAAGCAGGCCGAAATCTGCGCCGCGGCCGATGCGGTGGATGAGGGCGACGGCGTGGTTGTCGTCACCGACATGTTCGGCGGATCGCCGTCCAATCTCAGCCTCAGGGCCTGCACACCCACCAATCGGCGCATCCTTTACGGCGCCAATCTGCCGATGCTGATCAAGCTCGCGAAGTCGCGCCGGCTGTCGGTGCCGGAGGCGGTGAATTCCGCGCTCGATGCCGGGCGCAAGTACATCAACAGTTACAGCGGGTCGGGGCAGGGCGGGCAGTGACCGAGCAAAACCTACTCATCGTCAACGAAAAAGGGCTTCACGCCCGCGCATCCGCCAAGTTCGTCGAGGTGGTCGAGGCCTTTGATGCGACGGCCGAGGTTTCGCTGAACGGCGTCAGCACGACCGGCGATTCCATCATGGGCCTTCTGATGCTCGCGGCGTCGAAAGGAACGACGATCACCGTCCGCACCGAGGGTGCCGCGGCCGCCGAACTCGCCAAGGCCCTGGCCGAGCTTGTTGCCAATCGTTTCGGCGAAGATTACTGACGATACCGTACCCGGTACCGAAGGACGTCGCGACGTTGCTGAAGAAAACGCAGTCAGACCCGACAGACCCCGATTTCAAGCCCTATGAAATGCGGCGCCTGTCCTATGCGGGGACATTCACCAATCCGTTCAAGGCGGGCACCATCCGCGCGGTGGAATGGATGACGGGCAAGCTGCATCTTCTGCGCAAGATCCGCGAATTCGAAAGGTCGGGTGTGCCTTTCGGCCAACCCTTTTGGCCCAAGGCGATGGCCGCGATGGGTATCGACGTGCTGACCCCGGAGGATCAGCTTGCCCATATTCCGCCGACGGGTCCGCTTGTCGTCGTGGCCAACCATCCCCACGGGCTGGTCGATGGCATGGTCATGGCCGAACTGATCGGGCGGGTCCGGACGGATTACAAGATTCTGACCCGCTCGCTTCTGACCGGCATTCCGGAGATCGAGGAATTCCTGATCCCGGTGCCTTTCCCGCATGAGGAAAACGCCCGCGAGCTCGGCCTTGAAATGCGCGCCGAATGCATGGCGCATCTGAAGAACGGTGGCGTCATCGTGCTGTTCCCGGCCGGCCGCGTTGCGACGACGACCGGCTTTTTCGATGAGGCCGTCGAGGGCGACTGGAATCCCTTTACCGCGAAGATGGTCCTGCGGTCCGGCGCCACTGTGCTGCCAATCTATTTCCCCGGGTCCAATACCCGCATGTATCATATCGCCGACAAGATTTCGGCGACGCTGCGGCAGGGGCTGTTGCTGCACGAAATCCGCTGCGCGCTGAACAAGCCGCAAAATCCGGTGATCGGCCCCGCGATCGGCCCGGCCGAACTGGCGCCCTACGCCAGCGATCCGCGCCGTTTGCTTGCCTGGCTGAGGGAAACCACGCTGGCGCTTGGGCGCTGACATTTGCCCGCCCGACGCCGGTTTCAGCGTGTCGGCACTGGCGTATCGCCCCGATAGTCGTAAAAACCGCGGCTCGTCTTCCGGCCGAGCCACCCGGCCTCGACATATTTCGTCAGAAGCGGGCAGGGGCGGTACTTGGTATCCGCCAGCCCATCGTGAAGCACGTTCATGATGGCAAGGCAGGTATCGAGCCCGATGAAATCGGCCAGTTCCAGCGGCCCCATCGGGTGGTTCGCGCCAAGCTTCAGGCTTTCGTCGATTGATTTCACGCTGCCGACGCCTTCGTAGAGCGTATAGACCGCCTCGTTGATCATCGGCATCAGGATGCGGTTGACGATGAAGGCCGGAAAATCCTCGGCGCTCGCCGCGGTCTTGCCGAGCTTGTCAACGACGGCGACCAGCGCCTTGTAGGTGGCGTCGTCGGTGGCGATGCCGCGGATCAACTCGACCAGTTGCATGACCGGAACCGGGTTCATGAAGTGAAAACCCATGAATTTTTCCGGCCGATCGGTGCGGGAAGCCAGCCGCGTGATCGAAATCGACGAGGTGTTCGATGTCAGGATCGTTTCCGGCTTCAGATGCGGCAGAAGCGCGTCAAAGATCGTCTGTTTGACCGCCTCGCGTTCGGTCGCGGCCTCGATGATGAGATCGGTCTTGCCAAGATCGGCCAGCGTCATTGTCGTCTTGATCCGGGCGAGAGCCGCGGCCTTTTCCGTTTCGGAAATCTTGCCGCGGCTCACCTGGCGGTCGAGATTGCGGTCGATCAGTGCCAATGCGGCCTTCAGCGCCTCGTCCGAGACATCGGTCATGAGCACGTCGAAACCGGCAAGGGCGAAGACATGCGCGATGCCATTGCCCATCTGGCCCGCACCCACAATTCCGACCGTTTGTATGCCCATTGCCCGACCTCGCGTAGAAAAGCTGGGCAGACCATAGGCCCCGCGCGCGACCCTGCGCAAGGCGAAAGCCGCCGCCTGCGACCTTTCGAATTGACGGTTTAGGCATTTGGCAAGTCTTGCGGCGCAGGTTGTTCCCGGGTGAGTCGAAAACAAGGTGGGAAAGATGGCTTATGAACACGGGGGCGACCGTGCCCTCGACTATTATCCCTGTCGCTACGGGCAGTCGAAGCTTCTGTTCCGGGGACCGCGCCGAAACCTCGACGGGGACTATCTGGCGGTTCTTGGCGGGACGCTAACTTACGGGAAATTCGTGCAGAAACCCTACCCGGCGCTGATCGAGGATGCGTTGGGACTGCCAGTCGTGAACCTCGGCTACATGAATGCGGGGGCGGATGTCTTTCTTGGCGAACCCGCCATTATCGACATGTGCCGCCAGGCGCGGGCGACGGTCATCCAACTGATGGGCGCGCAGAACATGTCGAACCGCTACTACGCCGTGCATCCACGCCGGAACGACAGGTTCCTGCGTGCATCGCAACTGATGAAGTCAATCTTCCGCGAGATTGATTTTACCGAGTTTCATTTCACGCGGCACATGCTCTTCACGCTCAAGATGCGGTCCGCCGAAAAGTTCGACCTGCTGGAGCAGGAGCTGAAGGCGGCCTGGGTGGCGCGGATGACGTCGCTTCTGCAGCGGGTTTCAGGCAGTGCGGTCCTGCTCTGGGTCGGCGACTACCGCAACAGCGATCTGGACACCGACGACCTTGGGTCCGAGCCGCTTCTGGTTGACGATGACATGGTCGCTGCGATCCTGCCTTACGCCTCGGGGCTCGTTCGGGTGGGGCCGAGCGATGAGGCGCGCAGTGCCGGGCAGGACGGCATGTTCTTTTCGCCGCTCGAAGAGCCGATCGCGCGCGAACTGCCCGGTCCGAAGGTGCATGAGGAGGTCGCCGCCGCGCTTGCTGCCGAATTGGCGGGCACGTTGTTGGCGCGGCCGTTGCGATGACAGGCCAGAAATGCGCTGCCGGCGAGAAATGAAAAGGCCCGACGTGCGGCGGGCCTCATCTGATTGGCAAGGCCAGTCGCTCAGAGCTTTTCGATCATCTCCGGCACGGCTGTGAAGAGGTCCGCGACCAGCCCGTAATCGGCGACCTGGAAGATCGGCGCTTCTTCGTCCTTGTTGATCGCGACGATGACTTTCGAATCCTTCATCCCCGCGAGGTGCTGGATCGCGCCCGAAATGCCGACAGCGACATAAAGCTCGGGCGCCACGACCTTGCCCGTCTGGCCGACCTGCCAGTCATTCGGCGCGTAGCCCGAGTCGACCGCAGCCCGCGACGCGCCCACGGCGGCGCCGAGCTTGTCGGCGAGTTTCTCGATCAGTGCGAAGTCGGATTGCGACCCGACGCCGCGCCCGCCGGAAACGACGATCCCGGCCGAGGTCAGTTCCGGCCGGTCGGAAGACGCGACCTTGTCGGCCACCCATTCCGACAGGCCCGGGTTGGCGGCCGCGCCGATGTTTTCCACGGCAGCCGCGCCGCCCGCACCGGCCGCGTCGAAGGTGGAGGTGCGGATCGAGACGACCTTCTTGCCATCCGACGATTTCACCGTCTGCACGGCGTTCCCGGCATAGATCGGCCGTTCGAACGTATCGGCATCGACAACGCCGGAGACGTCGGAAATCACCATCACGTCGAGAAGCGCGGCCACGCGCGGCAAGACGTTCTTCGCATCCGTCGTCGCAGGCGCGACGATGTGGGAATAGTCGCCCGCCAGCGAAACGATGAGCGCGGCGGTCGGTTCAGCCAGCCGGTGGCCGAGCGAGGCGTCTTCGGCGCAAAGCACCTTTTTCACGCCGTCGAGCTTGGCGGCCTCAGCCGCGGCGGCGGACGCCTTGGCACCGGCGCAAAGGATGGTCACGTCGCCCAGCTTCTTCGCCGCCGTCAGTGCCTTTGCGGTGGCGTCGACCGAAAGCTGACCATCGGTCACTTCACCCAGAAGAAGTACAGCCATCAGAGCACCCCCGCTTCGTCTTTGAGTTTCTGGATCAGTTCGTCGACCGAACCGACCTTGACGCCCGCCTTGCGGCCCGCCGGCTCGACCGTCTTGACGATCGTCAGGCGTGGGCTGACATCGACGCCGTAATCGGCCGGCGTCTTTTCATCCAGCTGCTTCTTCTTCGCCTTCATGATGTTCGGCAAGGACGCATAGCGCGGCTCATTCAGGCGCAGGTCCACGGTCACGATCGCGGGCATCTTGACCTTGATCGTCTGCAAGCCGCCATCGACCTCGCGCGTCACGGTGGCGCTGTCGCCATCGACGCTGAGTTCGGAAATGAAGGTGGCCTGGGACCAGCCAAGAAGCGCCGCCAACATCTGGCCGGTCGCGTTCATGTCATTGTCGATCGCCTGCTTGCCGCAAAGGACAAGGCCCGGCTTTTCCTCATCGACCACGGCCTTGAGAAGTTTCGCGACGGCGAGCGGCTCGATATCTGTATGCACGTCCGACGCGGCCTCGATCAGGATCGCCCGGTCCGCGCCCATGGCAAGCGCGGTGCGCAGCGTTTCCTGCGCCTGCTTGACACCGATGGAGACCACGATGATTTCCTCGACGGCGCCTTTTTCCTTCAACCGGATCGCCTCTTCCACGGCAATCTCGTCGAAGGGGTTCATCGACATCTTGACGTTGGCGAGATCGACACCCGATCCGTCCGCCTTCACGCGGACCTTCACGTTGTAGTCGATCACCCGCTTCACAGGCACAAGGACCTTCATCGGCTTGATCTCCTCATTAAGATGCCGCCTGACCCGGCGGCACTTCCATCTCTCGGTTGCCCTGTTAGCGGCTTCGCGCGGCCGAAAACAGTGTAAAATCGACGCGGATTGTCGCATGGACGCCACGTTCTTCGGAAAGGCGCCCGGTCATGCTAGGCTTCGACGCGTCATTGGAGGTGCATCATGCAGAAGGTTCAGGGATTCGGCGGCTTCTTTTTCCGCGCTGACGACCCGCAGGCACTTGCGCTCTGGTACCGCGACCACCTCGGCATTGATGTCGTGCCGGGCGATTATGATGCGCCTTGTTGGACGCAGGAGGCCGGGCCGACCGTCTTCGCGCCATTCGAGAAGGTTACCGACTACTTCGGCGACCGGGAAAAATCCTTCATGCTGAATTTTCGCGTCGCCGATCTGGATGCGATGATCGCGCAGCTGGAGGCCGCAGGCATCTCCGTCCGTCGCGATCCCAATTCACCCTATCCGAACGGGCGGTTTGCCTGGCTGAACGACCCGGAGGGCAATCCGATCGAGCTTTGGGAACCGGCCTGACCGCCCGCTAACGGTTGGCCCCTGGCACCCAGAGCACATCGGCCCGGCCTTCGTCATTGGCCATGCGGGCGGCGACGAAGAACCAGTCCGATAGCCGGTTGAGATAGCGCAGGGCGACCGGGTTGACGGATTCCTGCCCGCCGAGGTCGACGGCGAGCCGTTCGGCCCGGCGCGACACGGTGCGCGCCTGATGCAGATGCGCGGCCAGCGCGGTGCCGCCCGGCAGGATGAAGCTGCGCAAGGGTTCGAGCCGCGCGGTCATCGCGTCGATTTCCGCCTCAAGCCGCGCCACCTGCGCGTCAGCCATGCGCAGGACGGGGTGGCCGGCTTCGGCATCCTTTTCCATCTCTGGCCGGCAGAGATCAGCACCGAGGTCGAAAAGGTCGTTCTGGATGCGCGCAATGGCCACCGCCATATCGCCTTCGGCATGAAGCCGCGCCAGCCCAAGGACGGAATTCGTTTCGTCCACCGTGCCATAGGCCGCGACGCGCGCCGAATGCTTGGCCACGCGCGCGCCGTCGCCGAGCGCGGTCTGCCCCGCATCGCCGGTTTTCGTGTAAATCTTGTTCAGGACGACCATCGGCTAGCCCCCGAAGTTGCGCACGGTCACGAAGAGCAGGATCAGGGCCACCGCAATCGCCTGCGCGATGATCCGGTAGCGCATCAGCCGGTTCGCGTGTTTGCGGTTGAAGTCACCGCCCTTGGCGAAGCCGCCGATGCCGATCATGAGAACGACCAGAACCGCGAGGCAAGCGAAGGCGGCAATCAGAAACAGGGGATCGTTTGTCACGGGGCACGGCCCTCCTTAGCTGGCGCGGCCCTTCTACGCCTTGTCGTCCGCCAGCGCCAGCGAAACGGTCGTCAGCTGCGCCGGAGTATCCAGTCGAGCCCGCCGGTCGGCAGGATGCGCCGCGCCAGACCCATGAGATAGGTCGGGGTCGTGACGTAGTAGCGCGCCCTCGGATGCGCCGCTTCAAGGGCGCGCCGCAGCTTCGCCGTGACGGCACTTGCCGGCAGCTCGAAACGGTCGGGGCGGGTCTTTTCGTCATAGAGCCGCTTCAGCAGGCTGTTACGGTACTGTTCGGCACGCGGGCTTTTTTCCCAGTCGATCCAGCGTTCGAAATGGGGGACGGAGTTCTGCCGGATCAGGCTGGTGATCGGGCCGGGCTCGATCAGGATCACCTTGATCGGCGTGTCGGACATTTCGAGCCGCATGACATCGGTCAGCCCCTCCATCGCGAATTTGGTTGCGACATAGGCGCCGCGCCAGCGCAAGCCCACAAGGCCAAGCACAGAGGAACAGTTGACGATCCGGCCATGCCCCTGCGCCCGCATGACCGGGATCACCTGCCGCGCCAGTTCGTGATAGCCGAAGAGGTTCGTCTCGAAGATGTCGCGCAACGCCTCGGTCGGCAGGTCCTCGACCGCGCCGGGGCATCCGTAGGCACCGTTGTTGAAAAGCGCGTCGAGCGTGCCTCCGGTCCGGTCAAGCGCCTGGCCGAGGGCGGCGGTCATGCTTGGGCCGTCGGTGTAATCCAGCCGGAAACTTTCCAGCCCTTCGCTGCGCAGCCTTGCGCAGTCTTCCTCTTTCCGGCAGGTCGCGAAGACCCGCCAGCCGGCGGCCCTCATCCCATGGGCGGCGTCATAGCCGATGCCGGAAGAACAGCCTGTGATCAGAATGGATTTCATTTGCCCGCCTCGCTTTGCCTTTGGCTAGGCGGTTTTGCCATCCGGTGCAATCGCCGAGGGCTGGGTCAGTTGGCCAAGGGCTCCGTCGTCGCGATCCCGGTCGCATCGACGAAACCCTGCATCCCGCCGATGCGTGTCCGCACGAGCGCCCAGCGCCCGTCCATGTCGAAAAGTAGCGATATACGATCACCCTGACGCAACGTGCCGACAGTCATCTCATGATCGGAGGGGCCGGCATGGACCTGCAGCACCGCTGCGGTCACCTCCCATGTCGCGCCGTCTTCGGTCTCTGCTGTCTCGGCCTCGGGCAGGCTGCGTGGATCGGCGGCAAGCAGCTCGACCGCCTGGAACATTTCCGGCGCGGCTGCCAAGTCGTCCAGCGGCACGGCCGGCAATTCCAGCGTATCCTTCGACGCCGGTCCGCCAACTGGCATACGTTTTTCTGACGGCGCGGCCACCGTCTCCCTTTGCTTGATTTGACCGATGCCTATCGGGCTGCCGCCAAGGCGGAAGATGGCCAACGTGGCCAGAACCAACACTACGAAACGAATCACGATACCCCCCCAAGGATCACGCCATCAATCGCATGTCCGCGGATCGCGTCCAACACCACCCCGAAGCGACAACTCTCCTGGTCGTTTGAAAAATCCGGCTGGACCGCATGAGGGCCAGGAATTACACCACATTCATGAGCGACGACACAGACGACCGCAATATCCTGCCCGCGACCCTGTCGGAATCCTTGTCGCGCGCCATTGGCGAGCGCTACCTGACCTATGCGCTGTCGACCATCATGCACCGGGCGCTGCCGGATGCGCGCGACGGGCTGAAACCGGTTCACCGGCGCATCCTCTGGGCGATGCGGCGGCTACGGCTGACCTCCACCGGCGGATTCCTGAAATCGGCCAAGATCGCCGGCGACACGATGGGCGATTTTCACCCGCATGGCGATGCCGCGATCTATGACGCGATGGCGCGGCTCGCTCAGGATTTCAACATGCGCTACCCGCTTGTCGACGGGCAGGGCAATTTCGGCAATATCGACGGCGATAACCCGGCGGCCAGCCGCTATACCGAGGCGCGCGTCACCGCCGTTTCCGAAGCGCTGATGGAAGGGATCGACGAAACCGCTGTCGATTTCCGCCCAAACTATGACGGCCGGCTCGAAGAACCCGCGGTCCTGCCCGCCGCCCTGCCGAACCTTCTGGCCAATGGCGCGAGCGGCATCGCGGTCGGTATGGCAACCAATATCCCGCCCCATAACATGCACGAGTTGATCGAGGCCTGCCTGCATCTGATCAAGGCCCCCGATGCGCGTGACGAAACGCTTCTGACCCATGTGCCGGGGCCGGACTTTCCGACCGGCGGCGTGATCGTGGAACCGCGTGAGGCGATTTTGGAGGCCTATCGCACCGGACGCGGCAGTTTCCGCACCCGGGCGCGCTGGGCGGTCGAGGATCTGGGCCGGGGGACCTGGAACATCGTCGTCACGGAAATTCCCTTCCAGGTGCAGAAGTCGAAGCTGATCGAACGTCTGGCGGAGATCATCCAGACCAAGAAGGTGCCGCTTCTTGCCGATGTCCGGGACGAGAGCGCCGACGATATCCGCATCGTGCTGGAGCCACGGTCGAAGAACGTGGACCCCGAAATGCTGATGGGGATGCTGTTCCGCAATTCCGATCTGGAAACGCGCTTTTCGCTCAACCTCAATGTGCTGATCGACGGGCGCACACCGAAGGTCTGTTCGCTGAAGGAGGTCTTGCGCGCCTTTCTGATGCACCGGCAGGATGTGCTGATCCGCCGGTCGCAACACCGGATGGAGAAGATCGACCACCGGCTGGAAGTGCTGGAAGGCTTCATCACCGCCTTCCTGAACCTCGACCGGGTCATCGACATCATCCGCTATGACGCCGACCCCAAGGCGGCGCTGATGGCCGAGGACTGGAGCCGTAAACAGGTGCGCGCGACATCGGAGAGGGACTATGTCTCGCCCCTGTCGCTGCCGAATACCGAGGATGGCCTGACCGAGGTGCAGGTCGAGGCGATCCTCAACATGCGGCTGCGGTCGCTCCGCAAGCTCGAAGAGATGGAGCTTCTGAAGGAGCAGGACGAATTGATGCGCGAGCGCGCGGAGCTTGACGACCTTCTGAACGACGAAAAGCTGCAATGGAAGACGATTGCGGGCGAGTTGCGCGAGATGCAGAAGCGTTTCGGCAAGGACACCCCGGGCGGGGCGCGCCGGACAAGCTTTGCTGATGCGGGCGAGGTCGAGGACGTGCCGATGGAGGCGATGATCGAGCGCGAGCCGATCACCGTCATCTGTTCGAAGATGGGCTGGATACGCGCGATGAGGGGGCACCAGCCCCTGGACGCCGAGGTGAAGTTCAAGGATGGCGACGAGGGCCGGTTCACCCTTCATGCGGAGACGACGGACCGCATTCTTCTCGCCGGGACCAATGGCCGGTTCTTCACCCTTCTCGGCGCCAACCTGCCCGGGGGGCGCGGAATGGGCGAGCCGGTCCGCCTGATGGTCGACCTGCCGAACGAGGCCGATATCGTCACGCTTCTGGTCCACCGGCCCGGTGAAAAACTGATCGTCGCCTCCACCGCGGGCGAGGGCTTTGTCGTGCCGGTGGACGAGGTGGTGGCCCAGACGCGGACGGGTAAGCAGGTGATGAACCTCGCCGAAGGCGTCCGCATGGCGGTCTGCAAACCCGTCGCGGGCGATCATGTCGCGGTCGTGTCGAAAAACCGCAAGTTGCTGGTTTTTCCGCTGGAGGAACTGCCGGAAATGACCCGCGGCAAGGGCGTAAGGTTGCAGAAATACAATCAGGCGCGGGGCCGGCAGGGGGTGCTGGAGCTCGACGGGGGGCTCTCGGACCTGACGACCTTCGAGAAGGCGAGGGGCCTCTCATGGCCGATGGCGAACGGCAATACCCGGACCGAGGAGATGGACGACTGGATCGCCAAGCGCGCGGGCGTCGGCAAGGCGCCACCCCACGGCTTTCCCCGCGACAACCGGTTTACCTGAGACCGGGGTGCCGCCTCGGGGGGCATCGAGCCCCCGCTCGGCGGCGGGCCTCCGGCGGGGGTATTCGACAACGAAGAAGTCCTAGGCCGCCCACATCCTGAGAAGATTGGAGCGTGTCTTGCAGAGCGTGTCGAACGTATCGGTCTTGCCGCCCGTCGCGAAGAGCGCGGCAATCGCACGGTCGAGGTCGAAGAGGATTTCGCGCTGCGCGTCGTCGCGGACCCAGCTTTGCACCCAGCCAACCACGGCGAGCCGTTCGCCCGACTGTACCGGCTCCACCCGGTGGAGTGTCGTCGAGGGGTAGAGGATAAGATCGCCGGCGGCGAGTTTGAAAGCGCGCTCCTCCGCGGTGTCAGCGATGACAAGCGCGCCACCCGCGTAGCTTTCGGGCAGGCTGAGGAAAAGCGTGTAGGAGAGGTCGGTGCGGATGTTCTGCATCACCGCATCGTCCACATGCAGTCCGTAGGTCTGACCCTCCCGGTAGCGCGAGACGATGGGTTTCGTCATCGCCTTGGCGCGCGCTGCGGAGACAAAGACTGGATGGGCCGCGAGCGCTGCCATTACCTTTGTCTGCACGGCCTCCAGTTCAGGCGAGGGCTGCGCCTGATCATTGGCCTTGATCGTCCGTGCGTAAAGCCCGGCCGTGGCGCGGCCGTCACCGAAATCGAGCGCGCCGGCCACCTCGCGGAGGGCGGTCACCTCTGCCGGCGTCAGTACCTGTTCGAGTGCGAGAAACATGAGCTCAGTTCAGCTTGTATGCGGCAAGTTCGACCTTGGCCGCCGCCACGTGGATAAGGCTGGCATCGCCGCCGAAGGCGCTTTCAGGAGCGATCGAGGGGAAACCGGGCGCGGTGTCGTCGATGGCGGCCAGCGCCGTCTCGCCAAAGCTTTTCTCGGCCGCATCCGCTTCGCCCGCCATATGCGCGGCCAGCGCCCGGGCGGTCTGCAGGAAGCCCCAGGCATCCTGATATTCGTGCAGTTCGGCGATGGCGCCGTTGGTCACGCCCTCCTCATATTCGTCGGCGGCGTGGCGGAGGAGCGCGAGGATCGCTTGGGCCTCCTCGGCCTCGCCTGCGCCGGAATGTTCGCGCGCCTCGTCGATTTCATGAAGGACGGCGGCCAGCGCCGCTTCGACCGCGGTGAGGGGCTGGCCCGAGGCGACGGAATCTGCGAGCGCGGCGAGATGCGGCCCGAAATCCTCCGCGCCGAAGGCGTCAAGCTGCGGTTTCAACTCGGCATAGATTTCATCTTCGGGATGCTTCATATGCGTCATGGCCTGATCGGCGGCGCCGTTGCGGTAAAGCTCCACACCGGCCCGAAGATGGCCTTCGACAAGGCCGAGATCGGTGAGATATTCGACAATGGCGTCCGCCGGTTGGCCGCTGCCGCCTTCGCCGCCTTCCCCTCCCTCACCGCCTTCTCCGCCGCCGGTCTGGGCCAGCCATATCGTCTCCGGCCCCTGGGCGGGGGCGGCGATCGTACCGGCGCCTGCTGCACCGGCCATTGCGACGCCGATGGCTGTGGTGGCAAGGGTCAAGGCGGTCCAGCCCCGGGGGCGGACAGGGCGCGGGGCGAAGGTTGATGGCTCGGTCACGGCAATGCTCCTGCAGAGGTCCTCTGTGCCTCATAGGCCAGCCTTGCGGTCCCGGTCAAGATATGTCTGATTATTTTTGTCAGGTAATTTCCGACCGATTGCCTGCCCCCGGGGTCAGGCGGATCTAGCCACGAGCAATTTCGGCCTCGATCCAGTCGAGGATGACCGAAAGACCCTCTTCATAGAAGCGGACGTGGT
This sequence comes from Paracoccaceae bacterium, assembly GCA_041397105.1. Taxonomy (GTDB): domain Bacteria; phylum Pseudomonadota; class Alphaproteobacteria; order Rhodobacterales; family Rhodobacteraceae; genus Albidovulum. The sequence continues at coordinate 881,374 of JAWKXJ010000003.1, forward strand.
TTTCCTTACCGAAATAGGCGCCGACGGCGAGGATCGCGGGGAAGTCCCGCTTCGCCTCTTCTGCCGGAACCGGAACGGCCGCGCTCGGACCTTTGGCGTAGCCAAGCGCCTCGTCGACCGCGGCGCCGGTAATGAAATAGCTCAGGACGCGAAACAGGACCGCCCTACGTTCGGTGGGGAGATTCGTCCCGGGCTTGTCGAAAAGCCGCACGCAGGCGTCGAGCCAGGCGAGTCCCTCGCGGTGGTTCAGCCGGTGGGTGGTGAGGATCTGGGCGAAGCCCGGGTGGCGCAAGGCCGTCGCCCGGTAGCGCAGGCAGAATTCGTGCAGACGTTCGCGGAAAGGCAGGTCCGGCGCCGGGACCGGCGTTTCGGCGAGGCAGATGGTCACCAGCGCGTCGATCAGATGCTGCTTGGACGGATAGTAATGGTAAAGGCTCATCGCCTGACACCTGAGCCGCGCGGCAAGAGTGCGAAAGCTCAGCGCGTCGATCCCGCCTTCATCGACAAGCGCCATCGCCTCGGTGGCGATGCGTTCGCCACTGAGCGCGGGGCGTTTCTGTTTCACTTTCGCCGTGGTCATGGGGGCAGTTACCCGAGCCTGTCCTGTCAGTACAAGGCCAAAGGCTGCGCCCGGCCACGGGAAGGGCGACCGGGCGCATCGTCATTCCGGCGGCTCAGTTGCCCCCGAGTTCGGCCTGGAAGGTGGCCAGATCGACCTGGAGGCCGTTGAAGATCGTCGACCAGTTCCGCGTCATTCCGGCAATGGCGACCGCTTCGGCGATTTCCTGATCGGTGGCGCCGGCCTGACGTGCAGAGTTCGTGTCCATCCAGACGCAGTACGTGCAAGGGATCTGGGCGGAAACGCCAAGCGAAATCAGCGCCTTGGTCTTGGCGTCAAGCGCGGTGTCGGCCGAAAACTCCAGCGTCTTTGTCTGCAGCCAAAGTCCGGGCAGGGCGGCGTCGGCGACCTGAGAGATAAAGGTGGGCACACCGCCGAGGGTGTTCTGAATGTCGGCTTTCGTGGCGTCGACATCCGAGGCGAGCGCCGGGGCAGCGAAGGCAAGAACGGCAGCGAGGGTCAGAAGGCGGGTCATGGGAGCGATCCTTTCGATGAGTTGCCTTACGGTGTAAGGACTAAATGAACATAATCGTACACTGTAAGGTTCGTCAAGATGATTCTTACAGTGTATGATTTGTGCTCCTGGCCTCTTCTGCGGACGTGACGCGCGCCCGTCGCGTTACGGTCCGGCCACAGCGGCTCAGCGCCGCCGGGTCTGCAGGGCTGCAATGGCTTGCCAAATCAGCAACCGCAGGCAGAATGCCGCGCGGGGGGCGCGAGCAGGCGCAAGCCTTCACAAGAAAGGACGTATTTTCATGACGATGCCGGATCAGGCGACGGCCCATTACACCGGCGCGCGCGGCGCGCTTTTTTCACTGGCACTGAAGACCTCGGTCCTGACGTTCCTGACGCTTGGCATCTACCGGTTCTGGGCCAAGACGCGGATTCGCAAGTATATCTGGTCGTCGATCCAGCTGGCCGGCGACAGGCTTGAGTATACCGGAACGGGGCTGGAGAAATTCCTCGGCTTCCTCGTCGCGGTCGTGGTCCTTGCCGTCTATCTCGGGCTGGTGCAGCTGATCCTCTTCTTCTTCGGCCTGCATTTCGTGATCGAGCCGCAGACGGATGCAGAGATCATCATGCAGCTGGCGGTCTTCTACATCTCCTTTCTCGCGCTCGTGCCCCTGATACTCTTCGCCAGCTACCGGGCGCGGCGCTACATCATGGCGCGCACCCGGTTTCGCGGTATCCGTTTTGGCATGGACGCGGCCGCGCTCGGCTATGTCTGGCGCGCCATCGGGCATTACCTTCTGACGCTCGTCACGCTCGGGGTGCTTCTGCCGCGCCAGACCTTCTGGCTGGAGAAGTACAAGACCGACCGCACCCATTTCGGCGATGTCCGGTTTCAGCAGAACGGCAAATGGACGGCGCTTTATGGTGCGATGAAGGGCTACCTTGTCTTCTTCGTCTTCGCTGTGATCATCGGCGGGATCACGGCAATGACGACTGATCGGCAGGCGCTCGCGGTCGGCTTGCCCATTACCATGATTTTTCTCGCGCTCAGTTTCTATGCCGCCATGATCTATTACAACGTCAACAGTTTCCGCTACCTCACGACCAACAAGACCGCCGGTGGCAAGATTGCCTTCTCGGCCGCGCCGCGGACGGGGCGCGTCATCGGCATTCTTGTTGTCGGTCTTCTGATCATCGGGTTGGCCGCGGTCGTGCTTTTCGCCATCCTCGGCGGGCTCGGGGCCATGGTCGTGGGCGGGGCGATGAAGGCAGAGATGGCGCCAGGTATCGGCTCCCTGATCATGATCGCCGTTCTCTACCTTCTCACGCTCGCGTTCTTTTCCGCGCTGGCGCTTGTCTTCATCTCGCAGCCGATCCTCGCGCATTTCACCGACACGACGACGGTCCTGAACCTCAGCGCGCTTGACGCCGTGGGCCAGCGCGCGGCTGACAAGGGCGCGGACGCGGAAGGCTTTGCCGATGCGCTCGATGTCGGCGCGGCGTTCTGATGCAGCCCGCGGGCCTTGTCAGAGCCGACTTCTATGACGGGCTGACAGCCCGCCGCCACGCAGTCGCCGTCGCGCCATCGACGGACGGGCTCGCGCTCGTCATCGTCTTTGCCGATGGCGGCACGGCGCCGCTGACCTGGCGCTTCGACCATCTGCGCGCGCTTGCCGATCAGAGCGGCGCCGAAACGCTGACCCTGACGGTACTTTCCGATACGGATGACGAGGCCCCGCGCGATCCGGCCCGTCTTGTCATCAGCGATCCGGCGGCGGTCAACTGGCTCCGCCGCACCCGGCCCGGCCTTTTCCGGCGCGACATCCGGCCCGGGACGATGCGCAAGGTTGCAATCTGGCTCGGCGGGGCGACTGCGGCCGTTCTTCTGATGCTCTTCGTCATCCTGCCGGGCCTTGCCGATTTTCTTGCCACGCGCCTGCCGCTTGACAGCGAGGTCGCGCTGGGCAGAACCGCGATGGCCCAGATGGAGCGGCTTCTGGGTGCCGAACGGATCGGCGCCTCACGCTGCGAGAGCCCCGAGGGGCTCGCAGCGCTCGACAGGCTGAAGGACCGGCTTGTCGGCGAGCGTCAGCTTGACTACGACCTCGCCCTGACCGTCTTTGACAATGACATGGTCAACGCCTTCGCAGTGCCCGGTGGCCAGATCGTCATCGTTGCGGGTCTGCTCGAAACAGTCGACAGCGCCGATGCGGTCGCGGCGGTTCTCGCCCATGAGATCGGCCATGTCGTGGCCCGCGATCCGGTACGGCTCAGCCTGCGCGCCGCGGGGTCGGCGGGAATCCTGTCGCTCGTTCTCGGTGATGTGACCGGGGGCACGGCGCTGGCGCTGATCGGCGATCAGCTCATGCAGGCCTCCTACACCCGGGGGGCTGAGGCTGCGGCCGACGAATTCGCCATCGGGCTTCTGAATGAGGCGGGCATCAGCACCGAAGGCATGGCGGATTTCTTCGATCAGATCGCCGGCATGTCCGGCAACATTCCCGAATACCTTTCGACCCACCCGCAGAGCGAGGGTCGCAAAGACCGGGCCGCAGCCAATGCGGCCCAGCGCGTGACGGACGGGCAGGCGACAACGCCTGCGCTGTCGGAAGCCGACTGGGCAGCACTTCAGGCCATCTGCAACACGGACTGACCTGCCCGCCGGTTGCCCGAAAGGTCAGGCGTAAAGGGCAGGCACGCCCAGCCTTGCGTGAATGGCATTTACGTTTCGCTGGTCGATACCCAGCGCGCCGGCCAGCTGGTGCAGGTATTGCGCCTCGCTCTGGTTGTCGAGATTGATGGCCATGACCGACATCGTGTAGACCTGCGCCTCCAGCCCCTTCGGGACCTGCCGCGCCAGCCCGCGGACATCCACCGGCGCCGCCAGTTCGGCCTCGACGAAGCGCTTTTCCTCGGCCGATATCTCGCCGAGATTGCCGAGAAGCTTGCGCTTTTCATCAGCGTCGATCTTGCCGTCGGCCTTGGCAGCCTGGATCATGGCCCGCAGCATCAAGGCGGCGGCGGCATCCTGCTGGGCCGTCGGGCGCACCTGGGGTTCGCCCCGGTTGCGCATCGACTGGTTCAGCAAATCGCCAAAACTGCCGCCCGACGAACCGCCCCCGCCCGAAAGCGCGCCACCGAGAATACCGCCGAGAAGGTCGCCAAGGCCGCCGCCGCCGGTGCCGCCGCCAAGATTTCCGAGTATGTCGTCAATCCCGCCGCGCTGCGACGTGCCCGAACGGCTGGCCGGGGCATCGCCCCGCGCCTCGGCGAGTTCTTCCAGCAGGTCGCCGATGCCGCCGCCTTGCGTACTGCCACCGACCTGGCCGCCGGAGGGGCGCTTCGATTTGCCGCCGAGGATATCGCTCATCATGTCTTCAAGCCCGGTCGACGATCCGCCGGGGGAATGCGGTCCGCCGAACATGCCGCCGCCGGTCGCGCTGCCGCTGCTGCCGCGGTTCTGCACCATCGCGCCTACACCCTTCACGACCGCGACGCCGATCGCCACCTTGGCCAATGTGCCCATCAAGCTCATGACAATACCTCCCCGAAAATTGTTACCGGGGGATAGTAGACGGTTCGGCGCCTGTCGAAATAGGGGGAAAATCCTGCAAGACCCGTCAGGCGGGCGCGACCCTCAGCCAGACCCCGCCTTCCGGGCGCAGGGTCAATATCATGATCGGACGTGGCGCGCGCCCCGGTACCGGGGCGAAGTGGAAGCGTGAGAGGAGGGTGGCGAGGATGATGACCGCTTCCTGCAGGGCGAAGGAGGCGCCGATGCAGATGCGCGGCCCGTCGCCGAAGGGAAGGTAGGAAAACCGATCAATGGATTTCGGGTCAGCGAAGCGGTCGGGATCGAAACGGTCGGGATCGGGCCAAAGCTTGTGGTTTCGGTGCAGCGCATAGATCGGCAGCATCACCGTGTCGCCCGGCCGGACCTCGCGCCCGCACAAGGTGTCGGACCGTCGTGCCGTGCGCGACAGAAACGCGGCCGGCGGATAAAGGCGCAGCGTCTCGTCGACGATCTGGCGGATGTATCTGAGGTTGACGAGATCGGCCGCGGTGGCCGCGCGCCCCTGCAGGGCCGCTGTGGCCTCCTGCCGCGCGCGCGCCTGCACCGCCGGATCGAAGGCGCAGAGGTAAAGCGCCCAGGCAAGCGTCAAAGCTGTCGTCTCATGACCCGCGACGATGAAGGTCAGAAGATTGTCGCGCAGTTCCGATGTCGTCATCCGCCGCCCGGTTTCGGGATCCTCGCCGTCGAGCAGAAGGTCAAGAAGGTCCGGCAGCGGCCGCTGGCCGGTCCTGCGCCGTGCCTCGATCGCCGCATCGGCCATCGCCTTCATCGCCCGCATCGCCGGACCGGACCGGAGCCGCGACAGCCTTGGCACCCATGGCGGCGCGCCAATGACATCGAGGAAGGACACCCGCGCCGTCTGGTCGATATAGCTTTCGATGGCCCGATGAACGGCGGCGCGGTCGAAAGCCTCGTCACCCGAAAACGTCACGTCCGAGATGACTTCGAAGGTGGTGGCGACCATCTCGTCGAAGAGGTCCGCGTCCTGGCCCGCCCGGGCCGCGATCCGCGCCGCCGCGCGTTCGGCCGCCGCTGTCATCACCGGGGCAAGCGCCTGGACATTGCGCAGGGAAAAGGCGGGCGCGGCGGCGCGGCGCTGCCAGTGCCAATGCGCGCCCTCGGCGATGAACAGGCTGTCGCCGATGCCCGGCCGCAGGATCAGCTTCGTCACATCGGATTTCGGATAATTGTCGAGTGCATCGCGCAGGATATGCCGGTTGGCGCCGGGGTCCATGACCATGTGCCACCGCTTGCCGGTGCGCCCCGAGACGATGGGCTGGCGTGTCGCAATTTCCGGGATCAGTTCCAGCACATTGCGCCGCGCCGCCTGAAACGACTGCCAGACGCCCCAGCGCTCGGTCACGAGCGGAACCCGGACAGGAAGCTCTCGGTCACGCATCGCGCCCTCCTTCCGCGCCAGATATAGGGCAGGGCGGCGCGGGCACCAAGCATGGCATTGCCGCGCCTGCGCGCCTCGGCTAAGGCTTAAGGCCTCGACAGGAGCTGTTCATGACCTTGAAGACGACCCTTTTCGGGCTGCTGGCCCTGGCTCTGGTTGCAGCCTGCGCCAAGCAGGATATCAGCCAGCCGCCCGTGGACATCGGCGATTTCCGGCTGGGCTACAATATCGTTGTCGCCAAGAACGCCGAGCCGGTGGGGCCGTCACGGAAGGCCGAGCCCGCCGAATGGGAAGCGCTTCTGAAGGAAAAGATCGCCGCGCAGATCGGCCGTTATGACGGCGAGCGGATCTACAATATCGGTGTCGGGGTCGATGCCTACGCGCTCGCCGTTCCGGGGATTCCCGTGGTACTCAGCCCGAAATCGGTGCTGGTCGTGACCGTGAATATCTGGGACGACGCGCTGGCCCAGAAGATCAACGAAGAACCCAAGCAGCTTATCGTCTTCGAGCGGCTTTCGGGTGAAACCGTTGTGGGCTCCGGCCTGACCCAGTCGCGTGAGGAGCAGATGCAGAACCTCACCGAAAACGCCGCCCGGCTGATCAACCAGTGGCTCGTCGAAAACAAGGTCTGGTTCACGCCCGAGGCAATTGCCGCCCGCGCCGGACTGCCCGCGCCGCCACCCGCGCCGGCCCCTGCAACAGTGCCCGCACCCGCAACGGCGCCGACGCCCGCGCCCGGCACGACGACGCCGCCGCCGCGCCCCACGACGCCGCTTGTCGATGCGGCCGGCGATGTGGTCACGCTGCCCTGACCGTTTCGTCCAACTGGTGCTTGATTTTTTGCCGAAGTGCCGATAGGCAGCGCGCGATATTGGCACCGGGGCCTTCTGGCCCCCCAGAACACGAGGCGGCCGCGATATGGCAAAGGCAAAGTTTGAACGGACGAAACCGCATGTGAACGTTGGCACGATTGGCCACGTTGACCATGGCAAGACGACGCTGACGGCGGCGATTACGAAGTATTTCGGCGATTTCAAGGCCTATGATCAGATTGACGCGGCGCCGGAGGAGAAGGCGCGCGGGATCACGATCTCGACGGCGCATGTGGAATACGAGACGGGGAACCGTCACTACGCGCATGTGGACTGCCCGGGCCATGCCGACTACGTGAAGAACATGATCACGGGTGCGGCGCAGATGGACGGCGCGATCCTGGTGGTGAACGCGGCGGACGGCCCGATGCCGCAGACGCGCGAGCACATTCTTCTCGGCCGTCAGGTCGGCATTCCCTACATGGTTGTGTACCTCAACAAGGTCGACCAGGTGGATGACGAGGAGCTTCTGGAGCTTGTGGAGATGGAAGTGCGCGAGCTTCTTTCGTCCTACGATTATCCGGGCGACGACATTCCGATCGTGAAGGGCTCGGCGCTGGCCGCGCTGGAAGGCCGCGATCCGGAGATCGGGGAGAACTCGATCCGGGCGCTTCTGGAAGCTGTTGACAGCTACATCCCGACGCCGCAGCGCGCGGTCGACCAGCCGTTCCTGATGCCGGTCGAGGACGTGTTCTCGATCTCGGGCCGTGGCACGGTTGCGACGGGCCGCGTGGAGCGGGGCGTTGTGAAGGTCGGCGAGGAGATCGAGATTGTCGGCATCCGGGCGACGAAGAAGACGGTCTGCACGGGCGTGGAGATGTTCCGCAAGCTTCTGGACCAGGGCCAGGCGGGCGACAATGTCGGGCTTCTCTTGCGCGGGATCGAGCGTGACGGGATCGAGCGCGGTCAGGTTCTCTGCAAGCCGGGTTCGGTGACGCCGCACACGCAGTTCGAGGCGGAGGCCTATATCCTGACGAAGGAAGAGGGCGGCCGTCACACGCCGTTCTTCGCCAACTACCGTCCGCAGTTCTACTTCCGCACGACGGACGTGACGGGGACGGTGAAGCTGCCGGAAGGCACCGAGATGGTGATGCCGGGCGACAACCTGAAGTTCGAGGTGGAACTCATCGCGCCGATCGCGATGGAGGAAAAACTCCGCTTCGCCATCCGCGAAGGCGGCCGCACCGTCGGCGCAGGCGTCGTCTCCAAAATCATCAAGTAAGAACGGCAAGTTTGCCTGCCGCGCGCCGGCGGGCACTGATCCTGGGACCGTCCCGATGGGGCGGTCTCTTTTCTTTGCAGGGTCGGCCACTCCGCCAGAACCTGCCGACAGAAAAGCAAAAGGCGGCCCCGAAGGACCGCCTTTCACTTTCGGCGCCGTCCGGCGTCCTTACTGGCCGATGATCTTCAGAACCTGGGCGCGGGTCGCATCGCCCATTTCCTTGCTGTCGGCGATGACGATGATCTGGCGGAGCTGCGCCACGGTCAGGTCGTCGACTTTCATCGTGTCGATGTTGAGCTCGCTCAGCAGCCGCGATGCGGTGTCTTCCACCATCTTCATTTCGTCATTGGCCGCATTGGCCGCCGTCGCGGCGACGCCGAGCGACAGAAGGGCGGCGGCGATGATCGTGATCGAGTTCTTCATGATTTGTCCTTTCGAAAGTTATGGTTCGTTGTGATCGTCACATGCCGGCTGATCTTGCGTTCACCCGGCGCGGCAATCCCTGCCAGCACTTCCGCCGCAACGGAAAACACGACCGTCTCACGTAACATCACGCGCCCGCGCCGGTTGTGCGGATTTCCGTGATTGCCCTCACGCCACCGTCAGCGGGCACCGCGGGGCCGTGATCGGCGGACGGCCAATGTCCAGCGAATGTTTCAAAATCGGACCGGGCAGCGGGGTCGTGTTACAGCCGCCTGTCCGCCGTTCGTCGCTGTCACGACTTTGCGAGCGCACGGCCCCGTCATCGCGCGCATCCTGGCGACGACGCGGCCGTGATCCGGCCGTGATCGCAGGGTCGCCGAAGGCACCGGCATTGACGATTCGCGGTCTTGTCCGCAAGATCATGCTTTCTGCGGTCAATCGGGGGGTCTCTCATGTGCCAGATCTTCGCCGGTCAGAACCCGGCACGATACGAGTCCGTGACACGGCGGCTGCGCCTGAACGGGCAAAGCACCAGCATCCGCCTGGAACGCTCGTTCTGGCGGATCATCGACAATATCGCCGCGAATGAGGGGCTGACGACCCCGGCCTTCATCTCGCGACTGCATTCGGAGGTGCTGGAACTTCACGGCGAGGCGCCGAATTTCACCTCGCTCCTGCGCTGCGCCTGCATGATTCATCTCGGCGAACTCGATGCCGAGGTACCGGCGAGCATCGCCGCCGAATAGGTCAAAAATAGCCGGTGTAGTAGCGGAATACTACCCGATGCCGAAATTGGTTACTTAACCTTACCAAATTCGCGAATGAATTTGGTGGGACAATGGCCAAGGCAATCCACTCGATGATCCGCGTGCTGGATGAGGCGCGCGCCGTCGAATTCTACGACAGGGCCTTCGGGCTGAAAGTCGCCGACCGTCTCGATTTCGAGACCTTCACGCTCATCTATCTCAGCAATGCGGAATCGAGCTTCGAGCTTGAGCTGACCGTCAACAAGGGCCGGACAGAGCCCTATGCGCTTGGCGACGGCTACGGCCATCTGGCGGTGTCTGTGGCCGACGCCGCGACCGAGCATGCGCGGCTGGAGGCAGCGGGCCTCGCCCCCCGGAAGCTTGTCGATTTCAGCCCCGGCGGCAGTCTGCTCGCCCGGTTCTTTTTCATCGCCGATCCCGATGGCTATCAGATCGAGGTCATCCAGCGCGGCGGCCGTTTCCTGTGAAGGACACCAATAACCCCGCCCAAAGGCGGCAGACGAAACTGGAGGAGACCATGAACAAACCAAACCCGATAGCGCTTTCCCGGCGCGATCTTCTGCGCCGCTCGGTGGCGGTAGGGGCCATCGCCGTGACCGGCGCGGGGTTCATCGCGGCACCCGATGCCGCCTGGGCCATGGAAGTGACCGTCATCACGCCCGAACAAATGGCAACGCTTTTGCAGATGGCGCGCGACATCTACCCACATGACCGCGTGGGCGACGAATATTACGCGGTCGCCGTCAAGGGCTACGACGCCGAGGACAAGAAGGACATGGTCGCCGCCGGCGTCGCCGAGCTCGACGCCGCCGCACAGGCGGCCGGCCATGCGAGCTACCTCGCCATGGGCTGGGAGGAAGATCGCGTCGCGGTCCTCCAAAAGATCGAGGACAGTGGCTTTTTCCAGACCATTCGCGGGGGCCTCGTGACCGGCCTTTATAACCAGAAGGCCGTCTGGCCGATCTTCGGATATGAAGGCGAGTCCTTCTCCAAGGGCGGCTACATCGAACGCGGCTTTGACGACATCAACTGGCTTTGAGGGGGACGCATCATGGCTGCACCTTTTGACCTGAACGACGACAGCGTGGTCGTCGTCATCGGGACCGGCGCCGGCGGCGGGGTCCTTTCGAACGAGCTTGCCCAGAAGGGCGTCAGCGTTGTCGCGCTTGAGGCTGGCGGGCGCTACCTGCCCGAGGATTACATCAACGACGAATGGGAAAGCTTCGGCCAACTCGCCTGGGTCGATCCGCGCACCACATCGGGCGACTGGCGGGTGGCCAAGGATTTCTCCGGCCTGCCCGCATGGATCGTGAAGGCCGTTGGTGGCACGACCACGCACTGGGCCGGTGCGTCGCTCAGGTTTCAGGACCACGAGTGGAAGGCGCTGACCAACTACGGCGCAGTCGATGGGGCCAACCTTCTCGACTGGCCGATCGACGGGGCCGAAATGGCCCCCTGGTATGAAAAGGCCGAAGCGAAGCTGGGCGTCACCCGAACCGGCGGCCGCGCCGGCCTGCCCGGCAACAACAACTTCAAGGTGCTGGAGAAGGGCGCCAAGGCGCTCGGCTATACCGAGGTCCATACCGGCCGCATGGCGATCAACTCGGCCGATTATGACGAACGCATGTCATGCCAGCAGACCGGCTTCTGCTTTCAGGGCTGCAAATGGGGCGCCAAGTGGTCCTCCGCCTATACCGACATCCCGCGCGGCGAGGCGACGGGCAATCTGGAGGTGCGGGAACGCGCCCATGTCGCGCGCATCCTGCACGATGACGCGGGCAAGGTGACGGGGGTCGAGTATTTCGACAAGGACGGCAACCTGCAAATGCAGAAGGCGCGGCTCGTCTGCGTCGCCGGCAACTCCTTTGAAAGCCCCCGGCTTCTCCTGAACTCCGCGTCGAACATGTTCCCGAACGGGCTTGCCAACTCCTCCGATCAGGTCGGGCGCAACTACATGCGTCACATGACCGGCTCCGTCTATGCCGTCTTCGACAAGCCGGTGAAGATGTGGCGCGGCACCACGATGGCCGGCATCGTGCAGGACGAGGCGCGCCACGACCCGAGCCGCGGCTTTGTCGGCGGGTACGAGCTTGAAACGCTCTCGCTCGGCCTGCCGTTCATGGCGGCCTTCCTCAACCCCGGGGCCTGGGGGCGCAGCTTCACCACCGCGCTCGACGCCTATGAGAACATGGCGGGCCTCTGGATCGTGGGCGAGGACATGCCGCAGGCGACGAACCGTGTCACGCTTTCGGATGTGAAGGACCAGCACGGCTTGCCGGTGGCGAATGTGAACTTCTCAGATCACGCCAATGACATTGCCATGCGCAATCACGCCTACAAGCAGGGTCAGGCGATTTATGAGGCTGTCGGCGCCACCCGCACCTTCCCGACGCCGCCTTACCCCTCGACCCATAACCTCGGCACCAACCGCATGTCGGATAACCCCGAACATGGCGTCGTCAACAAATGGGGCCAGACCCACGACATCGCCAACCTCTTCATCTCCGACGGCAGCCAGTTCACCACGGGTGCCGCCGAAAACCCGACGCTGACCATCGTCGCGCTGGCGATCCGGCAGGCCGACCATATCGCAAGCGAAATGTCGGCCGGCAATCTTTGACACCGACGGAACCCGGGCGGGGGCGCGGCCCTCGCCCGGGACAAACGATAACCAAGGGAGGATGATCATGACGAAGTTTCTGACAGCAACCGCGGTCGCGGCCCTGATGGCCGGCGCGGCATTCGCGCAAGGCGCGCTGCCTGACAATCTGGCAAAGCTCGGCGCGTTCAAGACCACGGGCGTCACCGAATTCACCGTCATCGAACAGGGCGGCGACTATGCCGAGGCGATCAAGGCGACGTTGAAGGGTATCAGCCTTCCCGAGGGCTTCAAGATCGAGCTTTATGCCATCGTGCCGGACGCGCGCCACATGGCCGTCGGCCCGCAGGGCATCGTGACCTTTGTCGGCACTCGCAAGACAGAAGTCTGGGCGGTGACGGACCGCAACAAGGACCGCGTGGCCGACGAGGTGAAGAACTTCGCGCCCTCGCTGCCCAAGGCCATTCCGAACGGCCCCTGCTTCACCGATGACGGCTTCCTGATCATCGCCGAACAGAACCGCGTGCTGCTCTATCCGGCGGCCGAGTTCTTCTATGAAAGCCCCGACGTGGTGGCCGTGCCCATCGTGCCGGGGGGCGAGCTCATTCCGGTGGACGAGGAAAGCTACAATCACACCGCGCGGGTCTGCGACATCGGCCCGGATGGCAAGCTCTATATCTCGCTCGGCCAGCCCTTCAACGTCGCCCCCGCCGAAAAGCTCGACCTCTACCGCAAGGTCGGCATCGGTGGCATCATCCGGATGAACATCGACGGTACGGGGCGCGAGGTCTATACCTACGGCGTGCGCAACTCGGTCGGGCATGACCATGATCCGGTGACGGGCGATCTGTGGTTCACCGATAACCAGGTCGACGGCATGGGCGATGACATTCCGCCGGGCGAACTCAATCACCAGACGGCGGCGGGCCAGCATTTCGGCCACCCGTGGTATGGCGGGGGTACGGTCCGCACCAATGAATATGCGTCCGAAGAGCCGCCCGCGGATATCGTGATGCCCGCGGTCGAGATGACAGCCCACGCCGCCGACCTCGGCATGCATTTCTATCAGGGCAACATGTTCCCGGCGAAGTACAAGAACGCCATCTTCTCGGCCCAGCACGGGTCGTGGAACCGCACGACGCCGGTTGGCGCGCGGGTGATGGTGACCTTCATCGACGGTGACGGCAATGCCGCCTCCGAACCCTTTGCCGAAGGCTGGATTGACGCCAATGGCGAATATCTCGGCCGGCCCGTCGACGTGACGGAACTGCGCGACGGCTCGCTGCTCGTCTCCGACGATCTGGCCGGCGCGATCTACCGCATCAGCTACGGCGAATGATGCGAGCCACGATCATGGCCCTCGGCGCGGTTCTCTGCGCCGGGGGCGCCTTTGCGAATGGCGACACGCCGGGCGATGCCGCGCATGGCAAGGCGCTCGCCGGTCAATGCCGGACCTGTCACGGCATCGACGGGGTGGCGAAGATCCCGATCGCGCCGAATATCGGCGGCGAACCGGCGACTTACATCACCGGCCAGTTGACCGCCTTTCGCGACGGGACCCGCGAACACGAGATGATGACCGTGGTGGCAAAGCCGCTGACGGATGCCGATATCGCCGATCTCGCCGCCTGGTACGCCAGCCGCACGCCTCTGGCATCTCTCACGGCCGACCCAGCCGGCGCGCCCGAGGTTTGCGTCTCCTGCCACGGGGCCGACGGTATTGCCGTGGTTGAGGATGTGCCGAACCTCGCCGGCGAGACGGCCATCTATATCGACACGCAGGTCAAGGCCTTCCGGTCCGGCAAGCGGGTGCATGAGGTGATGTCGGCCATCGCCGCCGATCTGACGGATGCGGATATCCGCGCCGCCGCCGACTGGTATTCCGCCATCGGGTTTTCGGTCGCCCCCGAATAGCCCGTCCCCCGTTTTCATTCTTGCAAAGCGCCGGGGCCGCGCGTAAACACCCGAACGGCCTTAGGGGTATAGCTCAGTCGGTAGAGCGACGGTCTCCAAAACCGTAGGTCGCGGGTTCGAACCCTGCTGCCCCTGCCAGGCCAATCCCAATGTCCTGCGCCCCCGTCTTCTGAAACGGCTGCTCTGTCGCTCTGCCCGGGTGAACGGCGCGCCAGCGCCCCCGGGCAGCGGCTGGCCGCCCCCGGGGCCAGCCGCTTGGGTGACGTCAGCGTGGGGATCGGGGTCGTCCGGAGGTGGCGGGATAAAGTGGCGACCACAGTTGTCCTGGGCGGCTGCCCGCGGCCAGACGCCGCCCTTTTGTCACGACGAGCGTAGCTACGGGAAACCTACGGCCGTGCTACGGCGATCCGACGCAAAGCCGACGCTTGAATTCGTCTGCCGTAGGGCGTATCTCCCACCCGTTGCAGAAATAGCCCGAGGCACAGATGGCCACCAATCCGCTCCAGTTCCTTCAGCAGGTCCGCACCGAAGTGGGCAAGGTCGTGTGGCCGAACCGGCGCGAGGTTCTGCTGACCACGGTGATGGTTTTCATCATGGCCGCGCTGACCTCGGTCTTCTTCTTTCTCGTCGACCTGACCATCCGCTACGGCCTTACCGCCGTCCTCGGGATGTTCGGCTGAGAGCCGCCGGATTTCTGGCCGCATGGCCTTGAAATCACGGGCGTTCGGCGCTAGACGGGCGGCAACTTCCCGGCACCGGCGCGCAACGATTCGGTATGCGCGCTGTTTTTTGTTCGGGTAACGGTGGGGTAACCTGCTGGAACTACTGGAATTTTCGACGGCATGCCGTCGGCGAAGCGAGGTCAGGGGCAGATGGCGAAGCGGTGGTATTCGGTGAGCGTTCTCTCGAATTTCGAGAAGAAGATCGCCGAACAGATCAAGCAGTCCGTCGCCGAAAAAGGTCTTGAGGACGAGATCGACGAAGTTCTCGTGCCGACCGAAGAGGTGCTGGAAATCCGCCGCGGCAAGAAGGTCACGTCCGAGCGGCGCTTCATGCCGGGCTATGTGCTCGTGCATATGGAGATGACCGACCGCGGCTATCACCTGATCACCTCGATCAACCGCGTCACCGGCTTTCTTGGCCCGCAAGGCCGCCCGATGCCGATGCGCGATGCCGAGGTCAACGGCATCCTGAAGCGCGCCGAAGAAGGCCAGGAAGCCCCGCGCAACCTGATCCGCTTCGAGATCGGCGAACAGGTGAAAGTTGCCGACGGCCCCTTCGAGGGCTTCTCCGGCATGGTCGAGGAAGTGGACGAAAACGCGAGCCGCCTGAAGGTGACCGTGTCGATTTTTGGCCGGCCGACGCCGGTCGAACTGGAATTCACGCAGGTGTCGAAAGCCAGCTGACGTGAACGCCCGTGGGAGGCGACCCCGGACCTGATCCGGGGGGACCGGACCACTAAACTGCACCCTGCGCGGTGCCAGTGACAAAGGAGAGGCCAGATGGCCAAGAAAGTAGTCGGCAGCCTCAAGCTGCAAATCAAGGCGGGGCAGGCCAATCCTTCGCCCCCCGTCGGTCCGGCGCTGGGTCAGCGCGGCATCAACATCATGGAATTCTGCAAGGCCTTCAACGCGAAGACGCAGGAGATGGAGCCCGGTTCGCCCGTTCCGGTCATCATCACCTATTACGCCGACAAGTCCTTCAGCTTTGAAACCAAGACGGCGCCTGCCTCCTACTACCTCAAGAAGGCGGCGGGGCTGAAGCCGGTCGGCAAGCGTAACCGCCCGAAGGGTTCCGAAAAGCCGGGCCGCGAAACGGCGGGTTCCGTGACCGTGGCCCAGGTGCGCGAGATCGCCGAAGCCAAGATGAAGGATCTTTCGGCCAATGACGTCGAGGCTGCGATGCAGATCATCCTCGGCTCCGCCCGTTCGATCGGTATCGAGGTGAAGGGGTAAATCATGGCCAAGCTTGGAAAACGTACGACAGCGGCGCGTGCCGCCTTCGACGGCAAGTCGAACCTCACGGTCGAGGATGCCGTCAAGCTGATCAAGGGCGCCGCGTCGGCGAAGTTCGACGAGACGGTCGAAATCGCGATGAACCTTGGCGTCGACCCGCGCCACGCCGACCAGATGGTCCGTGGCGTCGTGACCCTGCCGAACGGCACCGGCAAGACGGTGCGCGTGGCAGTCTTCGCCCGCGGCCCGAAGGCCGATGAGGCGACGGCAGCGGGTGCGGACATCGTTGGCGCCGAAGACCTGATGGAGACGATCCAGTCGGGCAAGATCGAGTTCGACCGCTGCATCGCGACCCCGGACATGATGCCGCTTGTCGGCCGTCTGGGCAAGATTCTCGGCCCACGCAACCTGATGCCGAACCCCAAGGTCGGTACGGTGACGATGGATGTCGAGGCCGCGGTCAAGGCCGCGAAGGGCGGCGAAGTCCAGTTCAAGGTCGAAAAGGCCGGTGTGATCCATGCCGGTGTCGGCAAGGTTTCCTTCACCGAAGCCAAACTGACCGAAAACGTGCGCGCCTTTGTCGATGCCGTCGCACGGGCCAAACCGGCCGGTGCCAAGGGCGCCTATGTGAAGAAGGTGTCGCTTTCGTCGACGATGGGTCCTGGCGTCAGCCTCGACCTGGCCTCGGCGACTGGCAACGCCTGACGAGATTTGCCCCGGATTTCGGTCCGGGGCGAATGGCGGGGCCAGCGATAGCCCTGTCCTGTCCGAGACGGAGGGTGAGGGAGACCTCATAAATCCTTCCTGAGATGGGGAACGAGACGAGATTATCCGGGGCTTTGCCTCGGGCGATCCTGGCCTCGGGACCCGGAAACGGACCCGAACGCCCTGGACCGAAATCCGGGGCAAACTTGAGCCGGGGGTGCAAGCCCCCATACTTGGAGTGAAACTGTGGATAGAGCCCAGAAAGAGAAAGTGGTCGAGGAACTCGGCCAGATCTTTGAAAGCTCTGGCGTCGTGGTGGTTGCCCGCTACGAAGGCATGACAGTTGCTGAGATGCAGGACCTGCGCGCCGCGATGCGTGCGGCAGGCGGGTCCGTTCGCGTTGCCAAGAACAGGCTCGCCAAGATCGCCCT